>NZ_CP136864.1:2400000-3600000 GCF_045689235.1 Congregibacter variabilis | reverse complement strand
GAAAAAATCCGTTGCCGTTAATCGCAAGGTCCAGAGAGTTATTGGTAAAGGTAATGTTTCCCTGACCAAACTCCTGGGTCACTCCCGCGAGCGCTACGCCTTTACCGATCGCGTTTGACCCGGCGCCGAGGAGGCTCGTCGCATAGACATCAGCAAACTCAGCACGTGAGGCTTTAAAACCCGTGGTAGATGCGTTGGCTATGTTGTTACTGACGACACCAAGATCAGCGGTTGCCGCATTGATGCCTGAGATTGCTGTACTAAACGCCATACTGACTCTCCTTCAAGAGTGGTTTCGCTATAAAAACTGCTTAACTTGTTCCAGTGCTACATTGCTGCCGTTGGCAAGGTTCAGAGTTACCGCTCCCTGAGCCCCATCCACAGCAACTGAATCAACCCGTTGGTGTGCATAAACTGATACCGCGGTGCTTTGCCCGTCCACCACTGCCTCAGCAGAAACCCGATAGGTACCCGGTGGCAAAAGCTCTCCCTGCGCGTTACGACCATCCCAACGCACCGGCAGTTGCCCCCCGGCTGACGGCGGCAAGGCCGAGCTGTACACAAGACGACCCGCAAGGTCCTGCACGAAGAAGTTGCCGCCCGAGGTACTACCTCCAAACTCCACGGTCGCGTCTAAAACCAGGCCCAGCTCACCTTCAGCATCAGCCACCTCGCTGAGCGACCCCAGATTGCTGTCCGTGACAACGCTGCGACCAACCAAAGATGCTGCCTGCAGGGCCTGCCCACCACTTAGGGCATTGCTCAAACCCGAGAAGCCTTCATTCAGTTCCTGAATACCCGAGACCGTGCCGAACTGGGCTAGCTGTCCCATAAACTGCATATTGTCCATGGGCTTGGACGGATCCTGGTTTTCGAGCTGCGCCACCATCAGGGTCAAAAAATCATCAGAACCCATATCTTCGACGGAGCCGGCTTTTTCATTGCCCAAAGGTGTGGAGGACGGAAACAGCTCATTGATTGATGTTAGTGAATCCATTGTTAGTCGTTGCTCCGTGTGAACTTAGCGGCCAAGAGTGAGAGTTCGAAGAATGAGCTGTTTCGCGGTATTCATGGCCTCGATACTGTCCTGATAGGATCGCGAGGCCTCCATCATGTTGGCCATTTCTTCAACGCTGTTGATCGCCGGACGGTAGATAAACCCCTCATCGTCTGCCATGGGGTGTGTTGGCACGTACTCCCGCACCGCCGGTAGATCCGACTGCGTGATGCCAGAAACCCGCACGCCTGCAACCGCGTCCATACCACTACCGGTCCGAAGCTCGTTGAGCATGGTTTCGAAAACGGGGTATTGCGCTCGGTAGGTCTCCTCAGCACTGCTGCTAACCGCATTAGCGTTAGCCAGGTTGCTGGATATGGTGTTGAGTCGCGTGCTTTGCGCATCCAGAGATGTTGCTGCCACGCTAATAGCGTCAAATAAGCTCATGATTTATGGCGTCCTTAAACTTGTCCGCGGATGGCCGTGCGCAAACTATTGATGCGCCCGTCCAGCAGATTCAAACTCGCCTGGTAACGCATGGCGTTGTCCATGAACTCCGCATGCTCGCGCTGCGACTCCACGGTGTTACCGTCCAACGAGGGCTGTGAGGGCAGGCGATACATCGGCTCCACACTGCCCGGCGTGCCTGAGGTGTTCAGGTGCGCGGCATGGGTGCGAGTCATTTCGTCCTGTGCCCCACTGGCACTGCGCATGGCTGCAGAGAAGTCAATGTCCCGCGCTTTGTAGCCGGGAGTGTCAGAATTGGCGATGTTGGCGGCCAAAAGCTCTGTCTTCTGCGCCCGAAGTGCCAGAACTTGTGGTGAGATCCCCAAAGCGCTGTCTAGTGTTCCCATTTCAATAACGTCCTTCGTGATGCTTCATGCGTATCCATTCAAATCTCATGCCAAATAAAAATTATTAATAAAAACAATATTTTAAGGGTATTCATGAGGGCCTGAGCGCGGCAATGCTTAGCCGCAGCGGCAAGCTTTGCCACCCCGGCAAAGCCGACATCGACACAGAGGCCCACTTGGGATTTTTGGCGATGGCATGAAACCTGCTGCGCAAGTTGTAAACCCGTTTCAGAAGCAGGAAGCGTCAGATAAATGACACAAGTCCTTAACAGTAGACTGCACGACAGTAAAGCAGAAGGGTCTCAACCAGCCCGAAAAATCCTGCTCGCCCTCATGACCGGTCTCGCCCTGCACAGCTTCGCAGCCAATGCTTCGCAGACAGCACAACCCCACGATGACATTCTCAATCTCGTGGAGTTCGCTGCACTTCAGGCCGCATCAGAACAAGGTCTGGACCGCGTAGAGGTTCGAGTCCGCCCTCTGGATCAACGGCTCCGTCCCACGCTCTGTGATCAAGAACTGGAGATTGTTCGTCCGCACAGTGGCCGGGTGTTGGGTCCCGTCAGCTATGGCGTACGCTGCAGTGGCAGCGTGCCCTGGACCCTGTATCTGCGCGCAGAAGTCAGTGCATCACTGGATCTTCCAGTGCTGGTAAGAGCGCTGCCTCGGGGCACGATCCTCGGCCCCTCAGATTTTGAAATAGTGACCCGACGAATAACCACGCGGGCCAATGACATCATCATTGACCCCGCTATGGCCGCCGGCATGGAGCTAAAACGCCCCCTGCCTGCGGGATCGACGCTACGACATGGACACGTGGACCTTCCGGAGCTGGTAACCCGCGGCCAGATGGTCACCCTGATTGCGGGTGGAGCTGGGGTAGAGGTGCGCATGCAGGGTAAAGCGATGGGAAGCGGTGCAAAGGGAGACCGCTTACTGGTGACCAACCTCGTATCTGGTCGTCGCGTCGAGGGCCTGGTGCTGTCTGATGGCAGTATTCGCATACCGTGATAAGGCCCACAGAAGCGCAGGACTGCAGGAACACGAAAAGGGGCTGAAATCAGCGATTGTGCTAAACTTTTTACAGTTTCTGTCGCTACACAGACTGAAATCGAAAATATTGATCGTAAAGCCCCGTATAGCGGCCGACGACAAGATGGAAGAGACATGAATCCGGTAGACAACAACGTCAATATTCGCCAAACGCGCAGCGACACCGAACAAGTGACTCGCCGTGGCACCGATGTGAATGGCAGTGCGGGCACCGAATCATCGTCGGCAACCAGCGGTGAATCTGTCTCGATTACAAGCACTGCATCAGACCTGCTGTCGCTCGAGAATCAACTGCGCGAGTTGCCCGGCGTTGACCAGGCCCGGGTAGACAGCATTCGACAGGCGATCAGTGACGGTAGCTACGAAGTAGACCCTGCCCGCATTGTCGACAGCCTGCTTCAGAGCGAAGTAGAGCTCGGCTAGACCGAGACTTCCTGCGCATGAGCGCTGACTCAGGACAACTAACCCCTCTTTTAAAAGCTGAATTGAGCACTTTGACGGCGCTTGAACAGGCTCTTGACGCTGAGCATCAGGCTCTCGTCAATAATCAGGTTGAAGAACTTGAGCGCGCCACCACGACAAAGAACGCCGCCGTCGCTGCACATCGAGCACAACAGGAGCGACGTATCGGCTGGATGCACGGCCTTGGCCTAAGCCCAGACAGCCCTCTTGGAGACCTGGTAAGTCACTGCGGCGACAATGCGACAGATATTGACCTGCAAAACCAGTTAATCAGCCTGGCAACCCAATGCCAGGAGAGCAATCGTCGCAATGGGGGCTTAATTCTTCGCTTACAAGACCGCACCCGCGGCGCGCTTGATGTCCTGCGCCGTGAGGACGGAGGCCCTGATTTGTACTCCCTCAGCGGATCTCGAGAACACCAAAGCGACAGTCGAACGCTGGGTAAAGCCTGAACCTACCCCCGCACCACACCCGCGACATACATGACATAAATTTGACAACACCTGCGCTGCGACGGACATCGCGTCGGACGCTTATGTCAGTTTATTGGCACAAAATAATTAAAAGAAATAAAATCCTAAAAATTCCGTGAAATTGCTCCTAAAATACAGCTAAATCCATAAAAATACCTGGCACGACGATTGCTAATACAGCTTTAACGCAAACAACAATGACCGACCAGTGTCAGCGATAAGGCCCAAGCGATGGAAAAAGTAATCCCCTTTAGCAGTAAGCCGAACACCGATGCCGTAGCAGCCAACACACGTGCACACTTACCCACGGGTCAAGCGCTGGCTGATTTACCCAACAGCTGGAACGGTGGAGCCGAACAGCAACTCCTGCTGATGCAGCGCTTGATAGGTTGCAACGAGGTGGAATCGCTAATCTCCTTGTTTTTTCGCTGGTGCAGTGATTTGGGACTGGCAGATGGGTTGACCTATGAGGCCATAACCGACGCCGCGGACCTAAATCTTGGCAACCGTCGTCACCACAATGCCAACTACACCTTAAATCTGGACCAAATGGCGCTCGGTCGCGTCACTCTATGTCGCCGGGAACGCTTTAACGAAAACGAGCTGCTGAGCGTAGAACAGGCACTGGGAACCCTGTCTCGCTGTCTGCGCACCGCTATCGAGTTTCAAACTCTTCAGGAGATGGTCACGCAGGATGCTCTTACGGGGCTTGGCAATCGCCTGTCTCTTCATCAATGGATTGAGCGAGAACTATCGCGAACCCGACGACACAACAGTCCGCTTGCTCTAATGATGATCGACGTCGATCATTTTAAAAAAATCAACGATGCAGTCGGACACATTGGTGGCGACCATGTGCTCAAGACCATCGCCAGCGTCTTCAAGCGAAGCACTCGCGGCTCTGACCTACTGTTTCGTTTTGGTGGTGATGAATTCACCATTTTGCTGCCACACACCGATCTGCAAGGTGCCTGCGATGCGGCTCGACAAATTCGCAACAACCTTGCGCGCATCAGCGACGACGAGCTCGCTCTCGATACCGCTACCAAGGGACTACGCCCCGACGTCAGTATTGGTATCGCAGACTATCGCCCGGGAGATACACAAGACAGTCTGCTACAGCGCGCCGACACCCGGCTTTATCACGCCAAAGCCCAAGGACGCGGAGCGGTATGCAGCAACGTTTAAACAATCGCTGGCTTAGCGAGGAGCTCATTGCGGCCGTCAGGCTAAGCTCCGAAGAGCTTAACGCCCTGACCCAGCCGCCATTTGACAGCGAGCTTGAGCCTCGCAGTGAGCTCCAGTCAACTCAACAGGGACATCGGCGAATGTGGCAACACATTGCTACCGTGCTGCTGTTATTGGGCAGCGCAGCTTTCAGCTATCTCGCCTGGAGCCAAGCTGAACTACCCCCAAACCTGAGCAACTCTCCTGGGCAGGCCTTGGGGCCGCCGAGCGAACTCGTAGATCAAACGAACGTGCACGCGCTGCGCGTTGCGAACCGGGAGCTGCAACTGCGTATCGCTGAACTTCAGGCACGAATCGCCAAAACCGCCCCCTGAAGATCACGCCAGAGCGACTCGGCGAACTAAAGCTAGCCCAGAGACGCCAGCATTTCCTTACGGAAAGGCACCAGTCCCGCGGTGTCACCGTCACGGACCTTATTGCTCCAGTCAGCATTGGCTAGCATTGCACGCCCTACCGCCACCAAATCAAACTCCTCGGCCTCAAGTCGCGCAATCAATTCATCGAGTGACGCAGTTTCGGCCTCTTTAAAGGTAACTTCGCCCGGCGCTGGAATGAAATCAGCATTAAGGCCCACACTTCCCACAGTGATGGTCGGCTTGCCGGTGATTTTCTTTGTCCAACCCGCCAGATTAAGATTTGAACCCTCAAACTCCGGCTCCCAGAAACGTCGCTGAGAACAATGAAAAATATCCACACCGGCCTCTGACAAAGGCGTCAAGAATTGCTCGAGCTCCTCGGGAGTCTCAACAAGCCTTGCGTTGTAGTCCTGCTGCTTCCATTGAGACCACCGCAAAGCAATAGGAAAGTCGGGCCCTACCGCATCTCGGCAAGCAGCGACGACCTCACAAACAAAACGTCCACGATTATCAAGCGAGCCTCCGTAGCCATCTGTGCGCTGATTAGTGCCTTCCCAGAAAAACTGGTCCAACAGGTATCCGTGGGCGCCATGAATCTCCACCGCGTCAAAACCGCAGGCTTTGGCATCCCGGGCACCCTCGGCGAAGGCCTGCACGACATCATCAATGTCCTGCTGAGTCATTACATGTCGATTCACCTTACCCGGAACATTCATACCCGACGGTGCATACCCGTTAACATCGCCCTCAGGCATGGTGCCTGCCCGACGCATACCACCGACATGCCATAGCTGAGGCGCAATTTTGCCCCCCTCGGCGTGAACGGCGTCCGCCACTTTTTTCCAGACCGCCAGACGCTCCTCACCCCAAAAATACGGAACATCCGGGTAGCCATTGGCTGCGATATGGTTAACGCAGGTACCCTCGGTAAAGATAAGTCCCGTACCGCCAGCTGCACGCTGCCGGTAATACTCAACGACGCCGTCGTGAGGCACATTGCCCGGCGACAAATTGCGGGTCATGGGCGCCATGACTGTGCGGTTGGCAAGCTCGAGTTTGCCTAAGGTGAAGGGCTCGAAAAGGGCACTGTTGTTGGACATGAAATCTCCCTGATGAAGTTAAAAAATATGTAGAGGGACAGTTGAAACCCGTTCCTCAGTCTATGATTATTCGCTGACTTAGTAGCGGCAAAGCAGCCTAGCTTAGCGCTACAAAGAATGCCATCTGACCTTGGCGATACTGCGTATCTACAGCACCATTACCTTTGAGCCTGCTATGCGCGCTATTTACTGGTTTCGCAATGATTTGCGACTTCATGATCATCCGGGACTTGTCGCTGCGTCCGCAGCAGACGAGCTGCTGCTGGTGTATCTGTGGCCAAAGCAACGCCCCTGGTGCAACACCCAGGGACTTGGAGAGCAACGCGAGCGTTTTATCTCTGAGAGCCTCGTTGAGCTGTCAAAAGACCTGCAACCCCTGGGTCAAAATTTGTTGGTCCTCCAGGGCTCACCAGAGCTTGTTATCCCTGACCTGGTCCGGGACTACGGCATCGACGCGCTGCATACCAGCCAGTGTGCAGGGAGTTACGAGACGCGAGCACTTCGGGTGCTTCGCGAACGCCTGGACATCCCGGTGCTTGAGCATAACGGCAATACACTGTTCAAAGAACAAGATATCGCGGCTCTTGGTCCCGAACTACCCCAGAGCTTCTCGCCCTTTCGACGCAAGGTAGAGAAGCAACTGAACGCCGAGGAGCCTTCGCGCAATCTACCGCAACTACCAGCGCCCCCTGCGGTGCAGTTCCACCACATACCCGCCGCGCGCACAAAACCACCGCTGGGCTTGCCACTGCGGGGGGGCAGCCACGCAGGGCAGCGGCGGTTGAAACAATTCCTCGAAAGCGGCGCTATTCGACAGTACAAAGAAACGCGAAACTGCCTTGACCCCCTGGAAGGGAGCTCCACGCTATCCCCTTGGCTATCTATGGGCAGCATTTCTGCACGGGAAGTTGCGGCGGCCGTGCGCGAGCACGAAGCTGCTCAGGGATCGAACGAATCCACCTACTGGCTGTATTTTGAATTGCTATGGCGGGAGTACTTTTTTTGGCGGGCGCTTCGCGACGGCGTCGCGCTGTTCCGCCACGGCGGGCGAGAAGGCGCGGTGTCACGGTGCACCTTTGAACCTCGAAATTTCGCCCGTTGGTGCGCTGGGGACACCAACCATGCATTGGTCAATGCACTGATGCATCAACTCGTAGCCACCGGTTGGATGAGCAATCGCGGACGTCAGATTACAGCCAGCTGCCTCATCCATGAGTTCGGCATCGATTGGCGTTACGGCGCTGCATTCTTTGAAAAACATCTCATTGACTACGACGTAGGCAGCAACTACGGGAACTGGCAGTACATTGCAGGCGTTGGCGCGGACCCTCGCGGTGGACGGGCCTTCAACATCGAAAAGCAGACAGCCCAGCACGATCCGGACGGTGTGTTCACCAAAAAGTGGGACGGTGATCGACCCGCACAGCCCATGTACGTCACTGATGCGGCAGACTGGCCGATCTCGCCCACGAACTGATGGGCCACCGTAGATCGTCAAAAGCGCCTTCAAAAGGTCGGGTGCAGCCACGCAAGCCAAAACCCGAAAAAATCTGCCCGGTCTGCGAACGGCCATTTCATTGGCGGGCTCGCTGGAAGAATAACTGGGAGCAGATCGTATATTGCTCCCGGCGCTGTTCAGGCCAACGCGGGCAGAAAGCAGGAACGCTTAATCCAGCACGGTAGCCAAAATCTGATCACCCCAATCAACGATAGCCTTGCGATCTGCGACATCACGCTTCTTCCAACCACCAACAATCAGGCCCATACGAGCATTCTTTGTCAAATAGTCCTGATGTCTATCGATGAAGTGCCAGTAGAGGCTGTTGTAAGGACAAGCTCCCTCTCCCGTAGTTTGCTTGGGATCATAGCGACAAGCTTTACAGTGATTGCCCTGTCGCTGAATGTACTTACCCGAGGCTGCATAGGGCTTGCTCGCCATCAAGCCCTGATCACCATGCAGGGCCATGCCTAGCGTGTTGGGCAACTCCACCCACTCAAAAGCATCAACATAAACAGCCAGATACCACTCACAGACTTCGGCAACATCCAGCCCGGCAAGCAAAGCAAAGTTTCCAATCACCATCAGTCGTTGAATATGATGCGCGTAGCCAAGCTCTAAACTTTGCCCCAATGCCTGAGACAGGCAGCGCATATCGGTATCTCCGCTCCAGAACCACTGCGGCAGCTTGCGCTTGGCATCAAAGGTGTTTCGCTGAGCATACTCTGGCATTGCGTGCCAATAGATTCCCCGCACATACTCGCGCCACCCCAAAACTTGCCGGATGAAACCCTCGGCCGCCGCCAAAGAGCAGTTCCCCTCTCGCCAGGCACTCTCGACCTGCTGGCAAACAGGCAAAGGCTCCAGAAGACCGATATTGAGATACATGGAAATCAAGCCATGGAACATCCACGGCGACTCTTCTGCAAGCGCATCCTGGTAGTTCCCAAAGTTTTCTAGCGCATGCGCACAAAACCAGTCGAACTGCGCTTGCGCATCCTCCGAGGTCACCGCCATACGAAACTGACTCAGGTCTCCGGGATTACTGGCAAAAGACTGATTGACCAGCGCGATGACGTCTTGGGTGATTTCATCCAGAGCCACCATCGGTCTATCAGGCACCTCTACCTGCCCACGCCAGCCGCCGCGATTGTCCGCGTCGTAGTTCCACTTACCTCCCTCGGGCTCGCCGTCTTTATCCAAGAGCAGGCCATATTTTCGGCGCATCTCCCGATAGAAATACTCCATACGAAACTGTTTTCGGCCGCTTGCCCAGGACTCAAAGTAATCCCGAGATGCCAAGAATCTATCGTCCTCTTGAATGAGCACGGGCACAGCAAACTTTGATTCCCAGCTTTGCATTTCAACGAGGAGCCGATGCTCACCGGGAGCGGTAGCCAGCACAGCTTCGGCCGCAGACTCTTTCAGGCCCTCTTCGACCGCCGCATAGAGCGAGGGCACAGCCTCATCGAAGCTGCGGTAAATAACCTTAAAGCCCTGCTCTCTTAGCTTGGCAGCAAAGTGACGCATCGCACTAAAGATCAGTACGATTTTGTGCCGATTGTGGGGAACATAGCTCGCCTCCTCGGCGACCTCTGCGAGCAAAATCCAATCACGTTTGGCATCGGCGCTCGCAAGCACCGGGTTTGCCAGCGACAGCTGATCGCCCAAAATCAGGCGAAGCGTAGGAGTACTCATAGCCAGCGCTGCATCAGTGCGTTGACATTAACTCGGGCATTCATCTTTGCCGCGAGCATAAATATTCCGCCAAGCTTGCGATGAAAATACACAACGTCCGTGGGTGGAGCGTGCCAAAAATCCGCATATTCCGTAGCCTTTTTACCCAACGTCGACAGACGCTCAGGCATAGTGGAAGTACCGAAATCATAAAGCCGGTCCTCACGCAGTGGCTCCAGCGCTAAAAGCAAAAGCTCCAGCACCAATTCGCGATAGTGAGAGTCTTCATCCCCCATGGAGTAGCCGACTTTTTCTGCCGCCACCGTCATAGCTTCGCGATCGCCGTGCACTGCAGCCACCGCAAGCTTGCGATAGTTATTCACAAAACGCGCCTTAAAATCCCGGGTAGCACCAAAGTCCAGAAGAACGATTTCTCCGGTAGACCAGCGATACTGGTAATTGGCAAAGTTTGGATCGGTCTGGACCATTCGCAACTCAAAGAGTTCGGTGAGCAGTAGCTCCACAAGCGCAGAAACCACACGATCACGCTCTTCCTGCGAGCGCCTGGCGATAGCTTCTATGGGGCCACCGGCGACGTAAGTCATAGCAAGGACGTTTTTGCGCGTAAGATCCGGCACCAATTCGGGAAGAATGAATCGCTCATCCTGCCCCAAAACCTCGTTGAAACGCTGCAAGAACTTCGCTTCTTTGAGATAGTTGGCTTCGTCCTCTAACTGGCGCTTGGCGTCATCCAGCAGTGGCTGAATATCTGCCTGCTCAGGCAACAAGCCAGAAATACGCAACACAGTCGCGATATTGTCGACGTCACTCGCAATGCTCTTTCCAACCCCGGGGTACTGAATCTTCAGCGCCAGCTCTCGGCCATCATGGTCCACAGCACGGTGCACCTGCCCGATAGATGCCGCTGCGATGGGATAACGATCAAACAGATGGAACTCGCTCTCCCAATCTGCGCCATAAGCTTCAACCATCGCTTCCTCGAGCTGAGACTCGGGCATACTCGTTCCCTCGGAACGCAAACTAGCGAGAATATCCGTCAGCTCCTTGGGCAGCAGCTCGCCAGAATCCATGGACAGAATCTGACCCAGCTTCATAGCGGCTCCACGCATCTCCGAAAGCTGCTTGGTCACTCTCCTGGCATTGCCCGGCGTCAAAAGCAGATCGCGTCGGCTTGGGCGATTTCCTGCGCGTAACTGCCGTGCGCCCTCAGCCAACATGCCTCCGGCAACGCCACCTGCAAGACGGGCCACTTTTGCAAATCGTCCCGTGCGGCTTGTCGGCACGGCTTTTCCTTTAGAGCGCGGCTTGTCTGGTGAATCTGTCATTGCTCACTCCCACCGCCAATCCATCCATCGATGTAACGATGCGCTATCTCATGGCCATTAAACTCAGCATTGAGGACGGTGATAAAAGTGAACACGCCGGTAAGCTTACGCACGATGAGCGCAAAGTCCCTGGACGGCGTCGCAAAATGTCGCGTGGCCGCCGAACTCGCAGCGTGCTTACCCACCCGCTGCATAAGACGCGATCGCCCCCAGCAGTACTGGCCCTTTGCATTGAGGTACTCAGCCGGCAGATTCTCCGGGTTTGCCAGGGGCTCTAACAACATTTCGCAAAACTCGCAGAAGCTTTCGCGAGCAAACTCTGTGGCATCAGCCTTGAGGCAACCCAAACCCACGAGGCTGTCGGCCAACAATTCACGGTCCCCGGTCTGGCCCGCTGCGATGGCGTCTCCGAAGTGGCGGCGAAAATCGTCATCACAAGCCAAAGTTGACCCAAAGTCCAAAAGCACCAAACGATCGACAGTAGCTTCGCTGTGAATGAGATAGTTACCGAAATTTGGATCTGTCTGCAGCACGCCCCATTCATAGAGCTCAATAAAGAACAGCTCCAGCATGGCCTGCCCGAGGGCATTGCGACGGCTCTGCGATAAGGCGGCGACCTCTGGCTGGGTGACCCGGTGCCCGTGGACATACTCCAGCGCCAGAATGCTGTCGCTGCAAAAATCATCTACGACCTCTGGTACGTGATAGCAATCACTGGCGGCGAATCGCTTGCGAGCCTCCCGGGTCATATTTTTTTCACGCAGGTAATCGATCTCGTGGTGCAGCTGCTCACGCATATCCTCAAACCAGGCATCGATCTCGCGTCCTGCTTTGATCCACCGCGTTAAAAGCAACATACGAACAACCGCATCGAAGTCGTCATCGATCACCGCGGCCAGTCCGGGGTATTGCACCTTTAGCACCAACTCGTAGCCATCACTTAGCCGGGTGGCGTGATGCACCTGCGCCAAAGAGGCCGCCGCCAGCGGCTCGGTGTCTATCTGAAGCTCGCGATAACGCGCCCCGAGACTGTCCCGAACAGAAGGTTCAAGCTCTGCCCAGGGTAGAGGATGCGTTTGAGAGTCAAGGTCATGAAGAGCATCTGTCAGCGGCTCGGGGAGAAAATGCTCACCAAGCAAGGCCATCATCTGACCTATCTTGACGTAAGTGCCCTTGAGCCTGCCAAGCTCTGCCGTGAACCGGCGAGCCTCCCGGCGCATCAACTCACTATTACCGCTGTCGTCACCGCGCAGGCGCCCCACGGCAGAACCTATTGCGAACGCTCCGCCTGCACGGATTCCTGCCAGAGACACGGCAAGCCCTCGACCGAAGCTGCCCCGGCGTATTGAAGATCGTTTAGTCATAAGGCTTGTTACGCAATATAGCCCGCTTGGGATTCAGCGGGCTGCTAACTGTCCATAATATGAACTAGTCGTCGATCAGCAAAGCCGCTAAGCGCTGACGGTGATGCTGGGCGTCGCCAAACTGCTGCTGCGCCCACTGAGCCCTGCGGATAAACAGTTGCGCATCACAGTCCCAGGTAAAGCCCATACCTCCATGAAATTGCACCGCACGGTCGCCGGCGAACTTCAGCGCCTCGGTGGCCTGCGCTTTGGCCATCCGGCAAGCGATCTCCTGATCCTTGGCGAGCGCCTCATCGGTGATCAGAGAACTCGCGTGGTAAATAAATGAGCGCGCCGAATCCATCATTGTAAGAATCTCGACACTGGGATGCTTTAAGGCCTGATATGAGCCAATGAGCTTTCCAAACTGCTTTCTGGTCTTAAGATACTCAACGGTCACATCCAGACAGGCAGCGGTAGCACCTGTGCTTTCGGCGGCCACCAACAGTGCACCCAGAAGGCGGTAATCCCGAAGCGCCGATGACACAGACTCGCCAGACACCAGCAAAACAGGCTGCACATTCACAAATCCCACATCGGCGGCTCTGTGCGTATTGTCGATGAGCACTCTTGGACTAATCGCTTGCGCACCAAGGTCTCTGGCATCTACCACCGCTATCGCACTTGCATCCTCAAAGGTGATGAGCACCGCAATCCAGCGCGCGCTCTGGGCATCCATCACCATCTGTTTTCGACCCTGCAAAAGTCCTGCATCATCAACAAAGCACCCAGACGGTCCGTTCCAGTCCTCAGACTCAAGCTCGGCAACGCAGGCAGCATCACCTGCGGCGATACCCGCAAGCACATCAGCGGCCGCGCTAGCGTCGGCGCGAAGCAGCAGCTGTGCTGTAAGCAGCGTTGATATAAGAGGCGTACCCATAAGCGCCTTACCCAAACTCTCGGCAACCGGTACAGCGGCACCGATTCCAAGACCTGAGCCACCGATTTCTTCGGGCAAGCCTATTCCCGTCCAGCCCATCGCGACCATCTCTTCCCATACCTGGGGGCTATACTCCAGAGGTGATTCCAAGTGCTCCCGCGCAGCATTCAAACCACCGCGGTCGGCACAAAAGCTCCGTGCATAGTCCAGAAGCATGCTTTGCTCTTCGTCAAAACGCATTGCTGTATTCCCGATCACTGACATAACGCGCCCCTTACTTCGGCAGGCCGAGCACGTGCTCGGCAATAATGTTGGCTTGTACCTGGCTGGTACCTCCGCCAATGGTGGCGGAGAAACTATTCAGATACGCGCGCTGCCAGAAACCGCCTTCCCGAGCGCGGTCATCCCCAACAAACAAAGCCCCATCGGCGCCCTGGGCGTTGATCGCAAACTGGCGCATGCGCCGGGCGTACTCGGTCCAGCGCAACTTGTTAGATAAAGGAAGTGACATTGGATAATCACTGGTCAGCGCAGAGATACCTGAGCGCCGATCTCCCAGCGCAATCGCTTTCTCCTCCATGATCAAAGAAACCAACTGGTCGCGCATTAGTGGATCATCAAGGACCGGGCGCCCATCACGCTTAACATCGCGTAATTGATTCACCAGGTCATCGATCACGATGCGAACAAATGCGAGCCCCCCGGCTGCCCCGGCCTCTGCTCCACGCTCGTACTGCAGGGTTTTCATCGCGATTTTCCAGCCCTCACCTTCGGCGCCCATCAGACAGTCGGCAGGAATGCGGGCATCGGTAAAGAAGGTCTCAGTAAAGCCGTACTCGCCCGTGAGCTTTCGGATAGGTCGCGTCTCAACACCCGTTACCGTCATAGGAGCCAGAAAAAAGGACAGGCCGTCGTATTTACGCTCTGCCTCAGGATTACTGCGCGCCAACAAAATCATGTACTTGGCGTAGTTCCCCATGGTCGTCCAGATTTTGCTGCCATTAATGACGTACTCATCGCCATCGCGTTCGGCACGGGTGCGGGCATTACCCAGATCCGAGCCATGATCGGGCTCCGAAAAACCCTGACACCAAATGTCCTCAGCGCTCAAAATACCCTTTAGGTACCGCTGTTTTTCTTCTTCGGTGCCGATGTCGTTGATCAAGGGGCCCGCCCAGCCAAGACCGATAACGTTAAAGCAGATCGGCACCGCCTGGCGGCGCATTTCCTGGTCAACCACCGACTGATAAACCGCATCGACACCCTGACCACCATGTTCTTTTGCCCAGGCCATCCCCAGGTATCCCGCAGACCAAACCTTGTGCTGCCACTCGCGAAGAAAATCCAGCTGTTGCTCCGAGCCTACTTCCATAAAGGTTTGCGGTAACAAAAAACCGGGATCACCGGGTTTATTGGCCTCGAGCCAACTTGCCACCTCACGACGAAATTCTTCTAATTCTTTAACTGCAGCGTTCATGACGAAGGTTCCATAGTTGTTGAGACAAAATTAAATTGAGACTGGGCTCAGTCGATAGAATCCCGACCCGCTGCATCGGCACGAATAAATGCCTCGCGGGCCATAAGACGATCCAGATAAGCCGAAGTCTGGGGTTTGAATCGCTCATCAAGTTTAAGCGTTCGAGCAAAATACAAAGCGTAGCCCACGCAGATATCGGCGATGGTGAATCGTCCATCCACAAGGTAATCGTTGTTTTCCAGATGCGCATCCAATCGGCGCAAACGAGCGATGAACCACTTGGCATAATCGTCGGCAACGGGCTTTTTCTCTGGAGTCGGTTCGAGAACGGTGTAGCGCAGCACGATGGTTTGAGGGAACGTCAACGTGGCATCCGCGTGATAGGTCCAGTTAAGCAGATCTCCGTAGGCGGGATGCTCGGGCGGCACGGCGAGGTGCTCGCAGCCCGGGCGGGTCGCCAGATAGTGTGGGATGGCACAGGACTCGGTCATCTCCACATCACCGTCGACAAAGTACGGGATCGTACCCAGCGCATTAATCTCTAAATATTCGCGCTGAAAAACCCGTGGCGGAAAGGGCAACATCACCAATTCATAGTCGAGCCCCAGCTCCTCCAAGGCCCAAACCGCGCGCAGAGACCGCGCGCCCGCACAATGCCAAAGCTTCATAGTCATAGTCCGTACTGCCGCGCGGCTAAATCGCGCATGATTTCTTCTGAGCCCCCACCGATGGCGTTGACCCGCACCTCTCGGTAAATACGCTCGACCCGATTGCCTCTGATGTACCCCGCTCCGCCGAGAATCTGCATGGCCTCGCGGGCGCAAAACTCCATGGTTTCGCTGGCCTGCACCTTGAGTAAGGCGATGTCGCCGGGGTTCGCGTTGCCGTTTTCCATACTCTCGTAGCAGACTCGAATATAGGCCTGAGTCGCGTTGAGCTTTTGTTTCATCATCGCAAATTTATGGCGAATCACCTGATGATCGGCGAGACGCTTACCAAAGGTGTTGCGCTCTCTTGCCCAATTCGCCGCATCTTCCAGACAAACGCGGCCCAGAGCCTCCATAGACGCGGCCATGAACATTCGTTCACTGTTAAAGTTTGTCATGATCACCAAAAATCCACGGTTCTCTTCGCCGATGAGGTTTTCTACCGGGACGCGAACATTATCGAAGTACAGGGTCGCGGTGTCAGAAGCCCACCATCCCTGCTTTCGATCCAAAGAGGTGCGAGAGAAGCCCTCGGCATCCGTGGGAATCAGCAGCATGGACACACCGCCAGCACCATCGCCCCCGGTACGCACGGCAGTGGACACCCAGTTGGCGCGCATCCCACCGGTGATATAGGTCTTTGAGCCATTAACGATGTAATGGTCGCCGTCACGAACGGCGGTGGTGCGCAGGCTCGCCACGTCGGACCCGCCGCCAGGCTCGGTAATACCAAGAGATATATGCTTTTTCCCCGCAAGCACCGGGGGCGCCACGGTTTGTTTCATGGCCTCGGAGCCCCAATTAAGCACCGGCGGTAAGCCGATGCCGTGAACCATCAAAGACGCGGGCACACCACCGACAGCAAAGCGATTCAGCTCTTCATTGGTGATCCAGTTATGCCAGGAGTCAATACCTTCGGACGTTCCACCATAGGCTTCGGGGTATCCAATGCCCAGTAAACCCACCGCTGCAGCCTTGGGCCAAAGATCCATGGGGATCTCACCTGCCTCATCCCATTCCTGAGCAAATGGCGCAATTTCAGTGTCAATAAAGCGCCGCAAGTGGGTCCGCCACTCCTCGTGTTCCGGTCGAATATGGGGATTAGGGAGACGGGCACTATCAAAGTCGAGGGACAAAGAAACCTCCGGGGCTCAGGCAAATAATTGAGTACCACTTAATAATACTGAGTGACGCTCAACCCGACAAGCGGCCGATGCTGATCTCTCTCGACATCCCGGGGCCGACGCTCGCAGCGGCTTGGAAAAGCGACGCCCAATACGATCCGGCTATCGCGTACGCCGCGACTGCGGTGCTAAGATTTCGGTCGAGAATATCCGGATGTGTTAAACATGCTTTCCATCAAACCTCTGGCGGGCGCCCTGGGCGCGCAGATCCATGGATTGGACCTCCAAAAGGATTTAAACGAAAACGATATTGCCCAACTGCGCGAATTGCTCAATCAATATGAGGTCATTTTTTTTCGTGACCAAGATATCACCGGGAAGCGACAGCGCGATCTGGCTCGAGCCTTTGGACCGTTACAAACACATCCCGCTTACAAGACTGTCGAGGGCATTCCCGAGCTCACAATTCTCGAGAGCACCCCAGACAACCCCACGAAGATCGAAGCATGGCATAGCGATATGACATTTCGGGAGCATCCACCTATGGGGACGGTGCTCAAATCTGTGGTTGTGCCTCCCAAAGGAGGAGACACTATGTGGTCCAGCATGACTGCCGCCTACGATGGACTATCTTCCGCAATGCAGAGCTTTCTCGGCGGACTAACGGCGGTTCATGACTTCAGCTGGGGATTTAGGGAAAGTATCGCCGAACCCGGAGGTCGAGAGCGATTGTCCGGGGCCATAGAAGCAAATCCACCGGTGCGCCATCCGGTCATTCGCGTGCACCCCGAAACAAACCGAAAAGTGATATTTGTGAACTCATTGTTTACCACGCACATCGAAGGTCTTGTGCCCGCCGAAAGCCAGGCGATTCTCAACTTCCTGTTCACACACGTAGCCCGTGTAGAGTTTACGGTCCGCTTTCACTGGGAACCCCATAGCATCGCCATTTGGGATAACCGCAGCACGCAGCACAAACCGGTAAATGACTACTTCCCGGCTTATCGCCGGATGGAGCGCATTACCATCGATGGCGATAGACCGTACTAACGCGGTCAGCTGATCCTCCGGCGAGCTGCCTTTACGCGAGTTCCAGCTGCTCTGGAAACACCAGTGCCAATGCCCGCCGATGCTGCGGCTCCACAACCAGCGTATCAAGCTCACGAGTCGCCCTTGCCCTTAGCGCCTCGGGCAACAAATCGCTGCTTATGCGTAAAACCTCGACGCGGAGCAACCACTCCGCCGGGTAGTCATTGAGAGTGCTTTCTATCGCCTGCAGCTGAGACTGATCCAATGGCAGCCCGGCATCGTGCAAGTCGCCAAGCATTGCATAGGCAGACATGAGCATTGGGTCTGGCTGCTCGGATGGAGTTGCTGTGCGCGGCAGGGGTTTGTAGAGCTGGAAGCTCTCTCGATCCGCCACGCCACCAAAAACACTGGTAATGCGGCCACCCACCGCCATATCAAAGCGCCCCCACTCAGGCTGAAACAATTTTCTGCCGTCCAGCGTTGTAACCGTGCAATCACTAAAACTCAGCAAAAGATTGCGGTGCTCCTGCCGAACCACTCCCTCGAGCCGACCGCGGACACTGATACCGGATAAAAACTCGAGATGGACCGACTCACCCACCACAATACGATGCGCCTTAAGCTCATCTATCGTGTACTGAGATAAACAGCGGCTGAAGTCCTTGAGCAAACCCACGGGAGAGCCAAAGCCCTCTTTATGACTCTCGGTGGAGTGTCCGTAAAGTTCTTTGTTGCGCCAGGCCAACTGCGTAGGCCCCTGCGTCTGCAGATAGATCACGTTACCCACCGCATCGCATAGCATGTCAGAAATTACGCCACTAACCTCTACACCTGAGTCGTACTGCGCGGTGCACACAACACCTGAATCTATAGCTTTGCGAAGGCCCAGCGCACCGCCGGTTCTCGCCGCCATGGTTGCAGCAAACTCTTCGAGAATCTGGCTCATGTGCTTGCAGCTGCGTGTTACAAATAACTGCGGCTGAGTGGATGTGATGTCATAGGGAGTCTCAACCGCATTAACCGTGAGCGGGATTTTTCGCACCTGCTCATCATCTCTGCAACTTTGACTTTCACCTAGGGACGACAACAGGCCGGCGCCAAACAACCGATAATCCTCGACGTCGCCCACGAGTCCGTATTCCACCGTCCACCAGTGCAAACGCGTCAATAGTGCCGCCTCCGAAGGTTTCTCTTCACTCGCCGCCAGCGCCGCAAGCCGCGCTTGTGCATGAGCAATGTCCTTCGCAGCAGTGCGCGGATCCTCTTTCAAAATAGACAGAGCGCGGATGGCCTCGTAAAGCTCGTGATCATGCTGACTGGCGATAGCCTGCATACCCACCTCACCAAAACGCTGAAGAAACTCCGCGTAATCAACATCAATCAAAAAAGGCGCATGCCCGGCAGACTCGTGAAGAATATCCGGCGCCGGCGTGTATAGAAGATGCTCGACGCTGCGCATCTCCAGAGCAATAACCAACACCTTCAGCGCCTGAAACTCCATAAAAATAGCCGGGGGTATAAAGCCGTCGACAACCACGGCCCTCCACCCAAGCTTCGCCAGGCAGCTGTTCATCTCGTCGATGGACGGAATGTGATCCAGAGCTATTCCCGTTCTTGCTAGTCCTTCGAGGTACACCGGATGCGCGGTATCGGCGAGGCCCCGGGTAAGAGCGGTCATGAGAAAACGCCAAACTGCATGATCACGGGGTGTGTACTGATTGACCGGGTCCTGCACGGCCACAAAAGGCCGAAGATGCAGCGGCAAACTGGCCACGATTTCCTCTTGGCTCGGGGACACTAAACTCACGACGTTGCGCTCTCCGTTTCTGTTGAGACAGGGTCCTTAGACCTTGAGTGTTGCTCCAGCTTGCTAAGAATTCTCGCCAAATCGTCACGCTCTTGCGGCGTAAGCACTTTGAGAAAATCGGCTTGCCAGTCAAGAGCAAGAGGGGCGATGGACTCAAAGAGTCGAGTACCGACGGTGGTCAGGCATAACTCATTGACCCGAGCATCCTCCGCACTGACATAACGTTCGAGCAAGCCGCGCTCCTCCAGCCCCACTAAGGCTCGGGACACCATAACTTTATCGAGGTTACCTTGCTGCGCGATATCTTTGGCACTCATATGGGGCGTTTCATGAAGGAGAGCAAGGATACGCCACTGCGGTACTGTCACATTGAAGCGGCGGCGATATACCTGCGCAAGGGACACACTGATATGTTTTGCCAAGCGATCGAGGCGGTACGGCAAAAATTTTTCGAGTTGGAAAAGCGCTTCCACGGTAATACTCAGATGCTAGATAGTTTCATATGAAACTAGTATGCTGGCACTCTGTCAAGAGAAAAGGATTCAGGCCATGAGCCGACAGTGGTTTCCCCATGTCATTCGCGAAGGGCAACACTCGCGGCAGGCACATTGCGACCTCCCGGACGGTACCTATGAGCGCGAGATGGGCCGAGAAGGATTTTTTGGTCCTGCCAGCCACATTCACCATCGCCACCCCCCCACAGCCTGGATAGACTGGAAGGGCCCTCTGCGCCCCTATGCTTTTGATCTCACGCAATTAGACGCACTTAGCGAGTCGCCGTTTTCTCAAGATGCATTACTGGCCAATAGTGATGTTGCGCTCAGGTTTTGGCGCTGCAGTAGCGCTATGCGCCACTTGGTCCGCAATAGCGATGGCGACGACCTTCTGTTCATCCATAACGGCAGCGGCTCACTCTACTGCGATTACGGCCAGCTGGACTTTAGCGATGGGGACTACCTTGTAATACCCCGGGGCACCGCCTGGCGAATCGAGCCAACGGAGCCTGTGGAGTGCCTGATCATCGAAGATCGCGATGGCGCTTACCAACTACCCGATCGAGGCATGCTCGGCCCACACGCAGTCTTCGACCCGGCGATACTGGATCATCCGCACATTAATGACGCCTTCCTCGCACAACAAAGCGAAGATAACTGGGACGTCCACATAAAGCGCCACGACGAAGTGAGCATTGTTACGTTTCCCTTTAATCCCCTGGATGCAGTGGGCTGGCACGGCAACAATACCGTCCTGCGATTGAATTGGCGGGACATTCGACCCGTGATGAGCCATCGCTACCATCTTCCGCCCTCCGCCCACACGACGTTCGTGGGCGGCGGCTTCGTGGTTTGTACATTCTGTCCCCGGCCTATCGAGACTGATCCTGGCGCTCTGAAGGTTCCGTTCTATCACAACAACGACGACTACGATGAAGTGCTGTTTTACCATCGGGGTAACTTCTTTAGTCGCGACAATATCGAAGCAGGAATGATTACCTATCACCCCTGCGGCTTTGCCCACGGGCCGCATCCTAAAGCCCTGCACAAGTCCCAAACCGACCCAGCCAAAGAGACTGACGAGGTTGCGGTAATGATTGACACGCGGCGGGCACTGCAGATTCAAGACGCTATCAAGCCGGTTGAAAACCCCGACTACGTCAACTCCTGGCGCAGCCAAGGCGCCTGAGAAACACATCCGACGACAAGGAATACACCCATGAAAATCGCTTCCTACAAATCCGGTCGTGACGGTCTTCTTATGATCGTCGACAAAGACCTCAAGACCTGCTGCGCAGCGAGTCATATTGCGCCCACACTTCAGGCTGCATTAGATGACTGGGCCAATATCGCCCCACAGTTGGAGCAAGAATACGAACAGCTTTGCAAGGGCACACACAGTGCGGCAGAGCCCTTCGATACGAGTCGTTGCGCGGCGCCTCTACCACGAAGCTATCACTGGGCCGACGGTAGCGCTTACGTCACACACGTTGAGCTGGTTCGCAAAGCCCGGGGCGCCGAACTGCCCGCCTCTTTCTGGGAAGACCCCCTGGTGTACATGGGAGCCTCGGATGCGTTTATAGGCCCCCAAGACCCCGTAGAAGTAGAGAGCGAGGATTGGGGTATCGATTTTGAAGCGGAGGTCGTCATAGTGACCGATGACGTCCCTGCGGGCGTCACGGTGGGCCAGGCTGCCAGCCACATCAAACTCATCGGCTTGGTAAATGATGTATCACTAAGAAACCTGATCCCCGCAGAACTCGCCAAGCAGTTTGGTTTTTACCAGTCCAAGCCCTGGACCGCGTTTACACCTGTACTTGTAACACCGGATGAGCTTGGTGAAGCCTGGGATGGTTCACGTTTGCACTTACCCATGCGCACTACCTATAACGGCGAGCTGGTCGGCGCACCAAACGCCGGGCAAGACATGACTTTTGATTTCCCGACACTCATCGCGCATTGCGCCAAATCCCGCTCGCTGATGACCGGGACCGTTATTGGGTCGGGAACGGTCTCCAACGTGGGATCAGAAGCAGGCTCATGCTGCCTGGCCGAAATACGCTGCCTGGAGACGATCAGGGATGGGAAACCCAGTACACCCTTTATGAGCTTTGGCGATCGTATTCATATTGAAATGCTCGACGCTCAAAATAAATCGATATTCGGTGCCATCGATCAGGTCATCGTGCGCTATACCGCGCCCAAAGAATAAGCCATGGAACTCCATAGCTACTTTCGCTCTTCTGCTGCCTATCGTGTGCGAATTGCGCTTGAGATTAAGGGACTGGAGCATCAAATCATCCCGATTGACCTGACCACCGGACAGCAGCGTGGTGAGGACTACCTCATTAGCAATCCGCAGGGCTTAGTGCCAGCATTAACCCTGGACTCAGGCGATACCCTGGCGCAGTCCGGCGCTATATTGGAGTGGCTCGAAGAAACGCACCCCAGCCCGCCGCTTTACCCTCAAAACCCGATTCTCAAAGCGCAGCACAGGGCTTTGTGCCAGCATATAGCCTGCGATATCCACCCACTGAACAACCTGAGAGTCCTCCGTTACCTGGGAGGGACTCTCGGACTCAAAAAAGACCAGATTGATGACTGGTACGCGCATTGGATCAACCTGGGATTCACGGCGATCGAGAGCGCCTTAGGAGATTTCGCAGGGAACTTTAGTCTCACAGAAAATCCGGGGATGTTTGAGGTGTTTTTAATTCCTCAGGTTTACAACGCCTATCGGTTTCAGGTCGACCTATCGCCGTTCCCTGGCATCGTCGCACTGGATAAGCGTTGCCAACGGCTGCCAGCCTTTGCAAAGGCACATCCGTCGGCTCAGCCGGACTCGCCGTCGGAAGCACGCTCCTGAAGTAATCGCTGCACGCGCTGAAGGTCTCCGGGGGTATCAACATCCAATACAGCACCCGCATCATCAACCGCCAGAGGGACACAACTCTCCGCATTGTCCATAAGGACATTGCTCCCCCCCACGTCGCCTGACAGCGCTTTAAGCTGGGACAGAAACCGTCGTCCAAAGAGCACAGGATGCCCCCGACGCCCTTCGTAAACCGGGTACACAATGCGATGACTATCCGCATGTTCCACAAGCTGCATAATAGTCTGCGAGAGCAATCCCGGCATATCTGCCAACGCAACGAGAACTCCGGGCACATCGCCCAGTGCTGCTACACCTTCGGAAAGAGTAGCCCCCATACCCTCCTCGGCGCGGACACAACGAAGACAAGCTATGGACTCTGCGCGCAGCATTGACGCTAAAACGTCGTCTTGCGCCCTAGCCGAAAGGCATACTAGAACATCGAAACCCAAATCTTTATATTGCGAAATAGACTGCATTAGCAGCGTATTTCTCGAATACATAAGAACAGACCTCTTATCCGAACCAAAGCGTCTTGCGAAACCTGCAGCAAGGAGCAACACAGGAAATCCCAACTCAACAATCGAAGAAAGTTCTCTTTTCATAGCGAAATTCGCAATTCTTATCTCCAAACACCCTGGGTTTTCACCGCATTTTATTCCCAGTAAATGCGGTTTTAACCCTTGCGATAGCTGATGAAAGCCTTATGCTGTTAATTGCGGATAAGTATTTCCGCACCAACATAACGTGACTGGGTATCGGGATCGCTTCAAGGGGTTTGATCATGGCAGGAAAGTTTGAGCTGAAGAAGGGAAAAACTGGAAAGTTCTCCTTCAATTTAAAATCAGGTAACGGGCAAGTCGTATTTACTAGCCAGACTTACGACAACAAACGTTCGGCAACTGCCGGCATTGCATCCGTGAAAAAAAATGCGGATAAAGATGCTCGCTACGAGCGTAAGTCTTCAACCAAGGGCCAGCCTTATTTTGTAATGAAGGCAACCAACGGACAGGTAGTAGGCAAGAGCCAGATGTACTCCAATGCAGTAAGCATGGAAAAGGGCATCAAGTCGGTAGGTCTTAATGCACCTAGCGCAGATACAGTTGATCTGACTGTTGAAGCACCGAAGGCAAAAGCCGCGCCAAAGAAAAAAGCTGCTGCCAAGAAGGCAAAAGCTGCTCCAAAGAAAAAAGCGGTAGCCAAGAAAGCAAAGGCTGCTCCAAAGAAAGCTAAAGCGGCCGCAAAAAAAGTCGCCAAGAAAGCTAAGGCAGCACCTAAGAAAGCTAAGGCAGCTGCAAAAAAAGTTGTGAAAAAAGTGAAGGCAGCGCCTAAAAAAGCGAAAGCTGCGGCCAAGAAGAAGGCACCAGCAAAGGCGAAAGCTAAAAAGAAGTAAAACTGTGGCGGCAGTCGCCAGTCGACTGCCGCCTCGTTTCATCTGCGCTAAGCAATTTCAGCGATAACTACACTACATCGCGAACTCAGATTTCGACCTCGCCAAAAAATACACTTCGTGTCGCTCGGCCGCCTTGTGCGCGATGTTTCGCTTGAGAAACGTAAGCTAATGTCTAGAAAAGTTCCGAGGAGCCGGTATCAGCGACTCCCCGGGGGTTCCGCCAGGGGTAGCGGGAACCTGGTCGATCAGTCAGTAGATGCAACCGCTGAAGAAGTCACACGGGACAGTGCGCGAGATAAGGATTGCTCAGAGCACTCCGCATTGCGTGCAGCCTGCGCTACACCTCCTGCTCTGCGAATGTCACTGTAACCGCAAGCCTGCTCCGCTGCATGAGCAAGCCGATACTGCAAGGCCACCTGACCAGCCGAAGAATCGAGGTCAAGATCAGAGAAGTTCACCGTCACCTGTGTGGGTGCGGCGATCGAGTCAGCTACAACCTTGGTAGTGCTTTCAGCACTTGCCGGAAGAGCTGCTACGGCCAAGAAGCCAGATATTGCAGTTGCGATTGTTACTTTACCAAGTGCCTTCATTTTCGTTCTCCATACATTGCGTCAGTGGCCGAAAGCCGAATTTCTTGTGGGTCACGCCGTTAATTGCCATGCCACAGCTTCAAAGTAGAGAAAGACGCAACGCGCGGATAGGCTGATTCGGTGAAGTGTGTGCACATATCGATAAGTCGATAGGATCCAGCGACCAAGGGATTACGTATTGTTAATCAGAAACCCAAAAGGCGACCGTATCACCCGGAATACCGGTCATTAGCGGTACACTAGGCGTTTGGACGCAAAGCATTGACTGCCGCAGTCTATGCGGCGCAACGCTAAAAGCGGCTTGCATGTTCCCTTAAGAATAGAATCACAGGTTTTTCGATGAAGTATTTAGGCAGTCCAGACTTTGATCACGCCCAAAAGGGGACTATCGGTGTGCTCGTGACAAACCTGGGGACGCCTACGGCACCGGAGAAAGCCGCACTGCGACCCTACCTAAAACAGTTTTTGTCGGACCCGCGCGTTGTTGAGATCCCGAGATTGCTTTGGTGGTTCATACTCAATGGCATCATTCTCAACGTTCGCCCTGCGCGATCTGCAGAGGCCTACCGCACAGTGTGGACCGATGAAGGCTCCCCACTGCTGATTCACACCCGCAATCAGGCTCAGGAACTACAAAAGCGCCTGAACGCCCACCATGGCGGTGAGGTGATCGTCGAGTTTGCGATGCGTTACGGAGAACCATCAGTTAGTAATGCGATGCAGTCCCTGATCGAACGGGGCGCTCGCCAGCTACTGGTATTGCCGATGTATCCACAGTACAGCGGGCCGACGGGCGGATCTACATTCGACGCCATCGCCGAAGACTTCATCAAGCGCCGCTGGATTCCAGACTTTCAATTTGTCGCCAGTTATCACGATCAGCCGGGCTACATTAAGGCGATAGCCAGCAGCATCAAAGAGCATTGGGAGACACACGGGCGAGCCGAGAAGCTTTTGTTTTCTTATCATGGCGAACCCAGGCGTTACCTCGATGAGGGCGACCCTTATCACTGCCATTGCCACAAGACCACACGACTGGTGGCGCAGGAACTAGGACTGGCGGAAGATGAGTATCTGAGTGCGTTTCAATCGCGCTTCGGTCGCGAAGAGTGGCTCAAGCCCTATACAGACCACACGCTGCGAGAAATGGCCGGAGACGGCATTCGCTCGGTGCAGGTGGTGTGTCCCGGATTCTCTGCTGACTGCTTGGAAACCATCGAAGAGATTGGCGAAGAAAATCGCGACTATTTCCTGGAGGCCGGAGGGGAGCGCTACGAATACATCCCCTGCCTAAACTCTGGCAAGGGGCATATCGACTTCCTGACCACTCTGGTCAATGATCGAATCAAGCCCTGGGTGCGGCCTCAGGACGATCAAGCCGAACTCACAGCTAGCCTGGCTGAGAACATGAAGACGCGCTCAGCGGCCTGAGAGCATACCCAGAGTTGCTACCGCGTGCGTGTGCTCTGGGGTCGAATGAGCCATCAGGTAGGCTATTAGAATTCCCAACAGGAACACCGCCGTAAGCTTTACCCGATCGTGGCTATGAAACTGCACCTCTGGCAGCAGGTCGCTCAGGGCTATACACACGAAGGCGCCCGCAGAGAAAGCTAGTGCTGCGGCAATCACCGCCTCGCCATTAACCCCAAGTTGCGTGGCATAGAAGTAAAAAAGAAGCGCTCCTAAGGGGCACACCAGAGCAAACACGAGGTTTGCCCTCATCTGGGCTGCTGCACTAGTACCCGAGGCTTTCATCAATGCCGTAATTGACATGGCATCCAGGGGCTTATGGAGGAGAATAGCCAAAAACACGCCAAAACCAATGAGTTGCTGTTGATGGCCATGGGGAGCTGATAGCAGCGCTGCACCCAAGGCCACGCCATCAATAAAAGTATGGAAGGTGAGACCTATCAAAACGCCCCTCCAGTTGACTCCCGGGGCGACCATCGGCGCGACATCACTGCCGCTACTGTGGGCAACCCCCTGATCATGGTCATGGTCATGGTCACAAGTCGCTAATACCTCCGCCGGGTAATCGGGTTGATGGAAGTGCAGCATTCGCAACAGCAGCAGCATCACGACCAGTCCCAGCATCAACCAGGACATGACGACAGAAAGCCCCTCTTCCACGCCCAGAGTCAGTACGGCATGAGGCAAGAGATGAAAAAAAGCGATGCCAAGCATCAAGCCTGACACCAGGCTCATAGCCAGCTGGGTCCGCGTGTGGGTCATGGCAATGCGCTGGGTGAGCGCACCACCGGCCACCGAGAACACGATCAACGCCGCGCCGTAAGCAAGAAGCAAAAGCATTGGAGACATTACAAAAGCACCAAATTATCACGGTGGATCAATTCTGGCTCACCACCGTAGCCGAGCGTTTCTGCAATCCGCTGGGAACTCAGACCCATGATTTGGGCCGTTTCTTCCGCACTATAATTGCTCAGGCCCCGGGCGATCTCGCGACCTTCCGGGTCCCTGCATAGAAGCACGTCACCACGCTCGAAGTCGCCGCTCACAGACTTCACACCCACCGGAAGTAAACTTCGGCCCGAGGTTTTGAGCACCTTAACCGCGCCGTGATCAATCTCGACGACGCCTCGAAAGGTCACCAGGCTGGCCAGCCACTGGCGCCGGGCATTCTCCGGGGCATTGCCGCTTTCGAGCCAACTACCCAGGGCTTCTCCCCGGGCAATACGAGCGAGAACCTGAGGTTCTCGACCACTGACAATGACGGTCTCTGTGCCCGAGCGCGCGGCAAGGCGAGCTGCACGCAGCTTGGTGATCATACCTCCGCGCCCCAGAACACCCCCCGCTCCTGCAACCGCATCCAATGCTGGGTCATCCGCGCGCGCATGCTCAATAAGCTTTGCTTGTGCCTGGGTTCTTGGGTCGGCATCAAACAATCCCGCTTGATCCGTCAGTAAAACCAACACATCCGCGTCGACAAGGTTTGCCACCAGGGCAGCCAAGGTGTCATTGTCACCAAAGCGAATCTCATCGGTAACCACTGTGTCGTTTTCGTTGATAACCGGCACCACACCGTGTGCCAACAGGGTCTTGAGGGCTGCGCGGGCATTGAGATATCGGTCGCGTGCCAGGACATCGTCATGGCCCAGTAGAATCTGAGCGACCATAAGGCCCTTCTCGGCGAAGGCCTCCTCATAACGCCTCAGCAATGCCGATTGCCCTACCGCCGCAGCCGCCTGCAATTCATGCAGTTCGCTGGGACGCTGGGTTGCGCCAAGTCGCAACAGGCCTGCCGCCACCGCACCACTGCTCACTAAAAGGACCTCACAACCACGTTCACGCAAGTTGGCAAGCTCTGCAACCAGCGCCGAGATCACGGTCTCGTCAATGCTACGGCCATCGTCCGTGAGAAGCGCGCTGCCTATCTTTACAACCCAACGCTTCGCATCAGTTGCCCAGTGTCGGGAGTCGACACTCACGGCGCGTACTCAATCTCCACGTCGTGATCGTCATCATCGTCTTCGTCGTCGTCAGCCTCGGCCTCGCCACGGCGACGTGAACGCAGCTTCTCGACACGCTCCCTGGCCTCCTCCTGCATGGCCTGCTGCGCCCTACGCTCCGCAATTATCAGCTCCGGATCAAGCGCTTCTTCTTCGGTGCAGCGCTCAAGGTAATCCATCATATTCTGACAAAGACGATCAGTGCCATCGTGGGCCAGCGCCGAAATAGTGTAAACAGGTGCCGTCCACTGCAGTGTCTCGATGACCCGGGCACGTATTTGTGCAAGGGTCTCCTCATCAACCAGATCAGTTTTGTTAAGCACCAGCCAGCGCTCTCGCGCGGCAAGCGTGGGACTAAATCGCTCAAGTTCACGCACAATGGCCAACGCACTATCAGCCGGATCACTGCCATCCATGGGCGCTACGTCGACCAGATGCAGTAGTATGCGGTTTCGCGTGAGGTGCTTGAGAAAACGAATTCCCAAGCCCGCACCATCGGACGCGCCTTCAATCAAACCCGGGATATCAGCGACCACAAAACTACGCAGGGCATCTACCTTCACCACCCCTAATTGCGGCACTAAGGTGGTAAAAGGATAGTCGGCCACCCGCGGACGGGCTGCAGATACAGATCGGATAAAAGTGGACTTTCCGGCATTTGGCAGACCCAGCAAGCCGACATCTGCAAGTACATTCAGCTCAAGCTTTAGTGCGCGCTGCTCTCCCTCACTACCGGGACTCGTCTGCTGTGGCGCACGATTAACCGAAGACTTAAAACGGGTATTGCCCAAGCCGTGAAAACCACCCTGAGCAACAAGCAAGCGATCTCCGGCAGCCACGAGGTCGCCCAAGGTCTCGCCACTGTCTTCATCAAGCACAGTAGTACCTACAGGCACGGGCAGCACAAGGTCGGAACCTCCAGCACCGGTGCAGTTTCTTCCCCGGCCACTCTGGCCGCTCTCAGCGCGGTACACTCGTTGAAATCGATAATCGACCATGGTGTTCATGCTCTGGTCGGCAAGAAGATACACACTACCCCCGTCCCCGCCATCACCACCATCCGGACCCCCACGCTCGACAAATTTTTCGCGCCGGAAACTCAGGCAACCATTACCGCCTTTACCGGCGAATACGCGAATACTGGCTTCGTCTACGAATTTCATAGTTGTATTCTATCTTGCGTCGGGACGCGTTGGAGTGTGGGGGGAAATATCCGCCAAGGCGGCATCAAGTACAAGCAACGGGCAAAAAAAAGCCCCGGTCGAAACCAGGGCTTCTCACTACGCTGTCGCCTTAGGCGCCAACGATGCGTACGAACTTGCGATTCTTGTCACCGCGGGTAATAAACTCAACAGTTCCTGCGACAGTCGCAAACAAGGTGTGGTCCTTGCCCAAACGTACGTTCTCTCCAGCGTGAAAACGTGTTCCGCGCTGCCGCACAATGATGTTGCCGGCTTTCACCTGCTCTCCGCCAAAACGCTTTACGCCCAGACGCTTGCTTTGTGAATCGCGACCGTTACGAGTACTGCCGCCTGCTTTCTTGTGTGCCATTAGTCAGTCTCCTTACGCGTTGATGCCGGTGATACGTACTTCGGTGTACCACTGACGATGTCCGGTTTCTCTACGATAGTGCTTACGTCGGTTGAACTTGACGATCTTAACCTTGGCATGACGACCTTGATTAATCACCTCAGCAGTCACCTTGGCTCCAGCGACAACGGGAGTTCCAAGCTGCACACTCTCACCACCGATCATCAGTACACGATCAAATTCAATCGTATCGCCAGTAGCTGCTTCAATTTTTTCCAGCTTGAGGGATTCACCCTCTGTCACGCGGTGCTGCTTACCACCGCTTTCGATTACTGCGTACATCTTTGTTCTCCATTGTTCGCCCTCCCGCTAATTCACAAAAAAACCACCACCAATAGCTAGAAAAGCTGCTCCTGATGCGTGGCTGCACTGCGCTTGCAGTGGGCAGGGACGGGCACAAGTATCTGTATACAAAGGAATTTTGCCGTCCCTGGGGAAGACTATCATCCTCTACCCCATGGGCACTGACCGCAGCTTGCGAGCTGCCATCGACCTATTGGGGCGCGAGATTGTACTTAAAAGCACCACCAAGCTCAAGCAGGATCTGCGCGCTTCTTTCTGAAACGCCATCCTTTTGCCCCGATAAGTCAAAGCCCAATCCTTGACACTCCCTCGAGGGACACCTAGCATGCGCGACCGATTCCCGGGGTCAAGGTTGTACCCACCATGCAACAAGTCCGCGCCGTTGTCAGCGCCGAGCTAGACGCGGTCAATGCTGTGATCATCGAACAGCTGCGTTCCGACGTAGATATGGTCGAGAACGTCGGTCAGTACATTGTTGACGCTGGCGGCAAGCGCCTGCGCCCGGTGCTTGTGCTCCTGTCCGCCGCCGCCCTGGGAGCCATCAGCGACACTCAGATTCGCTTTGCGGCCGTAGTTGAATTTATCCACACCGCGACACTACTCCACGATGACGTAGTAGACGTATCCGAGCTTCGCCGAGGCCGCCCCACCGCAAACAGCGCCTTTGGAAATGCACCTAGCGTTTTGGTTGGCGACTTTCTTTATACCCGCGCATTTCAGTTAATGGTGGCTTTGGGCAATCACGATGTCCTAAAGATGATGGCCGACACGACCAACACCATCGCGGCGGGCGAAGTGCTGCAGCTCATTAGGGCTGGTGACGCCGCCACAAGCGAAGAGCAATACTATGACGTTATCGACCGGAAGACGGCCGCGCTGTTTGCCGCGGGCTGTGAAGGTGCGGCCCTACTTGCCGGCGCGGATGCCACAAAGGTGGAGCAACTTCGTGTTTGTGGTCGCAATATTGGCGTGGCGTTTCAATTAGTTGACGACCTCCTGGATTACGAAGGCGATCCAGAAGTAACGGGCAAGAACGTGGGAGACGACCTCGCCGAAGGCAAGCCAACCCTTCCTTTGATACACGTTATGCGAGAGGGCAGCGAAGCTCAGGCAAATCTGGTGCGAGAGGCTATCAACACCAAAGACCGCGAACGGCTGCAGGAGGTGATTCAGGCAGTCCGTGATTGCGGCAGCCTTGACTACACCCGAAACGCAGCACTGCATTGCCGCGACCAAGCACTCAAGGCACTGGATGGGCTACCGGACTCACCTGCTAAAGACGCGCTGGCACGCCTCGCCGCACTCTCAATCCAACGATCCCACTAAACAAACTAGGCAAGCAGACAGACCACACAGCGAACCAGCCCCTGAAGGCGCTCAATCAGCGTCAATGAGTTCCAAAAGCTCTGTGGTCTTACTTTCCATCAATTCGAAATCGCCACGGGACTCCACGTTCAAACGCACAAGGGGCTCGGTATTTGAACGCCTGAGGTTGAATCGCCACTGGGGGAACTCAAAACTTAAGCCATCAACCGTATCAGTTTTCAGTGCAGCATCGGCATAGCGGGCTTCTACGCGAGATATCACTGCTTCGGGATCTTCGATAGAGCGATTGATTTCACCACTGCATGGGAAAGCTGCCATACGCTCCTCCACCATATCCGCCAGAGACTGGCCCCGGGCACTGATCAGGTCTGCAACCAGCAGCCAGGGAATCATTCCGCTGTCACAATATGCAAAATCGCGGAAGTAATGGTGCGCGCTCATCTCGCCACCATAGATGGCATTTTCAAGACGCATGCGCTCTTTTATAAACGCATGTCCTGTCTTGCTTTGAATCGCAGTACCCCCAAACTCTTCTACCACCGCCTGAGTATTCCAGGTCAGTCGGGGGTCATGCACCACCGGCTCTCCGGGGTTACGCTTGAGAAAAGCCTCGGCAAGTAGCCCCACCAGGTAATATCCCTCGACAAAACGACCGCTGGCGTCAAAAAAGAAACAACGATCAAAGTCCCCGTCCCAGGCAATACCCAAATCCGCATTATGCTCGCGAACGGCTTCAATGACCGGCAGGCGATTCTCTTCAAGCATGGGATTAGGCACACCATTGGGGAAATTTCCATCCGGCGTATGATGCAATTTAATAAATTCAAAGGGTAAATGCGGCTCAAGTAGATCCACTACCTTACCCGCTCCGCCGTTCCCGGCTTCTACGACAATTTTGAGGGGCTTTAGATTGGGAACGTCAATGTAGCTCAGCAGATGCTCCACATATGCCTGTTCCGTATCCAGCGAATGGAGTCGCCCCCGAGTGTCAGCCGGGGTGAACTGGTCTTTCTCGGCCAGGGCCTTGATATCGAACAAGCCGGTATCACCAGAGATTGGTTTTGAACCCTCGCGCACAAACTTCATGCCATTGTAGTCCTTGGGATTGTGACTCGCTGTTACAGCGATCCCACCATCCATGTTGGCGTGGTGTGTCGCGAAGTAAATCTCCTCAGTACCACAAAGACCTATGTCATAAACATCCACGCCCTGAGACAGCAAACCTTCGGTGAGCGCCGCCTTTATTGCGGGACTACTGAGGCGAATGTCGTGTCCAACCACAACCATCTTTGGCTGGATGACCTCGGCGTAGGCGCAACCTATACGCCGTGCTACGTCTTCGTTGAGCTGATCAGGCACTCTGCCGCGAACGTCATAGGCCTTAAAACAGGTGATTTCGTCCATAAAACGGCTCAGCTCTCTTTGAGGTAATGATTTTCGTACATGTGGTTGGTCGCCTCTACAAAGCCCGGAACGCTGCCGCAGTCGAAGCGTCGCCCCTTGAATTTGTAGGCCATGACGCAGCCTCTATCAGCCTGTATCTGCAGAGCATCGGTAATCTGTACTTCGCCATTAGCACCGGGTGGTGTTTCGCGAATGATGTCAAAAATATCGGGGGTCAGGATATAGCGACCAATAATTGCAAGGTTCGAGGGTGCCTCGTCAGCGCTGGGCTTCTCGACCATTTTGTCGACGCGATAGATCCCGTCCTTTAAAGACTCACCGGCAATTACGCCGTACTTATGGACTTCTTCCATGGGCACTTCCATGATGGCGACGATGGAGCAGCGAAACTGATTGTAAAGCTCTGCCATTTGCGCGAGCACACCAGGCCCTTCGTTAATACACAGATCATCTGACAGAACCACACCAAAAGGCTCGCTGCCGATGAGTGTTTCGCCGGTAAGAATCGCATGCCCCAGACCCTTCATTTCGCGCTGGCGAACCATAGTGAATATGCCCTTATCCAGCACATTGCGGATGCTATCGAGGTAGCCCTCTTTTGATGTACCACTGATCTGGTGCTCCAGCTCATAACTGATATCAAAGTGATCTGTAATAGCCCGCTTGCCGCGACCCGTTACCATGGCGCAGGTGGTCATGCCGGCCTCGATCGCTTCCTCGACACCGTATTGCACCAGTGGCTTGTTAACGATGGGAAGCATTTCTTTAGGCATGCTTTTGGTTGCCGGCAAAAATCGCGTGCCGTAGCCCGCCACGGGGAACATACATTTACTGATCACAAAAGAACTCCTGTCTTACTAAAGTTGCACTAAAAGTTTTAGGCGACGCTCAAGCAAACCACTAACAGCAGCCTACTTCAACGCCAATAAAGGCCCGGCCCTTACAACTCCTCGGCCGTGGTCAGCCTAAGAACTGCGCCCGTAAACATCTTCGAAACGCACAATATCGTCTTCGCCAAGGTAGCTACCCGACTGAACTTCGATGAGCTCCAGAGGTATCTTCCCCGGATTCGCCAGGCGATGCTTATGCCCTAACGGGATGTAGGTCGACTGATCTTCTCGCAGCGTAAACACCTTGTCTTCGCAGGTTACTTCCGCCGTTCCATGGACCACAATCCAGTGTTCTGCGCGGTGGTGATGCATCTGCAAGGACAGCGTTTGTCCGGGGTTCACAACGATCCGTTTAACCTGAAAGCGATCGCCCTCGATTAACGACTCGTAGCTTCCCCAGGGACGGTAGACACGCTGATGGAGGGTAGCCTCTGTGCGGCCCTGCGCTTTCAAGCGCGTCACGATTTGCTTAACGTTCTGAACCTCATCCCGATCAGCAACAAGAATGGCGTCGGGGGTCTCAACGACAATCAGGTTTTTAATTCCTGTAGCCGCAATGAGGCGTGATTCGGAGCGCAGGTAGCTGTCTGAACAGCCCTCAATCATTACGTCGCCCATGAGAACGTTGCCATCACTATCGCGGTCAGCTACCTGCCACAACGTGGACCAGGCACCAACGTCGCTCCAACCACAATTCAGCGGTATCACTCCGCCGAGTTGGGTGTGCTCCATCACCGCATAATCAATGCTATCTGAGGGGCAGGCTACAAACGCGTCTCGATCCGGGCGCAAAAAATCGAGGTCGGCGCTAGCCTTGGTCATGGCCAGCTCACAGGCCGCGTAAATCTCCGGTGCATGAGCTTTAAGTTCTGCAAGATAGGTAGAGGCTGACAAAAGGAACATGCCGCTGTTCCAGTGATACTGACCGCTCTCAAAATACTCTTTGGCGACTTCTGCATCCGGCTTTTCAACAAAGCTGTCCAATGCGTACAGCCCATCGTCCTGCTGTGCACCGAGCCGTAAATATCCGTATCCTGTTTCTGCGGCGTTGGGAACTACGCCAAAGGTCATCAGAGCGCCAGCCTGTGCTTTGTCCAGACCCAGCTTCACCGCCTGGGTAAAAGACTGTGCATCGCGGATCACATGATCTGCAGGGAGTACCAAAAGGAGCGCATCAGGATCAGTCGCTAAGGCATGAAAAGCAGCAAGCGCGACCGCCGGAGCGGTGTTGCGTCCCTCCGGCTCAAGAATGATTGCCGCTGGCTCAACGGACAACTGACGAAGCTGCTCGGCCACCATAAAGCGATGTTCATCATTGCAAATAACCAGCGGCGGAGCGCTGTCCAGCTCCGAGGTACGCGCCATGGTGTCCTGCAGCATTGATAACTCGCTCGCCAGAGCAAGAAACTGCTTGGGATAGGCCTCGCGGGAAACGGGCCACAATCGGCTCCCTACCCCGCCGGACAATAAAACCGGTATCAACATCGACCTTGCACCTCACAATTTCAATAAACGCTCTACCGCCATACACACCCTGCGGGCATTCGATCAGCAAACGCAAAAAAATGGTTACCTAACACTTTGTTCCCGCAATGTTTTTACATCAACGGGTGGACTTGTCTGATGCATGCATTAAACTATTACCATTCAGAGCCAAGCCAATAACTGCACAGCCTAACGACTTCGCAAGCGGTGGCAAGTGCAGGTGTCTCAAAACCAATAATATCCGGCGACAAACGCCAACTGCATCACAGCCCAGCCCAAGTTTTAATCAGACAATTGTCAACCAACTAATCAATGGTCTTAATCGTTTTAGTAGTTAAACTTAGCATTTGAATGTTCTGCTTAAGCTAGCAGCTTGTTAGATCGTACAAGTAGCCGCCTACCCTCGCGGAACGTCAATCACCTACCTTGGAAGAAACAAGTAATCATGACACCTCAATCGAGCTACGCAAAAGACGAACTAATTGCCTGCGGAATGGGCGAATTGTTTGGCCCGGGAAATGCTCAACTCCCGGTAGACAAAATGCTGATGCTCGACCGTATCACGCACATCAGTTCCGAGGGAGGCGCCAATGGCAAGGGGCAAATCATCGCCGAGTTGGATATCCACCCGCAGCTATGGTTTTTTGACTGCCACTTTCCGGGCGACCCGGTAATGCCAGGCTGCTTGGGCCTTGATGCTATGTGGCAACTGGTAGGCTTCTTTCTGGGCTGGAGAGGCAATCCCGGGCGAGGACGGGCACTGGGTTCTGGCGAAGTGAAATTTACAGGACAGATTCTGCCTTCGGCGTCAAAAGTCACATACACCATTGATATCAAGCGTGTCATTGAGCGAAAACTGGTTATGGGTATTGCCAATGGCACCGTCAGTGTTGATGGTAAAGAGATCTACCATGCGTCGGATTTGCGCGTAGGCCTTTTTCAATCTACCGAGAGTTTTTAAATCATGCAGCGAAGAGTAGTAGTTACGGGACTGGGCATCGTGTCCTGTCTGGGCAACGATGCTGAAACAGTGACCCAGGCGCTTCGCGACGGGCGCTCCGGCATTAGTACAAGCCAGTCGCAGATAGATATTGGCATGCGCTCACACATCTCGGGATCCCCAAAGATCGATTTCAAAGAGCATATTGACCGAAAACAATTACGATTTATGGGCGATGCCGCTGCCTATGCATATATAGCTATGCAGCGCTGCATTGAAGATGCAGGGCTGACTGACGGCGAAATCTCCAATGATCGAACCGGGATTATCGCGGGCTCGGGCGGAGCATCCTCCGCGAGCCAAACCGAGGCGGCGGATATTCTGCGCGAACGAGGCCTGCGACGGGTCGGACCCTATCGCGTTACCCAGACAATGGGCAGCACGGTTTCGGCCTGTCTTGCGACACCGTTTAAAATTCGCGGCGTCAATTACTCCATATCGTCCGCCTGCTCCACAAGCGCACACTGTATCGGCAACGCGATGGAGCAGATTCAGCTCGGTAAGCAAGATCGTGTCTTTGCAGGGGGCGGTGAAGAACTCCACTGGACTATGAGTAGTTTGTTTGACGCCATGGGCGCTTTGTCCACCAAATACAACGACACTCCAGAGCGAGCCTCCCGCGCATACGATGCCGACCGTGATGGCTTTGTCATTGCTGGCGGTGGGGGCATGGTGGTACTCGAAGCGCTAGAGGTCGCTCAGGCGCGCGGAGCAAAAATCTATGCTGAACTCGTGGGCTATGGAGCTACTTCGGACGGCTACGACATGGTGGCACCCTCGGGCGAAGGCGCAGTGCGCTGTATGCATCAGGCTCTCTCTACCGTAGAGGGCCCAGTGGACTACATTAACGCACACGGCACCAGCACCCCTGCAGGCGATATCCAGGAACTCAAAGCAGTACGCGAAGCCTTTTCTACACGCGACCACACACCGATTATTGGCTCGACAAAGTCGCTCTCTGGACATTCTCTGGGTGCTGCGGGCGTACAGGAGGCAATTTACAGCCTGCTTATGCAGCAAGCTGGTTTTATAGCGGCTTCGGCCAATATTGAAACTCTCGACGCCGAGGCCGAGGGCATGCCTATCGCGAGAGAGCGCCACGACAACGTGGATCTTCAACGCGTGATGTCAAACAGCTTTGGTTTTGGCGGCACCAATGCATCATTGGTGTTCCAGAAATTCAGCGGCTAAGCGCAGCGAAGCAAGTGCCAACTCCAAAAGGGGAAGGACACATCAGTAAAGCAAGTTATCCAGAGGCATGAACTGAATAACTTGCCCTTGCTCAATAGTTTCACCAATGGGAACGATGGCCAGCGCGTCGCTGGCCGACACGGAACTGAGCACCCCAGAGCTTTGATTGGCGTAGGGGCGAGCCCAAACTTCACCCCCCTTGAAACATGTCGTCACGCGCAAAAACTCCTGACGACTGCCCTTGCTGCCCACCGAAAAATCAGCTCGCGCCGGTAATACATCCCCGGCCACATCGACCTGCCCCTGCAAGGCACGGATATACGGCCTTGCCAGCAACACAAAGGTGACAAATGCCGACGAGGGGTTCCCCGGCACACCGATGAACGGCGTTGAGCGAACACGACCATAAGCAAACGGTTTACCCGGTTTTATGGCAATGCGCCAAAGAGCGATCTCACCCAGCGCACTCACCGCATCTCTGACGTGATCAGCTTCGCCTACGGACACACCACCGCTGCTCAAAATGAGATCAGCGCTATCGGCAGCTTCGCTTAGTGCATTAAAAGTAGCATCGGCGGTGTCGCGCACAATACCAAGATCCACAACATCGCAACCCAAGGCAATGAGCAAACCCAACAACATAGGCCGGTTACTATTGTAAATCGCTCCTGGAGGCAAAGGGCCCGAACCCGGTTCGCGCAGCTCGTTGCCAGTCGAGAGTAAAGCCACCTTAAGCTTATGAAATACGGGTATCTGGGCAATACCCTGGGAGGCCAGCAAGCCCATATCCTGAGGTCTGATTTTTCTACCCCGGGAGAGCAGCAACTCACCCTCTTTACAGTCTTGTCCCTGGCTACGGATATGCTGCCCGGCCTGGATTTGCTCAGGTAGCTCGATCAACTCGCCATGTGTGATCACGTCCTCCTGCATCACCACAGCGTCAGCACCGGCAGGAATTTCGCCGCCGGTGAAAATTCGGGCAATGCTGTCAGGTGCAAGACACCCAGCCACGTCACCTGCGGCAACGCGCTCACTAACTCGCAGGCTGCGCCCGACGTCGGCTGATCGCACGGCATAGCCGTCCATGGCGCTGTTGTCGGCAGGGGGAACATCAATAAGCGCGCACTGATCAGCGGCCAGCACTCTACCGAGGGACTGCCCCAGAGAAACATCCGCGATCCCAAGGCAAGGATCAGCGCTCTCAAGCAATTGCTCAAGGGCATCGCTGAGCGCAATGAGTGGTTTAAACGGCATAGCTAGGAAAGGCTATTGGTCAATACAGCCACGAAGTTGCAGGGGCGATGTCGGCTGTCTAACTGATCCTTGAGAACGCCATTCCAGGCAGTTCGACAGGCTCCGGTTGATCCCGGCATGCAAAAGATTGCCGTGCGGTTTGCCAGTCCTGCAAGCGCTCGGGATTGCACCGTGGAGGAGCCAATCTCTGTGAGTGACAAGGCCCGAAACACCTCGCCAAAGCCTTCGATCGTCTTATCAAACAAGGGTTTCACAGCCTCTGGAGTTGAATCTCTTCCGGAGAATCCAGTGCCACCGGTAATCAATACTGCATGAATAGCCGAATCTGCAATCCATTGAGAGAGTACGGCTCGAATCTGATAAATGTCGTCAGGCACCAGGGCTCGCTGCGCAATATCATGACCCTGCTCTCTTGCAGCCTGGCTTAGAAAATCCCCCGATGTATCATTCTCTGGTCCGCGGGTATCCGACACCGTCAAAACGGCCACCCCAAGACTGACAAACTCACTTTCTGACGCCATAGCTATTCGTTGGCCTCCTGTAATGTAGAGTTCTGGGTATATTCCTTCACCATAGGATTCATAAATCCACGCCAGGGCACCTGTTTGATAGCGAAACTATCGCGAAGACGACTGCAGTCAAAAACACGCGTCTCGGTACTCTCTTCAGGGCTGTCTTGCCGGGGGCTAATAACCACATCGCCGGAGTCGCGGTATTGACTCATAGCGGCAAGAGCCGCCTCAGCAAAGCCATACTCAGTGGTGCGATCGGCAGAGCTGTAGTGGTACACACCACTGGCCTCGGCGCCGACACTCAGCTGATCAAGCATAGCAGCCAGAACACGTGCCAAATCGATACAGGCCACGGGACAAAAAACGTGTTTATCGTCAAAGTTTGCCTGACGTTCAGAGATCATCCGCGCCAGCATTCTGGTCAAAAAATTGTTGTCCGAACTGGCAAACAAAGGGCCCGTACGGAGCACGATTGCGGAAGGAGCGGCCTGGGTAACCCGACTCTCGATGTCCATAATCTGGAAACCCGGCTCACTGAATGCATCTGGAGCATCGAACTCTCTCAAACTACGTACGCCCTGCCCCGCAAACACTTGATCACTGGACAGAAGCAAATAGGTGATGTCGCTATGCTCGCAGGCCTTTGACAGCCAGTGAGCACGCTCAACATGCAGCTGTTGCGGTACCTCACCCTTTGCCACTTGCCAGGCCAGACGCAGGTCTAATACGGCATGGGGCTTATCTTTTCGTGCCGCTTTTTTAGCCTGACGCTCACTGCGCCACCGTGCCGACGCTGCACTTAGTGGTATTGCGCGGTGACGACCCCACTGCGCGAACACAGCTTGAAGTGCTGTACCAACAGGATTGTCCGAACCAATGAGGAGAACGTCCATAAGCTATCAGAACGCCCGACGTTGACGACGCTTCACGCGACCTAAAACGGGATATCGTCGTCGATATCCCCCATCGCAGCAGGTGGAGAGGAAGGAGCTGAGCCACCCTGAGGTGCCGAGCTATGGCTTGAACCGCCCGATGGTCCGCCACCCGCTTCGGGGTAGCTCTGGTCATAACCGCTGTCACCGCTGCCGCCTGCACCGCCGGTTCCGCTGCCGCCGCGGCTGTCCAGCATTTGCATTTCACTGCCGACGATCTCGGTGGTGTAGCGATCCTGGCCTGATTGATCCTGCCACTTGCGGGTGCGGATCGCGCCCTCTACGTAAAGCTTGGAACCCTTGTGCAGATACTCAGCCGCGATCTCAGCTAAACGGTTGAAAAAGACCACTCTGTGCCATTCTGTGCGCTCTTGCGGCTGCCCGGTTTGCTTGTCTTTCCAGGTTTCGGATGTGGCCAGACGTACATTGGTCACAGAACCACCCGAAGGCATAAAGCGGGTTTCTGGCTCAGCGCCCAAATTGCCCACAAGAATCACTTTATTGACGCCGCGCGAAGCCATACTGCTGTTTCCGAATCTGAAAATGAAGGCCGATCAATATAGCAATCCAACTGTGCAATTGCGACAGCATTAACGCTCAAAAAACGCTGACGGCAGCTCCCGATTCGGCCCGGGGCGCCATTTTCCAGATTAACAGCAGCCAAAGCCCAGCAGCGACGAAAACCAGCCACAAGAGCCCGTTCAGCCCCACGGAGCCATAGACCAGGCCACCCATAGATCCTCCGACGAAGGCCCCAAGAAACTGGCAGGTCGCATAGACACCCAAGGCGGTGCCCTTACCATGAGCAAACACAGCCTTGCTGACCAGTGACGGCAGCGCCGCCTCAAGATAGTTCACCGCCGTAAAAAACCCGCACAGAGCCACATACAACATCAGCGTGTTTGTGCCCAGAAACAGCACCGCCAAAGAAGCGGGCATCATGAGCACTGTAACCTTAAGGGCAAGTCCAGTGCGCCCGCCGCGTTCCGACAATCGCAACAATGGGTACATTCCCAGTAAAGACAGCACAAGAACCGGCAGGTACACCTGCCAGTGCGACTCTCGGGGCACGCCCATACTTCCCTCGATAACCGCAGGCACCACTAAAAACGATGCGGTAAGCATGAAGTGCAACAGAAACACTGAGCCATTAAGGCGCTGCAATGCAGGATCAGCCAGTACTGGTCGAAACATATTCCGATCAGCACCGACATCTTCATGGGTGCGTGTCGCTGCGGTAGGAATGCCCAGGGCAACAATAGCCATGCCCAACAACGCCAGGGCTGCGGTCATCCAAAAAACCGCCTCCAGGCCACCCCAGGCTGCCAGCAGTGGCCCACAGATCAGGGCCAGTGCAAAGGACAGGCCGATACTAATGCCAATCACCGCCATCGCCTTCGTGCGCTGCTCTTCGGAGGTAAGATCCGCCGCCAGAGCCATCACAGACCCGGAAATTGCGCCCGCACCTTGCAGCGCACGCCCCAGAGCAATCATCTGCACGCTATCTGCAAGAGCCGCCACGACGCTGCCCAATACGAACATGGCCAAACCGCCAAGAATCACCGGCTTACGCCCAATTTTATCCGACAGCCATCCCAGAGGTATCTGCAGCAAGGCCTGGGTTGCGCCATAGGCACCCAGCGCTACACCGATCATCAGCGGCGACGCGCCCAGCATATCGGCGGCATAAAGCGCCAACAAAGGCAGCGCCATAAACAAACCGAGCATGCGAAAGCTGTAAAGCAGGGCCAGAGCAGCAACAACACGCCGCTCCAGCGCTGTCATGGGGTTAGTTGTCAACAATTTAGAGGTACCTCGCGAATGCGCCAAATGGTAACAGCTTTTAAGCTCACCCAGACCATCCATGGCGCCTCAAACGGCGTATAGTCAGTGAGTTTTGTCCCCTTCATCGCGCCGCCCTATAATGTGGCGCTTTTGCCTATCATTTCGCGGAACCCAGCATGGATAGCATTCAACTGCGTGGCGCACGCACGCACAATCTCAAGAATATCGACCTCGACATCCCGCGCGACAAGCTCGTGGTGATTACCGGACTTTCGGGTTCCGGCAAGTCCTCGCTCGCCTTCGACACGCTTTATGCTGAGGGTCAGCGCCGTTATGTCGAGTCGCTTTCTACCTATGCACGGCAGTTTCTGAGCATGATGGAAAAGCCGGATATCGACCATGTGGAAGGGCTCTCGCCCGCTATATCCATCGAGCAAAAGTCGACGTCGCACAATCCTCGCTCCACTGTGGGCACCATTACCGAGATCTACGACTATCTGCGCCTGCTCTACGCGAGGGTCGGCAAACCGCACTGTCCGACACACAAGCGGCACCTGCAGGCGCAAACCGTGAGCCAGATGGTTGATACCGTATTGGCTCAGCCCGAGGGCGCTCGTTTAATGCTTTTGGCGCCAGTAGTACGTGAGCGCAAAGGTGAGCATCATCACGTATTTGAGGAGCTGCGCGGCGCGGGATTTGTGCGCGCACGAGTCGACGGCAGCGTGCGTGACCTGGATGACCTGCCAGACCTGGACAAAAAGAAGAAGCACAGCATTGAAGTGGTTGTAGACCGATTTAAGGTCCGAGACGACCTCAAACAGCGTCTCGCCGAGTCTTTTGAAACCGCTCTGGAGCTGACCGATGGCCTCGCGCTGGTGGTCGATATGGATGGAGAGTCAGCTGATCTTGTATTTTCAGCACGTTTCGCTTGTCCCGAGTGCGGACACAGTATCAATGAGCTGGAGCCACGCCTGTTTTCTTTCAACAATCCGGCCGGGGCCTGCGGAAGCTGCGATGGTCTTGGGGTGAGGCAGTTCTTTGACCCTGCGCGCGTAGTGCTCTACCCAGAGGCAAGCCTGGCAGAAGGGGCTATTCGTGGCTGGGATCGTCGCAACGTGTATTACTTTCATATGCTGACCTCATTGGCGGGTCACTTTGGCTTTGACATCGACACACCTTTTGAAAGACTTTCTGCGAAGCACCAAAAGATCATTCTGGAAGGCAGCGGCAAAGAGGAAGTCAGCTTCTCCTATGTGAACGACCGCGGCGACGTCTTCAAACGCTCCCATGCTTTTGAAGGAATCATCCCGAACATGGAGCGACGCTATCGCGACACGGAATCCCAGTCGGTCCGTGAAGATCTGTCCAAGTTTCTCACCACGGCCCCCTGCGCCGAGTGCGAAGGCAGCCGGCTATGCGAAGACGCCAGGCACGTACTGGTGGACGGGCGGAATCTCCCGGCCATTACCGCCCTCCCCGTCGGCCAGGCCGAAGACTATTTTACTGCTTTGGCATTACAAGGACGGGATGCAGAAATCGCAGAGAAAATCCTCAAGGAAATACGCGCCCGCTACCGATTTTTGGTCGATGTAGGTTTGAATTATCTGAGCTTGGACCGCAGCGCCGAGACCCTGTCGGGTGGTGAAGCCCAGCGTATTCGTCTGGCTTCACAGATTGGCGCCGGACTGGTGGGAGTGATGTACATCCTGGACGAACCCTCTATCGGCCTCCATCAACGCGACAACGAGCGTCTGCTTCGTACGCTCACGCATCTTCGGGACTTGGGCAACACCGTGCTTGTGGTAGAGCACGATGAGGATGCCATTCGCTCGGCTGATCACATCATTGATATTGGCCCCGGTGCTGGAATTCACGGAGGCACCGTCGTGGCACAAGGTGATGCCCAGGCCATCATGGACGAGAAAAGCTCCCTCACGGGCGCCTATCTGTCCGGAGAACGCCGCATAGAGATTCCAGATACCCGTGCGGCCTTCGATGCCGACCGAATTTTACGCCTCAGTAAAGCCTCAGGTAACAATCTTCAGGATGTAGATCTCGAAATTCCCGTAGGTCTGCTCACTTGCGTTACCGGTGTGTCGGGATCGGGAAAGTCGACCTTGATCAACGCCACGCTTTATCCCTTGGCAGCCACCGCACTCAATGGCGCGACTACGCTCAAGGCTGCGCCCCATGATGATATCGAAGGCCTGGAGCATATCGACAAATGTATCGATATCGATCAAAGCCCCATCGGGCGCACCCCCCGGTCCAACCCTGCTACTTACACCGGCATTTTCACGCCTGTTCGCGAGCTATTCTCGGGCACGCAGGAAGCGCGGTCACGGGGCTACAAACCCGGGCGCTTCAGCTTTAACGTAAAAGGCGGACGCTGCGAGGCCTGTCAGGGTGACGGCGTAACAAAAGTAGAGATGCACTTTCTTCCCGATATCTACGTGCCCTGCGATATCTGTAAAGGTCGGCGCTACAATCGAGAGACCCTGGACATCAAGTACAAGGGCAAGAACATTCACGAAGTGCTGGACATGACCATTGAGGATGCTCTGGAGTTCTTCGAGGCTGTACCGACAATCTCGCGCAAGCTCCAAACCCTCATGGACGTGGGCCTTAGCTACGTGCGCCTGGGACAAGCGGCAACCACGCTCTCAGGCGGTGAAGCTCAGCGGGTCAAGTTATCCCGCGAGCTGTCCAAACGAGATACCGGGCGCACGCTCTATATCCTGGATGAACCCACCACGGGTTTGCACTTTGAGGACATTCGCCAGCTACTTCAGGTCCTCCACCGTTTGCGCGATCATGGCAACACCGTCGTTATCATCGAGCACAACCTGGATGTCATCAAAACAGCGGACTGGATAGTAGACTTAGGCCCCGAAGGTGGTAGCGGTGGCGGTCAGATCATCGCGACTGGTACGCCTGAAGCGGTTGCGAAGAACAAGAAGTCGCATACCGGGCACTTTCTCAAGCCCATGTTGGATGGCAAAAAGGCAGGAGCCAGTAAGGCAGCTTAAGAGCTGCCTTTAACCCGGCGATACACTCGCCACCACTTCTTTCGCTGCTTGCCGGTTACGCCATCGCCGCCGTATGCCTTGCTTCGCGTCGCGCGAAGCGCTCCTGACTGCTTCGCAAGACACACACCGACAATGGCTGGACTCCGGCATTTCCAGCATAAGGCGAGATGTACCGTGGTGTGTCGCGAAGCGTAGAAGCGCAAGCAGCGAGCGAGGCACCGCGGCGCATCTCGCCGGCTTAGTGGCTTAGCCGCTTAGTGGATTGGCTTCCCCGGTTGGGGCGAGATGCAGCGTAGTGTTGAGCGAAGCGTAGAAGCGCAAGCAGCGAGCGAGGCACTACGGTGCATCTCGCCAACTGCGCAATGCTTTTCCCATCAGCAGACGTCAGGCACAAAAAAGCCGGGCATAAGCCCGGCTCTTGTCAACTACCTGTAACGATAACGGCTTATTCGTCGCCGGCGTCGTCGTAACTCTCAGGCTGTGGGCGATCCACAAGCTCGACATAGGCCATAGGCGCTTTATCGCCAGTTCGATACCCGCACTTAAGAATACGGATATAGCCACCTGGACGAGCCTGGTAACGCGGACCCAGCTCAGTAAAGAGCTTGCCGACCGCTGCTTTGCTACGCACGCGATCAAACGCGAGGCGACGGTTTGCAACACTGTCGTTTTTGGCCAGAGTAATCAGGGGCTCGGCGTAACCACGGAGCTCTTTTGCTTTTGGCAAGGTAGTTCTAATCAGCTCGTGCTCGACCAGTGAGATAGTCATGTTGCGAAACATGGCTTTACGGTGCGAGCTGTTGCGGTTTAACTGACGTCCGCTTTGACGATGACGCATTTTTCCAGTCCTTTACTCGGCGTCTCTCGACGCCCTGTTGTCTTTTGTGTTCTTAGCCGTGGCACTGTCGACGAAGACCTAAGGCCTCCATCACCAAGCAGTGTTAAGCGCTGAGCACCTTCTCATCATTTCGCAGGCTAGCCGGCGGCCAGCTCTCAAGTCGCATACCTAGAGACAAGCCGCGCGAGGCCAGCACGTCTTTAATCTCAGTAAGTGACTTCTTACCCAAATTCGGCGTCTTCAGTAGCTCTACTTCCGTGCGCTGCACAAGATCGCCAATGTAGTAAATGTTCTCGGCCTTGAGACAGTTAGCAGAGCGTACTGTGAGCTCCAGGTCGTCTACGGGGCGCAGTAATACTGGATCGACTTCGTCTTCCGCATCGCTGGTAACCGCCTGCGTCTCGCTCTGAAGATCAACAAACACACGAAGCTGGTCATTCAGAATAGTTGCCGCGCGACGGATCGCCTCTTCTGGATCGATCGTTCCGTTAGTCTCAAGATCAAGTACAAGCTTGTCCAAATCAGTCCGTTGCTCAACCCGCGCAGCTTCCACAACGTAGGAAACACGCAGTACTGGAGAGAATGTCGCATCCAGCTGCAGTCGGCCGATGGAGCGCGTCTCTTCTTCAGGGTTCTCACGAGCGTCCGCAGGTGAATATCCACGGCCACGCGCGACGGTCAACTTCATGTGCACTGCTGATTTACTGTTAAGTGTGCAAATCAGATGATCTGGGTTGCAGATCTCAATATCATGATCAGTCTGGATATCAGCGGCGGTAACAGGACCTTCGCCTTCCTTGCTCAGAACGAGCTCAGCTTCGTCCTTACCATTCATGATCAGGGCTACGCCCTTGAGGTTCAGCAAAATCTCGATAACGTCTTCCTGAACACCCTCAATAGCCGAGTACTCGTGTAAAACGCCGTCGATTTCAACTTCAGTGATTGCGCAGCCGGGCATGGACGATAGCAGGATGCGACGCAGGGCATTACCCAGCGTGTGGCCGAAGCCGCGCTCCAAAGGCTCTAATGTGACCTGAGCGCGCGTCTTGCTCTTCTCAGCAACGTTAATTTTGCGAGGAGTCAATAGTTCCTTAACTGATGATTGCATCTGTGGCACCTGTATATAACTGTTCGGATCGATCTGCTCGAATTACTCGGTTTAGGGCGCGCGAAGGCGCCCTTGGATTACTTCGAGTACAGTTCGACGATCAGGTTCTCATTGATGTCCGAGGAAAGATCCTGTCGATCGGGGGCTGCTTTGTAGATCGCCTCCAGCTTCTCAACATTGATCTCAATCCACTCGGGCTCTCCGCGTTGTGCTGCAAGCGCCATAGCTGACTGAACTCGCAGCTGCTTCTTGGCCTTCTCGCGCAAGGATACGACATCACCAGCTTTAACTTTGTAAGAGGCGATATTCACAACCTTGCCGTTCACCAAAATCGCCTTGTGGGCAACCAGCTGACGAGACTCTGAACGAGTGGAACCAAAACCAATTCGGTAAACCACGTTGTCCAGGCGACTCTCAAGAAGCTGAAGCAGATTCTCACCAGTAGCACCCTTCAGACGAGCTGCTTCTTTGTAGTAGTTACGGAACTGTTTCTCGAGCACACCGTAGATACGACGAACCTTCTGCTTCTCGCGCAGCTGAACGCCGTAGTCGGACAGACGTCCGCGACGCGCACCATGCTGCCCGGGTACTGAGTCGGGCTTACACTTGGATTCCAGCGAACGAACGCCACTCTTCAAAAATAGGTCAGTGCCCTCGCGACGAGCGAGCTTACACTTTGGGCCAATATAACGAGCCATAATCTTGCTCCCTCTTAAACGCGACGCTTCTTGGGCGGACGACAACCATTGTGTGGGATCGGCGTCACGTCAGTGATATTGCTGATCTTGTAACCGCAGGCATTCAAAGCTCGGACAGCAGATTCACGACCTGGCCCGGGACCTTTTACCTGTACATCCAAATTTTGGAGACCGTACTCTTTCGCTGCTTCACCGGCGCGCTCTGCTGCAACCTGCGCTGCAAACGGCGTGCTCTTACGCGAACCACGGAAACCTGAACCACCAGAAGTAGCCCAGCTCAGGGTATTACCCTGGCGGTCGGTAATGGTAATGATGGTGTTGTTAAATGACGCATGAATGTGCGCGATTCCATCAGCGATGGTGCGCGTGATTTTCTTGCGCGTGCTCTTGGCACCTGGCTTAGCCATGTATCTAATCCTGTCTTAATATCAACACTGCACTGCGGTGCAGCTACACTAATTAAGGATTCGCAGTTCCCTTTCCGGTCTTTGACCGGCGCGAAATTACCTGCGAATCGGTTTTCTTGGTCCCTTGCGAGTACGCGCGTTGGTCTTTGTGCGCTGACCTCGAAGCGGTAAGTTGCGACGGTGGCGAAGGCCACGATTACAACCAAGGTCCATCAATCGCTTAATGTTCATGGAAACTTCACGACGAAGATCACCTTCGACAGTCAATTCACCGACCTTATTACGCAGCACGTCCAGCTGATCTTCTGACAGATCACCTACACGAGCGCTTTCTTCTACGCCGCTGGCCTCGCAAATACGCTTGGCTTGGGTACGCCCTACACCAAATATATAGGTGAGGGAGATTACGGCGTGCTTATTGTCGGGTATGTTGACCCCGGCTATACGAGCCATTCACTTATCTCCGAAAAACTGTGTGCGCGCGCCGCGCCCAGCAAGCAATGCTTCCTGCGACGCGAGATTGCGAAACCATGAAAAATGGCGCGCGATTCTAACGATTTTGTTACCAGAACGCAATGCCTGGAGCCCTTAACCCTGTCGCTGCTTGTGCCGCGGATCTGTATTACAAATCACGCGAACTACACCCTTACGACGAACGACCTTGCAGTTTCTGCAGATCTTTTTTACTGATGCTCTTACTTTCATCTTCCTACTCCCAAACAAGTCCCGCTCTTATCGAACGCGGCCCGCATTTCCATAATTCTTTAAATTAGCCTTCTTCATCACCGAATCGTACTGATGCGACATCATGTGACTCTGAACCTGGGCCATGAAGTCCATTACGACTACGACCACAATCAAGAGCGAGGTACCACCCAGATAGAAGGGCACGTTCCACGTAACTACCAGAAACTGCGGCAACAGACACACGAGCGCGATATAAGCAGAGCCAAAAACGGTAAGTCGCGTCAACACACCATCGATGTAGTTGGCGGTTTGCTGTCCTGGTCGAATGCCCGGCACAAATGCACCTGATTTCTTCAAATTGTCGGCAACTTCCACCGGATTAAACATCAGCGCGGTATAGAAGAAGCAAAAGAACACGATAAATATGGTGAACAACAGGATGTTCAATGGTTGCCCCGGTCCAATGGCGACCGCAAGGTCCTGCAACCAATCGGCTGAGCCGGAAGAACCAAACCACTGCGCGATAGATGCAGGAAACAACAAAATACTACTGGCGAAAATAGCGGGGATCACACCAGCCATGTTCACTTTAAGCGGAAGATGGGAGCTCTGCGCCTGATACATCTTGCGCCCCTGCTGGCGCTTGGCGTAGTTCACAGTGATCCTGCGCTGACCCCGTTCAATGAACACGATCATATATATAACCGCGATAGCGAGCGATAAGATCAACAAAAGCGCAAGGATATTAATCTCGCCCTGGCGCGCCTGCTCAAGCGATTGCCCGATAGCCGATGGCAGGCCCGCAACAATCCCCGCGAAGATAAGGAGCGAAATACCATTACCTACGCCTTTCTCCGTGATCTGCTCACCCAGCCACATCATGAACACCGCACCGGTGACCAAAGACGTAATCGCAATGACGAAAAACAACATGCCTGAGTTATAGCTCATGCCCTGATTCGCCATGCCTACTGTCATGCCGGTCGCCTGAACGATGGCAAGGACCACAGTAAGGTAACGGGTGTACTGGCTGATCTTTCTGCGGCCAGACTCGCCTTCCTTCTTTAGCTGCTCGAGCTGGGGCGTTACCGCCGACATCAACTGCATGATAATAGATGCAGAAATGTAGGGCATGATACCCAGAGCAAGAATACTCATACGCTCCAACGCACCACCGGAGAACATGTTCGCAAGACCAAGAATGGTGCCCTGGTTCTGGTTGAACAATGCGGCGAGCTGATTCGGATCAATGCCCGGCACAGGAATGTGCGTACCAATTCGGTACACAATTATTGCGACCAATACAAAACGAAGGCGAGCAAAAAGCTCGCCTAGTCCGGCTCGGTTTGCTGAGGGTAACTCGGCCATCAGTTTCTCGTTGTCGCTCCCGTGATCCTACTAGACTTCTGCAATGACAATATGATCGAAGACCTACTCTTCGATCTTGCCACCAGCCTGCTCAATCGCCTCGCGGGCGCCCTTGCTGACCGGTATACCTTTGACTGTTACTGCGCGAGTCAGTTCACCCGACAAAAACACACGCACTCGCAGCACGTCATCACGCACAACGTCCGCGTTCTTGAGCGCCTGCAAGTCGATAACGTCGCCATCAACCTTGTTAAGTTCGCCTAAACGAACCTGCGCAGTTGTGCGAGAAATACGCGAGGTAAAGCCGTACTTTGGCAGGCGCTTCTGAAGTGGCATCTGACCACCCTCGAAACCTGGCGCCACTTTACCGCCGGAGCGAGACTTTTGGCCCTTGTGTCCGCGGCCTGCTGTCTTACCTACACCACTACCGATGCCGCGGCCAACGCGCTTGGCCGCTTTACGCGAACCAGGAGCGGGGCTCAGGGTGTTGAGTCGCATTGTATCGCTCACGCCTGTTCCTCCACACTCAGCATATAGCTGACTTTGTTAATCATGCCGCGGACCGAGGGAGTGTCTTCCACTTCCACAGTATGTCCAATACGACGCAGACCCAAACCCGCCACGCAGGCACGGTGGTTCTTCAACCGTCCGCTGCTGCTCTTGGTCTGAGTGACCTTAATTGTTGCCTTAGCCATGACTCGCTAATCCGTGTTGTTGCTAACAGTTACTTAAATCAATGTTGCCGCGCGATACCAGCTGCTTAGCCTGAAATCTCTTCGACACTCTTGCCGCGTTTCGCTGCCACTGACTCTGGTGAAGACATATCACGCAAGCCGTTAAATGTGGCACGTACTACGTTTACAGGGTTAGTGGACCCGTAGCACTTGGCAAGTACGTTGTGCACACCAGCGATCTCGAGAACCGCTCGCATGGCACCACCGGCGATGACGCCTGTACCTTCTGAAGCCGGCTGCATGTAAACCTTGGATGCACCGTGGCGGGCCTTGATAGCGTACTGAATGGTGCCGTTGTCAAGATCCACCTGAATCATGTTACGGCGGGCAGCTTCCATCGCCTTTTGGATCGCAACAGGCACTTCGCGCGCCTTACCACGGCCAAAACCGACGCGACCTTTGCCATCACCAACCACGGTGAGGGCTGTGAATCCGAAGATCCGGCCACCTTTAACTACTTTCGCCACACGGTTTACCTGAACCAGTTTTTCCTGGAGGTCGCCGTCTTGCTGCTTCTGATCGTTAAACGCCATCGTCTATATACCCTAGAATTCCAGTCCGCCTTCGCGCGCGGCTTCTGCCAGCGCTTTTACTCGCCCGTGGTACTTAAACCCACCGCGATCAAAAGCGACCTTTTCAACACCTGCCGCCTTGGCACGCTCGGCAAGGAGCTTTCCAACTGCAGACGCTGCATCAATATTGCCTGTTGCTCCACTACGCAAACTAGTATCCAGCGTAGAGGCGCTCGCCAGGACAGTGTCGCCCATAGGCGCAAATACCTGCGCGTAAATATGCCGCGGAGTCCGGTGTACGCTCAGACGGTTGGCACCCTGGGTGCGCATACGCTGCCGCGCTTTGCGGGCGCGACGGAGACGCGAATCGTTCTTTGCACTCATCTCGATGTCCTGTTACTTCTTCTTGGCTTCCTTACGTCGGACATGCTCGTCCGCGTAACGAATACCTTTACCCTTGTATGGCTCTGGTGGACGGAAACTACGGATTTTCGCCGCCGCTTCGCCAACTGCCTGCTTGTCAATTCCACTCACAACGATCTCAGTCTGAGTCGGTGTCTCTGCACTGAGGCCTTCCGGGAGTTCAAAATCTACCGGATGCGACAATCCCACGGTCAGGTTCACTGACTTCCCAGACGCCTTCGCACGATAACCAACACCGTTCAGAACCAGCTTCTTCTGCCAGCCCTCAGACACGCCCTTGACCATGTTGTTCACAAGCGCACGTGTCGTACCCGCCATCGCCTTGGACTTATCAGTCTCGTAGGCAAAGGTAACGGTACCGTCTTCCTGAGCAATGTTTACGCCTTCATAAAGCGACAGTGACAGGGAACCTTTGGCACCCTTCACCTGCACTTCGCGACCGGCAATGGTCAACTCCACGCCTTTCGGCAGGGAGACTGGATTATTTGCAACTCTGGACATACTTCGCCCTTTCTCTCTGTCTTTTGACGCTACTTCACAGCACCGCCAAACTTCTTAATCAGCCAAGCTCGCACGCAATCTTTAGAAGACTGTGCAAAGCACCTCGCCACCTACGCCCGCAGCTCGCGCCGCGCGGTCAGTCATAACGCCCCGTGACGTGGAAATAATCGCCACGCCCAATCCACCACGAACCGTTGGCAACTCATCTTTCGCTGAGTAGCGACGTACGCTGGGACGACTTACGCGATCTATTTCTGCAATTACGGGCTTACCGTCAAAATACTTCAATTCGAGACGCAGGCGTGGCTTAACACCATCCGCGTGCGCTTCGTATCCAGCGATGTAGCCTTCGTCTTCAAGAACTTTTGCAACCGCGACTTTCAGCTTTGAACCAGGCATATCAATACTGGTGTGTCCAGCCATCTGGGCGTTGCGAATGCGGGTCAACATATCCGCCAGTGGGTCTTGCATACTCATGTTTCTATTCCTCTCGGCTTCGCTTACCAGCTGGCCTTAACCAGACCGGGGACGTCACCGCGCATAGCGGCTTCACGGAGCTTGTTACGACACAGACCAAACTTACGGTACACACCATGAGGGCGACCGGTTATCTGGCAACGTCGCCGCTGTCGGACAGGGCTAGCGTTACGCGGCAACTTCTGAAGTGCCACCTGCGCATCCCACTTTTCTTCGTCCGTGGCAGTGGTGCTTGCCAGGATTGCTTTAATTTCTGCACGCTTTGCCGCATACCGGGCAACGGTGCTAGCACGCTTGTCTTCACGCGCAATCATCGACTTCTTAGCCATAACCCGAATTACCCTTTCAGCGGAAAATTGAAAGAACGCAACAAGGCGCGACCTTCGTCGTCCGTGCGTGCTGTCGTAGTGATCGTGATGTCCATACCCCGAAGGCTATCTACCTCGTCGTAGTTAATTTCCGGGAAAATAATCTGCTCGGTAACGCCCATCGCGAAATTTCCGCGACCGTCAAAGGACTTGGGGCTGATGCCTCGAAAGTCACGAATACGGGGAATGGCAATGCTCACAAGACGCTCGAGGAACTCATACATTCTCTCGCCGCGCAGAGTGACCTTACAACCGATAGGCCAGCCATCGCGAATTTTGAATCCAGCAATCGACCGACGAGCCAAGGTAACCACAGGCTTCTGTCCGGCGATTTTGGTCATATCCGAGAGCGCGCTCTCCATAACCTTCTTGTCGCCCACAGCTTCGCCGACACCCATATTCAAGGTAATCTTTGTGATCCGAGGCACTTCCATAACGTTATCCAGGCCGAGCTCTTCTTTGAGCTGCGCCGCGATCTCGTCCCGATACTTGTCTTTCAAGGTTGCCATTTACTTGTACCTGTTCCTTGCCCTTAGGCGTCCAGAGCTGCGCCGTTAGACTTAAAAAACCTAACCTTTTTTCCGTCATCAACACGGAAGCCAATACGGTCGGCCTTGCTGGTCTCAGGGTTGAAAATTGCGATGTTAGACACCTGAATCGCCGCTTCTCGCTCAACGATTCCGCCCTGAACACCCGCCTGCGGGTTAGGCTTGGTGTGCTTCTTGATCATGTTAATGCCGCTAACAATTACGCGACTGTCATCTACGATCTTACGCACCTTCCCACGCTTGCCCTTGTCCTTCCCAGCCAGCACGATTACTTCATCGTCACATTTAATCTTCAACATAGCTCTCTACTCTCTGCCGTGCAGCAACCCAAAGGTTGACTAGCCCGCCTTCAGATCACTTCCGGTGCAAGGGAAATGATCTTCATGAATTTCTCACCACGAAGCTCTCGAGTTACCGGCCCAAAAATACGAGTACCGATAGGTGCTTCCTGATTGTTCAACAGAACAGCCGCGTTATCATCAAACTTGATCAATGATCCATCTGGACGACGAACACCCTTCTTGGTGCGAACGACGACCGCGGTCATAACCTGGCCCTTCTTAACCTTTCCACGGGGAATGGCTTCTTTAACTGTAACCTTGATGAGATCGCCAACGCGCGCATAACGCCGCTTGGACCCACCAAGGACTTTGATGCACATAACACGGCGTGCGCCGCTGTTATCTGCAACTTCCAAATAGGATTCTGTCTGGATCATTGCGCAGCACTCTCCACTTTCTCTACAACCTCAACGAGGTTCCAGCTTTTGCTTTTAGAGATCGGACGAGTCTCTGCCACCGTCACCAGGTCACCAATACCGCACTGGTTGTCGGCATCATGAGCGTGCACTTTAGAAGAGCGGGTCATGTACTTGCCATACATAGCGTGACGTACGCGACGCTCGATAAGCACAGTAATGGTCTTATCCATCTTGTTGCTTACAACGCGACCGGTTACGGTCCGGGTTCTTTTTTCAGCTGACATTGTTATTCACCTGCCTTTTCGTGCAACACGGTTTTAACCCGCGCGATATCACGCTGGTTTGCCTGCAGCAGGTGAGTCTGGCTCAACTGGCCGGTCGCCTTTTGCATGCGCAGCTTGAACTGCTCCTCGCGGAGCGCCAGCAGCTGCTCGCCTAATTGTTCTGCGCTCTGGTCGCGCAATTCGCTGCCTTTCATCACATCACCGATCTTTTAACAAACGCGGTGGAAATCGGAATCTTTGCTGCGGCCAGCTCAAAAGCCTCTCGCGCCAACTCTTCCGACACACCCTGTACTTCATAGAGAACCTTGCCAGGCTGCACCTGAGCAACCCAATACTCTACGTTACCCTTACCCTTACCCTGACGAACTTCCAACGGCTTACCAGTAATTGGCTTGTCGGGAAAAACACGGATCCAGATCTTACCGCCACGTTTGATGTGACGAGTCATGGCACGACGAGCCGCTTCGATCTGACGCGCTGTAATGCGTCCACGACCAGTGGCTTTTAATCCGAATTCGCCAAAGCTAACCTTGCTACCGCGATGCGCAAGACCGCGGTTCCGGCCTTTCATCGCCTTGCGAAACTTTGTACGTTTTGGTTGCAGCATTCTTCTAAACCCTTAGCTTCTTGGCCGCTTAGCTGGCCGCTGACTTACGGCCGTTGTCAGCCTCGTCGGCACCTAGCACCTCACCCTTGAAAATCCAGACCTTGACGCCCAGGATTCCGTAAGTGGTTGCTGCCTCATATGTAGCGTAGTCAATGTCCGCTCGCAGTGTGTGCAAAGGTACTCGACCTTCTCGATACCACTCGGTACGCGCGATTTCTGCGCCACCCAAACGACCGCTCACCTGGACCTTGATACCCTCCGCACCCTGACGCATAGCATTTTGAACTACACGCTTCATAGCGCGACGGAACATTACTCGTCGCTCGAGCTGCTGAGCCACATTCTGAGCCACTAAACGGGCGTCCAGATCGGGCTTGCGGATCTCTTCAATATTGATGTGCACGGGCACACCCATCTTTTCAGCCAACACCTTGCGAAGCTTGTCGACATCTTCGCCTTTCTTGCCGATCACAATCCCTGGTCGGGCAGTGTGAATCGTAATCCGTGCAGTTTGCGCGGGACGCTCAATAACAACGCGGCTTACCGAGGCGTTATCAAGCTTCTTCTCAATAAAGCTCCGAACCTGCAGATCGTTCACCAACTGCTTGGCGTAGTTCTTACGATCGGCATACCACACCGAAGTGTGATCCTTGACGATGCCAAGGCGGATGCCCGTGGGATGTACTTTCTGACCCATGTGGTCCTCTCCTAATCCTTTAGCTTTCGCCGTCGGCGACTTTTACAGTGATATGGCAGCTGCGCTTAAAAATACGATCTGCGCGACCCTTGGCCCGCGGACGCAAGCGCTTCATCGTCACACCTTCGTCTACGAAGACTGAAGAGATTTTCAGCTCGTCGACGTCAGCGCCTTCATTGTTCTCAGCATTTGCAATAGCAGAGTTCAGCACCTTACGAACGATATGCGCTGCCTTCTTATTGCTGTACTCAAGCACAGACAAGGCCTCTTCTACGGGCTTACCGCGAACCTGGTCTGCAACCAGCCGCGCTTTCTGCGCGGAGATGCGGGCACCTTTTAATCTAGCTGAAACTTCCATCAATCTAATTCCTATTCCCGGCCAGCGCTTAGCGCTTCGCCTTCTTGTCCACAACGTGGCCCTTGAAAGTACGCGTTACTGCGAACTCGCCAAGCTTGTGGCCAACCATGTCCTCGTTCACCAATACAGGCACATGTTGACGCCCGTTATGTACGGCAATAGTCAAACCAACCATGTCCGGAGACACCATGGAACGACGCGACCAGGTCTTAATAGGTCGACGATCATTTGCTTCAACTGCAACCTCAACTTTCTTGAGGAGATGCAGATCGATAAACGGGCCTTTCTTCAATGAACGCGGCACTGTTTGTTTCCTCTAATCCTATTCGTCCAATCCCAAAGGGCGCCAGCGTTACTTCTTGCGCCGGCGACGCACGATGAGATCATCGGTACGCTTATTCTTACGGGTCTTGTAACCCTTGGTCGGCGTGCCCCAGGGGCTAACCGGATGTCGACCACCAGAGGTACGACCTTCACCACCACCATGCGGGTGATCAACCGGGTTCATGGCTACACCACGAACCGTCGGACGAACACCGCGCCAACGTGCGGCACCAGCTTTACCTAACTTACGCAAACTGTGCTCGGAGTTAGAAACCTCTCCCAACGTAGCGCGACAATCAGACAGTACCTTACGCATTTCGCCGGAGCGCAGGCGAATCGTCGCATAACGACCCTCGCGAGCAGCCAGCTGAACCGAAGCACCGGCCGAACGTGCTATCTGAGCACCCTTGCCAGGCTTAAGCTCGACAGCGTGCACCACCGAACCGACAGGAATGTTGCGCAAAGGCAGGCAGTTGCCCGCCTTGATGGGCGCGGCAGAACCTGACTGAACGGCATCCCCAGCCTTCAAGCCCTTGGGAGCGATAATGTAACGACGCTCGCCGTCGGCGAATAACAGCAGTGCTATGTGCGCTGTGCGATTGGGATCGTATTCAATACGCTCAACCTTCGCCGGAATAGCATCCTTATTGCGCTTAAAGTCGATAACGCGATAGTGCTGCTTGTGTCCACCGCCAACGTGACGCGTGGTGATACGCCCGTTATTGTTTCGACCGCCATTACGCGACTGCTTTTCCAGTAGCGGCGCGTAGGGTGCACCTTTGTGCAGATCCTGATTAACGACGCGAACCTGATGACGGCGGCCCGCTGACGTCGGCTTACTCTTTGCAATTGCCATTTGTCCGCTCTCCCTTACTCAGCTACCGCGAAGTCAATGTCCTGCCCTTGGGCAACGCGAACATAGGCCTTCTTCCAGGTCGGCTTAGTGCTAAACCCGTAGCGATTACGCTTTACCTTGCCCTTGACCTTAAGAGTCTGGACATCTTCAACGCTGACCTTGAAGAGCTGCTCCACTGACTTTCGGATCTCGCTCTTGGTCGCGTCAACCGCTACCTTAAATACGTACTGATTATTGGCATCGGCAACAATCGCTGCCTTTTCCGACACATGCGGGCCCATCAGCACCTGAAATACGCGCTCACGGTTCATGCCAGCATCTCCTCAATCTTTTTAACGGCATCCACAGTCACCATGACCTTGTCATGAGACAGCAAACTTACTGGATCGATACCCTGCACGTCGCGAACATCAACCTTTTGAAGGTTACGTGAAGCCAAGTACAGATTCTCGTTCACCTCGTCAGAGATCAACAACGCGCTGTTTACACCGTAGCCATCTAACTGACTGACCAACAACTTGGTCTTAGGCGCGTCCAAATCCAAAGTCTCAACAACCACCAAACGATCCTGGCGAGCCAGCTCCGAGATAATGGTCTTAAGCGCTGCGCGGTACATCTTGCGATTAACCTTAACGCTGTGATCCTGTGGACGCGCTGCGAACGTTACGCCACCACTACGCCAGATAGGCGAACGGATGGTTCCCGCACGAGCTCGGCCGGTACCCTTCTGGCGCCATGGCTTCTTACCACCACCACGCACATCTGAGCGAGTCTTCTGAGCGCGAGTACCCTGACGGGCACCTGCAAGAAAAGAAGTCACGACCTGATGAACCAGATCTTCGTTGTATTCGCGCGCGAAATTCGCATCCGACACTGAAACAGTGCCAGCTGACTCATTCCCGGGCTTTAATATACTCAGTTCCACTTATATTCCTCCCGCGCTCAGCCTTTGACGGCCGGACGCACGAAGACGTCCCCACCGGGTGCACCAGGTACAGCACCTTTGATCAGCAGCAGATTGCGTTCTGCATCCACACGCACGATCTCAAGACCCTGCACAGTTACGTTCGCGTTACCCATCTGGCCCGACATCTTCTTACCCTTGAAGACGCGACCCGGAGTCTGGCACTGGCCGATTGATCCCGGCGCACGGTGCGACAGTGAGTTACCGTGAGTAGCGTCCTGCATGCTGAAGTTCCAACGCTTAATAACGCCCTGGAAACCCTTACCCTTGGACTTGCCCGCTACATCGACTTTTTGACCTTCCTCGAAACGCTCGACGGTCAACTCAGCACCCACCTCGAAAGACTCTTCGTCGGCAGATAAACGGAACTCCCACAGACCACGGCCAGCTTCAACGCCAGCCTTGGCGAAGAGACCCGCCTCGGACTTACTCACTTTGGCTGCCTTACGGCTGCCTGCGGTTACTTGAATCGAACGATAGCCGTGGCTATCGTTTTCTTTGATTTGAGTAACGCGGTTTGGAGAAACCTCCACTACGGTTACTGGAATAGATGCACCGTCTTCAGTAAAGACGCGCGTCATGCCGGACTTCCGGCCGACTAAGCCAATAGTCATTTTGCCAACCTCACAGTGTACGGGGCTCTCACCCTCTATGGCCGCCCAAGTCTTCACCGTGAAGGCTTGGGCGTTACACACCCCGCGCGAACTGGTTACTGCTCGCCGGGGCAGGTCTTGCTACGAATTGTCGTTAACCAAGACTGATTTGTACTTCCACGCCCGCCGCTAGGTCGAGCTTCATCAAAGCGTCAACGGTCTTTTCCGTCGGCTCAATAATGTCGAGAAGGCGCTTGTGGGTACGAATCTCGTACTGATCACGTGCGTCCTTGTTTACGTGCGGTGAAACCAGCACGGTGTAACGTTCTTTGCGCGTTGGCAGAGGGATCGGCCCTCTTACCTGTGCGCCGGTTCGCCGTGCTGTTTCGACGATCTCCTGAGTAGATGTGTCTATCAGGCGATGGTCGAACGCTTTCAAGCGAATACGTATGCGTTGATTCTGCACGCGATCAGTCTCCAATCTTTTCAAAAAACCAGAGCCCCGCGCTGGGGACCCCGACAAATGGAGCGCGAATTCTAGGTATGAGCACCCCTACTGTCAAGGGATAATGTGCGAAATATCAACTGCAGGCAGGAGCGGGCTTTCTAGACTGTTTCAAATCAACAACTTGCCGGCTTTTACTTGTCGCCAGGACACAAAGCCAGAACTGCGAACATCATAACAAATATCGCAAAAGTGCCTCGCCTGATGCAAGATGTGTTGTCCCTGGGAATCATCCGGGGCACTGGCAAACGACGCCGGAGCGAGGATCCGGCGCAGAGTAGACGGGGGTCGGACTCATTACTTAGAGCGTGGACTAAGCCGCGCAGCCCATACAGTGCGTGGCCTCAGGCATTACCTTCAGCCGATCAGCGGCTATGTCGCCGCCGCATTGCATGCATTTGCCATAATTGCCCTCTTCGATCCTTTGCAGGGCAGCCTTAACCGCAGCAAGTGAATCACGAGTCTCCACGCCAATGGCGTCGACCACCTCATCATTCTCCCTCTCCTGCGCCTGCTCTGCGGAATCCGAAGAGTGCTCCTGGGCAGCATCGCGCTTGAGTTTCGCCAGGCGCCCTTCCAGCTCTAACAAACGCTGCTCGAGTACCCGCTGACTTTCTGTAATATCCATAGGCATCAGTGGGAGTCTTTAGTCAGCATGCTGTATAGCTCATCTTTGAGGTGCAGACGCTTTAGCTTGGCATCCTCCTCTGTTTGCGTAGCAACGGGTGTGACTTCGTTCTCCATATTTTCAACTTCGCGGGTCAAATCATGATAACGGTCAAAAAGCTTTCGAAAGTGCAGATTGCTCGTTTTCAGTTCGTGTATGCGATCTTTGAGCTCGGGAAACTCGTGAACAAGATCATGGTGAGGCACGGCCATAGGAAATTCCTTAAAAAAACGGGTTTTAAAAAAGTCGTCGCCATGAATCCACCGACTCATCGCAACACACTGTCAGCTTAACGCTGACCTTTCGCCCGCGACCATGACCTGTGTCATGATAAATACCGGATTACTAACTGATTCGCGGCCCAGAGCCACCAGGCCTGCGAGAGAGGATTTTCTATGGAACGTTCGCATTCGGTAGTCATGGGGTACTTGCTGTGGATCTTCGGGTTCATGGGCGCTCACCGCTTCTATTACGGGCGCCCGATCACCGGCACAATCTGGTTTTTCACCCTTGGTCTGTTCTTTATTGGCTGGATTATCGACTTATTTTTGATACCAGCGATGAACGACGATGCCGATCGACGGTACTTTGAGGGTGACGTGGACTACAACATCGCCTGGATTCTACTGACGTTCCTGGGTGCCTTTGGCGTCCATCGCTTTTACATGGGAAAGCTATTCACGGGTCTGGTGTACTTACTAACAGTGGGCTTATTTGGACTGGGTATTCTGTATGACTACTGGACGCTGAACGAGCAGATTGACGAGATCAACGAGTGATTCCGTGAACGCTCGCCTCAATCCTAAATGTCAGGCACAAAAAAGCCCAGCTGATCAGCTGGGCTCTTCCATATCACTTTCCGCGAATTGCGTCGGCATTACTACACTCGCTGCTTGCGCTTTTACGCTCGCTTCGCAACGCCGCCGAAATTCGCTGGGGCCTGCGCGGTGAGTGCCGCCGTGTCCGTTTTGTAGCAGTCAGGAGCGCAAAAGCGCGACGCGAAAAAACGGATACGACGGTGCTTACCACAACTTACGGCCTCAGCGAGTCTTACTCGATGATTTTAGCGACGACGCCAGCACCTACAGTTCGGCCACCCTCACGGATAGCAAAACGCAGACCTTCTTCCATCGCAATCGGTGCAATCAAAGTCACAACCATCTGAACGTTGTCACCCGGCATTACCATCTCAACGCCTTCTGGAAGCTCACAAGCGCCAGTCACGTCAGTCGTACGGAAGTAAAACTGCGGACGATAGCCCTTGAAGAATGGCGTGTGACGACCACCCTCGTCCTTGGACAATACATAAACCTCAGACTCAAACTTCGTGTGAGGGTTAACACTGCCTGGCTTGGACAGAACCTGACCACGCTCAACTTCTTCACGCTTCGTACCACGCAGAAGTACACCAACGTTCTCACCTGCACGACCTTCGTCAAGCAGCTTGCGGAACATCTCAACGCCCGTACATGTCGTCTTCGCTGTGTCCTTGATGCCGACAATCTCAATCTCGTCGCCAACCTTCACAATGCCACGCTCAACACGACCGGTAACAACCGTGCCACGACCTGAGATAGAGAATACGTCCTCTACCGGCATCAGGAACGGCTGATCAATCGCACGCTCAGGCTCTGGGATGTAAGAATCCAGAGTCTCAACCAGAGTCTTGACCGCTGTTGTACCCAGACCGTTCTCGTCTTCGCCGTTCAACGCCATCAGCGCCGAACCACAGATGATCGGAGTGTCGTCACCCGGGAACTCGTACTGGTCCAGAAGCTCACGAAGCTCCATCTCAACCAGCTCTTTCATCTCTTCGTATTCTTCTGAATCCGCACCGCCGCAATCTTCCGCCAGCAGGTCTGCCTTGTTCAGGAATACTACGATGTACGGTACGCCAACCTGACGTGACAGCAGAATGTGCTCTCGTGTCTGGGGCATAGGGCCATCAGTCGCACCACATACCAGAATCGCACCGTCCATCTGCGCAGCACCGGTGATCATGTTCTTCACATAATCCGCGTGTCCCGGGCAGTCAACGTGAGCGTAGTGACGCACGTCTGACTCGTATTCAACGTGCGAAGTCGCAATCGTAATGCCGCGCTCTTTCTCTTCCGGTGCGTTATCAATACCGTCAAACGCTACCAACTCGCCGCCCCATACCTCAGAGCATACCCGCGTAAGCGCCGCCGTCAGCGTCGTCTTACCATGGTCAACGTGTCCAATCGTACCCACATTGACGTGGGGCTTATCGCGCTCAAATGCTGCTTTTGCCACTTTAAATCACCTCTCCAGTAAGTTTTGGTTAGTCGGTCTAGTTTCTTGAAATAATCGCTTGGGCGACGTTATTCGGCGCTTCAGCGTACTGTAAAAATTCCATGGTGTAGGTTGCCCGGCCCTGAGTCGCGCTGCGAAGGTCCGTGGCATATCCAAACATCTCGGCCAAGGGCACATCCGCATTAATCACTTTGCCTGAGGGGTTCTCGTCCATGCCAACGATCATGCCTCGACGCCGATTAAGATCACCCACGACATCCCCCATGTTCTCTTCCGGGGTAACGACCTCTACCTTCATGATGGGCTCAAGCAACACTGCACCGCCTTCCTGCGCCAGCTTCTTGGTTGCCATCGAAGCAGCAATCTTAAAGGCCATCTCATTTGAATCCACATCATGAAAAGAGCCATCGTAAAGCGTCGCTTTCAGGCCCAATAATGGATATCCCGCAAGCACACCATTTTGCATTTGATCTTCGATGCCTTTTTGTACCGCGGGTATGTACTCCCGGGGCACTGATCCGCCTACGATCTCGTTGACAAACTCCAGACCTTCGGCATTGGCATCTTCCGCAGGCTCAAAACGCACCCAGACATGGCCATATTGACCCCGGCCCCCGGACTGACGCACAAACTTACCTTCGATTTCTGAGGTGTTTCGTATTGCTTCGCGATAGGCAACCTGAGGCTTACCAATGTTGGCTTCAACACTGAACTCCCGGCGCATGCGATCGACGATAATATCGAGGTGCAACTCACCCATGCCCGAAATGATAGTCTGGCCCGTTTCCTCGTCAGTCTTCACCCGAAACGACGGGTCTTCCTGAGAGAGTTTACCTAGCGCCACACCCATCTTCTCTTGGTCAGCAGTAGACCTCGGCTCCACCGCGACCGAGATCACCGGCTCAGGAAACTCCATACGTTCAAGAATGATCGGCCTATCCTGAGAGCACAAGGTATCCCCGGTCGTGACGTCCTTGAGGCCCACCGCCGCGGCAATGTCACCAGCAAGAACTTCTTTAATTTCTTCGCGAGAATTAGAGTGCATCTGCACCATGCGACCGACACGCTCTTTCTTACCTTTTACGGAATTAAATACCGCCGTGCCGCTCTCGAGTTTGCCGGAGTACACGCGGAAGAAGGTCAGCGTTCCCACAAAAGGGTCCGTAGCTATTTTGAAAGCCAATGCGGCGAATGGCGCCGAATCATCGGCTTCACGCTCTTCGACGGTTTCACCGTCTTCCAGCGTTCCTTCGATCGCCTTCACCTCTGTGGGCGCGGGCATGTACTCGATTACCGCATCAAGAACCGCTTGCACGCCTTTATTCTTAAAGGCGGACCCGCCCAAAACGGGAACAATCTCGCTGGCAAGAGTCCGCGCACGAATACCCGCCTTGATCTCTTCTTCGGTCAGCTCACCACCTTCGAGATACTTGTCCATAAGTTCGTCGTTGGCTTCAGCTGCGGCCTCTACGAGAAACTCGCGCATCTCAGCGACTTCTGCCCTAATCTCTTCAGGCACATCGGCATATTCAAAGGTCATGCCCATGTCGTCTTCGTTCCAGTAGATCGCCTTGTTCTTGACCAGATCGACAACGCCCTTGAACTTTTCTTCGGCACCAATTGTCATCTGCAGCGGCACTGGGTTCGCCCCAAGCCGCTCCTTCAACTGCTCGATAACACTATGAAAGTCTGCGCCAGCACGGTCCATTTTGTTGACGAACACCATGCGTGGTACGTGGTACTTATTGGCCTGACGCCAGACTGTTTCTGTTTGAGGCTGAACACCCGACGATCCGCACAGTACAACCACAGCACCATCAAGCACTCGTAAAGAGCGCTCAACTTCGATAGTGAAATCAACGTGGCCGGGGGTATCAATGATGTTGATACGGTGCTGATCGAACTGCTTATCCATACCCTGCCAGAAGCAGGTAGTAGCAGCCGAAGTGATAGTTATGCCTCGCTCCTGCTCTTGTTCCATCCAGTCCATGGTGGCGGCGCCATCATGGACTTCACCGATCTTGTGGGACAGACCGGTGTAGAACAGAACACGCTCCGTGGTCGTAGTTTTACCCGCGTCCACGTGCGCAACGATACCGATGTTTCGGTAACGACCGATTGGAGTCTTACGAGCCACGTTACTGCCCCGGTAATCGAAAGGTTAGAAAACCTAGAATCGGAAGTGAGAGAACGCCTTGTTGGCTTCTGCCATGCGGTGAACATCTTCACGCTTCTTCACGGCATTACCTTTGCCCTGGGATGCATCAAGAATCTCACCCGCCAAACGCTGACGCATGGATTTTTCGCCGCGGTTACGGGCGTACTCTACGAGCCAGCGCATAGACAGCGCGATACGACGGGAAGGACGAACTTCCACAGGCACCTGGTACGTCGCACCACCAACACGTCGAGACTTAACCTCAACCATTGGAGCGATATTTTCCAGCGCCTCATCAAACACTTCGATAGGGTCTTTGCCTGCGCGCTCTTGAACGAGATCCAGAGCACCGTAAACGATGCCTTCGGCAACTGACTTCTTGCCGCTGACCATTACATGGTTCATGAACTTTGCGAGAGTCGCATTTTTGAACTTGGGATCAGGCAGCACTTCACGCTTGGCTACCACTCTTCTTCTTGGCATGGTGTATTCCTATTTTCTTCAGGTGATCCGGACACCGTCCTGCCACCTATTAGGCGGGGGGCGGCAGAGATCCGGCCTTACTACGTTGTAACCGAAGAATGCTTATCATTCTCCGGGTTGCTACTTCAGGAGTAGCCTATACCCGCAAGCCTGACCTGGGCCTGGCAGCGGTGGATATTCTTACCTAGGTCTTACTTAGGTCTTACTTAGGTCTTACTTAGGTCGCTTGGCACCGTACTTAGAGCGGCCGTTCTTACGATCGGCAACGCCAGATGTATCCAGGCTTCCACGAACGGTGTGATAACGCACACCCGGGAGGTCTTTAACACGACCGCCACGAATCAGGACCACGCTGTGCTCCTGCAGGTTGTGGCCTTCACCGCCGATGTACGAAGACACTTCAAAGCCATTCGTCAGACGAACACGACAAACCTTACGCAGCGCAGAGTTCGGCTTCTTGGGTGTTGTTGTGTAAACACGGGTGCACACACCGCGTCGCTGGGGGCAGCCCTGAAGAGCCGGGACATCACTCTTTTCAATCTTGCGCTTGCGCGGCTTACGCACCAGCTGGTTAATTGTTGCCATTAATACCGAACTCCAGTCTCACTAAAAGGAAGGGGTTTGTCTCTTATCTAAACCGCGCACTGAGCAAGCAAAATACGTAGACGCTCGCTGAAGATGAACGGGCAAAGACGAACCGCCCTCCATAAAAAGGAGGCGGCATTCTATAGACGGCGAGGTAGCGAGTCAACAAGATCGCAGGGCCTATCGTAAGTTAACCAAGTCCTTAAGCATGGATAAAACCTTAACAATTGGAAGATCTGCCACACAGCTTTACAAGTCGGGCCTGAGTGGCAGATCAATTACGGCGATTTAGCTCGGTCCATACACCATTCTGAAGGTATAAAGATTGGGAGAAGCACAGGATACCGTGTCCTCCTGAGCCTCTGACTGCACCTTCCAGCCACCTTTGTTGAAGTAATTATCAAAGCCCATACCGAGCTGACTGTAAGAGGGCCACGCCTGTACATGGTAGTAATCGAACTCCACATCCCCAAAGCCAAGGGCCGGAAGGAACGCCCAGCTCACCGATGTCTGGCCCATTTCCCCCATAGCTGAGGACATAGCCCGATGCGCGCCGATGGCATCACCTAGCCCTGCGTCCTCATCAATATCGCAACGAGAAAACCACACAACGCCTCGCTCCCAGGGAGCGCCGTCTTCAGGTACTGATATAGGCGTAACTGACGATAAGGAAGAATTGCAGTCCATCACATCCTGAAACATAGCCCCCACGTCATCATCGTCGTCCATCCAGGCGTCGTAGCCTTTACCCATTCCTGCACCGCTAGTCCAACTTCCTATCCAGGCAAAGTCCCACTCTGAGGCATCTTCATGCCAATTAGGGGTGAGCAGGTAATAGGTATAGTCAGCATCGTTTTTCTTCACCCACTTGGTGAAGGCATTCGTGAGCTTATTCAGGTCGTCTCTGTCTTTCCCTTCCTTATACGCACAGGTCATCATTTCACTGGGAGCAAACTGCATTTCCATGTGGTGATCTGCCTGTACAGGCATCGCGATCAAAGAAAAAACTCCAGTACTCAAAACCACACTGCCGAACATTGTTTTCATTCTTATAGCCTCGTTGTGGAATAACGTTCACGGTCAAAAAAACCGTGTTGTGTCCTCAGCGTAGACCACAAAAGTAATAGGTCAATGTGAATTGCGGCCCTCACAACGACGCCCGAGCAAAAAGCCGGGCTACCGGATAACCACAAAAAAGGCGGCGCTGTTAAACAGTCGCCGCCCTCGAGCAGAACATTTAGCGCCAGAAAGTTACTCTGAGCTTTCTTCCTGCAGTGCTTCTGTCAAAGCTGCTTCGATGTCTTGCGCCGAAACAGTCATTTCGCTCTCTTCCTCTGCGCGCTTCTTGCGGTTCTCGTGATACGTCAAACCAGTTCCCGCAGGAATCAGGCGACCTACAACCACGTTTTCCTTCAAACCACGAAGATAGTCGCGCTTACCGGTCACTGCAGCCTCGGTGAGAACACGAGTGGTCTCCTGGAAGGAAGCAGCCGAGATGAAGCTCTCGGTGGCAAGAGACGCCTTGGTGATACCCAGAAGCTCACGCTCGCCGGTTGCACAAACAAGACCTTCCGCCTGCAGACGCTCGTTCTCTTCGAGGAATCGCGTGTATTCCACCTGTTCGCCTTTGATAAGCGATGAATCACCGGAAGAAGAAATAACAACTTTACGCAGCATCTGACGAACAATAACTTCGATGTGCTTGTCGTTGATCTTCACGCCCTGCAGTCGGTAAACCTCCTGAATTTCGTTGACGATGTACTTCGCCAACTCGGAGATACCCTTTAAGCGCAGGATATCGTGAGGACTGAACGGCCCTTCGGAGATCATCTCGCCCTTCTCAACCGACTCACCCTCAAACACTGAGAGGTTACGCCACTTGTGAATCAGCGCTTCGTAGTGATCCGACCCATCAGCCAAAGGCTTGCCATCGGTCGGTGTAATCACCAGACGACGCTTACCCTTGGTCTCTTTACCAAAGCTTACCGTGCCTGAGATCTCTGCAAGGATTGCAGGCTCTTTTGGCTTACGAGCTTCGAACAGGTCAGCAACACGCGGCAGACCACCCGTGATATCGCGAGTCTTTGAGCCTTCTTGCGGAATACGTGCAATAACGTCACCAGCATCTACCTTACGGCCGTCTTCATGGCCGACCAGTGCGAGCGCAGGCAGGAAGTAGTGCGCAGGTACGTTGGTATCTGCAAGACACAGCTCTTCGCCCTTGTCATCGACCAGTGTGATCGCCGGACGCACATCTTTGCCTGCCGCAGGACGTTCGCCCGCTTCCATGACTTCGATGCTCGACAAACCTGTGAGGTCGTCAGTCTGGCGGCGAATGGTAATGCCTTCGTCCATACCGCTGAACTTAACGGTACCGGCCACCTCAGTGATGATTGGGTGAGTGTGCGGATCCCAGGTAGCGACAATATCACCAGCGGTAACTGGGCTATCGTCTGCAACCTTGATGATCGCGCCGTAAGGAAGCTTGTAGCGCTCGCGCTCACGTCCAACTTTATCAAGAATCGAAAGCTCACCAGAACGAGAAACGGCGATCAAAGTGCCGTCCTTACGTCCAACAGTCTTAACGTTGTGCAAACGCACCACACCATCGTTAATAATCTGAATGTTGTCCTGAGCAGTAGCCCGCGATGCCGCTCCACCAATGTGGAAGGTACGCATGGTGAGCTGTGTACCCGGCTCACCAATAGACTGAGCCGCTACAACACCGACTGCCTCACCCATGTTGACGCGATGGCCTCGAGCCAGATCACGGCCGTAACAGGTTGAACAGATACCATGGCGCGTGTCGCAGGTAATCGGTGAGCGAACTTCAAGCTCATCGATACCCATTTCTTCCAGACGGCGAATCCAAAGCTCATCGAGCATGGTGCCCGCAGTAATGGCGATCTCGTCATCAGAACCAGGACGGAACACGTCTTTGGCCACGATACGACCCAATACGCGATCACCCAGTGTCTCGATGATGTCACCACCATCGATGACGGGCGTCATCAGAAGACCGTGATCCGTACCACAATCCACCTCGGTCACAACCAGATCCTGCGCAACATCGACAAGACGACGAGTCAGGTAACCCGAGTTCGCTGTCTTCAGTGCCGTATCTGCCAGACCCTTACGAGCACCGTGAGTAGAGATAAAGTACTGAAGTACGTTCAGACCTTCACGGAAGTTAGCTGTAATAGGTGTTTCAATGATCGAGCCATCCGGCTTGGCCATCAGACCACGCATACCCGCGAGCTGACGAATCTGTGCCGGGGAGCCTCGAGCTCCAGAATCCGCATAGATAAACACGGAGTTGAAGGAGGCTTGCTCTTCGTCTTCGCCGTCACGATTTTTGACGATCTCGGTAGAGATGCCCTTCATCATGGACTTGGACACCAAGTCATTCGCGCGAGACCAAATATCGATAACCTTGTTGTACTTCTCGCCTTGAGTCACGAGACCAGCAGCGTACTGCTCCTCGATTTCCTTCACTTCCTCATCAGCGCTCTCGATGAGTTCAGCTTTCTCTTTAGGAATCTCAAAGTCGTTCACACCAATCGACGCGCCCGAGCGAGTTGAGTACTCGTAGCCGGTGTACATCAGCTGATCGGCGAAGATAACCGTCGCTTTCAAGCCCACTGCGCGGTAGCACTGGTTAATGATCTGCGAAATAGCGCGCTTCGCCATCGGCTTGTTAACCATCTCATAGGAGATACCCTTGGGCACGATGTCCCAAAGCAGCGCACGACCAACGGTAGTATCTACAACCGCTGTACGCTCCAGGCTCTCGCCTTCGTCGGTAATGGTTATCTCGTGGATGCGAACTTTAACTCGTGCCTGAAGGTGCGCTTGCCCCGTCAGATAGGCGCGATGCACCTCGTTAAAGTCAGCAAATACACGACCTTCGCCCTTGGCATTAACGCGTTCGCGAGTCATGTAGTACAGACCCAAAACAACGTCCTGAGAAGGAACGATGATCGGCTCACCGCTCGCAGGTGACAGGATGTTGTTGGTAGACATCATCAATGCACGAGCTTCAAGCTGTGCTTCGATAGTCAATGGAACGTGCACAGCCATCTGGTCGCCGTCGAAGTCAGCGTTGTAGGCAGCACAAACCAATGGGTGCAGCTGAATCGCCTTACCTTCAATGAGAACCGGCTCAAAAGCCTGGATACCAAGACGGTGGAGAGTTGGCGCACGGTTAAGCAGCACGGGGTGCTCGCGAATCACTTCAGCGAGGATATCCCACACTTCTGGTGGCTCGCGCTCGACCATCTTCTTGGCGGCTTTGATTGTTGTCGCCAGACCGCGTGCTTCAAGCTTGCCAAAAATAAACGGCTTGAACAGCTCCAGAGCCATCTTCTTGGGAAGACCACACTGATGCAGACGCAGAGCAGGACCAACCACGATCACTGAACGGCCTGAGTAGTCAACACGCTTACCGAGAAGGTTCTGACGGAAACGACCCTGCTTACCCTTGATCATGTCCGCAAGAGACTTCAGAGGACGCTTGTTGGAGCCTGTGATGGCCCGACCACGACGACCGTTGTCCAGCAGCGCATCCACAGATTCCTGCAGCATGCGCTTTTCGTTACGCACGATGATGTCCGGCGCGTTCAGATCCAAAAGACGCTTGAGACGGTTGTTACGGTTGATCACCCGGCGATAAAGGTCGTTAAGATCTGATGTTGCAAAACGACCGCCATCCAGAGGAACCAGCGGACGAAGATCCGGCGGCAGCACTGGCAGTGCGTTAAGCACCATCCACTCAGGCTTGTTGCCGGAGCTTGCAAAAGCTTCCATCAACTTGAGTCGCTTGGACAGCTTCTTGATCTTGGTCTCAGAGTTCGTCTGGGGAATCTCTTCACGCAGCGTCGCAATCTCGCTCTCGAGATCTAGTTGCTTCATGAGATCCTGAACAGCTTCAGCGCCCATCTTGGCGGTGAACTCGTCGCCAAACTCTTCCATGGCTTCGTAGTACTGCTCATCGGTCAGCAGTTGACCGTGCTCCAGCGTGGTCATGCCGGGATCAGTCACTACATAGGATTCAAAATACAGTACACGCTCGATGTCACGTAGCGTCATATCCAGAAGCAGGCCGATACGCGACGGCAAGGACTTCAAAAACCAGATATGCGCAACAGGGCTTGCCAGCTCAATGTGACCCATGCGCTCACGACGAACTTTGGCAAGAGCGACTTCTACGCCACACTTCTCACAGATCACACCGCGGTGCTTGAGACGCTTGTACTTTCCGCACAGGCACTCGTAATCTTTAACCGGGCCAAAAATCTTGGCGCAGAACAAACCATCCCGTTCCGGCTTGAAGGTACGGTAGTTGATGGTTTCGGGCTTTTTCACTTCCCCGAAGGACCAGGAGCGGACCATATCCGGCGACGCCAGGCCGATGCGGATCGCATCGAACTCATCTGACTGTCCCTGGGACTTCAGTAGGTTAAGTAAGTCTTTCAAGGCATTTCCTCCACGAGGTGTTCTTGCCGTGCCGGCCGCCCACAGGGCGACCGACTACCGATTCCTTAATGTGTGTTATTCGCTTTCCAACTCGATATCGATACCGAGGGAGCGAATTTCCTTCACGAGCACATTGAAGGACTCGGGCATACCCGGCTCCATGCGATGGTCACCATCGACAATGTTTTTGTACATCTTCGTACGTCCAGCCACGTCATCCGACTTGACTGTCAGCATTTCCTGAAGAGTGTAGGCCGCGCCGTAAGCTTCCAGAGCCCAGACCTCCATCTCTCCGAAGCGCTGACCACCGAACTGCGCCTTACCACCCAACGGTTGCTGAGTAACAAGACTGTAAGATCCAGTAGAACGCGCGTGCATCTTGTCATCCACCAGGTGGTTAAGCTTGAGCATGTACATATAGCCCACGGTGACTTCACGATCGAAGGCATCCCCGGAGCGACCATCGTACAAACGCACCTGGCCACTCTCGTCCATACCGGCAAGTTCCAGCAGGGCTTTGATGGACTCCTCAGCAGCACCGTCAAACGCCGGTGTTGCCATAGGTACGCCGGCAGTCAGGTTCTTTGCCAGGTCGAGCACTTCGCGGTCGTTAAGGCCTTTGATATCTGCACCACGACCAGCACCGTTGTTATAGATGCTTTCGAGGAACTTGCGGATATCAGCTGTCTTACGCTGCTCTTCCAGCATTTCGTTAATCTTGTCACCAAGACCACGAGCCGCCATGCCAAGGTGAGTCTCGAGAATCTGACCCACGTTCATGCGCGAAGGCACGCCCAGCGGGTTCAGTACGATATCAACTGGCTCACCATTTTCGTCGTAAGGCATATCCTCGACCGGCATAATCACAGAGATCACACCTTTGTTACCGTGACGTCCAGCCATTTTGTCGCCTGGCTGAATACGACGCTTAACCGCAAGGTAAACCTTCACGATCTTAAGCACGCCCGGCGCAAGATCATCGCCACTTTGGAGCTTGTTTTTCTTGTCTTCAAACCGCTCTTCGAGATGCTTGTTCTGCTCTTCGAGCTGATTCTGAGCCGATGCAAGCGCATCGTTAAGTTCAGCGTTGTCGAGCTTGAGCTTGAACCATTGCTCGCGATCAAGATCAGCAAGTACCGCGTCAGTCAGCTGGGTACCCTTGGAGAGTCCGCCTCCGCTGACGGTCTTGGCACCCTTAATGAGATTACCAAGCCAGGAGTATGTCGCTTCTTCATAGATGCGAAATTCTTCCTTAAGATCCTTGCGATACTCATCAAGCTGAGTCTTTTCGATGTGCTTCGCACGAGCATCTTTCTCAAGTCCGTCACGAGTAAACACCTGCACGTCGATGACTGTGCCCTTGGTGCTAGAAGGAACACGCAAGGAGGTGTCTTTCACATCCGATGCCTTCTCACCAAAGATCGCACGCAGAAGTTTCTCTTCTGGCGTTAGCTGGGTCTCACCCTTGGGCGTAACCTTACCAACCAGAATATCGCCGGCATCCACTTCTGCACCGATGTAAACAATCCCAGACTCGTCCAGGTTGGACAGTGCGCCTTCGCCAACGTTAGGAATATCGCCAGAGATCTCTTCTGATCCCAGCTTGGTGTCCCGAGCAATACAGGTCAGTTCCTGAATGTGGATGGTCGTAAATCGGTCTTCCTTTACGACGCGCTCCGATACAAGAATCGAGTCCTCAAAGTTGTAACCATTCCAGGGCATGAACGCGATGCGCATGTTCTGTCCCAGAGCCAGCTCACCCAAGTCAATGGACGGTCCGTCTGCGAGGATATCGCCCCGCGCCACAGAATCTCCACGACTCACGATAGGACGCTGGTTGATACAGGTGTTCTGGTTAGAACGCGTGTACTTGGTCAAGTTGTAAATGTCCACAGGCGCCTCACCAGCACCTACCTCTGAATCATCTACGCGCACCACGATGCGGCTCGCGTCAACTGAGTCAATGAGGCCGGGCCGCTTGGCCACAACACATACACCTGAATCTGCCGCAACAAAACGCTCCATGCCGGTACCGACAAGAGGCTTTTCACTACGCAGTGTAGGAACAGCCTGACGCTGCATGTTTGAACCCATCAACGCACGGTTCGCGTCATCGTGCTCGAGGAACGGAATCAATGCCGCCGCCACCGATACGATCTGCTGAGGAGACACGTCCATGTAGTCAATACGCTCGGGGTCCATCACCGTAAATTCGTTCAGGTGACGCACGGCAATCAGGTCGTCGACAAAGCGATTCTTTTTGTCGAGCTCCGCAGATGCCTGAGCAATTACATGCTCTGCCTCGTTAATCGCCGACAGGTACTCGATGTCGTCAGTTACGACACCGTCAACCACTTTGCGGTACGGACTTTCAAGGAAGCCATACTCGTTAGTGCGAGCATAAACCGCCAGCGAGTTGATCAGACCAATGTTCGGTCCTTCCGGTGTTTCAATAGGACATACCCGGCCGTAGTGCGTCGGGTGTACGTCACGAACCTCAAAGCCCGCTCGCTCACGCGTTAGACCGCCAGGCCCCAACGCCGAAACGCGACGCTTGTGCGTAACTTCTGACAGTGGATTGTTCTGATCCATAAACTGCGAAAGCTGACTGGAACCAAAGAACTCCTTAACCGCTGCAGACACTGGTTTTGCATTGATCAGATCCTGAGGCATCAAGCCTTCGCTTTCTGCCATGGACAGGCGCTCTTTAACAGCGCGCTCTACACGGACCAGACCGACTCGGAACTGGTTCTCAGCCATTTCACCAACGCTACGAATACGACGGTTACCCAGGTGATCGATATCATCGACCATACCTTTACCGTTACGTATACCCACCAGAGTCTGGAGCACGTCAACAATGTCTTCGCGAGAGAGTGTGCCCTCGCCAACTATCTCTTCACGACCCAGACGGCGGTTGAATTTCATCCGTCCGACACCCGAAAGATCGTAGCGATCAGAAGAGAAGAACAGGTTCTGGAACAGATTCTCCGCAGACTCTTTAGTCGGCGGCTCACCAGGACGCATCATGCGGTAGATCTCAACCAGCGCTTCCAGTTCGTTGCGCGTGGAGTCCTGACGCAGGGTATGCGAGATAAACGGTCCGCAGTCGAGCTCGTTGGTGTACAGCGTCTCGATCGACGTGATCTTCGCTTCAGCAAGCTGAGCGAGGACTTCTTCGTTTACTTCGGTGTTGCACTCAAAGAGAACTTCGCCCGACTTTTCGTCAACAATGTTCTTGGCCAGGGCGCGACCGTGCAAGTACTCGGGCGGCACGGGAAGCTCTTTTGCGTCGGCCTTCTCGAGTTCACGAATATGCCGAGCAGTGATACGACGGCCCTGCTCAACGATAACTTTCTTGCCCACCATGATGTCAAAGGCGGCAACATCCCCTCGCAAGCGCTCAGGAATAAGCTCCATGTTGTACCCGCCATCGGCGTCAACAGTGAAGACATTGAAGTCGTAAAACATGGAAAGGATTTCTTCGGATTCGTATCCGAGTGCCCGCAGGAGAATCGTGGCCGGCAACTTGCGGCGACGATCAATACGAGCAAACACCATGTCCTTGGGATCGAACTCGAAGTCCAGCCAAGAGCCACGGTAAGGAATGATGCGCGCCGAATACAGGAGCTTGCCCGATGAATGGGTCTTGCCCTTGTCGTGATCAAAGAACACACCCGGAGAGCGGTGGAGCTGGGAAACAATAACCCGCTCTGTACCATTAATAACAAAGGTACCGTTGTCTGTCATGAGCGGAATCTCGCCCATGTAGACTTCCTGCTCTTTAATATCCTTGATGGTCTTGTTCGAGCTTTCCTTATCGTAAATGATCAGACGCACCTTCACCCGCAGCGAGCAGGAATAGGTGACGCCTCGCAGCTGACATTCGCTGACATCAAATACGGGCGTACCTAAACGGTAGTCCACGTACTCAAGTGCCGCATTGCCGCTGTAGCTGACAATCGGGAATACGGACTTAAAGGCCGCGTGCAGGCCATAGTCCAGACGCTCTTCCAGGGATACGCCCTGCTGCGTGAACTTGCGATACGAATCAAGCTGAATCGCCAGCAGGTAGGGCACATCCATGACTGTCGGCATTGTGCCGAAATCCTTGCGGATGCGTTTTTTCTCAGTGTACGAGTAAGGCATCTATACTCCCCAGCGTTAAAAGCCAACCAAAGGCGGCCATATAAAATTCGTTCTCCGCTACCGTCGATCTACCGACAGCTAGAGCGGGAAAAGGCCGGTGGGCAAATACCCACCAGCCTCTCTTTGCCCAGGCGCACCCGGGCAGACATCAAAGTTACTTCAGCTCCGCGGAGCCGCCAGCTTCTTCAAGCTGCTTCTTGATGTCTTCTGCTTCGTCTTTAGAGGCGCCTTCCTTAATTGCGGAAGGTGCACCGTCAACGAGGCCCTTGGCTTCTTTCAGGCCAAGACCTGTTACTGCGCGAACAACCTTGATGACGTTAACTTTCTTGTCACCAGCAGAGGTGAGCATTACATCAAACTCAGTCTGCTCTTCAGCTGCTGCACCGGCATCACCAGCTGCTGCAGGCGCTGCTGCTACTGCTGCTGCTGCGGTTACACCGAACTTCTCTTCCATTGCGTCGATGAGCTCGACAACTTCCATTACGCTCATCTCGGCGATTGCCGTCAGAATGTCGTCTTTTGACATACCCATGAGGTCTATCTCCTAATCTTCTGCTATTTCTAGCGGATTCTGGCTGAATGCAAAAAGCGCTGTTTAGGCGGCTTCCTGCTCTTTCTGATCGCGTACTGCTGCCAGCGTGCGAACCAACTTTCCAGGTACTTCGTTCATTGTTTGAGCCAGCTTTGTCACCGGCGCTTTCATAACACTCATCAACATCGAGAGTGCCTGATCGCGCGTTGGCAAAGTCGCCAGCACATCCAACTGTTCCGCACCCAGCATTTGGCCGCTCACCGCCAATACTTTCACTTCAAAGGCCGCATTATCTTTTGCGAAGTCTTTAAAGAGTCTCGCCGCAGCGCCCGGATCTTCCATAGAAAATCCGAACAATGAAGGACCGACAAGCGCATCGTTGATGCACTCGTACTCCGTTCCTTCCAGAGCTCGTTTAGCCAACGTGTTCCGCACTACGCGGAGAGTCACGTTGCTCTCACGAGCATCCTTGCGCAGCGCTGTCATCCCGCTTACCGATACACCGCGTGCATCAGCAATAACGAGGGACAAAGCACTGGTGGCAGTCTCGTTAACTTCAGCTACGATCGCCTTCTTGTCTTCGAGTCCAATTGCCACTGGTTTTACTCCTGGATTGCTTACTCAGGCACCACGCGCTTTGCGTTAAACACATTGCAACGCGACACCACTCATGTGGTGAATCTTCTCACCATCTGCGCAGGCTCAACCTCTTGGTCGGATTAAGTGCCCTAAAGCCGCCCCACAGGGTCAAAGACTTTACGGCGCACCTACGGTCTTTGATGGTCATCGGCGCCTGGCAAAACCAGCACACTTACGCGTACCGTCAGCCTTTTGCTGAGACCTTATCAAAGGACGACAACTCCGGATTACGGCGTTTGTCATCGTTGGTCACTCCTCCGTGAGTGACCCCGGTCGCAACACTCTTATGGAGCATCACGACCTTGCTCTATGCATCAAACGCTTAAGCAAGCTTCGCTTCTAAAGACGTTTGATCGACAGTGATGCCAGGACCCATAGTGGTCGAGAGCGTCACTTTTCTCATGTACACACCCTTGGACGACGCAGGCTTACCTTTACGCAGGTCCGCAAGAACTGCCTCGAGGTTGCCGCGAATGGCATCAGCTTCGAAGCTGATCTTGCCAATGCCGCCGTGCACAATGCCGTTCTTGTCTGTGCGATAGCGCATCTGACCGGCCTTCGCGTTCTTCACTGCAGTTTCTACGTCGGGAGTCACGGTTCCGGTTTTCGGGTTGGGCATCAAGCCACGGGGACCAAGAATCTGACCCAACTGACCGACAACGCGCATCGCGTCTGGAGAAGCGACGACCACGTCGAAATCCATCATGCCGCCCTTAATTTGATCGCCGAGGTCTTCCATACCGACCATGTCTGCGCCCGCAGCTTTTGCTTTTTCAGCAGCATCGCCCTGAGCAAAAACAGCTACGCGAACATCACTACCGGTACCGTGCGGAAGCGTCGTAGCGCCTCGAACAGCCTGGTCCGATTTACGTGCGTCGATACCGAGCTTAACGGCAACTTCAACGGTCTCGTTAAACTTTACGGTAGATACTTCTTTGAGAAGGCTCACGGCCTCATCAAGGCTGTAGGTACGCGTGGAATCGATCTTCTCGCGAAAAGACTTAAGTCGCTTGCTAAGCTTGGCCATTAGATCACCCCCTCTACATCGATACCGGCAGACCGAGCGCTGCCAGCGATGGTGCGCACTGCTGCATCCATGTCTGAAGCCGTCAGGTCTGGCCATTTCTGTGTCGCCACTTCTTCGAGCTGAGCGCGATTAACCTTAGCCACCTTCTTGGTATTAGGCTCGCCGGAACCCTTGGCAATACCTGCCACCTTGCGCAGCAATACTGATGCCGGCGGTGTCTTTTTGATGAACGTAAAAGAGCGATCACTGTAAACCGTGATCACTACAGGAATCGGCAAGCCTGGCTCAATACCCTGCGTTTCCGCATTAAAGGCTTTACAAAACTCCATGATATTCACGCCGTGCTGGCCCAACGCCGGACCCACTGGGGGACTCGGGTTAGCTTGACCTGCAGGCACCTGAAGCTTGATATACGCTTCGACTTTCTTTGCCATGATAACTCTCTCCTGGGTTCAATCGGTTGAGCCGCTCAATCCGCAAAGGACCTCGCGCTACAACCTCCCCAACCTGGACGCCCAAGCGTCCGCCTTTATCTGCCGCGACTAATTAAGAAGTCGCAACCCTTGATCAGGCCTTCTCGACCTGACCGAATTCCAGTTCTACGGGCGTTGAACGCCCAAAGATCAGGACCGCCACGTTCAGGCGGCTCTTTTCGTAATTCACTTCTTCTACGACACCGTTGAAGTCATTAAACGGTCCGTCCACAACACGAACCATCTCGCCAGGCTCGAACATGGTCTTGGGACGCGGCGCTTCAGTGCCTTCCTCAATACGACTAAGAATCGCCTGAGCCTCTGCATCAGTGATCGGCGCCGGGGCGTCGGCCTTACCGCCAATGAATCCAAGCACCCGCGGTGTTTCTTTAACAAGGTGCCAGGTATCGTCACCAAGCTCCATCTGGACCAAAACATAGCCCGGAAAGAACTTGCGCTCGCTGCGACGCTTTTGGCCGCCGCGCATTTCAACCACTTCTTCTGTGGGAACAAGCACATCGCCGAAGCGATCTGTCATACCGTGCAACTCGATGCGTTCTTTCAACGCAGCCGCAACCTTCTTCTCGTAGCCCGAGTAGGCGTGCACAACATACCAACGCATTGCCATTCTCTTTCTCCGATCCGCCGCTAGCCAATGACCAGCGAAACAAGCCAACCCAGGAACGAATCAAGTCCCCAGAGAATCAACGCCACTACCAACACAAACGCCACCACAATCATGGTGGTCTGAACTGTTTCCTGCCGCGTCGGCCAGACAACCTTTCGGATCTCTGTGCGCGAACCCTTTACCAGGGACCAGAAAGAAGCGCCTTTTGCGGTTTGCAGCGCAACAAAGCCTGCCGCCGCCGAAAGCGCAACGATGCCGAGCACGCGGTACAACAGCGATTCGTTTGCAAAATAGCTATTGCCTACGACGGCCACAGCGACCAACGCTGCAACTACCAGCCATTTCATACCGTCGAAACGGCTTACGGGTGCCTCTGCACTCATTTGCTTACCTTAATAAAGCCCGAAAACCGAAGCTTCGAACTATGTCCTGCCAATATGGCAGGCCAGGAGGGAATCGAACCCCCAACCTGCGGTTTTGGAGACCGCTGCTCTGCCAATTGAGCTACTGGCCTGAAACCTACTACCCTGTCGTCTGTACCTACCGCCTTCAGACGACGAAGCCGAACCGCCAAATAACGGTCCGGCTTGATCGTTACATCATCTTGAGCCGAAGCAGATCTCACTAATCGACTAGTAAAATCCGCGAGTCACGCCGGTATTACTTCGCTCGCTGCTTGCGCTTTTACGCTCGCTTCGCAACACCACCGAGACTCGCTCGAGTCGTGCCTAAGGCTTGTGCCGGTGTGCCTGTTTCGCAGCAATCAGGAGCGCAAAGCGCGACGCGAAGAAACAGGTGCAGCGGTGCAAGCCGAAGTCACTACCCTCGTCTTACTCGATGATTTTAGCGACGACGCCAGCACCTACAGTTCGGCCACCCTCACGGATAGCAAAACGCAGACCTTCTTCCATCGCAATCGGTGCAATCAAAGTCACAACCATCTGAACGTTGTCACCCGGCATTACCATCTCAACGCCTTCTGGAAGCTCACAAGCACCAGTCACGTCAGTCGTACGGAAGTAAAACTGCGGACGGTAGCCCTTGAAGAATGGCGTGTGACGACCACCCTCATCCTTGGACAATACATAAACCTCAGACTCAAACTTCGTGTGAGGGTTAACACTGCCTGGCTTGGACAGAACCTGACCACGCTCAACTTCTTCACGCTTCGTACCACGCAGAAGTACACCAACGTTCTCACCTGCACGACCTTCGTCAAGCAGCTTGCGGAACATCTCAACGCCCGTACATGTCGTCTTCGCTGTGTCCTTGATGCCGACAATCTCAATCTCGTCGCCAACCTTCACAATGCCACGCTCAACACGACCGGTAACAACCGTGCCACGACCTGAGATAGAGAATACGTCCTCTACCGGCATCAGGAACGGCTGATCAATCGCACGCTCAGGCTCTGGGATGTAAGAATCCAGAGTCTCAACCAGAGTCTTGACCGCTGTTGTACCCAGACCGTTCTCGTCTTCGCCGTTCAACGCCATCAGCGCCGAACCACAGATGATCGGAGTGTCGTCACCCGGGAACTCGTACTGGTCCAGAAGCTCACGAAGCTCCATCTCAACCAGCTCTTTCATCTCTTCGTATTCTTCTGAATCCGCACCGCCGCAATCTTCCGCCAGCAGGTCTGCCTTGTTCAGGAATACTACGATGTACGGTACGCCAACCTGACGTGACAGCAGAATGTGCTCTCGTGTCTGGGGCATAGGGCCATCAGTCGCACCACATACCAGAATCGCGCCGTCCATCTGCGCAGCACCGGTGATCATGTTCTTCACATAATCCGCGTGTCCCGGGCAGTCAACGTGAGCGTAGTGACGCACGTCTGACTCGTATTCAACGTGCGAAGTCGCAATCGTAATGCCGCGCTCTTTCTCTTCCGGTGCGTTATCAATACCGTCAAACGCTACCAACTCGCCGCCCCATACCTCAGAGCATACCCGCGTAAGCGCCGCCGTCAGCGTCGTCTTACCATGGTCAACGTGTCCAATCGTACCCACATTGACGTGGGGCTTATCGCGCTCAAATGCTGCTTTTGCCATTACAACTACTCTCCTTGCACCGGTGACGATAACCCGCCACGCCTCATCTTTGATTCTTTTAAGGTGTCGCGCGATCACCGCGCCCACCACACAACTTGCACAACAGCTAAAGCAATGGAGCTCATAACCGGAATTGAACCGGTGACCTCTTCCTTACCAAGGAAGTGCTCTACCGACTGAGCTATATGAGCCTGTAGACTGCTTTTGCACCTACTCTGTACATCTCAATAGGCGCCCAACCACTCAACGCCTTACTGACTCTCGTCAGCCCCTGCCTACCGAGCATCACTCACCCTCTAAGATGAGCGCCGCATCAGACGCTATTGCTGGAGCGGGTAGTGGGAATCGAACCCACATCATCAGCTTGGAAGGCTGAGGTTCTACCTTTGAACTATACCCGCGGTAATCACCTTGTCTCACCAGCACAAGCCGCAGAGCACCCTGCACGACCAATCTTCTTTTGGTCGCGCGGCGCTCTTGTACATCGGCCAAACTGCAAACCAACGTATATATTTCTTTCTTTTCAAAAACTTATGGTGGAGGGAGGTGGATTCGAACCACCGAAGCTCGCGCGTCAGATTTACAGTCTGATCCCTTTGGCCACTCGGGAACCCCTCCGAAAGGCGGCACATTGTCCAGATGAGCCTCACGAATGTCAACTCATTTCTAGGGGGAAACGACGGTTACGGTAGACAAACAGCACAGCCAATGAGCATCCACGACTATATCGGGCCAGGATCCTGTCCAGGGTGCAGCCGATACCGACCCACCGTGCATTCGCCCATGTTCTGTAATCAGCACAAAAGCGGTATTCTGCGCGCCAAAGAACCGTCTATCAAAAATCGTCAATGCCGCGAAGGACCGGCCCGGAGCCACCCTCAAAATCGTGGCCGCGAAGGCCTGCTGAACCTTATCCGGGACGCAAACATTGAGACTTGCAGCAACTATTGGTGATCATGGCGCGCAGGGGCTGAAAAACACAATGGAAGTCGAAGCGTTTTGAGCTTTTATTTACTGAACATCGCTTTTTTAGCTCTGGCGCTCATAGGCAGCAGGCGCCAATCCCTGCCGGTCGCCATCATGATTGGTTTGACCGCCTGTGTATTCCTGATTCTGTCGGGCGTACAAACCGTTTCCACGCGCTTTACCGGGGGCGGTGTTGATCAATCGGTGTTTTTCCACCTAAGCGCGGGGTTTGATGGCGCTGGATGGCAGGAATATATCCCTGAGATCGCGATCAGCGCTGCTTTCATAGTGGCTTCGCTAGCGGCTCCGGTGCTAATTTATTTTTTAGCCCGGCCACAAACTACAAAAAAACCACATCCGCTAGCCTGGGTCGCCACCCTCGCACTGCCTGTTTGCATTTTTTTTCACCCCACCACTACGCAAACGCTCGCTTTGTTTAATATGAGCGTCACGCCGCAATCCGAGTCCGAACAGCGTAAGCAAGAAGTCGCAAACGGATTGCCATTTGAACGGTTCTTTAAAAACCCGGGCAAGCTGCCCCCGGGACCTAAGAAAAACCTGATATTCATTTACCTCGAGAGCTTCGAGCGAACCTACCTGGATAACAAACTGTTTCCGGGTCTAGCTCCGAAGCTTTCAGCACTCGAAAAGCAGAGCATCCACTTCACTGATGTTTTTAGCCACCGCGGCACAGGATTCACTATCGGGGGGTTGGTAGCTAGTCAATGCGGGTTACCGCTTCTGACGGCGGGGTCAAGTAACTCTATGCGCGGCATGGACCAGTTTTTGCCAAAGGCGATCTGTCTTGGCGATCTGCTATCGGCAGCGGGCATGGAGATGAACTACCTGGGCGGCGCTGACCTGAACTTCGGAGGCAAAGGCAAGTTTCTTTCAACGCATGGTTTCACCAATCCTCGCGGCCTTAAAGACCTTCGGCCGCTACTCCCGGACCCCGACTACGTGTCCAGCTGGGGCCTGTATGACGACTCGCTGCTGGATCAAGTACGCAGTACGCACCGCGCCCTCAAAACACAGGGAACGCCTTACGCGTTGTTTGCCTTGACCATGGACACCCACCATCCAAATGGACACCAATCTTCAGCTTGTGGGAAGCCTTACCGAGACGGCAGGAACAAAATGCTCAACGCTGTGCACTGTTCTGACCAGATAGTCTCAACGCTCATAGAAGAAATCAGACAATCCGAGGATTTTGAAAACACCGTTCTAGTGGTGGCTTCGGACCATACGGCATTGAGAAACGCCGCAAGCGATCAGCTACGCAAGGGCCGTCGGCGCAACTTGTTTATGATTTTTACCTCACAGCAGTCCGGCGGCAAGGCTGTTTCGCGCCAGGCATCAACATTTGATATAGGGCCTACGGTACTTTCCGCCATGGGTTGGAAGAACACGTCCATCGGTCTTGGTAGAGATCTACTGAAGGGCAAGCCGACGTTTCGTGAAGCGATCGCAGAGATAAACGGAGACACGCTGATTGGCAGCTGGAGCGAAAACATCAACGCGTTCTGGCAGTTTCCGTCTGGGCAGGATGGCTTCGAAGTGCTGCCTGAAGAAAATATGGTGGTCATGCAAAACCGCCGCTTTGCGCTGCCTATTGTTATGGAGTTCGATGACGATATGAATGTGCGCACCAACGTCTTTGAGTTCGATACCAGAGAAACCCTAAGCCAATACCTGCTAGCGCGGACAACTGACAATGCCATCGGATGGATTGACCACTGCAGCAAAGTGCGCGCCATGAACCTGGAGCTCCCGGATCAAGGCTTGTGTTTGTTTGTGGGTGCGCTTTCCTCTGAATCTACCATCGAACAAAAGATCGATAGCAACACCAAGGTCGACGCCGCAGCGTTAAGCAGGGTTCTAAAATCCAAGACCGCTGCCAAACTAAGCACAGAGCGACGCCAACGACTGCGGTCACTGAACATTCATGGTGTGCCCGATGTATCTATGTTCAAGGAAAGCTACGCTGACACCGAAGTATTAGAAGCAGTTTCTGTGCTATCCAGCACCGGTCCCAAAACGCGATCATACGTACAAACAAAGAAAAACAAGCTACTGCTGCAAAGGGGCATAAACCTTGTAGGCGTTGATGCTGGCGGGCGCGCTTCTCTCGTTGAGAACTTTGACGCATGCAAGCTCACCTCTGACGAGCAAACGACACCCAAGAGAGACTTTGCCATTGATAGCAATCCAAATCTGACGACGCTTTTCGTTGTCGTTCATGATTCCGGAATTTGCAGTGATAACGAGCTGAGTATCTCGATCAATGGACACAGCGACGCGTTTAGCAAAATCGGGTTTCGAGCGCCTTACATTGCCAGACTTTCCACGACAGGGGAGCTGCAGTCACAGCACCTGGGGCCACGATCCGGCAAACTCTCGGTCGAGCTGGGCAATTGAGTATCACGAGGAATTAAAATTCGGAACTTGAAGCTAGGAGTTCGCCCACTGACGAAACGGCTTCGTGTTAGCAGCAAGGCCGCGCAAGGACCTCAAAAGGTGGTTAATCACCGTCTGAAAATGGAGCTGGCGAGAGGAATCGAACCCCCGACCGGCTGATTACAAATCAGCTGCTCTACCTACTGAGCTACGCCAGCCAAATTTCAGGAGCGCGAGTTTAGACAAAGCTTGGGCCGGATTCAATCGTAAATGACAGTCAAGCCCACATAAAGTTTTAGGATGAGAGGAAAACCGGTTAAAAATTGTGCACTTCGCACCAGAGGCCATGATCACGGGGCCTCCAATTACCCTAGGTCAACAATAGTCGCGTTGATAGGCCAGCCGAAGCCACCTTAAATCAACAACAGCAAAATAATGCGCCTCGGTTTCCCTTCCCAATAGGGAGTCACGAGCGAATCGCGTCGCGTCCGTAACCTACTGCGGCACCAACAAGCAGCACCAGTAAAATCAGCAAAGCCGGAACGGGTAATGCAGGAACACCTTGTGCAGCAACAGCCATAGACGGATCAACCGCCGGCTCGAAGTTCAAGTTATCTATCGCAAAGTAAAACGAGCCCACTGTCTTGTTGACCCTTATCTCATCGATGTTTTCCCAAGTAGTTTGAGCAGAAACGTCAAACGCCGCCGCAGGTCCTGTTATGTCTGGCCAAGTTATTGTTTGAACACCACCTGCAACAGCCACACCATCACGATAGGGGGTTAGCTCGTACGTTCCGCCGCAGCCGACACAACTCCCGAATGAGACATCCATGCCACTAAACTTAAACTCAGCACCGCCAACAGACGAGATACGTACCTCTGATGCCGCCCCAAAGTTTGCAGCAAGCGACAAAAAGTTAGGGCTCAAAAAGACACCGATATCCGCGTCGTGGACAAACAATGTGTCCGCCGTGGCATAGGTAGCTGAGTAGACAATCTGACCAAGAGCATACGGGTTTGCCTGAACACCAGCAGGCGCAGACTCAAAGTCCTGATCAGGTGGCTGGGCGAGTACTTGCTGACTAAAACTCGCAAGTGTCATTAGTAAGAGAATGAGTTTAAACGCACCTTGATTGATCACAGTGGTACACCCCAGCGGCTTTATAGTCTTTGTAGACTCTTCATGACGAAACCTTCAGGCATCATAATGAGCACTTGAAAGTGATCTTAGCCTTGCCCACCAAGTGGACACTGATCCAGATCAATGAAGTGCTAATGCTGATTTCGGGTTTCACACGGTTCGCGAGCGACACAGATAGACACAGCGCTACGTGAGCGCCGCTGAATTTTCGTAGATTTCAGTCAGAACTCCGCCGGATTCAATCACTCTTGGCAAATAGTACGGAAGATACTTGGGGATAATCCACCAATCCGGGCACTTCCAGCTCCGCCTGGCGCAATAGACCCTCAAATACCAAGTTTGGCACTGGGTCGTAGGCAAGGTCCAAAACTTCAGCCAGTTGAGCTGAACCACCACCACACAGCAGAAGCTGAGGTCGCTCGCCCTGCGCCTCTGCTAAAGACATAGCCATACGCACCGCGCCAGCCTGAGCCAGCATTAAGCCGTGACTTACCGCCTCTGCCGTGGATCTTCCGGGTGCAACAGAGGTGTTTTCGGGTGCGCTGTCGCGTACGCGCCCGGTGTCTGCAAACAAAGACCGCTCCATCAAAGCAGTGCCGGGAATGATGTAACCACCCTCATGGCGTCCATCGGCCGTCAGCAAATCTATGGTGAGCGCCGACCCGGCATCCACGACGCAAACTCGACCACTGACTCGCTGCCGGGCAGCCAACATGGCCAACCAGCGATCCACACCCATCCGCGTTGGGTCTTCATAGGAGTTCAGCAGCCCATCAAGCGATGCAAGCGAGCGCGCAAACCAAACGGATTTGCTCAAGGCTGCCAACTCGGCGTGTAAGGCCTCTTGAATATCAGGCGCGGCAACGCTGGACACTAGAACCGTGGCCCCAGCAAGACTTTCGCCCAGCTCAGCCACCATGGTGTGGGTATCTACACGCCCTTGATTGCGGACACCCGCCGCATCAACGTACATCCACTTGGCGGAACTGTTACCAATATCCAGCAGTAAGGTTGCGCCGCTCATGAAGCCGCCTCCTGCAAGCGCAATGAAACCTCACCACCATGAATGCGCTGCACACCACTACTCGTGCCAAGCAGCAAGGCCCCTCGCTCGTCCACGCCCTGCGCTTTTCCGGCAATGCGCTGTCCGTTGTTGTCAACAATCACCGGTCGACCAGCAAAAGCGTCGAGGGATTGCCAGCGATCTCGCCACCTTACAAAGCCCGCCTTCTCGTAAACAGCGAGCGCTGGAAGGATTCGATTGAGCAACTTTGCCGCCAGGAGGCTTCGGGTAAACGAGCCATCAGCAACCGAGCGCAAATCCGACCAGGGCTGTTCGATTTTGTCAGCCATGACTTCGGGCAGCTGTACATTGATACCCACACCAATCACCACATCACAGGGCCCACAGAAATCCCCGCTCATCTCAACAAGAATTCCAGCAAGCTTCCTTCCGTCAAGATAAACGTCATTGGGCCACTTCAGGGAGAGCTTCTGAACGCCCAGGTCTTCAAGTGCATCACAGACCAATACGCCTATCGCCAAAGACAGCCCCTCAAGCACCTCTGCACCACCTTGAAAACGCCAGCCTACGGAGAGATAAATACTGCTGGCAAAGGGGCTTACCCAAGAACGACCGCGTCGGCCCCGGCCGGCGCTCTGACTTTCTGCAAGGCACACGGAGGCACCTGAGGGTGCTGCACCTTGCCTGCGCAACTCTGCGTTTGTCGAATCTATGCTTTGGTGTATGTCAATCTGGGCCAAAAGAGTTCTAGCGTCGCCATCCAATCCGGCGCGGATCGCCGGTTCGCTAAGCAAATCAAGGCCACCTTCTATTTGGTAGCCCTGCCCTCTGACTCGCTTTACCTCAAGACCCAGCTTCTCCAGAGACGCCACCTGTTTCCAGATGGCCGTGCGACTTACCCCGTATTGCGTGGCGAGCGCTTCACCAGAATGAAATGCGCCATCGGCAAGCTGTATCAAGAGATCGTTTGCGGGCATGAGCGAGATAACTGGGACTAAAAATGACTGGCGATCATAGCAAAGTCGCCAGTGATGAACCGCAGCTCAATATCTGATTTGTCGAAGCACTTGCTTTCCTAAAACTACTTTACGTTAACGTAAACGTCAGCTATTCTTCTGCAATGGCTGCAACACAAAAACACTTCAGCATCTCTGAGCTGTCTCGTGAGTTCGAGATCTCGACTCGAACCATCCGTTTCTACGAAGAAAAAGGCTTCATTACGCCTTTACGCTCGGGTCAGCGGCGCATATACAGTGCCGCCGACCGCACACGCATTCGCCTCATCCTTCGTGGTAAACGTATCGGACTAAGCCTCGCCGAAAGTGTTGAGATCATCGACATGCACCAGCCCGGAGAAAGTGACGCCACGCAGTTGGCATCTTTGCTCGCGCGCGTGAGCAAACGCCGCGCCGCGCTTGAGCAACAACGACGAGATCTGGATGACATGCTCACGGCGTTGGATGAAGTCGAGAGTCTTTGTCTAGAAGCTCAAAGCAAGCACCAGACCAAACACCAAAACAAAAAAGCTGAAGAAACACTCACGGCATGACGCGCAAGGAGCTCAGTGTATGAATACCGGATACCCCACTCTTAATTTCGGGCTTGGTGAAGACATCGACATGCTCAGGGATGCCGTGCACCAGATGTGCGAAAAGGAAATCAGACCCCGCGCCGCCCAGATAGATAAAGATAATGACTTTCCCGCCGATCTTTGGCCAAAGCTCGGTGCCATGGGACTGCTGGGGATCACCGTTGATGAAGAATACGGTGGCAGCGGTATGGGTTACCTCGCACACTCAATCGTCATGGAAGAGATCAGTCGAGCTTCGGGCTCCGTGGGCCTATCCTACGGCGCCATGTCCAATCTGTGCCTGAATCAGATTCAGCGCCACGGTAGCGACGCGCAACGATCTCACTATTTGCCCAAGCTCTGTACGGGTGAGCACGTGGGCGCGCTGGCCATGTCCGAAGCCAACGCCGGTTCTGATGTGGTCAGCATGAAGCTTCAGGCGCGACGCGAGGGCGATCACTATGTACTTAACGGTACAAAAATGTGGATCACTAATGGACCTGACGCAGACGTTTATGTGATCTATGCCAAAACCGATGTCAAAGCTGGTTCCCGCGGAATCACCGCCTTTATTGTCGAGCGCGACTACCCGGGGTTTTCCCGGTCACCAAAGCTCGACAAGCTGGGAATGCGGGGCTCGAACACCTGCGAGCTCGTATTTGAAGACTGCAAAGTCCCTGCCGAGAATATTCTGCGCGAGGAGGGCAAAGGCGTAGAGATTCTTATGTCCGGATTAGATTATGAGCGCACGGTTCTCTCCGGTGGCCCCGTGGGCATCATGCAGGCCTGTATCGATGAGGTACTCCCCTACCTGCATACTCGTCAGCAATTCGGCCAGGCCATCGGTGAATTCCAGTTAATGCAAGGCAAGCTGGCGGATATGTATGCTGACCTCAACGCTTGCCGCTCTTACCTCTATACCGTCGCCGCAGCCTGTGATCGCGGTGAGGAGACTCGCCAGGACTGTGCTGCGGTCATTCTGTACACCGCTGAGAAAGCCACACAGCTCGCCTTACAGGCTATTCAGGCGCTCGGTGGCTATGGCTACACCAACGAGGCAAACGCAGGACGCCTCCTGCGGGACGCCAAACTGTACGAAATTGGCGCCGGCACTTCCGAGATTCGGCGTATGCTGATTGGACGTGAACTCTTCAAGGCTTCGGCCTGAGTACTAGCTTATGACAATTCTTCAAACCCGATATAACGCCAACGACAGTGTCGCGCTGGCAAATCAACGTGCGATGCGGATTCAGGTCGAGGCACTTCGAGAGCTGGTCGCCAAGATCAGCGAAGGTGGCGGCGAAGTCGCTCGGGAGCGACACTTATCCCGAGGAAAACTACTGCCCAGGCAACGCCTTGACGCGCTATTGGACCCGGGAACACCGTTTCTGGAGCTATCCCAGCTAGCCGCCCATGAAGTTTATGAGGACGATGTACCCGGTGCAGGCCTCATCACCGGCATTGGTCGCGTTAGCGGGCAAGAGTGCATGGTCTTCATCAATGATGCGACAGTAAAAGGCGGAACCTACTATCCGCTCACCGTCAAGAAGCAAGCCCGCGCACAGACTATCGCCGAGCAAAACAATCTGCCCTGTCTTTACCTCGTGGATTCTGGTGGCGCCTTCTTGCCATTGCAAGACGAAGTGTTTCCCGATCGTGAACACTTTGGCCGTGCTTTTTACAATCAGGCACGCATGTCCGCCAAAGGAATCCCCCAATTGGCTGCTGTCCTTGGCAGCTGCACCGCAGGCGGCGCATACCTGCCTGCCATGGCAGACGAATCGATTATTGTTCGCCAGCAAGGCACTATCTTTTTAGGTGGTCCACCATTGGTAAAAGCGGCCACGGGAGAGATCGTCACCGCAGAAGAGCTCGGCGGCGCAGACGTCCACTGTCGCCAATCCGGTGTAACAGATCATTACGCTAACGATGATCGCCATGCCATCGCACTGCTTCGCCAGTCCGTTGCCAACCTCAACCGTGTCAAGCACGCTGAGATCGAGATTCGAAAGCCCATAGAACCGCGCTACCCCGCAACCGACCTCTATGGCATCGTTCCGGCGGACCGACGCCAGCCCTTTGATGTAAGGGAGGTCATCGCCCGATTGGTAGACGACTCTGCATTTGACGAATTCAAGGCCTTGTTTGGCGACACCATCGTATGCGGCTTCGCTCGATTGCATGGCTACCCCATCGGTATCGTCGCTAACAATGGCATTCTTTTCTCAGAGTCAGCAGTCAAGGCTGCACACTTTGTAGAGCTTTGCGCCCAGCGCAAAATCCCCTTGCTGTTCCTTCAGAACATTACCGGTTTCATGGTGGGCCGTGAGTACGAGGCCGAAGGAATCGCGCGCCACGGTGCCAAGATGGTTCACGCTGTCGCCTGTGCTGACGTGCCCAAACTCACGGTCATTATTGGCGGCTCCTTTGGCGCTGGTAATTACGCCATGTGCGGCCGCTCCTATGATCCTCGCTTTTTGTTTATGTGGCCCAACGCGCGCATCTCTGTCATGGGGGGAGAGCAAGCTGCAAGTGTTCTAGCCACCGTGAAACAGGACCAACTAGCCCGACGCAACGAGAGTATGAGTGACGATGAAGAGGCCGAATTCAAACAGCCCATCCTCGATCGCTACGAAACTCAGGGACACCCCTTCTACGCGTCTGCACGCCTGTGGGACGACGGCGTTATCGATCCTGTCGATACACGTCAGGTGCTGGCATTGGCTCTATCTGCAGCACTTAATGCACCAGTGACGGAATCACGCTTCGGCGTGTTCCGCATGTAGGGCGGATAAATAATGAGCTCAGATACGCAATCCTTCGTCAGTTGCACAGTAGATGCCCGCGGCATTGCCAGGGTAAGCCTCGAGCGTCCCGACAAACACAATGCATTTGACGACAGCATGATCGCGCACATGCAGTCGCACTTTGATGCCCTGGCAGCCAGGGCCGATGTTCGGGTCGTGATCCTTCAGGCCGAAGGCAAAAGCTTCTCGGCCGGCGCCGATCTTGCCTGGATGCAACGCATGGCAGAGTACGATTACGGGCATAATCTTGACGACGCTCGCGGTCTGGCGACGATGTTGCAGACTCTAAAAACTCTGCCACAACCCACCATCGCTCGCGTGCAGGGCAATGCCTTTGGTGGCGCCGTGGGATTAGTCAGCTGCTGCGATATCGCAATTGCTGCGCGAACTGCATTGTTCGGATTTACGGAAACGCGCATAGGTCTTATCCCGGCAACCATAGGACCCCACGTTATCGAGGCCATCGGCGCCCGCTGGGCCCGCCGCTTGTTTCTCACCGCCGAGCGTTTCGATGCTGAGCGTGCCGAAAATATTCACCTCGTTCATGAATGCTGCGATGCAGAGCTACTCGACAGTCGCATTGAGGCTACCGTCGAATCTCTTCTTCGAAACGGCCCGCAAGCTATGGGCGCAGCAAAACTGCTGATTCGAGAAGTCGCGGGTAAACCCGTGGACGCCCGAATGATCGACGATACCAGTGCACGCATCGCTCATATCCGTGTATCGGGTGAAGGTCAGGAAGGCTTGCAGGCTTTTCTCCAGAAGCGCGCACCGAGCTGGGCCACAGGGAGCAACAGCTAATGTTTAACCGAATACTTATAGCCAATCGCGGCGAGATCGCCTGCCGCGTTATCCATACAGCCCGTGCCTTGGGCATACGCACCGTCGCGGTATATTCCGATGCTGATCGGAATGCTCTGCACGTACAATTAGCCGACCAGGCAGTGCACATCGGCGAATCAGCAGCAGCGCTGTCTTATCTTAATCAGGAACGAATCCTGAACGCTGCAAAAGAAACCGGCAGTGAGGCCATCCACCCGGGCTACGGGTTTCTTTCCGAAAATGCAGAATTTGCCCGCGCTTGTGAGACAGCAGGCATTGTTTTTATCGGACCCACCGCAGCGGCCATCGAATCAATGGGCTCCAAGTCCCGTGCCAAAGCAATCATGGCACAAGCGGGGGTCCCACTGATTCCCGGCTATCACGGCGACGACCAAAGTGATGAGGTTCTTCGTCAGCAGGCCGATGCCATGGGTTACCCTGTCCTGCTCAAAGCCACCGCCGGCGGCGGCGGCAAAGGCATGCGGGCGGTTAACGAGGCAGGTGAGTTCAATGAGGCTCTGGCGGCAGCCAGACGCGAATCAGCTGCCAGCTTTGGTGATGACCGTATGCTCATCGAGAAACTCATACAGCGTCCCCGACACGTGGAAGTTCAGGTTTTTTGTGACGCCCATGGCAACGGCGTCTACCTGGCGGAACGAGACTGCTCTATCCAGCGGCGCCACCAAAAGGTTATAGAAGAAGCCCCCGCCCCCGGACTCAGCGACGAACTGCGTCGGGCCATGGGCGAGGCAGCGGTGGAGGCCGCCCGTGCCATCGACTATCTGGGAGCCGGTACCGTGGAGTTTCTGCTGGATTCTTCCCAGCAGTTTTTCTTTATGGAAATGAACACCCGGCTGCAGGTAGAGCACCCGGTCACCGAAATGATTACAGGGCAGGACCTTGTCGAGTGGCAACTGCGCGTCGCCTCCAATGAGCCCCTGCCACTCAGTCAGAGTGAGATTCGTGTGGACGGGCATGCGATGGAAGCACGCATTTACGCTGAAGACACGGAACAAGGCTTTCTCCCGTCCACGGGCATTATCAGTTATCTGCGCCTACCCCCCGAAGGGCCCTCATTACGCATAGACACTGGCGTCATTGAGGGCAGCGAGATCAGTCCCTACTACGACCCGATGATTGCCAAACTCATTGTGCATGGCGATACCCGAGAAGAAGCCCGGAGACGCCTCACCCGCGCCCTCAGCGCCTTCCGCGTTGCCGGGCCGGCCAGTAATATTGCCTTTTTGTACAACATCGCTGCTTTGCCCGCATTTGCGCACTGCGATCTGGATACCCATTTTATTGAACGCCATAGCGAAGACCTGTTCCGCGCACCTCCCGCGCAGAAGAATCGTGACCTGGCAGCCGCGGCTCTGGCATTGCTGTCATTACGACGCAGTGCTAATCAAAGTCCGGGCAACGATAAGTTTTCGCCCTGGGCGGACAGTCGGGGCTGGCGTATGAATACCCCCCATCGTCAGCGCTTTGATGTTCATTGTCATGGCGAAGACTATCTGGTGGAACTCGTGGACCGCGGCGACTATCTGGAACTACTCCTGGATGACGAAACAGCCACAATCCGCGGGAACCTCAAGGACGATGTCCTGATGTTGGAGCTCGACGGCCATCGCTTTCGCGGAAGCTTTGCCCGAGAAGACGCAGAGTTCACCGTGTTTTGGGATGACGGTGCGTTTCGCTTTTCAGAGAAACAGCTTCTGGTTGCGGATTCGAGTGTCGCTGCCGCAGGCGACAGTGAATTCGCTGCCCCCATGCACGGCACCGTGGTCGCGCTTCTTGTGGAGCCTGGAACGACCGTCGAAGCAGGCGATCCCGTTGTGGTGATTGAGGCAATGAAAATGGAGCAAACATTGCGAGCACCCGCCGCAGGCCGAGTTAATGGATTTCGCTGCGAGCCCGGAGACCTGGTGGATCGCGGCGCAAGCCTGGTGGACTTTGAGCCTGAGGCCAAAGAGTAATGAGCAGCGCCAGTTATCCCCCAGAGGTGTCCCTGATAGAAGTCGGACCACGCGATGGTCTTCAAAATGAGAGCACGCCGCTGCCAACCGAGGACAAAGTTACGCTGGTAGAGGGGCTCGTAGCGGCGGGACTTCGCTACGTAGAAACCGGAAGTTTCGTCAATCCGCGTTGGATACCACAGATGGCCGACAGCGCCGATGTGTTCAAGAAAATTGCACGGACATCGGGTGTCACCTATGCGGCGCTAACGCCTAATCTCCAGGGCTTTGAGCGGGCAATGGAGGCCGGCGCCAGTGAAGTGGCTGTGTTCGCTGCCGCTTCGGAGTCATTTTCCCAACGCAATATCAATTGCTCCATCAGCGAAAGCATTGAACGCTTTCGCACGGTTATGGACGCGGCAAAAACCGAAGGTGTTGCTGTGCGCGGCTATGTGTCCTGTGTACTTGGCTGCCCCTATGAGGGTCGAATCAGCCCCAGTGCTGTGCTCTCAGTCAGCGAAGAACTTTTGACCCTTGGATGCTACGAAGTTTCCCTGGGAGATACCATCGGCACGGGTACGCCGGGCTCCATGGACAGCCTGCTAAGCGCACTGATTCCCGCGCTCACCGCCGGCAAACTCGCATTGCACTGTCATAACAGTTATGGACAGGCACTGGCTAACATTCTGGTGGGCTTACAACACGGTATTACGCGTGTTGATAGCTCCGTAGCTGGCCTTGGCGGCTGTCCCTATGCCACCGGCGCCAGCGGCAACGTGGCCACTGAAGATGTCGTGTATATGCTCCAGGGACTGGGTATAAAAACAGGGGTTGATCTTGATGCATTGATCACCGTAGGTGCGTCGGTGTGCAACAAACTCGGACGTGCCAGCCAGTCCGCCGTTGCCAAAGCCAGAAGTAGCTAGCGACCTGTCTATTCTTCGGTCCTGCAGCGCTGCTCTGTGGTAACGTTTCCCGTGTGATAGTGCACCCAGACACAGACCCGAAAAAACTCCGCAATCTGGCGGCTATCATCGCCATATTGTCCGGAGCCAGCCAGTGCTTCTCGCTTTGGCTACTGCCCACAAGCACGACCCTACTGCTAACCGCGCTTACCGGAACGCTTTATTTGCTTCTGGGACTCGGTCTCTTTGGAATATCGCGTTTCTCGCTGTTTCTAGCTATCACATTGCCACCACTGCGCGGCTGGTTCGGCCTCTACCCGCTGGACATACCGGCCTGGGAACTCCTTCGCATTGCAAGCGACCTTACAATTGCCCTGCTTTGCATACCCTCCTTATGGGCCTCCCTGCATCCCGAATATCAGAAAGTAGAGCCAGGAATGAAAAATTCCAGCGATTTTCCCCAACCACCCAGCCTAACCGAGCATGGAGGCGAGAATGCCTGATCCGCTGCTGATAATCGTCGCATTGATATGCGGTATGGCTAGCAGGGCGGTCGGCATGCCAGCCCTCATCGGCTATCTGGCGGCCGGCTTTGTACTGCATGAGTTAAATGTTGGTGGCGGCGAAATGCTCGCTAAGTTGGCCGAAATGGGAATCACTCTTTTACTGTTCAGCATTGGCCTAAAACTGCAGATTCGGGACCTGCTACTGCCGCGAATCTGGGGTACGACGGTTATCCATATGCTGGTCACGCAGTTGGTGATTCTGGCCTTTCTCAGCCTGGCAGGACAATTGATGCCTGGTCTGGGGCTGTCTATCACCAGTAATTTGGTCATAGCTTTCGCCTTCAGCTTTTCCAGCACCGTGTTTGTCATTCAGATCATGCAGGAACGCGGTGAAATGGCATCGCGACACGCCAATCTCGCCATTGGTGTGCTTATCATTCAGGATCTTGCCGCGGTACTCTTTCTTGCCGCATCCACGGGCAAGGTGCCTGAATTATCAGCGCTGTGGCTCTTGTTGCTCCTCCCAGCCCGGCGACCCATAGTGCGTCTGCTCAGACTCGCTGGTCACGGAGAACTCTTTACTCTGGCTGGCTTTGCCCTCGCTATTCTGGGCGCCCAGCTCTTTGACAGTGTAGGCGTCAAAGGTGATCTTGGCGCTTTGTTGATCGGTGTGCTGCTCGCTGGCGAGCAAAAGGGCAAGGAGCTTGCACGCAATCTGCTTTACTTCAAAGACCTGTTTCTCGTGGGCTTCTTTTTATCTATTGGACTGGGGGGCTGGCCCTCTCCAAGCCTGATGATCCTGGCCTTCGCACTCGGAGCCTTGGCCTTACTCAAGCCACTACTGTACTTTCCGCTGTTCACACGATTCCATGTAGCCCCGCGCACCGCGCTCCTTGCCTCTAACAGCCTTGCAAACCACAGCGAATTCGGCCTGATTGTAATCGCTGTCGCAGCAACGCAAGGTTGGGTCAAACCAGAGTGGAGCAGTGCTATGTCAATCGCTATTGCGGTGAGTTTTCTGGTCGCCTCACCTTTGAACCGACTGTCTCATACCATGTACCGCCGTCATCGACTGCGCCTGCTCCGCCATGAATCGCCTTTGGTGCGAGCGCAACGTCCCGACACAAGCAACGTTCGTGTATTGGTGCTAGGAATGGGCAACATCGGGACTGGTGCCTACGAGGCAATAGCGCGCAGTTACGGCGAGCAGGTTCTGGGTATCGATGACAACGACCGGAAGCTTGCTCAGCATCATGCAATGCATCGACGTGTAGCCGCAGCGGATGCCAGTGACCCTGATTTTTGGCATCGGGTCGCGCTGGATCAACTGGAGCTTGTGATGCTTGCCTTAACCAATCATCAGGAAAACATGCTGGTTGCGGACCTGCTTCGGGAATTGGGTTACACGGGGCGCATCGCTGCCGTTGTGCGATTTGACGAGGAGGCTACTGCACTGGAAGCCAAGGGAATTTCGGCGTTCAATCTTTACGCGCAAGCGGGAGAAGGGTTTGCTGCTCATGCAGCGCAGGGTCTGCGAGAAAGAAGATCCGCCGATCGCGACGTCAATGAAACTGAAGAGCCCGGTAGCTAGACTAGGCAGCGTTGATGGATCCGTCAGTTCCCGCTTCGCTGGAAAACCAAAACACCACCAACACAAACAAGACGTTGATTATCAGATAAGCAGCGGTAACAGCTGCAAACACTCCAAGACCGGGCGTCATCACAAGTCCAAGCGCAAAGATTCCCAATCGCAGAAGATCCCATCGCATATTGATCAACGGCGCTCGACCCTCGATCCAAAAAGCAGTAGTAATAGTCGTCAACAACATTGCGAGGACCAAGCACGCGCTCGCGAGGTAGCTTGTTACAACGCCAGCCTGAAGGTACCCAAGCAATGCCACTACGATGACGAGCTGAAACAGGGCGTAAACCCGCACTGACAAATTTGTAGGTGGATCAAAGCGCACAAAATCTGCCAGCCTCGGTTTTGCACGTGGATCAGAGGCCTCAAGATCAGCTGGCCGCCACCCAGTTCGGGCGACCCAGACATGCAATTTGTCGCGCCAGCGCTGCGCGTTCCAACTGTCGCTGAACAACTCTGCGTAGATGTGCGTCAAAGCTCGAAGGGGGTTGAAGCTGCGTAGCGGGCCTTTGATTCCATAAATGGGAGGGTCCGATTCGAGCTCTTCCTGAAAAGTCCCAAACAAGCGGTCCCAAAGAATAAACAGACCACCATAGTTCCGATCCAGATAGCGTTCGTTCTGCGCGTGATGCACTCGATGATTCGAAGGCGTAACAAACACCCACTCATACCATCCCAACTTGCCCACATGCTCGGTGTGCACCCAAAACTGATAGATAAGGTTGATAGAACCGACGGTGACAACCACCTCTGCCGGCACCCCCAAGGCAAACATGGGTATATAAAAAACCCAGCCCAGCAAAAACCCGGTACTGGTTTGGCGCAGAGCCGTAGACAGGTTGTAGTCTTCACTCTGATGATGCGCTACGTGTGCGGCCCACAAAATTGCTCTTTCGTGGCCTAGACGATGCAACCAGTAATAACAGAGGTCGTAGAGAACGGTCGCAAGCACCCAGGTCCAGATACTCTTGCTACTCATCAATGACAAAGAGAAGTGTTCGCTGGTGAGGTGGTAAACATAACCGCCCACGCCCAGAGTAACGAACTTCCTGGCCTGGCTGAGCGTTCCCAAAAAAAGACTGCTTACCGCATCGTTGACGCGATAGGTGTTCCGGCCGACACGCAAACCCCAGAGCAGCTCCAGCACCATGGCAAGAATAAAAAAAGGAACAGCGTAGACTACAAGATCCATAGCGGAGTAATCGAAGAAAAGACGCCCTAGGCGTCGAGATCCGGAATCATATCGTCTTTAAGAAGCGCAATAGTGTCTTTGAGGCGCAGCTTTTCTTTCTTCAAACGCTGAAGAAGAATCTGATTCTGGTAAGGATACAGTTGCATCTCGGCGATACGCGTATCCAGCGCCCTGTGCCGAGTTTGCAGCTGGAGTAGCCTCATGGCAGGCGTCAAAACCTCATTTGCGGCTTCAGCGTCAGCATCTGGTTCCTTGCCCGGTGGCCAGTTCATGTACCGCAATTCCCGCCTTCAATAGCACTGTAAGAAGATCGTAAAAGATAACCGCGCCCTCGTCTGTAGACAAGGCCCGTCTTACCCATGCCAATCACTTATAAATCTGTTCATACCATGCACTCAAGCAGTTCATGCCATAGCGAAGATGATCTATCTCCCACTGCCACAAAGTGTGGACTGAGCAGCGTGTCTCTTGCGTTGTACAGCAAGGGTGAACCATCAAGACCCAAAACCATACCCCCCGCAGCGGTCACCAAAGCGTCTCCCGCTGCAACATCCCACTCACTGCAGGGAGAGAACCGCGGGTAACAATCCCCCCGTCCGGCAGCCAGATCACAAAACTTTAATGCGCTACCGCTGTTTTTACGAGATAAGTCATGCGTTGCGCTCAAAAGCTCCAAACATTGGTCTAAACGGGGATTACGGTGACGCCGACTGGCAAGAATGACCATCTCTCTAGCGGGGAGTGCTCGGGTGGCCAATGGCCTGCTATTCCAGGATCCCGCCTCTAATCTGAGTCGCCAGGCACCCTCGCCCACTATTCCCAGGCTACCCGATTGCGAGAGTGGCTCGTAAATAAGCCCCAGCACCGGTCGTTGAGCCTCGATCAGCGCAATGTTAATGGTGAACTCGCCGGTTCTCTCCAAAAACTCCCGGGTCCCATCCAATGGATCAACCATCCAAAAGGAATCCCAATCGTGTCGATCGGCTATTTCCTCCGGGCTGCATTCTTCGGAAAGTAAAGGAAGTTCTGGCTTTAAGCGGTGAAGTCCCCCGCTTAGGATCTGATGAGAAGCGAGATCAGCCTGCGTAAGTGGCGTCCGATCTTCTTTGCTGAGCAACAGACCCGAGCTTGCCTCATCGTTGTAACACGCAAGTATGCTCTGGGAGGCGCTCTTGCAAAGGTCTAGAAGCGCCCAGATTTTGTCCCGCGACGATGACGGGTGCCCAGTTATTTGCATAAGCGCTACTATAGCACCCAGCGATGATTGACTGGCCTAACATTCGCACGGTGCTGTTGGACATGGACGGCACCCTGCTTGACCTCCATTACGATAACCATTTCTGGATGGAGTATCTGCCCCGTGCCTATGCGCAGGCACGAGGCATTCCCGAAGCCGAAGCCATGGCACATCTCCACGACAGCTTTACATCTGTTCGGGGGTCTCTTCCCTGGTACTGCCTGGATCATTGGTCACAAGAGCTGGATATGGACATCCCACTGCTCAAGCGCGAGATCAAGCACATGATCCGCATGCGCCCCTACTCTCTTGAGTTTCTTCGCTGGCTACACACACAACCCATGGATGTCCTCCTGGTTACCAACGCGCATAGAGAAACCCTGAACATCAAAATGGCTGAAGTCGATATTACCGACTGGTTTGATCACATCGTTGTATCCCACGATCTCCAGGCTCCCAAAGAGCAGCAGGTATTCTGGGAGCGCCTGCAGGAACTGCATCCTTTTGACCCCGAAACAACCTTGTTTATCGACGACACGGAGTCGGTACTTGATGCCGCACAGACTTATGGAATACGGCATCTACTGACACTATTGCAGCCAGACAGCTCCCAGCAGAAGCGGATGGATACTCGATTTCCGGGTATACACCACTTCGACGAAATCATGCCTGAGGTGCTTCCATGACCGAAGGATCCACCGCAAAGCTGCGGGTGGATAAGTGGCTTTGGGCCGCCCGCTTTTTCAAGACCAGAAGTCTGGCCAAAGCGGCCATAGAAGGCGGAAAGGTTCAACTCGAAGGCCAGCGGGTAAAAGTTTCCCGAGAGATCAGCGTGGGCGATCAGCTTCGCATTCGCCAAGGCTGGGACGAGCGGGACATTATTGTTATGGCGTTGAGTGATCAGCGCCGCGGAGCGCCAGAGGCCCAGGCACTTTATCTGGAGACCGGGGAAAGTATTGCCCGGCGCGAGCAATCAGCCCAGGCAAGAAAGCTTGCCGGCGGCATGATTGGACGTCCGGCGAAAAAACCAGATAAAAGAGCGAGGCGGCAGATTCATCGCTTTCAGAATCTCAATGATGAGTGATCCCTTCAGCGGCGGCCAGCTTTTCATAGGGCCGCGATCATTCGCGGCACCCATTTACGCGCCCAGCGTTTAAAAACGCCCCACATCGGAGAACGAGATGCGGTCGTAACGATGCAGCGTTTGACTACCGGTCTCCACAACCACTATGTGTGGATCATAGAGAATCGACGCCAACTTTTATCACCAAAAGAATCGAGCAAAGAAGCAATCGATACCATAGCTTCAGGTTTCGGGATTGCAGCACAGCAAGTATAGCCGCGCTTTTGTTTTTAGGGATCACAGAAGCTGTCGTCGCTTTGGAATCATGCAACTCCGCCTTCCACCGATTAAGCGCGCTCAAGTACTGCATACGACTCCCCAGCCGAGCGACTCGTTCTCTGATCCCAGCCATTGACGGCGCGCCGCGCAGATTGTTGCTGTGCTGACGATAGTCAGCCAAGGCCTCAGGCAGAAATAATGAATCCAGTCCGTACACTCTGCACAGAATCACCGCGCCCCAGTCGTGCATTTGCCAAGGCGCGCTGGCATGTGACAGCAATAGTTCGAGCAGGTGTCTCGACAAGCACAAGGTAAACCCGAGAGCGGGATTAACCAGGGCTATGTCAGGGCTTTCAAGATCAACTGGAAACGTATACGGCGATCTACGGTGCTTGTAGAAGGAGCTATGAATGAGCTGCCCCAGCTCATCGACTACGCGGGCATCACTAAAGAGAAGGTGAATATCGCGCTTACTTTCCTCTAATACTCGCTCGTAGCGCTCAATACGCTGGCCATGCCAGATATCATCCTGGTCGCAAAACATAAAGTGTGTTGCGCTTGGATTATTGTTTAGAGCAATGCGTGAGGCGGCGATGAAGCTGTGAGTCGGTCCCGGAGACGAATCATGTTCAATCAACCGGCAAGTGTCTGGATGATCCACCTCGTCTAGCCAAGCGCTCACTCTGGATACGGTATTGTCGGCACTATTCCAGTCATGCACCTCCACGAAGTCTGGCGCGCGTGTCTGCTGGCTCAAAGAGGAAAGCTGCTCGTCGATATACATCCCGCCATTGTGCGCACACAAAATAACTGCAAACTGCCTGGGCACGGACATTAGCGAGACAGCTCCACCTTAAGTCGTGATGCGATCACGGAATTGGCAAAACTCTCTTCATAGATTTCCCGCGTACTAGCACTCCAGCCCTGCATAAGCCTTTCAGCGATGTCTCGCAGAGCAGACGCGAGTGCAGCCGGGTCCTCTGATGGAACCACATATAGCCCCTTGCGCTGATCAGCGATACCCGAGAACGTAGAGGCCTCACGGGTTACTAGTGGTCTGTTCATGGCCAAAGACTGATGAACCTTGTAGGGCACAACCGCTCCCGCCTTCACCGAGTTGGCGAAGACACCCAAAGTCACGTCTGAAGAACGAGCCAGGTCTACAATCGCTGAAACATCCATCAACTCTCGATGCCAAACCAAACCCTGCAGTGGTTGAGCCTTCAGTAGACTGGCAACCCTATCTGCGGTTTGTCCATTGCCTATCAAGGTCAAATTCACTGGAAACTTTTGATGCTGCAGTATTCTTACGGCCTCAATAATCACCTCAACACCATGCAGCGGAATGAACGTTCCCCAGAAAAGAACTTCCAGGGACTTGCTATAGGTATGAGCCCTCAATGGCAGCCAAACTGATTCATCAATACCCACCGGTATTTCAGCGACCTGCGTGTCCGTGCCCGCAAGATACTGCCTTAGTAGAACAGCCTGTTCGGCAGTGTCGATCAAGACCACATCGGCTTTACCCAGGGTAAAGCGCTGAAAGGCCACGAGCATCCGAGCCCGCAGCGACTTTTCGGGAATGAGTTTGCGATCCTCTACAACGGTGCTGTGCAGCTCCAAAAAAGCGTCGGCTATCACTCGCTTATGCCGCGTCTGACCTGAAATCCACAGTATGACTATGTCGATGTAGGCTGGATAAGGAACAAAGATCGTGTCGCAATCTTTCAGTAAAGCGCGCTGCGACCACAGGGACCAGCTATCTTGCAGCAACTTCCCCAATCGCCCAAAGAGGGTCTTACCCGAAGAGAATCCATGTCCTGACGAGCGTGTTTCAGGGCGGATATAAAGCGTCTCTCCACTGAGCTCTTCGAGAATATTTACAAGTATTCGATTTCGCTGATACAGATCGTGATCGCTATAGGCACCAAACACGGCCAGGCGTTGAGGCATAGCGAATGAGTCAGACATCACACCACAGCGATCTTGTCGCGCCCCTCTCGTTTAGCCTCATAGAGCGCAGCGTCAGCTCTATCTACCAACACCCCGGGATCCACATCCTCATCCGGCATGATCGAAAGAACACCCTGAGAGATACTGATTCGATCGGAAACCTCTGAGTCGCTATGGGGAATATTCTCCTCGTACACCAAACGCTTTAAACGTTCTGCAGTGCGAAGGGCTTCGGGCGCTCGTGCACCGGGCAAGACCAGAATAAATTCCTCACCGCCGTAGCGTCCGGCAACCTCACCAGCTCGAGCCGTTGCCCGCTGCATGATATCTCCAATGCGACGCAGCACCTCATCACCCGCAGGGTGGCCATAGGTATCGTTATATTTTTTAAAGAAGTCGACATCAATGAGAATCACTGACACCCATCCATGAGAGCGTCGCGCACGATTGACCTCTTCTCGTAAGGTCTGGTTAATCAAACGGCGATTACCCAGACCTGTAAGCTCGTCAATGTTCGCCAGATCGGTAAGTTGACGCCGTGCCTCCTGGAGCTGAAGATTTCGGTCTCGCAAAGAGTTCGTGATCTGGCCAAGCTCCCGTGCCATGGCTTCCTGCTGCCAGTTCAAGCTCAGCATGCGCCGAAAGGTATCGTGGATTCCGTTGCTCGCTGCCGTGAGCAGTCCGGTAAGTGCCAGAAGCAGGAATCCAAGAAGCAGGTTATAAGGTTGATCCCAGAAATTCGCCAGGCTCCACCAGGCGATAGGCCACAGGGCAGAAAAGGTAAAAGCGAGAAAGTACTCTCTGATTACGACCATTACCGCCAGAGAAATAGCAGCAATAAACACCACGATCAGTAACAACAAATACTGAATAGTGACCGGGAGATAGGGACTTACCAGAATATAGGTCCCGGACCAAATCAGACCGGTCGCCGCTGACCCCGCAACAAGCTGCCAGAACAGTTTTTTCGGTCGACTCAGGTAGCGTCGATCTGACAGCGCAGCACTCATGTGCAAGGACCTAAGCAGTAACAGGATCAGGATGCCAAAGCCCCAGAGCAAAAGGTCTCCGGCGTCAAAATAGGGCCAAAGTAGACCCATGACCGCAATCACCCCAATAAGGTTGGCCATCATCGATGCCACCCGCCCATGCTGCATGAGCAGCTCAAGCTGAGCACAGAAGAGCTCTTCCTCGGGAATGTTGCGCAAATAAATCATAGGTAAAAGTTTACACGTAGCACCGGCCTACCGGTAAGCATCCATTTTAGGGGTGAGACCTTCATCACAAGGGCACGGATGGGTCATTGCCGGACCCTGCCGGCTGGGACACACTTAGCTCAGAATATCGGGGGATACGCTATGTATCAATGGAACACACTGCGAACGCTGGCAGGGCTATTGCTCTGCATACCACTGATTCACGTGGCGCTGATGGTTTCTCGCGATATTAGTACCTACCTTGATCCGTCTCCAGAAGTCTGGGACGGCGAGATCTCCGCGCTGATCACCTCCGATCTTGACGCCGTCATACCCAACGAACCGGTGGTAGTCATCGGCGGTCATCGCGTGCGCCTATGGAAAGACCTCGCCGTGAGCCTTCTGCCAAAAGCCACTCTCCTGCGGCCATTGGGAGATGCTACTTTAGAAGATCTTATTCATCATTATGACCGATTGGCAGCCTTTTACCGCCCGGATATTCTCGTGGTCTTTCCCGGGTATGCGGACCTTCATTTGCGTGACGAAAAGACACCCAGCGACTTCAAAAACAGTCTGCGTGCCCTTCTTGATCTCGATGAGGAGTACGGCGCCAGCAGCTGGCGCTATGTGATCGCGCCGGTGCAGATGCCCTTACATCCTGAGGACCGCGAGCGTATCTCACTAATCAGCAAGACTATCAAACCACTTGAAGAGGAACTGCCGGACCTCACGATTATCGACCCCAATCCTATTTTAAGCAGGATGGATGGAACGCCCAACCCTGCCTATTACCGTGGCGACGGCGTCAACCTGAGTCCCAGTGGCTACGAACGTATATCGCTGCTTCTGGCCACTGAGATCAAAACACGGCAAGAGCGTGAGCACCTAAAGACAGCATCACAATAGCCACCAACGCCGCGTAATTTGAGCTACAATTTCGCGATGTTTGATGAACTCCCCATAGCGCGCCCATCTACCCCTGCTCTCGACAAGATTGATCAGGGCGTGGACTTTTCCCAGCTAAGCGAAGACGAATTGCAGGCGCTCCCGGACGAGCTGCGCTCCTATCTTCTGTATAGCGCCGGGCAGTCTGGCGGTCACTTTGGTGCGGGCCTGGGCGTGGTTGAGCTAACCATAGCTCTACATCGTGTGTTCGATACGCCAAGAGACCGCATCGTTTGGGACGTGGGACATCAAGCCTATCCGCACAAGATTCTTACCGGGCGCATGCAGCGTATGAATACCATACGCCAGGCAGGAGGGCTTGCAGGCTTTCCAAAACGCAGCGAGAGCGAATACGACACCTTTGGGGTGGGACACTCTTCCACCAGTATTTCGGCGGCAATGGGCATGGCGCTGGCCGCAGCTCGAGAAAATGACCCCCGCCGCGTCGTCGCGGTTATTGGCGACGGCGCCATAACCGGCGGCATGGCCTTTGAAGCCTTGGCGCATGCCGGTGACGTCAGACCCAACATGCTGGTCATTTTGAACGACAATCAGATGTCCATCGGGAGAAACACCGGTGGCCTGGCCAAATACTTCGCAAAAATCTGGGCCAGCAAGACCTATATCAGTATGCGCGAAGGCGGCAAGCGAGCCTTAAAGAAAATCAAGCCCGCCTGGGATCTGGCGAAGCGTACAGAGGAGCATATGAAAGGAATGGTAGCTCCAGGCACTTTGTTTGAGGAGCTGGGCTGGCATTACATCGGTCCTATAGATGGGCACGACCTGCCGCAACTCGTGCAAACGCTCGAGAATATGCGCGACCTCAAGGGCCCGCAGTTTTTGCATGTCTTAACTATGAAAGGCAAGGGCTACTCTCCGGCAGAAGCGGATCCCATTGGCTTCCATGCCATTAACAAACTCGAAATTAAGCCTACGCTCGAAGCTGACGAAGCACCTCCCCCACCGCCCATACCGACTCTCAAAAAGGTCAAGTATCAAGACGTTTTTGGGCAATGGCTGTGTGACATGGCTGCAGTAGATGATCGTCTATTGGCAATTACACCTGCCATGTGCGAAGGATCGGGAATGGTGACCTACGCTCAGCAGTATCCAGAACGCTTTTTTGATGTTGCCATCGCCGAACAACATGCGGTGACCCTTGCTGCGGGCATGGCCTGTGAGGGCGCCAAGCCCGTGGTCGCCATCTACTCAACATTTTTACAAAGAGCCTATGACCAGCTCATACACGATGTCGCTATTCAAAAGCTCGATGTCACCTTTGCGATCGATCGCGCCGGCCTGGTGGGTCAGGACGGGCCAACGCATCACGGGGCTTTTGACATCAGCTACCTACGCTGCATTCCAAATATGGTTATCGGCGCGCCGTCAGACGAAAACGAATGCCGTCAAATGCTATACACCGCTTACCGTCACGCCGGCCCGGCTGCCATTCGCTATCCTCGAGGGACGGGCCCAGGCTCTTTGATCGAAGAAACAATGACCGAGTTACCCATAGGCAAAGCCGTCCTTGTTCGACCCGGCCAGGGAGTGGCGATCCTGAATTTTGGTGCCTTGTTTTCGGAAGCCATGAAAGCCGGAGAGGAGCTCGATGCAACGGTGGTAGACATGCGTTGGATCAAGCCTCTGGATGAAGAACTCATACTGGAGCTGGCTAGCAGTCATGACTTGTTAATTACCCTTGAAGAGAACGCTGTCGCTGGTGGTGCGGGGTCTGCGGTGGCTGAGCTACTTTGCCGAAACGACATCCTCTGCCCTATTAAGCATTTCGGCATTGCCGACAATTTTATAGAGCATGGCAATCAAGCTGCTCTTCGCGAAGAATCACTAATATCCGCTGACGCTATTGTGACGTACATCCAGAACCGCCCACTAATTTCTCTCAAGGCAAGCGCAAATGATACGGTGGTTTATCACGCCTCATAATCACCAGTAAGACGATCAATCGAGTCCTGTAGGCCTCAAATCAGACGCTCCGTCTTTCACACTCATGCTGTACGGCCCCATTTTGCCGACCACACCATGCCAAAGACCCACACAAACCATCTTCAAAGAATCTAGCCGCCGAGTACCAAATATCAAATGCGAGTAAACCACCCCGGCTATGGCCCAGGAATTACGTAGCTTCCAACTCAGGTCAACATAGCTTTCGCGAGTCAAGGCAATCAAATTTCTGACTCGGTAATAGAGTCGAAGCGGAGGATACTCTGCCTCCATTCTCCAACGCAGATACCATACTCTAAGCCTGTCTTCGCCCATCTCATGCCGCATCGTTGCCCCATTAACGCCAACCAGCCTATAGCCCTTAGCACGGGCACGATGCGACCACTCCAAGTCTACGCCATCCACAAAATACTCGTCCCTCATCAGCCCTACGTCGCGGATAGCCGCAGCCTGGATCAAACAACCCGAAGTAATCAGTGTAAGTGCATCGACGAGGGGTGATTCGGCAGAGGCAAATCCATGACCATAAAAAAGATGCCCAGGGATCTGCACTTGAAATGGGTGAACTTTATCGGTGTTGCACTCTTGAAAAACAGGCCCAACAGCAGCAACTTTTTCGCCCTCAGATAATAGCCCCTCCAAGCTCCTCGCTAAGCTTTTCACCATATCGCTTGCCGGAAGACTGTCCTGATCGCTAAGTAAAAGAAACTCGGCGCCTTCAGATAAGCCAATTTCGATACCGATGTTAAGGGCCGTCGCTATACCAGCATTTCTTCCCAAACGGACCACTCGAACTTGATCGAAGCCCAAGCCGCAACTGATTAACACATCTGCTACTGTGTTGTTTGATGAAGGGCTATTGTCAACCACACACAACAGATCAACTTGCGATACGAGTACTTTGAGGAGCAATTCAAATTGCCCAGGCATCGGATTAAAAGTCACAACTACTGCAGCAATCATTGGTCGCCCGGCTTGCGCGCAACCAAGGTAATAAACTCACGTGAGCTGGGACTCACCCAGTCTATAAATTCAAAGAACAGTCGCTTTAGAAAAAGGCTCACGCCACCCAACAATGTCTTAGGCCGCCTACCCCCTCGTTTCAACGCGTCACTCTCGGGAAACATCACAAAAGCAGACAGACCGTGCCATAGCGCCTCAACATCATCAAAACCCGCACGCAATAGTACGCGTTTCAGTGTGTTGGAAGAAAAGAGTGTAAGGTGCCTGGGTGGCTCAAGCCCGCGCCAAAATCGGCCAAAAGCGCGATGGCCAAAGCTGGAAATATTCGGCGTCTCCAGCCATAAAACGCCACCCGGCTTTAACAGGCGGAACAAATCACTAATAAGGTGCACCGGATCGTGAACATGCTCGAGCACATGTGATAGCGTAATTACATCGTAAAGGCCCGTACCTTCCAGCATTTCTCCAGCCTCAATCAGCGCAACATCAAGCCCTCTAGCTCGCGCCAGGCTGACCGCTACGGGATCAAAATCGACACCCTCTGCTGACCAGCCCATAGATTTGGCGATAGTAAGAAATTCACCATTAGCACAGCCGTAGTCCAGCAGTCGTCCGACAGCATCAGTCTGCGGGGTAAGATGTCGGTAATTAGCGTCGATGGACGTTTTCATAGAGTGGAACAGCAGCACTACCCATCGCCCACCTAAAATGGTCGGAGTACGATTATCGTTGTAGTGACAAGCTCGATAGTCATTCAACAGGCCTCGAACAAAGCGTCGCATAAACCCGGAATTCGAATTTACGGTAGAAGATTGATTCTCATGGGTTATGTAGTCCCGATAGGCCATAACTATGGTTGCCGGACTAGGACGAGGGTCAATCCAGGCCGTCGCACAACTCAAACACTGGTAAAGATTCCACTCACCGGGCGCCACGCCCAATAGTATATCGGTGAGTCCCTTATACATCAGGCGTCGGTTACCCGAATCACAGACCGGGCAACAAGGAACAGCATCGAGTCCCGAATTGGGCCAGGAGGTCGGGTTTGTAGATGCACTCACGGACGCTTCCACTTACAGGCTGCCTCTAAAAAGCATAAACACTAATACCAAAGATAATAATCATAACGATTGGCACCAAGACTGACACTCGGACCAAGCCTTTGGCCAGTTTGAATTGAGTAAATGCCACCGCATAGAGCATCATTGCATCGACAAGTATTCTGGCTGACCAAGCTATAGCAGCACCCTCTGCACCCAGGCGAGAGACCAACACCCAAAGCATCAAAAAGTAGAGCGGTAATTGCAATAAGTGCAGGCGTGCCGTCAGGTCAGTTCTTCCGGCCGCATGCATTAACGCGTAGGGAATATGCGAAAAACCGTTCAACATCACGCCCAAAATCAACCAGCGCGTAAGCTCTAGTGAGTTCTCCCTGAACGCAGGTCCCACCCATAGCTCAAGGACCATGGGAAGAATGCTTGAAAGGACGATTAGCGGCAAAGCCCAAAAGCACGCGGTTACAAAGATCGCGCCCTTGAACAGGGCGGCAGTTTCTACTGAGTCAACGCCCGCGCGCGCGATCGCTGGAAACACTGCGTTCGCTGCCGCAGAAGGCACTCCCATAGCACGCATTAAGGTATCCAGCGGCACCGTGTAATAAGCGAGATACTGCATCGGATAAACGATTGCGAGATAAAAGCGATCTGAGTAGCCAATGATCGGTCCAACTAGGTTGGAGATAGACAGCCAAGCGGAAAATTGCCATAGGCTTTTTGTCGTCGAGGACGAAATACGGGCTTCCTTGTAATCCGATATTCTATGAATTGCGCTCTTAACCAACAGTAACCAGAACACTAACGCCAGAACACGCAGTCCGACCATGCCGACAAGCACACTATCCAGGCCTGGATTAAAGGAGCTCCAGACAGCGGGGACAATGATCATCGATACACTCAGCGGAACTCTGAGAAGATTCACTTTACCGAAGAGCTGAAGGCCCTCAAGCACCCCTACAGCGCATCCCGACAAAAGAAGAGGTGGGAGTGAAACAGCGAACCAGCGCATTGCCGAGGCAGCTTCAATCTGCAATGCATCGTCCAAGCGGAAGACACGCAACGTGAGTAAATCTGCAGACAGGTAAAAAAGACACGCCCACAAAGTGCCTAGTATGAGCGACGCCATGAGAACCTTAACAACGGCGGATTCGATCTTTTGTTTCGCGTGGACGAACCCGTCATTCGCTGCAACAGACTGCGTTAGGGCTCGGCTAAGACCAAAGTCAAAAAAACCAGAAAAACCGTAAAAACCCAGCAATAGAGCGAATATTCCTACCCTCTCTAAACCCATGTTTTCCAGTAACACCGGCATGGCTAAAACACCGCAAAGAGCTGGGACAACAACACCAGCCGCGTTAAACGCAGCGTTCCTTCCCACCCTTACCGCCATGACTACAAAGAACCTCAAAAGCTTACTAAACCGGCGCGCAGATAAATTACGCTCAGGAAAAAACTACTCGCCATTCGCGGTTCAAGAGCTCATCCTGCGTACTGCCGCTTAAGTCCCAACGATAGCACTCATTAGCAAAGCGGGATGAAAATTAATACTCTTAAATAATCAATCAATAGCTCGCTCACGGCATTATCTCAGAAGGCGCAATGCAAAGTTTCAAATTGACATATAGGGCAGGAAAATTACTGCGAGAGAAAGGCATATTGGCCGTCGCAAAAGCAGCTTTTCATTATTTCAGACCACTCCGTGCAGCGTCTTGGCCTGCGCTCAGGGGCGAGATGTCTGGACGTGATGTAATCGAAGTGGGTGGACCCAGTAGTATTTTTTCCCACAGAGGTATTTTGCCTGTCTACACAGTTGCGCAATCGGTAGACAATTGCACGTTCTCTCCAAATACGATCTGGAGCGAAAATACAGAGCCTGGTGACACCTTTTCCTACTGCAAAGGTAAAGCTAATGGGTATCAATTTTTTGGAGAAGCCAGTCAGCTCAGTAATATCATCAACAGACCCTATGAGTGCTTAATTTCATCTCACGTCATCGAGCATCTCGCGAATCCCATTGCGGCACTCAACGATTGGAAGAACGCACTCACAGAAAACGGATTACTGCTATTAGTCGTCCCCCACAAGGAAGGAACCTTTGATCATAAACGCAGCACGACTGCTATCGATCACCTCATTGAAGATTTTGTAAATGACACGGGCGAAGATGATCTAACTCATTTGGATGAAATTCTTAATTACCATGACTTTACAAAAGACCCCGGAGCAAAAAGTGTCGAAGAGTTTGCAGTGCAAGCACGCGCAAACCTAGCCGTGCGCGGGCTACACCACCACGTATTCACCGCCCCCTTAGTTGCGCAGATGCTTGATTACAGCAACTACCAAATTGAATCTATAGAGTTGTTAAGTCCTCTCCACATAGTGGTGGTAGCGAGGTCCCTCCCTGCTGAATCCGGCCGCGCGAATAACAGTGAATATTTAACTGTGGACGCAAATTATCTAAAACTCAGCCCATTCTCGTCGGATAAGTTTGACGCACAGAAATTTGATGCTGTGCACGGCGGGTAGACACTCAGTAGAATGATTGCGACGGACACGTTTGTTTTTCATTCACCCAAAGGACGTATAAGGACAAAGGAATTGGCCCCCAAAGAAGCAAAAAAGTCATCCACTGATACTGATCGGTCGTTAGCCTCAATTCTCGATGAGATTGATACGCTCGTTAGGAATATCGAGTCCGAAGAAGTTCAAATGGAAGAGGCACTGTCGGATTTTGAGCGTGGAGTAGCACTTACGACATCCGCACAAAAAATCCTTACAGCAGCGGAACAACGCGTTAGGGTCCTGACAGGTGAAGATACTAGTGACTAATCCCAAGTTGTTGCGTCGTTTACAGCGCAAAGACGACTGTAGAAGCTGATGGACTCCAGCCAAGAAGACAGACCTGGAATGGGTATTAGTGCTGCGCTTGCATACCTCTCCAAATCACCCGGCAAACGCTTGCGCCCTCAGCTCCTTATAGCGGCGGCCCGGGCGATCGGGAATGCACGGGGAGAGTCACTCGCCGCGGCCCCTGCCGAAGCCGTAGAACTCATCCACACCTACTCGCTTATTCACGATGACCTTCCTGCTATGGACGACGACGATATGCGTCGGGGGCGTCCCACACTGCACGTAGCTTTCGATGAGGCAACCGCTATCCTGGTGGGTGACGGACTGCAAGCCAAAGCCTTTGAACTCATCGCCAGCGAAGAACAGCTCACTGCTCAGCAGCGCGTTGACCTTGTAGCTTGCCTGGCCAGAGCATCCGGCTTTGAGGGCATGGTTGGCGGACAGGGTATGGATATTGAAGCGACTCAACAGACGCTGACTGTAGAGCAGCTAAAAAATATACACGCGCTAAAAACCGGTGCACTTATTACTGCAGCACTTGTCATGGGCGGCATCGTCGGCCAAGCCAGTCCCGATCAGAAAGCCACCCTCAAGGCCGTTGGTGACAAAATCGGACTCGCGTTTCAAATAATTGACGACGTGATTGATGTTCGAAGTGACAGCACAACACTGGGAAAAACCGCGGGCAAAGACGCGGCGGCAGGGAAGTCGACCTACGTCGCTTTGATGGGGCTGGAAGCCGCTGAAACCGCGGCCCTGGATTTATACGAAGAGTCAGTGGCGCTCATCAAAAACTGGGGTGTCGAGGCCGATGTGCTTCGCGAGTTACTTGCCCGAATGGTGAAACGCGACCGCTGAGCCAGAAACATAAGCAACAGTCGCTAGCGCTCCTCCAGCATATGTCCCAGCTTGGCGCCTTTTGTCTGCAGGTACTTCTCGTTGTGCGGATTGCTGTCGCATTGCAGCGCAACACGCTCGTCCACATCAATACCTAATTCTTTCAGAGCACTCACCTTGCGCGGGTTATTGGTCATAAGACGCACGCGACGCATTTTTAGATGCTCGAACATGGGCAGCACAATACTGTAGTCGCGCATATCTGCACCAAAGCCCAATTGCTCATTGGCCTCGACGGTGTCCGCACCTTCATCCTGGAGTTTATAGGCTTTGATTTTGTTGAGTAGCCCGATGCCCCTACCCTCTTGTCGCAGATACAAAAGCGCACCTCGGCCCTCATGGGCGATGGCACGCAGCGCCGCCTGCAACTGATTGCCGCAGTCGCAGCGCAAGCTAAAGAGAGCATCGCCGGTCAAACACTCGGAATGCACCCGGGTAAGTACCGGCTCGTCCCCGGACACATCGCCCAGGGTCAGAACCAGGTGTTCCTTATTCGCCTGAACATCTTCAAAGCCATGCATGGTGAACACGGCCCAGTCGGTGGGCAAGCGCGAGGCTTCAACAAATCGTACTGACACTAAGCGATCCACTACTGCAAGGGCGCGCTAGTTTAGCAGAGCCAAGGGGCCACACGAACCGCTAAGAAAACGCCTTGCGAGAATATCACCAGCGCGCACGCAGCGTGAGAATGCCGCCCTGCTCCTGCATTTCTACATGCTGCAGATAACTCATTCCCAGTAGTGCTACGGACGGCTGCTCGCCGTCAATCACTGTCGCAGTGACCCCGTCTACGCGAATACCACCTACGACCACCGTTTCGAGCACGACGCTCCGCGCCGGCACAATAGCGCCCGCCGTCTGAACACTGGCCACAACGCCTTCATCTCTGGCGATGCCAACGGCCAGGGCATCCCGGGTGTTCAGCGCGATGATGTTTGCACCGGTATCGACGATCATTGACAGTCGCACGTTGTTAATTTCAGCGGTCGTCAGATACTGCATCTGTTCATTGCGAGGAATGGCAATACTGCGCTCCTGCGGCTCGCTGAACTGCCCGCTGATTCGCTGGGAAACCCTTAACTGCTGTTGCCGACCGCCAATCTCGACCAGCGCGGACTGCGCATCGGCCGAAATCAGCAGAACGTCGCCCCGACTCTCACCTTCACGGAGTGTCACACGACTACCATCGATTTGCATCACCGCAAGCCCGGGGAGCAGGGCTTCGACCACGATCTCCGCCCGCAAGCCAGACGTAAAAAACACGGCCAGAAGAACAAGAGGCCATCTCATAGACTGCCGCCAAAAGAGAGCGCCAGGTGCAGGGTAACGCAGGCCAGAACTCCCGCCACAACATCATCAATCATGATGCCAAAACCCCCGCTCACATGCCGATCAAGCCAACTAATAGGCCAGGGTTTGGCGATATCAAACACTCGAAACACCACAAACCCCGCGATAATCCACTGAGGCTCAAAGGGCACTGCCCAAAGTGTGATCCACAGCCCCACAAATTCATCCCAGACGATACCTGGATGATCATGCACTCCCAGAGCCTTACTTGCCCGATCGCATATCCAAACACCCAGCACAGCGGCGACAATCACTATGAGACTATAAATCCACAAAGGCTGGGGCGCCATGAACCAGTAGAACGGTAACGCCGCAACGGTTCCTACAGTTCCGGGCGCCTTTGGAGACACTCCCGAACCAAAGCCAAATGCCAGCAACTGTATGGGGTCGCTCAGCTTAGGACGTGGATTGACACTCATTGTTGGCCCTGCGCCCTTAAGCTTCCCCAAGTCATAACTCGACTAAAAATGACGGTATCCATCACGGCCTCCTGTTACGTCGCAGCGTACACCCGCTCCGTCTTCGACGCAGCCAATTCGTGTACACCCAGCCGGAGCGTCGAGACCTTGAGGCAAGGTAAAGCACAGCTGATAGTCCTCTCCCCCCCTGAGAGCCCAATCAAGCGCCTGAGCTGGGGACACTGTCGCTCGTAGCTGTGGAGAAATGGGCACAAGGCCAGACTCCACAACTACGCAAACCTGACTCGCCCGCGCTATGTGCCCAACATCTGCCAACAGGCCATCAGATACATCCACGGCTGCCGTAGCAAACCTTCTTAGCGACGCACCCAAATCCAGAGCCGGTCTTGGCCGCCAGAACCGCGCACGTAAAAACTCTGCGCAGCTCTCGGCGGCTTGAATACGCCCCTGGATAATCGCAAGACCCGCAGCGGAATCGCCTAACGGTCCGCTGACAAACAAAATATCGCCAGTTTTTGCCGCACTGCGTTTAATCGCTTTACCCCCGGGCAAAGCCCCCATGACCTGTACGCTGAGGGTAAGAGGACCTCGCGTCAAATCACCGCCGACCAAGGGTAAAGAAAAATCTTTAACCGCGTCACTAAGGCCGCTACGAAGCAGCGCTAGCCAGCTCTCGTCTGCATCAGGAATACTCAGAGCCAATGTCATTGCCACAGGTCTGGCGCCCATGGCGGCAAGATCGCTTGCTGCAGCAGCAACGGCTCGATAGGCCAACTCTGCAGGAGGGGAATCGGGGGGGAAGTGGACACCTTCCAACATGCTGTCTACGGAGACCGCCAGCTCTTCATCCGGCGCCAGACGCAAAATTGCGGCATCATCGCCATTACCAAGAATGACGTCCGGGCCTTTATCAAGCCCACTGAGAAATCGCGCAATCAGGCTGAATTCGCCGCGCGACTGATTAGCGTCCGGCACTAACCTCGGGACCGCGTAGCTGCCGCGCAAGTTTATCCAGCACGCCATTGATATACTTATAACTCTCTGCCGCGCCAAACTTTTTGGCCAGAGCTACGGATTCATTGATCACCACGCGATAAGGCACATCGATGCGATCGCGAAGCTCGAAGCCCCCCATGCGCAGCAACGAACGCTCAATAGGATCAAGCTCGCGCAATTCACGATCCAATAATGGCGCAAGGAGACTGTCCAGCTCCTCTGCAAGAGGCGGGACTCCGTGAATCAGCGCCTGAAAGTACTCAAGATCCACTACCTCAAAATCATAGTCCGTACGAAATTCGGCTTCGATATCAGACGAGGTTGCACCGGCCATATGCCACTGATAGAGCGCCTGCAACGCGTAATGACGAGCTTTACGGCGTCGAGCGATCAGTTCCTGTTGAGCTTGTTTTGACACCTCAGCGAATTTGACTGAGCAGACTGACCATTTCCAGCGCGGACAAAGCAGCCTCTACACCTTTGTTACCGGCTTTCGTGCCGGAACGCTCAATCGCCTGCTCGATGCTATCGACCGTCAGTACCCCGAATGCAATAGGAATATCCTGACTGAGGCTGACCTGAGCAACACCTTTGGTGCATTCACCCGCGACATGCTCAAAATGTGGAGTTCCACCGCGAATCACAGCACCGAGCGCGATAATCGCGTCGTAGTCACCGACCTTTGCAAGACGTTGGCAAGCCAGCGGGATTTCAAAGGCACCGGGAACTCGAACAACGGTCATTTGCTCTTCTGCGACGCCGTGACGCTTTAGTGTATCGATGGCGCCTTCAAGCAGATGCTCAACAACAAAGCTGTTCCAGCGACCGACCAACAGGGCATATCGCCCGGTGGTGTGCGTCATCGTTCCTTCGATGGTATTCAAACTACTCATGATCTACTCGTCTCACAGTTGTTACCAAAGCTGGACATGCACAGCCTTAGTCAAAAATATCTGGTTCAAAAAATACTTCAGCCAGGTTTGCCCTCACTAATGTGAGACCGGCGGCTCAAGATAGTCGATCACCTCAAGCCCAAAACCTGATATCGCATTGTACTTGATCGGCGCCCCCATCAGGCGAATCTTGCCAACACCCAGTTCACGCAAAATCTGGGAACCCACACCCACCGTGTTGTAGCTGTCACCGGCTTTCGGATCTCTCGGCTCAATATCTCCAAGAGCGAGATCAACACTGTGCAAGAGCTGCTCATCTGTCTCGCTGCGACTCAGGAGCACTAATACGCCAGACCCCGCTTCAGCAATGGCCTCAAGACTGCGCTGTGCGCTCCATCCCACCTGCCCGCGCACCTCACTGCCGAGTAAATCCCTCAGCGTTGAGCTGGCGTGAACTCGCACCAGGGTGGGATTGTCCGCACGAATCTCGCCCAGGCTCAGTGCAATATGCAGGCCTCCATGCGTTCGATCACGGTAAGTGGCCAACTGGAAGTTACCGTAGCGCGTTGCGAGATCGCCTTCACGCACCCGCTCGATGGTTTTTTCGTTAGCGATTCGATAGTGAATCAGGTCTGCGACGGTCCCTACCTTCAAGCCATGCTTGTTCGCAAAAGCGATAAGCGCTGGCCCGTCGGCAAGCTCCCCTTGCTCGTCCAGCACATCCGCAATCACCGCCGCCGGCGTAAGACCGGCTATGCGCGTGTAATCGACCGCTGTTTCTGTATGCCCGGCACGGGTCAGTACGCCACCGGGCTGCGCCGCCAGAGGAAAAATATGGCCCGGCTGCACAATGTCTGCAGGCACCGCCTGGGGTGCAACGGCCACCTGCACGGTCAACGCTCTGTCCGCAGCAGAAATACCCGTATCGATACCTTGAGCAGCCTCGATAGACAAAGTGAAATGCGAAGTATCGCTCTCTCTACCGGCCACCATGGGCGGCAGATCGAGTTGCTCACAACGTTCCTGAGTCAGCGCCAGGCACACCAGACCCCGGGCCTTGCGCGCCATAAATGTCACATGATCGGCAGAGCAGTGCTCTGCAGCGACCATGACAACGCCTTCGTTACTGCGTTCGTCGCGCTCATCCAGAATCACCACCATACGTCCATGACGCAGATCGTCCAGCAGCTCGCCCACGCTGTTGATGTTCAGTTCGCTCATGCGCCTTTACCTAGGTAACCATTGTCCGCCAATGTCTGGTAGTCGATGCCCGCGTTCGGTTTTGCAGCGGCTGAGCCCTGCAAAAGCCGCTCAAGATAACGAGCGATAACATCGACCTCAAGATTCACCGGGCTTCCGGGGCTATAGTTTGCAAAAACTGTTTCTGCCATGGTTTGCGGAATGATATTGAGATCAAAATTTGCGCCATCGACCGCATTGACTGTCAGGCTTGTGCCATCAATACAGATACTGCCTTTGTGAGCAATATACTTGGCTAGTTCGTCGGGCGCGCGAACCACGATTCGCCAGGAGCGTGCATCCTCCTGCATGCTGACAATCTCACCCAGACCATCCACATGACCACTGACAATATGCCCCCCAAGGCGGCTCTCTGGAGTCAGCGACTTTTCTAGGTTTACAGAAGAGCCCTGAGACAGGGTACCTATAGTCGTGAGGTTTAAAGTCTCTCGAGACACATCCGCCCAGAAACCGTCTCCGGGCAGCTCTGTAACCGTCAGACAGACGCCGTTAGTTGCGATACTGTCGCCGATAGCCACATCATCTAGCGGCAGTTTCCCCGTGTGAATTCGCAAACGTAGATCACCACCGCTGGGCTGCTGCGCGGCGACGGTCCCTACTGCCTGAATAATACCCGTGAACATTCGGTTTCCTGTTTATCCTGCCTTTTGAGATTCGAAGACAAAGCGCTGGTCCGCACCAATCTGTCGCCGATCCAACAACCTGAGCCTGAGCGCCTCAGCCATTCGATCAAAAGGCAATTCAAATAGAGGGCGTGCCCGGCTTCCAAGAAGAACCGGCGCAATATAGACAATAAGTTGATCTGCCAGTCCACTTTGGAGCATGGCGCCTGCCAATGTGGGCCCGGATTCTAACAGAATCTCGTTGCACTCCCTTGCGGCAAGCGCAGCAAGTATCTGAGCAGGGTCCAGACCGTCACCCACAAGCGGAAACGCAAGGCGCTCGACGTTCGCCAAAGACGCCGTGCAGGGAGCTCCCTGCGCGTGGAGTAACAGACTCGGCTGAGCGCCTTGAAGCACTGCGGCGCTCGAAGGTGTCCGCAGATGCGTATCGGTAACGACCCTCAATGCACGCCGCTCTGGCGGCGGCAAAAATTCATCGTCGAAAAACGCGTCGCGAACCGTCAGAGCACAATCATCGGACAACACGGTCCCAATCCCCGTGAGGATTGCACAGCTTTCCGCACGGAGCCTCTGGACATCGCGACGTGCATCGGCGCCGGTGATCCACTGACTCTCCCCAGATGCCATAGCCGTTCGGCCGTCTAAAGACATGGCCAACTTAATGCGAAGCCTCGGCCGGCCACGACGTTGTCTCAGCAAAAAGCCCGCTAACTGCAGCTCCACCTGATCTGCCATGAGGCCTTCGGTTACATCAATGCCCGCAGCGACAAGATCACTTAAACCTCCGCCATCAACTTTAGGGTTCGGATCTCTGAGGCCCACCACAACGCGCGCAACTCCCGCTTTGATAAGGGCTTGAGAGCACGGTGGCGTGCGACCCTCGTGTGCACAAGGTTCTAAAGTGACGTAAGCCGTGCTGCCCCGGGCGGCATCTCCTGCGGACTTTAGGGCCATCACCTCGGCATGGTCGCCGCCGGCCGGCTGGGTAAAACCCTCCCCAACGATCGCCGAGTCCCGGACCAATACACAGCCTACGTGAGGATTTGGGCGAGCCCAGTACTTACCACGATCCGCCAGACGCAGCGCGCGAGCCATAAACGGGTGATCCAGAGCATGCGACATAAGGCAAGCGAGGCCTCAGGCGTCGCTGTCAGCAAGAGGATTTACCGCGGCTTCCGGCTCTGCCTGTAGTCGTTCGATGGCAGCCTGAAACTCGGCGATATCCTCAAAACTTCGATACACCGATGCAAACCGCACGTAGGCAACCTTGTCGAGTTCTTTCAGGCTATCCATCACCAATTCACCCAACACCCGGGAATTCACCTCACGCTCACCGGTGGCTCGCAGCTTCTGCTTGATGTGGCTGATTTCTGCCTCGATCAACTCCACCGACACTGGGCGTTTTTCCAGGGCCCGTAAAAAACCTGCCCTGAGTTTGTCCTCGTTAAACGGTTCACGACTTCCGTTTTGCTTAATCACCCGAGGCATTACCAGCTCCGCAGCCTCATAGGTAGTAAAACGCTCTTTGCATGACAGACACTCTCGCCTGCGGCGTACCTGGGCACCATCGGTGACCAGGCGCGAATCAATAACTTTTGTGTCGTCATCCGAGCAAAAAGGACAATGCATTAGCGACTCCGCTTATGAATGCGTGATTTGTTCAAGGCTCAGGCGGCAACGGCCGATCCGGCAGCTGGACGTTCGGGGTAGACCGGAAAGCGCGCGCAAACTGCCAGGACCTTAGCCTTCACCGCGGCAATAGCGGGATCAGCGTCACCAGCTTCCAGCGCCTCCAGAACGTCACACATCCAATGGGTCAGGTCCCGCGTCTCAGCTTCACCAAACCCTCGGGTAGTAATCGCGGGAGTACCCACACGTAACCCTGAGGTGATGAACGGCGAACGGGGGTCATTGGGAACCGCATTTTTGTTCACCGTGATGTTCGCAGCACCCAGGGCGGCATCCGCGTCTTTGCCGGTGTAGGATTTACCGATGAGATCGACGAGCATCAAGTGATTATCAGTTCCTCCGGACACGATGTTGATGCCGCGCTCCATAAAGGTTGCGGCCATCACGCGAGCATTGCTGACAACCAGCTCCTGATATGCGACAAATTCAGGTTGCTGAGCTTCCAGAAAGCTCACAGCCTTAGCAGCGATTACGTGCATCAAGGGGCCACCCTGACCGCCGGGAAAAACAGCCGACTGAAACTTCTTTTCCAATGCTTCATTGGCTTTAGCCAGGATGATGCCTCCCCGGGGGCCTCGCAGCGTCTTGTGGGTAGTGGAAGTCACGACATCTGCAAAGGGCACGGGGTTGGGATACACCCCCGCCGCCACGAGTCCTGCGACATGCGCCATATCTACCAACAAGTACGCACCGACCTCATCGGCAATCGCGCGATAGCGAGCCCAATCAACCACCCGGCTGTAAGCAGAAAAGCCGCCAATAATCATCGCCGGCTTATGCTCTCGCGCCAGCGCGTCAATCTGATCGTAGTCAATTTCTCCGGTCTCATTGTCGAGGCCGTATTGAATGGCGTTGTAGTGCTTGCCCGAAAAGTTAGGCTTGGCGCCGTGGGTGAGGTGTCCACCATCGGCCAGGCTCATCCCCAAAATAGTGTCTCCGGGCGTAACAAGCGCCTGAAACACCGCCGAATTGGCTTGGGAGCCAGAATGCGGCTGCACATTGGCATAATCAGCCCCAAACAGGGCCTTGGCCCGCTCTACCGCCAGCTCTTCAGCTTTATCGACATACTCACAGCCACCGTAGTAGCGCTTGCCCGGGTATCCCTCGGCATACTTGTTGGTAAGCACCGAGCCCTGGGCCTGAAGTACGCGGGGGCTTGCGTAGTTTTCTGAGGCTATTAGCTCAATATGCTCTTCCTGACGACGTTCCTCGTCACAGATGGCAGAAAACAGGGCGTCATCGAAGCCCTCAATAGACATGGCATCGTCGAACATGGCGATCTCTCCTGATGCGAAAAAAAGTGGGAAAGGCGAGATTTTAACCGAAAGCCGGAGTCTGGCCTATCACCTGCGTCCTTTTGCTAGAATCCGCGCGTCGAAACACAGGAAAGTTATTCAGACATGGCACAGTACGTCTACAGCATGAATCGAGTGGGAAAAGTTGTCCCACCCAAAAAAACCATTCTCGAGAATATCTCGCTATCGTTTTTTCCCGGCGCAAAGATCGGTGTGCTGGGCCTAAACGGCTCCGGCAAGTCCACCTTGCTAAAGATCATGGCGGGACTCGACACAGACATTCTTGGCGAAGCGCGTCCTCAGCCGGACCTCAAGATCGGTTACCTCCCCCAGGAGCCGCAGCTGGATGCCGCAAAAGACGTGCGCGGCAATGTTGAGGAGGGACTCAGCGAGGCCTTAAATGCTCTTGCGGGCCTTGAAAAGGTCTATGCCGATTATGCCGAGCCTGATGCGGACTTCGATGCGCTGGCCAAGGAACAGGCTCGCCTGGAGGACATTATTCAGGCAACGGACGCCCACAACATCGAACACCGACTGGAAGTAGCGGCAGATGCCCTGCGGCTCCCTTCCTGGGATGCGAATGTCACGACCCTCTCCGGTGGAGAGCGTCGCAGAGTCGCATTGTGTCGCCTGCTCTTGTCAGGTCCCGACATGCTGCTTCTGGACGAGCCGACAAACCACCTCGATGCCGAAAGTGTGGCCTGGCTCGAGCGCTTTTTGGAAGACTTCCCGGGCACCGTGGTAGCTATTACCCACGATCGCTACTTCTTGGACAATGCGGCGGGCTGGATTCTTGAACTGGACCGGGGCCGCGGCATTCCCTATGAGGGCAACTACTCTGATTGGCTCAATGCCAAAGAGCAGCGACTTGATCAGGAACAACGCCAGGAAGCATCGCATCAAAAAGCCATAAAAGCTGAGCTTGAGTGGGTGCGCAGCAATCCCAAAGGCCGTCAGGCCAAGAGCAAGGCTCGACTCGCGCGCTTTGAAGACCTCCAGTCACAGGAATTTCAAAGCCGCAACGAGACCAACGAAATCTACATCCCCCCCGGCCCACGTTTGGGCGACAAAGTGATTGAAGTCAAGAACCTTCGCAAAACCTATGATGACCGCCTGCTCTTTGATGACCTGAGCCTATCGGTTCCCAAAGGCAGCATCGTTGGCATTATCGGTGCGAACGGCATGGGTAAATCGACGTTGTTTAGACTCATTACCGGCGAAGAACAGCCCGATGCCGGCACTATCGAGCTGGGTGAAACAGTCAAGCTGGCCTACGTAGACCAATCTCGAGACGACCTTGCGGGCGAGAAAACCGTGTGGGAAGAAATATCAGACGGCCTGGACATCATGAACATCGGTGGATATGAGGTTAACTCTCGATCTTACGTGGGGCGCTTTAACTTCAAAGGCTCGGACCAGCAAAAATACGTCAAGGATCTGTCCGGGGGTGAGCGAAATCGACTGCATTTGGCCAAGCTGCTAAAACAGGGAGCCAACGTGCTTCTGTTGGACGAACCCACCAACGACCTGGACGTGGAAACCCTCCGCGCGCTGGAAGAAGCCATTCTGGCGTTTCCGGGCTCAGCCATGATCATCTCGCACGACCGCTGGTTCCTGGATCGGGTCGCAACACATATTCTTGCTTACGAAGACGATGGAAGCATCGTGTTCCATGAGGGCAATTACAGCGATTACGAAGACGATCGTCGCAAGCGGATGGGTGCTGCGGCAGATCAGCCGCATCGACTGCGGTACCGCAAATTAAAATAGCTGCCAGAGCATTTGCTAGAGAAGGCGGCTGTGCTTCAATGCGCTGTGAATTCAATTTCAGGTAGAGCAGGATGAGTGATTTTCCCGGTGAACGCCGTCAGTTTTCCCGCGCCAAGATCGATCTCCCGGTAGAGGTTCAACAAGGCGGGAGCGTTTGGCATCAGAGACTCATAGATATTTCTGTCGCTGGCATCTCCACCGATCAACCGGATGTGTGGGACGCTCAGTACAACGAACCCTTCACGCTGATTATTGATGCCGGACGCTATGGCATTCTTGAACTGCATGCCTATCTCCAGCATGTTGAAGCCGGCCGACTCGGGTTTGCGGTACAGCACGTCGATAGCAAAAATGTCGATCCCCTGAGAGCCCTGCTGTCTGAGCACGTTTCAGACCCACTAGCGCTGGAAGCGGACATCGACAAGCTGGATAAAACCTGATGGCGGAGGGCTCCCCTCCTTCTCAAAGCAGCGGTATCTTCCGTGACCCGCTTTTTCACTTTGCCGTCATAGGCCTGGCATTTTTTGTGGGCTTTGTGTTCATAAACGACACCCAAACCTCCCGCGATCAGATTACGGTGAGTGTTGCACAACAAGAACAGCTGGTTGCCGCTTATACCCGTGTCTGGAGGCGCCCACCCACCGGCGAGGAGCTCAAAGGCTTACTTGACGACTGGGTACGCGAGGAAATCGCTAATCGGGAAGCCATCGCTATGGGTCTGGCGTCCAATGATCTGGTAGTACGTCGACGGTTGCGCCAAAAGTACGAATCATTTATGGATCAGATCGCTGCATCAGTGGAGCCGGCGGAGAACGAACTTCAAATCTGGTACTCGGCGAACGCCGACGCTTACCGACAAGACGCTCGCTACACACTGCGTCAGCGCTTTTTTAGCAGCGATCGCCGGGAAGATGCCAAAACCGATGCCGAAACAGCCCTGCTTACATTGGACATTCAAAACCCTGAACTTCGTGATGAACTGGGGGACGCGCTGGCTTTAGCCCAGCGCTTCGAAAACGAGCGTGCAAGCGAAATAGGCAATCGTTTTGGACCTGCCTTTGTTGACGGTATTGAGAACCTCCCTGAGGGGCGCTGGTCCGGGCCGATTCCCTCCGCCTACGGCTATCATCTGGTTTACATAGAGAGTGCGACAAACTCACTGCAACCGGCGCTTCAGGACGTCAAGGATTCCGTGCTTCGGGATTGGCGTGCACAGCAGATCGACGCGGCCAGAGACGCGCTCTATGCAAGCTTGCTACAGCGTTACGACGTTAAAATCCAAGCTGTCCCGGCGGACAGTTAAATTCCTACAAGTCCAGCGCGAGCGCCTCAGCAAGGGTAGCCACAGCGTGAACCTGCATACCTGGTGGAGAGGTCTTTGGCGCATTGCCCCGCGGCACTATGGCACGGACAAAACCGTGTTTGGCCGCCTCTGCTAGACGCTCCTGCCCCGAAGGCACGGGACGAATCTCCCCTGCCAGGCCCACCTCGCCAAACACCACCAGATCCCGGGGTAAAGGACGATCTCGAAAGCTCGAGACAATGGCCAGCAGCAACGCCAGATCGACACTGGTCTCGAGTATGCGTACACCACCAACCACATTGGCAAACACATCCTGATCGCCGACCTGCAAGCCTCCATGGCGGTGTAAAATTGCCAACAACATGGCAAGTCGATTCTGCTCCAAACCGACCGCCAGACGACGCGGATTGCCCAAAGGGCTGTCGTCCACCAGAGCCTGAATTTCGACCAAGAGGGGCCGGGTGCCCTCCCAGACCACCATCACCACACTCCCGGAGGATTGTTTTTCGCCACGCTCAAGAAAGATTGCCGAGGGGTTTCGTACTTCCCGAAGCCCCTGCTCGGTCATGGCAAAAATACCCAGCTCATTCACCGCCCCAAAGCGATTCTTCTGTCCGCGCAGTGTGCGAAAACGCTGATCATCAGAGCTCTCAAGAAGCACCGAGCAATCAATCATGTGTTCCAGCACTTTGGGGCCTGCAAGACTGCCATCTTTGGTGACATGACCAACCAGCAACAGGACGATGCCCCGCTGCTTGGCGGCGCGAGTCAATGTGGCTGCACAATCTCGCACCTGAGAAACACTGCCCGGCGCGGAGCTAAGCTCTTCGCTGTAGACCACCTGAATGGAATCCACCACCAACAATTTGGGCTGATGAGCATCTAAAGCAGCAAGTATGGCCTCAATATTGGTCTCTGCCATAAGTTTTAGCTGATCCAGAGGCAGAGACAATCGCTGTGCCCGCATGGCTATCTGCTGAGGGCTCTCCTCACCCGTCACATACAAAGCCGACATTTGACTCGCTAACTGGCAGCAGGCCTGCAATAGCAACGTGCTTTTTCCGGCGCCCGGGTTGCCCCCCAGGAGAATGGCCGACCCCGGCACCAAACCCCCTCCAAGCACCCGATCAAATTCTGCCATACCGGTAGGGATACGCTGCACTTGTGAGACATCAATCTCGCTGAGCACCCGAGCTGGGGCCAGTTCCCCTGCAAAGCCCTGACTGCGGCCCGCCGGAGATCGTCCAGAGCCTTTGGCGCCACTTAAGCGAATCTCACTAAGCGTATTCCAGGCCCCGCAGTCACTGCACTGCCCCTGCCACTTGTGATAGTCCGAACCACAATCGCTGCACACGAAGGCCGTTTTTGCCTTTGCCATTTACATTTCCACCTTAAATCTCAGCCGCGATGCTACAACTAATGTCGCAAGCTGGGTATGCTGTGCGGCCGCTGTCGTTAATCAGAACCGTGCATGGCCCCAAAACCCCTCATTCCCGACTCGCAATTGCTGTTCTCCGCCGAGCTGGCGACGGCCGTGGGCTTAGCCGAGGCGGTTTTGCTGCAACAGATCAAAGGGCTGTACCTGCATCAACCCAGCACGCGCAGAGAGGGTCTTGCCTGGTTGCACATCAGTCGCGCCTACCTGCTGCAGCTACTGCCATTTTGGAGCGCTGCAGAACTCCAGACTGTGTGTGATTCACTGGAGTCATTGGGGTTGATCGTCATTGATCGCAAAATCGCGGCGCAAGACAGTCTTCTGCTGGCCATCAACGAAACCCCGATCGAAGAGACTACGACCACCGTACAGGCTCCGACGATGGTATCCCCAAGTGTCGCTGCGATCGCCAAAGCCATTCCAGATCAAGCAAGCACAGCGAAGGTTCCGGCGGCGGTCCCAAAGCCTCCTGCACCGAGACCCGGAAAACGTGAGGGACAACCTCTACCGCCAGATTTTCAGCCCAGCGAAGACATGCTGGAGCTGTTGGAGCGCTTTCATGGTGTTCCCCGAGGATTTGCCCTGCAGCAGATAGAGGACTTCACCCTATACTGGAGGGAGCGAGGCAGTGCTGGGCATGCCTGGCAGAATCGATTCAAACAGCATGTACAATTCCAATGGGCCAGACAGCAACAAGAAGCAACGGGAGTCGACCATGCAGGACAGCGGGGAACTGGCACAACGCGTCGAACGCGAGATAGCAGCCTCGAGAGCGACCTCACCGATACCTCCTGGGCAGAGTGACTCGCGAGGCAAACCGGACCCGGCGCTGGTTGAGGCAATCAATCAGGTCTTTGCGCTTTTTCGACTTAACTACCACAACCAGTATTACGCAGCATTCAGCGACGCCGAACAGCTTCGTCAAATTAAGAAGCTGTGGCTGGACTCGCTCAAAGACGTTCCACCAGCACAGATTCTCCAAGGCGCAAAACTCGCCATAGAAAACAGCGAGTACCTACCAACGCTTAACCGTATGCACAAATGCTGTGAAGAGAGCCTCCCGGCTCTGGGACTACCGGCCGCCCGCGCTGCCTACCTTGAAGCCTGCAATGCCGGATCTCCCCCCGAACTCAAGCATTGGTCACATCCCGCCGTTTACTGGGCGGGGCGAGACTGTGGCTGGCAGCAACTCGCCACCGCACCGGAGCCACAGAGCTGGCCCTTGTTTAACCGTCACTATCAGTCGCGCTGCGCGACGCTGCTCATGGGCGACGAGATTCCACCGATACCTGAACCTCCCAAAAATCGCCTGATATCGAAAGCTCTGGAGGGTGATGCGGCTCTGGAGCAGATTCAACGATTGAAGGCCGACAATGATCTTTAAGGATCTTTTTATGCTTCCAGATTGCACAATACTCAAGCTCAAGCATTTATTACCCGCCATAGGCCTAACCTGCCTCGCAACCATGGCCGTACCCGCGAGCTTTGCTGAATCAAACGCTAAGGCAGAGGATCCCAAGACCCCGTGGAACTGGTCCGAAGAAACCGTTTTTAATGCCGTAAACCAGGTGCGCGCGGGCAGAGACCTGAATCCCGAGAGTTGGCCTGGAAACGCGCGGGTCGCGGTTCTGCTGTCCTATGATGTTGACAACGAGACGGTCATGGGACTTCGCACTGGCGACGTCAGTATTGGCCCCCTATCCCAGGGTCAATACGGCCACCGGGTTGCACTACCGCGGATCGTGAAGCTGATGAATGACGAGCAGGTTCCATCAACGTTCTTCTTCCCCGCCTGGAGCCTGAAAATTGCTCCCCAGCAAGCGCCATTGATTAATGAGTCAGGCCTGCATGAGATCGCCGTGCATGGTTGGATCCATGAGCTGAACACCAGCCTGGATGCCGCCACGGAAGAGCGGCTACTGATACAAGCCCGCGATGAAATCGAAGCCATTAGCGGAAAGCGGCCCGTCGGTTATCGAGCCCCCTCCTGGAACCACAGCCCCAATACCTTGCGCATCGTGCGCAAGATGGGCTTTTTATACGAAAGCTCACTCATGCATGACGACCGACCCTATGAGCTTGTGCAGGATGGCGAGGCCACCGGCCTTGTAGAGCTGCCGGTTGAGTGGATTCTCGACGACGCGCCAATGTTTAACCCCCGCGGCAATCGCTACATGAATCCTCGGGACATCATGCAGGTGTGGATCGATGAGTTTGATAAGGCCTGGGAGGAAGGCACCATGTTCCTGCTCACCCTGCACCCCCATGTGAGTGGCCATCGGTCACGGATCGTGGCTCTTGAGGGACTTATCGAGCATATGAAAGCCAAAGGCCAAGTTTGGTTCGCCACCCACGAAGAAGCCGCACGTTATGTTCGCGCGCAAGCCGGAATGGACCAATAGCCAAGACCTTGTTAGGTAGCCGGCGTATCGCCTAGTAGCGGTCCGCCGAGGAATGAGCGAGGTTTTCGAAGCGCGTGTACTCGCCAAAGAAGGCGAGTCGGCAGGTACCAATCGGCCCGTTACGTTGCTTGCCGATAATGATTTCGGCAACGCCTTTATCCGCGGAATCCGGGTTGTACACCTCGTCTCGGTAGATAAACATAATCACGTCAGCGTCCTGCTCGATGGCGCCCGATTCTCTGAGGTCTGAGTTCACCGGACGCTTATTGGGACGTTGCTCCAACGCGCGGTTGAGCTGCGACAAGGCCACCACCGGACAGCGGAATTCCTTGGCGATCGCCTTCAGACTTCGAGAGATTTCGGAAATCTCCGCCGTACGACCTTCAGAGGCACCCGCGACCTGCATCAACTGCATGTAATCGATCATGATCATGGCGATATTGCCGTGTTCACGTTTTACCCGACGGGCGCGGCTGCGCACTTCGGTGGGCGTCAGCGCAGGTGTGTCATCAATCAACAAGCCGGTGTTCTTAAGTTTGCCCACGGCATTGGAAAGGCTCTCCCAACCCGCCTGATCCAGGCGCCCGGTACGCACTAACGTTTGATCAATATGCCCGATAGAAGACAGCAGACGCATCATCAGCGCCTCTGCCGGCATTTCCATGGAAAACACAAGCACTGGCCCGGGCTGATGCAAAACTGCGTTTTCCACAAGGTTCATAGCAAACGCCGTCTTACCCATGGAGGGTCGACCAGCTACGATCACCAAATCTGACTTTTGCAGTCCCGAGGTCATTTTATCGAGATCAACGTAGCCGGTGGTCAGGCCCGTGATATCTCCACCGCTGTTGCACAGCTCTTCGATGCGCTGGACGGTTTCGGTAAGAAGTGTGCCGACGTCCTGTGGTCCGCCAGCTTTCGGACCCTGCTCACCAATCTGCATGATGAGGCGTTCGGCCTCATCAATGAGCTCTGCAGAACTGCGCCCCTGGGGCGTAAAACCACTGTCAGCTATCTCCTGGGCGGCCTCAATCAGGCGCCTGAGCGCTGAACGCTCTCGAACGACCTGGGCATAGGCCCGGATGTTAGAAGCACTGGGAGTGTTCTCTGCAAGTTCTGACAGGTAGGCGTGACCACCGGCGGCATCGAGCTCACCGCTGAGCTGCAATTGATCAGCGAGAGTAACAACGTCAACAGGCTCACCGGCCTCAGCAAGGTGGCGGATCTGGCGAAAAATCAGTCGGTGATCGGGCCGGTAAAAGTCCTCGGGACTCACCATCTCGGCCACGCTGTCCCAGGCATCCTGGGAAATCATCAGTCCGCCTAAAACAGATTGCTCTGCCTCTACTGACTGGGGCTGGAGTTTAATCCGTGCGACATCACCGTCGAAGGGACGGTTGGACTGGGAGCGTTGTGGACTAGCGTCTGCCATCAGCGGACCTTGCGGGCGCGGGGCTGTCCAGAGTAGCCCAAATTACTAAGAGGAAAAAGCAAACGCGGCCGAAAAGCCGCGTCTTTACGTCACACTCGCGTGCTACTCGGGAACAACAGCGATGGTAACGTCTGTCATTACGTCCGGGTGCACCTGAATTGCAACGCTGTACTCGCCCACTTCACGCAGGGCGCCCTCAGGAAGTCGAACCTCAGACTTGTCGACTTCACAACCAGCCGCAGTCACAACTTCAGCAATATCGCGAGTACCGATAGATCCGAAGAGTTTCCCTTCTTCACCAGCGTTGGCTTCGATAGTAATCACGTCCAGCGCTGCCAGAGCCTCTGCACGGCCCTGTGCCGCTGTAAGCGCCTCAGCAGCGGCACGCTCGAGCTCTGCACGACGTGCTTCAAACTCGGCTACGTTCGCCTCGGTAGCAGGCACGGCCTTCCCCTGAGGGATCAGGTAGTTCCGGCCGTAACCCGCCTTAACAGTGACTTTGTCACCCAGGCCGCCGAGATTGCCGATGTTTTCCAGCAGAATAATGTCCATGGTTTGGTCCTCTATGTCAGTGCCCTGGGGCGCTGCTATCTCACTAGTACGAATTAGTCTTTTGTATCGTCCTGATGATCGTCATCAGAAACGTCCTGTTCTTCCTTTGTGTCGCTGCCCTCACCCAAAGTGGAAGACTCCGCGTCTTGCCAGCGATCACGAAAATTCATCACCGTATCTGCCAGCACAAGCCCCACCAGACCCAGTTTGGCTGCATCAAACACCAGCCATGCGACATAAATGCCGCTCATCCAAAAGCTGCCCTGACGTCGATGCCGCGCCCGTGCGTGCAGCAACGCAAAGCCTGCGATGGTCAGCGGCAAGAGCATCGCCGCGCCCCAGCTACGAAAAGCCAAACCCGCCGCAGCAAACGCGACCGCTGCCATGACCAAGGCCCAAACCAGCGTTTTCGGTAACTGCAGTGCTCTAAATTCACTGCCAAAGCCGCCCGGGTTGTACAGGGCCGCCTGCCAGTAGCGAGCGAGCGCCAAACACAAAAAGCTCAGGGCGCCGTTTGCTGTTCCCATCATGCCCGCCAACTGCGCCGTCGTTGGAGGAGCAAGCCCTAAAGGCTGCCCTCCTGCTTCCAGAGTTTGCGTCTCTAAAGCCGCAAAAAACTGCGCAAACAAACCCGCAAGCTCCACAAGCAAAGGCTGGCCAAACACCAACAGCCCCAAGCCGGTAACGACTGCAACGCCAGTACTGGCAACGGCAGTCAACGCAAGACTGACCGACGCGCGGAGCACCAGCGCAAGTACCGCAGTACCCAGCAACATCGCCAGAGCACTGCTGTCGCCTGACACCTTCGTTACTAAAAGCGCTGGAAGCGACGCCCAAAGTACTAACCACAAGCCTTCTCGGCTTCCCTTGCGCAGAACCACCAACGCCACTACCGAGGCGCCTATCCACGCAAATAACAAACTTCCGGAACTTGCGACCGCAAGCAAGAGCGCGCGATAGCGCCCACTCATTGCAAATTTGGCAAGTCCCAGCATGCCGTTTAGTTATGGGACATCGAGAAGTTCATCCTCGACGTCCCCAACAATTAACGGTGGCCGTCGGTGTAAGGCAGCAGAGCGAGGAAACGTGCGCGCTTTACAGCAGTAGAAAGCTGGCGCTGGTACTTCGCTTTGGTGCCCGTAATACGGCTTGGAACAATCTTGCCGGTCTCGGAGATGTAAGCCTTCAGCGTATCGAGATCTTTGTAATCGATCTCTTTAACGCCCTCGGCGGTGAAACGACAAAACTTACGACGACGAAAAAAACGTGCCATCTGATATTACTCCTTGTGTGTCCGCGCCTTAGGCTTCGGCTTCGGCTTCTGCAGCCGGTGCCTCTTCGGTGGTATCGGATGCATCGTCGCTATCGCGACGTGGCTTCTCGCTACCCTGACGGTCCTCATAGCGGGACTTGCGCTCACGGCTCTCTTTCTCCGCCTTCATGATGGGCGACTCTTCGAGATCTGGCGCATCGCGACGAATTACGAGGTTGCGGATAACCGCATCGTTGTAACGGAAAGTTGTAGTCAGCTCGTCCATCGCTTCGTTAGAAGCCTCGACATTCAAGAGAATGTAGTGAGCCTTGTGAACCTTGGAAATAGGGAATGCCAGCTGACGGCGGCCCCAGTCTTCCATACGGTGAACAGAACCACCGTCTTTGGTAATGATATTGCTGTAGCGTTCAATCATGCCAGGGACCTGCTCAGACTGGTCCGGATGCACCAAGAACACGATTTCGTAGTGTCGCATCAACGAGCTCCTTACGGGTTTTAGCCACCGGCTTAACGTTGTTATCAGGCCGTATGACAAGGAGAAACGGCCAAGTTTGACCGTCCAAATTTTGAGGCGCGGAGTCTACAGGCCCCCAGCGCCCTCTGCAAGCAGTCTTTGACGGCGTATTTCAAACAGACAAACGCCCGTCGCTACGGACACATTCAGACTGCTCACACTGCCTGCCATGGGCAGGCTGAGCAGAAAGTCACAGCGCTCCCGGGTAAGACGCCGCATACCCGCGCCCTCGGCGCCCATTACCAGCGCCACGGCACCTTTTAGCTCGGTAGAATATATGCTCTGGCCGGCTTCCCCGGCCGTGCCGTAGATCCAGACTCCGGCGGCCTTTAGAGCGTCAAGGCTGCGCGCAAGATTGGTAACACGCACCAGCGGCATGGTCTCTGTTGCGCCACAAGCAACCTTACGCACCACTGCGGTGATATCTGCCGCGTTGTCTTTGGGCACAACAACGGCTGTCACCCCCGCGGCATCGGCACTACGCAAACAGGCCCCGAGATTATGGGGATCAGTCACACCATCAAGCACCAGAATCAGCGCCCGGGGGTTATCCGTCACCGCCAGAACAAGTTGCTCTTCACTCCAGCGCAAATCAGACTGCCCCGCGGTATTCTCACCAAGCTCAGCGACGACACCCTGGTGTCGACCGGACACCAGCTCATCGAGTTTGACGCGTGGTAAGCGGCTTATCGGTGTATCTGCGGTCGCGGCCAAAGCAAGAAGGGCCTGCATACGACCGTCATCCCGCCCCTTTTGTACCCAAAGACGACTGACCGACTTGGGCTGCCTGCGCAGCAACTCCTCCACGGCGTGGAGTCCAAAGGCATAGTTCAAAGCCATTATCAGGAACCCTTAGGAGACCGTTTTGCGCCACCTTTGGGCCCACCCTGTCCGGTCTTTGCCGCTTTCGCATTTGCGGGACGCTTGCGAGCGCCGGTGGCACTGCGATTGCGACCGCCAGATTTCGCCTTGGATTTTGCCTTGGGTCCGGATCTGCCTTTCTCTTTTGAGTCACCACCGTGGGGAGCTTTTCCTGCGCTCTTCGCCGGCTGCTTCCCCGAGCCACCACCAGAACCTTTGCGTTTGCGGTGCTCCGGCAGAGTAACCGGTTCAAGGTCGATTTTTCGTTCATCCAGATTAACCGAGGCGACGAGCACCTTGATCGCAGCTCCAAGCTGAAAGCTGCGTCCCGTTCGCTCACCGACCAAACGCTGCTGCGCGGGATCGAAGCGGTAGTAGTCCCCTGGCAGCGAGGTCACATGTACCAGCCCCTCGATATAAAGATCGTTTAGCTCAACAAACAGACCAAAACTGGTCACTGCACTAACTACGCCCTCAAATTCAGTACCGACGTGCTCACGCAGGTATTCGCATTTGAGCCAGGAGTTGACCTCTCTTGTGGCCTCATCTGCCCGGCGCTCGGTAAGAGAACAACGGGCCCCAAATGCCGCCATGGCCGCATCGTCATAGGGATAAATTTGCGCCTTGGTAAGATCGGAAGCACCGCGTACACGCTGAACCAGCTTGCTGCGCTCCCGGGATCGAATGACACTGCGAATCGCGCGGTGAATTAACAGATCCGGATATCGCCGAATCGGTGACGTAAAGTGCGCATAGCCAGGATAATTGAGTCCAAAGTGGCCCAGATTTTCGGCTTGGTACACCGCCTGGCTCAAGGATCTCAGCAGCATCATCTGAACGATATGCGCATCATCTCGGGTGCTGATCTGTTCTATCAGTAGCTGGTAGTCCTCGGGCGTAGGTTTGAGACCACCTCGTAAACCCAGTCCCAGCTCACCCAGAAACGCCCGCAGATTCTCGAGCTTTTGCTCCCCCGGGCCCTCGTGCACGCGATAGAGCACCGGCAATTCATGGCGCTCAAAAAATTTCGCCGCAGCGACGTTAGCGCAGAGCATGCACTCTTCGATAAGTTTATGTGCATCGTTACGCTGCACGGGCACAATCGCATCGATTTTACGCTCAGCGTTAAAAATGATGCGCGTTTCAACGGTCTCAAAATCAATGGCGCCACGTTCTTCCCGCGCCTGTCTGAGCACCTTGTAAAGTGCATGCAATTGCTCGAGATGCGGAACCAGTTTGCGTGATATAGCATCACTGGCCCCTGTTTCTAGAACCTCCGCCACTTGGGTATAAGTCAGGCGGGCATGGGAGTGAATGACTGCTTCGCAGAAACGAAACTGCTTAAGCTCACCCGCGCCGCTAATCTCCATCTCCACAGCCAGAGCCAAGCGATCGACTTCTGGTTTTAAGGAGCACAGACCATTCGACAGCACTTCCGGCAGCATGGGGACAACTCTTTCTGGAAAATACACGGAGTTGCCACGCTCAATGGCCTCCTTATCCAGTGCGCTACCCACAGCCACGTAATGAGAAACATCAGCGATGGCAACCCACAAACGCCAGCCGCCCAAACGGCGCTTCTCACAGTAAACCGCATCATCAAAGTCCCGAGCGTCCTCTCCGTCAATGGTCACGAAGGGCTTTTTGCGCAGGTCTATCCGGTACTTTTTATCGTCTTCTTCCGGCTCCTCACTCAGCGCACCTGCTTCATCCAGCACGGCGTCGGGCCACTCAAATGGGATGCCATGGGAGCGGATAGATATGTCTATTTCCAATCCCGGGTCCAGATGTTCACCCAGAACCTCTGTGATGCGCCCCTTTGCACCCAGGCGATTCTCCGGATAGTGGGTAATCTCGGCGGTAACAATCTGGCCGTGTTTAGCCTCGCCCTTAAACTTGGGCGGAATCAACACCTCTTGATTGATCCGCGCGTTATCGGGGAGCACGACGCCAATGCCACTCTCCTCCTGATAGCGCCCAACGACCATTGTGACGCCGCGCTCCAGAACCTCGACGACCTTGCCCTCTGAACGTCCACGGCTATCTGTACCGGTGACAGCGACAAGCACTGTATCGCCGTCAAACAGGCGACGCATTTCCCGCGCGCTCAGATACAGGTCGTCTTCGCCTGTCTCGGGCTGTGCAAAGCCGTAGCCGTCGCGGTGCCCCTGCACGCGGCAACGCAATAGATTCAGTGCCTCGACCAATCCATAGGCGCCCTTGCGATCCACATGCAACTGCCCGTCACGCTGCATGGCACGCAGACGCCGGCGCAGAGCCTCAAGATCGCGATCCTCCACCAACTTTAGAGATTTCGCGATTCGATCCTGATTCAAAGGGCCGTCAGCCTCACGCAGCAGATCCATTATGGCCTCGCGGGAGGCTATGGGGTGGTCATACCGTTCAGCCTCTCGGCTGGCGTGGGGATCGGTGGGGGTTTTCCGCGGCTTGCGCTGCTTTGACATAGGTATTCCGGTTTAGTGCGAATTAGAAAGGTCGCAGGAGAGCCTAGTATACGGGATCATTGACAAAACCGGGGTCGATACGTAATCTTCGCGCCCTCAATGTGCGCCGTCTCATTGATGCCCAGGTGGTGAAATTGGTAGACACGCTAGCTTCAGGTGCTAGTGCTCGCAAGGGCGTGGAGGTTCAAGTCCTCTTCTGGGCACCACTTTTTATTCCGATAGCCGAATATTTTATTCTGACTGCCGAATATTTCCGCAGGATCGATGCGCCACCATATGCGTGATGTGCACGCAAAACCTGCTTCATGCGCATGCGAGAAAGTGAAGTGGCCTTCAAACCGCCGCCCCAAAGTTATGACTCGATACGTGATTGCTGACCCGCATCCTGCTCAGCCTCCACCTCAAGCACCAGCTCAGTCATCTTCAGGACACTGTCGGGATTGAGTGCTATGGACTCAATCCCCTGCTCTACAAGCCAGCGGGTGATTTCAGGAAAGTCCGAGGGCGCCTGACCACAAATTCCAACGTATTTACCCTCTTCTCGACAGGCCCTTATGGCCATCTCCATCAGCGCAGCTACCGCATCATCTCGCTCGTCAAACTCCGAAAGGAACTCTGAGTCCCGATCAACGCCCAGAGTCAGCTGCGTCAGGTCATTGGAACCAATAGAAAACCCATCGCAATGTGCCAGAAACTCTTTAGCCAGCAACGCGTTGGCGGGGATTTCGCACATCAGGTTGATGCGCAGCCCATTTTCGCCCCGCCGCAGGCCCTCCCTGGCCATAAGATCAAGAACCTGCACTTCCTCGTGAACGCTACGCACAAACGGGATCATCAATTCGAGGTTCGTAAGGCCCATGACCTCCCGGACCCGAAGCACCGCTGCACACTCCATCGCAAAGCAATGAGAAAACTGCTCAGAGTGATAACGCGAGGCTCCACGAAAGCCAAGCATAGGATTGCTCTCTGTCGGCTCGTAGGCCTCGCCGCCCAAAAGCTGGGCATATTCGTTGGACTTGAAGTCGCTCATCCGCACGATCACCGGGCGAGGATAAAAGGCTGCAGCAATGGTGCCGATGCCTTGTGCAAGGCGCGAAACGTAAAACTCCCGGGCACTGTCATAACCCGCCATACGGTCTGCAATTTGCGTTTGAAGCTCCACCTCGAGCTTCTCAAAATCCAGCAGCGCATGCGGATGCACACCGATGTGATCATTGATGATGAACTCGATGCGCACCAGACCCACCCCATCGTTGGGAAGGCTAGACAGTTCCAGCGCGCGACCCGGATTACCTACGATCATCATAATCTTCGTGCGTGGGCGCTGCAGGGAGGTCACGCTGTGCTCTTCGGCCTCGAAAGCCAAAATTCCACCGTACACCTTACCGATCTCGCCCTCGGCACAGGACACAGTAACCTCGTCGCCCTGATGCAGCACAGAGGTCGCATTACCCGTACCCACAATGGCGGGAATGCCCAATTCCCGCGCGATGATCGCCGCGTGGCATACGCGCCCACCGCGGTTAGTGACGATGGCGCTGGCACGCTTCATGATCGGCTCCCAGTCCGGATCAGTCATATCCGTAACCAATACATCCCCGTCCTTAAGTTCACTCATATGCGAGGCGTCAAGCACCGTACGGACTGTACCAGCGCCGATTTTGGTGCCCACGCTCTTCCCCGTCACCAGCACCTCTGAGCGCTCACTTAACCGGTAGCTGAACTGCTTACCACCAGTGAGGATCGAGTGGACGGTTTCCGGGCGAGCCTGAACGATATATAGATCACCGTTCTCACCATCCTTGGCCCATTCGATATCCATGGGACAAGCGAAGTGACGCTCAATCTTGATCGCCAGGCGAGCCAGCTCCAGAACTTCGTCATCCGTGATCGAAAAGCGCTGGCGGTCCCGTAAACAGACCTCTTGATTGTGAACAGGCTCTGCGGAGGCAGGGTCGTCGCCGTAAACCATTTTTAAAGCCTTGGAACCGAGTTGCCTGCGGATGATGGGCCGAAAATCGCCGTGCAGTGTATTTTTATAAACCAGAAATTCATCGGGATTCACTGCGCCTTGCACCACATTTTCGCCTAGACCATAAGCGGCAGTAATCATCACTACGTCAGGAAAGCCGCTTTCCGTATCGATGCTAAACATGACGCCCGAGCAGGCCAGGTCCGAGCGCACCATTTTCTGGACGCCAATGGAGAGCGCCACAGCCATATGCTCAAAACCTTTATGCACTCGGTAGGCGATGGCGCGATCAGTAAACAGTGAAGCGAGCACCCGCTTGCAGGTAGACAACAAATTCTCTTCACCACTGATGTTCAGATACGTTTCCTGCTGCCCCGCAAAGGATGCGTCAGGAAGATCCTCTGCAGTCGCCGATGAACGCACGGCCACCGCCGGGTCCCGCCCCTGGTTTTGCTGTCGCATCCAATCATAGGCTGTGCTGATTTCCTCTGCGATTGCAGGTGGCATTTCGCCATCTATAATCCAGCTGCGAATGCTGGCCCCCGTTTTCGCAAGTTGCTCCACGTCTGTGATGTCGAGTGCCGCCAAAGCGTCGGTGATCTTCTGGCGCAAGTTGTTGTGGTCAAGATAGGCAAAATAGGCACTGGAAACAGTGGCAAAACCATCGGGCACCCGGATCTCCTCACCCGCAAGCTCCCTAAGCATTTCCCCCAGAGATGCATTCTTCCCGCCGACTAGCGGCACATCCTGACGACCGAGTTCCGACAACAGCCTTACGTAATGAAATTCAGTCATGCTCTGGGCACTCCATCCGGCGCGTGCTTGTTCTACAAAGTCTAGTCACAGTCCCCCGTCCGCGCAGACGCAAATTATTGATATGCATCAAGGTTGCTTGAGTAAATCACCGTCGACTTAATCCGAATCGCAAATGTGGTCTATTCTTTTAGTGAGTACATCGGACGGGTGAATGTCGCGTATTTTTCTACGGCGGCACGGTTTTGATCACGGGCAGTTTTGGGCCAACGGGTAACGAGTCATGCAGCGCTGGAATGCGGATCAGCTTCAGTCGCTCATAGAGCGTCTGCTTCATGATGACTATCGTGTCATTGGTCCCACTGTGCGCGACGAGGCCCTCGTGTATGACGATATCCGCAGCCTGCCCACAGGCTGGGCAGACAGTCAGGATGCGGGGCACTACCGACTCAGCCACAACGATGATCAGAGCCGTTTCGCCTTTAACGTCGGGCCCTGTACCTGGAAACAGTTTCTCTACCCCCCCGAGGAAGCTATCTTTCGCGTAGTAGATGGTGAATTTGTCAGTGCCCGGGAGACTCCCGGAAAAATGGCGTTTATCGGCGTGCGAGCCTGTGAGCTATCCGCCATAGGCATACAGGACCGGGTATTTACAGGTGACATCGTTGATCCTGGCTATGCCGCTCGTCGCAAAGAGTTACTGATAGTAGCGGTCAACTGCTCCCAGGCCAGCGCCAGCTGTTTTTGCAGTAGCACCGGTGACGGTCCTGCGGTCGGCGCGGGTGCCGACCTCGTACTCACCGAGTTCGATCCACAGGATCCGTTTTATCTGGTCGAGGCTCGAAGTCATTCTGGCGAGGCTCTCCTTGCTGCCATCGGCGGCACCAAGGTCACTGACCAAGAGCTTGCCATGATCGATACGGCTCTCGCTGTAACGCGGGAGCAAATGTCGCGCAGCATCCAGATGACCGGACTTGCCAAGGACCTTTTAGAGACTCTTGAGCATCCCCATTGGGAGGATGTGGCCGCACGTTGCCTAGCCTGCGGGAACTGCACTCAGGTCTGCCCAACCTGCTTCTGCAGCACCACTCGAGAAGACGTCGATCCTGTAAGTCTCGATGTGACTCATGTGCGCCGCTGGGATTCCTGTTTTACCAAAGGCCATTCCTATCTCAGCGGCGGTGTGACACACCAGAGCGTGAAGTCACGTTATCGTCAGTGGCTGACGCATAAGCTGGCCAGCTGGGAGGCACAGTTCGGCACCAGTGGGTGCACCGGCTGCGGCCGCTGTATCACGTGGTGCCCCGTGGGGATCGACATCACGCGGGAGACCGCCAAAGTCAGAGAAGTTCCATGAAGAGCATTGCCCAGGAGCTTTCCCAACACCCGTTCTTTGATGGCCTTTGCGACGATTACCTGCAATGCATGCTGAGCTGCTCGAAGAACACCAGGTTTCCTTCCGGGCGTGTCATAGCCACCGAAGGGAGCGCGGCCAATGAGTTTTTCGTCATCACCAAAGGCCGAGTAGCGCTACAACTTCACTCGTCGCCAGCAGCGACACTTCTTATCCAGACTCTGGATGCTGGCGACATTCTGGGCTGGTCATGGCTGTTTCCTCCTTATCGCTGGTCCGTAGAAGCCATGGCCGTTCAGGATGTACAGGTAATTGCGGTAGACGGCAGTTGTCTGCGCGACAAGTGCGATGCAGACCCAGTGATGGGTTACCAGCTGATGCAGCGATTCTCGCGACTGATGTCCCAACGCATAGAGGCGACGCGTTTACAGCTTCTTGATCTGTACGGACAGGGGAGGAATCCGTGAGCGACCCCTTCATTCCCGCTTCGGTGACCGTAGAAGCCTTGCAGCAGGAGAGCCACGATGTATTTACTCTATCCGTCTGTGCGCCTTCGAACTATGCCGGCTTTACCCCGGGTCAGTTCAACATGCTGTATCTGCCGGGACGCGGAGAATCGGCCATTTCCATAAGCGGTGATCCCGGGAACAACTCAACAATCACACATACCGTGAAAGCCGTCGGCAACGTGACCAGAGCGCTGTGCGACCTGCGTCCATCCCAACGCATTGGGCTGCGCGGGCCCTTTGGCCGTGGCTGGCCCCTGGAACAGGCGAATGGCCGGGAGCTGCTATTGATTGCCGGCGGCATTGGTCTGGCTCCACTGCGACCTGTGCTCTATGCAGCGCTTGAGGCGCCAAAGCGCTATGCGCGAATCACAGTGCTACTGGGAGCTCGGTCTCCACAGGATCTGCTTTTTACTGAGGAACTGCAGCGCTGGAAAAGCCACACGGACCTGCAGTTCCTGGCCAGCGTAGATAACGCAGATGCAAATTGGCAGGGGGACGTCGGGGTTATCACCCAACTGATTCCCCGCATAGAAATGAACCCGAAAAACGTACTGGCCATGATTTGCGGACCGGAAGTGATGATACGTTTCTGTGCAAAAAGCCTCCGCGATCGAGGCGTGCCGGCGGACGCTATTTACGTATCTCTGGAGCGCAACATGAAGTGCGCGCTGGGTATTTGCGGACATTGTCAGCTGGGTCCGCACTTTCTGTGTCGCAACGGGCCGGTTTTTGGTTACGCCGAAGTGGAACGCTTCTTGATGACCCGGGAGTTCTGATGACGACGCCAACTCGACCCACTCTTGCTGTCTTCAAGTTCGCATCCTGCGACGGCTGCCAGTTAAGCCTACTCGATTGCGAGGACGAGCTCCTGGCAGTCGTGGAACATGTCGATATTGTGAACTTCCCCGAGGCCTCCCGGCGCATGCTGCCAGGTCCCTACGACATCGCCCTGGTGGAGGGCTCCATCACCACCGAATCGGATCTTGACCGGATTCGGACCGTTCGTGAGCAGAGCCGCTATCTCATATGCATTGGTGCTTGTGCGACAGCTGGAGGACTGCAAGCCCTGCGCAACTCCGCCGATGTAGAGGCTTTCGCCAGCACCGTGTACCCGCACCCCGAGTACCTGTCGTCCCTTGCAAACTCGATGCCTATAGCTGATGCCGTTACGGTTGACTACGAGCTGCACGGTTGTCCCATCAACAAATATCAGTTGCTCGAAGTTGTGCTCGCCTTCGCCGCGGGCCGGAATCCGGAAATAGCCGAGGAAAGTGTGTGCATGGAATGCAAGGCTCGGGGCAATCTCTGCATTATGGTCACTGCGGGACAACATTGTCTGGGACCCATAACGCAGGCCGGCTGCGGAGCGATCTGCCCGGCCTATAACCGAGGCTGCTATGGCTGTTTTGGTGTTCGGGAGCAGGCTCAGGTAGCGACATTAACAAAGCATCTAAAGGATGATCACGGCATGTCCCGTGACCAGCTACTGCGGAGCCTGCAAAGCTATAACCCCATGGCAGAACCCCTGCGCATCGCAGCGCAGGAATACGGCGCCAGCATCGAACTTAATACTAAACACGGGGGCGGTGGCAATGACGCGTAAATCCATGCCCATAAAAGCGGGGCTTCGCAGTCGGCGCATTGAGGTGGATTATCTTGCCCGGGTCGAGGGTGAAGGAGCCCTTTTGGTGGATGTGGTTGAGGGAGAATTACGTGAGGTGCAACTCAAGATTTTTGAGCCGCCGCGATTTTTCGAAGCGTTCCTCCAGGGACGCGCGCTAAGCGAAGCACCGGATATCACCGCGCGGATCTGCGGAATCTGTCCCGTTGCCTACATGATGAGCTCAGTGCACGCGATGGAAAATATGCTGGGCATGGAGATTGACGAGGGAACTCGGCGTCTGCGCCGTCTACTCTACTGTGGCGAGTGGATTGAGAGCCACGTACTGCACATCTATCTGTTGCACGCACCGGACTTCTTCGGCTTTGACGACGCCATGGCCATGGCCGCTGAACACAAAGACGCGGTGCTGCGCGGCCTGCGTATGAAAAAGGCCGGAAACACTATCGTCAAGCTCCTTGGTGGACGAGAGATCCATCCTATCAACGTGAAGATCGGGGGCTTCTACAAGGCCCCTGATCAAGCACAGCTGCATGCTCTGCTTGATGAACTCAAGTGGAGTCGCGACGCGGCAGCCCAAACCGTGCGCTGGACAGCGGGATTCGAGTTCCCCGATCTACATCGGGAATACGAGTTTGTCGCGCTGCGCCATGGCAGTGAATATCCCTTCAACGAGGGACGTATCGTTTCCAGTGCCGGACTGGATATCCCTATGGATCAGTATCCCGAACATTTTGCTGAAGAACAGGTGGCGCATAGCACAGCTCTGCATTCGCGGCGCATACCTGGCAATACCCCGTACTTTGTGGGGCCCATGGCGCGCTTTAATCTCAATCGTGACCGACTCTCTTCGCACACACGGGAACTGGCAGTGGCACATGGCTTTGACCGTCAGGTGCATAACGCCTTTGAGAGCATTGTGGTGCGCGCCCTGGAGGTTTTTCAGGCCTTTGATGAAGCCATCGCCTTGATCGAAGAATTCGTGGAACCCACTGCAGCCGCACAGCCGCTCCCCGCCGGTGGCGGGGTCGGCATGGCAGCAACAGAAGCGCCCAGGGGCCTGCTTTTTCACCGCTATGAGGTGGATGCCGAGGGTATGATCCAACGTGCCACAATTGTTCCCCCAACCTCACAGAACCAGCTCACTATCGAGGATGATCTTCGCGACTTGGTCCGGGACAATTTACAGCTGCCCGACGCTGAATTGACCTGGCGCTGTGAGCAGGCGATCCGCAATTACGATCCCTGTATCTCTTGTGCGACACATTTCCTGAAGCTCCAACGGCGGGATGGGACAGGTGTCTGAGCTTCTCGCAGTCGGCAATCCCGATCGCGGCGATGACGGCGTTGGGCCCTACGTAGTGGCAGGTCTCGCCGGCAGGTTGCCAAAGAGCAAGCTGCTCTACTCGGACGGCGAAGTCAGCGATCTGATCGCAATCTTCGCACGCTGCTCGCAACTGGTGCTCATCGATGCACTGGATGGTCCGGCCGCTGGCATGGCGCCGGGACAGAAATTGTGTCTGGATGCCAACGATCCGGCGCTTGCACAGGCACCGCTGCACGCCAGCACGCATGCTTTAGGCGTAGTCGAAGCTATTTCTCTGGCTCGCTCCCTGGAAGTACTGCCCAAAAAACTCACCGTTATCGCGATTGCCGGCGAATCCTTTGTTCTCGGTGAGGGCCTGTCTGAAGCAGTAGCCTGCGCCGCCGACGCGCTCATAGAAGAGCTTGCTGCCGCGTTTATTGAGGATGCCGTTCATGCATGAGGCGGGAATGATTCGCGATCTACTCACCAGAATCACCGCGCTGGCCAGTGAGGAGTCAGTGACCTCAGTCACCGGGGTGCGCGTGTGGCTAGGCGCACTGAGTCACATCTCACCAGAACACTTTCGCGAGCACTTTCGCAACGAGACTGTGGGCAGCATTGCAGAAGGGGCGCTGTTGGAGATCGAGAGCTCACAGGACATCGATCATCCGCAGGCCCAGTCGATTCTGCTCAGGAGTATTGACGTTGCCGAACCCTGAATGTCGTCAGCTGGAGGTTCGTGGTCAGGTGCAAGGAGTTGGCTTTCGACCCTTTGTGTTCAGACTCGCGCAGCGCCTTGACCTGAAGGGCGAGGTATACAACCAGTCCAGCGGCGTCGCGATTACCGTGCAGGGATCAACCCTGAGTCTCGACCAGTTTGTCAAAGAACTGCGCCAGGAGGCGCCGGGAGTGACTCAAGAGATATCGGTGCAGATCGGCAGTGTGATGCAGCGCCATGGCTTCCAAATCGCCCCCAGTCGGAGCAATCCCGGGGTGGCCAGCGCACTGCTGGCAGATCAGGGCATTTGCGCGGATTGCTGGCGGGAGTTTCACGACCCCAAGGACCGACGGTACCGTTATGCCTTTATCGGCTGTACCCGCTGCGGTCCGCGTTTTTCCATCTGTGAGCGCCTGCCCTATGACCGGGCCAACACCAGCTGGAAAGCATTCCCGCTATGCGAACAATGCATCAAAGAACACGGGGACCCTGCGGATCGACGCTTTCACGCCGTAGGCCTGTGCTGCCCCCAATGCGGTCCACGATTGTTCAACCCACAGGGAGCCTCCGCAGAAGGGGCGCTGGCCCAGGCCTGCCACACTCTCGTCGAGGGTGGCATTGTGGCTATCAAGGGAAGCTCTGGTTTTCATTTAATGGTTGATGCGGGCAATGCGGCTGCAGTACAGCGCCTGCGCCAACGGAAGCGCCGTCGCAAACCTCTGGCGCTGCTGGCTCCCTCAATGGCCTGGATCAAGACTCACGCCAGCGTGAATGCGATCGAAGAAGCCGCCTTGCGAAGTTGCGCGGCACCCATTGTGCTACTGGAGTCGGACAGCCTCGAGGCCGAGCTACTCGCCCCAAAACTGGGTCTGCTCGGCGTTATGCTCCCTTACAACGGCATTCAACTAGCATTGCAGGAACGCCTGAAACGACCGTTGGTCGTCACAAGTGCAAACGAGTCCGGTGCACCTCTAATCTTTGAGAACCAGCAGGCGCTGAGCAGGCTGAATGAGATTGCGGACACCTTCTTGCTACATGATCTCAGTCTGGTTCGGGGCCTTGATGATCCTGTACAGCGCTGTATGGCTGACAGGGCCGTCACCCTCCGCCTGGGGCGCGGTCTGGCTCCACAGATCCACACCTTGGACGCTCCGGGCTCCTCCCTCGGCTGTGGCGCTCACCTCAAGAACAGCCTTGCCCTGCATGATGGGCACACGCTGGTCGCTGGACCTTATATTGGGGATCTGGACGGAGCCCCCACGCGCCAGCGCTATCGCGCGGCGAAACGCGAGCTTCCAGAGTTCTTTCGGATGCCGATCGACGAAGAGATTACGGACCTGCATCCGGATTATGCTTCAACCATAGATGCAGATTACCGCTCGCACGCTGTGCCGCATCACGTAGCCCATGCAATGGCGGCGTGGCTTGAGCACCGGCCCGCTCCCCCATTTACGGTGCTGGCGTGGGACGGCATCGGCCTGGGTCCGGATGGCAGTATCTGGGGTGGCGAATGTTTGGTCTTCGATGCAGAGCTGCACTGGCATCGTCTTGGGAGTATTCGACGCTTCAGACTGCCGCCGGGAGAAGCGATTTCCCGCTATCCTGGCAAAATTGCCCGAGCCCTTATCGGTGAGCAGAACATAGGCGCGACAATGGATTGCTCCAGCATGGGGCGACTCATCGAGGGAATGGCAGCGCTGGCTGGTCTGCGTGACATTAACCGTTTTGAAGCGCAGGCAGCCATGGAGTGGGAAGCCCTCGCAGCGCGAGCCTGTGCCGCCACACCCATGGACTTAAGCCTGACTGACGGTGATCTCGACTGGCGACCCTTACTTGAGCTTATCAGCGATAAGAGCCTTGACTTAGGCGCACGGGCCCGGGGCTTTCACATGGCCCTGGCACGCGCCGCGATACGCCAGTGCGCCCTCGGCCCAGACAAACGTGTGCTGCTTAGCGGTGGCGTTTTTCAGAATCGTCTTTTGGTGGAGCTGCTGGCCCTGGAGGCGCGGAGTAAGGGTATGACCCTGTATTTGCCGCACAAGGTTCCGCCGAATGATGGGGGAGTGGCTCTGGGGCAATGCACCGCCCGTGCTATGCGAGTGCAACCGGCGGAGCGCGTAGCATAATGTGCCTGGCAATTCCCGGGCGCGTGGTGAGCATCTTCGGTACTGGTCTGGAGCGCCAGGGTCTCGTGCGCTTTGGAGATATCGAACGCCCGGTAAATTTGAGCTTTTGTACGGATGCGCAGATCGATGACTACGTAATCGTGCATGTGGGGTGCGCGATCCGCACTCTTGATCAGTATGAAGCTCAACGCGTGTTGTCACTCCTATCTGAAATCACAGAGCTGGGGGAAGACCATGCGCTTTCTTGAGGAGTTTCGTGATCCCGCTATGGCTAGCTTGATCGTCCACAGAATCCACCAACTTGTCACGGGTAACTGGGTACTTATGGAGGTGTGCGGCGGTCAAACCCATTCCATCATCCGCCACGGCATAGACCAGTTGTTACCAGATTCTGTGGAGTTGATCCACGGCCCGGGCTGCCCTGTCTGCGTAACTCCGACTCACTGTATTGACGAGGCGCTTGCGCTGGCAACGCAGGAGTCAATCATTCTTACAACCTTTGCCGACATGCTGCGCGTCCCCGGCAGTCATGATGACATGCTTGCCTGCAAGGCCCGGGGCGCTGACGTTCGCAGCCTGTATTCGCCACTTGATGCCGTAAAGATTGCCGCTGAAAACCCCGAGCGCGAAGTAGTGTTTTTCGCAGTGGGCTTTGAGACGACGGCACCTGTTAACGCACTTAGCGTACTGCAAGCACAGGCATTGGGCCTTACAAACTTTTCCTTGCTGGTGAGTCAGGTAACGGTTCCGCCGGCCATTGAAGCCATTGCCCGGGCTCCCGATAATCGCATACAGGCGTTTCTTGCTGCAGGGCATGTGTGCACAGTGATGGGCAGCTGGCAGTACGAGTCACTCGCCCGGCGCCTCGCCAAACCAATAGTCATCACGGGGTTTGAACCGCTGGATATTCTACTGGGCATCGAAGCTGCGCTTCAGCAGCTCGAGCAGAACGCGGCACGGGTCGAGAATCAATACGCTCGCTATGTCGATCGAGGTGGCAACTTGCAGGCGCAGGAGCTTATACAGAAGGTCTTTACTACATCAGATCAGGACTGGCGAGGTCTGGGGATCCTCCTACAGTCCGGCCTGACACTAAACGAGCGTTATCAGGCCTACGATGCGCGAAAACGTTTTGCTCTTGATGTTGCGCCTGCGGCCCGGGGGACGCGATGTCACGCGGGAGAGGTGCTTACCGGAAGGATTCGCCCGCAACAGTGCCCACACTTTGGAAGCGAGTGCACACCGGACTCGCCCCTCGGCGCAACCATGGTCTCTGGCGAGGGGGCCTGTGCAGCCTACTATCGCTACCGTCGTGCAGCGGCCGTACACAATGTCTGAGTGCGCCTTCCCCTTTGCCAAGTATCCATTGGTGACCCTTGCTCATGGTGCTGGCGGCAGATTTACCCAACAGCTGATTCGCGATGTTTTCAGCGCGGCCATGCCTGACATCCGTGCCGAACACGATGGTGCAGATTTGTTGTTTCCCCAGGAAAGCGCGCCGGAACTCGTGTTTACCACGGATTCCTACGTCGTCAGTCCGTTGCGGTTTCCCGGCGGCGACATCGGTCAACTCGCCGTGACCGGCACCTGCAATGATCTCGCGGTGTGTGGCGCACAACCCGCCTATTTAAGCTGTGGATGGATTATCGAAGAGGGGTTTTCTACTGAATCGCTTTATAGCATTGCCCAATCCATGGGCAATGCTGCACAGGAATTAGGCGTGCAGATTGTTACCGGTGACACCAAGGTAGTGGAGCGTGGTCATGGCGACGGTGTGTATCTGAACGTATCGGGAATCGGTATTCGACGCACTGCCAGCCATCCCGAGCTAATCCAACCCGGAGATTTAGTCGTTGTCTCCGGAGACCTTGGACGACACGGCACCTGCATCCTCACGCAACGCGAGGACCTTCGTCTGCAGGCGCCTATCGAGAGTGACTGCATGCAGCTCTGGCCCCAGATAGAGCGATTACTACCCCTGGGGGACGCACTGCATTGCATGCGTGACCTCACACGGGGTGGCCTCGCCACGGCGCTGGCGGAGCTGAGCGAGACCGCTGCGCTGCAGATCGATGTGTTTCGAGATCGGGTGCCCGTGAGCAGTCCCGTCGCATCGGTATGCGAGCTATTTGGGCTCGATGCGCTGTATGTTGCGAACGAGGGACGAATGGTAATTTTTGTGGATCCGGCGAGCGAGAATCAGCTGCTCGAGGCGCTGGGACCTGAGGCGAAGACCATCGGCAGTGTCGGTCCTGGAGAGGGCGTGATCGCACACAGTGACTTGGGCGGCAGCCAGATTCTCGATCTGCTCAGTGGTGAGCAACTCCCACGCATATGTTAGTCGAGGCCTAAGTGCCGCATTAACCATGTTCCGGGGTTTTAAGTCCTCGCTTAAAACAAAGCCTGGTCCGCAGTTATAGCCTCAAAGCCAGAAACGATATCCAGCATTTCATTCGTGATGGCATCCTGACGCAAGCGGTGAAACCGCGTAGTCAGTTCTTCCTTGCGTTCGTCCAAATGTTTCTCCGCCGACTGCATGGCAACCAGCCTGCTCGCATGTTCGCTCGCCTGAGACTCGGCACAGGCCCTAAAAATCCTGACAAAAAAGTACTGGCGTACCAGTGCAGTGAGCAGCTGCTGGCGATCTATAGTAAACGTCGGCAGACGACGCGATGGCCAGGGTGCTTGTGTCAAACCCCGAAAGCGATGCAGATCCATGGGCAGTAGCTTTATGCTCATCGGCTGGTAACCACCTTTTTGACCCATGCGATTGTAAAAAACGTATAAATAACGAAGATTCGCCTCGCTGCGCCAATGGTCTATTTTGACGAGGACCTGCTGTACGGTGTTAGCAATCTGGGCCGCCGACGCTGCCAGAGGCACATCGGCATCGGCTGCATGACCGAGGGACTCCAGATGGGATTTCACTCGTGAACCCACAGCCAGTATTTGCGACCGCGGGGAATACTCCGTCGTGGCTTTGATTTGTTCCAGGGCATAGCTTGTGACATCTTCATTAAAGCGTCCACACAGTCCATAGTCGGAGCCAAAGACAACAGCGGCGAGCAAGTGCTGCTGCCCGGATTCATAAACAGGAGGGTGAAAGTAGTCCACATTTCGTAAAACCCCATGTAGACCCAACTCCACCGTCCGATAGTAATCGGTGAGGGCCAGCACAGAGCCTCGGTACTGACGGATGCTTACCGCCGACAATGCTTTCATGGTCTTCACGATGGATTGCAAATCGCCGAGCACCTCTATTCGGCGACGCAGTCTTTCAGTTGAGTCCATATTTGGGCCCGCTCACGTCGGCAATGCTGTCAACGGCCAGATCCGTAATGCTTTTCCATTGTTTTTCATCCAGGGTCGCGCCCTCTTCGACGCAAACGCAAAGATCAGGGAGCCCATCAACTATGCGCTGCTGCAGGGCTTCGCCCATATCGGCAACCATCTCCAAGGGCACATCATCGAACAAACCGGCCGTAACAGTTTTTAGTATTCCAATCTGAGCGCCGGCTCGCAGAGGTGCATGCTCTTTTTGCTTTAACACTTCGCGGACGCGGCGTCCGTGTTCAATCATGCTCCGGGTTTTTGCATCCAAACGGCTGGCAAAGCGAGCGAAGGTCTCAAGCTCCTCAAACTGTGCATAGGCAAGACGGAGATCACCCGCAACCGCTCGGAAAGCGGGAAACTGGGTTTTACCACCCACTCTGGAAACGGATTTTCCGACGTCTATGGCGGGAAGATGCCCCCTGTGAAACAGCTGTGGCGACAGGTAAATCTGTCCATCGGTAATAGAGATGAGGTTTGTGGGGATATAGGCAGAAATATCCTGCGCCTGGGTTTCAACAATGGGAAGTGCGGTCAAAGATCCGCCTCCGACTGCTTCCTTGAGCACCGTTGCGCGTTCCAGCAACCGGGAATGGATATAGAAAATATCACCCGGATAGGCCTCGCGACCCGGGGGGCGCCGCAACAACAGCGAAAGCTCTCGGTAGGCGCGGGCGTGACAGGTCAGATCGTCGTAAACAATGAGAACATCACGACCTTGGTCCCTGAAATATTCAGCCATAGTCGTAGCCGCATAGGGCGTGATGAACTGCAGTCCCGGCGGCGCATCCCCGGAACCCACGACCACAATCGTATAGGCCAGTGCTCCATATTGGCGAAGCGTATCGACAACGCGGGCAACCGCCGTGCCACGTTGCGCAATTGCACAGTAAACACACAGCACGTCCTGATCATGCTGATTGAGGATTGTGTCAACGGCTACTGAGGTTTTACCGGTCTGGCGATCACCAATAATGAGTTCGCGTTGCCCCCTGCCTATGGGAATCAAGGCATCCACCACCTTGATACCTGTTTGCATAGGCATGGTGACCGGGTCGCGGTCTATTATGGGCGGAGCAGAGCGCTCAATGGGTCGGCGACTTGAGAAAGGCAGCGGGCCACGATCGTCCAGTGGACGCCCCATCGCATCAATTACCCGCCCAATCAGACCCTCTCCCACCGGTGTGTCGACTATCCGTCCGGTGCTATAAACTCGTGCTCCCGCGGCAAGTTCACGGCCGTCGTCCAGCAATATGACCCCAAGCTCCTGTTCGTCAAGATTTGTTGCTATACCCTGCAAATTACCCGACACGGTGACCAGCTCTTCAGCTTTAACGCTCCACAGACCGTTCACCCGGGCAACACCGCCTCCCACGCTTAACACGGTACCGGCCTCCTGCAGTTCCAGCTGAGCAGGATCAGCTTTTAAGGCTGCGTTGAGCACAGCGGAAGTATCGTTCAGGACTCGGTTTAGCAATGCGTTATTCACGAGTATCCCCGCATACTGTCCAGCTGCTCCTCTACGCGTTGCCTGAGATCCTGTAGATACTCCGCCAGCGACCAACCCAGACGGTGACCAGGCACACTGAGCTCTATACCGCACAGCAGATCTCTTGCCAGACGATAATCCACTGTAAGCTCCTCACCCAGCCGCTCACGCAGGACTATCATCAGTCGATCTCTGGCCGCTGAGTCAAGCTTGAATGAGGTCGTGACAACAAGCGCCTGCCCACAGGATGCAATGGAGGCGCAGACCTCTTCATCCAGCTGCGCGAGCTTACGGATGAATGATTCGATAATTTGCGCCTCGAGTTGAGCATCGGCAATCTCTGCCAGGGCCTCCCGGGCAATAGCCTGAACACTATCCGCGCACAGGCCAGTTAGATCACTGAGGAATTCTCTCTCCTCATCAGCCACCTGCCGCTGCCATTGGCTGCGCTTTTGGGCCACCTCCTGTCGCACTGTCTCAAGCATTTTTTGATGCTCTGCTTCAGCCGCTTCTCGCGCCTGTTCCACTAATGACTGACGCTCTGCATCCAATGCCTCAACCTTGGTCATATACTCCTGTTGAATTTCGTCAGCCGCATGCTCACGATTCAGGGCATCACCTAATTGATGGGCAATGTTTGCTTCACGTTGGTCTATAGCACTAAGCACTGGTCCATAGAGGAAGTGCTTTAGCAACCAGACCAATACGAAAAAGTTGATGATCTGTGCAGAAGCAGTTAGCCAGTCCACCTGCATCGATCAGCCTCCGGCCTGTGCGACCGCATGCTCCCAAAACGGGTTGGCAAAAATCAGAATCATAGTCACCACAAAACAATAGATTGCGGTGGACTCGATCATCGCCAGACCCACGAAGAGAGTCCGGGTAATCGTGACCGATTCGTCGGGTTGCTGGGCTATAGCTGCCAGAGCCTGTGCCACTGCACGGGCCTCGCCCAAAGCCGGGCCCAGCGATCCAATGGCGATAGTCAGACCTGCGATGATGATAGAGGCAACAGCAATAAATTCAGGGTTTTCCATGAGGCTCTCCTTTTGATTCGCGTTCAAACGACGGTTCTTTATTTTGTATATCGCCCTGCTCAGAAAATTCGTCACCTCGCGCAGCGGTAGCAGAGGCGATATAGACAGTGGCCAAAATGGAAAAAATATAAGCCTGAATGGTCCCGGTAATAAGACCCAGCAGTTGCATTAACACTGGAAAAAAAAACGGCATCAGAGTCAGCAAAATTGCGACTATCACGGTGCCGCTCATGACATTGCCATAGAGCCGCACCGCGAGGGCGATAGTGCGAGAGACCTCGCCAATGAGATTGAATGGCAGCATCAGTGGCGACGGCTTCAAGTAACGCCCAAAATATCTACCCGGGCCTTCCCGGCTCACGCCGTAAGCGGGAACCGAAAAAAACACGCAGATGGCCAGAGCGGTCGTCGTGGAAAGCGAGCCCGTGGGTGGAAGATAGCCGGGTAGGATAATCAGCCAGTTTGCCGTAAGAACAAAAATAAACAGAGTGCCAATAAAAGCCAAATAAGGCTCGGAATCCTGCCGGGTAATCCCGCTTATCTGGTCACGCATCGCAAGCACCAGAACCTCCAAGATGTGTTGCCAGCGAGATATTCGAGGCCCGGAAGATAGTTTTCTGGTGATCAGCCAGGATCCCACTGCCAGCAATAGCATCACTAACCAGGTAAAGGCCATGGTCGCGTTGATGTGCAATGCGCCCCATTGCCACAGAACTATGCTGTCAGGAGTGATCGTCATGACCACAAGCTCTGTTGGGGAGGTGGCGAACGGCGAGTCGTGACAGGTTTCATCCGGTGCAAAATCAGAGCGCGGAAAAGCAAAAAACCGATTAAGGTTGGTATAAATTGCTCCCAGGCGCCCAAGTCATGTATCCAATAGAACCCAGACATGAGCAAGCAAATTCTTAGAAAAAAGCTCAAGGTGAGCAGCAGCCTGTTTCGCTCCGTGCTCGCAAGACGGGAGCAGCTTAGCCAAAGGCCACCAAAATACATGAGGCCAAGAAGTGCACCATAAGCAAGCGCAGCTAGCACTGCGCTCACATTGATGCTCTGAAATTCATTCATTGGGCACCTCACCGACATAGATCAATACGCGCCGCGTGACTACCGGGCCAAGCAGCTCGAAGACCACCGTCGATCCCAGCACGACCGGAATCAGAGTGTCTTTCAAATCAGGAAATTGCTGACTTGCCAGTAGGGCCATACCGATGGCCACACCGGCCTGCGGTAACAGTGCCAGCCCGATCAGCCGGCGCGTCCTGGGATCAGCGCCCGTGATCCATCCACCCAGCCGTGTCCCCAGCAGTCGGCCGGCTATGCGCAGAAGGATGTAGGCCCCCCCTAAAACCCCCACCTGTGCCAGCGCTTCTATGTGCAACGAGGCTCCCGCGAGCAGAAAAAAAAGTATAAGAAACGGCCACTCGAAACCCTCTATGGCATGGAAAGGACTGTCGTGGTGTTTGGCGAGATTGGCAACCGTTGCCCCGAGTACCATGGCGGCAAGGATATAGGAGACCTGCGCTAGTACCGACAGCCCGGCACATAACAGAACTCCGCCCAGAGCTTCAGCCTGAGTTGGTTCGCCAGCACGAATACGACCCGTGAGATACGCCATGGGAACACCGAGAAAAGTCCCCAGTAAGATGGCGCCACCAACCTCCCATACGCCGGAAAGCAACACACCATCTGCGCCGCCGTGTCGGGTCATAGTTTGGGCTATGGCAAGAAAAATGCTAAATACCAGCAGACCCCAGGCGTCATCAACAGCGACAACACCCAGCAGTGTGTCAGTGAACTCACCCTGAGCCCGACACTCGTTGACGACGTCCATGGTGGCGGCAGGAGCTGTCGCCGGCGCAATGCCGGCCAGTAACAGAGCGATTTCAAAAGGTACAGAAAATAATGAAAGCACCGAGAGCACCAGCAACGCGGTCAGGGTCACCTCACCAATAGACAGTGCCAGCACCGAGGGTCCCATTTTTTTTAATGCCGCTAGCGTCAGGCGTTGCCCCAACAAAAAGCCGATCATCGCCAGCGCAATATCAGTCAGCACTGGAAACCACTCAGTGGTGAAACCAGGCAATAAATCGAAGGCCGCAGGGCCTAGTACAAACCCTGCCAATAACAACAAGGTCACACGCGGTAAAGGCGTGTGGCGACCCAGAAGGTCTGCGACCAAACCGACAAGAAACAAGCCACCGAAGGTAATCAGAATCGTTGCTGCAAGCGGTATTTCAGTCACGGTGACTTTCCTGCTTGACCCAATACCAGGCATTAAGACACCCAACCACAACACCGATGAAGAGAAGGGAAAGACTCCAGGACACCTGTCCAGGCCAACGACGATCGATCCATAGGCCCAGGACAACACCTACCAGTGTGGGGATTGCGATAGACCAACCTACCAAACCAAACATGCCCAACCAGAACCAGGGTCTGTGTTGGCTCCGTAAGCGGGCACGCAATTTTCGTTCGGCTTTACGCCCCACTTCGTCCTGAAGGGATTTTCTGGAAGTTCCCGGCAATTTTTTTTCTGGTGATTCAGGCATGAGCCTGTGCTTCAAGTTCTATGAAACGCCGGATGGTCCCAGCTTCCAGACGCGCCAGAGCTGAGCGCGCGATGCGTTCGTGATCGCTCAATGTCAGGAACTGCTCCGCCACCGTTGACTTTAGTTTTTCTAAATCATCACCCCTCACCGCGTTTACGGTCGACACAAGTACCTCGTCACCGCATTTGACGAGAATACCGTGATCCAGCGCCGCAAATACCTCCTCGCCATTTTCCTTCGACACATAAAGAACTCCGGGCACGAGACTACTCACAAAGTCCGCGTGTCGCGGTAACAGACAGAAGGAGCCATTTTCTGCTTCAGCGATTATCTTGATCACCTGCTCGTCAATGAGTACCTCCGTGGGCAACATCAGCCTCAGATGCATGCGAGGGATCTCATTGGACTAGGTTTCATCCAATGCTCCAATCATGTAGAGAGCGCGTTCATCCACGTCTGCAAATTCCCCGGCCAGAATGCGTTCGCAAGCAGCGATAGTTTTGGCGACTGGCACAATTTTTCCGGGCTGTCCCGTGAACTGCTCCGTGGCATAAAAAGGCTGGGTAAAAAAACGTTCAAGTCGACGCGCCTTATTGACGGTGCTTCGGTCTGTTGAAGACAATTCCTCCATACCCAGCATGGATATGATGTCCTTGAGTTCTTCGTATTCCGCCAGTGTGTTGCGTACCGCTTGAGCGACCCGATAATGGCGCTCCCCAACTACACCTGGGGATAGCATCTTTGAGTACGACGCCAGAGGATCCACTGCTGGGTAGAGCCCCTGAATTGCGCGTTTTCGGGACAACACAACAGACGCCGACAAATGCGCAAAAATATGCACCACCGCTGGGTCGGTGAGATCATCAGCGGGCACGTATACCGCTTGCATAGACGTGATACTGGCATTTGCGGAACTGGCGATGCGTTCTTCCAACTGGGCCAGTTCGGTTGCGAGCGTGGGCTGATATCCGAGACGAGAGGGAATACGTCCCATCAAACCAGAAACTTCGGTGCCCGATTGCACAAAACGAAATACATTGTCGATGAGCAAAAGCACATCATTTTTCAATACCTCACGAAAATATTCAGCGACCGAAAGAGCGGCATGTCCCACGCGAAAACGGGCGCCCGGAGGCTCATCCATCTGACCATAAATGAGCACGGCGTGATCGATTACTCCGGTCTCCTGCATAGAGCGGTACATTTCTTCGGCCTCGCGTATCCGCTCGCCTATGCCACAAAACAGACTAGTTCCCTGATAGTGCGTGGCCATGTTGTGAATCATTTCGTTGATCAGCACGGTTTTTCCGACGCCTGCACCCCCAAACATTCCCGCCTTACCACCGAACTCCAGGGGCGCCAAAAGGTCGATAACCTTTATACCGGTCTCAAAAATTCGACTGCTTGTGCGTCGCAATGAAAGTGCGAGAGGCGGCCGGTAAATCGGCCATTGTTCTGAAGCAGCAATATCACCCTTGCCATCAATGGGCTCTCCCAATACGTTGAGCATGCGCCCCAGCAGCGCTTCTCCCATGGGGAAGTTCAAGGGCTGCCCGGTGTTGATCACGGGCATGCCACGACCCAGACCACGGGTCGGCGTCAACGCAATACAACGCACCGTGCTTTGGTCTATATGGGTTTGGACTTCAAGAACCACTGACCCGGCACTACCCGCAATCAGCTGGGATTGCTGTGGGGGAAGAGGCGACGAAAACCGCGCGTCGACCACATTACCGCGGAGCGCGCTTATCTGGCCCACGGCATCGTGAGCTTCCTTCGAAAACGCCTGTTCCATGAAGCTCCTTAACTAGCAAAGCAATCGAGAGCAAGAATCCCAAATCCCGCTCCCCATTGACGCACAGGTTTGGATGACGCGGAATCAGGGTTTTTCTAATTTTTTACTTTGGCTTTTTCGCGCTAACTTCGAAATGGCGAAATCGATCATGTGTGTTGATAACGCCATTCGAAACAGCCTAATTGCCTGGAGGTGGCGCCACACGGGTCAGATAAATACCTGCCCATCCGGCCTCTTCAACACCCATGCTTGCGGTGATGGCGAGCCAGCCGCCGCGAAAAGCATCGCGTTCCAACGCAAGAGAGGCGATGGGTAACGGCACTTTTGGTGTTTGCCCTGCCTCGTCGTCATCCCATACTGCGGCAGGGTCGAGTATGGTGCCATCCATACCAGTCTGAACTAGAGTCGTGACACTGGGCGCTGTGCTGCCCAACACTTCCCCAAGATAGATGCCATCCACTGCGTTTGTATAAACCTTACGAGAATCAAGTTCACCATTCCTGGCCAGAAAAGCGATTCGAAAAGTCCCGCCGGCTCTTTGAGAGACCGACTGGAAGGCCGAAGAGCGCCAGCGCGGTGGCTCAGCAGCATCCTCTCCTTCACCAACACCCGGAGGCTTGCCAGAGTAATTCCAGTAAACAAAATCATCGTATTCGGCGTCCACCCCAGATCTTGCCACCAGTCGGAGCTTTCCTTTGCCGGTCAGGTCGTAAACAAAAATGCCCTGATTGATCGGGACGTCCCGTTCCTGGTAACACAAATCAGTGTTATCAGTTTCATCGCTGCATATGCTGTTGATATCGCCGGTGGCGGTACCCGTCTGCGGATCGAACTGGCCAACATTGTTACAGAAGTCTCTGCGATCTCTATTGCCCTCCTGTGGACAATACAGGCGCAGAGTCTTTTTCTCCTCGCCCCACGCGCCCCAAAAACCGACGAACCGGCCGTCGTAAGACAGGCCCTCGCCCAATTGATTAAAGCGTGCATTGCCCTGACCGGGGACCCGGTCCTCTAGGCCTACCAAGGTAGTGAGCACGGAGCCCGGCTGCAGTGGCGCAAGATAAATGCCACCACAGCTTGGGTCATTCTCGTTATCGAAGCCGACGAAAACCATTTGGTCGCCAGCGGCGCTGGGCGGCGCAGTAGAGCCGAAGGTAGTCCCAGGTATACAGTCGCCGGGGTTAGGGATCTGGCTATCTGAATTCGCCACCAACTGGATCTTCGCGCTGCCACCGGCATTATTGGCCGTGACTTGGCGATAGAAAACACCGGTCTTCCCAGTGCCATCGCTGTAATTACCCTTAAAGGCAATGACGCCCGCATCTGTGATCGCCGGAGCGCCCGGGAATACGTCAAACCGGGTAGCAGTCGCTACGCCAGGAACAGAAAACAGATCAGAAAATTCCGGGACTTCACCGAGCAGACTCGAACCTGTGACCAGCGGGCTTTCGTCGTGCCGGGCTTCAAGTTTGACGTAGGCGCCCGTGGTGCCGGCGCGAGTTATCTCCTCCTCTTCCTCGCCTTGAGGCGTCAGTGTGTTCTCGCTGTTCACGCTGTAGGTCCAAACAGGCGGATGGTTACCGCGGGTGGCGACAGCATCGGCTGTGAGAGCTATGCGTGGAAAAGAGGGGAACTCGTTAAAGGTCGCCAAAGACCACTGTGTTCCCGGATTATCACACTCAATTGCCTGTTCGCCCTCACCTGATTCTCCGCCTACTGGATAACAGGTATTGTTGGGATAGGGCACTTCCGTATCGCGATCTGCCAAGGTCTTAATAGCCCCCCCTGCCACCGCCATATCGCGATAGAAAACGCCGCTCACTGGACCCCGCGACCGCCCCGTACTCCGGGCGCGAAACACCACCAGGGCATTGGAGTTAAGTGACGGGGGATTGTAACTATTGTAAAAACGGCCGGGGTAACCAGGAATCTGGTCGCTGTTATTTACCACCGTATTCCAGGTGAAAGTGGTCGCAGATTTTGATGAAACTGGCAGCGAGGCTTTGTTATTGGGTGCAGCCTGGACACCAACGGCAAGAGTGATAGTGCCCAATAGAGTAGCGCGGATGGCGCAGGTCAATGCCCGTTTTTTCATGATTGCCTCTCTTGCGTTTTAGGTACGCTGAATCAGCTCAAAGACAAGACGGGGCGGTAACCCGCCCCGGATAATGTGCTCTGCTGTAATCACGGCTCACAAATCCGTGGGAACAGCGTAAGTGGCCTTAGCCCCCGGACTGGCCTTTGCCGGGACCTCCACCGCCTCCACCAGTGCCTCCCCCACTACCGGTCACCTTCACGCTGCTGGTCGCGGTGACCGAATTGTCAGCCGGGTTGACTTCGCAACCGTCGCAGCCAGGCACCGCAGTAGCCTCTGCTGTCCACTCGATAGTGGTCCGTTCTCCAAGATCAATGGAGAAAAACGTGGTCTTTGAATAACTCTGACCCGCACCCAGATCCGTAAAGGGAATCGTCCATGGAGAGCCGACTATCTCGCCGCCATTAGCGGCATCGGCAGTCACGACAATGTCTCCTGAAACAGCGGCTGGCCCGGCGTTAGCGACGGTGACAGTGAACTCCCTACCTTCTGAGCCGTCCACAATTTGCGTGGGCACCTGCAAACCTGACTCCTCGCTGATTGAGAGATCGTATTTGGTATTCTGATTGGGGTCGTCGCACAGCGGCACCGGAGTCTCAAACCCCAACGGCAACGGATGGTTGTGTGTAAATTCGATAACCTCACGCGCATCATCAGCAGCCTGAGAAAACCCGGCAATATTGACGCCGTCAAAGACCTCATTCAAGAAGACACCCTCCAGAATTGATTCCTGCGCTATCGTGAACTCAGGAGGATTGGTACCTGGTTTATAGGAGAGATATTCGAAGTTGCCGGCCTGAGGAGCGCTTTGGGGAATATAGGGCGGACTTGGAAGCCCCTGAAAGTTGAGTGAGCGATCATAGGCGTAACTGCCATAATCCAGAACGCATTTTTCAACCAATTGCATAGTGCCCTGCACTTCCTCTCTGACGTCGACACACATAGTGCCAAACTGGGTTGAGGTGTCGACAAGCCCCATAATCTGGTTGGTATAAACGATCTGGTCAATCGTCACTTTGCCGGTCTTGTCGATGGCCGCACCAAGTCCCCTAGCTGCCGTGGTCAGCACATCGCCACCGGGCAAAATCAAGGGATTCGACGGAGTACCGATTTGTCCGTTCAGCATGTACTGCCAATATATGGCCAGGTTTTCGAGCGGAGAGTCGATAGTCGCTGAAAAAATATCACCATCAACTTCGCTGGTGTTAACCAATCTTCCTGCAGGATCAAGCGTAGTACATTGAGCCGTCGAAACCTTGGTAATCACTTCCCCGAGGCTTTGATCAAGCACCGTGTCCGGTGCACGAATCACGCTGGTCCGGCCGAAGTCCACCTCCTGAGTGAATTCAGCATGCTCCGGCACCGCTGCACAATTCAAAGGATTGACAGCGATAACGCAGGACTCTGTTGACGCCAGGCATTCAGGTATTATCTCCCCACCGGGCAAAGTTACTTCCGGTAGCCCAACCCCCGGGGCCGCCAGCGGCTGCTGACAAAGCCCTGCATCGACAAGTTCACCAGTTTCTGGATCAGGTACTTGCACCGAATCCGTAGGAATAGGGCGACCGTATTCATCGCGGTAAAGAACAATCAAGTCCCCAAGATCAGGGGCTGCACCGCTGCCACCTGGTTTACCCGGCGTTCCACCTTTCGCTGCAAATGCGGTACCGGTGAATCCAACTGACAACACCACACTGACAATTCCAACGGCTGCTGCCAGGTCCCTACGCTTGAAGTCCGGCATCTTTACAAACCCTGTAGATAACGAACGGTCTGTTAATTTTTTTACTGACATTGAAAAATCTCCCTTGTGAAAAACACTCGTCGTACGAGGACTTCACGAAATTTAGAGAGCCAGTGGAAAAATAAACATAGGAGATTCTCTGGTTCTTGGAATTGCAGGATGCCGTTACGATAACTGTGATGACTCGCAGCGCAGTTTTCAGTTGTTACGTGCATCCCAGGGGTAGTCTGTTTGTGGTCCTGCACAAGTGAGGAGCCAATGTACTCAACCACCAAGTCCAACAGTTTCATTGCCGATCGGCTTAACGAATACGCTGATATTCTCGAACAACAGCAGGCAAACCGTTTCAGAGTAGAGGCGTATCGACGCGCGGCCAGCAGCATAGTCAATCTGGATAGGGATCTGGCAGATGTTTACCAGCAAGGGGGGAGCAAGGCATTAACCCAGCTGGAAACCATTGGTACGGGTATAGCCTCGTCCATCGGCGAACTCCTGCAGACGGGCCGGTGGAGCAGACTGGATAGGCTTCGTGGTGCCCTTGATCCACTAAAGGTATTTCAGACCGTGCCTGGCATCGGCTCCGAGCTCGCAGCGCGTATTCATGACCGCCTCGGAGTCGATACGCTGGAACAACTCGAAGCAGCCGCCCATGATGGTCGCCTGCGGAAAGTAGCTGGCATCGGAAAAAAACGTGAGCAGATGATCAAAGCTGGCTTGGCTGCCCTGCTATCCCGGGCACCAAAAGCGATAAACCGCAATGCGTCGGCAGGACCCGCTGTCGAGTTGCTTTTGGACGTTGATGAAGAGTATCGGAAACAGTCCGCTCTGGGACACCTGCCGACAATCACGCCTCGACGCTTCAACCCGAATCAACGCCCTTGGCTACCTATCTTGCATACCACGAGAGGCGTCTGGCATTTCACTGCACTATTTTCCAATAGTGCCCGGGCTCACGAGCTGCACAGGACCGACGACTGGGTAGTAATTTACTTCTATGACGATAATCACGATGAGGGACAGCATACCGTGGTTACCGAGACGCGCGGCCCGCTAAAAGGTTTGCGCATCGTGCGCGGCCGCGAAGCAGAATGTAACGACGTTTATCGGTCCACTAGCGAGGCAGGCGTCCGGCGCATTGCATCATAAAATTTGCGCCGGCTTAAACTAGTAGCATGCTGTGAAAATAGTAGAAACACACTCTGCACACACTTCGCATGTCCAGTCTGTGCACCAAAAAAATACAACGAAAAGAGCCCAAAAAATTAGGGCGATCCCCTATTCAGACTTCTGGTGAACGGGCTCAGTATTGGAGTTCAAAGTTAAAGTTGGCCGATGCGCTGGGTATGCCGATATTCGGGCACCGGTGTTCAAACTCGAGCCCGGATTGTATGGAAAAACACACGCATCTCACCCAAGCCGCTGTACGCGGTAGCACTGGAGCCGGGCAAGATCGCGATCTGACGGCGGGACCTTCACCGCTTTGGAGTGTTTTGGCAGGGATTATTATCCTGATGCTCATGCTTGGCTTGCTGCTGTACTTCGACGCACGGGAGCAAGTGCTTATCCTGTTGAAATGGGTCGATGCTCAGGGCCTGTTGGGGCCGGTTTTTTTTATCGTCATCATGGCTGCGGTCGTCCTGCTTTTGCTTCCGGGAATTTTTTTTACCATGGGCGCTGGATTCGTATTCGGCGTTACCCTCGGCACTATCTGTGTAGTTCTTGGAACAACCTTGGGCGCCAGCCTTTCCTTCCTGGTTGCTCGGTATTTGCTGGGCCCCCGAAGCACAAGCTATCTATTAGCATTTCCACGGCTCGAGCTTATTGGCGCTCAATTGACTCAGCAGCGCTGGAAGTTCGTGCTACTGACACGTCTGATTCCCTTCTTCCCATTCAAACTCTCTAATTACTTTTTTGGGCTGACGCGTTTTTCCCTGGGAGATTTTATTCTGGGCACGGGGCTAGGCGTCATTCCGTTTTCTCTAAACAGTGTGTACCTCGGGTCCATCGCTGCCGATATTGCGACGCTGGGGCAGCGCGATAGTACTCGCACGCCTCTGGAATGGACTATCTACGGATGCGGTTTCCTGGCGGCCATGGTTGCTCTGTTTTATTTCAATCGACTGGCGCGTAGCGCGCTTGCCCGGTACGCCAGTAAAAGTTCCGGGGCAACAGGCTGATGCCGTGGGTAAACTGGCTTCCCTGGCGTCTGGTCATCAGACATCTTGCCCGCGCTCACGGGTTTCTCGACCCCATGGCCTTGACCGGGCGGCTGCGTCGATTCGCTCAACCGTCGGAAGTGGCAGAGCCGGTGGAGTTGTTGCGTGCCGGAGCGATCTTTCATGCCCGGGGACTCATCAACAGCCGGGTTATCCAGCACAATCTGGATTGGGTCTGGCCCCACTGGATCGAACGTCAATTCAACCCTCTGGACGATGCATTTGTACCTCGCGCTTTTTCTCTAACGCATGTAAATCTCACGCACCGTAACTGGACTGCCATCGGTCTCCCTGACTACGATCATTTACCTATCGTGGACCCTCGTGGTCTGTTGACCCCCCTCTATGACGGCTGGTCACTTGACGCTTGGTTATTGACAGATGATGGTCAACACCTATTGCCTTCACGGGCCGACTCAAGCAGCCAGCAGCTGGAATATGCCGGCGGTCTTGCAGTAACAACCGAAACGACGCGCGATGACCTTTTTTTGCGAACCCGGGCAGCGGTAGACGCCGCGTCGACCGGTCTCCTGTGCTGCCAGAAAATCGAAGCGAAAGCTGCAACGCCTGGCTGGCTGGTACTGGCGTTACGGCCCTGTAATCCGGAAGGGGTGAGTTTTGTTCACCAGGCATCTCTGGGCCCCACTCGCAGGTCCTGGACGATCGATGGAGACACCATCATTGGCTTCAGTGATCCAGTGGAAAAACACCAGGCATCCGACTATCACCGTGGAGATGTCTATATACATCTGCACGACTCTCAAGATGAACAACATGCCCGTTGCGACGTTGGTCTGGTGACCGCTGCCGCCATGTTTCGCATAGAAGCTAACGTTCCACGCAGCGTTAGCGTGGAGGTCCCACTAAACAAAAACCCAGCCACACAAAATGTATCGCCGGCCCCCTGGAGCAACGCGCTCGCGGGTCATTGCCGCTTATCGGTGCCGGAGCCCAGGATTAAGTTTCTCTACGACGCTGCCATACGGACTTTGATACTGCATTCACCAAAAGACGTATACCCCGGCCCCTATACCTATAAACGCTTCTGGTTTCGCGATGCTGCATTCATTATTCACGCCTTGTTGTGCGTTGGACTTATCTCGCGAGCCGAACGAGCGCTAAAACAGTTTCAACACCGGCAAGGCCCTCTGGGATATTTTCATTCTCAGGCAGGAGAGTGGGATGCAAACGGCGAGGCTCTGTGGATTCTGCAGCGTTTTTGTCAGCTAACGGGACAGTCGGCGCCGCCCCATTGGCATCAGATGATCGAACGGGGGGCGCGCTGGATTGCGCGCAAACGACTGCCAGATAACCTTGGAAGCCCCGTGGCGGGTCTTCTCCCGGCAGGTTTCAGTGCGGAACATCTGGGTCCAAATGATTACTACTACTGGGACGATTTCTGGAGCATCGCCGGACTGCAGTCAGCGTCACAGATGTGCGCCCGCATGGGTGAAAAAAACTTGCGCGACGATTTTGCGCAAGAAGCCCTCGCGATGTCCCACTCCGTCGATAAGAGCCTGACGCACGCAGCCGTGCGATTACAGCGCAAGGCAATGCCCGCTGCGCCCTATCGGCGTATGGATGCCGGCGCTATCGGATCCATATCGGCCGGCTACCCGCTCCAGTTGAGCGAACCTCGCGATCCACGTTTGCTAGATACCGTTGAGTACCTTTTGCATAACTGCTTCGTCGCTAACGGATTTTTTCAGGACATGACCCATTCCGGGATCAATCCCTATCTAACCCTGCATGTCGCCCAGATACTGCTTCGCGCTGATGACGAGCGTTACCTGTCATTAATGGACAGAGTCGCAGAGCTCGCGTCCCCGACCGGGCAGTGGCCTGAGGCTATTCACCCACGCACTGATGGCGGTTGCATGGGCGATGGGCAACACGTTTGGGCGGCGGCGGAATGGGTCCTGATGCTCCGGCATTGTTTTGTGCGCGAGGAATCAGAGCGTCTTATTTTGTGCCAGGGTATCCCGCAGCGCTGGCTTGAAAACGAACAAGAGTTGTATTTTGGCCCGGCGCCCACAAGCTTCGGCACTGTCACTGTCACTTTAAAGGCTAACGCAACGGCGGATCGTGTGACCGTCAATTGGCAGGACGCGACCTGGCACGAAGCCCCACCGACGATCGAAATTCGTCTGCCAGGATTTACACCTGTTATAGCAGTGCAAGGCGACACCCATGCTTCGTTAGTCCGCGATGGCTCATGAATATTGTAATGCTCACTAATACCTTTACGCCGCATGTCGGCGGCGTCGCTCGCTCCGTGGCAGCGTTTACTGCGGCGTATCGGCGCAGGGGTCATCGGGTTCTGGTGGTCGCCCCTGAGTTTGCCAACATGCCCGAGCACGAAACCGATGTGTTACGTATTCCAGCGATTCAGCACTTTAACGGCAGCGACTTCTCCATGGTATTGCCGGTATCGGGCCTGTTAAGCGACGTCCTTGACGAATTCGAACCGCAGATGTTGCATGCGCACCATCCCTACCTACTCGGCGCAACAGCCCTGCGCATTGCCCGATTCCGCCAATGCCCTTTGGTATACACCCATCACACGCTTATCGAGCAATACACCCATTATGTTCCCGTGGATTCTCCGGCCGTTCAACGCTTTGCGATAGAAATGGGAACACGCTACGCCAACATGGCAGACCAGGTGTTCGCACCCAGTCAGAGTATTGCCGCTTTGTTGAAACAGCGCGGGGTTCATGTGCCTATTGCAGTACTCCCCACAGGCGTGGACACCGCCCACTATGCTCAAGGTGATGGAGCGGGGTTTCGCACCCGGTTAGGCATAGGACAAAATGCATTCGTCATCGGTCATCTTGGTCGCCTCGCTCCGGAAAAGAACCTCGAATTCCTGGCAAAGGCGATTGCCCTGAGCATGCATTCCAATACCGAGATGCAGTTTTTGCTGGCGGGAGATGGTCCTTCTGTTCCCACGATCAAAAACATTTTTGAAATCCATGGCGTTCTGGATCGCGTGCACTTTCTTGGGGTGCTGGATTTCCAGAAACAGGTCGCCGCCTATCACGCCATGAATTTGTTCGCATTCGCATCAACCAGCGAAACTCAGGGCATGGTTTTGACAGAAGCCATGGCCGCCGGTATCCCCGTGGTTGCACTGGATGCAAGTGGTGTACGCGAAGTGGTCAACGATGGCCACAACGGCCGTCTCGTTTTTGAAGCGACTCCGGCAGCCTTCGCCGAGGCAATACAATCTGTTGCATCTCTGTCTGAAGATGACCTGCAAAAGATGCAGGCCGCCGCCCGGGCGACCGCTCAAGAGTTCTCCATGGACCGCCACGCCGACAGAGCAATAGCGATATATAGTTCGCTGATCAGGGCCCCCTACAACGCCAACCCGCATGACGTCGACACCTGGGAAAGCGTGCTGCGCTTATTTCGGGCCGAATGGGAAATGACTAAAAATGTTGTTGCCGCCACTGGCGTGGCGCTTGGCAAGCAGAACCTCCTCAGGTGATCGGACGTATCGAAGCTCTTTTGCGTAGAGTACGCCGTGCCCTAAGTCGCAGCGAATGGCTGGCACGAATCCTTGGCCTACCAAGTTCTAAAGATACAGATGCCGCACCCGGGCTGGTGCTGATCCAGATCGATGGTCTTTCGCAACCGGAACTTGAAAACGCCTTACGCCTGGGTGAAATGCCTTTTTTACGACGGCTGCTTCATCGTGAGCACTATGAACAAATAGCGCTTTATTCCGGCATACCCTCATCAACCGCTGCATTTCAGGCCGAACTTTTCTACGGAGTCAAGACTGCTGTTCCAGGTTTCAGTTTTCGGGAAAGTGAAACGGGCCAAATGGTGCGTATGTTCGAAACTGCAGCAGCCGCACGGGTAGAGCAGCGACTGGTGGCCCAGGGAGGAGAAGGACTTCTCAAGGGCGGTAGTTGTTACGTGGACAACTATACCGGCGGTGCACAAGAACCACATTTTTGCCCCACATCCCACGGTTGGGGACCGGCGCTGCGCGATGCAAGTCCAGTGGCACTGATCCTGCTCGTGCTCAGTAACACCTATAGTTTCCTGAGAATCGGCGTGCTGTTTCTCACAGAGATCCTACTGGCGGTAACGGACTTTTTCCGCGGTCTGATCCGCGGCCACAGTATATTCAGAGAGCTCACTTTTGTGCCTACTCGCGTTGCTGTGTCCATCGTTTTGCGCGAGCTGACTACCATTGGAGTAAAGATCGATATTGCACGCGGCCTCCCGGTAATCCACCTGAATTTTCTGGGTTATGACGAACAGGCGCATCGTCGCGGGCCGTCCTCAAAATTTGCCCATTGGACACTTAAGGGCATTGACGACGCCGTCGCCCGAATATGGCGAGCGACTCAACGCTCTTCCCGCCGCAGTTATGAGCTGTGGGTTTACTCGGACCACGGCCAGGAAAAAACGCAATCATATGCAAAAATTCACGGTACGGACTTCGGCGCCGTGGCCGCCAGAATTTACTCGGGCGAGACAAAAAAGCCGCGCATGGCGCAGGCCGATGGTGTATCCGGCCTCGAGATGAATCGTGCTCGCTATGTAGGAGGCAAGCGGATTCAAAAAATCTTGCGCACCCGGGGCCCGGAATCCGGGGCTTACCAGGATTCTCAGATATCGCTCACACTGCGAGGTCCGGTGAGCATGATCTACATTAAAGAGCCGCTATCCGCAGTGGGTATTCAGTCAATGGCCGAAGCTCTGATCAGCGATGCCGATGTGCCCATGGTACTTGCGAAAGAGACGTCAGGAAGGGCGCGGGCCTGGACGAGTAAGGGGGAGTTCTCGCTCCCCGAAGAAGCAGCCGCAGTGCTTGGCGATGATCATCCATTTCTTGCAGATGTTACAAGAGACCTGATCGCTCTCGCCCATCATTGTGATGCTGGAACCTTGATTGCGTTCGGGTGGTGTCTAGGGCGCGAGGCGATTAGCTTTGCATTGGAAAATGGCGCACATGGGGGAGCGGGACCAAAGGAAAGCAACGGCTTTGTGTTGCTGCCGGACGACGTTGAGCTGAGGAGCGCCGGGCGTTCCTATGCCCGGCCGTTGGACCTTCGCAGAGCCGTCCTTCGGGAGCTGGGCCGATCAAGCTCAGAGCTTACGCTCTCACCGCGCCGGTCTGTCACGCCACCAAAGACGGTGCGTGTCATGACCTACAACGTGCACAGTTGCATTGGCATGGACGGAAAACTTTCACCGGAACGCATTGCACGCGTCATCAATCGCTACGCGCCGGACGTTATTGCATTGCAGGAACTGGATGTGGGCCGCTTGCGCACCGGAGGTATTGATCAGGCACAGCTCATTGCCAACCAGCTGGAGATGTCCATGCATTTTCATGCGTCAGTGCATATGGAAGAAGAGCGTTACGGTGACGCAATACTTACACGGTTTCCCATGCGACTGGTAAAAGCTGGGCTATTGCCCGGCTTGCCGAAAAAGCCGGCACTCGAGCCCCGAGGTGCACTATGGGTTGCGATTGACGTAGATGGCACTGAGCTGCAGGTCATGAATACTCATCTTGGCTTATATCAACGCGAAAGAAAGCGGCAGGTAGAGGCTCTGCTGAGCGATCAGTGGCTGGGGCACCCCCAATGCCGCGGTCCATTACTACTTTGCGGGGACTTCAATGCCATGCCCTCGTCGACGGTATGCAAAAAACTCCAGACACGCCTTGTAGACGCGCAGATCGAACTTGAAAGCCACCGCCCAAAAAACACGTTCTTTGGCCGCTTCCCTACGGCACGTATCGATCATATCTATGTTGATCCAGCCATTGGCGTCAGTGACATAGAGGTCCCCTCAAGCGCATTGGTCCGTGTTGCCTCCGATCACTTGCCGCTAATCGCAGAACTCACTCTGCCTGAGGCAGGCTTATAAAAAGAAGCTCCACAGCCCCTCACCAGCGCAAAGCAACATAACGCTGCATCGCACCCTCGCGGAGTAGTAGAAGCACATGCTTGTCATCAGCGCTGCGCTGTACAGCCCGCTGGAACTCAGCAGCGCTCTTTATCGTCTTGCGATCAACTTGCATAATCACGGTACCAATTCTGATTCCCGCCATAGCTGCAATCGAACCAGAAACGACCTCGGTCACCACAACACCTTCGCCGGACTCCACATTGTAGAGCTCCGCCAACTGGGGAGTGAGAGTCTGCACGACGACGCCAATTTTCTCAGCGCTACGAGCAGGCGTTTCCTCGTCTGAAACTTCCTGGCTAAGTTTCCCGAAGGTCACCGATAACATCTTGCGCTTACCATCACGCAAAACAGTCAGGGTCTGGGTAGTACCCGGTGGTATCAAGGCCACTAGATTTCGAAACCTCCCCACATCACTGACCGCTTCGCCCTGCAATTCAATAATGACATCACCCAGACGTAAACCAGCCTTCTTTGCCGGAGAATCCTCACTCACTTGTGCCACCAAGATTCCCTGTCCCGCAGGAATATCAAACGAATCCGCAAGATCCGGAGTCAGCTGTTGAATCACTACGCCCAGGTAACCGCGAGTAACCTGACCATGCTCCAGAAGCTGCATGGCAATACCGCGGGCAAGCTCGCTGGGAATCGCAAATCCGACGCCCATATAACCTCCGCTTCGACTGAATATCGCTGTATTGACTCCCACCACCTCACCGTCAAGATTAACCAAGGGGCCACCGGAGTTGCCCGGATTAATCGCGGCATCGGTCTGAATGAAGTCTTCGTAATCATTGATACCTACGCTGGTGCGTCCTGTAGCACTGACAACACCAACGGTTAGCGTATGACTCAAGCCGAACGGATTGCCTATGGCCACAACCCACTCGCCGACCTGCAAAAGCGAAGAGTCTCCCCATTCTAATGCCGGCAAACCACTGGCATCGATCTCGACAACCGCTACATCAGACTGCGGGTCACGCCCGGTGACCCGAGCCTGGAATTCACGCCCATCCTGAAATGTGACACGGATCTTGTCGGCATTTTTGACCACATGGTTATTGGTCAAAATATAACTTCTGTCAGAAAACAAACCATCCCTGACCGCAAAAACAAACCCCGAACCCTGGCCGATCACCCGCGGGGGCCGCTGCACATTCGGCTTGGGTTGCTGCGGTAGACCCGGGACTTGATCCCCAAAAAAGCGTCGAAGTAGATCATCCCCAAAAGGCCACTGATCACCGAAGGGCGACTGAAAGTCTCCCGGCGCAGCCGCAGACCCCTGGCTCTCAGCCCGGATAAGGACCACCGAAGGAGATACTTCTTGCGCTACAGCCGCAAACGCTTTACCGGTTTCGCGCAGATTATCGACACCCGAATTCTGTGCATAAGCCACAGAACCCAGTATCGGAGCACACACGAGGGACAGAAAAACCGGCATTATCTTTATAATTTTCAAGACTTTCTCTGCACTAAAGACCTAATGCGGAGTTTGCGCACAACGGCTCGGGAGGACTATCGGATAAAGCCTTAGATTCCAAAAAGACGGCTCTGTCAGACCCTCAGCTGTTACCGCGCGACAACGGCAGCTGCAGCGGCGTTGTCATGCTCTGTTGTTTTCCAAGTCGTACATCAACTTCGATTTCCTTTCCCTCCCCCGGCAGCCGCAATAGCTTGTCGCTGACCGTCTCTCCATTTACCGCGATGGAACTCACGCCGCGACCCACGTGATCAGGATCTTCGATAGCGATTTTTATTACACCCTGTTTGCGCCGGACGATAAGCCTAGCGCCACCCCATTGTGTTGGCAGGCAGGGATCAATGGTGAAGCCGCCATCTACCGGGCGTAAACCCAGAATCCCTTCTACACCCAATTGCCAGGTCCATGCGGAAGCGCCGGTGTACCAACTCCAGCCACCACGCCCACGGTTGCTATCTTTGGAATAGATATCGCCAGCCAACACAAAAGGCTCGCGCTGGTATCGCCGAACGCTCTCGGGATCGAGAGCGCGCCGAATCGGATTGAGGATATCGAATATCTGCCAGGCGGTATCGCCATCGCCAAGGCCCGCGAATGCCAGCCCCATCCACGTTGCCGCATGGCTGTACTGGCCGCCGTTCTCCCTTATTCCCGGTGGGTAAGCTCGGATATACCCTGGATCTCGCGAAGAATAATGAAAAGGTGGATCCAACAACAGCACCAACCTATCCTTATCAAGAAGCAACTTATCGCGCGCTGCATTCATTGCTGTCTTCGCACGCGGCTCATGGCCAAAACCAGCCAGTACGGCCCAGGACTGAGAGATGGAATCAATACGGCATTCTTCATTTTCGTGAGATCCCCAGGACTTACCCCGGTCATCTATTGCCCTGATATACCACTCGCCATCCCAGGCGCTCTCATCAATGGCTGTTTTCAAATTTTTAGCATATTGCTGCCAGCGATCGGCGCGCTCCGTCGCCCCGCGCTCCACTGCCAAGGGGTAAAATTCCTTGATCGCAGCGATCTGAAACCAGGCTAACCACACGCTTTCACCACGCCCCTGGATGCCGACACGGTCCATACCATCGTTCCAGTCACCGCTACCCATGAGCGGCAAACCATGAGCACCTGTGCTCATCATGTGGTCCAAGGCACGGCAACAGTGCTCAAACAGCGTCGCGGGATTACCTCGGTCAAATCGCGCATAGCGATCCTGCTCCCCCGGAGCCAGGGGAGGCGCCATTAAAAAAGGCACTGAGCAGTCAAGGATTGCACGGTCGGCCGAGGCCGTGACATACCGGGCCGTGACATAAGCGAGCCAGATGTAATCGTCAGAGCAGTGGGTTCTGACGCCGCGCCCCTGGGGAGGGTGCCACCAATGCTGCACGTCGCCGGCTTCAAACTGATGTCCTGCTGCCCGCAGGATATGCTCACGAACTCGTTCGGGATCAGCCTGTAGCAACGCCAGGGAATCCTGCAATTGATCGCGAAAACCATAGGCCCCGCTAGCCTGATAAAAGCCTGCTCTTGCCATCATCCGCGAGGCCAGGGTCTGATAGATCAACCAACGGTTGACCATTAGGTCAAAGGCGGGGTCAGGGGTCTCGACCTGCACAGCATGCAATTTTTCCGTCCAAAAGCTCTGTAATTGCGAAAACGCAGTATCGATCTGTCGGGGATCCTGATAGCGCGTAATGAGTTCACTGCTCTGTGCCTGATTAGCGCCCTGACCCAGGATAAAAACTGTCTCTTTGCTCTCCCCTGCAGCTAAGTCCAGATGCACCTGATATGCAGCACAGGCGTCACCCCCACTGTTAAAACCCCCTCCAAGATCAGATCTTCGAAGGCCCGCGGGACTTTGCAATGTGCCCTCGCGCCCCAAAAATTCGTAGCGATCTCCGGACACACTGTGAGCAACGTCAGTGGAAGACACAAACGCAACTCGCTCGCTAAACTCTGATCGCCATGGATTGTGACTGACAATAGCGTGTAGTGATGGGTCGTAGTGACAGACGATATGAGGCTTGCAGTTACTGCCAAGCGATCCAAGGAGCCACTGCGCGTAAAAAGTTGCCGTCAAACGGCGTGCCTGACCGGTGTGATTTGTAAGTCGAAGTCGCAGCAGTTTTACCGGATCCTTCGGTGGTACAAAGACAAGCAGATCCTGATCCAGCCCATGGCTCTTTTTTTGCCACCGGGTGTACCCCGTGCCGTGACGAATCCTGCATGCAGAACTTTCCTCAGCCGGTCCGGGAGTAACGCTCCAGAACCGGGCAGTGACTTCGTCGCGAAGATACAGGGCTTCTCCGGGTAGATCAGAAACTGGGTCATTAGAACTCCAGGTAAGGCGGTTTTCACCACTGTTAGCCGCCCAGCTAAAACCCAGTCCATATTCACTCAGGATCGCCCCAAACTGATCATTGGCCAGCACGTTGCACCACGGCGCAGGAGTATGTTCTCCCGGCCCGAGATCCAAAACGTAATCACCGCTAACTCGATCAAAACCTCCCATGCCATTGGCGAACTGAAGGTCCAGGGGCTGCAGAGCCATAGGTTCTAAGGCCAAAGGCTCAGGTCCGCTGGGTTCAAGCATTGGAAACAAAGCCCGATGCTCCAGCATATTGTCGAGTTTGCGCGACAGCGGGACCGCGTCATCGTCCAGAATTACCCGGGCCATTGTCTCAATACCCCGCTGCACATCCGGCTCCATGTGGTCGGCGTACAGCAGGTGTACACCGCCTTCACGACCCAAATAACCAAATACATCGGCGTCACGCAAAATAGCAAGAATGGTTTCGCGCAGAGGATCCTCATAGCCAGCAGAGCCTGTGCGCAATACGACAATGTCGACTCTAAGGCCGGCCCTGCGCCACAAATGCTGAGCCTTTATAAGTGTCTCGAGCAACCTGGTCGGCTTGGTCTCAGCCATGCGCACCAGCAGGATCGGTAAATCACCAGAGATACCAAAGTGCCACAGGTATTCCTGCCCATAACGACTCTCAGATAAATGGCTCGGCGAGGCTGTGAAATGCGGGTGTGGTTGCAGTAACAGAGAGGCAATAGCCTGCATATCCGGAAGTGCCGCCGGCTCCAATTCTACCCGGGCGACTTCGCGCGCGACCATTCTTGCGGCATCACGGAACGCCCAATCTAATGAATTCGTCTGGTAGCGCCCGGCAATCTCCTGCAACTTGCTCACCGACTCTCCAGCAATACTCAGGAGAAAGAAGCTAGCGCTCTCGTTGGGCCCCAGAGTCGCGCGCACAGTTAGCGCCATAATCGGATCCAGAGTCCAGCCCGTAGTGCGGGACAACTCTGAAAGCAAGCCCAGCGGGCGCTTCAGGTTGCCGTTGCGGCCAATAAACTGACTTCGATCCGTTTCGTAGCCAACCAAATCTACTCTTGCACTGTTCATCACTGCCATGTGGAGTAAATGGGGAGCGGGCGCTTCCGGCCTGCGCGGCCGCCGGGTAAACATCAAACCATTGAGCTGCGGATAGAACTCGCTGCCCACAAACAATTTGCTGAAGGCCGGATGACGTTCATCGTCGATGGGCGGCGCCAGCACCACCTCCCCATAGCTGGTCACCTCGATGGTCCGAGCCTCTGTGCCCTCATTGACCAGTGTGATGCGTCGGATCTCAACATCGTCATCTGCAGCAACACTCATCTCCACGCGGGTAGCTATGCCATGATTGCGGCGAAAATGCTCAATCATGTGGGGATGAAAAATTGTCCTTGACTCACTACCCGCGTCGCCCGTTGGCAAACGCCCCGCCGACCAAAGCATCTGAGACTCGACATCCTTGATGTACAGCCAGTAACCATGGCAATCGCCAGAGGAATCGGGAAGCCAGCGCGTAAGCGCGAAGTTCTTCCAATAAAGCCCTCCGGCTCCACCCTCAGAGTGCCAACTGGCCATGCGCCCGTTGCCAAGCATCAGGACCTGCGGCACCGTGGACCCGGTGGAGGGCACCCATGAGTTTAAAACCGGTACCGGTCGCAAGCCCTGCTCCAGCTCCTTTGCCTCTTTGATTCGCCCCTCTTCTATGGGCGCTTCCCAGGGGATACGCTCTTGTAACAGCATCTCGAAGGTGCGCATGCGCTTATCTGACATCATCCGATGGACCACAATGTCATTGTGCAGAGCATTGAAGATCGCCACCGCTATCATGCCCTGGTGATGAGCCATGTAGGTTTCTACTGGCTTGAATGCACTGTCACCAGAAGAACGCTTGCCCGTGAAGTCCAGCGCGTCGATAAAGCCGTAAACGCCCAACCGTGTAAGACCTGCCAATTTACGCAGATTATCAACGGCCAGCCGAGGCCAGTGACCCAAAGCGAGAGCCGTCGCATAGGGCGCGATTACAAGGTCCTCGCTCAGTCCGCGGCGAAGACCGAGTCCCGGCGCACCAAAGGCCTTGTACTGATAATTACCATCTGCGTCCGTAGCAGCAAAAGCGGACTCGGAGATCCCCCAGGGGGTTTTTCGACTGGCGGCATAATCGCGCTGATAGATAACAGCCGCAGACTGACTTTCACCCAAGAGTGTATCTCGGTGCCCAGGCATGAAAAGCGCAGGCATAAGATATTCAAACATTGAACCAGTCCACGACAATACTACCGGCTTGCCGTGCAAGCGGGTTACCGGGCGACCCAAAGAGAACCAATGCTCCATGGGAACATCACGTTTAGCTATGGCGAAAAAGCTTGCGGTGCGGGCCTCGCTCGCGAGCAAATCATAGTGGTTATGATCATCCTGACCAGTACTGACATTGAATCCAATCCGAAAAAGACGTACCTCTTTGTCATACAACAGAGAAAAATCCATGCCGAACGCGATGTGCTCTGCACGACTGGCCAAGTCCAAGAGGTCTGCACTAAGTTCCTCCTGCTTCGATAAGCCCTGCTGCAATGAGGACTGGAGATTCTCCAACCACACGCTGACGGATTCGGTCTGTGGCAGCGAAGTTAATCTATCTTCAATCAGCGAGTTGCAGGACCGGATGTTCTCTGTGAGATTTGGGATAGGGCACTCCGCCGATAGAACAGACATGACGCTTCGGGCAATGTCCTCGCACCCGGAGGGTGGACCCACCAGCAATCCCAGCCACGGCAGGTAATCATGCAGCTGCCGATAAAGTGCATGAAGATCATGGTGAAACCTGTCTACCCAGACTCGAACCTCGGTCAATGCTACTGGTGATGACTCCGCAGAATGAATCAGCTTCTCAGCAATCACCTGCTCGAACTTTGGCCAGTGCGTATCGACCAGCTCGCTTGCGCAGGTGCTCCAGCTGCTAACTGAAATACGAGCGTGGGAAAAAGTCTGTTCAAAATGGGATTGGTGGCGTTTGAGATCCTCATTGTTGATTCCGCCAAAGGAGCGAAGGGCATCCATCAACAATGCAAAAGTGCACTGCAAACCTTGCCATAGCTGAGGTCTAAAAACAGGTTCGGTCGCATATTCCAGACACGACTGCTTAAGCACAATCAGACAGGCGGCTAGATTCCCGCTGTCCACTGTCGACACATAGCGCGGCTCCAATGGCTTGAGTGTTCGAGTGTCGTACCAGTTAAAGATATGTCCACGGTAAGTTTCGAGTTGTCCCATGGATTTCAGAGCGCTGTGTATCCTCAATACAAAATCATCAGTACAAATAAAACCGAAATCCCGCGCCGTAGTTGTGGCAGTCAGGAGCATTCCAATGTTGGTGGGTGATGTGCGATGGGCAACTTCATTCTTTGCGCCGCCCTGAAAGTTATCTGGCGGCAACCAGTTCTCATTGGGGCCCGCGAAGGCTTCAAAAAAATGCCAGGTTCGCCGAGCGAGCTGAAACAGGAAACTCTGTTCATCATCGTTTAGATGCTGCCGCCGTGTCTCTCGCGGATGCCCTAACCAGATTGCAATTTCTGGAGCGATGAACCACAGCAATAGCAGTGGCGAGGCAGGAATCAGCGCTAACGGAAAAAAAAACGCCAGCGCCGGCGTCAATAAGACTGCGCTAAAGGATGAAGGCCACATAAGGCGCCAGGTCGAACTACGCAGGCTGCCGCGACTGATTCCATTTTGCACGTGAGCTGCCGAACGCCACTGCAGCAAATCACGCCTGCTAACCAGGAGACGCCAGAGGGTCCGGACGATTGCATCCAGAGCTATCAAAGTATCACTTACAAGAAAGGTTAGAGACCCGAACCAGTGGCCGCAAATTTCAAGTATGCGATAACGCATATCTGCGAACCTCGCGCTACGGTCTTCTCGCGTAACCGTATTAACCAGTCCTGCGAATAAATAAATGCCCGGGGCAAGCGCCGCAAGCAGGGTCCACAACCAGGGGTTTCCGGGCAGCACGGTCCAGCCAGCCAATAACAGAACCAACAGCGATGGCATCACAAGGCTACGCCGCAGGTTGTCGAACATTTTGAAACGATCAAGGGCTGATAGAGCGCCCGGCATTAGCGCGCCGTCGGCGGTCGGTATCTTTTTGCCAAGCCAAGGAAGCAACTGCCAGTCTCCACGTATCCACCGATGCGCGCGTAACGCATATTCCGGGTAGTTAGCTGGAAAGTTTTCGTAAAGAATAATATTGGATGCAAGAGCCGTTCTGGCGTGCGCACCCTCAAACAAGTCGTGGCTGAGGATCGTATTCTCGGGAACCCGGTTTTCCAGACTGCGTTGAAAAGACGCCACCTCGTAAATACCCTTTCCCACAAAAGATCCACTGGCGAATAGATCCTGATACAGATCAGAAACTGCCCGCGAATAGATATCTATGGCAGCGTCTCCGGCGAAAATCCTGCAAAACAAGGACACCGGACCAGAAAGGGGGAGCACCTCCAACCGCGGCTGGATAATCGAATACCCCCCGGCAATCTGCCCAGTTGTTGCATCCCATTGGGCTTTGTTAAGTGGATGCGCGATAGTCCCGATCAGACTCGCCGCGGCAGATGGCGGCAGCATTGTGTCTGCATCCAGAGTAATCACATATTTTATATCCCGTAATTGTGATAGCTCGCCCTCACGTAAAGAAAACTCGGCCGGATCACCACTGAGAACAAAGCGATTAAACGACTCGATTTTTCCGCGCTTCCGCTCCCAACCCATCCAGCAGTTTTGTGCGGCGTTAAAACGGCGGCGCCGGTGCAAAAGATAGAAGTTGCAAACCGCTGGGGCGTTTCCATACCCCATGGATCGTTCATTAAGACTCGCAACGGCTTCGACCAAAGCTTTTTCTATAGCGGCGTCGTTGGGCTGCACTTCTTCTTTAGAGTCAGGAAGATCAGACAACAGAACAAAGTGCAGCATGGGGTCAGGATTTGCCAGCCGCCGAAGCTCCAACCACTCCACCAGCGGCGGCACGTCTTCTGCCCGAGAAATAATCACCGGCACGACCACAGCGGTCTTGCAGTCCACCGGAATCCCCTTTCGATAATCAATAGCCGGCAGAGCGCGAATACTGACAAGTGATGCGAGCAACCACTGTACAAGCGCCTGACTGAGTACACTGGCTGGCAGTGCAACCAAGAGTAGCGTTACAAGCCATGTGATCGGCGCAGCTCCCGTGTGCAGGAGGTACCAAAATGGTAAAACCAAAGCCGCGATAAAGAACAGCAAAGAGACGGATGAGTAACACAAGCCGGCGTTACCCAAGATGAAAGCCTGACGTCGCTCTCGCCAGTCCCGCCGATATCCCAAGGACTCCTCCAACGCTTGTACACCCTCATCAATCAACCAGAAGCCCACATGGCGCTGTCGACTGCCCGGCTTCTCGCGGTTGGCAAGCGCTATGACCTTGCGCGCGATAGCGACTTCACCAAAGCCACTTCCCTTTGCAAGCCGCTCTACAGCTCGTCGATAACTATCCCTGGATTGAAAGTCCATGTTGGCGTAGCACTCAGCCGGGTCGCGACGCAGAATCGCTTCTACACAACTTGTATGGTCAACGAAGTCAGCCCACTCAAACGCGTAGACAGCCGCCAGAACACTGATAGCCTGAGCCACACGATCAGTGACATCAGGGCTTCGCGCTTTTGTCGCGTAAACGCTTATTTTCCAGGGTGGAGCGAGGTCCTCGGACAACTGCTCGAATGCATCCGCCAATATCTCAAGACTTGCCAAGCGCAGCATGGAAGGTAGCGCCCAAAGCTCGGCAACAGTAAGCGGTGCGACTTCCTGATACGCATTGATATACCGCTGGAGGTTGCCAGAGGCCAACTGCTTGCGCATAGCTTTTATGGCGGCGTGAGCGACCGCAAAAACTCGGGGGACCTGATGGCTATCTGCAGTGCTCAGTACAGGCAACTGGTGATAGAAATCCGGCGGAAGATCCTCTCCCAACTGACGAATGGCTCGCAGGACCTGATAGTCATTGTCCAGTAGCCAGTCGGCTACCCGGCTGTGTTCCGGCTTGGGGGCGGCACAGTAGCTATCAATTCGGGCAATCCAATCGGGCATTTGCCTGAGATGCTTATAGACAGATAAAAACTCTTTGGATGACTGACCCAGCTTATGGCTTCGGGCGACCCTGCGAGCCTCTGATTCGAGCAACTGTGATGAAAAGACATCCGCTGTGGATTCCGCCATTAACTGGCTCCAGTCGGCTGCCGCACCCCGTTGGACTGAGCGGGCGCATGCACATGCCCTCCGCGGACACCCCGTGCCTGTCTGACCATCAACACCGGCGCAGAGGCATTAGCTAACAGAAAAATCGCCATATCGCCCGCCGATACATCCGCGTGGCCACCATTTCCATAGGATGAAATCACCACGAGATCCGCTGACTCGCTTGCAATCGCCCCTTTCAACTGCCGGCGAACGTCTCCATCTACCAGCACCAGGGGCCGGGCTGCTACGCCAAGACCGCGGATCTGTTCGCACTGCCGCTCCAGGTAGTTCTGTGCGACCCGTTCGTTGCGACGCTGCAGACGATCCCTCAGTTCGATGTCCTCTGTCTCCAGGGGAACAACAGCGATGAGGTCCGGTTGAGGTACTGCATGAACCAAAACGATGTCGGCGCCCTGATCGCGAGCAATCTTCGCGGCAATGCTTATAGCGACCTCGGCTCTAGGTGAACCATCCAGCGGTAGTAAAACGCGACGATAGGGTGGTTTTTTGGCGTTGACAGTATCAGGTGGAATCACCAGCACCGAGCTATCTACCTTATCGACCACGTTGCGCACGGTTTGCCCCAATAACCCTGGTGTATCCGCGGTGGATCTACAAAGCACAACCACATCATCCAGACCATTGGAAACACAAGTAGCAATTTGGTCGCTCGGACAACCCTGCAACACCCGGGTCGAGATTGAACGATCTGGGGAGGAGTGCGCGCTGGCGAGCGCGCCAACGAAAGCCTCTGCCTCGCGACGACTGCACTCCCATTCCACGGGATCCGCAGGCACAAAAGTAGAGTTGTGCGCCTCCATGATGTGCAATAACGTCAGGTCAGCGTCAAGAGCTGCTGCAAGAGCCTTGGCATGCGGCAATATTTTTGCTGCAGACCGAGGCTTATCGGCGCAGATCAACACTTTGGGCAATTCACCCAGACCGACACGGTCAGCGACCAATTCCACGGCTTTAACTCCCAAAAATGATGCGAGAATGAAAGCCCCCCGCCCCCCCCGGGCGGGTAGAAAGACCCTAGGTACGCACCTATGATCCCTGGGCTTTCAGGCAAACTTCACGTTGTCTTTACGCTGATTTTCTTAACTTTCTTTTGAGCTTCCTTGGTTTTCGGTAACTCAATATGCAACACGCCTTTCTTGAACGTCGCCTGAATTTTTGACTCGTCTACGGCGCCGGGCATGGGAAGAACCCGTCGAAACTGGCCGAAAGCCCGCTCCTTGCGGTAATAATCTTTTTTCTCTTCTTCTTTCTCTTCTTTTTTCTCACCACTAATAGTCAGCAGGCCATCGGAGTAGCTAACATCAATATCCGCCTGATCTATTCCAGGAAGCTCCACCTCAATGTGATAGGCCTTGTCATCCTCCGTTTCATCAACCAACGGTGACAACACTGTCTCAGACCACGGGGCGAGCAACGTAGGACGACCGCCGTTATTCAAAAAGTCATCGAACAAACGATCCATTTCTCGATGCAAATTGCTTTTCCCCCACAAAAACATGTCAAGGGGACGACTTTCCAGATCATTCCAACGGCGTAAGCCCCGCTTTTCTTTCTTGGCAGGATCTTTCACTGCGACTGTATTCATACTCATTCTCCGTAATTGAATTGTTTCAGGCTGATGCAACCGGACTCAGGCCCTTAAACTCTCTTTTGGGGCTGCAGATCGCGGCCAGGGTATCGCCGATATCCTGAGGATCCACGCCCTCAACACCCGACTTGTAAGCGCAGGCGATGTCATTCAGGGATACGATTCCGATCGGCTGACCATCGTCATTGATAACAGGGATTCTGTGGACCTGATTCATCTGCATCAGATGTTGAACATCACTGATCTCATCATCGGACTTACAACACACTATGGGTTGCGATTGCGCTAAAGAAACCGGAATGGAGTTCAAACTGCCACCGTTCATATAGGCCGCCATGGTGATATCCCGATCGGTGACCATGCCCACTATGTGATCTTTGTCGTCGACAACCGGGGCGCTGCCGCAATTACGCTCGTACATCAGGTGCGCCGCGTCGCCCAGTGACTGCGTTGCATCTACACAAAAAACTCTGGCGGTCATGATGTTTTTGACTTGCATTTTGATCACCCGTTTTGTGATTCCGCAATGAGGAAGCGGATAATTGCAAAGCCATAACGCAACTTATATCGGGAAATTTCCTATATTGAGTTCAACCAGGTACTTGCACAGTAGGGTTTTTCTTAGGTTTCTGTTCACAGGCGAACTCGCAGGACCCGATTCTGTAGAGCTGCTCATCGACTAGAATCTTGACGGAGCAAGGAAAAGCAAGATATGGAACAGGACAAGAGACAAGACAAGCAACAAGGCGATATTGAAATAAATACGTCTGCTGATGGGGCTCCATGGAAACGTCCCAATGTGCAGCTGGCCGTCTACCTCATGTTACTTGCAATGCTTTGGTGGCAGTGGGGTATGCGTGTAGCGCGAGAAGAAATTCCCTACAGCGATTTTCTGACTTTTCTTGACCAGGGCCAAATTGACACTGCAATAGTCAAAGACAATCGAATCGAAGCCGTCCTAAAAATCAAGGATGAAAAAACCGGCAAACCCCGCATAGTAGTCACCGTGCCGCTAGCCGACAGTGAGCTCGCTTCAATGTTTCGCGAGCACGCAGTAGATTATGCTGTAAGGCACGACAGTGGCTGGTTGCCAGCATTGTTGAGCTGGGTATTCCCCTTCGCCCTGCTGTTCCTGTTCTGGGGGTGGATGGGTCGACGAATGCAGGGGGGCGCCGCAGCGGGAGGCTTTCTAAGTATGGGCAGCCATACCCGCATTCACGCCGACAGCTCGCCTCCGGTGACATTCGGCGATGTCGCTGGGGCGGAGGAAGCCAAGGAAGAATTAAAAGAGAGCATTGAATTTCTCAAGGACCCGTCTCGCATCCAACGCCTCGGTGGTCACATGCCTAAGGGCGTCCTACTTCTGGGCCCACCGGGTACCGGCAAAACTCTATTGGCGCGTGCGGTATCAGGTGAAGCCAAGGTGCCGTTTTTTAACATTAGTGGCTCAGAGTTCATTGAGCTGTTTGTGGGAGTGGGTGCGGCACGGGTGCGTGATCTATTCCAACAGGCCCGCGACAAGGCACCGTGCATTATTTTCATCGATGAACTCGATGGCATCGGTCGCTCACGCGGTGGCCCGGCGGTAATGGGTGGCCACGATGAACGGGAACAGACTCTCAACCAATTGCTAACGGAAATGGATGGCTTCGATCCGTCTATCGGCGTAGTGGTGATGGCCGCAACCAACCGCCCTGAAGTGCTGGATAAGGCTCTGCTGCGCGCAGGCCGATTTGACCGACAAATTGTTGTAGACAAGCCCGATCTGGGTGAAAGGCAATCGATACTCCAGTTGCATGCAAGCAAACTGACCCTTGGAAGTGATGTGCAGTTGAGCGTGGTGGCGCAGCGCACGCCGGGGTTTGTGGGTGCGGATCTGGCGAACATCTGCAACGAGGCAGCGATACTGGCTGTGCGCCACAACCGCAAAGAAGTGACCATGGTTGACTTCGAGGCGGCTATCGACCGAGTAATCGCTGGGCCAGAGAAAAAACATCGGGTGCTAAACAGTGAGGAAAAGCGCCGCGTGGCCTTCCATGAATCCGGGCATGCTCTGGTAGCGTTGTCGGTGCCCCATGGTGAGCCTGTGCACAAAATCTCAATTATTCCCCGGGGGGTAGCTGCGCTCGGGTATACCCTGCAGCTCCCCGTGGAAGAAAAATTTCTATCCACCCGCGAAGAACTTAGGGACCAGCTCGCGACACTGCTGGGGGGACGGGTTGCCGAAGAAATCGTATTTGATGACATTTCTACCGGTGCCTCCAATGACCTGGAACGCGCCAGCGAAATCGCCAGAGACATGGTTACGCGCCTGGGCATGTGCGAAGACCTGGGGCCCCTAACGTATGGAAGACGCCAACAGTCACTCTATTTGGGAGGGGATTATCTGGAAGAAAAAAACTACAGCGAGGATACCGCCAGGCAAATCGATGCCGCAGTAAAGACCCTCGTGGAGGAAGCCCATCGTCGCGCCAGAGAGATTCTGCAGCAGGAACGCCCTGCGCTAAACCGTATGGCGAAATTGCTACAGGAAAAAGAAGTGATCAGCGGCTCTGAGGCCAAAGCGCTTATGCAGGCAAGTCACCATTAACGCTGTTTTAATTGGCTATGGCTTCGATCTGGCGTTTTTTTGCTTGCACCGCAGGGCATGGTGGCATCGCTAGGCTTGAAAATTTGATATAGGCGCGGTGTTGTCCTTTGGCGTTTGGGCTGTGACCGAGGAGAAATACTCGATGGTGCAAGCGACTTCTGTTCCGCCACCGGTCGCACCAGAGATCTCGAAAACTGCACCGATGCTTGCAGCACGATAAGGCATGATGTGCATGCCCAGGCCTTTCCCTTCATTGCGGTCCGGATTGATACCTGAACCGTTGTCCACGACACGCAGCAATATGTCCTGTCCCCGCAGCTCGAGGAAAATATCGATACGATCAGCGCCAGAATGTCTGGCGGCGTTCAGCACAGCCTCTCTGGCAATATGGTAGAGCTGATCCGCAGTATAGTGATCGGAGATTTCGACCGCTCTCGAGCAGTGCAGCTCGCAGATTAGCCCGTACTCATCACTGATCTGACTGCTCAGATTCTCCAGTGCACTCATAAGGCCGCTGTCCCCCACTTGCACAGGGATCAGGCCTTTCCCCAATGAACGAATATCTTTGTTTGTCTGGCTCAGCTTTTGGCTGAGCAAGCTGGCCTGCTCTGCCTGAACAGAGCCCTGTCGCCTAAGATCCTGAGCCAGGCCCTCGGCCATCAGGCCGAGACCAGCCAGTGCCTGCTGCGGACCATCATGCAAGGCCTGCCCTATGCGCCACTGGGTGTCACCGGCAGCGACCAACACTTCCCGCTGTAGTTTTCGTAGTTGGCTGGTATCCGCTATAACGCCCGTATACAGACCCAGATGTTCGACCTTACTCACAGACAAGGTAATCGGAAAGCTATGCCCATCGCGATGCAAGGCCAGCATATTCCTGTTCTTGCCGATGACGCGAGACCTGCCTGTTTTTAAATGCTGATGTAAATAGTCATCGTGGTGTTTACGGTGCTGTGAGGGCATCAGCATGCTGATATTGCGGCCTGTGATCTCAGCCGGCGTATAACCAAAAAGTTTCTCCACCGCTGGATTACAGTCCCGAACAATACCTTGCTCATCGATGGTGATGATGGCATCCAGAGCCGCGTCCTGAATAGCCTGCAGACGTTCCTTGCGCTCTATACATATTTTCTCTTCACTCTTACGCTGGGTTATATCCCGGAGCATCGTCACGAAATAGGCCGACGCTTTATCGTCGCCGGACATTGGGGTAACTGACAACTCTAATTCGCCGAACTCACCAGCCTCCGTCGCGTAATTCAACTCCCCAAAGAAGCCACCTCGATCATTGATGTCATGATCTATCTGTGCCGTCGAGGCCAAGCCGATTAACGGTCCTATCAGCTGCTCTGGGGACTGATTCCGCATTTGTCCCGGACTACAGCCCAGAAATTTGCACATGGCATCGTTCACAAAAACGAGGCGAGAGCGGGACCAGTGATCGCGATTTACCGTAATCAATACGCCGTCATTAAGGTTGGCAAGAGCGTGGGCCATTAATCTGATTTCCTGAACCTGAGCCTCCACTTTGTGCTCAAGACTCGCGTTCAGGACCATCAGGGATTTCTGCAAACGCGCAAGATCGGTAATATCAACCAGTGCAACCCTGCATTGGCGTTCAGGTGCAGACTCACTGGAGGAAGCTATGCTTTCAAGCCTGACCCTCCTCACTGTGTCACGGGGGCCCAGCAAATCCAGCTCCACCAATTGCTTTCCAGGGCTGGCGAATACTTCCTGCCAATGCAAATAGGCCGCGTCCTGACTCGCCGGCGCGAGAAAGTCTGATAGCTTTGACTGCAGCAGGCTATCGCGTCCAATGCCCAGGATATCTGCAGCGCTCAGATTAGCCTCGAGTACTGAGCCCGCTTCATCCAGTGTTAAATATCCTACGGGAGCGAAATCATACAGGTCAGCGAAGCGATCGCGGGAGGACGCCAAATCGAACTGAGCCTCGCGCAGCTGCTCATTCTGCAACTCCAGCTCGACCTGATGCACCTGCAACTCATAGACAAGCCGTTGAATTTCGGCTTCAGACATCGCGCTTACGTCGGCGGCCGATGCACCGACTCTGGCCTCGGCCTGTTTGCGCAAGTCCGCACCACGCCTTTCGGTTTTAGCCCTTTTTTCAAAGACCATTAGCCCGGGTCGTCTCCGACAGCTCGCTTCCCGATAAACGCAATAGCATCCATTTCTCCACTTTCCGTAGTAAGGACAGTAAGAGTCAGGCGCACTGCCATCTCCTCACCCCAGCGATTCAGCAAGCGCCAGGAAACATTACGAATAATCTCGCCGTCCCGGCAGCGGTTAAGCAGCGCGTCAAACTCATCGCATCGTTCGGCGGGAATAAATTTTCTCAGAGGCGTCCCCAGCATGCCCTCCCGAGAGTAACCATAGGTCCTCTCCGCTTCATCATTGAGATCAAGAACCGCGCCATCGAGGTTGAGGATAATCACTGGATCCCCGCTTTCTCTGAAAACCTTTGACATATGTCGCAGGTCTGTTTGCACCTGTTTGAGCCTGGTGATGTCAACAAATGTCAGAACCAGTCCGTCTATGGCATTGGTGGAAGTTCGGTAGGGCATAATTCGCATGAGGTATACACCACCATCACTGGTGTTTACTTCGGTCTCCCGGAACACCAGCGTTTTGAGTACATTTTGGCAATCCGCACTCAGATCTTCATGCTGCAGCTTCGACGCCAGGTCAGAGATTGGTCGACCCACATCTTCGTTGCGCAGCATCACCAGATCCCTGGCCCTATCGGTAAATCGTTTTATCTTTAGCTCGTTGTCGAGAAACAGAGTCGCAATTTTGGTGCTGTTGAGCAGGTTCTGCATATCGTTACTGGACTCAGACAAATCCTCTACCTTTGACTGCAGCTCAGCGTTAACCGTGGTTAATTCTTCATTAAGAGATTGCATCTCTTCTTTTGAGGTTTCGAGTTCCTCGTTGGTACTTTGCAACTCTTCATTAGTCGATTGCAGCTCCTCATTGGTCGCCTCCAACTCCTCATTCGCGGTTTCCAATTCTTCAAGAGTTGCACGGTGCGTCTCGCGCATAAACTTAAGTGCACGTTCCAATTGCTCAAGGCGCTTCGCACCTTCGGCGTCAGGCCGGCCCTCCGTTACCGCATCCGTCGCGTGAACTGTTTTGGAAGCACTCGGGCGAAAGCTCACCAGCAACAGATCGCGCAAGCCCTCCGGTTCAGAGAGCTTGACTACACTGAGGTCCACCACCGTAGTCGTACCATTGGTGTTCACGTGAATACTGTTGCGCACAACTTCACTTTCCGTGGAGGCCTGACGCAGCGCCTCCGTGAGCTCTATCTGCAAGCCTTCGCGCGCCATTTCCAGAATATTGTTGCGCGGCTGACCCTCCGATGGCTCGAGATAAGCGCCAGTGCGCCCGTGGACGTATACGATGTCACCTCGCCCGTTGACAATGACACTGGCAGGCGCAAAACGGTTTAGTAGGGCACGCTCTATACGCCGCGGCACGGTGTTGTCCCTCACGGCCTGCTTTGCAGCTGCCCGGGTACCCGGGCGACTTTCCTGGGCAGCCGCCTGTAAAGGAAAATCCGGGAGTCCATGGCGCTCCTGAGCGCGGTGTTTGCGGCGAAATATCTTCCAGCGCTGATCCAAGGGCTCAAAAAGATCAGAAAATGAGCCTATGGTTTCCGACGACCCCAGAAACAGCAGACCTTTTGGCTCAAGCGCGTAGTGGAAAATAGGCAGCAGTTTCTTCTGAATACGCGCATCGAGGTAGATCAAAAGGTTACGGCAGGAGACGAGGTCCACATGGGTAAAAGGAGGGTCCTTGATGACATTCTGGACGGCAAAGATCGTGGACTCACGAATGTCCTTGCGAATACGGTAGCCACCCCTCTCACTGCTGAAGTACTTTTGCCGTCGCTCCGGCGTCAGGTCATCAGCCATGGCCTCCGGGTACAGCCCTGCTCTGGCTTTATCAATCGCTCGGGCATCCAGATCAGTACCAAAAATCTGAACATCCAGTTGCCGCTGATTAGCCTGCATGGATTCGTGTAGCAAGATGGCGATACTGTAAACCTCTTCCCCGCTGGAACAACCGGGTACCCACACTCGCAGTTTTGAACCCTCGGGACGCGATTTCACCAAATCGTCTACTAGTTTTGCCAAGGCCTCCCAGGCCTCAGGATCCCGAAAGAAATTGGTGACGTTGATCAACAACTCACGAAACAAGGTGTCGATCTCATTCGGGTTTTCCTGAAGGTACCGTACATATTGGGCGTGGCTTTGTATCTGATGTACGTTCATTCGCCGAGCTATACGCCGATGAATGGTATTACGCTTATAAGTGGAAAAATCATGGCCCGTATGGCGACTCAACAGAGCAAAAATCTCCTGCAGTGCTCTGCTATCAATTGCTGGGGATGCGCTGCTTGTCAGAGGCGCACTCAGATAGGGTGCTTGCACATACCGAATGAGTTGCTCTGGCATGGCATCCGGAGGCAACACAAAATCCACAAGTCCTGTGGCAATAGCGCTATTGGGCATGCCGTCATGCTTGGCTGATTGCGGGTCCTCTACCATCGTCATACCCGCCTGTGCCTTGATCTCCTGCAGCCCCAAGGTGCCGTCGCTTCCGGTGCCTGACAGTATGATGCAGACCGCCCGTTCGCCCAGGTCCTTGGCCAAGGAGCGCAGGAAGTAATTGATGGGCAGTTTAGGCGCATGGTCGGCGTCTTTTTCCAGACGCTGCAGCTTACCGCCTTCAATGGACAGTTGGCCGCCGGGAGGGCCGATATAGATGTGATCTGCTTTTACATCCAGCCCCGAGCTGGCGACCTCTACAGACAGCTCGGTAGTCTTGGCTAACAACTCGGGTAAGAGCGTTTTGTGGCCAGGATGTAGATGCGTGACCACAACGAAGGCCATACCCGTATCGGCAGGCATGTTCCTAAACAGTTCTTCCAGCGCCTCAAGCCCTCCTGCTGAAGCACCGATACCCACAACGGCCGAGACACCCGCAACATCCGTTGGATGTCCCTGCATATTCGTCAGCTCGGAACTATCTAGATTATCGCCCGACAAGAAGTGTTCTCCGTTTTTTACTGCCCCAGCATTTTTTATCGCTCTTGCCGCCATCCTTTTGGAGACATTAGCTTCAGTCTAGTGCAGTTATCCATGCGATGGAATATGGATGAGCAGGAGATAACGCTACTGTGAGAGCACCCATTGCACTGCCCGATGAATCAGGCGTGTGTTGTCCGGCACGCCAATTTTGCGTTTAACGTGATCCCGATGTGCGTCCACTGTCTTGGGGCTGACATGTAACTTAACCGCAATTTCCTTGGTCGAGTAACCGTTTCCAATGAGAGTAAAGACCTGCAGCTCCCTCTCCGAAAGCACCTCTACCGGATCTTCCACAGCCGCACCTGCCCCCGACAACTCGCGCTCGCGGATACGGTTTGCCAGTTTATTACTGATATAGAGACCGCCGTGACGGACCACCTCTATGGCCTCTACCAGTTTATGGGGATCATCCTGCTTGCAGATGTAACCGTTAGCGCCCGCATTGATCGCGCGCTCGCCATACATCAACTCGTCGTACATAGATGCGACCAGAATATGCAGCTTCGAAAAAGCCTGCCGAGCGCGATGAATCAGCCTTAAACCACTATCATCTCCCAGATTTAGATCCACGATCATAAGATCTGGCGTACTGGCTTCCAGCTTACGCATAGCGCTGCTTTCGCTATCCGCCTCAGCGCATACGCTTACGCCATCAGTATGTTCTATCAGAGATCGCAGCCCTTCACGAAAGGTCGGATGATCATCCACCAACAGTACTCTGGCGTCGCCCACATGCGCCGCCTTCACGACACGCGCTCCGCTACAGTGCCCAGCGAAGTTACATAAAATATAACCATCATTTTCTTCTTATAGTTTGAGAGGCCGGGAAAAGCCGCATCAAAGAAGCCATGCCAGACGCTACTCCCACACCTTCTTGTTAGTTACTAGGGAAAACACCTATTGTTCTTGTAAGCGGTGTCGAAGCAATAGGGGTTTTCCCTATAGCCCAAAGAGCACCCGGTCTTTATTTTTCGTCCTCTGGCTGGTGGCGTCATGCTTATTGAAGCGCTCGTTAGCGTCGCCGCGCGCAGAGATAGCGCTTATCAGGGGACTCATTTGTGTGAACTATCCAACCGCTACACCAAACCGTCAGCCAGACCCTCCGGTACCTGGGAAAACACGCATCTGGGCCATCGGATTTTTGACTCTGAATATTATTGTTTTTGCAGTGGTGATGTATGCGGTGTCCGGAGAGCTGTCTGCACTGTTAGTGCGCTTTGAAACACATTGGAAAATACTGCTCGCCCTGTGTCTGGGAATGCTGGCGACGCTCGCGGCAGGCAACCGGATCACCAAAAAATTTCGGGCGTTACTGGTCTTTTGGGACTGGTCACGCAAACTCCCGGTCACACGGGTTTTTAAAAGATATCTCCCAAAAAAAAGCCATAGCGAGGGTCAGCTACCGGATAACCCAACGGAGCAGGAGGCTCTCTGGGTAGAAATCTATCGCAAGTATCGAAGTAACCCTGCGGTTGTGGACGACCGTAACGACTTCTTATTAGCTCAAGAGATAACCTGGCTGTCTTTTATAATTCTGCTGTTCTTTGGCGCGGGATCACTCATCATCAGCACATCCACCCCTGTGCAGCTACTGGTATATCTGACGTTTCTGCTGCTTCAATATCTCATAAGCTCCATCGTAGCCCGGTCACTGGGGACCCACTTTTACGCTGATGTGCTCGCGGTAGGCCAAGTCTACAAAATCGGACATGAAGCGCGCCCTTTGCTGGACTTACCCGAGTGTAGTGAAGAATAAGCTGCCCGTTCATCACGATTTTTTTGCTTAAAACCGTGTCTTAGCGTTTTTCGGCTGGCATTTTTGTGAGCATCAATCGCGGTGCTTCAGAATAAAATCCACCACCTCAACAACTGAGTCAAAAGTAAGGAAGTCACCCGTTATACGATGTTCATCTCCCGGGAGATACTTACCCGTTTTTACCAGGCAGGCGTTCATTCCCACCCGGAGCGCTCCCTCCACATCACTGAAGACATCATCGCCCACCATAATTGTTCGCTCGGGAGACACCTGTGTTGAAGCCATCACTTCCCGGAAAAAAACTTCGCTGGGCTTGCCGACTATCGTTGCCTCCACGCCCGCGGCGAACTCAATTGCCTTTACAAAAGGGCCTGCATCCAACTGCAGCTCATCACCGGACTTGCAGTAGCGGTTGTAACCGATGCCCAGAAACGGAGCACCGGCCATACAGAGTTGAAAAGCGCGATTCAGGTTTTCAAAACTGAAACCTGTTGCAGCATCGGCAAGGAACACGGCGTTGGGATCGTGCTGGTCAATATCAGAGAACTCACCGACGATATTCTCATGCACAAGGCAGAAAGGCCTGAGCTTTCTCGTTTGCAGCCAATCACGGGCTGCATCTACCGCAGTAAACAACTGTGTGGAATCAAGAGAAAACCCAAGAGCGTACAAATGGCTCAACAGCTCCTCTCGCGCCTTCTGAGAGGTGTTGGTGATAAAGCGTACCTGAACACCGCTGCGCTGCGCACGTTCTACGGCGTTCGCGGCACCGGGAATGCTCTTGGCGCCCTGATAAAGCACACCGCTAAGATCAAGCAACAAGGCATCAATCATTTGATATCCCTTTATAGCTCGCACACCCTCAGCCCGATGAAAGCGCCCTCAGAAGCGCAATTTCCTGAGGCCACAACGATGCATCGATGGTTTCCAGAACCATGGGAATGTTGTCAAACCGGGAGTCCTGCATAATGTACTTGAATGGCGTCATGCCAAGGCAACCGTGATCCAGGCTGTCGTGACGATCTACCCGGCTGCCAAGGGTCGCTTTGGAGCCATTAAGATGTACACCGCAGAGGTACCGAAAGCCAATCACTGCGTCAAATTCAGCAAAGGTTGCCTCGCAACCGGCAACAGTACTGATGTCATACCCCGCAGCGAAGCAGTGGCAGGTATCAAGGCAAACTCCTACACGGGACTTATGTTCTACCTGGTCGATAATTTCTGCCAGCTGCTCAAATCGATAACCAAGGCAATTGCCCTGGCCTGCTGTGTTTTCTATTACGGCAGTGACCTTCCGGGTCGCGTTAAGCGCAAAATCAATAGACTCGGCTATGCGCTTAAGGCAGCTGCTTTGACGTATTTTTCCAAGGTGGCTACCGGGATGAAAATTGAGATAAATCAGACCCAGACTTTCGCAGCGCTGCATCTCATCCAGAAACGCCCGACGTGACTTTTCCAAGCCCTGAGTCCGGGGGTGGCCGAGATTAATGAGGTAGCTACTGTGCGGAAGTATCTGCCCAGGGCTATAACCACAGCTTGCACAGTTTGACTTAAAGGCTCGGATAGCAGGCTCACTGAGGGCCTTGGCGTGCCACTGTCGCTGGTTTCTGGTAAAAAACGCAAAAGCTGTAGCACCGATACGCTGGGCATTGAGGGGTGCATTCTCAACACCCCCACGAGTGCTAACGTGCGCTCCGATGTATTTCATAAGACGGCAACCCGGTCTAATTCCAGACAGGCACCAGCCAAGGACATCAGCCTACCCACAACACCGCCTTTGATGACACCCAAGTCGTTAAGTCTCTGTGGGACTTCCTGCGCAAAAGCGCGCCCCCTTTGACTCCATGGCAGTGTACGAATTGTCAGCATAGATTTGACGGTGAGAAGGCAGCAATCGGGCTTTCTCCTATATCGCGGGACCCGACCCTGAACCAGACTGCAGAGCGAACGGACGCTTTAAGCGGTTACTTTTTCTACATCGACGATAGAACTTCGCAGGGTGCACAAGGCGACTCCACGGGAATACAGATCATGACGACAGTCAGCGGCATAAGAACGGTGGGTGAACAGGATCCGGAAAAGCGTAATTCCCCGGTGACGGATGAAAACGACGATCTGGATTATGACCTTCATGAAAATGTCGGAGAGCATACCCACTGCCATTTCAACGACATCGCTTACCCGCATGGAACCTTCGTCCGCAGTGGCGGTAGCCTGCTGCGCTGCGATCGCGGGGTATGGCTTGTTTCGGTTAGCGACGATATCGATTCTCCGTAGCCATTGCGACCGTAAACAAAACCAACAATTAGTGTTACCGGAACTGACTACCACAGCGTGAACAAGCAATGATCTTCCGACAGCTAATTACATCGCTGGCTTCACCGAAGGAACCAGCATGGACAATTTTTAAATTTTAACTGGAGTTGCTTATGGGCCGCTTTGAAGATTTAAAAAAGCAGATGATCGACCATCAACTAGCAGCTCGGGGATTACGCGATGAGACTGTGCTTCGTGCAATCAATGCAGTACCGCGTGAGGAATTTGTTCCCACCGAGTTAGTAGAATTCTCCTATAGCGACTCGCCTCTACCCATTGCCGCAAGCCAGACTATCTCGCAACCGTACATTGTTGCTCTTATGACTGCTGCGCTGGAGTTGCAGCCCACAGACCGGGCATTGGAAGTCGGCACCGGCTCAGGTTATGCCGCCGCTGTTCTTGCACAGATTTGTAAAGAGGTGTTCACGATAGAGCGGCACAGGATACTAGTGGACACTGCTCGAGAAAGGCTCCAGGCCCAAGGCTATACAAATATTGATGTCCGACATGGTGACGGCACTCTGGGTTGGCCCGAGGAGGCGCCTTTTGACGCGATAGTCGTTGCCGCTGGCGGACCCGAGGTGCCCGATACCCTCAAGCAACAACTCGCTGTTGGAGGCCGGTTGGTTATTCCCGTTGGGGCGGACCTGCGAAGGCAGCAGCTCATTCGTGTCAGGCGAGTCAGTGAGCAGGAGTTTCTGGAGGAAGACCTGGGGAGCGTTCGATTCGTACCCCTGATCGGAGCAGCGGGCTGGGCGGATGAATCTGCCACTGTTGTTGCCACGGACAGAGCAAAAAAGCCTTTGCCTGAGATCATTTATGACTCCAGTGAGCATTTCGCAAGTATCGACCATGCGGATTTGCACAAGCTACTGGAGCGTATAGGCGACAGTCGGCTGGTGTTACTTGGGGAAGCCTCACACGGCACAGCCGAGTTTTACGAGATGCGCGCGCGAATCACACAGGCCCTTATCGAGAAGAAAGGATTTGTGGCCGTAGCCGTAGAGGCGGACTGGCCCGATGCTGCTCATATCGATCACTACATTCATGGAACATCACCGAGTCCGCTTCTGGAGAGCACGCCTTTTTCGCGCTTCCCCAACTGGATGTGGGCGAACCACTCTGTACTGAAATTCACCCGCTGGCTCAAAAATCACAATGAGGAAATCATCTCGCAGGACAAAAAGGTCGGATTTTATGGCCTTGATCTTTACAGCCTCAACAGTTCTATTGAGGCTGTTTTGACCTATCTGGATTCCGTGGATGCCGAAACGGCGCAGGTGGCGAGAACACGATATGGCTGCCTGACTCCCTGGGCCAATGACCCCGGCATGTATGGCAGGGTTATGATTACCGGTAGCTACCGGGCATGCGAACAAGACGTCGTAGCAACACTACAGGACCTCTTAAAAAAACGTCTGGAATATGCAAAATCGGACGGCGACCGCTATTTTGATGCCGAGCAAAACGCCCGCCTGGTCATCAATGCCGAGCGCTACTATCGCACCATGTACTACGCCGACAAAAACTCCTGGAACCAACGCGACCAGCATATGTTTGATGCATTGGAGGCCGTCATGGCATTTCGCGGGCCGCAGTCAAAGATCGTCATCTGGGAACATAATTCACACATCGGCGATGCCCGCGCCACCGAAATGAGCGCACGGGGCGAGCACAATATCGGTCAGCTGGTACGCCAGAAATACGGCGCGCAAGCGTATAACATCGGATTCGGCACAGACCACGGAACCGTTGCTGCGGCCTCAGAATGGGGCGGCCCCATGGAGGTCAAATCGGTACAGCCGTCACATATCGACAGCTATGAGAGAGTGTGTCACGAGGTTCGCACCGATAACTTCTTTTTACCCTTGCGTTTTCCATTACAGGAAATTACCCGCAAAACACTGTTAGCAGAACGTTTGGAGCGCGCCATCGGCGTAATCTACCGGCCGGAAACGGAACTACAAAGCCACTATTTTTACGCTTCCTTGCCGCAACAGTTCGATGAATATATCTGGCTTGATGAAACGCATGCCGTTGAACCACTGAGCAAGCAAACGACCGGCGGGATGCCCGACACATTCCCTTTCGGGCTTTAACTGAGCTGCCAGAGAACACCGCTTAGCGCATGCAACACGTCAACGAAATTCGCGCCATTATGCGCGACTTTGCACGGACTACCGGCCTATCTGATAACTCAGTGAAGCCTCGTCGCTACCTATGGACCGATGCCTTTGCCGTGTGCAACTTTCTTGAGCTCTACCGAGAGTCGGGGCAGAGCAGCTACTTACAGTCCGCGCGCGCACTCGTGGATCAGGTGCACCTTATTTTGGGTCAGTATAGTGACACCGACCCGCGAAGCGGTTGGATCAGCGGCCTCGACGAACAGTCCGCCAGGGAGCACCCCACCGCCGGCGGACTGCGGATTGGGAAGCCCTTAGCGGAACGGTCACCGCAGCAAAGCCCGGATGATCGTCTGGAGTGGGACCGGGACGGGCAGTATTTTCATTACCTCACACGCTGGATGCAGGCCCTCACCCGCATGGCGGTATATACCGGTGAAGACGCCTACCAGCGCTGGGCACTGGAACTTGCCCAGACCGCACACCAGAGTTTTTGCTATACGCTCACGTCGGATGGACCGATGCGGATGTACTGGAAAATGAGCATCGACCTTTCTCGTCCACTGGTTGACAGCATGGGGCAGCATGACCCACTCGATGCAGTCGTCAGCTACCTCGAAATCAATGCCAACAACAGCGCCCACGGCATACTCGCGAGTAATGAGCAGCTTGAGAGAGAGATCGCAGAAGCTCTGAGCATGTGTGCAGGAGCACGCTGGGCTACCGACGACCCCTTGGGTATTGGCAGTCTGCTGATAGATACCTTTCGACTGGCGCAGCTTCAGACAAACTTCAATATTTCTCCACCGATTGCGCTGGCACGTCTTCTGGCTGACTGCGAGCCAGGACTGCAGGCACTGCAGCGATCCGGACAGCTGGCACATCCGGCACAGTATCGACTGGCATTTAGAGAGCTGGGCCTGGCCACGGGACTGGAAGCCATAAACCGGCTCAATGCTCTGCTCGCCGAGCATCCGCGGCAACAGGCGCTGGACCGTGAGGCCAAAATACGCCTGGAAAGACTCGAACACTTTGGCCGCCTAAGCGACACCATCCGAGAATTCTGGCTAGAAACCGCGAACCAGCAAGTTACGCCCTGGCGTGACCACCAGGATATCAATAGCGTCATGCTCGCAACCAGTCTGGCCCCCGATGCATTTCTGTTTATCCGCCAGCGCATGGGATTGTAAGGCGCCACCGATAGAGCCTGTCTTAGCTGTCGAGTCTATACACGACTGACAAGACATCAGGAAGTTGATGCATATCAACGTAAAAATTTGTCAGGTAACGGATTCTAGAAACAGCGTCCTGGTTGAGTATGTTCCTCGCCACGGGACGAAATGCAAAACAATAATAATCGGAGAAGCGAGACATGCCCGATACCCGCTGCCAACCAAGGCTTCATGCTGTTCTTTTAGCCATTATTTTTTTGGCAAACGCCGTCTTTGCCCATGCGCAAACCAGTCTGGAGAGTATCGAAGCAGAGGGCATAGAGCGCAATGAAGAACGCCGAGACGCACAGTCACAAATAGAAGGTGTGGGTAACAACACCCGTGAATTGCTGAACGACTACCGGGCCGAACTAAAAATCGTCGAAGGTCTTGAGACCTATATCACCATGCTGGACCAGCAGCTCGCTGCCCAGGATAGTGAAATACAAACGCTTCAAAAATCCATCACCGACGTCGCAGTCATAGAACGACAAATTCTGCCCTTACTCGCCAGAATGATTGATGGGCTGGAACAATTCATAGCGCTAGACATGCCTTTCCTTCCCCAAGAGCGCCGTGAGCGCGTCCTGGCAATGCGAGGGCTGCTTTCTCGTGCTGATGTGACTGTCGCAGAGAAAGCCCGACGAGTCTTTGAGGCTTACCAGATAGAAAGTGACTACGGACGCACCATCGAAGCCTATCGTGGCAAGCTTGAACTTCTCGATGGCAATTTTGACGCTGACTTTCTTCGCATCGGCCGCATTGGTCTCATCTACCGCAGCGTAGGCGATGAGCGTCTTGGCTATTGGAATAGCAGTGCCGGCGTCTGGGATGTGCTTCCCAGTACGCCCTATCGTCGTCTCATGGAAAAGGGACTCAGAGTCGCCCGCCAGGAAGTTGCCCCGGAGTTAATCAGCATTCCCATCGACCCAGCCTTGGTGGAGAATTCGCAATGAACTGTCAAATATTACCTTTGCTTGTGCTGAGCACCGTGCTGGCCTGTATACCCGTTTATGCACAGACCGAAACAGAAGCCAGCGCAGCAGACTCCGCAAGCTCTGAGCCTCCTGCCCTGACTTTAGAGGGTCTCCTTGAAGCCGTGCGCGAAGGTCGAAGCGCCGATGCACGCGCTGATGAAAGTCGCTTGCAACGGTTTCGCCGCGAAGGCGCCAAGCAACAGGAGTCTTTAGCTCAAATACGACAACAGCGAGCCGAACTCGAAACCATGAGTGCGCAACGAGAAACCCGATATGAAGAAAATGATGCACAGATCGGCGATCTGGAAGAGCGATTAAAGCAGCGCATGGGCTCACTCAACGAGCTCTTTGGTGTACTGCAGCAAGTCGCCTCGGACGCCCAGGCCCAGTTTCATGTATCCCTAAGCTCCCTTGATAATCACGATCGCAACGACTTCCTCGTAGACTTCGCCGGCCGCATGGGCCAGGCAAATCGTCTACCTGCTATCAATGAGATCGAAACTCTTTGGTATGAGATCCAGCGGGAAATGACGGCGTCCTCGCAAATTGTCACTTTTCAACACCCGGTAATCACTCGTGATGGACAGGAAATTGAAGTACCTGTCACGCGAGTGGGACTATTCAACGCCGTAGCCGACGGCACCTACCTTCAATTTATTCCAGAAACACAGCGTTTGGTGGAGTTCTCGCGACAGCCCCCCGCCCGCCATCTCGCTGGGCCCAAGGCGTTGGCAGAGGGCGACGCAGGCATAGTTCCTTTTGCCATCGACCCGGTTCGCGGCCAATTGCTGGAAATTCTCACCCAGGCGCCAAATTTAAGCGAACGTGTCGGTCAGGGTGGTGCGATCGGTTACGCCATCATCACCTTGGGCATAGGCGGCGTATTGTTGGCGCTTACGAGACTCTTGATTCTTGGCAGAGAAAGCCGAGTCATTGCCAGCCAGTTAAAGAACATGTCCAACATCCGAGACGATAACGCCGTGGGACGTATTGTTTGGGCAGCGCGGGAGAACGAAGATACTGACGTTGAGATTCTCGAGCTCCGACTCGGTGAGGCCGTGCTCAGAGAAGTCCCGCGCATCAATCGCCATCTGCCACTGCTGAAGATTGTTGCTGCGGTGGCACCGCTCATGGGCCTCCTGGGCACGGTGACGGGCATGATCGTGACATTTCAGGCCATCACGCTATTTGGTGCGGGCGATCCACGACTTATGGCCGGCGGCATATCTCAGGCGCTGATGACCACTGTTCTTGGTCTCTGCGTTGCGATACCCATGCTACTGCTACACAACATTGTGCAGGGGCGGGCGCGAGCCATCACCGAAATCTTGCAGCAGCGTGCCGTGGCACTCGTTGCAGAACGTGCCGAGGCGAAGGGACGCAACCCCGCGCAGCCTATTGAGGCAAACGCGTGACCTTCCTTATCGACACCTACTTACCGTGGTTTGGGGATCTTCTGGAGCTTGGAGGACCGATACTTGGACTCATACTGCTTCTGGCCTTTGCGATGTGGTGGCTGCTTTTCGAGCGCGCCTACTACTTGGTACGCGATTTCCCACAGGAGCTGGACGGTGCAAAACGGCAGTGGTCCATGCGCAGCGATCGGCGTTCTTGGTTTGCCGAAAAGCACCGCGCCCAGTTGCTTGGCGGTATCGCATCTCGCTTGACGCAAAATTTCTCTCTGATCAATACGCTGATTAAAGTCTGTCCTTTGCTTGGCCTATTGGGCACGGTGCTGGGAATGCTGGAAGTCTTTGATGCGCTTGCCGCCACGGGCTCCAACAACCCGCGATCAATGGCTTCCGGTGTTTCCAAGGCTACGGTCTCGACACTTGCCGGAATGGTAGTAGCCATTGTCGGACTTCTGGCCGCATCACTGGGAGAACGCAGAGCCGCGGCCTTGCGAGAAAACCTTCCCACTCACTTCCCGCAAACCGAGGGCTCGCAAAATGCGTGATTTCTTTGCTCGTCTGGATAGCGATGACGAAGGCAGCGTGGACATCACGCCGATGCTCGATGTGGTCTTTATCATGTTGATTTTTTTTATTGTCACCGCAACGTTTGTTAAAGAAGCGGGTATCGACGTCGACAAACCCGAAGCTGCTACTGCCATCGTGCAGGAAAAAGCGAGCATCCTGGTGGCCATTGACGCTCAGGATCGCGTCTGGATTAACCGCCGCGAGGTCGACATACGCTCCGTGCGATCGATTATCGAGCGCCTGCATGCGGAGAACCCCAAAGGTACCGTGGTTATTCAGGCTGACCGCAACTCGCGCAACGATATGTTGGTACGAGTAATGGACGCCTCTCGTCGCGCGGGCGTGTACGAAATTGCACTGGCTGCCGATGCAGGCTGAACACAGCAAAGTTCTGCGCCCCATCGTGTCGTTGGCCCTGGCGACGGTCATGGCATTGGCTTTAGCTTGGTTTATGTACTTCCTGACGCACTCATCAAAGATGGGCTTGAGTGATGTGGCCCGGGTGCACATGCTGGACTTCGTTCGACTCAAGCGCGACGAGTCGGCACAGCGTAAAGATCGCAGGCCACAGCGGCCTCAGCAGAATGAAATCCCCGAAGCCCCTCCCATGGAGAGTCAGGCAAGTGATGCAGGCTCGGCACTAACCGTGTCAGTGCCAAGCCTCAGCACAGACATCAATATTGGTCGTGGGGGCATTGGTCTGAGTGGCGACGGAGAGTATCTCCCGATTGTAAAGGTAGCTCCTGTCTATCCACGCCGCGCACTCGATCGAGGCATCACGGGTACATGCCTGGTTACCTACAACCTCACCACCAGCGGCACCGTAAAGGATGTCACCGTCGTCGAGGGTCAATGCGATCACCCTGTGTTTGAGAGACCCTCTGTAGAGGCTGCCCTGCGCTTTAAATACAAGCCCCGAATCATTGATGGTGAAGCCATCGAGGTGTTCGGCGTACAGAATCTCTTTCACTACGAGCAAATCGAACCGGGGGAAGCGCGATGAAACGTTGGATTCTATGCTTCTTTCTCAGCGCGTTACTCAGCCCAGCGCTCTTCGCTTCGCGAGAGATTGTTGTGGGAATCAGCGAGAAGACTTTTAAAGCCCTGGAAGAGGCGCAGGTCTTTATCGATGCAGAGGACTATTTAGCTGCGCAGGAGGTTCTTGCGAAACTTAGGGAAAGGAAATTATCCAGCTACGAAGAAGCGCATGCTCTAAATCTGATCAGCTATATCTGGTACGAACAAGGCGATCTCACTCGGGCCAACGATAGCTACCTCGAGGCTCTGGCACTTGATGAACTGCCCGACTCTATGATGGTGACGCTACTTCTTTCAGTGGCACAGATTAATCTTGCCGACGAGCGCTATGCCGACGCAGAGCAGCACCTCCTGAATCTCATGACCTTCGCCGACGAAACCAAGGCAAGTAATCAAGTGCTCCTGGCCGCAGCCCTCATGGGCCAAAAGCGCTACGAAGATGCTCTTAGTCCGCTTGAGGCCGCAATAAACAGCTCTTTAGAGACAGAAAACAAACCACAGGAAAACTGGCTATCAATGCTCGCTTCCGTGCATTACGAGCGTAATGACTACGTTGCCATGCGCGAGACTATGTCGATGATGGTCGAACTCTATCCCAGAGAACAACACATCATGAATCTGGCTGCGCTGCACGGACAGCTTGGCGAGCAGGGCCGACAGCTTGCGCTCATCGAAGCTTTGCTGGACGACGGACGCCTGCATCGACCGTCAAACCTGAACCTGATTGCCAATCTATACCTGGGCGAGGAATTGCCGTACAAAGCTGCTGATTTATTGGAACGCGAGATGGCTGCAGGCCGTATGGAACGCAATCTCAATAATCTGGAACTACTATCCCAGGCCTGGCTACTGTCTCTTGAGTATGAGCGTGCCATCGAGCCTCTTTCTGAAGCGGCAAAGCTATCAGAAAGCGGCGAACTGTATCTTCGACTCGCACGTTTGCATATGGATGCCTATCGATTTGAAGCCGCCGAGGAAGCCGCCAGCGAAGCACTCCAAAAAGGCAGCTTACGCCAGGAGGGTCATGCTTGGCTCCTGCGCGGCATGGCGGCGGTGCAGCTAAAAAACTATTCCGGTGCGCGAAAACGCTTTGAAAAAGCAGCTAGCTTTGAGGAAACCGACAAGTACGCTAACCAGTGGCTTCGCTACGTCGATAACGAAGTACTGTTAAAGACGAGTAACAATGGTGCGCTCAGTGCCCCAAGCGCTCCGCTCGAGTAGGTAAACGATCCTTGTGACTAAAAGCCCGGCGCACGTCCTGCGCCACGTAGTACAAGGTGGGGATCAGGAACAGAGTCACCGCCGTCGAAAAGAAAATCCCAAACGCGACAGATGTCGCCATAGGTTTAACGAACTGCGCCTGAATGGAAGTCTCCAGCTGAATCGGTAATAAACCAATGAAAGTTGTCAGCGAGGTCAGAATCACCGCTCTGAAACGCGTAGGACCGGCTTCCAGCACCGCGGACTCCCAGTCATAACCTTCCTCGATATAATGATTGATGAAGTCGACCATGACGAGGCTGTCGTTCACGACAACACCAATGAGGCCGATAATCCCTATCGCAGACAGAATACTGACATCCATTCCCAGAATAAGATGGCCCAGCAAGGCACCGGTCACGCCAAAGGGAATGATCGACATGATCAGCAAAGGCTCGAGGTAACTTTTTAGCGGAATCGCCAACGCAGCGTAGATCAGAATCATGACCAGAATGCCGCCGTAGAACAAACCATCGGAGGTTTTGCGCTGCTCATCCACCTCGCCGGCAACGCTGTAACGAACCAGCGGATGGTCTGCGAGAATCTCCGGTAGCATGCTGCTTTCTACCAGCTTCATGACATCACTTGATGATGTCAGCGTCTTATCAATATCGGCTTGTACGTTAACCACCCGCGACAAATCAATTCGATTGATAACACTCAGACTGGTTTGCTCCTGTGCGCGCCCCACTACTGAAAACGGTGCGCGTCCGCCGCCGAGAAGACTGATCCACAAGGACTGGAGAGAATCCAGTTGAGTACGATCGACCTCTGGCAAGCGCACGTAAACCCGTACTTCGTCCCTGCCGCGCTGCACACGCTGAGCCTCAGCACCAAAAAACGCCTGACGAATTTGCCGAGCCAGATCCACATCACCCAATCCCAGGGCCTCGCCCTGGGGAGTGACACTAATATCCAGCTCCCGCCCTCCGGCATTGAAACTGTCACGGATATCACGCACGCCATCTACCCGGGCAAGGTTCAGCTTCAGCTCGCTGGCGGCCTGCCGCAGCTGCTCCAAATCGTAGCCTTCTAGTTGAATATCAATAGGTGAGCCACCGGGGCCCGCCGCCGCATCTATACGCAGGGAACGCACGCCACTAAGGGTGCCGAGCTCTTCTCGAAACCAGCTGCCCAACTCTACGGAATCGATGTCGCGCTCTTCACTGACGATCAAATCAGCCACTACCCGCGCTTGAGTGTCATTCTGAGAAAGCACCTGAAGTGTTCGGATCACGTCGCGACCCTGAGCATCCTGCGCCTTGAATCGATCATTCATGGCGTTGGCCGCAGCCTCAATACGCCGGGCATATTCATGAGTTTTTTGCCAGGGCGTACCCTGCGGCATATCCAGGGTGACACTGATATTGTCTGAGGGAACCGATGGAAAAAACGTTACCCGTAATATCCCGGAGGGAATAAGAGCAAGACAAACAATCAGTCCGGACAAAAATACAGCGAGTGTTGTGTAGCGATACCCAACGGCTAATTTGAGTGCGCGCTTATAGGGTCCGTGAGCAAAGCTCACCAGGCTCTGTGCAATACGCTGCTGGGTCTTACGAAGCACGCCAATGTCATCGCCGGGCTTGGGTATACGAATGTGCCGAAGGTGCGCAGGAAGCACCAGTTTTGTTTCGATCAATGAGAAAATGACGCACAGAATCACTACCCAGCCTATGTGCGACATAATTCTCGCAAAGCCCTCGGTAAGAAACAGACTGGGCCCAAAGGCCACCACAGTAGTGAGCGCGCCAAAAACCGTCGCGGTTGCTACCCGACGCACACCACCGACGACACTTTTCAAACCCTCTCCGTCCCGCTCCAGCCGGGCATAAGCGCTTTCAGCCGTAACGATGGCATCGTCTACCAGAAGCCCCAGGACCAGAATAAAGCCAAAGACCGACAACACGTTTATCGACACCGGCAAGCCAAAGATCTCCAGTGTCGCAAGACAGCCAAGTACCGCAAATGGCAAACCCAGAACCACCCAAAACGCCAGAGACAAATCCAGAAACAAGGCGAGGGCTATGATCACCAGAATCCCGCCTTGCGCGGCGTTGCGCAGCATCAGATCAATACGGCCACTGAGGATTCGACTGGCATCGCCCCAGGTCTCCAGACGCACGCCTTCAGGCAGCTCCGCCTGCTTGCGCTCGGCATACTCGCGAATCGCCGAGGTAATCGCCAGCACGTTCTGATCGCCTACCCGGTCGATGGTGAACGTGAGCGCTGGCTTGCCATCTACCAGACTCAGCACGGGCTGCTCTGCAAATCCGTCGCGCACCGTGGCCACATCACCTACGCTGATTCGAGTACCGTCGGCACGACTAATCAGCGTGAGCTGCTCGAAGTCCCGACCGCTATACGCCTGAGAGCTTGAGCGCAGCGTGATAGAGCCGCTATCTGTGCGCAGCAGGCCTCCGGGCAAATCCTGAGAACCCGCCTGAATAGCAGCCACAACCATATCGAAGGTCAAACCATAGCGGCGCAATTTTTCGTCAGAGAGCTCTATGGAGATCTCGTAATCGCGCTCTCCCTCTATGGAGATCTCGCTAATGCCCCCCAGTGCGAGAATGTCTTCGCGAACCTGTTCGCTAAGTTCTTTGAACTTGCGCGGTTCGATGTCGCCAAACATGCTGAGCCTGATTGCCCGGCTTGTGGATTCTATTTCTTCGACGATGGGCTTCTCGGAATCGGCCGGAAAAGAGGCAATTCCATCCACTCGCACTTTCGCCAGGCCCACCGCTTTGGACATATCGCTGCCGGGCTCCATGATCACGGTGACGACGCCCACACCCTCGCGGGCTTCACTACGGATCTCTTTAATGCCGACGATGTCGCGGATGGCCTCTTCGACGCGCAGAACTATGCCCCGCTCCACCTCTTCCGGCGAACTACCAGGATAAGGAACCGTTACCGTAAAGGTCTCCGTGGGAAACGTTGGAAAGACTTCTTTATCCAGGGAGGTAATAGCAAACAGACCCGCGATAACGACAATCGCCAACAGAAGGTTTGCGGCCACAGGATTCTGCGCCATCCATGCAATGGGTCCGTGCATACTCACGGGAGCGGTGTTATCAGACATCAGACACTGCTACCGCCATACCCTCGAACATCAACTCAAGACGAGTGATTACTACCTGCTCTCCATCCGCGAGTCCGTCGGTCACTAAAACGCCCTCAGGACCCACTCTGGCGACAGTGACGCGACGGCGCTGCAAAAGGCCATCGGAGTACACAAAGACGTCGTTTTCTCCATGCAGTGCACTTTGAGGCAGGAGCACCGCCTCGGGCACGGTGCCCCCGGTGATCTGCGCCCGCACGAATAGCCCAAAGCGCATTGGCTCAGAATGCTGTTGAAGATCCAGCGGATTGTCCACCGTCACAAGCACGGGAAAGGAACGAGTCTGGGTATCAATTCGCGCTTCGACCCGTGATACGCGCCCCTTCCAACTCACGACATCACCGGCGTTTTCGCTATGAAGAGTGACACCAGCCGTATCGACATCCTGAATGAAGCGAACATCCTGCGGGGGCACCGGTAAACGCACTTCTGCTCTATCGGCGCCAAAAATCCTGCCCACGCGTGTGCCAACGCTGATGAATTGACCAAACTCTACAGTCTGCTCATCGATCACCGCCCGGTAAGGCGCGACAATTTCAGTGTTCTTGAGGTCTCGCTGAGCTCGTACGATGCGCGCTTGCGCTGCCGCAACCGCAGCCTCAGCTTCTTCAACCCTGGCCGCCTGGCGCAACGATTTTGCATCAGCCAATGATAGTTTTGCGCTACTGAGAGCCTGCCGTGCCTCCGCCAATGCCAGTTCGTAGTCTGTAGGGTCAATGCGAAGCAGAGGCTCCCCAGCCTCTACCACAACACCCGGCTCAAACAGCGGTGACTGCCACAGCACCCGCCCCCCCACCTGTGCCGTCAGCTCTAACTGCCGCCACGCCGTGACATTGCCATAGGCGACCACGGTAACCGGTAGCTCCTCTTTTGCGACCGTCTGCACAGTCACAAGAGGCACGGGGATGCTGACGCTTTTTGCCTCGAGCTGTGGGCGGCTTTTCACCATTAACACTGCAAGCAAGAGAGCAATCGCAAGGATCGCCAGCGGACGAACAAGAGAAATCAATCGAGACATAGGATTAGGGATTCACAAGGCGTACATTATTTTACGCCAATTGATGGCGTTCGTATCAGTCCAAGAGGTCGCCGGCTGTTCCAAACAGCATTCAGACTCATCAACTGAAGCAAGTGGACGCCAAGTTATGTTTTTACGGGCTAGGCCTCACAATCCGTCGGGTTTCACCTGGCTTGAGAACCGTAAACTCCTTTGCGCTCAATTTATGCGCCTCAAGTGCCGAAGCCAGATCAATGAGCGGTTGGTCGATAGCCTCATAGGTCAACTGAAAGGTGCCAAAGTGAATACCAATGCTGAGTTCACTGCGTAATTCTTGATGCGCCATCACAGCCTCCTGAGGATTCAGATGAACATCTTTCATGAACCACCTCGGCTCGTAGGCGCCAATGGGCAGCAGCGCTAATGCAAAGGGCCCGTACTGCTCGCCAGTAGAGGAAAGATGAGGGCCGTATCCCGTGTCACCGGCAAAATACAGGTTCCCTTGAGAGGTTTTGATAACAAACGAGCCCCAAAGTGTTTTCATCTGATCTGCAAAGCCCCGGCCGGAGCGATGTCGGCACTCTGTGAAGGTAAAGGCAACATCATCCAACTGTGCGCTTTGCCCCCAGTCCAGATCGCGCTGACGACTTACCCCCAGGGAGCGCAGCAACTCGCGGTTGCCCAGTCCCGCCAGCAGCAAAGGTGGTTCTTTCTGCCGACTCAGCAGCGACCGTAGAGTCTCTTCGTCAAGATGATCGTAGTGGTTGTGGCTAATCAGAATAACGTCAATGGGCGGTAAATCCTCCAGCGCAACGCCTGGGGCATGAACACGCCTGGGGCCTGCCCAGGTAAAAGGACTTACGCGCTCTGAATACACAGGGTCTGTAAGAATATTGATCCCATCGACCTGAATCAGGAATGTGGAATGATTGATGTACGTAACGGATATTCCTGTCCATACTCGATCATTAGGGATTGACTGCTGCTCGATGTCGATCCAGCTGGGCCAATCTGCGGCTTGGGTCACGGTACCCCAGCCCAAGCGCAGGAGATCACCCGCAGACTTGTCCATGGGAAGCGTATTGCTGAACTGTTTACCGTCAAAGTTAGAAGAGCTATCTCCGTTAAAGCCGGGAGCGGCGATGCAACTGACCAGCAAGGGCAGTAAGAGCAAGAAAGGTAATCGTAGGAAGAAATTCATCTGGGTAATACGTCAACGGACAATGACTGGACCGTATTAACCGGCCTCAGGTCACCGGCGTCCTAGCCGTAATAACCATTGCTTACGAGAAGAAGCGCTTATGAGATGCAATAACGTGAAACCAAGCCTCAGCACGGTGACGCCACAATGAGCCACAGGGCGTCGCAACCCTTTCTAACGCGCCGCAGGCTGCTATCGCTCATGGGCAAAGCCGGCGGATCTGTAGCGGTCTGGCACTCAGCACAAGCAATGGGATTATTGGCCGACCCGGATCCCAATAGCCATGCTCGCCGTATGCTCTCGCCTCTCGTCGGGGGCGCTGCGACACGACCGACCGTAGCGATTCTGGGTGCTGGCATCGGCGGTTTGAGCGCCGCCTTCGAACTTGAAAAAGCCGGCTACGACGTCACAATTCTTGAGGCTTCTCACAGGATCGGCGGCCGCAATTTTACGGTCCGATCTGGAACAGTGATCGACGAAATAGGCAATCGTCAGGTCTGCGAATTCGATGACGACCCCAGCCTGTATTTCAATGCGGGACCCGCGCGAATACCCGCAGTACACCATCGCATTATGAACTATTGCCGAGAGTTCAAAGTTGAGCTCGAACCTTTCATCAATCTTAACTACAACGCCTGGGTAGTCGATGAAGCCATCAATCAAGGTGCGCGAGTTCGCCAGCGCGATGTGATCGCCGATGCCAGGGGGTTCATTGCCGAACTGGCAGCCAAAGGCGTGAGTGCGGCCTCACTGGACAGCCCCGTCTGTGACCTGGATCTTGAGAAACTCAGCGAATACCTTAGCGTCTATGGTGATTTAGATCCCGAGCTGCAGCGTTATCTTGGTTCTGCACGCGCTGGTTTCCACAACGATGGCATGCTGGATCCGGTCACACTCAAATCGCCAGGTTCCTCGAAAGGCATTGTAGATAGCCAGTTTGCCAAGATGGGCATGCTGTTCACACAGGAAGAACACCAGGCACCTGCAATGCTGCAGGCCCGGGGAGGCATGGATCGTATTGTCGATGCTTTTGTGGGGCAAATACAGACCAGGCCCATCGTGCGAGCGAGGGTTGTGGAAATACAAAACCACAGCGACCGGGTCTCAATTTACTACGAACAAAACGACAAAATACACACCCTGGAGGCAGACTATTGTCTCAACTCCATCCCCGGACATTTAATGGCCGGTATCAAGCACAACCTCTCTGCAGGCTACACCAAACTACTCAACGAAGTTAAAAGAGGAATGCTCTCTAAGGTAGGCTTTCAGATGTCCCGGCGCTTCTGGGAGGACGAGGGTATCTATGGCGGCATAAGCTGGACGGATAGCCCAACGCTGCAGGTGTGGTACCCCAGTCACGGCATCCAGCAAAGCAAAGGCGTGATGCTGGGCGCCTATATCTTCTCACCTGAGGATAACGCCGCATTTGGTCGCTTGTCTCACAAGGAACGTTTGGAGGAGGCGACATTGGCCGGGGAGGCACTGCACCCCGACAACTACCGAAGGCACGTAGAGGCGGGAGTCTCAGTAGTTTGGCATCGGATGAATCACATGCTGGGTTGTGGGGGTGGTGTGGGTGAACCCTGGGCGCCCTTTGAGTCAGGGCCTGACAAGATACGCGCCGAACTGGTGCAAGGTGATGGGCGGCACTTTATGATCGGAGACCAAATAAGCAAACATCCGGGCTGGCAAGAAGGAGCGCTGGCCGTGACGGAACGCGTGCTGCAGATACTGCACAGCCGCGAGTCATCGCGTCGAGGCAGCGCATCATGAGGCACTCATTATCCTGCTGGGCAGTGCTAACGGCCCTTATGCTTTTGCCAACGCAACTCAGTGCACAAATCAATGATCCGTCGGCAATGGAATTCAATGCCAGAGATTATGAATACTGCCTCGTATGTCATGGGAGCTTCGGGCAGGGCAACATCGCTGTGAAGGCGCCGGTGCTTGCTGGTATGGAAGCCTGGTCCATCCGCAACCAACTTCAGGCTTTTCGTGAAGGCTGGCGAGGCAGCCATTCTCTGGATCTTGTTGGCATGGAAATGGCACCCTCGGCAAGGGCGCTGCAGCCATCAGAGCTGCCGACAGTGATTGAGTACATCACCGCACTGCCTCCCCAGACTGCGCATGCAACGGATGCAGCCAGCGAAGCTGAGATCGACCTGGGAAAAACCCTCTACGAGCCCTGCATCGCCTGTCATGGCGCTGCGGCCGATGGTGACCAGGAGTATCAAGCGCCCGCACTGGCATATCAGGACGGCGCTTATCTCCTACGACAGCTACAACACTTTCGAGACGGCGTGCGAGGCAGCCACCCCAAGGATAAACGCGGCGCCCGAATGGCAGCCGCGGCGAGTGGCCTTGACGATGCAGCGATCGCCCGAATCATTAGCTATATAAAATCCCAAGCGCCCTAGGGCGCTTTTGCGGCTACAACCTCGATTTCCACAAACCAACCCGCTCTAGCCAGTCCAGCGATCTGAAATGCTGACCGCGAGGGCAGATGCGGCTGCTCTTCGGTACCAAAGAACTGCGTATACCCGCGCATAAACCCGGCAAAGTCCATACGATTGTCTGTCTGCGGCGTACCCACAAGGTAGGCTCGCATCATCACCACATCACCCATGTCCAGGCCAAGGCGCTGCAGTCGACTCTGAACCTCCTGAAGTACACTCACCGTCTGCACCTCGGTATCGCCATAGGTAGCTGGATCGTTAGGATCTCCGCCCTCGACAATCGGCTTGGGAACAGCGCCGCTCACAAAAATCAGCTCAGAGGCACCCGGAACCTGTACGGACTGCGCAATGGGGAAATCCGATCCCGGTGTCTTATTCCGAGTGATCTCCTGGGCAACCACCGACAAACTACCCAATGCGAACATGGCACCTAGCAAGCTTAAAAAAATTGGCAAACGAATCATGAGACAAATACTCCATAGAGGATCGAAAAAGCGATGTGGCGCGTCGCCGGGGGCTTACAGAATCACCCCTGAGCCAGCGGCAAACAAAAACCGTTACTGAACATACTAAATTACGCTGCGCAGCGCACAGACAATAGCTCAACTGTCGTCAAACAAAATATAGTGTCGTACAGTTTGCACTGTCTGGTATTACTACGAGCTCAATATGGATGTAAATCCGAAAGACAGACCCTACCCCGCCGACACACTGGGCATGGACAGCAGTGAAATGCGTCGCCTTGGTTATGCCGTGGTAGACGCAGTTGTTCAGCGGCTCGAAAACAAGCATTGCGAACCAGCAATCGCTGCTAAAGATCCGGGGCCCCTGCTGGAATTGCTGGGAGGCGCGCTCCCGGAAGACGCACAGCCGGCAGAAGCTTCTCTTGAGTTGCTCATCGATTCGGCTCTCTTCTATCAGCAACACGGTGATCATCCCCGATATTTTGCTCGTGTACCGGGACCAAGTTCCTTCGCGGCCATCATCGGTGAATGGCTGGGCGTCGGATTTAACTCCATAGCTGCCTCCTGGCCCGGTGGCGCCGGCCCTTCGGCCGTTGAGCTGGTGGTCATCGACTGGCTCCGCCAACTCATGGACCTGCCCGAGGACACCGAAGGGGTTTTAGTCAGTGGTGGCTCCCAGGCAAGTTTGACGGCCATCGCCGCCGTGCGGGCACTAAAGGGCCAGGGCTGTGTGTATCTGAGTGATCAAACCCATGCCTCACTTGTGCGAGCCCTGAGCACGCTGGGATTCACACAGCAGCAGATTCGTATATTGGAAAGTGACCCGCAGCACCGGATGTCGGCACAATCTGTCCAGGAAGCTATCACTGTGGACCAAGGGCGTGGACTCAAGCCCATGATGGTGATCGCCACAGCGGGAAGTACCAACACCGGCGCAATTGACCCAATCAATGAATTGGCTGACATCTGCCTTGAACACAAGATCTGGCTACATATCGACGGTGCCTATGGCGCACCCGCCGCCCTCACTGATTCGGGAAAGAGATGTCTGGACGGAATTCAGCGGGCGGACTCTCTGGTGCTGGACCCACACAAATGGCTGTTCCAGCCCTATGACGTCGGCTGCCTGTTGATCAGGCCGGGCGTACTGGAAAACTGCTTCAATATGAATCCTGAATATCTTAAGGATGTTCAAGGAAACGAATCCGCCACTGATTTTCGCAACCGAGGCTTTGAACTGACGCGCCGATCCCGTGCTCTGAAACTCTGGTTCAGTTTGCGAAGCTACGGCGTAGCAAAGTTTCGCAAAGCCATTGATTACAGCATTGAACTTACAGAATTCGCCGAAGCTTATCTGCGCGAAAGCCCTCAGCGCTGGGAGATTATTAGTCCCGCGCAGATCGGAATCATTTGCTTTGCACTGCGCGGGGCGTCTCCCGAAGAACACGAACGCCGTGCTCAGGCGCTATCCGAATCGGGCTTTGCCTGCGTGACCACCACCAAACTTAAGGGTCGAACCGCCCTTCGCCTGTGCATCATTAACCCCCTGACAACACAGGCCGATATTACCGAGACTATCGATCGACTGGGATGTGAATGACAGCGCTCTGTCCACTAAAGCGCGGATCTGAGACCGCGCTTAAGACGCCTTGTTCGTCGCGCCAGATCAACTGTACGTTGCCATACTCATAGGAATGCGGCTCTACCCTGTAGCCCCGTTCCTTCAGCGCTTCGATGGTCTGTGGCGCTAAAGGCGGTGTAGGTGAGTAAGTGATGAGATCTTTCGGAAGCAGCTGATGATGCACGCGGGTTACCGCCTGCGCCTCCACAGCAGACATACCAAACTCCACGATATTACTGATCATCTGATACACCGTGGTAAATATGGTTGAACCACCCATAGCTCCCAAAGCCATCGCAACCTCATCGTCGCGCAGCAGAATCGTCGGCGCCATAGAAGACAGCATTCGCTTGCCAGGTGCTATGGCATTTGCTTCGTCACCTACCACACCGTAGTAGTTTGGCTGATTCGGCGCCGCAGAAAAGTCGTCCATTTGGTTATTCAGCAGAAACCCTGCTCCGGACACCACAACGCCCGAACCAAAGTCCGTGTTGAGCGTATACGTGTTCGACACCGCATTACCCAGGGAATCCAATATAGAGAAATGCGTGGTATGCGTGGGCTCTCGAAGCAATGTCATAGGTCTCGTGGGTGAAATTGCCAGGGCGTTCACCTCAGCGGCACGTTGATTCAAACGATCTTTATTTAGCAGTTTATCGATTGGAACGGGAACAAAATCGCTGTCGCCCAAAAAGCTGGCGCGGTCAGCAAAAATACGTTTTTCGATTTCTGACTTCAGATGAATGGACTGGGGGGAATTGTGCGCGAGTCCCTCGAAGTCGCTCTTCAGTCGATCCTTCATCTGTAGATATTGAAGGATCCCAATGCCCCCGGAACTCGGCAAAGGTGCGGTGATGAGCTGATAGCCATGCCAGTCAAGTATGAGGGGCTCCCGCCATCGAACCTTGTAGGCACCGAGGTCCTCTTTGGTAATCAAGCCACCCCCTGCGCGCATCTCTTGAACAATCAAACGCGCGGTTTCTCCCGCATAGAAACCATCAACGCCCCGATCGGCGATTCGCCGAAGAGTTTGCGCAAGTTCAGGCTGGGTAAAACGCTGTCCCGCAACAGCACTCCCGTAATAGTCAAGAAAGTTGGTGTTGTCGCTCAAACGTTCACGCTCATAGTCAATGACTGCGATGAGATCCTCCCCAACGACAAAGCCATTTTCTGCCAGGCCAATCGCGGGTAGCACAAGTGATTCCCAGGGAAGAACTCCATATCGGCTGTGCGCCGCCCATAGTCCTGCGACTGTACCGGGGACGCCAACGGCGCGATGCCCGGTCAAACTTGCATCGGGATCCACCTCACCGGTCTCATCGATGTACATATCTCGAAACGCCGCCGCGGGGGCCATCTCCCGGTAATCCAGAAAGACGGGGCTTTCATGCACATAGAGCGTCATAAAACCACCGCCGCCGATGTTCCCAGCATCTGGAAGCGTTACGGCAAGCGCAAAGGCAACAGCCGTGGCAGCATCCACTGCGTTACCGCCCCGTCGCAAAACCGCGAGACCCACTTGTGTAGCGTGGCGCTCTGGCGATGCTATTGCGCCCTCCTGAGCACGCGATACCGGGCTGATAGCAGCCAAGGTTAAAAGCATCAGCACGGCTAACAGAACGCTGCCAACACAGCTGCGGTAATCAGGTATCAAGAGCCGGGACATCATGAGCTGCGACTCGGCAGCTCTTGAATCGCTCTCCAGGCTTGATCGATAGCCGTGTGAGTGTAGGCATCAGCACCGGCATCAGAATTGGCAATAGCGACATTACCGAAGGTTTGACGCCCAATTTCATAGGGCCCCGGGCTCGCCAGCCACTGGGGATCTTCGAGGTCTGCAAGATCCCGGGCGTAGCCGTGAGGCCAGCGGTTGACGGTGATTGCCTGAATATCGCGAGTGATATCAAGCCCCGCACTTCCCCAGATGCCGTTGAGTACAGTGTTCACCTCTTTCTCAAAATCCGCGAAGTCCATATCGAGCAAACGTAAACGCCCTGCCTGATTCTGTTGACTAATACTCAGGCCTTCAGGGTTTTCGGCGCCCATCGCGGCAAAAAAATGCACTACACAAGGCTCTTCCGGCTTCCACTGAACACTGTAAGGACCGGTGTTAATACCCGTGACGAGGTTAACCAACTGCAACATGCGACCCGGCAGATAAGCTTGCGAAACTCCTGAGCGCTCAATGGCTCGCCCGTCTTTGAGCGCTACGTTGACACACACCATGGGACGTTTAATGCACTGCGCCAGTGCGGCCTTTTGAACTTCGGGAATCTGTGGACACAGGTGAGGGATAATACGGTTGTAACAGGCCATCACACATTGATCGCCGCTCACGCGTACAAGCTTACCGTCGCGGACATAGCTCACATCCACAGCATCAGCGGAGGCGCGATTGCGAACCTCAATTACGGTGGAGTTCAAGCGCAGGCGCGTAGGCGCCGCCGCTTCGTCCAGGCGCTGATAATCCAGTTCAGCGGTCACAATATCGAAAGGATCACTGGTGTCGCTCATGGTCGGATAGCAGCCGGGCATCAGTGATCTAACCAAAAGACGGGCAATCGATGCATTTCCGTCAGGAAACATTGCCGAAGCGTAGTCTTCCTGAACCTCTTCGGGATCGGGCAGCCCCAGTATGTGCTCCCCTGGCAAACCATTCTCCAAACACTCCGCCACCGATAAATCATCCGCACGGATACCCCAGCTTCCCATAGTGGCGCCACTAAATATCTGTATGGCATCGTCCGGGAGTCCACCCTTGGTTCGCAGGAAGTCGGCATACCTCGTCTGTCGTGTATAGGCCGTTCTTTCGACAGTCGAAAGACCCGATAGCGCATCCTCTTGCGAGTTCAGGAAACGCGTTAAGGCGGCTTTCGCATCATCGGAAACAGGAAAACGTGATATGAATTGCAGCAACGGCTCCCGTCCAATAGAGCTAAATGATAGACCCGGGATCAGTACATCCTCACCATAGGTTTCTTTATCAAACCACGTAGCCTCTGCCAAACCCGTGCCGCTGTCTCCCCAGTTGTAATCAAAATTCTGAAGCAAGCGTGCTATGTCGACACCGAGCTCTTTGAGTAGTCCCAAACCTACATCGCTATATTTGGGATATTCAATATTGACGGTGCCCCCCCAGGCAAGGCGCATTGCTCCGCCTTGGTGAAACTCATTGCGTTTGGCATGACCACCAAAGTCATCGTGGTTGTCCAGTAACAAAATCTTACTCTGCGGCCCGTGTTGCTTGCGGTAAAAGTGAGCTGCCGCTAGACCACTGATACCTGCACCGACGATCACCAGGTCGTAGTGTTCATCGAGTATCTGCGGATCATCAAAGGCTTTAGCTTCGCGCGCTAACTGGTGGGCCACCTCAAAAGCACCGGCATGAGCTCCGCGCATTCCGGTGAGTGTCGGTGGATAGTAGCTAGCCTGCGCCGATGCCGCCCTAGCACTGCGCGCCATGGTCAGGCTCGGCACAGACAGCGCCAGAGACGCCAAACTCAAGTCATGAAGAAAGTCCCTGCGGGTAATTGTTTTAGCATCGTTACTCTCTTCCTTTGGGGCTTTGTCAGACCTGATCATAAAACCTCACTTTTAAAACTCCTGTCTTCATCGTCATGGAGTCCCACAGCCGTTAAGGGGTTAATCCGCAGCACGAGAAATACCGCCAGGAACAAGGTGAGCAATTCCGCAATGGGAATAGCAAGATACACACCCCGGTCCCCAAGCCAGAGGGGCAGTAGTAGCAAACCGATACCAGGCAATAAAAGGCTGCGACTAATGGCAATGCACGCTGAGGGAATCGGGCGGTGGAGCGCCGTAAAGTAGCTGGCTAAAGTGATGTTGGTGCCATTAAGCAAAAATGTCGGCCAAAAATAACCGATAAACACCAGGGCTATGAGCGCGGTGTCCTGCTCATCCGGCCGCAAAAACAAGCCAATCATCTGCTCCGGCAAAGCCAGCAGCAAGACAGAAACCAGCAGGCCCACAGAGAATGCTGCACACACGGCGGTGAGCAAAAATTTACGAATCCGATCAGGCTTACCGGCCCCAAGGTTGCGACTCACGGTTGGCTGCAGGGACTCGGAAATCCCGTAGCTCACCTCGAGCCCGATCATCATCAGGTAGGTGATGATGGTATACGCCGCCACGCCCTCCACTCCCTGACGCGAGATCATGACCCAGTTAAAAAACAACACCACCAGACCTACAGAAAGCTCATTGATAAACTCAGACAATCCGTTCCATGCGGCCTGCATCACGTCAGCCCAGCGGCCGCGGACCAGTGTCAGCCTCAGGGAGCATCGAGGATGAAACCAGTGAGACAGCAGGATCACAAAGATCGCGAACTCTGCCAAGGCCGAGGCCCAGGCAGCACCCACAATCCCCCAATCCAGATACACAATAAATAGCGTATTTAGCGCAATATTACTGCCGGCAAACGCGCCAAGCGCAGTCGCAGCGAGCACCGGGCGACCATCGGCGCGCACGAAGTAGTCCATAGTCAGTGCAGCAACGAATACCGGCGCGAATATAAGAACAATGCGCATATACGCCTCCACCAGCGGCTGCACGGCATCCGTGGCCCCCAGTAACCGCACCAGGTCGTCAAGAAACAGCAGGCCGGCACCCGCAATCAGAACGCCTGTTCCTACTGCACAAATCAGCGTTCGGGTAAAAATAGAGGAAGCTGACTCGGTATCTTTTTGTCCGAGAAACCGCCCGCACATTACCGACCCGCCGACAGCCAACATGAATACAATCGCTGCAAACGCGGCCCAGGCAGGCTGCGCAAGGTTCACTGCGGCGAGTGCACTGGCGCCGACAAAGTTACCGATAAAGATGCCATCGATAATACCTGCGGAAGTCACCGCCAACATACCGAGCACCGAGGGCACAGCATAGCGAACAAAGGTAGCCACCACCGGGCCATCGACGGGGTCGAAGCGAGGATCTATCTGGGTGTCTGGGTCTCCATTGCTCATTGGGTGATTCTCGCAAAAATCGGGGGTCGGCGCTGACTTTCTGGCCATGCAGCCAAGGACAGCACAACAGAATGTGCACTCGCATCGTTAGTCGATTACCATCCCAACCCACTGCCATCGCTGACCCTGCTTGAACTCCCGTAGACCCGGGGCTTTAATCTTGAGAGCTACGGCGAAAGATTAATCATGTTTGAGGACGATGCTATGCACAGTTCGATACAGGAAAGCCGCTCAGGAACTGCTTATATCCGCGCTCTGGGCCTAGGTACCGCAGCCGCCGTCTTGCTTTGCAGCGGCTTGGTCAACGCCAGTAGCTATGACGAGTTAGTAGACTTGTTTGACGATTGGCGCGCGTTTGAGAAGCCGCCATTGCTCGACGGCGCCCCGGATTACACAGCCGAGCGTTTCGCCAAAGCGCATGCTGAACTACCAGCGCTACAGAATCGACTCAATGATCTGGACACCAGTGACTGGCCCATCGAACAACAGGTTGATTGGCATGTACTGAGAGCCGAAATGAATGGCTTCGACTTTAATCACCGGGTACTCAAGCCTTGGGTAAGAGATCCTGCTTACTATCAAACTATATGGGCGTACCGCAGCGACGTACCGGCTCACGAAGGCCCCACACATCATGCGATTCTTGAACTATGGACCTACGAGTTCCCTCTAAGCCAGAAAGAGGAGCAACGCCTGATACGCGAGTTAAAAGTCATTCCACCGCTGATGATGCAAGCAAAGGACAATTTGACTGGTAATGCCCGCGATCTTTGGGTCGCCGGCACCCGTAATATCCAGACTCAGGCCGAGATGCTAACGCAGATCAAAGAGAATGCTGGCGAAGATGTCAGCGCAGATCTTCAAAAAGCGCTGGATGCCGCTAGCAGTGCCACCGCAGATCTTGTGAGCTGGCTTATTGCAAAAGCACCTGAAAAAACCGGTTCCTCAGGCATTGGCATGGAGGATTACAGTTGGTACCAATCGCAGGTTCACTACCTGCCCATAGACTTTAAAGAAGAAACCATGCTGCTGGAGCGTGAACTCGACCGCGCCTGGTCCTCACTCAAACTCGAGGAACATCGCAATCGACATCTACCAGCACAGCAAGCCGTTGACAGCCCGGAAGCTTATGACGCTCTTGTGAAGAGCACATCAGAACAAATGCTTCGCTGGTTCGCCGAAGAAGAAGTCCTACCCATGCGTGAGTACATGCCCGAGGAGCTGGTCGCACACCTCGGTGGCTATGAGCCAAAAGACGTTCGCAACTTTTTTACCATAGCCACGCACTATGATCCGCGGCCTTTGCTGTCTCATTTCTATCACTGGTTTGACCTTGCTGAGATACAGGAGTTTCCGCACCCCAGCCCCATCCGCCGCGGCCCCGTGCTCTACAATATTTTTGATAGCCGCAACGAAGGCACGGCTACCGGCGTAGAAGAAATGTTCATGCACGCCGGCTTGTACGAGGACAGCCCACGCTCGCGGGAGCTGGTGTGGATTATGCTCGCCCAACGAGCGGCTCGCGGGCTAGGCTCACTAAAGGCTCATGCCAACGAGATGACTATGGCTGAGGCCGGCACGGTACATGTGGAGTGGACACCTCGGGGGTGGATGAGCAACGAACCAGAGCTTCTTAAGTTTGAACAGCATCTTTACCTGCGCCAGCCCGGGTACGGCACCAGCTACGTCACCGGTAAATATCTTCTGGAGCGACTGCTCGCAAAACGAACCCAGCAGATGGAAGCTCAGGGTAAGGACTACAGCTTATCCATGTTCTTCACTGAGCTTCGCGACGCCGGCAGCGTGCCTATCTCTCTGGTGCACTGGCAATTGACGGGCGATGACAGCGATATCCGCAAGATATTGAGCAGACAGTAAGCCTGCGGCGGAGACCCACCGCCGCTAATAACTCTCGAAGCCTCTGGTCTATGGGTCTGCGGACCCTTAGAATTCGCGCCTTCCAGCGCAACCAGGGCTTCGCTTCCACACTGCCATGCTTCACCTCCTCAAGAATGTCCGCTATCTAGTCACCCTTGGCATACTGCTGACTGGCTTAAACGTACAAGCCAGCGCAGACCGCATCGAGCTCATCAATGGTTCCGTCATCATCGGAACATTTCATGATGCAGATAACGGAAAGATCGTTATCGATACCGATTTTGCCGGGCGACTCACGATCGAAAAAACGTTGATTCTATCTATGGACGTTAGTTCTCCTGTAACCCTGCAAATGAACGATGGCTCGGTATACGAAACTTCAAATTTGGTAGTGGATAACCAGACTCTCGCCCTTCATGACGATGATGCTAATTATGAAATTGACCAACTTCTGAGAATTAACCCCGAACCCTGGGAGCTGGGTAAAGCCTATCGCCACACGGGCCAGGCCAGTTCAGCGTTTTCATTGCAACGTGGCAACACTGTGCTCGATGAGCTGGACTATCGTGTGAATTCCCGCTGGAGGAGCCTGAAGGACCGCTTCACCGTAAACCTTGAAGGCGAGGTCCGCGAAGCCAATCGAGAGCGAAACGCCGAGAATTGGATGATCACCGGCAAGTACGACCGTTTTCAAACCGGCGCTTATTACTGGGGGGTATCGGCTTCTGCAGAAGAAAACCGTTTTGCCGACCTGGACTTGAGAACCGCATTTGGTCCCTACCTGGGGCGCAGTTTTCTCGAAGGCACCCCCTTTGAGCTGGAAGTCGAAACTGGCCTATCTCAGGTAAACGAAGACTTCGGCAGTGACGTGGACCGGGACTATCTGGGTCTTACCTGGAGCGTGCGTTCTGAAAGCCAGTACTTTGGAACAGCCTCACGGCTCTACGTCGATCACCAAGGCGTCAAAAATCTCGCAGATCGAAACAACCTCATACTGAATACAACAGTAGGTCTGGCCTTCCCCTTACTCGGCCAGATTCAGGGCGCTACCGAAGTGGTTCTGGACTATAACTCCGGCGCTGTAGAGGGGACCGAAGAACTCGATCAAACCTATCGCTTCCGTCTGGGCTACACCTGGTAACCATCAGAAACAGGCACACTGAGGAGAACTTTGTGGTCTCACTAAAAGGCGTGAATCCACGACACTGAGAACAAGTCGTAATCACCGCCGCTCTCGGTAACTGTTCCCGTTGAGCCGCTCAGTCGCAAAGCGTGCCCCGGCGCCAGGGGATACACCAGGGTTGCACCGAAGCGGGAGTTACGCTGCAGATCTTTGTTTTGCGCCCCGTCGACCCGAGTTCTGCCGCCGATATAGTAGTTGGCATCCAAGGCCGCCCAAAAACCCTGGGAGAAGCGCTTAATCAGGTGCAGCTGTCCGTTAAAAATCGGTTCTTGCTCCCGGGTGTTTCCTACAAATTCGTCGTTGTCCTGAAAAAAAGCAACGGACAGCTCAGACTCGAGCAGCCACGATGAGTTCAGGGGATAGATCAGCCCTATGCCGGGCTTCACCGACCAGCGATTACCGCCCAAATTGATGATGCGGTCCTTGTCGTATTCACCGGTAGGTGCAGTAACACTCAGGCTGGCGCCGATGATTGGCTTGGGATCAGCGCGCAAAGCCGCAAAGCCCTGGCGATCCATGGCGGGAGCTCCGCTAAGATTCACGGCCCAGCGCAGAGTCGTATCTCCCATACCCACAGTTCTTCGAGTCACCGGCACTCCATCGATATTGCCGCGAGTTGTTCCGTCGGACGCGATTTGTATCGCCGAAAAATTCGCTGTCCTGCCGGCAAAATCAAAAGTGCGTTGATAGCTCAGCTGAAGGTAATCAATGCTTGAGTCCACTCCAGTGACGGGGAGCGACTGATCTACAATAATGTCCCCCTGACTGTGTTGGTAGCTCACGGACAGCACATTGGTACCCACGGGACTGGGCCAAAAAGCCCGGGGGACAAGCTCCTGCGCGGAGACCGTTGTCGCCAAAAGTAGTACCGACAGACAAGAACACTGCCTCAAAATCTGTGGAATTTGCATGACGGAAAGGGCAATGCGCAAAAAAATCAACCAACTCAATGCATCAAATCCTGTGCAAAGTGAGAATCCACCCTGAGCTTAACTCATTTCGTCAAGGGTGCCAGCGGCGGGAATTTTGTTATATTCCCTCGCCTTAATCGAAAGAACCCGCAGACAGGACTTCATGACTTATTGCCTCGCCATTGCGCTAGAAGATGGACTGGTTTTTTGCTCCGATTCACGGACCAATGCCGGTCCGGATCGCGTCAGCAAATACAGCAAAATGCACCGCTTCTCCGTGCCTTACGAACGTTCAATGGTGATCCTCACTGCGGGCAACCTCGCCACCAGTCAGGCCGTCATTGCACAAATTCAGCGTGACCTCGAAGAAAAAACAGAGCTGAATATCTTTAACGCCCGTTACGTCAGTGATGTGGCGGACTATATCGGCGAGATCAGTCTCAAAGAACAACAGAAATACGCCAAAAAAGGCGGGCCTAATGCAGGCTTCAACGCCAGCGCTACTTTTATTCTCGGTGGGCAGATCAAGGGCAACGCCCCTGAGTTGTACATGATCTACCCCGAGGGCAACCACATAACAGCCTCTGATCTTTACCCGTATCTGCAGATTGGCGAGACCAAGTATGGCAAGCCGATACTCGACAGGATCATTCGAAGCGATACGCCGGTAGAGACCGCCATGCGCTGTGCGCTGGTGTCCATAGACTCAACCATGCGCTCTAACGCCACTGTGGGACCACCGCTGGAATGTCTGTTTTACCGTCGCGACAGTCTCATGCCGCACGAGGAATACTGTGTACTGGAGGAAGGACACCCCTATCTGGCCGATCTGCGTCAGAGCTGGGATGACAACATCCGCCTGGCCTTCGACAACCTACCGTCTCTCAGTGCAGTGTTCGAAGCCGATCAATCGCAAGATCAATAAACTCCAGCTTCTCTGCTACAAATTCGTTAATCACGAAGGGGTAGGCGTCGCCGCGCCCAACGCTTCGATTCAGCTCGTTGAGCATCAGGCTGATCTTTGACCAGGCCCGCAAACGCTCGGTCATGGACATGGTCTCTGGCTGACGACCCAACAGCTGGTGCGCCCAGGCCGTGTCCAAGGCGTCGTAAATGTGAAGATAATGTCCCCAGCACTCCGCCCAGTCTTCACTGGGGTGTGAGCTGGCGTAGGCGCTAATGAAGCGGTCCTTCCAATGTTTTGGCGACCCGGCCTTGTAGTGGGCATCCAATGCCGCACGATAGTCGGCGCGCTCATCACCAAACAGCAGTCTAAACTCTGCCAACAGCGACGGGCTCGGATTTAACAAAGACCAGTAGTAATGCCCGGACTCGTGCCGCAAGTGCCCAAGCACCGTCCGATAACTCTCTCCCAGCTCATCCTGCGCCGTTACCCTGGCAACTGTATCTGCCTCCAGCGCGTTGACCGTAATGATGCCACCTAGGTAGCCCGTGGACACAAACGTCTCGGGGTACTCATCGGAAGATCGCGCGTCTTCAATAAAATCGAGCAATAAGCCTCGCTGGGGATCAGCCCAGCCATTAAGCAAGGGTAGATTCAGCTGTGCCAGGGTATAAAAGAGGCGTTTCTTGGCGCGCTCCAATACCAGCCAGCGCTCCTGATTCTCTGTTCGTGACTGATCCGGAATCGTGCGATTGAACTGGCAGGCCTGGCAAAACTGGCTCAATGAATCAGCCGGGCGCAGCCAGTTACACACGGCATGCTCCACGCCATTGGCGCAGTATCTGAAGGTGTTTCCTAATAAGTCCTGGTAACGCCCGTCGCCCCAATCGGCAAGAGTGACCATATCGGCACGAATGGGATCGTAACCCAGGGCAGAGCGACAATTAATGCAGAAATCGTTCTCGAAGTAGACTGGGCTGCCGCAATCACAGGCGAAACGATTCATCCGTCGCGGTGGAACCAGCTGCTCTGAACGGCCTGGTGCAAGTCACTGATGATCAACTGAAGCTCGTCAATGTATTTGTGCAGAGCTTCCTGATCCAGATCAGTGGAATCGAAACCACTTAATTTGCGTCGAGTTCGCTCCACAACACGAAGTGCACCTTCTTTGTTTGTTAAAGGGCCGAGCTCCTCGCGGATTCCACGAATACAGAATCGCACCGAACGGGGAAATGTCTGCTCCATAAAAACAAAGTTCACCGCAGCGTTCTTTTCTACCTGAGGGCCAATCATGCGCCGGTAAGCACCCAAAGCTGACATGGACTTGAGCAAGGTCCCCCAAAGCAGGTGCTCAATACCTTGCGCGGCGCCATCACGCTCCAGAAAGTCAGAAGCACCTACATCGATGATTCGCGTAGTCATATCCGCACGCTCAAGCAGCTGTCCTAACTTGATAAAGCGGTAACTGTGATCCCGGCACAACGTGCTTCTGAGCACGCCATTGATTACCTGACAACGCTGGATAACCTGCTCCAGATACTGCTGCCGATTTCTGCGTCCAACGGAGCTCTCTGATGCCTCTGAGGTATACAGGTACAGCTCATTCACCAGTTCCCACACCTCATCGGGAAGCACATCACGCGTGGTGCGCACATTCTCCCGAGCAGACTTTACCGCATAAGGAATGCTGCATTCGGCGTCTGCTTCGCCAATAAGCAATCGAAGAACGTTCTGCTCGTTACGCACGTTGAACCACTGATCGAACACCGGATCAGAATTCAGGATCCGCACAAGAATCTCCCATCCGGGCTGCGAACCCCGGGGAATATCCATTACGAGATGATTATAGGCAGCAACCAGTCTGGCGGTGTCTTCAGCGCGCTCAATATAACGAGCCATCCAATACACGCGCTCGGCAACTCTAGAAAGCATGATCATAGTCGGCCATCCACTATCCAGGTGTCCTTGCTACCACCTCCCTGAGAGGAATTTACTACCAAGGACCCTTCTACCATTGCGACTCGCGTCAAGCCACCGGGTGTTACCCAGGTATCGCGGCTCTGAAGAATAAAAGGCCTCAAGTCCAGGTGTCTGGGCTTGATCTCATCGCCGATATAGGTGGGCGCTGTAGACAGGGCAAGCGTCGGTTGGGCAATATAATTCCGGGGATCCTTCTTAATGAGCTTGGCAAATTTGCGATGCGTCGCCTTGTCCACATGCGGACCCACCATGATGCCGTAACCTCCCGACTCGTTGGCAGGCTTCACCACGAGTTTTTCGAGGTTGTTAAGCACATACTCCCGATCTTCATCCCGCATGCATAAGTAGGTGGGCACGCTGCGTATCAAGGGTTTTTCCTTGAGGTAATACCGAATCATGTCGGGAACAAAGGCGTAGACCACTTTATCGTCGGCCACTCCAGATCCCGGTGCGTTAGCAATACCCACATTGCCCTTCAGCCAGGAACGCATGAGCCCCGGGACACCCAGGGTTGAATCCTCCCGGAACGCCTCGGGATCCATAAAGTCTTCATCGATGCGCCGGTAAATCACATCCACGCGCACCGGACCATCAACTGTACGCATGTAAACACAGTCATCGTTATCAACAAAAAGATCCGCACCTTCAACCAGTTCGGCCCCCATGCCTTGCGCTAAAAATGCATGCTCAAAATAGGCTGAATTGTAGATACCGGGAGTCAAAACAACGATGACCGGCCTTTTTCGCTCCCGGGGAGATAAGGCAGACAGCATGCTGTACAGACGTGAGGGGTAGTCATCGACAGGCAGAATACTGTAGTTCTCAAAAATCTCCGGCAGAACCCGCTTGGTGATTTCACGGTTCTCCACCATGTACGACACCCCGGAGGGCACACGAAGGTTGTCTTCCAACACATAGAAGTGGCCGTCAACATCACGCACAAGATCCGAGCCACAGATATTTGCCCAAACCCCAAAGCGCGGAGAAGCCCCCATGCACTGCTCTTTAAAGTTAGGCGACTCCAGAACTGTCTCTGCCGGCACTACGCCATCAGCAAAAATCTTCTGTTTGTTGTAAACATCGTTAATGAACATATTGAGCGCGCGGCTGCGCTGCTCAAGTCCCAGGCGGACCTTTGCCCATTCTTTAGCGGTAATCACTCGGGGTATGAGATCGAAAGGCCAGGCGCGATCAATGTTTCCCGCCTCGCTATACACAGTAAAAGAAATTCCCATCTCGCGAATCGCGACTTCGGCTGCCGTGCGGCGTGCAGCCAGATCGTCCTCGGGAAGCTCTTTCAGAAGCTTTACAGCCGGACGCGCAACCTGCCTGGGGGTACCTTTGGGTGTAATAAGTTCGTCGTAGTAACCCGCCGCGTTATAGCGATTCCAGTTCTTGTCCATGAGACCTCCATCCCTGTACTCGTCCCGAGACCCTCTGAGGAATCCCATTACACACAGTGCTACAGTGTAACAAGCTGTCGCTCGCGCGCACCCTATAGCTTTACAGTAAAAAGGCCAACCGGGGTGGACGCGCAGACGAATCTGCTGAAGAATTCTAATTTTAGAGCACTTGTTGTTACACACTGCAAACATTGTCGGAAGTTGAAACCATGATCCAAACCCACTATCGAGCCTGTCATCTGTGCGAGGCGATCTGCGGCCTGAAAATCGAAACCCAGGGTGAGGAGATTCTCTCCATCAAAGGTGATCCGGACGACCCACTGAGTCGCGGGCACATCTGCCCGAAAGCGGTGGCGCTCAAAGACATCCACGAGGACCCCGATCGACTGCGCTACCCCGTTCGTCGTGTTACCGGCGAAGATGGTCAGCAACAATGGGAGCAAATCAGTTGGCAAGAAGCTCTGGATAGCACCGCCGAGGGGCTGATGCGCAGCTACCGAGAGCATGGCGTAGATTCAATTGGGGTGTATTTAGGCAATCCCTCAGTGCATAACTATGGGATGCTAACGCACCAAAACTACTTGTTCCGCTGGCTCCGCTCAAAGAACCGCTTCTCGGCGACCTCGGTAGACCAACTCCCACATCACCTCACCTCACTGTGGCTTTTTGGTCACAAGTCGCTGTTCCCCATTCCTGACATCGACCGAAGTGAGTATTTCCTGATGCTTGGGGCCAACCCACTGGCCAGCAACGGCAGCATCTGGACCGTACCGGACGTCAAAAAACGTATAAAGGACCTCACAAACCGCGGGGGAAAACTGCTGGTCGTTGACCCGCGACGCACCGAGACCGCAGAGATTGCCAGTGAGCACCTATCCATCGTACCGGGCAGTGACGCGCTATTTCTGGCAGCATTGCTTAACACTCTGTTCGAAGAGGGTCTGACGAATCCCGCAGGCCTGAGTGAATTCACCACGGGCCTGGATGAAGTCGCCAGCGCTGTGGCCACATTCACCCCCGAGCATGCGGCAATTCACTGCGGTATTGATGCGTCCACCATTCGCCGTATTGCGCGGGAGTTTGCCGCCGCTGATGCAGCGATTTGCTACGGCCGTATGGGAGTATCCACACAGATCTTTGGAGGCTTATGCCAGTGGCTGATTCAAATCATCAACATTGCCACCGGCAACCTGGATAAAGAAGGCGGCAGCATGTTCACCTTGCCTGCTGTGGATCAGGTACCGCGCACGGGCCCGGGCGGCTTTGACCGTCATCGTAGCCGCGTACGAGACCTCCCGGAGTTCGACCGGGAGCTCCCCGCTGCGGCCATGGCCGAGGAGATCACTACCCCCGGAGACGGACAGATACGTGTGATGTTTACCGGCGCGGGCAATCCCGTGCTTTCTACCCCAAACGGTCGTGCTCTGGACGAGGCGCTGTCACAGCTCGACTTCATGGTTTCCCTGGATCCCTATATCAACGAAACCACACGTCACGCTGACATCATATTGCCGCCGACCTCACCGCTGGAGCATGACCACTACGACATCGCCTTTCATATCAATGCGATGCGCAACACCACGCGCTTCAACCCACCTGTTTTTGAACCCGACGCGGACAAGCTACACGACTGGGAGATATTCACAGCGCTAGGTGAGCGTGTGGCCGCAGCCTTGGGAGAAGAACCCAAAGCCCCCGTCTCGCCTCAGGAAATGATCGACGTCGGTTTGCAGTTCGGGCCCTATGGCAAGGACAGTGAGCAGGATCTCAGCCTCCAAAAACTTCGAGACAAGCCTTCGGGAATCGATCTTGGTGAGCTAAAACCGATGCTCCCCGAACGCCTTATGACCGCTGACAAGAAAATCCACTGCGCGACGCCACAAGCTCTGGGTGACTTGCATCGTCTGGCTTCAAGCTTTGGTGAGACCCCTGTAGGAGGTCTACGTCTGATTGGCCGTCGCCACGTTCGCTCTAATAATTCCTGGATGCACAATTATCGGCGTCTGGTTAAAGGTAAGTCCCGGGATCAACTCATGGTTCATCCGGATGATCTCCATGCGCTCAAACTAAAAGATGGTGACCAGGCCCTACTGCGCTCGCGCAGCGGCGAAGTCACGGTAACCCTGCTTGCCACGGATTCGGTGATGCCGGGGGTTGTTAGCCTGCCCCACGGTTATGGTCATAATCGTCAGGGTATTCGAATGCAGACCGCCGTTAAACACGCCGGCGTTTCCTGTAATGATGTAACCGATGCAGCGTATCTTGACGAGCTTTCCGGCAACGCTGCGGTGAATGGCGTACCGGTAGAACTGGCAGCCATTGCCTGATATGAACGAGAACCCACCCTGCATTAAGGAGTCGTCCCATGGAAGTGTCGTCAATCGTTTTTTGGCTGGTGTTACTCGGCCTCGTGATCTACATCATCAATATTTACAACACCCTGGTCAGCCTCAAAAATCGCCATGAGAATGCTTTTGCACAAATCGAAGTGCAACTGAAACGTCGCTACGACCTCATTCCAAATCTGGTAGAAACAGCCCGAGCCTATATGGCTCACGAGCGAGAAACTCTGGACGCCGTTGTCAGCGCCCGAAATGAAGCCGCGGCCGTCCTCAAAGCCCTGGGCGAAGGCGGTGGCGGAGCGTCAATGGCCAGCCTCGCAGGAGCTGAAAACAATCTGCAGGGTGCGCTAGGCAAGCTCAATGTCACCATGGAAGCCTACCCTGACCTGAAAGCCAGCGAGAATATGCAGCAGTTGTCGGAAGAACTCACCAGTACCGAAAACCGCGTTGCATTCGCCAGGCAGGGATTCAACGATGCGATCATGGCCTTTAATACCTACCGGCAAAGCTTCCCGGCTGTGGTACTTGCGGCCACCTTCGGTCATCCGGCAGATGCCGAACTTCTCGAATTTGACGATTCTGCACAAATCCAGGCGGCACCTACCGTCAGCTTTTGACCCGGGATCACTGATCGATCGGCGTGGACTTTTTCTCCCAGCAGGATCGTGCGCGACGTAACACGCGCTACCTCCTTGTACTGTTTATTCTGGCGCTTAGTCTTTTGGTGCTGCTGACAAATGCACTGTTCACGGCCTTTCTGTGGGTGGGCCGGGACTACAACATCTATGTGGGCGGCAGTGGCTGGGAGGGCTATCTCGCGCTCTTTTCCTGGGAACGGTTTGGCACTATTGGTCTTGCAGTTACCTCAACCGTAGGGTTTGTTTCCCTAATACGTTGGCTACAGTTGGCATCGGGTGGCAGAGCCGTAGCTGAAAGCATGGGCGGTAGGCGTGTCATGCGTCAAAGCGCCGATCCCTATGAGCAGCGCTGTCTGAATATTGTAGAGGAGCTATCGCTGGCGGCGAACATGCCTGTTCCGGCGCTTTATGTACTTCCTGAAGAACGAGGCATCAATGCCTTTGCCGCAGGCATAAACCCCACTGATGCCGTCGTCGCCGTCACCCGAGGCGCAGCCTTACAACTAAGTCGGGATGAGCTACAGGGCGTTGTGGCACATGAATTCAGTCATATTCTCAACGGTGATATGCGCCTGGGAATCCGCCTCGCATCTCTACTAAAAGGCATCACATTTATCGGTGACGTTGGGCACTTTTTGCTGCGCATGGGCGCCTATGGTGTCGGACGGAGTAATCGACGCAGCGAAAGCAGTGCGGCACTGCCAATCCTGGGTCTGGGTTTGATGATCATCGGCTGGCTGGGCTCCCTTGCCGCAGGATTCATCAAAGCGGCCATCAGCCGACAGAAGGAGTATCTTGCCGACGCCAGTGCCGTGCAGTTTACGCGCGATACGAGTGGTATTGCAGACGCCCTAAAGGTCATCGGAGGTTTTCTTCCTGGCTCTTTGGTGCACAGCGCTCGGGCGCCAGAAATGTCGCACATATTTTTTGGCGAAGTGCGACACCGCCTTTGGGATGGCTTTGCCACCCATCCTCCACTGGACATGCGCATACGCCGGCTGGACAAGAATTGGAACGGCCAGTTTATTCAGCGCCCAGAGGTTCGCTACGCCACGGGGCCCCTCTCAGAAAATCACACCCAGACAGGCGTAGGCCGAGCTGCGCTCGTGGCTGCTGCAATGGCAAGCAGCCTTAGCGACCAGTCACCCGCAACTGGGAGCTCACCGGCGACTGAAGATGCCGACTTTGCGTTGCAAAATAACACCACCGAACAGATACCCGAGGCATTGCACACTGCGGTGACGGAACCCCTGGGCGCCACAGCGGCGGCGCTGGCACTGGTGACCGCAAGAAGAAACTCAAAACAGCTTGAAGCCACGCTCAATGTACTCAGGGAGCAAGGCGTTCAGGGTCAGCTGGAGCTGGTTTTGTCATTGCTACCGCAGGTTAGAGCGCTGGGACCAGGTCACCGATTTCCGCTGATGGCAGCGGCAATGCCCGCCCTTAAAAATATGTCGACTCCCCAGTATCGGCAATTCAAGACCACTTTGTTGTCGCTTATCCGCAGTGACGGTCAAACCGATCTTTTTGAGTGGTGCCTCTTTCAATTGCTCAGGCACTATCTGGACCCGGAATATCTGCGGGTCGAGAACAGTCGGCCGCGGTATCGACACATTGCCAAAGTCCGGGCACCGCTTCGTCAGGTGCTTTCGGTATTGGCACATCAGGGCAATGGAGACAGCTCACAGGCGTTCGCACTAGCCTGCAACGATCTTCAGCTAACACAAATGACACTGATTCCTCTGGAGCAGTGCAGCGTCGCTGAATTCAGCCGCGGCGTACACACTCTGGCCGACTGCTACCCGCTATTAAAACCACGCATTCTCAAGGCCATGGCATTGGCCGCCGCTGATGACGGAGCAGTCTGTCCGGTAGAGCGGGAGCTCGTTATCTCGGTAGCAGCAGTGATGGATTGCCCTCTCCCACCAGAGCTTTCTCTGGGATAACCGTCACCGGGCAAAGTGGCAGCTGCCATCAGGCCGTTAAATCATTTACGGCCGTTCAAGGACAGGGAGACTTTTCATCTCGTGGATCTTTGCTAAGCTGGTTCTGTGCTTCAGGCACCTCAACATCAAGGATGATGACGAGACAGCAAGACTCCAGACGCCCGGTTGTGGGCCGCAAGGGCTGCCAGGCACTTTATAGGCAGACACCGCTGGAGAATTCGAATCGAGCAAGGAGGCATCGATGACCCAACTCTCATACCCCGTTCCACTCGCAGTTTCACGTTCTATTTCGCGCCCGGTTTCGCGCGATGTTTCAAAAGCTGTCGCAAGCTCTGCCTTGAATGCCAGACAAAAGCCCGTGGCACATCACGACATTCCCCAAGGCCTACCACCTGATAATCAGACTGCCGGCATCCTACCGCCCGCTTTTGTATCAACCCCAAGCACGCCGGGCCGCTGGGAGGCTTTCGCCCGACATGATTTGGGTAAAGGCACCAGCCTTAACCCCAACGCTCAACAATCCCCAAATTGCCCAGCGCTACGCCAAAAGGTGCATCACCGCACCCCCTGTAACAGTTCCAGTGCCAGTTTGCAGGACGACGAAGCCAGATACCTCCCGCTGTCGCGCACTACAGACCGTGTGCTGCGCATATTGCTGGATGGTGATCTATCGAGAGTTCGCGCAGAAAGCGTCGCAGAGAGTCTTGGTATCAGCTGTACCACGCTGCGCCGGCGTCTTCGCAGCGACCACACCAGCTATCAGTTTCTCCTGGATCGGGCGCGACAGTATCGCTGCGAATCACGCTTGCGGGCACGCTGGCTACCGGGAAAGTGTCTGGCAGACGAATTAGGCTATTTAGAGGTCAACAGTTTCTATCGCGCCTTTCGACGCTGGACAGGGCTGAGCTACAGCGACTATCGGCAAATGTACCACTAGAACCGAAAACGACTCGTAGCCATCAGATGCAGCCCGGCGACCCTGGGCTTCACTGGGCTTCACTGGGCTTCACTGGACTACCGCCTGCCCGGCCTGATCAGTGCGATGTTCGGGCGCTGTTTCGTCAGTAAGCTGTCCTGAAGACTCCTAGTGGCTCGGCGCCGCTTTGCTCGAGCGCCCGTCGAGTGCGCTGTTTACTGCGCTGACGCCAATGGAGATACACGAGCAGCTCGAGTAAAGCGGGGTCGGGCCGCACACCGGTGTGCCTTTGGAGTGGCACTCGTAAAAGCAGTATCCCGCTAATACGCGATGAACCTTTAGTTTCAAGTCGCTACGTAGCTCTGATCGGTCTGGTGGTCCAGCTCTAGCTAAACGGATCGTGGAGAATGATTGTCTCCATGCGATCAGGGCCGGTAGAAATGATATCGATAGGTGCACCGACTACGGTTTCAATCGTTGTGATGTAGTCGCGTGCGGCTTTGGGCAATTCCTCAAGAGTCTTTGCCCCCAGGGTCGACTCAGTCCAACCCGGAACCGTCTCGTAAACGGGAACCAAGCCTTCATAGTCATCTGAGTCCATGGGATTGGCGACCGTTTCTCCCGCCGCATTGGTATAGCCAACGCAGATCTTGATAGCTTCAAGGCCGTCCAGGACATCAAGCTTGGTCAGGCATATACCACTGACAGAGTTGATGTTTACCGCAATGCGCAAAGCAACCGCGTCAAACCAGCCACAGCGTCTGGGGCGTCCAGTGGTTGCGCCAAACTCGTGGCCCCGGCTTGCAAGGTGCTCTCCGGTCTCGTCAAACAGCTCGGTGGGGAAAGGACCCGAGCCCACCCGCGTGGTGTAGGCCTTGGTGATGCCCAAGACATAGTCGAGATATAAAGGGCCAAAGCCTGACCCCGTGGCTGTACCACCGGCCGTGGTGTTGGAACTGGTCACAAATGGATAGGTGCCGTGATCGATATCCAGAAGCGAGCCCTGAGCACCTTCAAAAAGAATACTTCGAGACTCAGCGCGGAACTCATGAAGCATCGTAGTCACGTCCGCCATCATTGGCAGTAACTGCTCCCCAAGCGCCAAGCTGGACTGCAAGACTTCCTCGACATCAACCGTGTCAACTTTGTAATAATTCTCCAGCTGGAAATTGTGGTACTCCATAACATCTCGCAGCTTGCGTTCAAAGCGCGCGGGGTCCTGCAGGTCGCCCAAACGCAGTCCTCGTCGCGCCGCCTTGTCTTCATAAGCGGGTCCGATACCACGACCTGTGGTGCCAATTTTATCTGCGCCGCGGCGTACTTCCCGAGCTTTATCCAGGGCAACGTGGTATGGAAGAATCAATGGACAGGCTGGGGAAATTCGCAGGCGCTCTCGCACCGGAACGTCCCGCTCCTCAAGCTCGAGGATCTCTTTGAGCAGAGCATCCGGTGCCAGCACTACACCGTTGCCAATACAACAAATGACGTTGGCCCTGAGAATACCCGAAGGAATCAGGTGCAATACGGTTTTCTCACCGTCGCAGACCAAGGTATGGCCGGCGTTGTGTCCACCCTGAAATCGCACTACCGCTTCGGCGCGGTCAGTCAACAGATCAACGATCTTGCCCTTACCTTCGTCGCCCCACTGGGTGCCCAGCACTACCACATTCCGGCTCATCTCTATCCTTCTCCACCGAGTGACTCGCGCCGTAATTGGGGCTGCCACTGTCCATCAATTTTTGTCATTTCCCGCGAACAGCGGGAATCAGTTTCACCGTCGAGCATGACGATGACCGTCTCCCCTGCTGATCGAAGCGCGCGTACTGCTTCTTGCAGGGTCTCATCTTCCAGGTCAGGTGCCGCGATGGCATCCTGTGCCGTCTCTCTTGTTGCCAGCTGCGCGGCGAGAAGACGCAAGTCCGTCGCAAAACCAGTAGCGGGCCGCGCCCTTCCGTATACCTTACCCACGTTGTCGTAGCGCCCACCCCGGGCCAGCGCCTCACCCAAGCCACGGGTATAAACAGCAAACACAACGCCGGTGTGATAGCGATAACCGCGTAATTCAGCCAGGTCGACGTACAAGGACACCTCGGGATAGCGAGCCTGAAGAGCCGTAGACAATTCTCTAAGCTCCTTAAGCGACCCGCGAATTTCTGGCGCGGCGTCCGCAAGCTCTGTCTCAGCGCGATCCAGCACTTCCAGATCACCGTGCATGTCGAGTAACGCGCACAGGCCTGCACTGGATCCCGTAGGAAGCTGCTCTAACAAGCGCTCAAGATCAGGCCGGGATTTTCGCTGTAGCGCATCGAATATTGCGGACTCAATGCCTGCATCAGCAGCTCCACTGGCGGCAAGAACGTGTTTAAAGATGTCGCCGTGACCCAGGTCCAGCGTTAAGTCCCGACCTATCTCAACACCGGCTACATCGAGCATGCTCAACATCAAGGCAATGACCTCAATATCTGCAGAAAGGCCTTTTGCGCCATACAACTCTGCGCCAAGCTGCAGGGGTGAACGCGACGCCGCCAGAGAGCCGGACCGGGTGTGTAGTGTTGAGCCGGCATAACACAAACGGTTTACCTGATCCCCATTAAGACTATGAGCATCCATGCGCGCGACCTGGGGCGTCATATCAGCACGCAACCCCAACATCCGACCCGTGACCTGGTCGGGAACCTTAAAGGTCAACAAGTCGAGATCCTCTCCCACGCCAACCAGCAAAGAATCTGTGAACTCCACCATCGGAGGCGTAACCAGGCGATAGCCCCAACGGGACGCACAGTCCAATAGACTTCGACGAAGATGTTCGACTTGCGCCGCGGCATCGGGCAGAAGCTCATCGATACCGTCGGGCAATTGCCATGCCCGCGCGGGGCTTTGCTTTTCCACTTTTAATGCACCAGATACAACATCACGACGCCAAACAGCATGCTACCAAGCCCAAACCGTCGAATAGCTGAGTCATCCAGCTGAGCGACGGTCGCAATCATGGAACGCCAGCGTCCCGGACTGATAAAAGGCAACAAGCCCTCAATAACGAAGACCAGCGCCAGAGCAACGGGAAATACCTGCCAAAATTCCTGCAAAACACTCCCCCAAGAAAAAACCGTGGATTTGGACGTGCTTCATCAGCACATCATCCTCCACGGTTGACGGATTTTAGCACAGGCCCGGCGAGCCGGGCGCGGCTTTATTTGCCTCCGCTTGAGTCCTTCAAGTAGCGGAAGAACTCGCTGTCAGGGCGCACAAGCATAATATCGCCGCTGCTTTGGAACGAATCCTGATAGGCCTGCAGACTGCGAGTGAACGAGTAGAACTCCGGGTCATCACCAAAGGCGTCTGCGTAGATCCGAGTGGCTTCCGCGTCACCCTGACCGCGAAGCTGCTGGGCCTCACGATAGGCGTTAGCGCTGATAACGGTAACCTCTCGGTCCGCTGCAGCGCGAATACCCTCTGCAAGCTCCTGACCCTGAGAACGACGCTCTCGAGCTTCTTTCTCTCGCTCTGCATTCATTCGTCGATATACCGATTCTGACACTTCCGGGGGAAGATCAATCTGCTTCACTCGTACATCGACAATTTCAATACCCAGCTCTTCCCGAGCTACGACGTCCAATTCACGGGTAATTGTCTCCATGAGCTGATCTCGCTCGCCGGACACAACTTCCTGAATGGTACGAGTAGCAACCTGGTTTCTCAGCCGGTTGTTAATCCGTTGCGCCAGCAGTCCCGCAGCGCGAGACTCCTCACCATTGGTTGCTGTATAGAAAGTCGCGGTGTCCGCAATTCGATACTTGGCGTAGGAATCGATAATCAGGGCCTTTTGCTCCTGGGTAAAGAATCGCTCAGGCTGAGAATCCAGCGTCACAATTCGACCCTCGAACTTCCTCACGTTGTTCACAAAAGGCACTTTTACGTGCAAGCCGGGCTCTAGATTTGGGTTTACAACCTCACCAAACTTCAGAAGCACTCCGCGCTCTGTTTCCTTGATGACATAGAGCGAGTTACTCGCCACAAGCATCACCAAAGATGCCAGTACAACTAGCGTTAATGAACGACCTGTCATATCAACGCCCTCCCCGACGCGCTTGCTGGGCGGCAGCATCACGGCGCAACTGCTCCGTCACCGCATCCGTCAGCTCACGAATATTACTTGTATTGATGCTCATAGGCGCGCCACCACGCGTAGGCGTAGTACTGGTTCCCAGCTTATCGAGCGGCAGATACATCACGTTATTACCGCCCTCAACATCCACCATGATCTTGCTGGTATTGGCGAGTACGTTTTGCACCGCATCAAGATACAGACGCTCTCGCGTCACCACTGGCGCCTTTCGGTACGCGGCCAGCAGATTGCTGAAACGATCGGCTTCACCTTCTGCCTTCGCAATCACCTGCTCACGATAAGCGCTCGCTTCTTCAATTTGGCGCTGCGCCTGACCACGAGCTTCAGGCACGATGCCGTTAGCGTAGGACTGCGCTTCGTTCTTTACGCGCTCCTCGTCCTCTCGAGCCTTGATCACATCGTCAAAGGCTGCCTGAACCTGAGATGGCGGCTTGGAATCATCGACGTTGACTGCGGACAAGCGGATACCTGTGGTGTAACTCGTCAAATAATCCTGCAGACGATCATCTACTTCGGTAGCGATGCGTGTCCGGCCTTCTGTTAGCACCAGATCCATGGTCATGCCACCCACTACATGTCGAAGCGCACTCTTGGCCGCTTGCTGCAGGGAGTTCTCAGGCTCTCGCACCTGTAAGACATAGTTCTTTACATCATCGATGATGTATTGAACGGACATCTTTACCTCGACGATGTTTTCATCCTGGGTCAGCATGATCTCGCGAAAGCTTGCCGCGCGAACCTTGGTGGTGTTGACCCGAATAACTTCGTCGATCAGAGGCGGGTTCCACTGCAAACCCGGTCGCGCTGTGGAGTGATACTTGCCAAAACGCAGTACCACGGCGCGCTCCTGCTCATCAATCTGATACAAACCCATGAGTGCCCAGACTATGGCAGCACCCAAAAGCAGAACGATGAAGAACGACGCTGAAGCGCCACCACCACCGCCACCACCGCCTTTGGATCCGCCAAACAGACCACCCAAGCGTTGCTGCAGCTTCTTAAGAGCTTCATCAAGATCCGGGGGACCTTGATTTCCGCCACCCCAAGGGTCGCGTGAATTATTACCGCCACCCGGTTCATTCCAGGACATGCTCTATCTCCTCAAACAACAAGCGCGGCATTCTAGCAAAATCTCAAGCTCACCATATGGCTAACTATGAAACCCGCTACCGCGATTAGGCTCCGTCCCGGGAAATCAGTCTTTCCCAGTCCGAACGCGGCAGGCGCACTTGCAAGTGCGCACTACCATCGTCGCCAAACTTTTCGTGCTCCACTGCACCCATGGCGTACAACGCCGCGCGCAATTTCGCTTGGTCAGGACGCAGTTCAACATCCTGCGCCAGTACATCTTCACCCAGACGTTCCGCCAGGGCCTCCAGAACCAGGTCCAAACCCAGCCCCTTTTGCGCACTGACCCACACTCGATAGGGTCGCCCCTCATCATCGCGGTCAATGCGCGGCTGCATTTCCAGCAAGTCGATCTTGTTGTAGATCTCAAGCACCGGCCGTTCATCGGCGCCAATCTCCTCCAACACCGCATGAACCTCACGACGATTGTCGTCCCGGTCCTCACTGGCGGCGTCCACCACATGCAGCAGAAGATCGGCCTCGCGGGTCTCTTCCAGCGTGGCCTTAAACGCCTCCACTAAACCATGAGGCAATCGGGCGATAAAACCCACAGTATCAGCGAGTACCACAGGGCCCAGATTGTCGACCTCCAGACGGCGCAGCGTGGGGTCGAGGGTCGCAAACAACTGATCCGCTGCATATACCTTTGAGCCAGTCAGAGTGTTAAACAAGGTCGACTTGCCAGCGTTGGTATATCCCACCAGCGCGACGGTAGAGAGCTCCGCTCGCTGTCGCGACCTGCGACCCTGTCCTCGCTGACGTCGAACACGATCCAGGCGAGCAGAAATAGCCTTAATACGCGCCCGCAGCAATCGACGGTCTGTCTCCAACTGAGTCTCACCGGGCCCACGCATACCGATGCCACCCTTTTGACGCTCAAGGTGCGTCCAACCTCGCACAAGACGGGTGCTCATGTGCCTTAACTGCGCAAGCTCTACCTGGAGCTTGCCTTCATGCGTTCTCGCACGCTGGGCAAAAATGTCCAGAATGAGACCCGTACGATCAAGTACTCGTGCCTTGAGCTCCGCCTCTAGATTACGCTCCTGACTGGGACTCAGACTGTGATTAAAAATCACCAGGGAAGCATCTTCCGCCCGAAGCACTTCACCTATCTCTTCCAGTTTGCCACTGCCCACAAACGTTCGGGCTTTGGGGGTACTGCGATGGCCAGTGACCAGCGCTACCGGATCACCACCGGCAGAAATAACCAGAGCTTCAAATTCCCGCGGATCAATACCGCCGCCATCGTTATCCAGGCTGATATTGACAAGCACAGCCCGTTCGCCGCTGTCGGGCCGGTCAAAAAACAATGGAATTGCAGCTTGTTTGAGCGATCTCACCGGCTAGACACCGGTGAGACAGGGCGTAACGTTGGGCCGAAAGCTTAGCTCTCACCTTCTTCCTCTGGTGGGTTCTGCATGGGCATGCGAACCACGCGCCCGGGAACCACAGTCGAGATCGCATGCTTGTACACCATCTGACTGACGGTGTTCTTCAGCAAAACAACAAACTGATCAAAAGACTCAATCTGGCCTTGAAGTTTGATGCCATTAACCAGATAGATTGATACCGGAACACGCTCTTTTCGCAAGAGGTTCAGATAAGGGTCTTGTAGGGTATGCCCTTTAGACATGACGCTATTCTCCTTTGGCCACAGGGGCCGTTTGGGGCTCAAGTCGAGCCAAAAAAAACCAAAATACGGCCGGAAGCCGTGTGTGTATGAGCCTTTATCGCCAGCATGGGCTTCGGCGCAAAGCACTGTCGTCACAGCTTACTACATGGGGTCATACGTTAGGTAGTTCAAGAGCAGATCTGCCGGATCTGTGTTTTTAGCAAGAATAGGCTTCTGTTTGGCCAAATCGCTCTCCAGAACTGCGCCAGACACATCAGTGTGAATCCAGTGAAGGTCCGGCCATTTCCGAAGCCAGGTCAATTGTCTTTTGGCCAGCTGACGTGTGGCTATAATTGCACGCTCCTGTGCCTCATCAAGGGAACACTCCCCAGCGAGGTAGCTCCAGAGCTGGCGGTAGCCCACAGCCCGGATTGCAGGCAGGTCGGCATGCAGGTCCCCCCGCTCCCTCAGAGATCGGACCTCATCCAGAAAGCCCGCGTTCATCATTTCCAGAAACCGAGTCTCTATGCGGGTGTGCAGTACCTGCCGCGACGCCGGCGCAATGGCAATAGCCAATGCATCAGTGATATCCAGGGGCGATAGCTGCTCTTGCTCATGAAAATATGTCAGGGTTTTGCCTGTTAGACGGTATACCTCCAACGCTCGGGACAAGCGCTGAGAGTGGTTGGGGTGTATTCGAGCCGCTGATTCGGGATCCACGCGCGCAAGTTCCCGATGTACCGCGGGCCAACCCTCCTGTGCCGCCATGGAGGCTATCTCCTTGCGTGCGGCCTCGTTCGCTCCGGGCATGGCTGCCAGCCCCCTAAGGAGAGCGTTGTAGTACAGCATTGTGCCGCCCACCAAGATGGGACGACGACCCCGGCTGCGCACCGACTCAATAGCTTCCTGGGCGTCCTTGACGAAACGTGCCGCTGAGTAGGCCTCGCTGGGGTCGCATATATCCACCAGATGGTGGGGATATCCCGGCTTCGCGCTCCCAATATCAAGACCGCGGTATACCAAAGCCGAATCAACGCTGATCAGCTCTCCGTCCAGCGCTTGGGCCAGGGCAATAGCAAGGTTGGTCTTTCCTGAGGCCGTCGGCCCCATGATGCAAAGCAGTGGCGCGTTCAAACTAGCGTCCGCGCAGAAACAGGCGGTCCAACTCCTGCACACTCAGCGCCGTCCAGGTAGGGCGGCCATGGTTGCACTGCCCCGAGCGCTCGGTGACCTCCATGTCCCGCAGCAAAGCGTTCATCTCTGGCACGGTAAGCCGTCGGTTCGCGCGCACCGAGCCATGACAGGCCATGGTAGAGAGAAGCTCATCCTCGTGCCGGGCAATGCGCTCAGAGGTTCCGTACTCCAAAAGCTCCGCCAACACGTCACGCAAGAGCTCTTCTACGTTAGCGCCTTGAAGAGACACGGGAATTTCGCGAATGATCAAGCTCTCTTCGCCGGCGACATCAACGCGCAGGCCGAGATTCTGAAAAAGCGTCGCATGCTCTTCCACTAATATCGCTTCGCGATTACTCACGGACACGCTCTGGGGAACCAACAGCGGCTGACTACGAATCCCCTGCTCATCCCTTGCCTGCTTAAGCCTCTCGTAGGTGATGCGCTCATGCGCCGCATGCATGTCTACCAGAACCAATCCCTCACGATTTTGCGCAAGAATGTAGACACCATGAAGCTGCGCCAGTGCGTAACCCAGGGGCGGCACTTCAGCAGTATCGTCTTCGGCAACGCCATTGTGGCCGCCAGGAGATGCATAAAGCTGTTGATAACTGGCCGCAGTCGCGGCGTTAAAGCCGGTCGCGCCGCCCCGGGCGGATTGAAAATCACCGCGACTGGCATGCTCAGAAAAAACCGTTGTATTTGCGGCTGCCGGCTCGGCGAGACCCATCTCGCGTTGGCGCACCAGTTCACCCGTGAGCAAATCGAGGCGCCCAGCGGATGCCGATACCGGAGACGTTGACGCCTGCGTAGGCACCGATGTGTCGCTGGGCCGGATATCCGCAAGAGCCTTGTGCAAAGTACTGTAGATAAAACCGTGCACACTGCGGCCATCTCGAAAACGCACTTCATGCTTGGTAGGGTGCACATTCACATCCACTTCCGCAGGATCCAGCTCCAGATACAAAACAAACGCCGGGTGACGGCCCTGATAGAGAACATCACTAAAAGCCTGCCGCACCGCGTGCGCCACCAACTTGTCTCGAATATAGCGGCCATTGACATAAAAATGCTGCAAATCGGCCTGACTCCGAGAGAAACTTGGCTGCGCCACCCAGCCGTGCAGGCGCAACTCCCCGGCATCGCGGTCTATCGCCACCGCGTTCTCTACAAACCCCGATCCGCAAAGCAGCGCCACCCGACGCAGCCGATCTGCCTCATCGTCACAGCGTCGCAGGTCCTGTAACTGGCGCCCGTTGTGCCGCAGGCCAAAACTCACATCAAAACGTGCCAGCGCCAGACGCTTGACCACATCATCTAAATGGTTGAATTCGGTGCGCTCGGTGCGCAAAAACTTGCGCCGCGCGGGGGTATTAAAAAACAAATCGCGCACTTCTACCGTGGTGCCCTGAGGATGCGCGGCAGGTTTTAGCGTGACCTGCATGTCCCTGCCAGAACAGCTTGCGGATTGAGCTTCGCTGCCCGCCTCGCCGGTACGACTGGTTACAATCAGATGCGACACCGATCCGATACTGGCCAGGGCTTCGCCACGGAAGCCAAAACTACCTACCTGCTCCAGATCATCCAAAGATTCAATCTTGCTGGTCGCGTGACGATCCAGCGCCAGCGGCAAGTCTTCTGCGCTAATACCAAAGCCATCGTCCCGGATACGAATCAGCTTGGTACCTGCAGCCTCGATATCGATGTCCACCCGCTCGGCGCCAGCGTCAAGACTGTTTTCGAGTAACTCCTTGACCACGGACGCAGGCCGCTCAACCACTTCCCCGGCGGCTATTTGGTTTGCAAGGCGCGCGGGGAGGCGCTTAATAACGGGCATAGTGCGTGTCTACTCTGTTCAACTAGTTAGGAATGCGGAGTGTTTGGCCGACGAGAATCTTACTGTTTCGCAAGTTGTTGTAGCTCGACAGCAAATTAACGCTGACATTGAAGCGCTGGGCAATGCCCGATAGCGTATCACCGCCAACAATCTTATATTCCTGATCGCCCTCGTCTCGCAGGTGGGCCAACAGTGATCCGGGCGGCGGATGTGCCCGAAACCATTGCACAATGCCCGAATGAATCGCATTTGCCATACGCTTACGATAGCTCGCTGTGGCGAGCTTTCGGGCTTCTTCAGGGTTTGATATAAATCCAGTCTCTACGAGTATCGACGGCACATCCGGCGACTTCAGTACCGCAAAGCCTGCTTGCTCAACCTGTTTTTTGTGCAGGCGGGCGAATCCGTTCATCTGCTTAAGCACGCTGGCACCCACATTCAGACTGCTGTCCAGAGTAGCCGTCATGGACAGATCTGCCAGAGTCATCGCCAGGGAATCTTCTTTGTCACCCAGGCTTACACCTCCGAGCAGGTCCGCGGCGTTTTCCCGCTGGGCAAGATAACTCGCCGTGGTGCTGGTAGCGCCCCGCGTGGATAGCGCATACACAGAGGCCCCCCGGGCGCGTTTGTCGCGAAAAGCGTCAGCGTGTACGGACACAAACATATCCGCCTGTCGCTTGCGGGCAAGGTCGCGGCGACCCTTGAGACTGATGTAATAGTCGCCACTGCGAATGAGCGTCGGCGCGAAGCCGGCGTCCGCCTCGAACAGCCCGTGCAATTCTTTTGCGATCTCCAGCACCACCTGCTTTTCCCGAAGCCGACCAGGACCCGACGCCCCGGGGTCCTCACCGCCGTGCCCCGCATCAATAGCAATGACGACATCTCTGCGATCCGTGCTTCGTGCGCTCTTTTTTACCTCGGGCGCGGTAACTTCCGTTTCAAGGTCATAAAGGTCGATAACCAGTCGATCATCCGCGCGCTCCGAAGCTTTCAAGGCAAAACTTCGTGGTCGCACGGCCTCTCGCAAATCCAATACCAGACGCAAATCGTCACCTTCCCGAACGCCACTGCGGATACTCGAGATCGGTGTTTTTTCAAGTCCGAGATTGTCAATTTTGGCAATGAGTCGGGCATCTGTGACATCGACTACCAAGCGCCTGGGATTTTTTAACTCAAGTAAGCGATGCTGCGCAGGTCCCGATAAGTCCAGAACCAAACGGGTGTGATCAGGAGCCCTCCACAAGCGCAGATCCTTTACTTCCACCGGCGTCGCCTGCAACAGCGAAGGCATGGTGCACAACAGCAACCCCAGCACTACTCCAGCCTGGCGACGAAACTTCACTGTGTGATCACGATCGATGTTGTTTATCTCCTGACTCAAATCACTGCTGAGGCTTTTTGGCCCCACTTAAGACTGTAGCCGCGCAATGCACAAGGCCCCTAAATCGCTATGCGCCTCCAGGTGCAGGCTGCGCCCCGAAGCTGTGACACTCAGTCTAATGTCCAGATCAGGAGACGGCAAAAAATCACCTCCCCGCTCAGGCCATTCCACGACGACCAGCGCATCGGATCCGAAGTAATCTCGAATACCCATGTACTCCAACTCTTCCGGATCACCCAAACGGTAGAGATCAAAATGGTAAAGCGGTTTCTGCAGATCCAGGTAAGGCTCCACCAGGGTGTAGGTGGGGCTCTTCACCGCGCCATCGTGCCCTAAACCTCTCGCGATACCGCGAGTCAGCGTTGTTTTACCTGCGCCGAGTTCACCGCGAAGATACAGCGAAGTGCCCAGAGACATTTGCTGGGCTAGCGCACGACCGAAATCCACCATCTCGGTCTCGGTCGCCAAGTCAATTTGCAGCGTCTGTGTCGCTTCTGGTTTCACTGTATCAGCCTGGCAATATTGGGCATCAGATCAGCCGCAAGTAAGGCGCGCTCGCCCACGACTGCCGCCGCCTTGTCCCCCGCCTGAGCATGCAGCACCACCGCCAAAGCCGCAGCCTGCTCTGAGCGCATCCCTTGGGCCAGGAGCCCTCCCGCAACACCGCTCAAGACATCACCCATGCCACCGGAGGCCATGCCCGGATTACCGTCAACGCACAAGGCCCGTCGCTTAGAGCCCACAATCAGGCTGCCGTTCCCTTTGAGGATCACGGTTGCACCCGTTGCTGCCGCAAGTTGCTCCGCCGAAACAAAGCGATCGCTCTGCACCCCGGCGGTTTCCTGACCCAAGAGACGCGCCGCCTCCCCGGGATGGGGAGTAATCACCGAGCCCAAAGGCAGAGGCGGCATGCCGCTTTTGGCCAGAATATTGAGCGCATCAGCGTCCAGCAAGAGAGGCTTATCCGCCCCCAGACAGGCATGAAGCATTTGCTCACCCCATACATCCTGCCCCAAACCCGGCCCCACAATGACAGCGTCCGCCCACTCAAGAAGAGGCATGAGTGCATTGCGATGATCAACAGCACTAACCATCGCCTCGGGTCTGCGCGCCAATAGCGCCCCAACATGAGTATCACGGGTGGCAACCTGAACCAGACCCACCCCACTGCGAAGGGCCGCTTCCGCCGCAAGAATAATGGCTCCGCCCATGCCATAGTCGCCACCGACCACCAGGCAACGTCCAAAATGACCTTTGTGGGCCCCGGGAACGCGAGCAGGCAAAGACTGAAGCTCTCTGTCGAGTTGGACTACCTCATAAGCCTCGCCCGCGACAGAGTATGCGGCGCTGGGAACACCCAGATCATTCCAGAAGCAGGCGCCAGCGTATTGAGGACCTGCCCCGGTATAAAGGCCGCGTTTGGCAGTTATAAAACTCATGGTCCAACGCGCGCACACTGCAGTGCCGCAAACAGCCCCAGTGTCGCTGTTAATTCCCGAAGGAACGTCCAAAGCCAGCACCGGCGCCTGCATCGCGTTAATCTGATCGATGACCTCTCGGTACTTCGGACGCAGTTCGCCGGAGATTCCCGTGCCTAACATCGCATCCACAATAACGCCGCGATCAAGCAATGCGTCAGCCCTGAAATCCTCGAGCACAACGCCAATAGATTCAGCCCGAGCCGCTGCAGCAATGGCATCTTCGCTTCGGGGTGCTCCATCAATAAGAAACACCTTGGTAGCGATCCCTCTGCCTTGCGCCAGCATAGCCAACAAAAGACCGTCACCGCCGTTGTTACCCGGCCCACACAACACTTGAAGCAACTCTGGCTTCGGGCCAGGCTTCGGGCCAGGCTTCGGGCCAGGCTTCCGGTCAGGCTCAGACTGCTGCGCCATCAAAAGTTCAAAGGCCGCCCGAGCCGCGCGGGCCATTAACAACGGTCCGGGGAGCTCATGCACATCAATCGCTGCGCGATCAATCGCACGACTTTGCGCTGCGGTATACAACTGAACCGGCGACACACTGCTCATTGTGAACACGCCTCTGGCACAATCACCAATATGGAAACGAAATACATACCGCGATTATACGGTCACCGCGGCAAAAGGGCTGCAAACTGATGGACGAGAACAGGCTGGCGAGTGACGGCAGCGCACTCCTGGAAGAAATTCGCGGCTGGGCGCGAGAGCTGGGCTTTTCGCAGCTCGGGGTCAGCGATATCGATCTTGGTGAACATGCAGATCACCTTGAGCGCTGGCTCGCCGCAGGTTATCAAGGGGAGATGCAGTGGATGGGAAGCCACGGCACAAAGCGCTCCCAGCCACAAGAACTGGTGCCCGGTACCTGCCGAGTCCTTTCACTGCGTATGGACTACCTAAACGACGGAGCCGAGCCCCTGACCGTACTGGAAGACCCCAACAAGGCCTACATAGCGCGGTATACCCTGGGGCGCGATTACCACAAACTGATTCGCAAACGCCTTGCACAACTGGCAAAACGCATCGAGGAGAGCTTGGGCGGTGGCCAGTATCGCGCTTTTGTAGACAGTGCGCCGGTGCTGGAACGCGCCCTGGCTGAGAAAGCAGGGCTCGGCTGGATCGCCAAAAACACTATGCTGATCAATCAAGATGCGGGCTCCTGGTTTTTTCTCGGCGAAATCTATACCGACCTTCCGCTCCCTCCCGACCCACCGCAGACCAGCAAACACTGTGGAACCTGTCAGGCCTGCATCGACATCTGCCCCACAAAAGCATTTGTAGAGCCCTTTGTACTGGATGCCCGCCGCTGCATCTCCTATCTCACCATAGAACACAAAGGAAGCATCGACCCGGAACTGAGACCACTCATGGGCAATCGAATCTTCGGCTGCGATGACTGCCAGCTGGTCTGCCCCTGGAACAAGTTCGCAACGCCCAGCGCAGAGCCGGATTTTCAGCCCCGGCACGGTTTGGATGATCGCGGTTTGTTGGAATTGTTTGCCTGGGACGAAGAGACCTGGGCTGCGCGTACCGAAGGCTCCGCTTTGCGTCGCATTGGCTATGAGCGCTGGCTGCGTAATCTTGCTATTGCGTTGGGGAACGCTCCCAATTCGGCAGATGTTGTTCAGGCGCTACGACTTCGTAAGGATTTTCCCTCGGAACTCGTGCAGGAGCATGTTCGCTGGGCGCTGGAGCGCCACGGCGCCCAATGAACATCTCAGTAAGCCTCTATGTTGAGTCCCTACCTGGGAGTGCTACTTAGGCGTACTACAGTTCAAAAAGTGCTTCTGATAATGCCGTAGCTCTTCTATGGAGTCGCGGATATCTTCCAACGCCAAATGCACACCGCGCTTTACCAAGCTGGCCGCAACGTCGGGTCTCCAACGCTGCGCAAGGATCTTTAAAGTACTGACATCCAGATTCCGGTAGTGGAAGTAGCGCTCCAAGTCCGGCAGGTACCGCGCCATAAAACGTCGATCCTGACAAATGCTATTGCCACACATAGGGGATGCCCCGGCAGGCACCCAATCCTTGAGAAAAGCCATGGTCAGTGCCGCCGCCTCATGCTCGTCGATGGTGCTGGCACGCACGCGATCGGAAAGACCAGAGTTGCCATGATGTGTGGTATTCCATTCATCCATAGCCGCAAGCGTTGCATCTGACTGATGAATCGCGATTACCGGTCCCTCGGCGAGGGTATTGAGCTCTGTGTCCGTTACGATCGTCGCGATCTCGATAACACGGTCTGTATCGGGGTCAAGACCGGTCATTTCCAAATCTACCCAGATCAGATTTTGTTCGTTGACCATTGATTTTCTCACTATTTCAGCCCAATGAAGTTTAACACGCGCTCGACAGGCCCTCGGTAGCACCCAATAATGCAGCGGTGAGTAAACGCAAAATTAATCGACGCCAGAATTGGCGCATCGAACGCAAGCAACAAGAGCGCAGCGAACGCGCTGAGCGTGCTGGCACCCTCGGAGATGAGGCGCTTGCCGGCGGACAGCTTGGCGCCGAGCAAAGAGGCAGGGTGATCGCCCGCTATGGCACCCAAGCTGACATAGAGGGCGATGATCACCGGGTTCACCGCTGCCACCTTCGAACGCATCTGGGTTCGGTGGTCGCCGGAGATAATGTGATCTTCTGCGCAGGCGAAGAAACCGGAGTCGTCGTGGCGCGTGAAGAGCGCAGCACGGAACTGCAGCGCCCTGACAAGTTCGGCAAGCTGCGTAGTGTCGCTGCCAACATTGATCGCGTCATTATTGTTATTGCGCCCTACCCGGAGCCTCACGGGGGCCTCATCGACCGCTATCTGGTGGCCACGGAGAATCTCGGCGCGGAGGCAGTGATTCTGCTCAATAAAGCGGATTTGCTGGATGACGACCCATTTTTGGCAGAATCCATCGACATGCTTCTGGAGCCCTACGCCCCCCTGGGATACGCAACGATCCGAGCGCAGGGCAAGTTCGGCGCAATAGACGAGCTCACGCAGCTATTGGCAGGCCACACCAGCATTCTCGTGGGACAGTCTGGAGTGGGCAAAACCACTCTGGTGAACGCCTTACTGCCGGATGCACAACAGCGAGTATCCGAGCTGTCTCCCGACAAACAAAAAGGTCGCCATACCACCACCACCGCCCGTCTGTTTGACGTTCCCGGTGGCGGCGCATTGATCGACTCGCCGGGCATTCGCGAATTTGGCTTATGGCATATGAGCCGGGATGAAGTGGAAAACGGATTTCGGGAGTTTCGTGATCGCATAGGTCACTGTCGTTTTCGCGACTGCCACCACCAAAGTGAGCCAGGCTGCGCACTCACCGAGGCCATAGACACCGGCGCCATACACCCGGCACGCCTGGACAGCTATCGCCGCATTATTGCCTCACTGGATCAGCCGCTACAGGGCTAGCGACAGGGCTACTCAGGCCGACAACTGCTGCCCCATGCGCACGCTTGCGCCGGGCACGCAGTCTTCGTTCCAGGCGACCACGCCTTTAGGAAAAAGCAGGATAACGGTAGAGCCAAGCATAAATCGACCCATCTCGCTGCCGCGTTCAAGTAACACCGGTTCTGGAGTATTGGCGTGATCCCAGTGCTCAATACGCCGTGGTCGCGGTGCAACCTGCCCTGCCCAGACGGTCTCAATGCCCGCAACGATCATGGCGCCCACCAGCACCATAGCCATGGGACCTCTGGGGGTATCAAAATAACTGATATGGCGCTCATTGCGCGCAAAGAGCCCATCTATCGCAGCAGCCGTAGTGCCATTGACTGAAAAGAGGTCTCCAGGAACGTAGGAGCTGGACTGCAACTGGCCGTCCAAGGGCATGTGAACCCGGTGATAATCCTTGGGCGAGAGGTAAATCGTCGCGAAACTTCCACCGGTGAATTGCTCCACACGCTGACGGTCGCCGGCAAGCAGTGCATCAAGGGAGTAGCTGCGCCCCTTAGCCTGGAGAATTCGCTGGCCGTCGATATCACCTATTTCACTCACAGCGCCATCAGCAGGGCAGGCTATACCGCTGCTGCATAACGGGCGTGCTCCGGGCTTTAGAGCCCGGGTGAAAAAAGCGTTAAAGCTTTCGTAAGCCTCAGGAAAAGGGCGCTGGGCTTCCTCAAGATCCACACCATAGTGCCTGGAAAATGCGCTTATCACGCGATTTTTCAGCCAGCGCGGACCTTGGGCAGCCGCTAAGCGGCCGACGAGTCGGGACAGCGCATGCTGGGGCAGCAGGCGCTGGAGCAAAATAAAGAGTGTATCCACGGCGGGTCAGAGGTTCTCCTCGGCAAATGCGGCAAGTCTTGATCGAACAATGCCGTTGACGTGCATGATACCCGCATGATCATAGGATTTGCTGCGTTCCACGAGATAAGTCAGCCCCGAAGTCAGCGGCGAAATATATTTATTGTCGATCTGGGCGAGATTGCCCAACACCACTATCTTGGAATCCTCGCCCACCCGACTGATCACCGACTTAAGCTGAAACTGCGTCAAGCCCTGAGCCTCATCGATGATGATGTACGCGTTATTGAAGGAACGTCCGCGCATGAAGTTCAGGGACTTAAATTGAATATTAGCGCGCTCCTTCACGTAATCGATGCTTCCCGTGCAGGACTCGTCGGAGCCGTGAAGAATCTCCAGATTATCGTCAAATGCTGCCAGCCAGGGTGCCATTTTCTCTTCTTCGGTTCCCGGGAGAAAGCCAATATCCTCAGCAATCGGCGGCGTTGATCGCGCGACAATCAGTTTGCTGTAGCGGCCCTCCTCAAGGATAGCGTGCAGACCATAGGCTAGCGCGATCAGTGTTTTCCCCGAGCCGGCAGGTCCAGTCATCACGGTCATATCGACATCGTTATTGCCGATCAAGGACATGGCCATCGCCTGCTCGAGATTGCGCGGCGACAATCCCCAGAACCGGCGATTCATTAAATTATCGCGACTGTCACAGCGCAGGTAGAGATATTCAGCGTCCATACGATGCACAAAGGCGAGAAACTCAAGGTCATCATAGAGAAACATATTAGGGTAAGCGTCAGGCACCGAGTCCCGGGGCACCCGATGCAAAGTAATATTGTCCTCACGAATGGTATCCACCTCACTGACACCAGCCCAGAAGTCGCCCTCAATGTGCTCATAGCCTTTGCAAAGTAGATCGATGTCATCGAGCACACGGTCCCGCCGGTAATCCTCAACGTGGAGCAGACCCGATCCTTTGGCCTTGATGCGCATATTGATGTCTTTGGTCACCAGGCATACGAAGGCCCCCTCGTTCTCCGCCTGCATCTTCAAAGCGACATTAATAATGCGATTGTCGTTAGCCTGATCAGGCGTTCCATCCAGATACGGGATGTCGCTGTCGTCGTTAATAAGCTGATCCGGGTAAATCGCGAGGGTGCCGCGAGTACCACCGGCATCGGCTGATGGAATGCCTACACCTTCCTGAATCGCCTGCGGTGATGCCGCATCAACAATTTTGTCGATGATATTGATAGCGATGCGAGCCTCGCGACTTACCGTCTTGTCCCGCCGATCTTTGATGTGGTCCAGTTCCTCCAACACGGTCATGGGTATGACGATGTGGTGCTCGTTGAACGCCGTGACTGCCGTCGGATCATGCAAAAGAACATTGGTGTCGAGCACATAAACTTTTTTGGCTGCTTCGACGAGCGGGGTCAGGTCGTGCACAACGGAGCTAGATTCCATAAGCAATTCCTCGGGACGGGCCAGGTAAGAGTGTCGTATCAGTTGATACGACCGATGAGTAGACGAATTTGGGATGCAAAGAAGGTGTAGAAAGAAGACTACGCGCTGCAGCGCAAAAGCCGATAAAAAAAGAGGAGGTATTCCAAACCGTGACGGCGACAAGCACTCCCGGCACTCTTGGGGCGCCTTCAGTACGACTAACACTCTGGGCTACAGGCCCTGTGTTGTTCTGACCACCATCTGCGGCTAGGGAGATCGCTGCGTCCACCTGAAGCTGGAAACAGTTCGATTATTAGCCCGAGCCGCAAACACTGTCAACGACCATCTCGTGATTTACCCCATTAACTGCAATTAAAGCTGCTGACGCGCAACATCAAACGTCTAAACTTACAAATTTCGGCCGCCACAGGGCCGCTTTGGCGTGATAATTTAGACGCCACTTAAACAGCTTTCACACTGACACCTGCAGGCATTTCCGCTAGCATAGCGCCCCTTTGATACATGCAGGCCAACCACAGCTTTCTGATGTTAGACCGAGATGCCCTTGCCCAGCTACGAGGGCTTAAAACCCAGATCGAATCCGAGAAGGAGCGAACCGAAGCGGTGCTTCGGGGAACGCCCGCGCGCTACGGATTCGCCCGCACAGACGATGGACGCGAAGTGTTTGTTCCGCCGGACGAAATGCTCAAGGCATTTCCCGGGGATCGCGTGCGTGTCTGCCTGCGCCCCGGCAAAGACAAACGTCCCATTGCGGAAATCGAAGGGCTGGTCGAAAGCGCCATTGGCGAATTTACCGGCCGCTGCGTAAGCAAAGGCAAGGCGATGTTCGTTGAGCCGGATATCCCAGGCATGAGCCGTTGGCTGTTTTTACCGCCTCAAGCAAGAAACGGCGCCAAGTCCGGCGACTACCTGCGTTGCGCACTGCTACGACATCCCATTCGCGACGGCAAACCCCAAGCAAAAGTGCTGGCGACCATTGGCGCCGCTGACGAACCTGGCATTGAAAATCTATACACCATGGCCAAATACGGTCTTGAAGCCCAATGGTCAGATGCCGACAAGCAGCAGCTTGAGGAAGTGATCGCGACTTTGACTCCGGAGAACGATCCCGGTCGCGAGGATTTCTCTGACCTTGCCTTTGTCACCATCGATGCCGCGCGGACCCAGGACATCGATGATGCGCTCTACGCTGAGGTCACCAGCGAGGGCTGGCTCCTTTACGTAGCCATTGCTGACCCCACCTCCTACATAACTGCAGACTCCCCCTTACGGGCGACTGTGGCGGAGCGCGCAAGCAGCGCGTATTTTCATGGTGCCGTGGTGCCTATGCTGCCCGAAAGTATTTCTCAGCAGCGCTGCGCACTTACCGAAAACGAACTGCGACCCGCCCTGGTCTGCAGAGTTGCGATCTCAGAAGATGGCAGCGTTGGGGAGTTCAAGTTCTTCGAAGCAAAAATTCGCTCCCGCGCCAAGCTATCGTATTTTGCAGTTGATCGATATTTGAGCGGTCAGGACGAGTCGCTGATTTGCCATGCAACGCCCCTGGAGGCGCTCTATCAGGTATCCAGAGCGCTCCGGTCGCGACGCGAGGCCAATGAGCTGGTTATGGAAGACCGTCAGGAGTTTCGCTGGCTGCTCAATGAGCGGGGACACATCGAGAATATCGAACCTTGCGAAAAACTGAGCTCCCAGCGCCTGGTCGAAGAGTGCATGGTTGCCACCAATCGCTGTGCAGCGGCGTTGCTTTCAGACGCGGGTGCCAGCGGCCCCTTTGTGGTGCACGATGGTTTTCGTCGGGATCGCCTGAAAGATCGCCAAAAGTTTATGGAGCTCTATCTCACCGATGCCGACGCTCTGGATCCTGACACCCTGGAGGGTTATCGAGATCTTCTTCGTCAGCTTGCGGCCAGTGATCACGAATTACCTCTGCGCAGTATGGTGAATCGTCTGCTCACCCGCGCTCGTCTGTCTAAAAAACCCGGCGCGCACATGGGCATGTCCCTTCCCGTCTATACCAATTGCACCTCGCCCTTGCGCAAGTACCTGGATTTCTTGGTCCACCTGCAGATCAAGGCGGCTTTGCGTGGCGAGAGCGCAAGCATTTGCGAACAGCCAGAGCTCGACAAGCTGAACCAGAAGTTGCAAAAACTGCGTCAGATCAGTAACGAAGCGGAGCGCTGGCTGACGCTGGAGTACCTTCAGCGCAAGGCCGAGTCCGCTCCCGGCCCCTGGCCGGGACATGTGTCACACATGGGGAACCATGGCTTTTATGTTCGCCTGGACGACAGCGGCCTGGAAGGCTATGTCGACCTGCGCAAAGTCGGCGAAAAGTTTAACTTTGATAAGTGGACCGCTACACAGAAGAGCAAAACCCGTCACTTTAGAGTTAACACGCCGGTGAGTGTCACGCTCATGGGCGCTGACGAAGAAACCCCGCACCTGCCCTTGTTTAAACTCGACCCCAGCTGCGGACGAAAACCAGAAAAGCCGGAAGAGCCGGAAGAGCCAGCACTACACGGTGAAGCTGCGAGCCAATAAGAAGTCCCGAGCGCCTGCGCTACCAGCAGGCGCCGGATCGGCGCCTAAGACCAACCGTGAGCCCTAGAAGTGGGCATTCCCTGGCGTACGTGGGAACGGGATCGCATCCCGGACGTTTTCCATGCCGGTGACATAGTTGATGAGGCGCTCGAAGCCCAAACCAAAGCCCGCATGCGGAACCGTGCCGTAGCGACGCAAATCCCGGTACCACCACAATTCATCGCGAAGCTGCGGATCCATGCGAGCATCGAGCACATCGAGTCGCTCTTCACGCTGACTACCGCCGATAATTTCACCAATGCCCGGCGCCAAAACATCCATCGCGGCAACGGTTTTTTCATCGTCGTTCAAGCGCATATAAAACGCTTTGATCTCCCGGGGATAGTTCATTAGAACCACTGGACGCCCAACGTGCTGCTCGCACAGGAAGCGTTCGTGCTCACTCGCCAGATCAACACCCCACTCTACGGGGAACTCAAACTTCTGACCGCTGGCCTGCAGGATTTTGATGGCATCGGAATAATCCATACGCTCAAAGCTCTGGTCAACCATCGCTGAAAGACGCGCCAGGACCGTGTCATCAATACGCTGATTAAAAAACGCCAGGTCGTCTTCGCACTCATTCAAAACACGACTGAACACATGCTTGAGCAGCGACTCGGCCAGGTCCGCGTTATCGGCCAGATCAGCAAAGGCCACTTCGGGCTCAATCATCCAGAATTCTGCGAGGTGACGACTGGTGTTGCTGTTTTCAGCTCGAAAGGTAGGACCGAAGGTGTAAACCTTGCTCATGGACAGACAATAGGACTCCACGGCCAATTGCCCACTCACCGTGAGGTAGGCTTCACCCCCGAAGAAGTCCTGACCGTAGTCCACACTGCCGTCGGCGGCCCGAGGAATGTTATTCATATCCAGGGTACTCACTCGAAAGAGCTCGCCGGCGCCCTCGCAGTCGCTGCCCGTGATAATCGGCGTATTGACCCAGTAAAAACCGTTGTCATGAAAATAGCTGTGAATTGCATTGGCGAGGCTATGTCGCACCCGGGTAATCGCACCAAAGGTATTTGTCCGCGGGCGCAGATGCGCCTGAGTACGCAAATACTCGAAGGTATGCCGCTTTTTAGCGATGGGATAAGTTTCAGGGTCATCAACCCATCCAAGAACGCGCAGCTCACTGGCCTGAATCTCAACCTGCTGGCCTTTACCCTGGGAGGGAACCAGGATGCCACGCAGTTCCACAGAACAGCCCGTGGTCAGCTGCAAAACCTCACTCTCGTAGTTCGCCAAATCAGCGGGCACGACAGCCTGAATCGCGTCAAATGATGAGCCGTCATGAATGGCCAGAAAGGATATACCGGCCTTGGAATCGCGCTTGCTGCGCAGCCAGCCGCGCACCGCCACCTCACCACCGGTATCAGGATCAGTTCGCAATAAGTCCAGAACTCGTGAAAACGCTGTCATGCTGTGTCTCCGACGCAAAGGCGCGGAGGATAACTAAAGTGCTCGATAACCGCCATGGTGAAACATGGATTAGAGCGCGGCGGCTTGCTGCTCCTTAATCATGCGCAGCTGCACGCGGTAGCGCTGTTTCTCCACCTGAAAAGCCGCTCTTTCTATTGCTCGGGCGATCAATCGCTCAGCTTCATCGTCGTTGCCAAGCTCATGGGCTGCCAAACCCTGGCTGTAAATCAACAGGCCATCATCAGGCTGCATACGGGTAGCACGTTTATAGTGCGCATAAGCTGCATCCCAATCCTCTTCCTCCATGGCAAGGTCTCCGAGGCTCGCGTGATAGTAGGGATTCAGATTGCGATAGCGCTCAAGACGGTCTTCCCAGTAGCTCTGCTCGTTGTTTCGCCCCTGCAGCTCATACAGCACCACCAGATTATTCATCGCCGAGCGATCACTGTTGTCGACTTCCAGGGCGTGGAAGTAGGCCTGTTCGGCCTCCGCATATTGCCCTGCGTACCGATAAATAGCTCCCAGATTGACCCACAGCTGTGACAAGCCCGGCGCCTCTTCGAGCCCACGAACCAACTGCTGCCAGGCCTGCACCGGTCGATCCACGGCGAGCGCATTCATGGCGAGATTGTTGTAGTACAGGGCGAAGCCTTCCTCATCACTCATAAGCCGCGCCCCGGCAACCTCCGAACGACTCAGCGGATCGATATCGACCATGTACTCAGTCGTGTCGCGCATCTTCACTTGCACATTTACATGCAAGCGCACGGCAACCCGGTCACCCATGCGGTGCCACTCCGGACGTACTTCCATCCATTGATACTGCGCATTTAACCCCGCCTCTCGAGCCAAAGCGGTAAACATGTGTGCATAACTCAGGCAATTGGCAGTACCGCGCTCAAATGCATCGCGAGCCGTACCGTCAGCAAAGGGGTCATACTGCATGCCTAAAACCCCCTGCCCCTTTATGGCTCGGTGCAAAGCCATAAGCTTGTTATGCGAATTGTTCGCGCCCTCGGTATACAGCTCCACAAAATCGCGCATCTCCTGTGTAACCATCAGAATCTGGGGATCATGCAAATCCGGGTTGTTGGGATCGTAACTGTAGATGCGGCCATCGAGCTTCAAAGGGGGGACATCGCGAACGTCAAAAGCCCAATCCGGCGCGCTGGCACAGGCGCCCAAAATCGAAGCGATTGTCACAGTGATTACCGCTCGAACCAACGCTGTAAGTTGCACGTTCAGGCGTGTAACACCCTCCCGGAGGAGGGGAAAAGACAGCAGGGTCTTAGCCCTGGGAAAACTGATGTTTACTGAATTCATCGACTAATACCTCGACGTAATTCTGATCGTCCACACTAAAACGTGCGACGGATGGACTATCGATGTCCAAAACAGCCACGACCGTCCCTTGAGCCCTCACCGGAACCACAAGCTCGGATCGCGAGCGGACATCGCAGGCGATGTGCCCAGGAAACGCATGCACGTCATCGACGCGCTGGGTGTCGCCAGAAGCCACACAGGTACCACATACACCCCGCCCCACAGGAATACGCACACAGGCGGGCTCTCCCTGAAAGGGACCCAACACCAACTCGTCGCCCTGAAGTACATAGAAACCGATCCAGTTAATGTCCGGTAACAATGTATTAAGAAAGGCAGAAGTATTGGCGGCATTTGCTATCAAATCCCGCTCACCACCAAGGAGACCGGTCAGCTGCTGACAAGCTTCGGTGAGGGACAGACGCGGTAGAGTGCTTACAGCCGCGTCAATGGTAGCGGCATCGTTCATAGATTAAGTATGGTACAAGCTGCCGCCGAACGCCAAGTCACAAAAATTCTGCGTTGCTGTCTTTTGGCGCCGATCCTGACTTGCACAGAGGCCAAGCCATGCCGGCACCCGTTAGCGAACGCTAAACTCCAGCCTTTACTAGCCCTTATCAAGGGCCTTGTGCAAAGCAAGGTACTGCTGAGTGAGCTTGTGCGAGGGCGCTAAATCAATGAGCGGTCGGTGCAGATAATGGGATTCTTTCATCTTCACCGAGCTGTTTAGAAAGTTAGCTATCACCGGATAACCCTCAGCTTCGAGCTCTGCTACCAGCTCTCCGGGAAGTCGCGCCTGACTATTGAACTGGTTGATCACAATGCCCTCTACAGCAAGTTCATCATTGTGATCTTCGCGAAGTTCGGCAATGTTATCCATCAGTGCATAGAGGCTCTGCCTGGCAAAACTGTCACAATCAAACGGTATCAAGACGCTATTTGCTGCGATCAGAGCCGATTTTGAATAAAAATTGAAATTGGGCGGCGTGTCGATGTAGATACGGTCATATTCATCTTCGAGTTTGAGAAGCGCATCACGAAGCTTATAGATCTTATAACGCGCCTCAAGCTCACGCTCCAATTCTGACAGTAGCGGACTGGACGGCATGAGAAACAGGTTTTCGTAGGGGGTCTCCCAAACAAAAGCATCCGGATTACGGCTCATGCGCCGGGAACCTACTGTCTGCTTGAAGAGGCCGGAGACACCCTGTGCTTCGGCAGGAAATGCCTCGGCATCAATTTCTCCAACCAGATAGTGCGTGGTATTACCCTGCACATCCAGATCAATAACCAACGTTTTACGGCCGAGGCTCGCGTCGATGGCGGCCAGATTGCAGGTAATACTGGTTTTACCCACACCACCCTTCTGATTGAACACCACGCGCTTCATGACAAACTCCCTAAACCCATGCTCTACAAAGGGCAGGGAGTGTAGCCAAGCCCGAGCACACTGTCAGCCGAAAGACCGGGATTCATCGCTCCATAGCGCAGTCGGCTCGCGGCCAAGCTTGTGCTATTTTCCCGCGGCGCATAATCATTCCTGGTTGGAGATCACCATGAGCACCCAAATACCCCGCGTTCAGTTATTACTGACCGGAGACGAGCTGATGAGCGGAGACACGGTTGACTCCAATTCAGCATTGATCGCCAGAGAACTTGCGGGGCTGGGGCTGACGCCGAGCCGACGCGTGACCCTGGGCGACGACCGGAACGCTCTCGCCAAAGAAATCGAGGCCCTGTGCGCTGACGCAGATGTGCTGATCATCAATGGTGGACTAGGCCCCACAATCGATGACCTCACCGCCGCCGTGCTCGCCCAGGTTGCAAACAGTGGGCTCAGCGAACATCCCGAGGCGCTGAACCACCTTGAAAAGTGGTGTGAGAAGCGCCGCCTCGTACTGAACGCCGCAAACCGTAAACAGGCGATGTTACCCACCGGCTGCAGCCTGATCCCCAACCCCGTGGGCAGCGCCGTAGGGTTTTCACTGATCGTCAACGACTGTCTTGTCATGTGTACTCCCGGGGTGCCCGGTGAGCTGCGAGCCATGCTGCCCATTATGATTGAGCAGCTGCGCGCGCGGTTTGGCATCACACTGCAAAAAGATGTGTTGCGTTTGCAGACCTTTGGCCTCGGTGAATCCACGGCGCAGCAACTGGTCCTGGACAATCACCCGGACTGGCCCAGCGAAGTCGTCCTGAGTTTTCGTGCCGGCGCGCCGCAACTCGAAATAAAACTGAGCGTAACCCGGGCTGAAGACCGACCCCTGCGCGATCAGTGCCAAAAGTGGTTGGAGAGCTTGTTCGGCGACCACATCATCGGAGAGGGCGACACGCGAATTGCCGAGGCCGTCATCGATCTAGCCCGGGAGTCCCGGGTCACCATCAGCTGCGCTGAGTCATGCACCGGTGGCATGATCGCTTCGATGCTCACGCAGATCGCCGGCGCCTCAGACGTATTTCCGGGGGGCTTTGTCACCTACTCCAATACCCTCAAACAGTCGGTACTGGGCGTGCAGGCATCTACTCTTGAATCCCAGGGGGCGGTAAGCGAGGCCACGGTCAAAGAAATGGTCATCGGCGCTCTGGATGCTTCCGGTGCTGATTTCGCCATGGCGGTTTCGGGTATTGCGGGGCCCGGTGGTGGCAGCGAAGACAAACCCGTGGGTACCGTTTGGTTGGCATGGGGGGACCGGCAGCGCGTTGATACAGTGTGTCTATGCTGGCCTGTGGAGCGAGTACTCTTTCAAACAATGGTAGCCGCCGCGGCGCTGGACGCGCTCAGACGCCGTCTGGCGGGTATCGACAAACAGTCCCGCTACTTTGATCAGCGGCGAATGCGGTAGCGCCCGGGCATCAGGGCTGCAGCTGCTCCAACTCCCAACCGTCCTGGGCTGTGTCTCTCGAATAGCGAAAACGATCATGCAGGCGATGTTCGCCACCCTGCCAGAACTCTATGCGCTCCGGGTGCACGCGGTACCCACCCCAAAAATCGGGCACTGGCACCTCGCCATCAGCAAACTTGTCTCGCAGCTTTTGCACCTGCGCTTCCAGAAGAGCCCGTTTGGCGATAGGTCGGCTCTGTCGCGATGCCCAAGCGGCAATCTGACTCTCCCGGGGCCTCGAGAGAAAATAGGTCGCAGACTCCGCGAGACTCATCCGCTGGGCAGTACCCCCGATGATTACCTGGCGATCCAACTCGTTCCAGGGAAACAACAGTGAAACCCTGGGGTTCCCTTCGATCGCCGCCGCCTTGTCACTCCCGAAGTTGGTGTAGAACACAAAACCCGCGTCAGAAAGCCCCTTGAGCAACACAATGCGCTGCCAGGGTCTCCCCTGATCGTCGATAGTCGACAATGCCATGGCAGTAGGATCTGAAAGACCGGCCTTTACCGCCTGCTCCAGCCACAATTCAAACTGCGCGATGGGAGATTCACACAGATCTTCTGCGCTGAGGCCTCCGGCGATGTACTCCCGCCGATAGCTCTCAAAATTCCCGCTCATTGTGCCTCGGTGCCCTCTGGAGGAAAGGGAGCCAGCACCGCCTTAGCAGCAATGGCGCGATTCTTCGCGGCATCTTTAGGATCAGGATTAGTAGCCAGCTCTGACTGAATGGTTGATCTCCACACAGATCGACTGCGCTCGGGGTCGATCAAGTCGACAATAAAGGTACCTTGAACGAATTGACGAACACTCACATCAGACACCGGCGGGCCACAGCGCCAACAGTTGTAAGCACTGGCTGCGTTGTACGAGCGAATATCGGTCTTCTCCCGGGTGACCAGATGCCAGGCCAGATAGACATCCGCTGTCTCTCTATCTGCCACAACGCTGTAGCCGCGAGTCTCTAACTCCCTCGTCAAGGCCTCGTTGATGCGATCAACCTGCATATCACTGATAAGTTTTTCCGCAGCTGAGGTGCGGTCAATGGGCAAGATGGCGAAGCTTCGCACCTCATCAAAGGCAAACTTGGTGTCAAAATCGCTCACGGCTTCCAAAGATGTGCTGACACAGCCGTTCAGTAGGAAAGCCAGTGCAGCAAAGGCCCCAGCGCGAAGCATTAGTCGCATGAATGTAGTCTCCAAATATTTCGAAATTTGCCCGAAGTGGCCCCAGTATAGTCAATCGCTGGTTGAGGGAGATACCGGTGCTCGAAGGGCAAAAGCCGGTATCTGGGGAAACGGATGCCACTGTTCCCAGTCTTCGCCCAGCCGCGCCTCTATCGTTTGAGCAAAAATATCCTGATGCAGGTTTTCGATCAGCGCCTGAAGCGCTTCTTTTTTTATTTCGCCACTGATGACGGCCGCTTCCATCAGGCCTTCGAGACGATATCTGGGGCCCGGCGGCGCATCATCTCCCTGAGCCAGCAGATGGAACTGCCGGGTCAATCGCTGTCTAATCTCTGACTCTAATAAACTCATGGAAGTTTTTGCCAAATCCAGGCTTGGGGTACAGTTTGCCATCGTCGATGGTGGACACCCAAGGGGTATTCGGCGAAAGTCGGTGTACCTTATCGTGAGCCGCAAGGAACTTCTTTGCGTAAAAAGCCGTGTAAGCAACGAGAGCCGTTTGACCTGACACATGACAAGAATCAGCAGCCCTTTTCAAGCATCAGCGCGTCTCCGCCGGAGAGTCTCGCTGGTATTGGGCACGCTATTATTGTGTTGGCAGCCTATTGCCAGCACCCAAGAACTCGATGCCTCGCAGACCACTCTAGAAAGTGAGGAGAGCGCCCGCGAATCACTAATGAGCGACGTGCGGGAGTACCAGCGACGCATTCAAGATATAGAGGCAAGCGGCGGTGCCTTTGCCCCGGGGCTGACCGAAGACCTGCTGGGACTGGGACTCGCGCTGCAACGCAATGGCGATCACGAGCAAGCCGTGAAAATGTTCAAACGCGGGATACACCTGTCCCGCGTTAACGAGGGGCTCTATAGCCGCCGGCAACTTGCCCTGCTCCAAGGCGAAATCAGCAGCCATATCGCACTCGGTGCCTTTGAGGCCGCCGACGAACGGCAACGCTATCTTTACCGCGTGCAGGCAAAAACACTGTCAGACGTCACTCGGGGACAGGCCCTGATGCAACATGCTCTCTGGCAACGTCAGGCCTACGAGGCGGGGATTGGGGAGCAGCCATTCACCCGCCTGATCAACATGTGGAGCCTTTATCGACTGGCCCTTACCGAATTTGCACAGGTCGATGGTGATACGTCACCCACGCTCCTGCCTCCTCTGTACGGAATGCTGCGAGCGCAATACCTGATCAGCGGTTTTGTTGGCGAGACCACTACTGGTCAATTTCGTACAGGTGGTGTTTACGGCAGCGAAGAGTCGCAGCAGATCGGTTATCGAAGTCAGGCCTATAAGCAGGGCAGCGCTGTGATTCGTGCGATCTATGACGTCAAGATCGCGCACAGCGACAACGACCTTCAAGATACCCTGGACATGCTGCTCATGCTTGGAGATTGGCAGTTATGGCATGGCAAACGCAACGAGGCGATGGCTACTTATGCCGAAATTGACGGGGAACTTGCGAAGAACGAAGCTGCCCAAGAACTAAGAGAACAGTTACTCGGTACACCGCGACCGCTGCCCAGACTCACGGGGGTTCGCTCACTGCCCGAACCCATAAGCGAGCAGGAGGGTGTATTGCTGCTAGAATTCGGGGTTTCCGATCGCGGACGGGTGACAGACGTCGTCCGGCTAGACGACAACGTCAACAACAATGACAAAGCCGGAGACATCATCAGCCGGCTGAGACGAACGACATTCCGACCGCGTATAAGCGATGGAATGCCCGTAGACACAGAAGGACTGCGTTGGGCCTATGATATTTCCGCATGGTGAACAGCCACACTCCAAGACTCCGGTTCTCCGGGGGCCTACTCTCAGGCTGCTGCTAGGGTCGTCGCTGGCCTGCCTGTTACTCACCGGCTGCCCCAGCGCCAGCAACCCAACCACACCGCAAACGCCATCGTTACCCACACCCAGTAGTAGCACACCGCCGCCGAGCAGCTCATCGTCTAGTTCGTCGTCTTCTTCGCAGTCGCAGTCGCAGTCGCAGTCGCAGTCGCAGTCGCAGTCATCGAGCTCTTCAAGCAGCAGCTCGTCAAGTAGCAGTAGCTCACCATCATCACAAAGTAGCCAAAGCCCCTCTGGGGAGACGGCCAGCTCCGGCGAGCAATCACCGAGCGGCGCAGAGACCCAAAGCGGCGAGCAGTCGGGCGCATCAGCCTCCGACAGCACTGCGTCTGCACAGGACCCCGGCGAAAGCGGGTCTACAGACGGAGACCTTCAGGACGGCGGCGACGTTTCCCGAGATATGGGTGAGTTCCCCACAGGTGAGGCGCCGGGAGCCGAAGTGGCAGCAGGCTCAGATCCCGGTGAGCAAAGCGGAAGCGGAGCTCCGGGCGCTGATGAAGCTGGCGCGGGCGCAGAAACAGGCGAGGGAAGCGGTAGCCAAGGCGCCGAAAGCACCGCAGGCACGGGCGACACGGAAGGTGGCGACAGTGCTGGCGGCGGTGAGCCAGGATTCGAAGATAGTGCAGGAGGCAGCGATGCGCTCCCCAGCATGGAAGATGAGGAATCTGTAGCGGCCGGCGGCGGTGCTATGGGTGAATCATCCTCAGAAGCCGGCGCAGCGGGTAGTCAAAGCGGTGCCGGTGCTGCGGGCGGCATGCCTGGCATTCCGGGCGGCGTTATGGGGACAGGCACAAACGGTGCCCAAGGCCAGGGAGAAGTCACCGCTGGCGCGACAGGTGTTGGCCAGGGTAGCGGAGGTGGCGAGACTGGAGACGCCGCCACAGCATCGGGCGGATATGGCCGTTATCCTGGTGGCCAGGGCACGCTAACCCCGGGTGAGCAGGTTGCGATTCTTGATGCAGAGCTTGAGCGCGGCATGGGCGAGTTTGACGCCATGATTCTCGAAGAGCAGGCAGCCCAGCGCAGGGCGAGTCGCGAACAAACAAACAACGAGCCCATTCAGACAGCCTCGGCTGGCGGCGCCGGCGGTGGCGGCGAAGCCGGAGACGATTACGGCCGTGAAATCGGGGGTGGCGGCGGCTACAGCGTCGGCGGCGGCATGGGTGGTGCAAGCAGCGGTGGCGGCAGCGTTCCGCAAAATACCGCCAAGTACCCTCCCCCTGCTGACATACCAAACGGCAATAACGACGACGTAGTCGCGCGGCAGTTGCGCGAAGCGGCTATGCGCGAACCTGACCCTGCGGTCAGAGAAAAACTCTGGGTTGAATACCGCAAATATAAGGGCATCAAGCAGCCGTGACATCGCGGATCACAGCAAATGTGCGTTGGCTGGCAGTCGTTTGCCTGGGCTTTAGCCTTGCCGGCTGCGTGAGTCAAACGGTTAAGAGCACGTCTATACCCACGTTACAGGGATCCGCCCTGCCGGTGCCGGAAGACGAGCTCATGGATGTGGCGGTCGCTATTTTTGATCCGGGCATTGATTTTGTCGACGAGGACGAGCGTCTCTATCCCGAAGTGCGTCGTGCAGAAGCCCGCTACATACCAAAACTGCTATCTGAAGTACTGCAAAACTCCGGGGCCTGGGGTGCAGTGCGCGTCGTACCCAACGAGGACCGCATAACTGACTTGATGATCAGCGGCACGATCCTGCACTCCGATGGCGAGACTCTTGAGCTCAAGGTAGTTGCCAAAGATTCACGAGACTACGTATGGCTGGAAAGAGTCTACGAGGGCACAGCCAGCCGCTATGCCTATGACGCGAAGACCCGGTCGACTTATGATCCTTTTCAGGCTGTGTATCACCAGATAGCGAATGACCTCATCGAGCGTTTTGATAAGCTCCCCAGCGCACAGCGCAAAGAAATCCGCACCGTCTCAGAGCTTCTGTTTGCGCAAAGCTTCTCCACCGAAGCCTTTGAGGGTTACCTCGACAAGACTCGCAAGGGCAAGCAGCTGGTCGTCAGGCTCCCTGCCGAGGATGATCCAATGTTAGCCCGGGTGCGCATGCTTCGAGAACGCGACCATGTTTTTGTCGATACTTTGCAGTCCTATTACAGCGGCTTCTCCGAAGAGATGTTTGGCCCCTATCAGGAATGGCGAAAACTCAGTTACCAGGAAGTTATTGCCTATCAGCAACTCAAAAAGGAAAGCATGCAACAACTTATCGCCGGCGGTGCTGCGATCATTGCAGGCATCGCAGCGGCAGGCAGTGGTGACGGCAGCGCCCGTGCTGCCGGCAATGTCGCAATTATCGGTGGGGGCTACTTGTTGAAAAGTGGACTGGAAACTCGCGCCGAAGCTCAGATTCATGTCGAAGCGCTGGAAGAAATCGGCCAGTCTCTGGAAGCAGAAATAACCCCTCAGGTTATCGAACTTGAAGATCGCACGGTAATGATCAGTGGCAGCGTGGAAGATCAGTACGCACAGTGGCGTGAAGTGCTTGCGGAGATCTATCGCAACGAGATAGGTGAACTCGCACCACCGGCGTCCGACGCCAACATTCAGAACTAGTCGGAAAAATCCTCAGTGACAGAGCAGTACCAACGGGTTCAACCCACACCTTTTGACGCACCGGCAGCAACACCGGCAAGCCCTACGTCAACCAATGACGCTCGCCCAAAATGGCTGCTCCCAGCCTTTGGCGGTCTTGGAGCGCTCGCTCTCATTGTGGTATTCGCGTTACCGGGCTGGGTGGATACGCAGGACAGCGACAGCGCTGACCCTGCTATTACCGCGATCAGCGCTAAAAACCCCGCAGCGACTCAACCTTCAACGTCATCGCCGGCCAGGGAAACCGCAGACCCAGCCTCACCTTTTGCTGATGCTCGCGCGGCAAAAGCCCGAGCCGAGGCGCAGGAGCTTCTTGCAGAGTTGCTAGACGTGCAAGAAAACCTTGAAGAACGCGGCGCCCAGGAATGGGCCAGCGATGCCATGCTAAGTATTGCAGCGCAGGCACTGGCCGGAGACGAGTTGTATCGAGAACGGGAATTCGACGCAGCGATTGAGCAGTATCAGCAGGCCCTTAGCGAAGCGCTTACCCTGGAACAGTCCATGCCGGAGCGCTTCGACGAGCAAATTGAAGCAACGCGTTTGGCTATTGAAGATCTGGACCCCGAATCTGCAAGGTCCGCTCTGGCCCTGGCCGAACAGCTCGAGCCCGGCTCCCCGGAAGCTGACGAGCTATCCCTGCGTCTTGCGGTGCTCCCTGAGCTTGTTGCCAGCGTGCTCGCTGCAACGGAAGCAGAGTCGGCGGGAGACCTTCAAAGTGCCGTAGCTAGCATGCAAAGCGCAGCCGACAGCGATAGCGCACACCAGCACGTGCAATCAGAGCTTCAGCGCCTCAAAACTGCACTTACCGAAGACCGTTTCAACGCGGCCATGTCCGAAGGCTATGCCGCACTGGATAACGCTGACTTCACTACAGCACAGCAGCGGTTTGAACGTGCGAGCGCTTTGAGCCCGGGTTCATCCGAGGCAGCAGCGGCACTTGCAGAGCTATCGGTAGCTCGCACCGCTGCCACACTACAAGGACTGCAAAAACGTGGAAGACAGCTTTTGCAGGACGAAGACTGGGCCGCCGCAATCAAGGTGTTTGAGGAAGCGCTGGCTATCGATCAGGGACTGCGTTTTGCCCGAGAGGGCCTGGCCGTCGCCAAACCCCGAGGCCAAATCGAAAAAGAACTTGCGACCATCGTGGAAAAACCCGAGCGGCTTGTTGACGACGCGATTCTGAATGAGGCAAAGAATTCGGTCGCGCGAGCTCAATTGTTGGACGGACTGGGTCCACGTTTGAGCGCGCAGGTCGAAGCAGCCAGGAATATTATCGCGGTGGCGAACACGCCGCTCCCAGTCACGATCAGCTCCGACGGATTGACCGAAGTCACCGTGTACAAGGTCGCGCGCCTGGGACTCTTTGACACTCAACAGCTCAGCTTGCGCCCCGGAAAATACACTGCGGTGGGTAGCCGTCGGGGATATCGTGATGCACGCGTCGTGTTTACGGTATCACCCAGCGAAAATGCCCCGGTGTATATCGCCTGTAGTGAGGCCATCTGATGAGCGCTGGCGAACGTCAATCCATCAAACCTGCAGCTTTTGAACCTCTCAACCCTGAGGCTGCGCCCACAAAGGCGCGTATTCCTCTGTCGCGCTGGTTGATGTTTGCATCGGTGGCGCTGTTTTTTGTGGCGCTGTGGTTTTTGTTCACGGCGCGATCATTGGAGATAACGGTAGTCGCTGAGGAAGAGGCCAATATCAGCCTGAGCGGGTTCGTACTGCCCTTTGGAGAGCGATTTCTACTGCGCTCAGGAACGTATCCGCTGGAAGTCACCGCGGCTGGCTATCATCCCTACGAAAGCGATATCGAAGTCACCAGGGATGCCACGCAACGCCAGGAGGTGATTTTGCAGCCGCTGCCGGGTCGTCTGGCGTTAGCGAGCGAGCCTGACGGTGCGACCCTGTCTGTCGATGGTGAAGTTCTTGGCGTAACACCGCTGAAGGACCTCCCTGTGGAAGCGGGTAGTCGCGTCCTACGCCTGGAGCTTCCTCGCTACCTGCCGCTGGAACAAACGATAGAGGTCACTGGCCGCAACATCCAGCAACGACTGGATTTATCCCTGGATCCCGCCTGGGCCGAGATCAATGTCAGCAGCGAGCCTTCGGGAGCTGAACTGCTTATCGACGGTATCCCCCGGGGCAAGGCCCCGGCAGTGCTTGAGGTCCTTCAGGGGGAGCATGAACTTACCGTGCAACTTCCCGGATTTGCGAGCGAGCAGCGAACTCTCAGCATCGAGGCCGGGATGGCCCAGGATCTGGGTACGATAGTTCTGACACCTGCCACCGGGGTCCTGAGCCTTCGCAGTACGCCCAGTGGTGCAAACGTCAGCGTAGATGGTGAATTTGCCGGACAAACGCCGCTGGAACTTGAGCTCACACCAAATATGGATCACCGCATCAGCCTGTCTCGCGCAGGCTACCGACGCGCGAGCGAAACCTTACGCATGGAAGCGGGATCCAGCCTGGAGCGTACGCTCAGCTTAAAGCCTCTTCTAGGCGACGTTCTGGTCAAGCTCAATCCCGCAGAAGCAGAGCTACTGGTGAACGGCAAGATCGTGGGCCGTGGCAGCCAAACCTTGTCCCTGCCTGCGGTACTTCAGCGCCTGGAAGCCAGACTGGACGGTTATGAAACCGGTAAGCGCAGCGTCACACCTCGCCCGGGACTGGAGCAATTGGTCGAAATTCAGCTGCTTACTCCGCAAGCGGCGCGCAAGGCCCGCCTCACACCTACCATCACCACCGCCGTGGGGCAGACGCTAACACTGATGAATCCCGTGGACTCCCCGCGTAACGAGTTCTCTATGGGCGCCTCGCGTCGGGATCCGGGTCGACGAGCTAACGAGGTCCTGCACCCGGTGCGTCTGGAGCGTCCTTTTTACTTCCAGAACCAGGAAGTCACCAACGCACAGTTTCGCCAGTTTCAGGCCTCCCATAACTCCGGGCAGATCGAGGGCAACAGTCTCAATCGCGAACACCAGCCCGTGGCTCAAATTAGTTGGCAACAAGCCGCATCGTTCTGCAACTGGCTGAGTCAGCGCGAAGGACTCACACCGTTCTATAAGGAACAGCAGGGCATCATTATTGGCTTTGATCCCGACGCCCTGGGTTACCGGCTACCCACAGAAGCTGAATGGGCCTGGGTTGCCCGCATTCGCGGAGAAGCACTCCAGCGCTTCACCTGGGGCGATGATTTCCCACCCAAAGACGTCGCCGAAAACGTTGCAGACAACAGTTCAGCGTACGTAACCGGCCGGGTGCTCAATGGTTATAACGATGGCTATGTGGTCAGCGCTCCTGTGGGCAGTTTTAAGGCCAATGAGCGGGGCATTTTCGATCTCGGAGGTAATGTTTCGGAGTGGATGCATGACGTCTACATCATTCCTGCGTCCAGTGGTGTAGTAGCCACGGACCCTCTGGGTGCTCAACGGGGTGACAATTACGTCATTCGAGGCGCAAGCTGGGCCCTGGGGCGTCTTCCGGAATTGCGGCTGTCGTATCGAGATTATGGGCAGGCAGGACGGGATGACGTAGGGTTTCGCATTGCCCGCTACGCGGAGTAAAACAATGTCACTGACAAAATATTTAAGTGCTGTAATTCTATTGTTGGCTAGTTACTCACTCGCCAGCTACGTCGCAGTCGCTCAAACCGAGACAACAACACCGGTCGCAACACCGCCGGTAACAACGACCGCTAACAGTGAAGCCAGCGCTGAGCCAGAACCTGCAGTAAGCACCTCAGCAGAACAACCGTTTGAAGATTACGAAGCGTCGGAACAAATATCTGAAGATTTATCCGTCGCCTTTCCCGTCGATATTTAGGAAGTCTCATGAAGAACAGTCTCTCGTCCGAGTTTATGTTCCAGCTCTTTGCACTGCTGACCGCGATCATTTTGGTGCACGCCCTGTATGTCGCAGTGATTAGACCCAGTGCCGACGATCAGCTTGCCGCAGAAATGGCAGCCCAGGTCGCAGGCGAAGAGGTCGTTCCAAAGCGCAGCCTGGCCGTGGTCATCCGTGACTTTGAGCAGGAGGCCTGCTTTATATTGCTTATCTGGGCTCTGTCGATCATGGGATACAAGGGTCGACTGAATATGCAAGAACAAAAGCTTCTGGAGGAGGAGTTGCTATCGATTCCCGAGGGCACCAGTGTGCTCCCGGAAGACGCGCGGCAGTACAGTCGCTCCATCGAAGCGCTTCCTGCCGATCAGCAGGGCTTCTTACTGCCGCGTACTTTGCTGTCTGCGCTGCAGCGCTTCGCCACCACAGGCAGCATACCCGCCGTTTCGGACGCTATTCGTGAGCAGTGTGATATTGAATCAGATCGTCTGGACTCCGAACTTTCCATGGTCCGTTACATCGCCTGGGCAATCCCATCCATTGGCTTTATCGGCACCGTCCGCGGTATTGGCGACGCCCTGGGACAAGCCTATAAAGCCGTGGAAGGCGATATCTCCGGAGTGACTGTCAGTCTGGGTGTGGCCTTTAACAGCACATTTGTCGCATTGGTACTGTCCATCGTTATTATGTTTTGTCTGCACCAGTTACAGCTGGCCCAGGAGCGTCTGGTGCTCAACGGCCAGCGTTATGCTGACAGCCGTCTACTACGCTTTCTGGTGGCTAACGACTGATGGCCATTCTCGATTGCCGTGATACCCAGATCAGTCTCTGGCAGGAAGGGTCGGCGCTTCACAGCCCGGGTTTTGTGATGCTTGAAGGAAGCGAGTATCACTTTGGCCAGGCGGCTTTTGAACAGTCTCGGCTGCGCCCAAGGGACACTAATAGCCGTTTCTGGTGGCAACTCAGCACACAGCCGCTAAAACCCGCTCTAGGCGCTGCAAGGCACACCGCTGATCTGGTGCACTCGCATCTGAGGCACATCCACAGTACCGCCGGGGCACCCTCGGCGCTGGTACTTGCAGTGCCTGACAGCATGCCCAAGGAGCAGCTTTCTCTGCTTTTAGGCGTCGCTCAGGCCAGTGACTTTAAGGTTGCCGGGCTGGTGAGCCGAAGTGTGCTCATTGCCAGTAACAGCGCTGCCCTTGCGCAGGCAGGTAAAGCTATTCACCTGGAAACCCAGCTCAATCAAACCATCATCAATGAACTGCTTGTGGAGGATGGCAAACTTCGCGTTGTGCGCAGCACGCCGCTGCCAGCCTGTGGCCTACTGGCGCTTCAGGAGCGCTGTGTATCGGCTATAGCCAGCGCGTTTATTCAGCAGACACGGTTTGACCCCCGGCGCAGTGCCAGCAGTGAGCAGAATCTGTACAACCAGCTACCGAGTATTCTCGCGACGCTTCGCGAGCGTGGTGAGGCAAGTGTTGACATCGACGGCCACCGAAGTCGCATCACCGCCGGCGCACTGGCAAGTGCCAGCGAACGTTTAATCAAAAGCCTGCAGCAGTCCCGGCAGACCAGCGATGTACCCATTCTGCTGGACCCGGAGCTACATCTACTTCCCGGAATCGAAGGCCTCAAAGGCGAGACAAACACGCTCCCGGCCAATGCGCTTTGGGAAGCCTTTATTACTCAGCGCGAACATGTCGAACTGCCCGGTGAAGACCTTCACCTTGTTGACCAACTGGCACCTGTGGGCAGCCAGGCAGAGTCCCGGGGGACGCTCCATGCGGCGCCAAGCGAGACGCCCAGCGACACTCTCCTGAGCAATCCTTCGCCGGTGGAGTCCGTTGCATCGCAGGGCAAGGCAACTCACGTGCTGCTCGGTACGCTGGCGTTGCCACTGCGAGACGAACAGGTATTGCTGAGCGGCGGTTTTTCTCTTCGCCAATCCAATGGCCATTGGACCCTGCATGGTGATGGAGGGCTGATCAACGGCATGCCCAGCACGCCCCAGCAACCACTGTCGCTGGGCGATACGCTGTCGCTGGGAACTGCAGGGCACGGACGCCTGATCGAAGTTCAGAGCTGAGGCTGATAACCCGTGGCACGGCGCAACAAACGTAGCTTCAGCACATTTAACCTGTCTTTTCTGGACATTATGTCCTGTGGATTCGGTGCGGTGATACTGGTGTTTCTCATCATCGATCACTCCATAGTCGTCGAGTCTAAAGAGCTCAACGTGGACCTACTCTCCGAGGTGAATATGCTCGAAGAGGATATTCGCGAAGGCGAAGAAGGTCTGGTGGTCCTGCGCAACACTCTGGATGAGGTGAATCTGGAAATCGTCGAAGCCGAGGGGCGAGCCACCCGCGTCATCGATGAGGTGCAGGAGTACGAGGCACTCATCGCTGCGCTGATCCCCGAAGATGTCAGCGAAGATGAAGCCGTAGAACAACTCAAAGCTGAGGTTCAATCACTCGAAGACGAAGTCAAAAGACTCAGAGAAGCGGCGGAAGAAGAAAGCGGAAAAAGTGCGCGAAGCTTTGTCGGTGACGGCAATCGCCAGTACCTTACGGGACTCAATCTTGGCGGCAAGAACATCGCCATTTTGCTCGACATATCTGCCAGCATGCTTGCCGACCGCGTCGTGAACATTATTCGAATGCGCAACATGGACCCAAAACTCCAGCGCAGCACCGAAAAGTGGACCCGGACACTCAACACCATGGACTGGCTTACCTCACAGCTGCCGGTGGGCAGTGAGTACCAGGTGATTACTTTTAACACCCAAGCGCAGACCGCATTACCCGAGACCGCTGGAAAGTGGATGGAAGTGGCAGATCAGGCACAGCTTGAAGAGGTGTCCGCTGCGCTGCGCGAGATCACCCCAGCTAACGGCACCAGTCTCGAAAACGTATTCAGTTACCTGCAAACCCTGTCGCCAGTGCCAGACAATATATTCCTGATTACCGACGGTCTGCCGACTCAGGGCGCCAATCCTCCCCGGGGCACTACGGTGAGCGGTAATCAGCGTCAACGGCTGTACCGCGAAGCCGTGCGCAAGTTGCCGGCCAACGTCCCGGTGAACATCATCCTGGCGCCGATGGAGGGGGACCCCCTTGCTGCCTCAGAGTTCTGGCAGTTGGCCCAAAGCACTCGAGGGTCTTTTATGAGCCCCTCCAGTGACTGGCCCTAGGAGATCCGGATATGCGTAAACGTCGCGAAATGTCGGAGTTCACCCTGTCCTTTCTGGATGTAATCTGCTGCGGCTTTGGCGCGGTGATTCTGCTCCTGATGATTACCAAGACCGTTCAGCCACAAATTATTGAGGCGTCCACGGTCAATCTGGAGGGACTGGTAGCCGACCTGCAGGAACAGCTCTTTGAAATCCGTGGCGAGACGCGGTTCCTCAACCGGGATTTGAACGCGCGTAAAGAACAGCTGTCTGAGTACAAGGAGCGTATCGCGATCTTACGCGGGCAGCTGGCATCAACCAAGTCCCGCTACGACAGCCTGCAGGTGGAGACGAGTACTAACTCAATAATCACTGAACAACTGGCCATTGCCCGACAGTCTCTCACCGAGGAGCAAAAACGACTCATGGCGGGTCTGGAGGTCACGAGCAACCTCATCGGAGGGATTCCCGTTGACAGCGAGTACATCATCTTTGTTATTGATACTTCAGGATCGATGTTTTCCTACGCCTGGGACCGAATGATGCAGGAGATCGATGCGACGCTGAACATTTACCCCAATGTGAAGGGCATCCAGATCATGAACGATATGGGCAACTATATGTTCAGTCGTTACCGTGGCAAGTGGATTCCCGACACCGACGGGCGTCGCCGGGTCATTATGCAGAACCTTCGCAACTGGAACGTGTTTAGTAACTCGTCTCCCGTTGAAGGAATTACTGCGGCAATCAACACTTTTTACGACCCGGACAAAAAGATTAGTATTTACGTCTTCGGTGATGAATTTACTGGGGACTCTATAGGCCAAGTAGTGGACACTGTAGAGAGACTTAATCGCGAGGCCTCGGATGGCCAGCGGCGAGTGCGAATCCATGCAGTGGGCTTCCCCGTACAATTTATCCGGGCAGCTAATCTGCAGACCACCGGGATACGCTTTGCTGCACTTATGCGCGAGCTGACCTATCGCAACGGAGGCACGTTTGTCGGACTTAATGACTTCAGGCCCTGACAGCTATGACGCTCTTCGCCGTGGCCCTGCTTTTGTGGGGCTGCTGTTCTCGCTGGTGTTTCTGGCGAGCTGTGGCACCAAAGAGGTCGTCGTTGTGGGCAATTTCCCGCCTCCGCTTATGGAGCCGCTACCGGTTAACCTTGGCGTCTGGTATGAGCCGGAGTTTGTAGGACATGAGTTTTTTGATGAGGCCAAAGGCCGGGCCGAATCTACCTGGATCGTCAAAACCGGTGATGCCCAGGTGCAGATGTGGAGCCAATTGCTGAACAACATGTTCACCGGGATCACCAAGATGGACGGCAAGCCGGCGCCACAGCAGATGAATCCCATCGTTGACGCGGTGTTGATCCCCCGCGTAGACGAGCTGCAATACGCTATCCCTGCGCACACCAACGTTAAGGTGTATGAGATTTGGATGCGCTACGCTTTTGAGCTGGTCACAACCAATGGAGACCCCATCGCCGAGTGGACCATGACCGCCTATGGAAAAACACCGACAGCGTTCCTTCAAAGTGATGAGGCCGCGGTAAACCTCGCGGCGGTGGTGGCACTGCGTGATGCCGGCGCGCATTTCATCACTAGTTTTCATAAGGTCCCGGAGGTGGCGCAATGGCTCGAGGAGCTGCAGCAACGGCGTGCGGCGGTAGCCACCCGATGAGGCACACACTTCGCATTATTGGGCTTGGACTGTGGGCACTGCTAACCGGGTGTGTCACATCAACCGTAGACGAAATGGTCTTTAATGAACCCATAGAGGGCATAGGCGATTCGACCGTCGTTATTTTGGGCCGCCGACACGCCAGTGACTACGAGACTGAATTCGATTTTATTGAATGTATTGCCGACCACGTGGTGGCCCGAGACTCCAGCATAGAAATCATCGATGAGATCGAGTTTATCAACAACTTATATCCCTGGTTCGAGCCTCGCACCGCCCCGCTTCGCCCGGCGGATATAGATCGCCTGGTGCAGCAGGAGCCAGTGGCGGAACGCTTAACTGATCTGAAACTCGAGTACATGATTTGGGTGGATGGCAGTACAGTGCAAACAAATTCCGCGGGCTCTATGACCTGTGGCGTCGGACCCGGGGGCGCTGGGTGCTTTGGTTTTGGCACCTGGGGTAATGCATCAGATTACGAAGCGACCATTTGGGACTTTACCGACAAGGCCGAAGTGGGCCGCTTGAACGCGAGTACCAGCGGGCAATCTTATATGCCGGCGGTGGTGGTACCCATCCCGATCATCGCGCCGGTTCAGGGCACAGCCTGTGACGGCCTGGGGGATCAATTGCTGCAGTTCCTGTCCAGTGAACACTAAGCTCCAGTACCTCGTTCTGGCGTCGGCGCTTGGCGCCACCTTCGCTGCGTTGCCGGGCTGCACCATCAACCCGGCAACCGGCGGTGCCACCGTGGTGATGTCCAGCGCCGATGGTGAGCGCGAGACAGGTCAGGAAATGTACGACCAGTTTCTTGCGGAGGGCGCGTTCTATGAGGATCCGGAGCTACAGGCCTACGTGGATAAAATCGGACAGCGGTTGGTCGCCGAAAGCGATATGCCCAAGCGTGAATTCACCTTTGCGGTCATCGACGCTCCGGAAATTAACGCCTTCGCCACGCCCGGCGGGTTCATTTACGTCAACCGCGGACTTATCGCTTATCTCAACACCGAAGCCGAACTTGCCGGTGTTATTGGGCACGAGATCGCTCACGTTACCGCAAGACATCACGGGCGCAGAAAAACCGCTGGTGTCACCAGCAAGGTGCTCTCCACCACCGCCTATGTACTCACGGGAAGCAGCGCTGTGTACGAGGCCTCAAACATGTACGGAGCCGAGCTCATTAGCGGTTATGGCCGGGATATGGAGCTCGAGGCTGACGGACTGGGTGCCGAGTACATGTATAAGGCCGGTTACGAACCCGAGGCCTTGCTGGACGTCATTGGGGTACTCAAAAACCAGGAGCAGTTTATGCGCCTGAAGGCCAAGGCCGCGGGTAAGAGTGGCACTACCTATCATGGCCTTTATGCAACACACCCTCGTAACGACAAGCGCCTGCAAACAGTGATTCGTGCAGCCAATGAACTTGACGATGGCACCTACATAGAAAGCCCCGAAGAGCCCGGAGAATTTCGTCGGGTCACCGACGGTCTTGTTTGGGGCGAGAGCGTTGAAGGACAGCGCGCCGACGATCGCTACTATCACAACAAACTCGGCTTCACTATCGAGCAACCTGAGGGCTGGGCAGTCACACCGGGTGCCCAGGCAGTTGTCGCTGCGGCACCGGACGGCAGCGCCAGCCTCACGATCACCCTACGCCGAAAGGATCCGGCCGCTACGCCTCAGGCAGTGCTGGAGTCTTCCGCTAAAGGCGACCTCCGCGCCGGAGAAACCCTTCAGCAAAGTGGGCTGGATGGCTATACAGCCATTGCCGCGGCGAGCGGTAAAGACAAACGTCTGGCTGTGATCCACTTCGGTAACCTCACTTACATGTTCGAAGCCCAAGCGACAGACTTTTCGGCCAGCGACGCGCAGCTATTGGCATTAATCCAGAGTTTCCGCGCCATGCACCCAAAAGAGAAAAGCTCTAGCAATGGACGTTATGTGCGCTACATACAGGTACCCCGAGGTGCCGATGTGGGCTCACTTGCAGCGAGTGCCCGTATTGATGATGCCGAGGCGCAGCTGCGACTTATCAATGATTTTTATCCTCGGGGCGAGCCTCGTACGGGGGACTGGATCAAAGTCATTCAATAAGCGCTGAGGTACGCCTACGCAGCGATTTACCGCTAGACTACTTGCTACCACAGTGTCGCAAGGCTGGCTGCTTATGCATCACCTGAAACACACAAACAGCGATCGCCCCGCCCGAACTCCAGGGTGTCTGGCGGCGTTGGGTGTTGCTATCGTATTGAGCTTTACTGGCGTCGCTCAGGCGCAGGTGATCTACACCGCCGCAAAAGTGATCACCATGGACCCGGGGCAGCCGGTGGCCACCGCTGTCGCAGTAAACGATGGACGTATCGTGGCCGTGGGCGACCTTGCACAATTGCAGAGCACCCCGGCGCTTGGCGACTATGCGATCGACAGGCGCTTTGACAAGAAAGTACTGTCCCCGGGATTTATCGACCCCCACGTTCATCCGACGCTTCCGGCGGTACTCACCCAACTCCCTTTCCTCGCGCCGGATGACTGGGATTTACCCACTGGAAGCTTCCCGGGGGCACTGACCCCCGAGGATTTTGAGTCCCGACTGCGCGCACTGGTCGCCGCGCATGAGGGTCCTTTACCATTTATTGTTTGGGGCTATCACCCGCTATGGCATGGCGACGTATATAGAGAGCAACTCAGCGAGTGGTTTCCCAATCAATCGGTAATGCTCTGGCATCGCTCTTTTCATGAACTGATCCTCAACGACGCCGCTATCGCCGAGCTTGCACTGAGCGAAGCCCAGGTACGACAACTTCATGAGAGCGACTGGGAGCGCGGGCACTTCTGGGAAAACGGGTTAAAGGCGCTAGTGCCCAAGCTCGGCTTTTTGTTCGAGCCAACACGCTTCTTGCAGGGTATGGAAAACTTTCTGGCTATGGCACATCGCGGAGGCGTCACCACGGCGCTGGATATGGGTACGGGGATTTTTGGTAACCCGGAACAGGAGCTCGCGCTGATCAGAAAAGCAGTCGCAGATACCAACGCTCCAATACGTATCATTATGACGCCGATCATTACGGACTTTCTGGCCCGGGGTCGCAGTCCGGCACAAGCTGAGCAGGAGATCGATCGCTGGAGAGACAGTAACTCCGAGCGCGTAATGGTCGACAGGCACTTCAAGCTGATGATGGACGGCGCAATCTACAGCGGGCTGGCACAGATGGGTCCTCCGGGATATCTGGATGGGCACAAAGGTCAGTGGATGGCGCCCTTGGAGGTGACTCAGGCCTGGGGCGCGCATTTTTGGAAAGCCGGTTATAAAATTCATGCGCACACCAATGGCGATGCCAGTGCAGCGGCTCTCATCGACATGCTCCGGGAATTACAAATTGAGCACCCTCGCGCAGATCATCGTCTGACTCTCGAACACTTTGCCTACACCACCGAGGAGCAGGTTCGTCAACTCAAAGACTTAGGTGCGGTGATCTCAGCAAACCCCTATTACCACTACATTCTCTCAGACCTCTATGGCGATGCCTGGCTGGGTCCCGATCGCAGTGCGCAAATGGTACGACTGGGTTCCGCCGAACGACTGGGTGTCCCGCTAGCGCTGCATTCTGACGCGCCTATGGCACCGATGGAACCACTGACGCTCGCCTGGACAGCCACAAATCGAATCACGATTAACGGAAATGCAACTGGGCAGGAGCAGCGCATCAGTCTTGATGCCGCGCTTCGGGGCATCACAATTGATGCCGCATGGGTGATGGGCTGGGAAGATGAGATTGGTTCCATTCGTGCCGGCAAACGTGCGGACTTTACCGTGCTGGAACAAGACCCCTATGAAGTAGGCATCATCGGGCTCCGCAATGTCTCCATTTGGGGCACGGTATTTGAAGGGCGCCCAGTAAAAATACCGTAGCCTAATCGCAGCAAAGGAAGATCAAAAAGACTGCGCCAGGTACTTAGGCTGCGCTGTTTCGCTCCTGAACCAACACCCAGGGATCGGCCACCACTGCCCAGAGCACACGATTTTCGCTCAACCAAAGCGTCGCTTGCTCATCGTTGACGCCGTCCAGCTTTCCCTGCTCCAACCATTGCTCAAACTGCTTGGCGTTGTCCTGGGACAGTTGCACCGCGACTTCTACAAGATCAAGCCCGTCGCTAACCTTGACCAGACGCCCCGCGGCGAAGTATCGCTGCAGTTCAGTAAACGCAATCTGGGCAGTTTGTGCAAGAAAGTCAGCTCGACGCTGATCTTGCTGAGATTCATCAGCCATAACGTTCGTCAGCGACAAAGGGGTTGCTTTGGCGCTCCTGGCCGAAGGTAGATGTAGGGCCGTGACCGGGGATAAAGGTGATGTCATCACCCAGGGGAAACAAGGTATTGCGGATACTGCTAATCAGCTGGTCGTGGTTGCCCTGGGGAAAGTCAGTGCGGCCAATGGAACCCTGAAAAATCACATCGCCAACCCAGGCGACACGCTGCGCATCGTGTACAAAGACAACGTGACCCGGCGTGTGCCCCGGGCAATGAAACACCTTCAGGGTTTGCGCGCCGACGGTCACGGTATCGCCCGCCACCAACCAGCGATCTGGTTCAAAGGCCTCTGCTACAGGGAAGTTCGCCATCTTGCACCACTCGGGAAGTTTGTCTATCCAAAAGCGATCACCCTCGTGAGGGCCTTCAATCGGGACAGACAGCTGCTGCCTCAGCACATCTGACGCGGCGCAATGATCCATGTGGCCGTGCGTAAGAATGATCTTTTCTACGGTACCGCCTAGCTGCTCAACCGCAGCCAGAATCCTTTCGATGTCACCACCCGGGTCAACAATCGCAGCTTTACCGGTCGTTTCGCACTTTAGTATTGAGCAGTTCTGCTGGTAGGGCGTAACAGGAACAATAGTCACCTTGATAGTCATACGCGTGGCTACGCCCGAGATCCGGCAACCGCTGCGTCTGAATCCGCTACGGCGCTTTCGGGGTGTGCATCAGCATCCGGATCATAGAATACTTCCTCATCAAACTGCCCCTCACTCCTGGCAACAACCACCGAGGCTGTCGCATCGCCGGTTACATTCACCATAGTTCGAACCATGTCCAAAAGACGATCAACGCCGATAATAAGAGCGATACCTTCCACTGGCAGTCCTGCCTGTTCAAGTACCATTGCCAGAGTTATTAAGCCGACACCCGGTACCGCAGCAGTACCCACGGAGGCAAGTGTTGCCGTAAGAATAACGGTGATATAAGCCGTCATGCTCAGATCGAAGCCATAAACCTGTGCGATGAAAACGGTGGCCACGCCCTGCATGATTGCGGTGCCATCCATATTGATGGTCGCACCGAGAGGGATAGTGAAACCGGCAACAGAGTTATGTACGCCGAGTTTCTTTTCCACCGTTCGTAGCGTGATAGGCAGCGTTGCACCGGAAGAGGCCGTGGAGAATGCAAAGGCCCAGACGGAACGCATTTTTTTCAACATTACTTTGGGTGGCAGGCCCGTGAAGGTTTTGAGTATCAGTCCATAGGTCACTGTGCCGTGGAAAATCAGCACTCCCAGCACGGTAAGGAAGTAGGCACCAAGGTCCAAAATAGCCCCAAGGCCCATCTCTGCGAACAGGCGAGCAAGTAGAGCAAATACGCCCCAGGGTGCAAACGCCATGAGCACGCCGACCATCTTCATTACGACCACTTCCAGGTCACTAAAGTAAGTCGCCATTCGACGTCCGGCATCCCCGGCGCGGGACAAGGCGTATCCGAAAAGCAGCGCAAACACGATAATTTGCAGCATTTCACCATCGGCCATGGCCTTAATGGGGTTGGCCGGAAAGATATTGACCAGAACCTCTTTCAAGGGTGGCGGCTCTGTGGCAACGAAAGCCGCACTACTATCAAGTTGCACCGAACTGCCCGGACCGATAAATACGGCAACAACCAGGGCCACGGTCACCGCAATGGCTGTGGTAGCCAGATAGAACAACAAGGTCTTACCGGCGATAGGCCCCATGCGAGCACTGTCGCCCAGCGAGCTTGAGCCACACACCAGAGAAACAAAAACGAGGGGAACCACCAACAGCTTTAGAGAAGCAACGAAAATTCGGCCGATAACATCAAACACACCACCGACGAGCCATTCATCAATAATGGTTCTGAGAGTGCCATCGACCGCACTACCGTGGCCGATGAGATTCAGTAAAGAGCCCAGCAGGATGCCCGCAAGCATGCCCAGCAGAATTCGGTTAGTCAGGCTCATAAGCTGTTTCCTTCGTCTTCGCAGGCGCCATTAAGGTAGGACGACACCTGGTCGTCGGCACAGGCATTACAGCCCGAGGCGTAGGTCTCAAGATTGCCGTCGGCGCGGGTTGCACAAACCGGGGCAAAGATCATCGTACAGACCTGGGGCCGAGGCCCGTCACAGGATGTGAGCGGGACCACTTCTGGTTCCACAGGTTTCGTAGGGGTCGTGCAAGCTGTGAGGAACCCAGCGAGGGTCGCCAGCGTTAATGCGCTGATTAGCAAGGGAAAACGCATGATTTATCCGACACACAAAGGGCTGCAAGAGTAGCACCATTGTACAAAGCTTGCAGCCTCGTGCTGACTCACTGAATGGCTATGCGGCGAACTGCCCTGACTGGTAATCGCGAATCGCCTGCTCTATTTCAGCCTCGGTGTTCATCACAAAGGGGCCGTAGTGAACAACCTTTTCACCGATGGGACGGCCACGCAAAACCAGCAAGCCCGCGCCCGTGGATCCGCCCTTGAGCGTCAACTGCTCTCCCTCGCCAAACAACAATAACTGACGCCGGGAATGATTCACCGCGTCTGCATCAACACTGCCGTTGTAGACGTAGGCCATTACAGATTCACCGGAGCCTGTCTCCAAAGTGAGTTCTGCCGCAGCATCAAGATTGAAATCAGCCAACGCTGCCTGAGCTGCCAATTCCTGAAGAGGGCCGACCATCGACTGCATACCGGAAACATTCCACTCCCCGGAAATCGCGGTCACAGTAAATCCAGGGCCCGCGCCCTGAGTGAGTTCGCCAAGCGGCAGGTCCCGATAGCGCGGCGCCTGCATCTTCTCGGCCGCCGGCAAGTTAAACCACAGCTGAAAACCATGGAGCCCGAGAGTGTCCTGGGTCGGCATCTCGGAATGGATGATTCCGCGACCTGCACTCATGTACTGGGCACCGCCGCCTCGAATCTCCCCACGATTGCCCTGGCTGTCCTCGTGAATGATTCCCCCATGCTTCATGTAAGTGAGCGTCTGCATTCCGCGATGCGGATGTGGCGGAAAACCCGCGGCAAAATCTTCGCGATGCTCCGAGCGAAGTTCATCAATCATGAGAATGGGGTCCATCCCCCTCTGCTCAAAACCTGCGACTCTTTGAATGGCCACACCGGCGCCGTCCGTACTGGGCTGGGCACGCAAAACCTGTGTCAGTTTGCGGTTCATATTGATCTCCTGCGCTTAGAATGAGACACAATAACGCTTGTTAAATCGTAAGAATATTGCTTAATCTGGTAAACAACGTTCGAGTTTTTCGAAGGATGATATCTAACGATGAGTCGCAGCACCTTAGAGCAATGGCGGATGTTTAGGGCGGTAGTCGAACACGGTGGCTTCGCCCAAGCTGCAGAGGCCATCCACAAGAGTCAATCGAGTATCAATCACGCAGTCCACAAGCTGCAGGATCAGCTGGATCTACAGCTTCTGGAAGTGGTGGGACGCAAAGCACAGCTCACCGACGCTGGTGAACTGATGCTGCGTCGCGCCGGTCAACTCATCGATCAGGCAGAACAACTTGAAACCATTGCCGAAAGTCTCGCCCAGGGCGATGAACCCGAATTACGCGTCGCTATTGACGAAGTTTATCCCCAACACTGTCTCGCGGAGGCACTTGAGCATTTGTCTACGGAGTTTCCCTACACCCGGGTCGAGCTTGTAGAAACAGTATTGTCCGGCGGGGCCGAGCGCCTGCTGCAGGGGGATGTGGATCTTCTGGTTGCCGGAGAGGTGCCTCAGGGGTTCCTCGGGGAAGCCTTGATGGACGTGGAATTTATTGCCGTGTCAAACCCAGAGCACACGCTACAAACTCTGCAGCGCCCTCTAAACCTGCAGGATCTGGCATCGGAACGCCAAATCGTAGTCCGCGATTCAGCGACGGGACAGCGCATCGACTCGGGTTGGCTCGGCGCGGAGCAGCGCTGGACGGTAAGCCATGTCGCGACCTCCATCACTATGATTACCCGGGGCATGGGCTTTGCCTGGCTCCCCGTGACCCGTATTGGCGATGAACTAGCCAGCGGGCGCCTGCGTGAACTTCCCCTGGAGCGCGGCGCCAGACGCCGAGCGTCACTGTTTTTAACCTACGCAGATCCAGATAAGGCGGGTCCCGCTACATGCCGGCTGGGTCAACTGCTAATTAAAAGCGCTGCAAATAGTAGTGGTTTCGATTAAATCGAATGAAGCATCTCGTTTATTGCGATTTTCTTTGCTCTAAGTCGAAAGTAGAGTCATTCCTCACGTTCAGTTAACACCAAAACTTCAGTTGGGAGATTCTCATGGGCTTACTTGTAGACGGCGTCTGGCAAGACAAATGGTATGACACCAGCGCATCGGGCGGTCGATTCGTGCGCGAAGACGCACAATTTCGGCAGCGTATCGGCGGTGAGGACGACCGCTACCCCGCCGAGTCCGGACGCTATCACTTGTACGTATCGCTTGCCTGCCCCTGGGCTCACCGAACACTCATCGTGCGTACTCTCAAAGATCTGCAATCGCATATCGATGTATCCGTAGTCAGCCCCATCATGCTCGAAAATGGATGGACCTTCGTGACCGAAGAAGGCAGCACCGGCGATATCGCTCAAGGGCATGCACTCATGCATCAGGTGTACAGTGCTGCGCAGCGGGACTACAGCGGCAGGGTCACTGTGCCTGTTCTGTGGGACAAACAAACGAGCTCCATCGTCAACAATGAGTCATCTGAAATCATTCGCATGCTGGGTGCGGCCTTTGACGATCTCACCGGCAATCACCTGGACCTATACCCAAGTGCTTTGCGACAGGCCATCGATGACTGGAATTCGCGGATCTATCCGGCAATTAACAACGGTGTTTACCGCGCTGGCTTTGCCACAAGCCAAAATGCCTATGCTGAGGCCTACGCAGAAGTGTTTGCGGAACTCGACCATATCGACGCCCACCTCGCTCATCACCGATATCTTTGCGGGGACACCCTGACGGAAGCGGACATTCGACTGTTCACCACACTGATTCGCTTTGACGCCGTGTATCACGGTCACTTTAAGTGCAATCGTCAGCGTCTGGAGGATTACCCAAACATCTCCGGCTACGTCCGGGACATTTATCAATTACCAGGTGTGGCGGACACAGTGGACTTCTCTCATATCAAGACGCACTACTACGCTTCGCATGGCACTATTAATCCCACTGCGGTAGTGCCGCTGGGACCAGATATTGACTACGCGCGACCCCATGGACGTGCAGCACTTGCAGAAGAACCTGCAGCCGCCTAAACGCCAACGCCAAAACGAATGTTTGTCGTTTAAGACAAATTCCGGGGGAATTGCCAGTCAACCAGCGTGGCAATTCCATCACGAACGTCGCTCCAGGAAGCAACCGGGATTTCCAACTGCAGGTAGCCCGCTGTGGGGAGATTATCAAGCGCTGCTCTTCCCACAAGCTGATTACATAGCTCTGTGATTGCCGGGTTATGTCCGATGAGAAAACAGCTTTCGGTTTCGCTCGCTTTGCTCTGAAGCCAGAGCAGCAAGTCTTGATAATCGAAAGTGTATAGGCGGTCGTCAATATCGTGAGATTCCGCACTCATTGCAGGCCAACCGTCACATAGGCCCGCTAAGGTTTGACGTGCCCGCACAGCGGAGCTGCAGTGCACCGTTTCTGCCGTCAGGATCTTCGCCAGGGCCTCCCCCATACGCGGCGCGTCTTTGCGACCTCGCTCATTGAGTTCACGTTCGTGATCTGCAAGCGCTGGTGCCTGCCAACTCGACTTTGCATGGCGCATAAGGTGCAGCGTCTTCATGATCGCATCTCCATCGTGACACTCGTGTTCCTGTGCAGTTTCATGTCTATACTGAGAGAATGTGAATACAGAACCCGGGGAGAATTTAACCCATGCTGCAATCCGTCAGCCTTCGCGATTATATGCTGCCTCACCCAGCCACGGTGCACCTCGATGCCAGCCTAAGCGATGCCATGGCAGTCATTATCGAAAACCGTGTATCTGGGCTCTGCGTTGTGAACGACCAGGGCAGCTTGGTAGGGATTCTTTCCGAGCTGGACTGCCTCCGATCGATCCTGGGGGCCGTATATAACAATACATCCACCGGCATAGTGCGCGATTACATGGCCAGCGATAATCTCATCGTCGCCCACCCGGATGAAGACATTGTCGACGTCGCGCAGGACATGCTCATGAATAATAAGCGTCGGCGTCCGGTGGTAGAGAACGGCCGTTTGATTGGGCAAATCACCTGCCGACAACTGCTCAAGGCGGTACAGGATTTTAAGTAGATCGACTTCGAATTTTATCCAGAAGTACCGCCGCGGCCACCTCCTCGTCGGGCACCACTTCTACCAGGTCAAGATCTTCCGGGGCGATGTAGCCACGACTCACACTCTCGCGCACCAGCCAGTTGTAAAGACCGCTCCAGTAGTCATGTCCCACAAGAACCAACGGACATGGCTGAAGCTTTCCCGTTTGTACCAGAGTGAGTAATTCAAAAAGCTCGTCAATGGTGCCCAATCCGCCGGGATAAATCGCAAAACCCATGGCATAGCGAATGAGCATGAACTTTCGCGTGAAGAAATAATTAAACGCAATATCGGTGTCGAGGTAAGGGTTCGCTAGCTGCTCCCGTGGAAGCGTAATGTTAAGTCCTATGGAGCGGCCAGCACCAGAACGTGCGCCTCGGTTGCCGGCCTCCATAACGCCGGGCCCACCGCCGGTTATCACCGACACGCCTGCCTCAGCCAATAACTCGCCTAAAGAACAGGCACTACGGTACTCCCAGCTATCCTCCCTCGCTCTGGCGGATCCAAAAATACTTACCGCCGGGCCAATATCACCGAGTGCCCCAATACCGTTGCGCAGCTCGCCGCTGATCCGCTCGATGCGATCCAACTCATCAATGCTCAAACCGCTTCCCGCGGCGGGAGGTACTTCTTTCAGACTCATAATTCGTCACCGTTCTGTTTTGAGCAATCTACAGTCCACTGCAGCAATCCATAGTAACGGAACAAGCGTAAATGGAATTATTCGGAAATAACGCTGTCTTATCTTTTTATGCAAAGACGTGATTTTTTATCCGCGATCACCAAGGTCGCACTAGGGGCAACGGCAACACTGTCGGCGCCGATACTTTGGGCGAATAATAAGGCGAGCATGATGCTTGACGAAATCCAGTCGCAATGGAGAACCCTTCTACCCGAGGGCTTCACGGTTGTGAGCGCAGAGGACAAACTTAAGCTCAGTAAGGACGAGTGGCGGGAGCGACTCACTCTGCCCCTGGCTTATGATGTGCTTCGCCGAGAGTCTACAGAGCGACCGTTCACGAGCGAATTAAACGACGAAAAACGTGAGGGTGTGTTTGTGTGCGCTGGGTGCGACTTACCCGTGTTCACATCCCAGATGAAGTTTGACAGCGGCACTGGCTGGCCCAGCTTCTTCACATCAATACCCAATGCGCTGGAAACCAAAAAGGACTTCAAATTGATTCTGCCGCGCACGGAGTACCACTGTGCAAAATGCGGCGGGCATCACGGACATCTCTTTAAGGATGGTCCAGCGCCTACCGGAGAGCGGTGGTGCAACAACGGTGTGGCGCTGCGCTTCGTAGCCAAGAACAGCTAAGCAGCTTTACCACCGGCGCAGGCAAACACGCGGTCAACTACCACTGCTGTAGGGGAAATAATTCAAAAGCAAACCGATCTACACTCACTAGTAGAAGCGATTAGCAGAACCGACTAGTAGATCGGCCGCTTGAGATCTTTTCCCTCGTAGTCGTCGCGAATCATCAACCAGCGAAAATGGAGTGCCTCACGGGCTGCCTCGCTGAGCTGTGTCGCCATACTGTCATCGGACTTCGCGGAATTCAGGTCACTCTGTCGGTAGTTAAAACAGAGGCTCGCATCGGGTACAACAGCACACTGATTGTCGTAATCCCGGCAGGCCTCTGTCGCACCCGTAAAGTCCCCCTTTGCCACATACACCGTGACCACGGCGCTGTAATCACGGCATTGACTTGCCCCAGACCCAAACAAAAATCCATCCAGACCACTGCCTTGGGCGGCTTTTGCGGCCTGTAGTGCAGCATCGTAGTCGCCTTGTTCGGCATGATAGAAGGTTTGGTGGTCGCTGCGCCCGGCGCAAGCAGTGAGCAAAATTCCAGCAGCGGCAACTATCGCAAATTTGTTCATCATGCCTTATTCCTCAACATTTCAGCCGCTGATTATAACCAGCTGGCGGGGTGGAGAAATACTACTTAATCCTGGTCGCGTCCGTTAAGTCCCTCACAATTTGTAGTCAGGCACTTGAATTCCTCAACCGGATCTTCTGGTGGATACTAAGGTGCCATAGCTGCATCAATCTTCTTGCTAAGACGCTCGGCGATAAGATGTCTGGGGTCGAGCACCAGGGCTTGTTTGACCGACTGAGATGCAGCGCTGTAGTCGCCGAGCTGATAAGCAATAAACGCGTTAATGTAGTGCTCCTGAGGCCAATCACCAGGACCCAACCCTTGCACAAACTGCCGGGCAAGCTCAGTCGCTTGCTCGTATGCGCCGAGTTCCGCATGAAAATACGCGGGGAAGTAACTAAAGCGAGCGCCGTCGCCCGGACGCTCTTGTGACATCTTTTGGATTGCCTCCAGGGCCATTTGAGGCCCCTGCTCGGCGTGAATCCATTCAATGTACTCAACGCGCACAGCCCATTCTTCGGGGTAATGCTCAAGAAAAATCTGGTAGTTACTTATTGCCGCTTTCGTTAGATCACCGCGAAAGTCCTCGCTAAGACTTTGTGCGGTATCTCGAGCACTGATGAGAATAAGCGTCTTTAAGTACGGCTCCAGTATCAACCGACCGTGGGGATCTACATTCTCCATAGAAGCTTGTATCTGAGTGATCAGTGACTTGCGCTCTGCAGCGTCGACGGTGATTCGTCCCAGAACGCTTTTCGCAATCACGCAGTCCGGCGCGACAGCGACGGCCTCTCTGTAAAGACGCTCAGCTTCTGTCCAACGCCCCTTCTCGAGGATCTCAGCCCAACCCTGCCGATAGAAAGGAAGAGCTTTTTTACAGGCCTTCCCATAACTGTAGAGTGGAGATTCAGCCGCCGCAGAAGGTACCGCGGCAGAGCTCAACGCCACAGCGACAATAAGAAACATCCGCAGCTGGCGAGCCACGCGCTCAATTTTAGTCAGTATCCCCATCGCCAAAACTCTGATTTTCAATCAAGGCAAGAGTATGCATGTGTAACAGCGGCTTCACCATTGTGAGTGTGGCATGCTAGCGTCACACACAGCGGCAGTGGGTGGCACAAGCCCCGCGGCCCCTATAGATGCAAAAGCAACCTCCGGGAGAAATCGTGGCGAAGCTGTACTTTCATTACTCATCTATGAACGCGGGCAAATCAACGACCCTGCTGCAGTCAAGCTACAACTATGCCGAGCGGGGAATGCACACGCTGATTTTGGCACCGGCGCTAGATGATCGCTTCGGTAGTGGAAGAGTGACATCGCGTATCGGTATCGGCGCCGATGCGCACATCTTCAATCGTGAGGCGGACATTTTCCGGATCATCTGTGATGCGAATGAGCAACAAAAACTCGACTGCGTACTCATTGATGAAGCGCAGTTTCTCACCAAGGAACAAGTCTTCTCGCTGGGACGTGTCTGCGACGAAATGCGAATTCCCGTATTGGCCTATGGATTACGCACTGACTTTCGCGGCGAACCCTTTGAGGGGAGCAAGTATCTCCTTGCCTGGGCTGACAATCTAAAAGAGATTAAAACGATATGCCATTGCGGCAAGAAGGCCACCATGGTGGTGCGCCAGGATGCCGATGGGTCTGTCGTTACCGATGGTGCTCAGGTAGAAATCGGTGGCAATGATCGCTACGTCTCGCTGTGCCGCCGACACTTTAACGAAATTTTTCATCGAGCTTGAGCGGTCAGGCGCGTGCGGCGTCAGTTAACAAAGCCCTAAAAAACTGGATCGCGCTGCGATAATCTTCTACCGGCAACTGCTCATTCACACCATGTATGCGTTTGAGACCCTCAGCATCAGCCTTAACCATAATGAAGCGGTATATGTTGGGGGACAGACTGTAAAAATGCTTGGAATCCGTGCCTCCGATAACCAGATAAGGTGCAACGAGCACAGACTCATCCATCGCTCGAATGTTTTTCTGGATGAGTTGGTATCCCAGACTCTCCGTAGGTGATACCGCTGAGGGCTCGTTTTCCATGAAGGTGCTGACCTCTACGCGGGGATCGGCAATCGCATTAACAAAATGCTCCCTCACTGAAGCCACGCTGTCCCCTGGCATAATCCGCACGTTGACCACCGCGGTAGCGCGAGTCGGGAGGATATTGGATTTGGAGCTTCCTTCTAACATCGTTGCTGCAATGGTGCTTCGAGTGAGTGCTGCCGTTGCCGGTGTTTTAGCCAGCACGTTGGCAACCACCGGCTCGAATAGCCAGAGGTTTGCCATCACCAAACGCGTCATAAAATCGGATTGCTTACCTACGTAATCCATAGTCATCTTCGTGTACCGAAGATCACTGGAGAATGGATGAGACTCCAGGGCAACGATGGCTTGACTCAAAATCCCCGCGGCCGTGTGATCGGGTGGCTGTGAAGAATGTCCTCCGGGAGCATTCACCGTGAGTCTTAGGTTCACGAAGCCCTTTTCTGCAATACCGACCAGTGCTACAGGTGCCTCGATACCGGGAAACGACCCTTGTGTAATCACGCCGCCTTCGTCCAACACAAATTCAAACTCAACGCCTTCGTCTTCCAACAGTTCCGCCATAGCCGCTGCCCCCATGGGGCCTCCGATCTCCTCGTCGTGGCCAAAGGCAAAATACAGTGTTCTTTGGGGTTGTAAGCCGGACTCCAGCAGTGACCCCATCGCTTCGAGGAGGGCAAATACCGTGACTTTGTCGTCCATGGCGCCGCGGCCCCAAATCACCCCATCCTCGATGGCCCCGCTAAAAGGAGGAAACCGCCACTGATCAGCGGTCGCGGAATCCACCGGCACAACATCGACATGACCCATGAACAGTGCAGGCTTCAGATCAGAGCGGGAGCCCGGAAACTTGAACAACAAACTATGTTCGTTCAGGAGTCGTGGTGGTGCGGCTGCGTACACTCTGGGGAAGCTAGCTAGCATGTGTTCGCGCAGGCCAATAAACGCTGCATCGTTTCGGCGATCAGGGTTATCGTAAGAGATCGTCGGATAGCTAATGGCTTTTGCGAGTCGGCTAGAGGCAGCCGCAATATCAAGGTCAGGTAGATCCTGCGACGAGACCGCGCCAGCACTTTGCTCGGTGAAATGGGTTTCGGCTCGATACACCAGTACCAGCACAAGAACGAGCAGCAAAGCTAAACAGACCAAAACCAAACGTTTCATAAAACACCCAGGTACTCGCAAATTTGCGGGATTGAAGAATAGCGCATTTAAGGCACCCAGCCCGGCTCATAGCACGGCCCAAGACCCCTCCATACCGCCAATTGGCAGTACACTGCCTCTGCGCTTCAGCCCGGGTTCTCGTTCAGAAAACAGCCCCGCGCCGGCTTCAGTCGCAATAGCGGAGACTCTTTGCCCTCGCTGGTGATATAGATTCGTCCTTCCAGGTCGCCAGCAATGCTTTCGGCCTGTTTCAGCTCAGGCCTGGGAACAGGGCACAGAGAATCGTTGAGCGCTCGCAGCCAGTTTCTATCCGGACCCAAGGGTGCAACGTAACTCCCACCATAGGTGAGTAGCGCTACACCACTCCCATCAGGCAAGTGCGACATTCCCGTGGGTTGGGCCCGGTTTTTGCCATACTTTGGGAATCTTTCGAGTTCGTCTTTGGTGGGCCCTGGAATACTGCGAATCTCACCTAGCAATGTGGGCTCTACGATAAACGATCGCTGCTCACCCAGTTCCGGGAGTGCTATTGCGTAAAGTCTGGGGAAATGATCCCTTTTACTCAGCAGATAAAGCGTGTTGGTCAATGGGTCGACAGCTATGCTCTCCACGTCCCTTGGGCCATCAGGATAAGACAAGGTCATCGTCGTATGAACCCGCACACGTCGCTCATCAGCGACAGGCTCGGGTAGGAAGTACAGGGTCACCTTAGCGCGGCGGCTTTTGTTGTCACCGACATCGGCAACGACCATCCAAGGCACCCCCTCATAACGAAAGACTTCTAGATCTTCCCAGTCCTTATTCGGTGTATCGAGAATATTTATCCGGGTGAAGCTTTGGCGAGCAAGGTCCAATGCCACCAACTCTGATCGCGAGCCGCTATCATTAATCAACCATAGACGTTGTGGATCTAAACCTGACACGCCAAGGCCAGATGCTTCAGGCAGAAGGTCATAATCGAGCACTGCCAGTAATTCCGCCGCGACGCCGGTATATTCGGTCGCCAACGGCTCCTGCTGAGGAGTACCGTCACGAATGCTCGCGCTCTGACCGCCATTAAACGGTAAACGACCATCGTGAACTACCCAAATGCCGACGCCAACCAGCATCACCAGCAACGACACGATGAGTACATTCTTCATTGGGCACCTTAAGAATCGGCATTAAACGGAGGGGGCAGCTTACGCTGCGGACTACTCATCCAGACATTTAATCGTATGAATTGCGGACGAAGGTATAAGCCTCATCGCATCTGGCGAAGCTCACAGCGCACACACGTGCTTTGACACTCTCGAGGCAGAACCGCCACAGGGAAAGGATCCGGCCACTGGGCCTGTCCCCAGCGTCCACACACGGTGCGTACCTCACTACCCACTTTCTTTGCCGCAACGTGAAGCATGCAACGCCCCCGACACTCGGAAACTTTATCAGGATTCAGGCGGAGAACCACATATGCCCAACCGCGATTAAGGTTGTAGTCATAGTAGTACTCATCGATGAATTCACTCTCCGTGGTTACACGAGAGTCCCGTCGTCTAACCCTTTGGCCACCGGATTGACGAGCAGCTACTCTTGACTGAGACCCTAGCAACACCGTGGGGAAATCAGCGCCTCCAGCACCCTCAATTTGCAGGGCGGTCCGTATCTCACCCATAAACGAAGTGACTTCTACAAACTCCGCCCGCTCGACGTAAGATCTGTAGGTAGGCAGCGCAAGGGATGCAAGTACCCCAACAATTGCCAAAACAACCATCATTTCCAAAAGGGTGAAGCCCTGTGCCTGAGCACCGCCTCGATGAGTAGAAGTCGATCGTGAGAGATTCAGTGTCACGTCAAAGCTACTCCATTACTGTCAGTGTGAGTGGATTGAGCTCAACCTCAATCTCACTAAACCCATAAAGTTCAGCGTCCGGCGTAGATACAAGAATGGCCTCAGGATCGTTTGTCACAATGATTGGTTCTGGGCAAGCTGCCAGCACATCACTCAAGGTGACTGCCGCTTGTTTCGCTTCCAAGGCATTAAGAACGCTCAAACAGTAGGTCGCCAAATCTTCCGGCTGGTCAGAAACAAGTACCGGCACCCATTCCCCCTGCCCATAGCGGTAGCCAGCTAATCCAAGGATCAGAATCAAACAAAACCCTATAACACCCCATTCAAGCGGTGGCGCCATAAGAGACTTTCCCCCCGACCTCGCGTCGGGATCATCTTTACTTGCCTTGCCCGGGTACTCCGGCGGCGGCGGTGTGGGCTCCGCCGGTTTTTCACCAGAACACTCGTGGCAGATATAGCCAGGGCGAGGATAAAAACGCTCCCCCACGCAGTCCTCGCAAAAATATCTACCGCAAACCGCGCAAACAAAATCTGCATCGAGGTCGGTATGATTCAGACATTCATTCATAGCATGTATTGGCGAAAACAAGGCCGTGTCACCCTGTACCCGCAAGTCCCATCGATTGATGGGCGAAGAGAATCCGATACCCGAGTATCTAAGTCAAGTTTATCTAGAGAAGGACCACGACATTTGTTTATTGGCACACCTTCGGTGCCAGCTCCCCGCACCGGTGGTGCAGGCGCGTTCACATGACCCGTTGTAGTAAAAGAGAACCCCGCATCCTAAAAGCAAAAACCCCTGCAGCGAAGCTACAGGGGTCTTTCCTTTTTGGCGCCTGGCGATGACCTACTCTCACATGGGGAAACCCCACACTACCATCGGCGATGCATCGTTTCACTGCTGAGTTCGGGATGGGGTCAGGTGGTTCCAATGCTCTATGGTCGCCAGGCAAACTGGCATGTCGGGGGTCGGTATTCTGGCCGCCCAACAAATTAGGTCGGTAGTTCAAGCTGAGGCCGGGTGTTCAGTCCGGTGTGTTTGTTTTCTGGTGTGTTGTTACCACACCGTGTTGTCACACTATGACTTGCTCACAACATCCGTTGTCTTCTTGTGTGCCCTTCCTTCACGAAGAAGGTCGAGTCACGCAAATAGCTTGGATTATATGGTCAAGCCTCACGGGCAATTAGTACTGGTTAGCTCAACGCCTCACAACGCTTCCACACCCAGCCTATCAACGTAGTAGTCTTCTACGGCCCTTCAGGACCCTCAAGGGGTCAGGGAGAACTTATCTTGGGAGGGGCTTCCCGCTTAGATGCTTTCAGCGGTTATCCCTTCCGAACGTAGCTACCCGGCAATGCGTCTGGCGACACAACCGGAACACCAGGGGTTCGTCCACTCCGGTCCTCTCGTACTAGGAGCAGCTTCCCTCAATTCTCCAACGCCCACGGCAGATAGGGACCGAACTGTCTCACGACGTTCTAAACCCAGCTCGCGTACCACTTTAAATGGCGAACAGCCATACCCTTGGGACCGGCTTCAGCCCCAGGATGTGATGAGCCGACATCGAGGTGCCAAACACCGCCGTCGATGTGAACTCTTGGGCGGTATCAGCCTGTTATCCCCGGAGTACCTTTTATCCGTTGAGCGATGGCCCTTCCATTCAGAACCACCGGATCACTAAGACCTACTTTCGTACCTGCTCGACTTGTCAGTCTCGCAGTCAAGCGCGCTTGTGCCTTTACACTAACCTCATGATTTCCGACCATGATTAGCGCACCTTCGTGCTCCTCCGTTACGCTTTGGGAGGAGACCGCCCCAGTCAAACTACCCACCACACACTGTCCTCGATCCCGATCAGGGACCTGAGTTAGAACCTCAACATTACCAGGCTGGTATTTCAAGGACGGCTCCACAATGGCTAGCGCCACTGCTTCAAAGCCTCCCAGCTATCCTACACAAATAAGGTCAAAGTCCCGTGTGAAGCTATAGTAAAGGTTCACGGGGTCTTTCCGTCTAGCCGCGGGTACACTGCATCTTAACAGCGATTTCAATTTCACTGAGTCTCGGGTGGAGACAGTTTGGCCATCGTTACGCCATTCGTGCAGGTCGGAACTTACCCGACAAGGAATTTCGCTACCTTAGGACCGTTATAGTTACGGCCGCCGTTTACCGGGGCTTCAATCAAGAGCTTCTCCGAAGATAACCCCATCATTTAACCTTCCGGCACCGGGCAGGCGTCACACCCTATACGTCCACTTTCGTGTTTGCAGAGTGCTATGTTTTTAATAAACAGTCGCAGCCAACTGGTCACTTCGACTGCCGTCAGCTTAGGGAGCAAGTCCCATCACCAACAGCAGCGTACCTTCTCCCGAAGTTACGGTACCATTTTGCCTAGTTCCTTCACCCGAGTTCTCTCAAGCGCCTGGGTATTCTCTACCTGATCACCTGTGTCGGTTTACAGTACGGTTCCTTTATATCTGAAGCTTAGAGGCTTTTCCTGGAAGCATGGCATCGACCACTTCACTTGTCGCTTTCGCTCGAAGCTCGTCATCAGTTCTCGGCCTTAGCAACCCGGATTTACCTAAGTCACCAGCCTACAACCTTAAACGCGGACAACCATCGCCGCGCTGGCCTAGCCTTCTCCGTCCCCCCATCGCAATATAAAGAAGTGCAGGAATATTAACCTGCTTCCCATCGACTACGCATCTCTGCCTCGCCTTAGGGGCCGACTCACCCTGTCCCGATTAGCGTTGGACAGGAAACCTTGATCTTCCGGCGGGGAGGTTTTTCACCCCCCTTATCGTTACTCATGTCAGCATTCGCACTTCTGATACCTCCAGCAAACCTCCCGGTTCACCTTCAACGGCTTACAGAACGCTCCTCTACCATGCATGCAAGCATGCATCCGCAGCTTCGGTTACCAATTTAGCCCCGTTACATCTTCCGCGCAGGCCGACTCGACTAGTGAGCTATTACGCTTTCTTTAAAGGGTGGCTGCTTCTAAGCCAACCTCCTAGCTGTCTGAGCCTTCCCACATCGTTTCCCACTTAATTGGTATTGGGGACCTTAGCTGGCGGTCTGGGTTGTTGCCCTCTCGACAACGGACGTTAGCACCCGCTGTCTGTCTGCCGTGATTGTACTCCTGGGTATTCGGAGTTTGCATGGGGTTGGTAAGTCGGGATGACCCCCTAGCCCAAACAGTGCTCTACCCCCCAGGGTAAGACACGACGCTCTACCTAAATAGATTTCGAGGAGAACCAGCTATCTCCGGGCTTGATTAGCCTTTCACTCCGATCCACAGCTCATCCCCTAATTTTTCAACATTAGTGGGTTCGGCCCTCCAGTTAGTGTTACCCAACCTTCAGCCTGGCCATGGATAGATCGCCCGGTTTCGGGTCTATTGCCTGCAACTAAACGCCCTATTAAGACTCGGTTTCCCTACGCCTCCCCTATACGGTTAAGCTTGCTACAGACAATAAGTCGCTGACCCATTATACAAAAGGTACGCAGTCACAGAACAAGTCTGCTCCCACTGCTTGTACGCACACGGTTTCAGGATCTATTTCACTCCCCTCTCCGGGGTTCTTTTCGCCTTTCCCTCACGGTACTGGTTCACTATCGGTCAGTCAGGAGTATTTAGCCCTGGAGGATGGTCCCCCCGTCTTCAGTCAAGATATCACGTGTCCCGACCTACTTATCGCATGCTCAGTACCACTTCCAGATTTTCGTGTACGGGGCTATCACCCTCTATCGCCGGACTTTCCAGACCGTTCCACTAACCCAAAAGCTATTACATGCAGGCTCTTCCCCGGTCGCTCGCCGCTACTGGGGGAATCTCAATTGATTTCTTTTCCTACGGGTACTTAGATGTTTCAGTTCCCCGCGTTCGCTTCTACGACCTATGTATTCAGTCGCAGATACCCAACTTACATTGGGTGGGTTTCCCCATTCGGACATTCCCGGATCAAAGGTTGGTTGCTACCTCCCCGAGACTTTTCGCAAGCTCCAACGTCCTTCATCGCCTCTGACTGCCAAGGCATCCACCGTGTGCGCTTAGTCACTTGACCATATAACCGAAGTTATCTGTTCTAGAAGACTCCCGTCCACGCCCTTAAGCAAATGCTTACGTGGCCGGGTTTAGTAAAGATCGTTTGAGATAAACGCGCGGTTAACGCACTTACCCGACTCCGATCCGCCGGATGTTGTGACGCTTAAGTCACAGTATGTTTTACAACATATTTTTCTATTACAACTCGTCGTGATAACGGGGAATTGAAACCCGCTACCACTGAACAATTTATCTATAAACCGTCTGACTCACACTCACATGCCTAAGCACGTAGCCTGTGTTTCAGCTCAGTTTATAAACTCAGCTTGATCTACCTTGTTAAAGAACATCCGGTTGTTAAAACCAGAGGTAGGTACAGCTCGCTGTACCTACCTCTGACTTTGCTAATACCACGCGGGTTACCGCTTACCTCACCATCTACTTACTATCACTTAACACGTAAATGGTGGAGCTACGCGGGATCGAACCGCGGACCTCCTGAATGCAAATCAGGCGCTCTCCCATCTGAGCTATAGCCCCAATTACTCGCCTTTACTGTAAATGTGCTCGCTCTGTTTGAGTGGTAGGCCTGGGCAGATTTGAACTGCCGACCTCACCCTTATCAGGGGTGCGCTCTAACCAACTGAGCTACAGGCCTATAAGTGAGTCTGCACCAGACACTATTCTTGCGTGGTATCAACCGATTAGATGAAGACAAAAGTGTGAGCACTCGTCAGGTAGTGCTTATCGTTTAAGGAGGTGATCCAGCCCCAGGTTCCCCTAGGGCTACCTTGTTACGACTTCACCCCAGTCATGAATCACTCCGTGGTGATCGCCCTCCCGAAGGTTAGGCTAACCACTTCTGGAGCAACCCACTCCCATGGTGTGACGGGCGGTGTGTACAAGGCCCGGGAACGTATTCACCGTGACATTCTGATTCACGATTACTAGCGATTCCGACTTCACGGAGTCGAGTTGCAGACTCCGATCCGGACTACGAAACGTTTTGTGGGATTCGCTCCCCCTCGCGGGTTTGCTGCCCTCTGTGCGTTCCATTGTAGCACGTGTGTAGCCCAGGCCGTAAGGGCCATGATGACTTGACGTCGTCCCCACCTTCCTCCGGTTTGTCACCGGCAGTCTCCTTAGAGTTCCCACCATTATGTGCTGGCAACTAAGGACAAGGGTTGCGCTCGTTACGGGACTTAACCCAACATCTCACGACACGAGCTGACGACAGCCATGCAGCACCTGTCACTAGATTCCCGAAGGCACTCCCGTATCTCTACAGGATTCCTAGGATGTCAAGGCCTGGTAAGGTTCTTCGCGTTGCATCGAATTAAACCACATGCTCCACCGCTTGTGCGGGCCCCCGTCAATTCATTTGAGTTTTAACCTTGCGGCCGTACTCCCCAGGCGGTCTACTTATCGCGTTAACTTCGCCACCAAGAAATCAAGTCTCCCAACGGCTAGTAGACATCGTTTACGGCGTGGACTACCAGGGTATCTAATCCTGTTTGCTCCCCACGCTTTCGCACCTCAGCGTCAGTGTCGAGCCAGGAGGCCGCCTTCGCCACCGGTATTCCTCCACATATCTACGCATTTCACCGCTACACGTGGAATTCTACCTCCCTCTCTCGCACTCCAGTCGGCCAGTATCGGGTGCAATTCCCAGGTTGAGCCCGGGGCTTTCACATCCGACTTAACAAACCGCCTACGCGCGCTTTACGCCCAGTAATTCCGATTAACGCTCGCACCCTCCGTATTACCGCGGCTGCTGGCACGGAGTTAGCCGGTGCTTCTTCTAAAGGTAATGTCACAGCTGTACGCTATTAACGCACAACCTTTCTTCCCAATTGAAAGTGCTTTACAACCCGAAGGCCTTCTTCACACACGCGGCATGGCTGCGTCAGGCTTTCGCCCATTGCGCAATATTCCCCACTGCTGCCTCCCGTAGGAGTCCGGGCCGTGTCTCAGTCCCGGTGTGGCTGATCATCCTCTCAGACCAGCTATGGATCGTCGCCTTGGTGAGCCTTTACCTCACCAACAAGCTAATCCAACGCAGGCTCCTCCAATAGCGCGAGGTCCGAAGATCCCCCGCTTTCTCCCTTAGGACGTATGCGGTATTAGCTCGAGTTTCCCCGAGTTGTCCCCCACTACTGGATAGATTCCTACGCGTTACTCACCCGTCCGCCGCTCTACTCATACCGAAGTATTTTCGCGCTCGACTTGCATGTGTTAGGCCTGCCGCCAGCGTTCAATCTGAGCCATGATCAAACTCTTCAGTTTAATCTTTAACCTCAGCCTCTCGGCATGAGGGTTAGTTTTCACAGTAACCCGCGCTAACTAACAAATCTCGGCTCAGACACATCTCGAAATCATAAATTACTAACTACATAAATGTAGTCATGAATTGATGAGTCACTTGTTGTGTCTGAATAGTCATAAACAACTATCCCAACAAGTGCCCACACTTCTGTCTTCATCTTCTTGTTAAACACCCATCAAACCGCTTGGGTTTGATGCTTTCCTGCCGACCTACTGATCAGCGGGGAGGCGAATTATACTCACATGCTCAATGCGTGCAAGCGATATTTCGAATTAGTTTCCAAAGACCGCAAAACGGGCCGCGACGGTATTCAGTTTCGAGCGAACAGGTGGTACTTCTTCTTCCCCAGTCGTACCAGATAAAAGCGCCCGAAAAGCGCCTTGTCTGCAGCAAACGCGTCCTTAGGAGAAGCGTTGTCAGACATACCCAGCGCCCGGCCGTTGACGATCACCGCCTCGCGCTGCAGGGCATCTTTTATCTGCTTACCTGACGCCGCAAGCCCCGCGTCGGTCAGCAGCTGAGTCAAAGTCTCCGGCATTCCAGCAGGAGCTAATACGCTAGAGGGCAAACCATCCAGCATCAACTGCTCCAGATCCGGTTCAGAGAGCCCCGAAGGCTCTCCACTGAACAGACTTTCGGTGATCCGCTGCGCCGCTGCCAGACCTTCATCGCCATGCACCAACCTGGTGACTTCTTCGGCCAGAATGCGCTGCGCCTCAGGACGACCACTTCGCTCGGCATCCGCGCGCTCGATGTCAGCAATATCAGCAACCGCTAGAAAGGTGAAGTACCGGAGGAATCGATAGGCATCGCTGTCAGCCACAGATAGCCAGAACTGATAGAAGCTATAGGGCGACGTCCGCGCCGCATCCAGCCAGATTGTCCCGGATTCGGTTTTGCCGAACTTACTGCCGTCCGATTTGGTGATCAGAGGCATCGTAAGACCATACACTTGCCCACCGTGAAGACGACGAGTCAGGTCAATACCGCCGGTGATATTGCCCCACTGATCAGACCCACCCAACTGCAACCCACAGTCGTAGCGCTTGTAAAGCTCTGCAAAGTCGTAGGATTGGAGGATCATATAGGTGAATTCTGTAAAACTAATACCGCTGCCTTCGCGCTCGATACGCTGCTTCACCGACTCTTTCTGAATCATCGCATTGATAGAAAAGTGCTTACCGATATCCCTCAGAAACGTCAGCACATCCAGATCGCGGGTCCACTCGAGGTTATTGACCACGACCGCGCTTTGGGCTCCGGCGTCAAAGTCCACAAAACGGGACACCTGATGACGCAACTTCTCCACCCAGCTTTCCACAATATCGGGCGTATTGAGTTGCCGCTCCTGAGCTTTAAAACTGGGATCACCAATAAGACCGGTAGCGCCGCCCACAAGGGCAATAGGCCTATGCCCCGCCAGCTGAAAGCGACGCAGCATCAAGAGAGGTACTAAAGATCCAATATGCAGGCTATCGGCCGTGGGATCAAAACCGCAGTATAAAGAGCGTGAGCCTTCATCCAGCCAGCCGGCAAGCTTATCTTCACCGGCAATCTGAAATATCAGTTCCCGCTGCTGTAGTTCGGTAAGCAGTGTACTAGTCATGGTCATCACTTATATCGCGGAGCCAGCCCGGGCCGACTCTCATCGTTCGTGGTCATTAAAAGGCTGGCGACCTTACCGCACCAAACGCTGAACGCACTAGGTGAAATCCGCCACTATCTCTAAAACGTATCTTTTTTATATACTCAACACCCAATAATCGGGCCCGTGACATGATCACCCATAAAAAAACACCCCGCGGCGCAACTCCCATCGCTGAGCGACAAGGCATTTCGCACCACCACATTCTTGCGGTGGCGGGCCTGTCTGCGCTTGTAGCAATAGCCGCGATCATCACCCCGTCCGGTGACGTAAACGCCACGCGCAGCGTCTCTGAGGCCGTCTTGGTGGAAGAGAACGATACTCTTCCCTCGACAGAAGTCGCTCCCATCATCGAGGCCGCTCAGGCCGTGGCGACAGTCGATGATCTTACAGAAGAGCCAAGCCCTCCCGCATCCCAACCCTGGGAGGAGTTTATCGTCCGCAGCGGCGACAACCTGTCGCTTTTGTTTAAACGAGCCGGGTTCGGCACCGCCGACGTATACCAAATCGTACATACCGCCCCTCAGGGTCGCGACCTGGAGCGTATCTACCCCGGCCAGAGCCTGGCATTCCTCCGCGATGAAAGCGGTGGGCTCGCAGCCGTTCGCCACACCATTAACGGACTACAGTCGGTCGTATATCGACGCATGGACGGGGGCTTCTCCTCTGAGCGCGCGATCCGAGAGCCCGAGCAGCGCCTGAGCTGGGCAACAGTAGAAATCGAGTCTTCGCTGTTTCTCGCCGGTCGCGAGGCTGGACTATCGAGCAACCTTATTATGGAGGCCGCCATTATATTGGGCGGCGTCATCGACTTTGTGATGGACCCGCGCAAAGGCGACACCATGGAGATCCTTTACGAGGAGCTTTATCTCGATGGCGAGAAGTATGAAGACGGTAAGGTAGTCGCAGCTTCTTACACTAATCGTGGCGAACGCTTCGACGCCTATCGCTATATCGATAGCAAGGGCATGACCAGCTACTACAACGAAGACGGCGTCAGTATGAGAAAGGCCTTTCTAATGGCTCCGGTTGATTTCACGCGCATTAGCTCAGGCTTCAATCCTCGACGAAGACACCCTATTTACAAAACAGTACGTCCGCACAACGGCACAGACTACGCAGCACCTCGGGGCACCCCGGTATTTTCTGCCGGTGACGGTCGGGTTGTGGAAGCGGGCTATAGCCGTGCGAACGGCAATTATGTATTTATTCAACACGGCGATCGCTACGTCACAAAATACCTGCACCTGAACAAGCGCAAGGTAAAGAGCGGCCAACGCGTCGTGCAGAGCCAGGTAATCGGCACGGTAGGATCAACCGGTGCCGCGACGGGTCCTCACCTGCATTATGAGTTTCTGGTAGGCGGCGTGCATCGCAATCCGCGCACCATCCACAAGAGTTTGCCAAAGGCGAAGTCGCTTCCTCAGGAGGAAATGCCGCGCTTTAGAGTTGCCATCGCCGATGCGTCGACGCAATTGGCACAGCTTCGCGAGGAACGACGCCTCGCCTCGGTGACCCCAAGCGGCGATATTGGCGCACCCTGAGCACCATGGCGCCTCATGGCCTGTTCATAGGGCTGATGTCTGGCACAAGCATGGACGGCATTGATGCTGTCCTTGTAGAAGTGGCTCAAGGACAAACGCTCCTCAAAGACACACACACTCAAAACTATGACCCTGCACTGCGTGACCAACTTGCAGCACTGGCCGCTGGGACTGGCGATAGCGTTCATGCCCTCGCGACGCTTGATCGGACTGTAGGCATTGAGTTCGCGAAAGCAACGAATACTCTCCTGAGTAAAAGCAAGCAAAAACCCACCGATATCACAGCCATTGGCAGTCACGGACAAACAGTCCGCCATCACCCCCAGGGGCCCACAGAAAGTCGGTACTCACTACAAATCGGCGACCCAGCCAGTATTGCGGAGCTAACCGGCATCACCACGGTGGCGGACTTTCGCCGTCGCGACATTGCAGCGGGGGGCCAGGGTGCGCCTTTGGTTCCCTTGTTCCACGCTTCGCAGTTTGGCATCCAAGGTCAATGCAGGGCCATCGTCAATATTGGGGGAATCTCCAATGCGACACTGCTCGACGGCTCCGGCGTGCTTGCCGGATTCGACTGCGGGCCGGGCAACACCCTGCTTGACGCCTGGATCAGGCGCAACACAGGGGATGCCTTCGATGCAGACGGCGCCTGGTCAGCGGAACACCAAGCAGACCCGGGGCTACTGGAACGCTTAACACAAGACCCCTATTTCACGCGAAGCGGCCCCCGGAGCACGGGTCCCGAACTGTTCAATCTCCAGTGGCTGGACGCCCAGCTGGGCAGTGATCTACATCCCGGCGTCGTTCAGGCAACACTTGCAGAATTAACCACCTTTGCCATCGCCGACAGCCTGCGGCGTTGTGAGCAACAGCCCGAGGCGCTTTTTGTGTGTGGTGGCGGCGCTCGCAATACAGACCTGATGCGACGTCTACACACACGCTTGGACACGATGCACATTCGATTGGGTACAAGCGACGAACTGGGGCTGGCAGCAGAGTGGGTGGAGGCCTGTGCCTTTGCGTGGTTAGCCAACCGAACCTTATCGGGCCAACCCGGTAACGCAGAACGTGTGACCGGCGCAGCGGGACCTCGGGTGCTGGGTGCCATTCATCCAGCGTAGGGGGTTTTATTGGCGTGCTGACGCTTGAGTAAGAGAAGCTTTAAGCTTTAACTACGAAGCTAGACAGAGAACGAAGCGCCACAGCCGCAGGTTGTCGTTGCGTTGGGGTTGTTGACAATAAAGCGCGAACCCTCAAGTCCCTCGCTGTAATCAACCTCAGAGCCCGCGAGATAAGGGAAGCTCATGGGATCCACAAGCACCGTTACGCCTTCACGCTCGATCGTTGTGTCATCTTCTGCGGCATCTTCGTCAAAAGAAAAACCGTATTGAAAACCCGAACAACCTCCGCCAGTAATGAACACGCGGAGCTTCAAGGCGGTATTTTCTTCCTCGCTCACGAGTTCACGTACCTTGTTGACCGCTCGGTCAGACAAGGTAATGGCGTTTGGATCAAAGGCTTCTGCGACAGTCATGCTATTCCGGATACCAGGCGCCTGCTGGGTCGATAAAACTATTGATTAATAACCAAGTGTTAAAGGTAGCGGCGCAATAAAACCAAGTAACAGAGTCAAGTATAGCGGCAGCTGGGCGCGACCGCTATACAAGGTTGCACTTAAGGCAGGAGACCCGGCTGTGCAATTCCCAGACTCTCGTCTTCGCCAAACATCAGATTCATACACTGAATGGCCTGCCCCGCCGCACCCTTTACGAGATTATCCTCTACAGCTGTCACCACCACGGTATCCCTGCTTCCGGGCACCGTAAGAGCCAACTGACAAGTATTGGCACCGCGAACGCTCCGGGTCTGCGGGTATTGCCCCGACGGCAGGACGTCAACAAAGGGCTCGTCGCGATAAAACGCCTCAAACACCGTCTGTAAATTCGCCGCACGCCCTGCGTCGTTCAGTGTGGCATAGAGCGTCGCGTGAATGCCGCGAATCATCGGCGCTAGATGCGGCACAAAGGTCAGGGATATCGGACCTCCCGCAATATCAGCCAAACCCTGCTCGATCTCGGGCAAATGTCGGTGACCGCTCACCGCATAGGCCTTGAAACTGTCACTGACCTCGGTGAGAAGGTTATCAATCTTTGCCTGGCGCCCGGCTCCACTGACTCCGGAAACCGCATTGGCGATCAGTGATTGTGTATTCACAAGGCCCGCAGCGAGTAGCGGCATGAACCCCAATTGCACCGCCGTGGGATAGCACCCCGGACAGGCCAATAACTGCGCTGTACGAATCTGCTCGCGATTGCGCTCCGGAAGTCCATAAACCGCGTCCGCAATCAACTCCGGGCAGGCATGGGTTTCGTTATACCAATGCTCCCAGAGTTTCACGTCTCGAATTCTAAAGTCCGCCGATAGATCAACCACACGGGTTCCCGCAGCAAGCAGCGTGGGCACACTGCGCATGGCAACGTTATGGGGTGTCGCAAAGAACACCACATCACAGGCAGCCAACTCAGCGTCATCGGGATCGCTAAAACCCAGCTCGATATGACCGCGGAGACTGGGAAACAAGTCATCCACACGCCGTCCGGATTCCGCGCGGGAGGTAATCAATGCGATCTCCACCTTTGGGTGCGAAACAAGCAAGCGCAGCAGCTCTACGCCGGTATAGCCCGTGCCGCCAACAATACCTACCTTGATCATGATGCCTCCCGTGTATCGAGGCGCAGGAGTATATCGCCAAAGCAGCCCATAGAATTGCTACCATTGATGCTTTATCGATTGGAACACCCGCTTGGCACCTAGCTTCGGATCCTATCGGCGCGCGCTGACGCGTTACGACTCTGTCACAGCCTACGCGCTGCTGGGCATCATTGCCGGCATCTCGTCCGGCGCAGCAGTGTTAGCGTTTGAGCACGGTATTGAACAAATCGCGCAGATTTGGGGTGTGGGTAATCGTGGGGAGGACTACGAAACACTCAGTGTCCTCAACCGGTTTCTCCTGCCTTCGCTGGGCGGATTGGCACTGGGCATCGTATTTTCGTTTTTACGCCCGGAAGATCGCGAAGTTGGCATCGTCCATGTCATCAGCCGACTACATAGCAATTACGGCATGCTTCCCTGGCGCAATGCGGTAGTGCAATTCTTTGGCGGAGTGCTGGCGCTCGCCACCGGTCAGTCGGGCGGACGGGAAGGCCCTGGTGTGCATCTTGGCAGTGCCATCAACAGCATTATCGGCCAGCGACTGGCACTCCCAAACAACAGCCTTCGGGTGCTCATTGCCTGTGGATCGGCCGGCGGAATTGCGGCCGCCTTTAACACCCCCTTGGCGGGGGTGATTTTTGCCATGGAAGTGATCATTGCCGAATACACCGTCGCGGGTTTTATGCCGGTTATGCTCTCAGCGGTAGCAGCCTCAGCGTTGAGCCAGCGATTTGGCGGCGGCTCAGAGATTTTCGATATGTCGAGCGTGCAGCTAAACACGCTCTGGGAAATACCCTACATAGCGCTGCTTGGTGTTTTTAGCGGCTGCGCTGCAGCCATGCTGATTCGCACCAGCACCATCAGTGCAGGCTTTGGAAAATGGCCGTTGATTGTTCGTTTCACATTGGCGGGCGTAATTACCGGCGCACTAGGCATTGTTATTCCGGAGACGCTGGGCATCGGCTACGACACGCTGGGCAAAGTAATGTACGGGCAGATCGCACTGGGTGCACTGCTGCTCATCGCTGGTGCCAAAATATTCGCCACCGCAATCAGCGTCGGATTTGGTATGCCGGTGGGACTCATCGGTCCTACCTTGCTTATCGGTGCCTGCCTGGGTGGATTCTTTGGGCAACTGGGGTATGTGTTTTACCCCGACATCGCTACCGATCCAACGCTCTACGTAACCATTGGCATGGCCGCGGCTATGGGCGCAACCTTCGGCGCACCTCTGGCGGCCTGTCTGGCCGTCATCGAGCTAACCCAGAGCACCAGTGTCGCGATGCCGGCTCTGCTGGCTATCATTCTGGCCAACCTCACGAACCTGAGCGTATTCAGGCAGCGCTCTGCCCACCGCAGCGTTATTAGCCAGCTCCGACGGCAACTTCCTGACGACCCACTGAACCAGCTTCTTCACCGTACGGACGTCAACGCCGTCATCGATGGCAGCGTCGTCGTTATCGCCGAGAAGGTGAAGCCCGCCGTTTCCGCGACACTCGCGCTTCAGGTACCTAACTGGTGCCTGGTGAGTCGCGATGGAGACGATCTTTTTTTGGTGAGTGGCAAAGATCTTATGGCCTGGCTTCAGGAGACGCCCGATCAAGACTCTGAGGAAGTTCTCATTCGCGATGTCAGCGAATCATCACTGCGCCGCTGGACGATCGCTGCGGTGCCGGAGCAGGCCACGCTAAGGCAGGTTCTGGATATCCTGAAAGCGCGGACGGTCGAAGCGGTCTGTGTGTACACTCGAGGTCAAAAGGGCAAGCGAAGCCTGCGCGGTATAGTGACTCGCGATCGCATCGAGCGCTTTACCCTGGACCACCTAAACGCCTAGGATTCACCCCATGCTCTGGTTACGTGCACTGCATATTATTTTCGTTGTCTGCTGGTTTGCAGGCCTATTTTATTTGCCCAGAATATTCGTTTACTACGCTGCAAGCGAACACCCCGAGACCCGAGCTCAGCTGGCAATAATGTCCCGAAAGCTCTACCGGTTTGTCACTCCCTTTATGGTACTAACGATCATCTTTGGTGTAAGCCTGATCAGCCTCAATGTGGACTACTACCTCAGTGCGACCTGGCTGTGGCTGAAACTGGCAGGCGTGGCGTTCCTGGTGGTCTACCACGTGCAATGCGGCAGGTACGTCAACCGCATCAATGCCGACGAAGATCACCACACCCACGTGTTCTACCGATTTTTTAATGAAATTCCTGTACTGTTTTTGTTCGCCATCGTCTTTCTGGTAGTCCTCAAGCCATTCTGAGAACATTTGAACAAAGATTGCCAACAACATTGCCAATAACAGTATTAAGGAACCGGTCTTCAGTCGCCGAAAGCGTCATAATTTGAACCCTGACACCCACTAACAAGGAACGGCATCCACTATGAGCCGATCATCGGAACTTTTTGAGCGCGCAAGCCGGCACATACCCGGCGGCGTCAATTCACCCGTTCGCGCATTTAAGGCAGTGGGCGGGACCCCGGTTTTCATCGACCGGGCAGATGGCGCCTATATCTTTGACTGCGACGGCAAGCGCTACACCGACTATGTGCTCTCCTGGGGCCCCATGATCATGGGACACAATCACCCCGAAGTGCGCGAAGCCGTTATTCGCCAGTCAGAAAAAGGTCTGAGCTTTGGTGCGCCTACGGAACTCGAAATTGAGCTGGCCGATACGATCTGCGACATCATGCCGAACATGGATCTGGTGCGCATGGTGAATTCGGGCACCGAAGCCACCATGAGCGCAATTCGTCTGGCCCGGGGCTACACCGGCCGCGACATAATCGTGAAATTTGAAGGCTGCTATCACGGTCATTCAGACTCACTGCTCATTAAGGCCGGCTCTGGCGCACTCACTCTGGGAGTACCCAGTTCACCAGGGGTCCCTGCAGCACTTGCCGACTACACCATGACCTTGACCTACAACGATGTCGACGGCCTGAGGAAGGCCTTCGCTGAGCACGGCGATAGGATCGCCTGCCTCATCGTTGAGCCCGTGACCGGCAACATGAACTGCATCCTGCCCAAGCCTGAGTTTCTCAGCGCTATGCGCGAAGTCTGCACCGCCAGCGGCGCAGTGCTTATTCTCGATGAAGTAATGACCGGTTTTCGCTTCGGCACCCATGGGGCTCAGGGACATCTGGGCGTTGAGGCTGACCTCACCTGTCTCGGAAAAATCGTCGGCGGGGGGATGCCCGTAGGCGCCTTCGGGGGCAAGCGCGAGATCATGGAACAAATTGCACCTTTGGGGCCTGTCTATCAAGCAGGCACCTTGTCAGGAAATCCCATCGCCATGGCAGCGGGACTGGCGACCATGCGAATCATCTCCCGACCGGGGTTTTATGAGCCCATGTTTGCGCGAACCCAGGCCCTGTGCGATGGCATGCAAGGCGCCGCGGACAAAGCCGGGGTACCGTTCACCACTAATCATGCAGGCACCATGTTCGGAGGATTCTTTACAGATGCCGAAAGCGTATCCAACTATGCTGACGTCATGGCCTGCGACACCGATAGCTTTGCCCGCTTTTTTCACCACATGTTGGATCTCGGCGTGTATCTGGCTCCGGCGTCCTATGAGGCCGGCTTTATGTCCGCCGCACATACGGACGCAGACATTGAGCAGACCGTTGCCGCGGCCGCTACCGCGTTTGCCGCACTGTAAGGCCTAAAGGAGATAGCAATGGCTTTTGAATCTACCCGCGGCGCCTTTCCGGGCACGCGCATGCGCAGGCTCCGCGCCAGTGATTTTGCCCGGCGACTCGTTCGTGAGAACGCCTTGTCACCCAACGACCTCATCTACCCTGTTTTCGTCCTCGAGGGAGAGAATCAACGGGAGGCTGTACCGTCTATGCCCGGCGTCGAGCGCCTGAGCATTGATCTTCTGGTGGAACTTGCCGGTGAAATGGTGAGCTTGGGGATTCCTGCAATTGCTCTGTTTCCGGTTGTGCCCGCACACAAGAAAAGCCTGCTAGCGGAAGAAGCGTTCAATACAGACGGCCTCGCTCAACGCGCGGTTCGTGCACTCAAACAGGCTCAGCCGGAACTCGGCGTGATTACGGATGTTGCTCTGGATCCATTTACCACGCATGGCCAGGACGGAATCATTGACAGCGAGGGCTACGTCCTCAATGACACAACCACCGATATACTGGTAAAGCAGGCGGCCAGCCACGCAGCAGCCGGAGCTGATGTCGTAGCACCTTCGGACATGATGGACGGGCGCATCAGCGCGATTCGCGGGGTTCTGGAAGAGGCTGGACACGTCAATACCTTGATCATGTCCTATGCCGCCAAATACGCGTCCAGCTACTACGGCCCCTTTCGTGATGCCGTAGGCTCCTCGGGCAACATCAAAGGCGGGAACAAGTTCAGCTACCAGATGGACCCGGCAAACAGCGACGAAGCTCTACATGAGTGTGCGCTGGATCTTGGCGAAGGTGCAGACATGATTATGGTAAAGCCCGGAATGCCGTACCTGGATATCGTCCGACGGGTCAGCGAAGAACTCAAAGCTCCCACCTTTGCCTATCAGGTAAGCGGCGAGTACGCGATGCACATGGCAGCCTTTGAAAACGGCTGGCTATCTCGGGAGGCAGTGATGCTCGAGTCTCTTATGTCGTTCAAACGCGCCGGTTGCGCGGGCATTCTCACTTACTTCGCCTTGGATGCAGCGCGCGCACTCCAGTAACCGTTTTGTAGTGATGCCTGGCCTACGGGTCATTGTGGCATTGCTACTGAGCGGCCTTTGCAGCGCGCTGCACGCTGAGTGCGCTTGCCTGTGGCAAGGATCCTTTAGCGACGTTCAACAATCAGCCGATCTGGTGATTGCAGCAAAAGTGCTTAGCATCAAGGGAAATGCTGTCGATGTTGCCGTGGAAGAGAATCTCCGGGGCCGCAACTATCTCGATAGGGTCCGGGTATGGATGGAGACCCGGGATTACTGTCGACCTCCCGCAGAGGATTTCCCGGTGGGCTCGCGCTGGGTATTCGCTCTGAAGCGCATTTCGGAAGTACCCAGCGATGGCTTTGACTCATCTACGCCCAACCAAAGCTTTGGCCGAGTAGATGACTATTACCTCTCAAGCTGCGGTGGCTACTGGCTGAATTACAGTGGCGAGGCCGTCACAGGAAATCTCGTCAACGCCCCTCGTTGGGCCCGCGACCCCGATATGACGCCGGTGCTTATGGATCTTCTGCGCGCGTTTTTACGCAGCGAAGCGTCCAGTGAGGCCTTGCTGGAAGCAAGCCGAGAAGACCCTGCGCTCACCGATCTGATGCTTGATACCAAAGCATTCCTGCGCGGTGACGAGGGCGGCAACTAAAAAAAGGTTCATCGCGTATTCGCGGGATACGGCTTTTACGACTACCACCCCAAAGACACTCCGGTGGGTGGCCCGGCCCCGTTTTACTCGAGCTGCTCGCGCATCTCCATCGGCATCCTAGTATTAAACAACGCGCTCGACGGACGCTCGAGCAAAGCGGCGCCGAGCCACTAGGAATCTTCAGGACAGGTGACTCACGAAACAGCGCCGAAACATCGCACTGATCAGGTCAGGCAGGCGGTAGTCCTTTGAGCGTCCGTCGAGCGCTTTTAACAATGCTGAGGCCTATCTGGAGATGCGCGAGCAGCTCAAAGGACTGCCGACTGTCTGGCCGCCTAGCGGCGACGCCAGCGGCGACGCTCGGGAGACTTCCCCGCCACTACATCCATCAACTCATCGAGCATACGCAAAGACAGACCCCAGATACGTCTTTCCTCATAGAAGTAGCAGGGCATGCGTAAGCGAATGCCGTTGCGCTCCCAGACCATTTCCTCGCGGTTGTCCGTATCCAGCAAAAACTCCAGAGGCACCCAAACAACCTCGGCAACTTCGTAGTTTGGATGAAAGTTCACGCTGCGCTTGAGGTGGAAAACATAGGGCGATATCACCAAACCTCGAAAACGACTATTTACCGCATTGAGCTCCGAAAGCTTACCGATGCAAGGCTCCAGCGTACCGAGATGCAAGCCGATTTCTTCTTCGGTTTCTCTTCTTGCTGTAGCAAGGCCGTTTTCGTCCTCCGCCTCCATGCGCCCACCGGGGAATGCCATCTGCCCCGACCAGGGGTCCCCCTCATGCTCTGCCCTGCGAATCATCCAAACACCAAGCTCGCCATCCCGAAGCTGCAATATCAGCGCAACGGATGCCCGCTTCATGATCCCTTTCAACCATTTACGCGAGGGTCGATGACTGGCCAAACCGGATTCGGCCATTTGTAATAGGGAGATGGACACAGGGGTGTTTGCCTTAAGGCGAATATTCTCTGACAGGGGATTAAGCCAGCAGGACATGGCAGTCGCAAGCGCAGAGACTAAAAACTTCGTTTTACACACCACTGGCTGGACTCAATTACACTGCCTTGGACTGCGTATGAGGAATCACCGGTGCCCGAATCACCCAAAGATTATTTGCTTTGCACCCAACAACTGGCACTCAGTTACCGCGCCAAACCCGCTTTACAGGGCATTAACTGGCAGTGGGAACAGGGCGATCACTGGGCCATTCTCGGCGCCAATGGTGCTGGCAAGACTGCGCTGGCGACCATTATCGCCGGGGAGCAAACGCGCTACGCGGGCAGCCTGGTGCGAAGCGATGAGCTGAGCACCGGAGGCACGGCCTACGTGTGCTTCGAGCGGGGTCGACGCTTGTGCGAGCGGGATCAAAAGCTCGATTGCGCGGAGTTCGAAAGCAACGCCAGGGATATCGGCACCCGAGTGCGCGACCTACTGCCGACCGAGGGCTGCTCTGCACAGGAATGGGACCAGCTCGTAGCGCTTCTGGATATGCAGGATATCCTGGACCGGGGGCTGCGTTACATCAGCACCGGCCAGATGCGCAAAGCACTTTTGGCCAGCGCGTTGTTGAGCAAGCCCACACTACTGATTCTGGACAGTCCCCTGGATGGTTTAGACGCTGCCACACAACAACGGCTCCACGAAGCTCTCAACAGCATAATCTTGCAGACACCGGCCGTTCTGACGCTGTGCCGCAGCCCGCAAGAGATCCCCGACGCCTGCAACCGCCTGATGCTTCTCGAGCGAGGACGCATCGTTGCGACGGGTAGTCCTCGGGAAGTACTCAGTAGCCCTGAGGGTCAAAAAGCGATGGAAGCTCCGCCGCTGGACTTTGGCTTGCCGCCGGCCAAACCGGGGCTGGAAGCACCTGACTGCGTTACCGCTACCATAGAGCTCAACAATGTATCTGTCTCTTTCGGCGATCTCTGTGTGTTTCGGAACCTCAACTGGCGCATGGGCCCGAATCAACACAGTCTCATCGCCGGACCCAATGGCTGTGGAAAAAGCACGCTGCTTGACCTGCTCACTGGCGACAATCACAAGGCTTACGGACAGGATGTATCGCTGTTTGGCAAACGCCGGGGCAGTGGTGAAAGTGTTTGGGAGATTAAAGCGCGATTTGGGAGGGTCGATGCCCGGATGCAGTTTGCAGTGCCTAATGGCAGCAGCGTAGAGGCGGTAGTGCTCTCGGGTTTCTTTGACAGCATTGGTCTTCGCGACCGCCCGAGCGACCAGCAGCGCGCTGCTGCACGGCACTGGCTAAGCGCTCTGGGACTTGCCTCAGAGCGATCACGAGAATTCCACACACTCAGCTTTGGTCTGCAACGTCTGGTGCTCCTGGCTCGGGCCATGGTCAAGGAACCGGCCGTGCTACTACTCGATGAAGCGACGCTGAGCCTCGATCCCGGGCACAGACGACTGCTGCTGGATGCGGTGGATCACGTAGTGGATGAGGGACGCTGTCAGTTGCTATTCGTAAGTCATACGGCCGGCGAACTACCTCGATGCATTAACCAGCTACTGCAATTCGAACCGAAAGAAGACGGCTCGAGGATTCTTGTGAGTGATCTTTAGGACTCAATAAATTTACGCAAAGCGGCGCAGGTCGAGGAAGAGCAATACAACAATCCTCTCTCGGCACTGGCCGAAGCACGCTGGGGTCTGCCGGCTGCATCGTGACTTCGAGCAAGTTCCAGGTACACCTCTGCACGCTGGGGAGCGATACGCAGCGCACGCTCGAGACGGGCAAAGCTGGCCGACAGGTTTCCGCCCTCGCGAAACGCCCGGGCCTCCTCAAGAAGACTGTCAACGGGGCTTACCGCGGGGGAAACGGTGGAGTCTGTAGGTAGCGTGGGTGTAGGAACGCGAGACCTTGGCAGATTAGCCTCCGGGGCTTCTGGCGACACTGGCGCGGGACCCGAAGCACAGGCACCTAAGAACAGCAGCCCCAGCGCAAGCAGCAAAGCTCTAAAATACTTCGGCTTCAATTCAGGCATTAATCACCACCAAACAGTTTTTCGAACCAGCCGCGAATACCCTCTGCCCTGGGCTGACACCCGGTACTACTCTCAGGCTGAGAACCCACGATAAATGGCAGCAAGCGGGCATTCTGGCAACCCTCGCCGGTAAGATCCCCGCTGACATCATCTATGCGATGCAGCTCTACACCACCGGGCATACGATAGCTCAAGGGCCGACCGGCCGCTTTCGCCATAAAGTCCGCCCATACGCGCAGAGCTCCGCTGGACCCGGTGAGCCCTGTGGCATCGTTATTGTCGCGGCCGATCCAGGTCACGGCGAGCAGATCGCCAGAAAAACCCGCAAACCAGGAGTCTCGTCCATCGTTGGTGGTGCCGGTTTTGCCCGCCACATGGAAGTCGTCGGCAAGACTGCGGTAAACGCCGCGCCCGGTGCCCTCGCGAACTACCTCGCGCAAGGCGTAGTGCAACAGATGTATGGCTCGGGGATCTACCGCGCGCTCGTATTCAGTGATGTTGTTGCGAAGAATTGCTCCCTCGCGATTCACAATAGAAAGAATGCTCCTCAAAGGGGTACGAGTTCCGTCTACGGCAATGGTCTGATACAACCGCGCCATCATCAGCGGTGAGTATTCACCGGCGCCGAGCACCAGCGATGGCACTTTTGGAACATCCTGGCGAAGGCCCAGACGTTGCAACATATCAACCACCGCGGGCAAACCTATATCCATACCCAGACGGGCAGTGGCCTGATTGTAGGACTTGGCGAGCGCGCGATGCAGAAGGACATCACCATGGGATTCCCGATCAAAATTGCGCGGCGCCCAGACGTCCCCGTTAGGTCCGGCTATACGCAAGGGCGAGTCGTCCAGCGGCGTCGCCAGGGTGTAGCGCTCTGATTGCTCCAGAGCAGCAAGATAAACCGCCGGTTTCAGTAGAGAGCCTGCGGGGCGCCTGGCATCCAGGGCTCGATTGAATCCTGCTGCCCGCGGCTTTCGCCCCCCCACAATAGCCACCACCTCGCCGTTAACGGTGCGCGTCACAACACTAGCGGTCTGAAGGTCGCCCGCCGGATTCAGCATATCCATGACACGGGTCGTACTGCGCTCCAGCTGATCCTGCAGACGGGGATCAAAGGGCGTAAAGATTCGCAGGCCAGCCGTCGCATAGTCCTGCTTACGATACTGTTCCTTCAAGTGACGCCGCACCAGATCCAGATACGCCGGGTAACTGTCAATGCGCCGCGCACCGCCCACAGATAAAGGCATGGCCTGCGCCACCACGGCTTGCTCCTGATTGATCAGTCCCTGCTCGGCCATCACCTGAAGCACCAGATCCCGTCGCTCCCGCGCACGCTTCGGATTGCGGTTTGGGTTGTACAGGCTCGGGCCCCGAATCATTCCGATCAACAGCGCCTGCTGATGCAATCCCAGCTCTTCCAGAGGCCTGTCAAAGTAGTGCAATGCAGCAAGGGCAAATCCATGAATAGCGCGGGGACCATCCTGGCCCAGATACACCTCGTTAAGATAGCTCTCGAGAATCTGTGACTTCTCGTAGTGCACTTCGATGAGCACGGCCATTAGCAGCTCAAGTACCTTACGCCTGAGAGTACGTTCAGAACTCAGGTAGTAGTTCTTGACCAGTTGCTGCGTGACGGTGCTACCACCGGCGACCACACGCCCGGAGCGCATATTGCCAAGGGCAGCACGAGCAATACCCGTCGGCGAAAACCCCCAATGCGAATAAAAACTTCGGTCTTCAATAGCCAGCAGGCCACTCTGAAGCGTATCGGGCACCTGATCGAGGCGCAGCAAAATACGGTCCTCACCGTGTGCAGGATAGATACCGCCCATTTTGGTGGGTTCCAGGCGCAAAATATCCAGCTCGGCGCCAGCACTGCTCAGCGCCGCCAGTGAGGCGCCAGAAAACTCCAAAGTAGCCATGCGTGCGGGCTCGCGCCCGTCGGGGAACACAAAGCCTCTACTGTGAAGTCGCATACGCGTTCCAAAAACCTCGTACTGACCGCGATCGCGCACACGGTCGACTCGGCGATATCCCAGGCGCTCCAATTCCTGCACCACGGCAGTCTGAGGGAGCCGCGCGCCGACAAAAAGCTCCAGCGGACGCGCATAGACCTGCGCAGGCAATGCGTAGCGTTTGCTTTCGAAGGTATTGGTGATAAGCGCATTCAGATAGAACAGCCCGGCGAATACGACGCAGGCGAGAACGATGAGGAGCTTACGCAAAAATTGAAGAGAACTGGCCATGGCCGCGCAGTGTACTTCGGGGCAGGTCCGTCAGCCACTTGCAAGGGAACTTTTCGATGCCGCCCTACACATCGCCGTGCAAGATGCGCATAATGCCGCGCTCATTTGTGCTCAGGATAGAACATGAAGCGTTTTAAGGTGTACGGACTCGGCGCAGCACTAGTCGATACAGAGATTCGTGTTGACGATCCATTGCTGGCTGAACTGGGCGTTGAGAAAGGGCTGATGACCCTCGTGGACAGCAACCGTCGCGGAGCACTCTTGCGGGCCCTGGACGGACACTTGGTAGAAGCGAATCACGCCAGCGGTGGCAGCGCCGGCAACTCCGTCATCGCCACGGCGCTGTTTGGTGGGGAATGCTTTATGACCTGTCGTGTGGCTGATGACGCCGACGGTCGTATTTATGTCTCCGACCTGCGCGATGCAGGCGTCAGTTTCTCGGCTCCGGTGAGAACCGATGAGCCCACAGGCAAGTGCCTGGTGCTGGTGACTCCCGACGCTGAGCGCAGTATGAACACCTATCTGGGAGCCTCCGAGAAACTGAGCATCGAGCAGCTGAATCCCGAGGCCATCATCGACTCCGAGTACGTCTATATTGAAGGCTACCTTGTAAGCTCCGAAACAGGCCTCGCTGCAGCCGTTCGTGCCAGGGAAGTCGCTCAAGACGCGGGTATTCCTGTGGCACTGAGTTTTTCGGATCCTGGCATGGTGCAGTTCTTTCCCGAGCAATTTCGACAAATCGTGGGGCCCGGCGTAGACCTGGTCTTTGCCAATGATGCCGAGGCCAAAAGCTGGACCGGCACCACCGAACTTGCAGACGCCGTAGAAGCCATGAAAGATACAGCCAAGCGTTTTGTAATCACCCGTGGTGGCGACGGAGCGGTGTGCTTTGACGGCGAGCAGCTACACGAGATACCCGTGCATTCGGTAGATGCCCTGGACAGCAATGGTGCCGGCGATATGTTCGCAGGTGCTTTCCTGTATGCACTTACCGAAGGGCACGACTTCCCAACGGCCGGGCGGTTTGCCAGTTTTGCCGCCGGGACTGTGGTATCCCAGTGGGGGCCTCGCCTTGCGCCAGAACAGTATGGGACACTACGGGACAGCTTTTTTGGGAAGAGCTGAAGGCTCAAAAGCCGACAGCCCCCAAACGCTGAGTAACGAACCCACGGACAAAATCAGGAATCGTAGTCATTATGGACAAGCCGCATATCAAGACCGACCCCCTGTACCAGCTGTTGCGGCAGGAAGACATCAAGGCCTTTAACGAGCAACGCGACACACTGGATTCCAGTAAGCTGCGAAACGGTGATTACCGCGGGCGCGACCTTCGGAACATGAACGCGAAGGGCCTGGACTTTTCTAACTCTTACTTTCGTAACGCAGATCTATCGGGCATCGATTTTCGCTCCACCAATATTCAGGGCGCGAGCCTTCTGGATGCCAAGCTCTCGGGGGTGTACTTCCCGGAAGAACTGAGCGCCGAAGAGATTCGCCTGTCGCTGGATACCGGCACTCGACTGCGCTATCGCAAGGACTGAAACCCGCGTCAGCCCTGAGACAACAGGTCCCGAAGATCAATGATCGCAGCGTTAGCGCGACTGATATAGGACGCCATCACCAGAGAGTGATTTGCCAGCGGGCCAAACCCAGAGCCGTTAAGAATAAGCGGACTCCACACAACACCCTGCGTGCCTTCAAGCTCCCTGACGATTTGTCGCAGGCTCACCTGGGCATTCTTGTTTTGCAAAATATCAGCAAAGTCGACCTCCACTGCCTTTAAGAAATGAATGAGAGCCCAGGCCGCACCCCGGGATTCATAAAACACGTCGTCAATCTCGTTCCAGGGTGTCCGCACCTCCAACTCACTGGGTGCCGCCGTGGACTGACTCGCATTGCCATCTCCAGCAAGATCCGTGTTCAGACGTCGCTCGGACACGCTCGCCGACAGTCGCTGAGAAAGGCTCCCCAAGCGGGTGTTCACCATCGCCAACCACTCGCGGAGATTGTCCGCTCGCGCATAGAACTGTGCATTCTGGGCATTGGGGTCCATCAATCGCTGAAGGTAAGCTTGTGTCGATCGCATGGCCTTGCGGTATTCGTTTTCTGAGGCGGGAAGCAGCCAGCTGTTTGACTGGAAGTTCAGCAGTGGCTCTGCAAGAGACAGGTCCCCATCTTCCTTGGACTGGGATTGCGAGCGTGAAAAGAACTCGCGCATCGCACGCACCAAGTCCCGTGACTGAATAAGCGCGCCGTACTCCCAGTTGGGGATATTGTCCAGGTAGACACCCGGCGGAAATCTATCGTTACGCAGATACCCACCGGGCTTTGACAGCATGGTGTCCACGACCCCGAGCAAAGCCGCAGTAGTTACTGCACCGGTTACCGGCGCGGCTGCGGCATCACTGGCAGCGAGACTCGTAGTGTAGCTTCGAGCCCGCTCAACGACATCGAACTCTGCGGGCGTAACGCTCCAGTAGACGCCCAGAACAAGCACCACCAGCGAATACACGACAAACGTGGCCAGCGTGATCGACAGCCACCGCCCCTGCGGCAGGTAATCATCGGCAAAGTTGCGCAAGCGTCGACCCCAGCCAAGCTTAGGGATGTCGGAGCTGGCATTTGTGTCATCGGTCATGAAGATCGCTTCCAGTACTTAGTGGTGATCATGGCTGCCTTGGGTATCGGGCGCTGCGCGCTGAACCTGCGCATCTGCGCAGACCTCGCCCTCGCTCGTTTGCAAACAGACAGGCACAATATCGCCCTCAACAGGTGTCGTCTCCAAACCCATGAGCATGATATGCAAGCCACCTGGCTCCATGCTAATCGCCTCACCCGCTGCAAGATCCAGACTATCAACGGCGCGCATCGATGAGCGACCGCCCTCGAGGCGCGTTTCGTGCAGGCTGGCCATACCGACATCAGAGTGGACACCCGTGATCGACACCGTGCCTGCAGTGAGATTGCGCAACTGTAGGTAAGCAGCAGTCATATGCTGTCCGGGCGGCATTGCCCGCACCCAGGCACCAGAAACCTCGGGGACCTGTGCGAATGCGTTCACGCCAACAACAGTAAAAAGCGCTAACAGGGGAACTCTAAGATCAATCATGAACCAAAACTTCCTCCAGGGAGTAAATATCTGCCTGTGCCGGTACGTGGCCTTGTCTGACTCAAGTTTAGCAACATGCGAGGGGCAACACCGCATTGCATCACGTTGTTTCGCGGCAGACAGAGCTTCTGGGGAGACGGCCTACCTGGCGATCAAAAATGGTGGCAAAAGACCCGCCAGGCAAACACGCACTACATCTGTGCATCTTGAGCACGTTACACTAGGCAGAATCGGCAAGGCCCTACTCATGACATTACGTTCAGCGACACATTTTGCAACAGCAACTCCCGCGCGAGGTAGGCGTTCTGTGGGCCTGCTGTTTGCCCTTTGCTCGCTCCTGTGGACGAGCACAGTGCTCGCGCAGTCCACAGCGCTCAGCCAAAGCGCCTTAACATCCGCTGCGGCGCCCCTGGGCAATGAGTTTGTTGAGCAAGAGTTTCTGCCGGTAGAAGAAGCTTACCCGCTGGCCGTAGAGCCCATATCCAGCAATACGCTGCTTCTTATCTGGCAAATGCCTCCGGGTTACTACCTTTACCAGCATGCGTTTCGCTTCGAATTTTCCAATGGCACCGAGTCATCAACACTCACGCCGGAGTTTCCATCGGCAATTGTGCGAGAGGATGAATTCTTTGGCCGCGTTGAGGTGTATTACGATGGCGTGGATATTGAACTCCTTACGCCAGGCCCCCTTGCAGGAGGGCAGCTTCGTGTGACCTCCCAGGGCTGCGCAGACGCGGGGCTTTGCTATCCCCCGCGCACGCAAACTTTCAACATCGACGAAAACGGTGAGATAAGGGAGATAAACACTCCCGCCCGCAGAGCGCCCAGCAGCTCTTTGCTCCCAAGTAATCCGGCTCCCAGCCAGAGTTTGTTGTTCATGATGCTGCTGGCTTTCGCGGGGGGCATCATCCTCAACCTCATGCCCTGTGTTCTACCCATCCTCTCGCTGAAAGTGCTGGGATTTGCGTCAGCACCGGTGAATCAACGTCGACGTCATGGCTGGCTTTACAGCGCCGGCGTGATTTTGAGTTTTTTGTTGGTGGCCGGCATTCTGCTGGGCTTACGTGGAGCAGGACAGGCTATCGGATGGGGGTTCCAGCTCCAGTCACCGGGTTTTGTCATTGGTCTTGCCTATCTGTTTGTGGTCATGGGACTGGCGCTCAGTGGCATGGTGGAGCTGGGCAGCCGATTTATGAACCTCGGTAGCGATCTGGCACAAAGCGGTGGCTCCACGGGTAGCTTCTTTACTGGCGTGCTCGCGGTTGTGGTCGCAAGCCCCTGTACCGCGCCCTTTATGGGTACCGCACTGGGTTATGCGCTGGTGCAACCACCGGCGCAGGGTCTGAGCGTGTTCGCCGCGCTTGGCGCAGGCATGGCCGCGCCAATGCTGCTGCTGTCCTACAGCGAAACTGCCAGGAAATATCTGCCCCGCCCGGGCGTATGGATGGAACGACTCAAGCAGGCGCTGGCATTTCCCCTCTACGCAACTGCCTTGTGGTTATTCTGGGTCGCGGGACGCCAAACCAGTGTCGATGTTATGGCTGCCACACTGTTTGGCGCGTTGTTAATCGCGCTGGGACTATGGCTCTGGCGGGGTTCCTTCCTGGCCAAAAGCACTGCGCTTGCCTGCCTTGTGGTAGCGATCGCCCTTGCGACCTGGCGCCCGGCGCACCTGGGCAGTGATGAATCCACACTCCCTGCGGGTACCGTGGCCTATACGCCCGAGTCACTGAACCAGCTCATTGCGGAGGGTCAGCCGGTTTTCGTGGACGTAACCGCTGATTGGTGCATCACCTGTCTTGCAAACGAGCGCGCCGTGCTGCTGACCACTAAGGTCCAGGAGGCGTTTAGAGATGCCGGCGTCACCTACATGATCGCTGACTGGACGGATTACGATCCGATCATCGCTGATTTTGTCGCCAGCCACGGCCGCAGTGGCATTCCGCTGTACGTGCTGTATACCGGCCCTCAGGCGCCGACGGTGCTACCCCAACTACTGCGCACCCAAACCGTACTCAAAGCCCTCGAGGGCGTTGCAGGACCGTGACTGGATTGTTCCAGGGTAGTTTAGTGCGGCTATAAAGCGGCTAAATTCGGCAAAAAGACAGCCATCTTCTACAAAGTAGGCTTATTTCTGGACAAATGAGCCAATTTAGGCAAGACTCTCGCCCAAATAAGAGTGTTCGAGTGTCTCATGGCCCGAATTTTAGTCTTGCACGGCCCAAATCTGAACATGCTTGGTGAGCGAGAGCCCGGAATCTATGGCTCTGACACCCTGTCAAGCATTGATCAGCGCCTGATGGCGCTCGCCAATGAAGCCGACTGTGAACTTGAGACCTTTCAGAGCAACGCCGAAGCCGAACTGATCGACACGGTCCATCGGGCACGCGGCCTGAACATCGACTTCGTCATAATTAACCCCGCTGCATTCACGCATACAAGCGTCGCCCTGCGCGATGCGCTCGCGGCGACTGATCTACCCTTTGTCGAAGTACACCTCTCAAACGTGCACGCGCGCGAACCATTTCGGCACAACTCCTATTTTTCGGATCTCGCTGTCGGCGTGATCTGCGGTCTGGGCCCGCTGGGCTACGAAGCCGCGCTCCAGTTCGCTCTACAGCATCTAAATACAACTTCTTCGCAAACTGCCAGAGGCTAGCTCATGGATATTCGCAAGGTTAAAAAACTGATCGAACTGCTGGAGGAATCCGGCATCGGCGAGATAGAAATTAAAGAAGGCGAGGAGTCTGTGCGCATCAGCCGTGGCATAAGCGGCATCCCTGCCCCCGCGCCCAACTACAGCTATCCACCACCCGCCCCGGTTGCCGCAGCGCCTCTGGCACCCCAGGCTGCAGCGCCCGCAGCGGCCCCGGCTGAACTCGATAGTAAGCCCACGACCAGTGGCACTATCGTCAAGTCTCCCATGGTGGGGACTTTTTATCGCTCGCCCTCGCCCTCTTCACCAAGCTTTGTCGAAGTCGGGAAGACCGTGCAGGCAGGTGATGTACTGTGCATCGTCGAAGCAATGAAGATGATGAATCAAATCGAAGCCGAAGTGTCGGGCACCATCGAAGCGGTGCTTGCCAATAGCGGCGAACCAGTGGAGTTCGATCAGCCACTGTTCTCTATCGTTTAAACAGGCGGGTAATCACAACATGTTGGAAAAAGTGCTTATCGCTAACCGCGGCGAAATTGCGCTGCGGATCCTGCGCGCCTGTAAGGCGCTGGGCATCCAAACGGTCGCCGTTTACTCCAAAGCAGATGCCGACCTCATGCACGTTCGCCTCGCCGACGAAGCCATATGTATCGGTCCGGCCGGGGCCGCGCAGAGCTACCTGCACGCGCCGGCAATCATCTCGGCTGCCGAGGTCAGTAACGCCGACGCCATTCATCCCGGCTATGGCTTCCTTGCTGAGAATGCCGATTTTGCCGAGCAGGTAGAGCAGTCGGGGTTTATCTTCATCGGCCCACGGTCCGAAACCATCCGTCTCATGGGAGATAAGGTATCTGCCAAGGATGCTATGAAGGCCTCCAACGTGCCAACGGTTCCAGGCTCCGATGGCCCACTGCCGGATGATCCCCAGGAAATGATTGAGATCGGCCGACAGGTCGGTTATCCCGTAATCATCAAGGCTGCAGCAGGCGGCGGCGGGCGGGGTATGCGCGTAGTGCACAACGAAGCCGCTCTGGTGAACTCGGTGCAAATCACCAAGAGCGAAGCGCTCGCGGCCTTCGGCTCCGATGTGGTGTACATGGAAAAGTATCTCCAGCGTCCCCGCCACGTAGAGATACAGGTGATTGCCGACGGCAACGGTAACGCCATCCATCTGGGTGATCGTGACTGTTCACTGCAGCGCCGCCACCAGAAAGTCATCGAAGAAGCTCCTGCACCGGGGATTGACGAAAAAGCCCGGGCCGATGTGGCCGCGGCCTGCGTGAAGGCCTGTCAGGAAATCGGCTATCGCGGAGCGGGAACTTTTGAATTTCTTTACGAGGACGGCGGTTTCTACTTCATTGAGATGAACACCCGGGTACAGGTGGAGCATCCGGTAACCGAGCTGATTACCGGCGTGGATATCGTGCGCGAGCAGCTGCGTATTGCCAGCGGACTGCCAATTTCGGTGGCTCAGGAAGACGTGCGTTTCACCGGCCATGCGCTTGAATGTCGTATCAATGCAGAAGATCCGCAAACCTTTATGCCATCGCCCGGGCGAATCACGACGTTTCATGCACCCGGTGGACCAGGTGTGCGCGTCGATTCACACATTTATGATGGTTATACGGTGCCGCCCTTCTACGACTCGCTCATCGCCAAGATCATCAGCTACGGCGAAGACCGGGATCAGGCCATGGCGCGTATGCGTCAGGCGCTCGACGAGCTCGTGATCGAAGGTATCAGGACCAATACGCAGCTGCATCGGGAACTGGTGCGCGACGCGTCGTTTATGGCCGGTGGTGTGAGTATCCATTACCTGGAAAGCAAGCTCGAAGACGGCTGAAGAATCATGAGCTGGCTGCAGCTGCGAATGGACTGCGGCAAAGCTCAGGCCGAGTCGCTGGAAGACGCGCTGCTCGCCGCGGGGGCGCTTTCCGTTACTTTGGAGGATCGGGAAGACGAGCCACTTCTGGAGCCCGCGGTCGGCGCTACCCCTCTATGGAAAGCTATCCGCATCACCGGCTTGTTTAAGGCCGACGCTGATATGGATCAGGTGCTGACGGTCATCGGTGATCTTGATGGCGCCGCCACCGCCCGCATTGAGATCCTCGAAGACAAAGACTGGGAACGGGAGTGGATGCAGCACTACGAACCCATGCGCTTTGGCGAGCGGGTCTGGATCTGTCCCAGCTGGAAAGAACCTCCGGACCCCGATGCGATCAATTTATTGCTCGACCCTGGCCTCGCCTTTGGTACGGGCACCCATCCCACAACCGCTATGTGCCTTACTGCTCTTGACGGTATGGCGCTGGACGGCGCGCGGGTCGTCGACTTTGGCTGCGGATCCGGAATTCTGGGCATCGCCGCTCTGCGTCTGGGCGCAAGCCAATTGCTGGCAGTGGATAACGACCCCCAGGCACTCACGGCCACGGCCGATAATGCCACACGCAACGACATCGACCCGAAGTGCCTTCAGATTGCACTCCCCGGCAACTACGCCCCGCAAGGGTGGCAAGGCTCAAGCAACCTTGTGCTGGCCAATATTCTGGCTGGGCCCCTGGCGGCACTGTCAGAGGAGCTTTGCGACTTCTTGGCACCCGGGGGGCATTTGGTGCTCGCGGGACTCCTCGATACCCAGGCAGACGAGCTCATTGCACACTACGCGCCCCGACTTGAGCTGTCGGTTCTCCAGCAGCAGGCCGAATGGGTCTGCCTTGGGGGAAGTCTCCCCTGATTTTGGTCAAAAAATGAGCACTTTTTAGCCGCAAAGCCTTTTTTGCGAAGCCCCTCTCACGTAACATTGCGCGTCCCTTGAGCCAGCCCCCATACGGATCCGCAAACAGCACCCCAATGCTAACCATCGGCCCCCATCAGACCGCCAATGTCGTGGCTCTCGCACCCATGGCGGGCGTAACAGACCTGCCTTTTCGGCGTCTTTGCGCACGCTTCGGAGCGGGATTGCTGGTCGGAGAGATGGTCCACTCGGACCCTCGCCTTCGGGAGTCACGCAAAAGCCAGCAGCGTCGGCGACACGATATGGAAATTGATCCGCGCTCGGTTCAAATTGTCGGTAACGACCCGCATCTTATGGCCGAAGCAGCGCGCTATAACGTGAGCTGTGGCGCGCAGATCATTGATATCAACATGGGGTGCCCGGCAAAAAAGGTCTGCCGTAAGGCCGCAGGCTCGGCGCTGCTGGCAGATGAGCCCCTCGTCGCCTCGATACTTCGGGCCGTAGTATCTGCGGTGAGCGTCCCGGTGACGCTTAAGATTCGTACCGGCGCAGATCCGGAACATCGCAATGGGCCCAGTATCGCTCGCATCGCCGAAGACGCGGGCATCGCTTTACTGTCCGTCCACGGCCGCACTCGCGCCTGCGCGTTTAGTGGGGAAGTCGAACACGACACCACCGCAGAAATCGTTAAAGCCATCGACATTCCGGTTCTTGCCAATGGCGATATTCGCAGCGCCGATGATGCTCGTGCTGTCTTGGCGCACACGGGAGCCGCTGGCGTCATGATTGGCCGAGCCGCTCAGGGCGCACCCTGGCTTCCGGGCCTGGTGGCAAATGCTATCGCCGACGGCTCTTCCGCTGCCCCAGCATTGGCCACGCAGTACGCGGTAATGCTTGAACACTTAAAAGAGCTGCATGCGTTTTATGGCGAGTTTTCAGGCTCCCGCATTGCTCGCAAACACATCGGCTGGTATCTGGATGGACATCCGGGACTACAGGAAGAAAAACGCCTATTTAATAGACTCGACGGGGCCGCGGAGCAAATCCTCTTCCTCGACACTCTCTTTAACGAACTTGACCAACAGGATCTCGCTGCATGAGTAAGGCCGAAGCTTTGGCTGAAAGCGTCGCAACACCCAGTGCTCTGTTTCAACTGACCCAGTCCAGCGAGGCGGCGACCGTAGCGTCCCTCAGAGAGGCTGTGGATCTGTTTGTCCGTCGCTATCTCGATGAGATGGATGGCGAGATGAGCACGGACTTTTATGACCTTGTGCTGTCTGAAGTAGAAGCGCCGCTGTTGCAGGCCGTCATGGAGTACACCCGGCAGAATCAGAGCCGCGCATCAACAATGCTCGGGCTTAACCGGGGCACGCTACGCAAAAAACTCAAGCAATACTCCATCAATAATCGAGGACCCGCGCTGTGAACACAGTCAGCACAGACAATGACGACTATCAGGTACGCCGCGCTCTCATCAGCGTCTCAGACAAAACAGGCATCGTCGAATTTGCCAGTGCCCTGGCAGCGATGAACGTTGCACTGCTGTCCACCGGTGGAACTTACCGACTGCTCAGCGAAGCGGGTCTTGAGGTCACCGAGGTCGCCGAGCACACAGGTTTTCCAGAGATGATGGACGGAAGGGTAAAGACACTCCATCCGAAGATACACGGTGGAATCCTAGGTCGCCGGGGCGAAGATGATGCCGCGATGGCCGAGCATGGTATCGATGCCATCGATATGGTGATCGTCAATCTCTATCCGTTTGAAGCAACCGTAGCCGACCCCGACTGCAGCCTTGAGAATGCTATTGAAAATATCGATATTGGCGGACCCGGCATGCTTCGCGCCGCCGCCAAAAATCACGCCTGGGTCAGCTGCGTAACCCGCGCAGAGGACTACCCCCGCGTCCTTGCTGCAATGCGCGACAAAGACGGTTGCGTCCCCGGCGCGATGCGGCGAGATCTCGCAGTGCGCGCCTTCGAGCACACCGCAGCCTACGACGGTGCTATTGCTAACTACCTGGGTGCCCGATTAGAAGAAGATACCGTCACGCACGGACGCACACTCAACCTGCAGTTTCACAAAGTGCAGGACCTGCGATACGGCGAGAACCCCCATCAAGGGGCCGCTTTTTATCGTGAGCGTTCTGCCGTGGGACCCTCTCTTGCAACATCTACGCAAGTTCAAGGAAAAGCCCTTTCCTACAATAATATTGCCGATACCGACGCCGCGCTCGACTGCGTCCGCCAGTTTGCCGAGCCCGCCTGTGTCATTGTTAAACACGCCAACCCCTGTGGTGTGGCCATCGGCGAAGACAGCCTGACAGCCTACGAACGCGCCTATGCAACGGACCCTGAGTCCGCTTTTGGCGGCATCATCGCCTTCAACCGCGAAGTGGATCGATCCACGGCACAGCTCATCATCGAACGACAGTTTGTCGAGGTAATCATTGCGCCATCGGTCAGCGATGCCGCAGCCAAGGTGCTAGCCGAGAAGAAAAACGTCCGTGTACTGACAACCGGATCGCTCATGGACCCCGTGTCTGGACTGGATTACAAGCGCGTTGCTGGAGGCCTGCTGGTTCAGGATCGCGACAGCGTAGTGATAAACCCGGATGACCTTAGGGTGGTGACTAAACGACTGCCCACGGAAGATCAGGCACGGGACATGTTGTTCGCCTGGAAAGTGGCCAAGTATGTGAAATCCAATGCCATCGTGTATGCCAGCGATGAACAGACCATCGGGGTTGGAGCAGGCCAGATGAGCCGGGTAAATTCTGCCCGCATCGCGGTAATCAAGGCTGAACACGCAGGACTTGAAGTTCCCGGATCCGTAATGGCCTCGGATGCTTTCTTCCCCTTCAGGGACGGCATCGACAACGCCGCTGCCGCCGGCATCACCGCAGTGATACAGCCCGGTGGTTCCATGCGCGATGAGGAAGTGATCGCCGCTGCTGATGAACATGACATGGCCATGGTGTTCACCGGCGTTAGACACTTTCGTCATTGATCAACATCCAACGCAGTTAAACAGAGCACAGTTGCAATGAACGTCATGGTATTGGGAAGCGGGGGTCGGGAGCATGCGCTGGCCTGGAAACTGGCGCAGTCAGCGCGGGTCGGTCGAGTGTTCGTGGTGCCGGGCAATGCCGGCACGGCATTGGAGCCCCTCCTTGAAAATGTTGACCTTGATCTCGCAGATTTTTCCGCTCTGTGCGCGTTCGCCCAAGATCAGCAGGTCGAACTCACTGTTGTCGGGCCAGAGGTTCCCCTGGTCGCGGGCGTAGTCGACTACTTTGAACAACAGGGGCTGCGTTGCTTTGGCCCCAGCGCTGGTGCCGCACAACTGGAAGGCTCAAAAGCGTTCAGCAAAGACTTCCTTGCCCGCCACAACATTCCTACCGCGAACTACGCCACCTTTACCGAGGTCGACGCAGCGCTGAGCTATCTGCGTCAGCAGGGAGCACCCATCGTAGTAAAAGCCGATGGCCTCGCCGCGGGCAAGGGCGTGATCGTCGCTGAGACTCTGGCTCAGGCGGAAGAAGCTGTCACCGACATGTTGTCTGGCAACGCATTCGGTGAGGCAGGCTGTCGAGTAGTCATCGAAGAGTTTCTGGACGGCGAAGAAGCCAGCTTTATTGTAATCAGCGACGGTGAAACAGTGCTTCCCATGGCCAGTAGCCAGGATCACAAACGCATCGGCGAAGGGGACACCGGTCCAAATACCGGTGGCATGGGTGCTTACTCCCCGGCACCGGTAGTTACTGAGGCTGTCCATCAGCGCGTGATGGATGAGGTCATCATGCCCACCGTGCGAGGCATGGCCGCCGAAGGCAACCGCTACGTCGGGTTCCTCTATGCGGGCCTAATGATCACAGCTGATGGCGCGCCTAAAGTTATTGAATTCAACTGCCGCTTTGGTGACCCGGAAACACAACCCATTATGCTGCGCCTGCGAAGCGACCTGGATCGCCTTTGTGACGCGGCCATTGATGGCGCACTGGGTGACCAAGAAGCCCGTTGGGACATCCGTCCTGCCATGGGTGTAGTGCTTGCTGCCGGAGGCTACCCTGGTAGTTACGCTAAAGGTGCAGTGATCGAGGGTCTGGACAGCGAGCAGGACGAAGACAGCAAGATCTTTCATGCCGGCACAGGCCTGGATCCCATTTCAGGCAAGGTGTGCACCAGCGGTGGCCGCGTCTTATGCGTCACAGCCCTGGGCGACACTATTGCCGATGCCCGGGATCGCTGCTACCGCGCGGCAGCCAAGATTAGCTGGGAAGGTATGACGCTTCGAAGCGACATTGGCTGGCGCGCCATCGAGCGCTATCATCAAGACTGAGCCCAAACTGATAATTGCATTGTGACGAGACGCCTGACATTTTTAGACAAGCTTATCTGCGAGGCCGATACGGTCATGCGCACACTGAGCAGCCGTGGCAACACAGCTGGTCGGCCTTCTCCTGCCCGGGGACACAGCGAAACAGAACTGCCCCCCCCCAGTAAAAAGCACGTGGCGGCACTCATGCGCGTCAATCATACCGGCGAGGTCTGCGCCCAAGCCCTTTATCAGGGGCAGGCACTCACTGCCAAACTGCCAACAGTGCGCGAAGAAATGCGCGAGGCCGCCGCCGAGGAAGTGGATCATCTGGTGTGGTGTGAAGAGCGTTTGCGACAGCTAAACAGCCAACCCAGTGTTCTTAATCCAGCCTGGTACGGCCTGTCGTTTGCCATCGGCGCGCTCGCAGGCGCAGTGGGTGATGCCGTAAGTCTGGGTTTTGTGGCCGCAACCGAAGAGCGTGTATGCGCTCACCTGAAGGACCACCTGCGTCAGCTACCAGAGGATGATCGTCGTTCGCGATTGATATTGCAGCAGATGCTTGAAGATGAGGAGCGTCATGGCGAAAACGCCCTCGCCGCCGGCGGGCAAAACTTCCCGCGACCCGTCAAAACAGCCATGACTGCGCTATCCCAGGTGATGACGCGAAGCAGCTACTACGTTTAGTCAACCAGCAGCGGTATCCGCCACCTCATAACTGTGAGTAATTTCTACGCCGGCAGCTCCGAGCATGATCGATGCCGAGCAGTATTTTTCGGCAGATAACTCTACTGCGCGTTTTACATGATTGTCTTTTAATCCCGCACCACTGACCACAAAATGCATATTCAGACGGGTAAATACGGCAGGCACAGCATCAGCCCGCTCGGCCTGAATCTCTACGCGACAATCCTGCACCGGCTGACGGGATTTCTTAAGCATGCTGATAACGTCAAACATGGCGCAGCCGCCGGTGCCCATGAGCAGCATTTCCATGGGCCTGGGACCCAGATTGCGCCCACCTAAATCTTCTGGCCCATCCATAACAACAGAGTGTCCCGAGCCGGACTCCCCCAGAGACATCGCTCCATCTACCCATTTGACCGTAGTCTGCACGACACGCGCTCCTGTGAATGCTAGAAAGGGCGCGAATGTAGCACAACCGTAAAGAATCGAAAGTACGGCGGGGATTTGCCTGTCGCGCCTCTCGGGGTACACTCTTCGCACCAAAAATTGAAGGGTCTGATCATGCTTCGTCCGCAGCTTCTGCAAGCCATACCTAACGTTGAGGATTTTCTGCGGTTTTGTGAAACCAAAGAGTACGCGAAGGGTAAAACGATCCTGCGCGAGGGCGAGAAAAGCGAGAAGCTCTATTTAATCCTCGACGGTTCGGTCACTGTCATGGTCGAAGATGAACAGGACGAAGACCACAAGATGGTAGTCAGCTATCTAAACCTTGGGGACTTCTTCGGCGAGATGGGCTTGTTTGCCGAGGAAGAAGAAACCAGCAGCGCCGAAGTCATCACGCGCGAAGCTAGCAAGATTGCCGAGATTTCTTATGAACGCTTTATCAAAATCAAATCGCAGTTTCCTGACATTCTGTTTGGCATTGCCTCACAAATGTCCAGTCGCCTTAGAAAGACCACCTTCAAACTAAAAAACCTGGCTTTTGTGGATGTTTCCGGTCGTATCGCGCATACGCTCATCGACCTATCCAAACAGCCCGATGCAATGACCCACCCCGAGGGCATGCAGATCAAGATTACCCGTCAGGAGTTGGGCAAGATTGCCGGCTGCTCCCGGGAAATGGCTGGAAGAGTACTCAAAACTCTTGAACAGGAAGGCTTAGTGTCAGTGGCAGGTAAGACCATAGTGGTTTACGCCGCACATTAAGGCATTGCTGGTTTCAGTCGGCGAACAGTGTCCGCAGCGCCAACCCCGGGTCATCAGCGCGCATAAACGCTTCACCTACCAAAAAACCGGGGACACCGGCGGCGCGCATTTTCATCACGTCGCCTCGCGTGTGAATAGCGCTTTCGGTGACCACCAATTTCTCTTCGGGTATCAACGGCAATAGTGCCAAGGTAGTATCCAGGCTGGTTTCAAAATTACGCAAATTGCGATTATTGATACCCAAAAGCGGCGTATCCAGCTCCAGGGCGAGGTCGAGTTCGCCTTGATCATGCACCTCGACCAACACATCCAAACCGTAGTGAGTCGCAGCGGCTGCCAGCTCGCGCAGTTCCTCCAGATCCAGAGCGGCAACAATCAGTAATATTGCATCGGCACCGATGCTCCGTGCTTCGGCAATCTGATAGGCGTCCACCGTAAAGTCTTTGCGCAGTACCGGCAGATCGCAGGCTGCACGGGCCGCCTGCAGGTACGCCTCGCTGCCCTGAAAAAAGTCGCGATCGGTCAGCACAGAAAGACAGCTTGCACCACCTTCCTGATATTGGGCGGCAATAGCAGCGGGCTCAAAGTGCTCGCGAATAACGCCCTTGCTGGGTGATGCTTTTTTTACCTCGGCAATCACTGCAGGCATGGCGCGTGCCGCGCAGCGCTGCATCGCCGCGGTAAAGCCCCGAGCTGGCTCCTGCGTCGCGATGGTCGCCTCAAGATCAGCCAGTGAGGCATGCGCCTTGCGCTCGCGAATCTCTTCTGCCTTACGCGCCAGAATCTTCTGTAACACGTCGGGTATTGATGAGCTCATGCACTTTTTCCCTCACGCATAAGCTGCGTCATATCCACAAAAGCTTTGAGTTTCTCTGCGGCCTGCCCGGTGGACAGTAGGTCCTCGGCAAGCGCCACCCCATCAGCCAAGGACGATGCTATTCCCGAAACATAGATGGTTGCGCCGGCATTCATGGCTATGATCTGCCTGGCTTTATCCGGGTTCGTATCGGCATCTTCAGCGCTACGACCGGAGAGCGCCGCACGTATCAATTTTGCGGACGCCTGCGCTGAGCTCACCGACAAGCCACTCAGATCAACTGCGGCCAATCCAAAGTCTTCGGGGCTGATGGTGTAGCAAGTCACCTTGCCGTCCCGAAGCTCTGCCACTTTTGTGGGCGCCGCAATAGAGATCTCATCGAGCCCATCTTCTGAGTGCACCACCATGGCATGCTCACTACCCAGGGCTTTTAATGCATAAGCCAAGGGCTCGCATAAGGCCTCGCTGTAAACACCCAGTAATTGACGCTTAACTCCCGCAGGATTCGTCAGGGGACCCAGAAGGTTAAAGAGGGTTCTCAGCCCCAGCTCACGCCGAGGGCCGATAGCGTAACGCATCGCACTGTGATGCGCCGGTGCAAACATAAATCCCAAGCCCACATCATCAATGGCCCGGGCAACCTGCTCGGGACTTAAATCCAGAGGAACACCCAAAGCCTCCAGTACATCCGAACTACCGCTGGTGCTGGAAACGGAGCGGTTGCCGTGTTTGGCCACCCTGGCACCTGCCGCAGCCACAACAAAGCAGGCAGCCGTGGATACGTTAAACAGATTCGCCCCATCACCGCCGGTGCCCACAAGATCAACCAGGTAATCACCGTGTACGGATACCGGCGTTGCCAAGTCACGCATCACGCCGGCCGCACCGGCAATCTCATCAATAGTTTCGCCTTTCATCCGCAAGGCCATGAGCAAAGCGCCTATCTGCGCATCGGTGGCATCACCGGACATAATCTGCCGCATAACCGACGCCATTTCGTCTTGGCTGAGGTCTTCCTGTTCGGCGACCCGGGCCAGAGCCTGCTGAATATCCATCTCTTAAGTCTCCCCTTCATCCGGCAACACAGATTGCTGTAAAAAGTTTTGCAGCAAGGCGTGCCCATGCTCGCTAAGTACCGACTCCGGGTGGAACTGAACTCCCTCGGCGCCGGTCTTGCGGTGACGCAATCCCATGATCTCGTCGACTTCACCCTGGGCGTTCACAGTCCAGGCTGTCACGGCAAAGCTATCAGGCAAAGTGTCTTTAGCCACCACCAGCGAGTGATAGCGCGTGGCAACAAACGGCGAAGGCAGACCGCTGAACACGCCACTGCCATCGTGATGAATCTCAGAGGTTTTGCCGTGCATCACCCGCTGCGCTCGAACAACCTGGCCACCGTAGACCTGCCCCAGACTTTGATGCCCCAGACAAATCCCCAGTATCGGCAACTTCCCGGCAAAGTGCCCAATGGCCTCCATGGAAACCCCCGCCTCGTTAGGGGTGCAAGGACCAGGGGAGATCACAATGCGCTCAGGGGCCAGAGCCTCAATCTCATCAATGGTGATTTCGTCGTTACGAAAGACCTGCACGTCTGCCCCAAGCTCCGCCAGATACTGCACCACGTTGTAAGTAAAGGAATCGTAGTTATCGATCATCAGCAGCATCAGATTTGCTCCCCGGCATCGACCATGGCTGCCGCTCGCAGTATTGCCCGGGCTTTGTTCAGTGTTTCCTGCCACTCAGCGCTGGGAACCGAATCTGCCACTACGCCTGCCCCCACCTGTATGTGCAACTCTCCGTCTTTGAGCACCGCTGTACGAATAGCAATAGCGGTATCCATATCGCCGGCCCAGGACAGATAACCCACGGCGCCGCCGTAAATACCACGTTTCACCGGTTCCAGCTCGTCGATGATTTCCATAGCGCGAATTTTTGGTGCGCCGCTGAGTGTGCCTGCAGGCAGTGCGGCGCGTAGAGCGTCCATGGATGAAAGGTCTTCCTGCAACTGGCCTTCGACATTGGACACGATATGCATCACATGAGAATAACGCTCTACCTGCATATTCTCAGTAAGCTCAACGGTACCGGTTTGAGCGATACGTCCGACGTCGTTACGCCCTAGATCAATAAGCATGAGGTGTTCAGCTATTTCCTTGGGGTCCGCCAACAACTCGGCCTCCAGTGCCTGATCCTCGGCTTCGGACTTACCTCTGTGCCGCGTTCCAGCAATGGGACGCACGGTAATCTTGCCCTGCTCCGCTCTTACAAGAATCTCCGGCGATGAGCCCACCACCTGAAACTCGTCAAGATCCAGAAAATACAGATAAGGCGAGGGATTGAGGTTGCGAAGCGCTCGGTACAGATTAAGCGGCGGCGCAGAAAACGGCAGGGTCATACGCTGCGAAGGTACTACCTGCATAACGTCGCCGGCCAGCACGTAGTTCTTTACGGTGTCTACCGCAGCCTCGTACTCACCCTGACTGAGACTAAACCGCGCTTTCGCTTCATGAGCACTGCCATCAGCGCCCGCCAATGACACTCTCGGCAATGGATCCAGTGGTGCATCAAGAGCAGCCACCAGACTATCGAGGCGGGCATTGGCGGTCGCCAGCGCGCCATCTACGCCGGGGTCCACATTGACAATCACACGCAGGGTGCCGGCGAGATTATCAAATACCAACACTTCTTCGGAGAGCATCAGCAAAATATCCGGCGTGTGCAGCTGATCCTCGGGGCAGCTGTGGGCAAGTCGCGGCTCCACATAGCGCACGGTATCGTAGGCAAAATAGCCCACCAAGCCACCGTGAAACACCGGCAAAGCATTCTGTTCGGGACTGCGAAAACACTGCTGATAGGCCTCGACAAAATCCAGCGGGTCGGCGACCTCTTCGGTCCCGATACACTCGCCATCAACCCAGCTCTCTACCCGGTGGCCGTACACCTTGATTAACTCCTGACACGGCAAGCCGATGATCGAATAGCGACCCCACTTCTCGCCGCCCTCTACAGATTCGAAGAGGTAGGAATAGGGACCTTCGGCAAGTTTTCGGTAAGTAGATAGCGGCGTGTCAAAGTCCGCCAGCACTTCGCGATGGACGGGCACGCGGTTGTAGCCCTGAGCGGCCAGTGCGGCAAATTCATCAGTTGTCATGGGATGGTCCTGGAAAGCGGGTTACGGGGTTTGCAAAGCAAAGGTGATTAGCGAGGGGCGAAACAAGCCCGGGCAGTCACCATCGCCAGCGTGTCATCTCCCGTATGACCGCACTTTGGGCTGCTGCCCCATACGGTCGAGTGTCATGGATTCCAGTAGTCATAGTCGCCATTGTAGCCTCGACGTCGGACTTGGCAAGCGCTGTACTTTGCATCAACGCTGTAGCCAGGCTCTTTAAACTGCGCCTGCCAAAGCCCTGCGCATCTCACTAATAACCGCCGCATAATCGGGCTTGCCAAAGATCGCCGAACCGGCCACGAATGTGTCTGCACCGGCCGCCGCGATTTCTGCAATATTGGCCGGAGTAACCCCGCCATCCACCTCGAGACGAATATTCAATCCAGAGGCATCGATAAGCGCCCGAGCCTCGCGAAGCTTGGTCAGCGTCGAAGGGATGAACGATTGGCCGCCAAAGCCGGGATTCACGGACATCAACAGAATCATGTCCAGCTTGTCCATCACATAGGTCAGATCGTCCAAGCCAACATGGGGATTGAGCACCAAACCGGCCTTGCAACCGGCGTCACGAATCATCTGCAAAGAGCGATCAACGTGGGTGGAGGCATCCGGATGAAAGGTAATGAAGCTTGCACCTGCCTCTGCAAAGTCGCCGATAAGCTGATCCACCGGAGAAACCATCAAGTGCACGTCAATGGGAGCGGTAACCCCGTGTTTGCGCAAAGCTTTGCACACCATGGGACCGATGGTGAGGTTAGGCACGTAGTGATTATCCATCACATCGAAATGCACGATATCGGCTCCGGCGGCCAGTACATTGTCGACCTCTTCTCCCAGACGCGCAAAATCTGCAGACAATATGGATGGCGCAATCAAAAATTCATTCATGTCTTGTCCTGTTTTTTAGCAAGCTCACGTTCAAGTTGTTCAAGGCGCGACGGCGTTCCCACATCAGTCCAGCGTCCGCGGTAGTGCTGCGCAAACAAGCGTCGCTCTAAGATCGCCTGCTCCAGCAAAGGCAGCAACGGTCGTTTCCCAGGCGCGTATCCGTCAAAGAAACGCGGATCATACAGACCTATGCCGGCATAAGTGAGGCTGTCTTTACCCGCGGCAGTCACTCTCCCCTCATGCAAACTAAAGTCACCGGCGGGGTTATGTTCGGGATTGTCCACCAGCTGCAAGTTTGCGGTCCCGGGCCTTAAGGAATGTTGAAGCAGATCCCTAAAGTCACAATCGGTCCAGATATCCGCATTGACCAGCAAAAAAGGCTTATCGCCGAGCAGCGGCAGTGCCTGAATAATACCGCCGGCTGTCTCAAGGGGTTCCTCTTCGCGACTGTAACGAATCGCGCAATCCCAGCGGCCACCGTCGCCGCAGTGCTCGACGATTTGCTGACCCAACCAGGAAACGTTAATCACAATATTATCAACGCCAGCTTTAACCAGTGATTCGATGTGGTAGTCAATCAAAGGCTTGCCCGCTACCCTCAACAAGGGCTTGGGCGTAGTGAGGGTGAGCGGTCGCATGCGCTCACCTTTGCCCGCGGCCAGCAGCATCGCTACGCGCGGCACCACTTTATCGGGTGTATTCGAACTAGCCGGACTCATGAAACCAGTCGTGCTGCTGAGCCGCTGGCAGGATCTGTCGATCGAACCAGGCGGCAAAGGCTGCCAGCGCCGGCACGGCGGGATAACTTTTTAATGTGCTTTGCACATAGCCCATGACGCGAGGCAGATCCTGGAGGTAGCCCGGCTTTCCATCACGTAAATAAAGCCTTGCGAAAATTCCCAGCACCTTGATGTGTCGCTGCAATCCCATGAAATCAAAATCCATAAGGAATGCCTTGGGCTCAGGCACAACAACGCCCCGCGCTGCCAGATCCTCGCGGTGCTTTAGCGCCCACTGGCGAACCTGATCATCCGGCCAGCGCAGATAGCAGTCTTTGAGGAGAGAAACCGGGTCATAGGTGAGAGGACCTAGCACCGCGTCCTGAAAATCAATGGTGGCAAGAGCACCGTCGGCAAGCAACATAAGGTTGCGAGCATGAAAATCACGATGCACCACGACCTGCGTCTGAGCCAGGGCCCGGTCGCAGAGTAAAGACTCCAGAGCCGCGAAGTCGCCTACAACATCTGACGGCATATCCAGTCCCAACAAGCCCTGGCAAAACCACTCGGGAAACAAAGCCATTTCGCGGCAAAGATGCGCGCGATCATAGGGTAACAGGGAGAAGTTCGCTGCATCGGCCAGCGCCAGGTCCTGCAGCATACCCAGAGCATCCGAGTAATAACCATCGACGGTTTGCGCCGTCAACAAGGGCAGTAACGTCTGATCCCCCAGATCCTCCAGCGCCAGAAACCCCTGCTCAAGATCGGCCTGAAGTACCGCAGGCACTCGCAGACCCGCATCCGCAAGGGCTCCGGCAAGGGCCACAAACTCAGCATTCTTCTCGGTTTGAGGGGGCGCATCACAAAGGATCACTGACAGGCCGTCGTGAGCCACACGAAAGTAACGTCTAAAACTGGCGTCTCCGGCAACCGGCTCGAGTTTCTGCGAGCCGATGGGCGATCGCGACGCATACCATTGCCTCAGCTGCTCTGTTCTATCAGCGCGACTCACACATCTCCAGGGTTTTAATCACCCAAAATCCAAAACATCACGGACGGTCAGTAACCGCCAAAGGCCGCTAGCTTAACAATCTTTAGCTCCGCGTCTAACGCCAGTCTCACCGATGCTTTATTATGCGCCGTCCATTGCGCTAAAGCCGCCGCAGATGCCCACAGCTTCACCCAGAAGATTTGCCACGAAGAACCTGTCATCACAGGCCTCAGGCGCGCGCTCTGGCGTTGGGCAGCGTCGGGGAGGCTATGCGATGCTGCTGCTGATGTGCAGCGGGTTAGTGGCTGCACAGAACCAGTCGCCTGATGCCTCTGTCGCGGTGGATGAGGCGCTGATCGAGGAGCGCATTGAGCCCCGCGTTGGGGCCGAGCTTGACTGGGTCCCCATCGAGGACGTTCCTAAAGCCCTGAGAAACCTGAGCTGTCGCCTGTGCGAGGGCCGCTACATTGACCCTCAGAGTGGCGCCAATGCAGCCAAGGACCCTGATACCTCGCCCATCAACGCCAGCGCGAGAAGCACCGAGCTGGAAGGCAATACCGTGCGCCTGTCTGGCGGCGTTGAGGTCACTCAAGGCTACCGGGAGTTTTCCAGCGATGCCGCCAGCATAGACCGGGAAACCCGCTCTGGAACCCTCGAAGGCAACATTGAGCTTAGAGAACCCGGCGTGCTGCTGCGTGGCGAACGCGGGCAGTTTTACTCGCGCACTGGCGAAGCACAGATGGAGAACAGTCAATTCGTACTCCATGAGCAGCAATTACGCGGTAGCGCCGCCTTACTCTCCCGCGACAGCAATGAACTCATTCGCATCGAAGATGGCGAGATGACCTTTTGTGCTCCCGGCGATAATGACTGGCTGCTGCAAACCGGACAGCTGGAGCTTGATCTCGAACGTGGCGTGGGCACCGCTCGCGACGCCACGCTACGCGCGGGCGGATATCCGATTTTTTACACCCCCTGGCTGAGCTTTCCTCTGGATGACCGACGCCGCAGCGGCTTCCTTTTCCCGGCGATTGGCTCGGATAGCCGCGGCGGTGTCGATATCGGAGTCCCTGTGTATTTGAATCTGGCAGAAAACTACGATCTGCTTTACGCGCCTCGATATATCGGTCAACGAGGCATTAACCACGAGTTTGAAGGTCGATATCTGGACCCATTCAACGGCAATTGGCTGCTCGGGGGCAGCTATATCGGCAACGATAAGCAGTACGCGGACGATTTCCCGGATGAGCCGGATGCAAAGCGCTGGCTGGCTAATGTTCAGCACCAGGGAGCCTATGGAGGACGATGGCGCTCACTGATCAACTACAACAAAGTATCGGATGTAGATCTGATCCGTGACCTGGAAACCTCCCGTCTCGATTCACGTCGCGATGTAAACCTGTTGCAGCTTGGACAGGTCAAGTATCTGGGTGATGACTGGCTCATCACTGCACAGGCCCAACAGTTCCAACCGCTGGCCGAAGACATTCGCAACGACTATAAAAAACTGCCGCAGATCACCGCGCAGTACCGCAGCCAGGGCACGCCTTTCTCCCTAAATCCTATTGGAATGGTGCAATACTCCAACTTTGATACCGACACCGAGAGCCTTGCCACCGGTCAGCGACTCTACGGTGAAGCCGGGGTGACCTATCCTATGAGTTGGCAGTACGGTTTTTTACGCTCTACTGCCAAGTACCGGGTCCTTGAATACGAACTGAATCGTCAGGTGGGCAATCTGGACGAAAACCCAAGCGCCCGCTCCGGTCTTGCCAGCGTCGACGGCGGCCTGTTCTTTGAACGGCGAACCCAGTTGGCCGACAAGGACGTCGTACAGACTTTGGAACCCAGGGTCTTTTATCTCTACAGCCAATACGACGAACAAACAGACCAGCCGGATTTTGACAGCGCCGAGCTCACCTTTAACTACAATCAACTGTTTAGGGACACACGATTCTCCGGGCGAGATCGACTCGATGACGCCAACCAGATGGCTATTGGCCTGACCACACGGTTTTTGGACGAAAGTAGTGGTGAAGAGCTGTTCAACGCCAGCATCGGGCAGATCGTGTACTTTACGAATCGCCGCGTCCGCTTGGGTGCTTCGGCCCCAGAGCTTGACCGCTCAAATTCAGAGCTTGCCGGTGAGTTTAATTTTTACCCCAACGAACGACTGTCCGTGCGCAGCAACCTGCAATACGATCCGTCGACGCGAAAAATGAATTCCGGAAATCTCATTGCCAGCTATACCCGGGATGACGATACGGTGTTCAATGCGGGGTATACCTTCCGGCGGCCAGTTTCATTAGTGGGGAACCAACCCACCACTGATCAGGTCAACTTATCTACCTACTACCCAATCAACAACAATTGGCGCTTTTTTATGGCCTGGAACTACAGTCTGGAAGCTAACCGTAGCGTGGAAGATATGGTCGGGATCGAATACGATAGCTGCTGTTGGCAGGTTCGCCTGCTTCATCTGCGCTACTTCGATACCGTTCGCAACGAGATCCCCGACTTTGATTCGCCCAATCTGGATCGCGAATACGCCACGCAGATACAGTTTGTGCTCAAAGGCCTTGGCGGTTTCGGAGATGGCGTAGAACAGTTGATGGGCGACATGATTCAAGGATTTAACAGACTTGCGTACAGCAGATAGAAAAAACTTGCTCCGTAGACAATTGCTGGCTCTTTTGTGTGCCGGCACCCTGACGTCTGGCGCTTATGCAGCCACGGAGATGCTCGACCAGGTGGTCGCCATCGTAGACGACGACGTGGTGATGGCCAGTGAACTTCGGGAGCGCATGGCCACGGTGAACGAAAACATCGCCATGCAGGGCGCTGAAGCGCCACCGGAAGATGTATTGATCCGAGAAACCCTGGACCGACTCATTCTGGAAAACATCCAGATCCAAATGGGCGACCGCTTTGGCGTACGCATCTCTGATGGTCAGTTGGATCAGGCGATGGCGCGTATTGCTTCCCAGAACGGTCTCACCCCTGAGCAGTTCGCGATGCTATTGGAGCAAGAGGGTCGGTCCTACGGTGAAATTCGCCAGAATATTGAACGCGAGATGATCATTCAGCGCGTGCAGCAAGGCAACGTGAACCAGCTAATCCAGATCAGCGAACAGGAAATCGAAAACTATCTGTCCACCGAAGAGGGACAAAAGCTTGTTCAGCCTGAATATCGAATCATCCACGCCCTCCTGCCGATTACTTCTGACACCAGTGAAGCAGAGGTTGCTCAACGGACGGCGTACTGCGAGACACTGGTAGAGCGTATTCGCGGTGGTGAAGCCTTTGATGCGGTGATGGCCTCTGTTCCACCCGAGTATGTGTTCTCTGGCGGTGATCTGGGCTGGCGAAAGCTTGACGACCTTCCCAGCCTCTTTCAGGAGGTCGCTCCCACCATTGGTCGCGGCGAAACGGCCGATCTTTTTCAGAGCCCGAGCGGCCTGCATATTGTCACCATGGCAGACCAGCGCGGCGGCGGAGACATGACAATCAGCCAGACAAGAGTGCGCCATATCCTCCTCAAACCCTCAGAGATCCTTAGCGATGATGAGGCGCGAGAGCTCGCGGCAGAGCTAAAAGCCCGCGCTGAAGCTGGAGAGGATTTTGGCGAACTTGCTAAAGAGTATTCCGAAGATATCGGCTCTGCGGCAGAAGGCGGCGATTTAGGCTGGACCAGTCCGGGACAAATGGTCCCTGAGTTCGAAAACACCATGGCCAGCACTGAGATCAACACGATCTCTCAACCGGTGCGCAGCCAGTTTGGCTGGCACATACTGGAAGTGCTGGAGCGGCGCGAAAAAGACGTCACCGAGGACATGCGCAAGGCTCAGGTTCGTGAGTTTTTGCACGGTCGAAAATACCAGGAAGAACTCGACGCATGGCTGCGCAAAATACGTGACGAGGCCTTTGTCGACATCAAGTAAGCTGCCAAGGCTTGTCATCTCAGCAGGGGAACCTGCGGGGATAGGGCCCGATGTGGTGCTGGCGGCGTCTCAGCGGGACTGGCCGGCGGAACTGGTGGTGATTGCGGACCGGGGCATGATGGAGGCACGGGCAGCGCTGCTGGGCCTCTCAACGCGATTCATCGCCTACAACCTGGATATCGAGCGAATCAGTAACGCTGGCACACTCTCTGTTCTGCACGAGCCTCTTGCCGTATCTGCTGCCCCAGCTCAGGTGGAGTCACAAAATGCAGCTGGAGTACTCGCTGCACTCAAGCGTGCTGTGCAGGGCTGCATGGATGGCGAATTCGACGCTATGGTGACAGCACCGGTGAACAAAGCCGTGATCGCCGATAGTGGCGTGTCTTTCTCGGGTCATACCGAATACCTTGCTGAACTCACTGAGACCCCACAGGTGGTGATGCTACTTGCAGCGAATGATCTGCGAGTGGCGTTGGCGACAACGCACATACCTCTGGCCGCCGTACCGACAGCTATCAATCAATCGCTGTTACTCGATGTACTTCGGGTGATGGATGCGGACCTAAAATCCAAGTTTGGTATCGCCTCGCCACAGATCAGCGTTCTGGGGCTAAATCCCCACGCCGGTGAGGGCGGGCATTTGGGTATGGAAGACATAGAGGTCATTGAGCCCGCCCTCCAGGCAGCCAAATCAGAGGGCATTAATGTGTCCGGGCCCTGGCCTGCTGATACAGCGTTCAATAAACGCCTGAGCGACCAAACCGATGCTTATCTGGCCATGTACCACGACCAGGGCTTACCGGTACTCAAGTACGCGAGCTTTGGTGCAGCAGTGAATGTCACTTTGGGACTGCCGATTATCCGAACCAGCGTGGATCATGGAACGGCTTTTGATTTAGCCGGCACTGGCGATGCCGACCCCAGCAGTTTTTTTGCTGCCGTGGAGTCCGCCCTGGATCTGGTTAGGGTGCGCTAGCTGCGCCTGAGCCGCGTGACCCACACCTGGCGTCCGTTTACACAAGCGCCCCTACTCAATACACTTGCAAGCATTAACAAGGCGTAGCTTTCGCCTCAGCCGAAATCACTGTGGTTCTACAAGCCAACTCGGCAACTCTCTTAGGAAAAGCGGGCAGGATTGCTCGCTTTAAAGCCCTTGGGCACCGTCACAACACAGCGCAAAACCATGACCGACGATCTTTCTTACAGCTATTCTCATACACCCACGCCGAACCAGACTGCGACCGCAGCTAGTCCGTCAACTTCGGCTGCGCTGGTCGCTTTTGCAGACTGCGAGCTGATCGGCGTGGATGCTCAAAAGATGCTGGTTATCAACCGGGTCAACGGCAAACAGCAGTTCATTGCTCCCCCCGTTGTGGACGCGCTAAAGACCTGCACCTCGTTTGACACCATCGAAAATCACACCAAACGACTGTGTACCACCCGCCCGGAACTTCGCGGTCAGGAAGCCGGTGTGGGCTCAACCTTGCAGCAGCTTGCAGAGTCCGGTTTTTTACTGATGGGCGAAGGTATTCGGCAACGCCTTACCGACGCACCGCCGCGGGAGTTAGCGCCAAGTCGTGTATTTGTTATCACCTGCGATCGCCCCGAGGCTGTGAATCGTCTGCTGGAGTCCATGCTGCGATCGGGCAACCTTAGTCGTCATGACGCGCTTTATCTCGTTGATGATTCCCGCGAGGAGAGCAACCGCATAGCCAATCGCGAGCTGGTGGATACCTTTAATCTGCGCAGCGCCAAGGACATGCAGTATTTTGGCGCCGCAGAGCAGCGCGAGCTCCAAGACAAACTCATTGCCGCGCTGCCTGAGCACGAGCAAGGCATTCGCTTTTTGATAGATCCCGAGCAGTGGACGGGCTACAAAACCTACGGCCGCTCCAGAACCCTCGCGTTGTTGCTGTCTGTAGGCTACCGGGCAATCGTGCTCGATGACGATGTAACCTGTCAGGCAATTTTACCGCCGGTGCAGGAGGAAGGAGTTTCATTTACCGGTCAGCGCCAAGCGGCCTTTTATCAGGACCGCGAGACATTGATCGCTCAGGGGATGCCCGCCGAGTTTGACCCTCTGTCAGGACATCTGCAGTGCCTTGGTCAGAGCCTGGGCCACTCGCTAAGCGAGCTTGCGGGCGGAGAGCTGGATAGTCAGTGGCTTCAAAATACCAACGCCGCCATGCTGAATGTCCTGGACCCTACAAGTCCGGTTCTGGTTACCCAATCCGGCGCCTGGGGTGATCCGGGTACGGGTGGCGCCCACTGGACGCTCAATCTTGATGAACGCTCAATCGAACGTTTAGTCAACGCACCCCACGGCATGGTTAATGCCGTAGAGAATCGCTGTAACTGGCTGGGATGCACTCGTCCAACACTGCATAAGATGGCGTTTATGTCGCAGATGACGGGCCTTGATAATAGTCATTTGTTGCCGCCGTATTTTCCTGCCTTTCGCGGTGAAGACCTGCTGTTCGGCACTATGATCGAGACCATGTATCACCACGGCGCGGTGCTTGAGTATGGCTGGAGCGTGCCTCACCTACCGTTGGATGATAGAAGTCACATGAGCATCAAAGACCCTATCGCCGGCGAAGGTGGAATCGTTTTGTTCTCTCGCTACATGACGGAGAACATCGATTACAAAGATGCGAGCAACCCAGAATCGCGTTTGAAGAATATGGCGGAGGATGCGCGACGACTGGCGGCCCGATCTGACGAAGACCTGCTGCTGGATTACCGAACGGAGCAGGCTAAGGGCCAGGCGCATTCGTTGTATTTAATGAAGATGCAGGCAGAAAGAGCGATTCAACTTCCTTCGATTAACTGGCAGTCGTATCTGAACCGCGGCGTAGAGGAAGTGGAGCGGTCTATGGATGAGGAGCATTCTCCTACGCACATAAGTGGTGTCCCAATAGACGCTAGCGAAACAGAACTGCTTGGCAAATTCCGGGACTTTGCGACGGGATGGGCTGCTGCGATAGATGCCTGGCCCGCGATGCGGAGCAGTGTTCAGTGACGCTCCAGCTTCATCAGAATACCAGGAACAATCGAAGCAAGCGCTTCTTCATCACATATTAGGCAACAGAAGAGAACTCAGGAATATTTTTCAAGCTAACGTTCTTCGATTCTGGCGGTCCCAGCAAGTCTTTCGCTAACAAAAGACAAAAGAACATAAAGGCAGGTACAAGCTGCAAGCTTATTCTACCTACCGCCGTAAATCGCAATGCGCCACCAGAATAAGCAGTAAATACAAAAAGAAACAAAAACAAGCATGTTGCAGCTGCTAACGCCACGCCCACACCCGAATAGACCATTAAAGCTGATCTTCGAAACAACAGCGCAAGAACAATCAAACTAACCAATAAATAGCTAAACAGGTGCCAGTTGTCGTGCAGGAACAAGCTGTCAAACACCGCTTTGAACGCGCCAGGGCGATAAAACAAGTTCAGTTCTTGCAGCGAGTGCCCCGCAAACACAAGATCACGAGGAAAAACTGCCAATAGGGCAAATGCTATAAGCGCCAACCCAAGCAACAGTAGCAGGGCTTTCTTTCCCGGAAAGAACACCATCAACAACGCCGGAACAAACGTCAATAACCAGAAAACCCCCTCATTCTTGATTAACACACATGACACGGCAAACAGGGTTGCTAGCACGGCCTGAGAATGAGCCCGGCGCATAGACCAATTGTGAAACGCCATCATCGCAAGGCAATAGCAGGCACCCAAAAAAAGATCGGCGTAACCTGCTAGTGCCACATGCGCATTAAGTAGTGGCATTGAGAGTAAAAAGTAAGTAAACACCAGCGACAACATAGCACCGGCGCCTGCTTCGCGAGCCTGCCCATAAAACGCCAACCCCAGTCCAACCACGCACAGTAACCAAGGAAGATTCATCAAACTTTCGTCCCATTGACCTATCGCTGTCGTCATCCAAAGCTGCAGTAACGGGATGGTTATTGGATACCCGGGATGATGATCAGTAAATAACGATGTGTTGGGATCGTTCAGCCAATCCGCGTTCTCTATAAAAGGACGCAATTCAAGGTACTCGAACCAGACTCGCGTCTTGGTAGCCCAGTGCATGGTTGCATCCCAGCCAAACACCGGACGCCAGATAACATCCACAGCAAGGCCGCCGATTCTTAGCGCGATGAGCGCGAACAATACGCCCATAAAAACTTTATCAACCGTAGATATTTTGGCCGACACTGAAACAGTGTGTGCGCCATCGACCAATGATCCGCCCCTATAAATTGCAGTGGCCAGCAGCGCCCCGGCCACCATCGCAACGGCCGCAGCGCATATAGCAAATGACAAGGGCATGCCCAACGCATTCAAGAACCGCATAATCACTGGAACACCCACCAGCCCCAGAAGGATTCCATAACCCGTTATGAGCGTCCGCCGACTTGCTGCGGCTTCTGGAACAATCAGAAAAGCCAACAAAGTTCCGGGTATCATTAATAACAATAGCGCAAAGGCCATCAGCAAAACGTCCATTCAGATCACCTGGTAGAGCGAACCAAGATCGCTAGACAGTAGTAACTTCACTTTTAGGCGGCTCATTGCGCCATAGCGCAGATAGCTATTCTGGGTATCGTAGATCACCGACGAAGGCTGGAGTAGCAAAACATAATCGCCGGAATGCAGATACTTGGGATCGGGCAAGATCTTGGCGTGTCGCTGCCAAAACACGTTCTTGGGATAAAGATAGTAAGCGCCGCGCATTCCATTGTAGTCACTAGCGGAGCTTACAAGCACTCTCGCCGCATCAGACGCATCGGACGCATCAACTGCGTCGTGCACTGCGGTGATCAAATTATAAAGCTCACGATCCCCCCCGGCCTGCCGCTTTTCCGCCGGTGACTTGCCCGCAAATGTTTCTCGAGTTAGCTCGGCCTGCCTTAACAATCGGCCCTGCCAGAAAAAATCTAACACTATCCAACTCAACAAGAAGATTACGCCGACAACAGACCACTGAAAGCGCAAGCGCTCTTTGAGCACGAGGGCAGCCACCAAGTAAACCAATACCGCGGCTAGCAAAATGACTGCAATCGCGAGTACTGGAAGTGTCGTAGTCGCTATGGAACTAGCACCAATATGGCTATTTATTGAACTGTGCTGCCAAGGCACAAAAGTCGCCCAATCAGCGAGCGTTGGGTACATCGAATAGGGAAATACTGCCGGTAAAATCTCCATAGACTCCAGCACCACGCTCCCACCTGGAGGGCCCAAAAATATCACCGCCAGCGTGCTAGCTGCGCCTGTCCAGCTTTGCTCGCTCGCCATATTCAACCAAAATGAGCGACCAGGCGAGACCCCAATGCGACGGTACTGCAATCGTTCACCCGTCGCCGCGCTTCGCCAGCTAACAATCATCGCCAAAACATCCGAGCGCTCTTTGAAATCAAGATGAAGAAGAGGTAGATCCTCCATCAGAGCTTGGCGGGCGCTAACTTCAACAATTGCCTGCCCTGCAGCATCAAACTGGATAGCAGTGGCTTTACCAGCTTGGCGTGGCAAACCTTTGACCACACGCATATCCTGATAAGACCAAGACTCGCCAGACGCTTTGCCGCCTTTACTCTGTGATGAGTCAACCACGGCTAAGCCCGCGATCACGATCAATAGTCCGACAATGAAGCAAAGCAGTGCTGTACGCAGCATATTGGGCAGGCTCGCGATATGTAGCAGGAACGCTAAATGATATCATCTCTACTTGCTTTTTCGTGGTCCAGAGCAGCGACCATGGGCTGAAGTTAGCTCCCTTTGAGTCGCCAGCGACTAATCGGGAAATGCCAGCTACATCAAGCGACACTCAACGCCCAGCGCTGAACCGTTTGCACTCCAGAGAAGAAAACAATCAAAGAAGGCACCTTAAAGATGAGCAATCAGGATTCGATCAAGGTCATTATCCAAATTCCTTGTTTTAACGAGGAACAAACCTTGCCTATAACGCTCGCCGATCTTCCGAGTCACATCGACGGTGTGGACATCATCGAGACCCTCATCATCGACGATGGCAGCACTGACAAGACCCTAGAAGTCGCTCGCGCCGCGGGGGTTGACCATATCGTTCGCAACAAGAGAAACATGGGCCTTGCTCGGAGCTTTCGGCGAGGTATAGAAGCGGCACTCGCCCTGGGCGCTGACATTATCGTCAATACCGATGGCGACAATCAGTATGTGGGCGAGGACGTAGCCCTGTTAGTCGGCCCAATTTTGTCCGGACGAGCGGAAATCGTCATTGGTGACCGCCAAACGCATTTGATTGAGCACTTTTCACCGCTCAAAAAGGTTTTGCAGTGGGTAGGCAGCGCCATTGTTCGGCGTCTGGCGGGTATTGCCGTCCCAGACACGGTAAGCGGATTTCGCGCATTTTCTCGAGAGGCCGCTATTAAGCTAAATATTGTGTCAGGTTACAGCTACACCATCGAAACGGTAATCCAGGCCGGTAAGCGCGATATGGCTGTTGAATCTGTCCCGGTACGAACCAACGGTGAACTGCGTAAATCGCGTTTGTTCACCAGCACCCCAATGTTCATACAACGCCAAGTGTCTACGATTCTGCGGATGTATGCGATGTACCAACCGCTGAAAGTGTTTTTTTATGTCGGCATGGGATTCACAGTTATCGGGATGCTGCCTATTTGTCGCTTCCTCTACTTCTACTTCACAGATGGTGGCGCAGGAAATATCCAATCGCTGCTATTGGGCAGTGTTCTACTAATAATGGGGTTCATTGCTTTTGTCGCTGGACTCGTCACCGACCTCATTGCCGCCAATCGTCAATTGCTCGAGATGACGCTTGAACGGGTAAAGCGCATGGAGATCGAGAATGCGGTGGCGAAGCCCCCACGTCAGTGAGCGATAGAGTCACATAAAATATCATTGCGCCAAAAAAACACCACACAAAATGGATAAACCAAGCATTGTCATTATCGGCCCCGTACTCCCATTCCGTGGAGGCATTGCCGAACACACAACACAGCTCTCAAGAGCGCTCGCGCAGAACAATATTTGCCGCGTTATTTCATTCAAGCGTTTGTACCCCCAATGGCTCTTCCCAGGCGAAAGTGATCAGGACGCAGATCATAAGGGACATTTGGAAGCGAACACTGAATACTCTATCGATACTCTGAACCCGTTAACCTGGCTTGTGACTGCGCGTAAAATCAAGTCTTTGCGACCTGACCTCGTTCTCGTACCTTGGTGGACCATCTTCCTGGGACCGTTATTGGTCTACATAATTTGGTCGCTAAAACGCAACGACATTCAGGTTGTACTGATGTGTCATAACGTTCTTGACCATGAGGCAACTAACTGGAAACGATGGCTAACGCGAGTCTTCTTAACGCAAGCCAGCAGATTTATCGTTCACAGCAAGGCCGAAGCCGCTCGCCTAAAAGAGCTACGCCCAGCGGCAAGAGTCCTAATACACCCACACCCTATTTATGATCAATACCCGAAATCACGACGGGTCTTGCAAAGGAGGGCATCACTAGAACTCCTATTTTACGGCTTTGTGCGACCGTACAAAGGCCTCGACATGCTAATCGAAGCAATGGGGATGCTGCAGAACGAAAGTGTTTTTCTCACGATTGCAGGAGAGTTTTGGGATGGAGAAAAGGAGCTGCGAGAGCGTATCGCTGAACTTACGCTTGAAGAAAAAGTCGAAATCATCCCCCGCTATGTATCCGCCGACGAAACCGCGGACCTCTTTACTCGGGCCGACATAGTCGTCCTCCCTTACCGCTCGGCCACAGGCAGCGGAGTAATCCCTATCGCCTACAACTACCTTACGCCAGTATTGGCGACAAAAGTTGGCGGCCTACCCGATGTCGTCATCGAGGGAGAAACGGGCTGGCTAAGCGATGCGGACCCATCGGCGTTGGCAGATGCGCTCCGAGGTCTGGATAAAACAAAACTAGGTATGACCGCGCCCTGTATCGAGAAACACTGTGCAAAATACTCTTGGACCGGCTTCGCACATGCCCTTCTATCTGACGAGTATCTCTAAGGAACACATTTCAACAATGAAGGTTGAGCAGCAACACAAACCACTGCGTATCGCAATTTTAGGGTCTCGAGGAATCCCCGCTGAATTTGGCGGTTTTGAAACGTTTGCGGAACAACTAGCCGTACGCCTTGCTGCACTAGGCCATGATGTTACGGTGTTTTGTGAGCGCAGCCAGAGTTATTCAAAGAACCATTACCAGGGAGTGAATTTAGTTTATCTTCCAACTCCCCCTGTGGTCGGGCTACGTTCTATTTGGTTCGATGTGGCCAGTATAATTATGACCCTCCGCGGATATTCGATAGTGTATATGCTGGGGTATCACGCTGCATTCGCGTTCTTTCTTCCCCGCCTTTTTCGAACCAACTTTTGGACCAATATGGATGGCCTGGAGTGGAAACGGGACAAGTGGTCACCGCTCGTGAAACGCTACCTGGAACTTATGGAGTGGTGCGCAGCAAGATTTTCTCATCGAATCATTGCCGACGCTGAAGGTATCGCGACCTACTTAAACGAAAGGTACGGTGTATCGCAAAAAACCACGATGATTCCATATGGCGCAGAAATTGTAGCGTCACCACCAGATTTTTCGCTGGTTGATGACCTGCCAATAGAAAGCAACGAGTATTATCTGGTCGTCTGCCGTTTAGAGCCCGAAAATCACGTTCGCGAGATTGTCGAAGGGTTTTCAGCATCGAACTCGGATCGGAAACTAATAGTGGTTGGTGATCATAGCGCTCACTCAGACTATGTTCGCTCTCTCCTAAACCTAGGAGGTGCGCGAATCGTTTTCGTCGGCGCAATCTACGACCCCCAGCGCCTATTGAGTTTGCGATGGCACTGTCGAGCATACTTTCACGGTCACAGCGTCGGCGGCACAAATCCTTCGCTTCTTGAAGCAATGGCCTGCGCAAATCACACCGTCGCTCATGACAATGTATTCAACCGTGAAGTGACGGGCAATATCGGTGACTTCTTTGCCGCGAGCAAGGACATCCCTTCAATCCTAGCGCGATTGGATACCAGTGTGCCGAGCTCAACCAAAGCACAGTTGGTCAGTCGAGTAGAAAGCATTTACAGCTGGACCGCGGTGGCCGCCTCCTATGCTGAAATTTTCCAACAGAATCGACACGATAGATAATTCCATTTATTTCAATGGGTTAGACCTGACTGAGAGGCTCGCCCTCCAACTTTTCAAGCCACAGCTGCCTACGTATGGAAAGCATGTTGAGGCTCCCGCCAAGCAGCCTAAAGCTGGTGTCCACGAAAGTCTGGCAACTCCTCAAGATTGCAAATTTACGTTAGCCATGCAATAGGGCAGACTTAGGACAATGGAGAAATTAGCTGAATTACCCCTTGATGACCACTCCGACATTGTTCGAGCAAAGTTTTAATGAATTTCCAGCAGAGGGATTTTATAGGACCAACAAGGTCAACTCGCGTTCGAACAAGGCCGCTCGATTTGATCTCTAATCGAGCGGGTATTGTATGACTAAGCCTCATCGAGTCCTGTTTGTTTCCCACTCTCCATTGCTTTATGGAGCCGAACGTTCGTTACTATCGCTTGTCGAGGCGTTACAACAAATGACGGAGTACAGCCCAGTCGTTCTGCTTCCCGCTAGAGGCGCTTTTCAGCAACGGCTGGAGACCATTGGTGTCGAAGTGATAGTCCACCCCTATTTTTGGTGGATAACGTCAGAAAAAAAACGTCTGCTCTCACTAACAGGTTGCTCGCTCAACCGATTATTGGCGAAGCTTTTTATCGCCCGTCATTCAAGCCTACAGATAGATTTAATCTATAGTAATTCATTGGCCACTCCCTTCGGGGCGTACTTGGCTGAGTTACTTTCCATTCCGCACGTGTGGCATTTTCGAGAATTTGTCTACGAAGATCTGAATTTTGTTTTTACCCTTGGCGATCAGCAAAGCGCTAACTTCATAAAGCGCACTACTCACAAAGTAGTCTGTAACTCTGAAGAAGTTCGACGGCGCTTAGCAAACCGTTGGGGAATTATGGGCGCAGAGGTCATATACAACGGGTTCGACTTTTCGGTCTACAAGCAGTTGAAGCCGCATGAGCACCATCAGAGTGTCCAGCCGGGTCAGCCAGTTGAATTGTTGATTCTCGGACGGGTTCACGAAAATAAAGGGCAAATTACTGCGATACGTGCAGTAGCCGAGTTAAAGCGTCGCGGACGTCATGTTAGGCTGACCATCGTTGGGAAGGGAAGTCGCGCTTATCTTATGGAGTTGCACGCGCTTTGCAAGTCGAGCTCCCTAGTGAAAGAAGTACGTTTCGTTGGTGCCGCCGCAGAGCCGCTACCTTACTTTCAGGACGCATCAATTACGCTGGTTTGTTCGCATCTGGAAGCCTTCGGACGGGTTGCCGTCGAAGCGATGGCAATGGGCTGTCCTGTGATCGCTGCCAGCAGTGGTGGATTACAGGAAATAGTGACGTCTAACAAAACAGGTTTGCTATATGATACTGGCGACCACATCAGTCTTGCCAATGCTGTAGAGAAGCTAATCGAGAACCCGCAGCTGTTTGACTCTGTTGCCGCTGAGGCCATGTATTCCGCGCGTGAGCGTTTCAGCTTGCAGAAAACCGTTTCAGCTACCGCCAGCATGATTTCATTCTTGATACATGAACGCAGCCGGACCCAAGAAAGGCCATTGTAGGTGTTGTTAATTGACTGGGACTACGACCGATCTCCGTAAACCCCACAATCACTCACGCTTAGCGGTGTAACTTCGTTGCTCGCAGTGATGCCCGCTCAAACCGCAAATACATGACGGAAAATGGATTACATTCCGAGACCTCCTAGATGAATGAGCTGATACTTCTGAATACTTTTACTTAACGTCAGCATGATACGATTTCGAGGAAGCCCTGCAATCGTCTCCGCATAGGCCACAGGGACCACGCTGCTGTATGCTCTAACAGAACAAAGGGTACTGCTAAGAGCGTTAACCGGGAACTAATAGTCAATGAGAAGTTATGCTGCCAAGTGGTATAGGACACTAGCCTCGTATTTCCCAAGTAAAAGCCTTCTAACCGCAAGACGCCTAAAGGACTCCCCACTGCGCTGCTTCGGCCTCCCACACGAGAGCGACTTCCTCCCGTTAAAGGAGCTGCGTGGACAGGATTTGTTAATTGTTGACGTGGGCGCAAATAGAGGACAGTCAATAGACTCGTTTACTTCAGTTTTAGGTGACGCACGCATAACTTCGATTGAGCCAAATCCCATACTGGCTCAGGCACTTCGTAAGCACTACCCTACGATCGACATCCACAATCTTGCCCTTGGAGCTAAGCCTGACGCCTTGACGCTGCATGTCCCGCGCTATGGATACACCTATTGGGATACGAGAGCATCATTAGATAATGACTTCGCATCATCCTTCCTGGGGCCTCATAACTTTATGTTTTTTAGGGAAGAGCGCGCAGGTCTGGAAAGCTTCGATGTACCTGTAGGCACTCTGGATGAGTTGGCATTAGCGCCAGACATACTTAAGATTGATGCAGAAGGCTACGAATACGAAATCTTACTAGGTGGCCACCAGACCCTGTCAGGCGCGCCGATAGTCATTATAGAAAAACCAGGTCCTGACATCATTAAATACATGGAGAAATACGGGTTCGACCCATACAGCGCTGTGGGGAGCAAATTGATACAGCGCACAGGCAAACTAAACACGATTTTTCTCCATCCAGCCAAACATCGGAAGTTTATAGCAACAGTTCTTGTTGAACTCTAACCACAGTTGCCCCCTTGCCGCACTGAATGCATCTCTCGATCACTTTTCAGCGATCAGAATAGGAGTGCATGAACCACCTCTAAAGTAGTCCGAAATGTCCGCCGCACCATCAACCTCGACTACTCTGGGGGGGGGCAGACACGATCTGTACGGCTCAGATTATCGGAGTATTGTCATCAGGAAACCGAGGTTCGGCCACAGCTTTCCGAGAAACAAGCAATAACTTGCCCATGTTGAAAAATTCCCGATTCATTAGTCTGCTGAAGAGGAAATACGAGAAAACAACTGTCGTCAAACCCAGCGTAAGACGGAGTAATTCTTGACCGAGCGGATATACTGCGCTGTACGCTAAAAAACCAGCAAGCATGGCACAAAAAGTCGGTGCCACTACCTCGCGACTATACTCCAGCAACGTTGCGCCGCAAGTTGGCCGCACTAGCACGGCCCAAGCTGGCACAAAGAGCATCGCAGAAAGAGCCGTCATGCTCCAAGCGATACCGAGCGCACCCCATCGTGAGCCCAGCAAAATCACTGGTGGAAAAATTATCAACAAAGCGATGTTCCACTTAGTCGCCAAAGCAACGCGACCTAACCCGAAGAGTAAGCTACCCACCGGGTTACTAAAAGAACGTAGCAGACCCCATATCGCTAGCACTCTCACTATAGGTACCGCTTCCTCCCACCCGGACCCAAGCAGCAGTCCTACGAACTCTGGAGCAAAAACCGTGAGCGCGACGTAGATTGGCGCATTTACCGAAGCGGAGAGATTCATAGTCTTGAGGTACAACAATCTCACTCGATCTCTGTCGTGTTGAATTGACGCAATCAAAGGAAAACCCACACGGGTGAATATTGGGTTTATCATCATCTGCACATGCAAAATCAGATTGCGGGGCACAGCGTAAAAACCCAGAGAATCTGTAGTCAACATGCGACCTCCAACCACTAAGTCGAGAGTCATGTTTACATGGTTGATCGTATTGTTCACAACCATGCCCCCGCCAAAACGCACAAACCAACGCACTTCATCCCAGCGCAATCGCAATGTGGGGCGCCAGCCCTTTGCCAGCACAAACCAGAACAGCGTGGAAGACAACCAGGTTGTCACCATGGCAGAAGCCACCAGTGCGTAGACACCTCCACCCGAAACTGCCACCGAGACCGCCACAACCAGTCCAGTCGAAGCCGCAGTAATTTCGATAAGAGCTACGGGTTTGAAATTGAGGGACTTCTCCGAATCCATACGTAATTGCTGCCCCAGGGCTACGCCCAGGAAATTGGTTGCAAGCAGCATCATCAATGTCACCAGTTGCTGCTCGCCAAAGAACATCGCTGCGAAAGGACTAATGGCCATGAATAGCAACATCACGACTACCCCCATAAGTACGCTCAACCAGTATAGACTGCTGCGCTCCTCATGACTGACATCCCGGCGCTGCACAAAGGCCGTGCTTAATCCCATGTCGCTAAAAAGTGCGCCATAGCTCAAAACCACCATAACCATGGCCATTAGGCCGAAGTCTTGCGGAGCAAGAAAGCGCGCTAACACCGCAATATTCAGCAACTGCGCAATCGCCCGGTACACAGAGGAAAGAGCAGTCCAGCGTCCAGCAGAGAAGGCACCGGCAGCGAGGCTCATGCCTTTCTAGCTACAACAAAATAGCCAGCCGCCTCGTTTTCAGATTTCCAGTAATTATCCAGCCGCGGCGCTACTGTCTGGTTTATCGTCCAAACTAGATTGAGCAAAAGGCTCATACACTTGCGCACAGCCCATGGGCCGCGTATCAGTCGCGCAGTTTGGTAGTTGAACTTCATTGTCCACATCGCCCAAAAACCAGTCTGCGGATGGACTACGATGTCGACGAATCCTGCTTTTTCGAAGAGATATTTCAGCCCAAAGTTGGTGTAACGGAAATAGTCATGAGGCGCTTCATGTACCCCCCACATAAACGGGACCTGTAAAATCATCGCACCACCCGGCTTGAGAATCCGGTGTGCCTCCGCCAGAAAGCTCCGTGGCTCCCTCAGATGCTCCATGACTGAAAGAGATAGAACCGTGTCTGCATTGCAGCTCATAATCGGCAGAGGTTCGTTGAGGTCTGCAACGATATCGGCCTTTAAATTATGCAGGCTATTGGACCAATCGACTCCGATATACTGATCGCAGTAGTTGAGTAACCACTCCTTATACGGGACCTCACCACAGCCCAGGTCATAGAGCACACCTCGCACTAGGTGGGCATGACTCACTAGGAATTTATCGAAACCCCGATACGCGAGCCAGTTGTAGGCTCGCTTATTCGGGTGGCCATAACTAGGACCTGCAACCATACTCACACTTTCCAACCCCCACTATCTTTTTTTACAAATTTCTCATTAGATGACGAAGAGCTATTGCGAAACTACCACTACGTAATCAGCCCATTTATAATCGCTGTTTTCGGTAGAGGATTAAGCCGTCATCATCTAGTAGCCTTGGCGGCACGCCGCCAATGGCGGTGTTGAATCCTTCGTTCTTATATTGCCACAGCAACTGTGCGGCTAAAGCTTGTGCATGGTCCATGCGAAACGAACGAATGTAAACCAAGCCACTGATGCCGCGCTGTCAGGTTCAAGCGCTCGACATAGGAATTCAGCGTGGGCTCTCACCCGGTTAGATGTAAATCACCGCCTAGGCTACAACGGGCCGATTGGACACATTTGACTGACTATTAGTTTCTATATTTAGTTGGAATCACTTCTAATCTGAGCCCAGCAGCTCTTTTACAACTTTGCCTGTCCTTCTTCGACTCGCTTCTCTGGACCAGTGTTCGACGACGATCTGTTGGTTGCGCGCAACTACATTTGCAGGAAGTGGCCCTAAACACATTTTAGAACCCGCGCGACTATCTAAAGAGATCTGCTCCAAGAAACCTCCCCGAGCGGTCACCCAAGTATAAAATGGATTTGCAGGGTTTAAGTAAACTTTAGAACCGCCGAGCATAAGCATGACTATATTCCCTACCGCCTGTTGTCGCAGATGGTTCATGAATGCGTATCCGCATGAAGAAACTAATTCTGCATAGTCGCTGGCTGGCAGGAATTCCGTCAATGGCATTAGCAAGCTTCCAAACCTTTTTTTACCATCCCGAATAACAAAATCAGCATAGTCATTGTCACCATAACTGAGCGGGACTATTAACTTGCGACCATCTAGTTCAAAACTATTCTCGATAAAATCAAAGGTCTCGAGGTGATTGTTCGTGTATGATGCTGAATTACCTAATAAGACGTTATCACCCAACCTCGATTTACCCGGCTCGACGTACAGATCGTCCTCAAGAGTGCCGTAATTCCAATCTAAAAACTGTGCCTTAAAGTCTGGGTTCTTTGCCTTTACTAAATCGTACTCAACGTCTAAAACCGGAGCAAAATAGTCCAGTCGATCTAGGTACTTCGACACATAGTCTGCTTGTCTCCCTGCAATTCGCCTTGCAGACTTTATTGCCTTGCTCAAAATTGGCTTCAGAGGAAAGGACTTCATTGCTAACTGTCTTCGTGTTTTTGGCAGATATAGGCCTGCTGAGTTGCCACGAAAAATTAGCGCCTCATAGTAATCAATACCCCAACCGATCCAAAGCACCCCGCGACCTTGTGGGGACTCTTGTATTAGCCTTAGCAACACGTCATTCATCCAGTGAAGAACCACTGCTTTGTAGTTGCCGCTTTTTAGATACTTTCGCATCTCAGAAAAACCCATAAACTCAACGCTCAACGACGTAAGGTATTTCAAAGGACGCCTTTTTCCATAAACTAATATGCGATTTTTGCCGGGGGCAGCTATCTCGAATTCGCGAACTGCCATTTCGATGAATTTTTCATCGGGCACTATATGGATGAGCTCTTTCATTCCTGACCTATCCATCTCGACCCACAAGCCCGCGTGACTTGAATAATTTTTTAGACCACGCCATCATTGATAAATAGACCCAACGATAGGGGCGATGCAGGAGGCACTTGCGAACGACTGTGCCGCTTGCTCATTTAAACTCGAATCCGCGCTGAAGCGCGTTGTTGTAGTGCCCACGCCAGCTTCACTGCGAACCCGAACTGTTGCTAATGTCTTAAACCAATCCAAACGCAAAAACGAATCCCGAACTTTACCATGAAAGCGTGCTTCACTCTGGTTTTCCCCAGACTTTTCCGTGTGACTCGGAAGATGCTAGAAAATCTCGGCTCAGTGGTGCCTCACTAAAGAGTGACCTCCGGCAATATTTGAGCCATCACTTTGACCTATCCCCCGATATAAACATTTCACAATAAAACAGTGCTACACCGAAGATCGAATAAATGGGGGCGATTAGAACGCACGAGGCAGTAGCCAAGATGGATAACATTTGTCGCGCGCTCGGCATTTACTCAGGAACGCTTTTGCAGTTGGCGACGCAAATACGCTGGGATTGAGGTCAACGAAGCAAAGCGTCTGAGCGAACTCAAACCTGAGAATAAACAAGAAACGCACCTTCCGTCATCGGACGGGTTACAGGTCCACACGTCAAAGCGGAAGAAATTGCAAAGACCTCGGCAGTGAATGGAGGTGCCAACGCGTATGAGTCAGCGCTGGTCGATGGACTTCGTCCCAGACCAGATTCGCAACGGACGGCGTTCGCGTCCTGAATGTGGTTTACACCTTCTTGCGTGTGTTGATTGGGCGGCTGCGCTCTGTGTCGATTACAGGTGCTCAGATCGCTCGGCTCCTAGATCAACTCATTGAGAACCGCAGCAAGCCAGAGGAGATCATTCGCGATAACGGTACAGAATTCACGAGCAAGGTATACTCTTTTGGAGTCTCTAGTCCCAGGTGAAGCTTGGATTTATCCAACCTAGGAAGCCTACGCAGAATGCGTTTATGGAGAGCCTGAATGGCAAGCTCAGGAACGAGGCTTACCCCGACACTGGCTCCGAACTATGGAGGAGACCCAAGTCGAAGTCATGCGGTGGCAACACCAATACAACAACATCTGACCGCACAGCTCACTCAACTGTTTACCGCCGGTTGCCTTTGCGAAAAAGGCAGCATAACTTATGGAGCCTCATCCAAGGATTGGCGTTAACTTGGGGAAAGGTCATCCAATAGCACCATTCACTGCCGAGATAACGAATCTAGCCACAATAATCTAGACCTTCCAATTGGCGAACTTGAGAGGAACTGTTAACGAGCGAACAGTGGGCACAAGAGCACCAATTTTAATCTTCAGAGCAGGGATACAATCAGGGACTGATCGCTCTCACTTAAACCCGGATAGATCGGCAAACAAATAATGCGACTCGCCGCATTATGTGCAACAGGTAAATTATCTGATCTAGCCGAATTACCACTTCTGTACATGGGGAACTCTGATATCAGAGGGTAAAAGTACCTTCTCGCGTAGATGCCATGCTCTTTCAAATATGCATAAAGTTGGTCACGTGTTAATGGATAACTATCTTCTATCAATATCGGAAAGTAGGCGTAATTAGCTTTCTCTTGCGGCCCGCTCGGCAAAGCATGAATACCATCAACAACCGATAATGCATCGCGATATCGCTTATCTATTTTTTTTCGTTCTAGTAGTAGGTCGTCGATGTAATTAAGCTGTAATAAGCCCATCGCCGCCTGAATTTCGTTCATCTTCCCGTTTATACCAGCAGCTACTATCGTGGTTTCATCAACGAAGCCAAAATTCTTCAAGTTGTCTATATGGCGCTTCGTATTGGCATCAGGACATATTATGGCACCACCTTCCAATGTATTGAAAACCTTAGTGGCGTGGAAACTGAGAACAGACAGGTCTCCATGTTTTAGTAAGCTCCCGCAATGACATTCAACCCCAAATGCATGCGCCGCATCGTATACAACCTTAAGATTGTAGTTGCTTGCAATTTCTTCTATCTGATCAACAGCGCAAGGATTGCCGTAGCAGTGAACAGGGAGGATCGCAGAGGTACGAGATGTAATAGCTCTCTCTATAGAGTTTGGATCAATGTTGAGCGTATCAGGCTCAATATCCACAAAAACCGGTTCGATATCATTCCACAGCAGCGAGTGTGAAGTGGCAACGAAGGAGTATGGTGTTGTTATAACCTCGCCTGTAATTCTAAGCGCCTTTAGTGCGGTTACCAGGGCGATGGTGCCATTAGCGAAAAGCGAGAGGTACTTTACCCCGAGGTGCTCGCAAAGTGCTTCCTCCAATTGCTGATGCATTGGGCCGCCATTCGTAAGTATGCCGCTGCTCCAAATCTGCTCAAGTAGCGGTGTAAACTCATCCAGAGGGGGCAGAAAAGGCTTTGTGACGTTGATCTTTTTACGAGTCATTTCTTCATGGGATCTTTTTGCGCTTTTTGTGTGGCGTGCCCGAAAGCGCGCGCCCTGGAATATCGTACAAATACTCAGTCATAGCCCTATCGAAAACTGCTCTAGAAGGGCTTGGCCGGCGTATAAACAACTGCGGCGTGGTCTATAGGTATCTGCGATGTAAAATCGTGAATCTGGCAGAGCTTCCACTCCAATCACAGTAAGTGATATTCAACCAATCTCAGTTATTGTGGAACTATCCGTGCCAAGTTAACAATGACTCCACGGCATCCAATGAAAACACTGGTATTCCAACTGTTTTTGACACGTCTAACCGCTCCGCGAATGAGTCATCGACAAAAATACTATCAACACTCTTAATGTGATCACTCTTTCGTTCGCCGTCCCTCAAAACCACCACCGTGTCAAACAAATCTTTACTAATCGAGTACGAATCCATCGTTTCGAACACATTTTTGCGATGGCGCGTCAGCAAAACGACTCGCTTACCGGCGACAGACTTCACCTGATAAATCAGCGCAATCAGTAGGCTATTTACTTTACTTCGCACAATCAGCGTATCGTCGAAATCTACATATAGTGTTGAATAATCGAAGTTTAATTTGTAACGAGAAAATAGCGCCCGATCTATCTCCACCGCCAGGTGGTTACGAATGATTTCCACATCATGCCCCAACGCATCGAACAAACTAAGTTGCACGAAATTCACACCATCGACCCGAAAAAGCGCCATCGTACCCGCTGTGCGTGTTGCGATCTCCAACAGAACAAGCTCATCGTCACGGCGTTTTTTTAGTTGGAAAAACCAACCGCCTCGAAACTCGAGAGTTCTATTTATTGCTGCAGCTGTCTCAAAAAAACGCACGTCATCCACCTCTCGTGAAGCAACGCTTATTCCGTTCGTTATGCGTACCCGCTCCCTGCCAGACGCAAAACGGAGTTTACCACGGCGATCGGTAAAGCAATCGACGGTATACTCGGGGCCCGGGAGGTTTTCACAGACCAGCAATCCGGCCTGGCGATCTACTCGCAGATCCACCTCCTGTAGCGTGTTTGCAACAGCTGCGCCCTTAGACCCCTGCCCCACGTCAGGTTTCAAAAACACGGGGAATTTTTCGATTGCACCTGACTCATAAATCTTCGGCGTTTGAACGACGCCGGCAAGCGCCTCATAGGTAAGCGTCTTTGATCGTGCAATACGGCAAGTTTCCAAAGGCGAGGTAACTACGATTGCATCGATAACCGGCCGCAACTCAGCGAGCCTAAGTACGACAGCATCGTGCACGGGAACAATCAAATCTATATCGTATCTAGATACAACAGCATTTATCTGCTCAGCGAAGTTTTCATCATCGGCAAAGGGAAGATCACCGATGTAGTTCTCGTAAACGTACCGTCCATGATCATCAACACTACTACCGCCGAACAGCCGAAAGTGAAGCGAGCCTGCTAGGGATCGGTTGACCTCTAGGCCTATCTCCGACCCACAGGGGAACACCAGCACATTCTTCATAGGACTACCTACTTGCCACAGTTGTATATTGAAAAGGCATAAGAAAACGCTCTAAGTCTTCCAGCTGATCGATGTTAACCTTATCGAAATCCTTAAGGAGAGCTCGCAACCCATGCTCAGTAAATCGCCAGCAATCCGGCAGAGGCCCGTGAATACGAAAGTTAAAAGGAGTAGTAAGCAATAAGACCCCCTTTGGCTTCAACATCCTTCGTAACTCGGCGACTGCTGCAAAAGGCTGCAATGTATGCTCTAGAACTTCAGTGCACACAACAATGTCGAAGCTCCCATCGGGAACATTAAAATTCCGTTGACATATATCGATTATGTAGTCCGCACCGGAATCAGGATCTATGTCTGCAGTAAACACATCGGACGTAACAAAAAATTGTTTCGCTCCGGCATGATCCTGTGGTGCAACATCCAATACCTTCATTGAAGGGGCGTCAAATTTTGACGCGTTCAATTTGATAAAGCGGGCTACATTCTCTCTGATTTTCAAATATATAGCTTTGTCTAATTCAGACACTTCTCCACTCATAAAGACCCCTCAAGAAGCCCACAACAATGATCAATTAAAACAGCCGGCGAGCACCAGTTGCCCACCAAGTCCCTGACCCCAAGGAGTCTATTTGAAAATTCAGTCATAACGTGCAGATACTCCGCCAAAAATTACGCAACACAGCGCTACATTTACCGAGTTCTACCCCGATTTTACGGACACTTCAAAGAAGCCCTTGGACTTCCCACGGTGCGGTAGACACCTCCGGGCTATGATTGGACTTCCCACGGTGCGGTAGACACCTCCGGGCTATGATAAGCCCATAGGAGGAAGCCCATGAGCAACCAACGTTACACCCCCGAGTTCAAGGAAGAGGCGGTACGTCAGGTCCTTGAGAAAAACCATTCTGTACCAACAGTCGCTGAACGCCTCGGTGTATCAGCACACAGTTTGTACAAATGGATCAACGCTGTAAAACCCCATAAGAACGAAGCTCAAGCCAACGAACTCCTGCTCGCCAAGCAGGAAGTACTCAAGCTGCGAGCAGAACTCAGGCGCGCCCAGGAGGAGCGCGATATCCTAAAAAAGGCGGCAAGGTACTTCGCGCAGGACCTCGAGTGAAGTACCAGTTCGTGCTTGCACATCGGGATCGCTGGAGTGTCCAGTTGATGTGTCGAATGCTCAAGATTGCACGGAGTGGCTTTTATGCTTGGCTCCATCGCCCACTGTCGAAGCGAGCAATAGAAGACCAACGATTGCTCGGCCTCATTAGGGATTCCTACGCAGCCAGTAGCGGCGTTTATGGCTCGCCTCGGGTCTTCCTCGACCTTCGTGAAGCCGGGGAAACCTGCGGAAAGCACCGTGTAGCTAGAATCATGAGAACCCATAAAATCAAGGCGCTACGGGGTTACAAGGCGCCTCGGCGAATTGCGGGTCGCCCCTCGTTGATCGCTCCCAATCGATTGCAACGCGAATTCACCGTAGATGCTCCTGACATTGCTTGGGTGACTGATATTACGTACATCCGAACCTGGCAAGGCTGGCTGTACTTATCCGTCGTCGTGGATCTGTTCTCGCGTAAGGTCGTGGGCTGGTCGATGAAACCTTCGCTTGGTCGAGAGGTTGTCCTGAATGCTTTGCTGATGGCGGTCACACGACGTCGCCCCTCAGAAAAGGTGATTGTGCATTCTGATCAAGGCACGCAGTTCGGTAGCGATGACTGGATGCGTTTCTGCGCTGATAACGGGCTGGTTCCAAGCATGAGTCGCCGCGGCAACTGCTGGGATAATGCCGTTGCCGAATCATTCTTCAGCAGTCTCAAAAAGGAGCGCATCAAAAAGCGGCTATACAAAACACGTGATCTCGCTCGCGCCGATATCTTTGATTACATAGAATCGTTCTACAATCGACAACGCCGACACAGCCACATCGGCGGTGTCAGTCCCGAGGCCTTTGAAGCAGCCTCATTTTGAGGCCCGGTCGTGTCATCGGTACTGTGGGAAGTCCACAGGGGTATCGCCGCATCTTGAATCTCTCGCAATGGGCTCCCAGATACTCTTCCTACCGAAGTCAATTCCTGACCAAATCTAACGACCTCAGCCACACAGCGCGGGCATCGAACGCTGCCATAGATTTGCGCACCACGCTGTAAGCAACAGCCATCCACCTGCTCTCCCCTGAGCATTGAAGTGTATCGAACCATTATTGAATGCTACTACAGGACCGTGTTGTACACTTACGCGCAGCGCGCCCGAGCAAGATATAGAATCATTTGTGCGCTTCAACTAATATACACGGGTCCTAGATGAATTTGGGCATCACAGTGTCCCCCGCCCTAGCCCAAGTACTCCTAGCTTTTTGCACAACGCTGGCACTCATATAGCTTTTAGCCAAAGCTGCCCCACGGCTTGGCTTAGTCGATGAATCCGACCACCGCAAACAGCATACAGGGGCCATTCCGGTCGTTGGTGGTGTAGCGGTTTTCTGACCTTGGCACTCAGCAAGGCCAAGCTCCGGATGTGTTTAGCGCCAAAGGCGACGCTTTGTGGGTTCTCCTTTTAGCGGCCGCCATACTAACGGCTCTGGGCGCTGTCGATGACATGCGCCGTGTAAGCGTCTTTAACCGCACCGTTGTTGAGATCATTGTCGCGCTTGTTGTGATTGAGGGCCTAAACCTAGTACCGCGCAATCTGGGCGCTCTGATTGGCAGCGGCAACATCCGCATGCCCGACTGGATTGCTTACCCGTTTACCGTAATTGCCATTTTTGGCGTTGTTACTGCCTACAATATGCTCGACGGTATAGACGAGCTGCTGTCGGTGATGGTGCTGATTACGATCTTTGCATTTCACTTATTCTCGGGGCTAGCGCCGGGCCTGCTTACCCTGACTCTCACGGCGTCACTTAGCGCCTTTTGGGTATCCAGCCTTCGCTTACCGCCCTACATTCCCAAGACGTTTTTGGGCGATGCTGGCAGCAAGCTGTTGGGTTTTATTGTTGTGTCACTCATCCTGACCGTGGCCTCGGCGCAGGTAGGGGGCAAAAATAAATCGAGCCCGTTACAGCACTCTAAATGGTGGGTCCGCCGCTATTCGACATGTTATTTATTACGCTGCGACGCACCTACACCCGCGCTTCGCGCTTTAGACCCGATCGCACACATATTCATCATCTGATGCGGGCTTTGGACATTAGCCACCGCCGTTCATTAATCCTCATTGGCTCCGCTGGCCTTTTGCCGCCATTTGTTGAATTGATGCTCAACAGATCAGACGCCGCCAGCCCCCAACAGTGTTTTAAATTCCTTGGCGTTTTGCGGTCTGGTCATGAGCCAAGCCTGGCGCGTCGCTGGCCGCTACCAAGGGCTCAGCCCATGACGGTCTAAGTACCAGCTACAAGCATTGAGACGCCCGCAGCGCCAATCACCGATAGAAATCCCGAATATCAGGCACTGAAAGCGCAAACGCCACCACCAAACAGCCAGGTGGATACCCCGCGGGCTATTACCCGCCCGGTGACGAAATCGACCTTTTTGAATTGGTAGCCGGCTTGTGGCACCACTAGGTGCTGATCGCAGCATCGGGCACACCCACAGGCCAGACAACCCTGGAACTGGTGATTAGCAGCGAGGAGGCCCCTCTTCGAGCGAGCAAAGATGTTCCCTCAGCGGAGGTGCAAAGCACCGTACTCAAAATCTTATCAACCGAGAACCCAGCGACGGGCACATCGCCTGCAAACCCGGACCAGCTCGAGCGCTTACAGAACTTTAGCGGATCACTGTCAATACAGAATTTTGGGCCCACAAGCACAGATCCCTTCAAACAACGAGAGCTGACCATTGCGTTGAACGACCAGCACCCAAGCTTGCGGCTAGCGCCGCAAATACCTTAACGATGGTTGCGTACGATCAGGCCAAGATGCTTCTGATCAAAGACTTAAAGACCGCATCGCCAGTAAACAAGAAGAGCTGCAGATGGCCGCTGTCGTCGTCAAGCAATCAGACGCAGACCGTATTGAGCGACGACGACAAGCGTCGCCTCCAAGGCTCACTTGTGATCGCACAATCACTGAGCATAGAAGACCCGACCAATCTTGATTTGCTCTCTTGATCAGCTGGCATTGAGCGGGAATCCGTTCGTTTGTCGGCGAATCTCGTGCGCGCTGATGAGCCCGACTACCTTAGGGGCACCCAGTTGCTTAACGCCGAACTTGACGCTCTCAAATCACGCCCATCTGACGATCACTACTACCCCCCGAATTCGCGAGCTGGAAGAAGAACTGCAATTACTCACCAAAAACCGGGAGATAGAAGCGCTCAAGTCTCGGTAGAATTATGAGGCTTATGTGGACAATGGCACGCAATTGCGCAAAGAGATCGCGCGCCTGAAGGGCTGGCGATCCTCTGACTTTAGTGGGGTGTAACTGCTGCGCATAGGTCAGAAGGCCTGCCCGCCAACATACCCAATCCAGCCCCGGCGTGCGCTGATTGTGGCTGCGGCAACGATGGCTGGCGGAATGTTCGCCGTCTTACTGGCCTTGATTTTGAACGCAGTTGAAGCGCGGCGGAAGGTTGATTCAGAGGACGTCTAAATATATTGGGCGCGCTCCGAGTAAGGTTTAGATTGATGATCGGTAACTCTCCATAACCTCGGCCACACCCCCATACCCCCTAACCTGCCCATCCTCAATCCAAGCCGCCACATCACAAACCTCAGCAATCTGCCCCTCGGAGTGCGACACAAGCACCACCGTCTGATCGCCCTGAATCCGTTCCCGCATCGCGGCTGACGCCTTTTCTCTAAATGATCGGTCACCCACACTCAGCACTTCGTCGATCAGCAGCACTTCAACCTTGGTCTCAAGCGCCGTGCTAAAGCCCAGCCGCGCCCGCATGCCGGATGAATAGGTATTAACCGGCTCATCAAACGACGCTCCCAGTTCAGAGAACTCTTTGATGGGCTCCAAGCAGGCCTCAGCCTCGTCCCGACTCGCGCCTTGCAACAACGCCGACAACCGAGCGTTATCGCGACCACTGAGTTGCGCCTGAAAACCCAACCCCAGAGTCAGCAAACTGCAGCGCGCTCCAGGCGCACGGCGTATCTCTCCCATACTTGGGGCCAGAATCCCTGCCATGAGTCTCAGCAGCGTCGTTTTACCAGCGCCGTTACGACCCAAAATCCCTAAGGTTTGCCCTCGATAGAGCTTAAGAGACACGCTATCCAGCACCCGATGAATACCCTGCTCAAAGTTGGCCCGGCGAGCATGATAGGAGTGCGACACGCCTATCAGCTCCAGCATGACCTGTCGGCTATCGTTATCCGAACTTTCTGTTGCGGGGACTGCCTGCTCACCGACGCTCATGACGTAATCGCCCGCAGCGCCAAAAATTGACTGTTTTTACGCAGCAAATACAGCATCAAAGCAATCACCAGACAGGTAACAGCAGCGACGGCGGCCAGGTGCCAAAGATCAGGGGCCACACCCACCATCAGCACTTGCCGGTAAGCATCAATAACAAAGGCAAGCGGATTTAGAGTAAGTACCCAGTCAGTCATCTCCGGGGTTGCCAGGGCCCGCGCGTCCCAAAAAACCCCCGAGGTGAACAACAAAAAGATCATTCCCATGCTGATCGCAATAGTGAAATCAAACACCAGACACACTAAAAACGCCGCAATCAGCGAGCCCGCCACCACCATGAAGTAGTTCACCAACAATACCGGCAGTAACCAGAGCCAATGAACGCCAATGGCATACCCATTGAGCAACAAGAATCCAAACAACAAGGCAAACACCGCTGCCTGCTTATATAACCCCTCTTGCACCACGGCCATGGGGAACAGCGCCTTGGGCAGATCAATCTTTCCGATAAGCCCCTTACTGGCCACAATGCTTCGCGACGCGTGCACCACCGATTTAGAAAACCAGATAAACGTAAGCTTGCCGCACATCAAAAACACCAAAAAATCAGCGCGCCGCGTGCCCAGCAACACCTCAAAGACGACATAAAACACGGCCACGTATAGCAAGGGCTCCAGCACCCACCACAGGTAGCCAAGATAAAAGCGCGATGCATCGGCCTTGAGTGACATACGTGCCATCTCATCAACCAGCATCCAAAAACGTCGTAAAGTCATGTTGTCGGAACAAAAAGAAAGAGTCGTCATTCTACCAGTGGCCGCGGATAACGCGCAGCAGCGTAGAATAAGCGCATGAGCAAACATTCAGCGACACCCACGCACCAGGCCCGCAAGCGCTTTGGACAAAACTTCCTCCGCGACCCCGGCATCATTGATCGCCTGGAACGCGCTATTGCTCCGGCGCAGTCCCAGCATTTGGTGGAGATCGGCCCGGGCCTGGGCGCCCTCACCGACGCGCTGGTACAAAGCGGTTGCCAGCTGGACGCTATTGAGCTGGATCGTGATCTGGTCACCCCGCTGCTCGCGGCCTTCAGCATCCATCCCAACTTCACGCTGCACAGCGCCGATGCATTGAAGTTTGATTTCGCCAGCGTGGTGCGCGGCGACGAGCAACTGCGAGTGGTGGGTAACCTCCCATACAACATATCCACACCTTTGATCTTTCGGCTGCTCGAGCAGGCCACCATCATCAAAGACATGCACTTTATGTTGCAGTTGGAGGTTGTGCAGCGACTGACCTCCCAGCCGGGCACCAAGCATTGGGGCCGTTTAGGGATCATGGCGCAGTATCTGTGTCGTACTGAATTATTGTTTGAGGTTCCACCCGAGGCCTTTGATCCAGCGCCCAAGGTTCAGTCGGCCATTATCCGCCTTACGCCACACCAGACGCCGTTGTTTCCCGACTGCAACGCCGCCGTGCTTGAAAAAGTCGTCAAAGCGGCTTTTGCACAGCGCCGTAAAACCTTGCGCAACAACCTCAAGGGCATACTGAATAATGAGGCCATAGAGGACCTGGATATCGACCCCGGCTGCCGGGCAGAAACGCTGGAACTCGCTCAATTTGTTGCCCTGGCAAAGCAACTGGAAACAAGCAGTCCAGATTAAACACCGAGTCGCCAACAGCGACTCGCACCGCAACACTTGCACCCCATCAGAACAGCGCTTATAAAGTGGCCATCGAGCGGCGTTACTTTCAAATAACCACTTTCGGGGCAGCCCCATGAGCCAGATCAAGACGCTAAATCCGGCCCTTATTGGAATCGCCACACAGACCACCTACCTGCCGACTCATTCGCGCCCGGAAGACAATCAATACACCTTTGCCTATACCATCACCATCAGTAATGCAGGGGATGTCTCCGTGCAGCTCTTGTCACGGTTCTGGCAAATCACCGATGCCGACGGCGACGTGCAGGAAGTGCGCGGTGAGGGCGTGATTGGGGAGCAACCGATCATTCGTCCTGGGCGCTACTTTCGCTACACCAGCGGCGCGACCCTGCCGACACCGGTGGGTTACATGAACGGCGAGTACACCATGATCCTGCACGATGACGATCGTCCGCCGGACCCCAAAGAACAGCTCGCTTTTGAGGTGACGATACCGGCATTCACCTTACACACGCCTACATCCCTGAACTAAGACTGAGACGTATTTCATGACCACTTGGGTCGTCGGCGATGTTCAGGGCTGCAAAAAGCCGCTGAAACGTCTTCTTAAAAAAGTAGGCTTCAGTTGGGACCGGGACATACTCTGGTGCACCGGCGACCTCATCAATCGCGGCCCCAACTGCCTCAAAACACTGCGATTTTTCTATAAACACCGAGACAATGTGCGCATTGTGCTGGGCAATCATGACTTACATCTTATGGCCATCGCGGCTGGCGCAAAACAGTTAGGGCGACACGACACCCTGGAGCCAATTCTTTTGGCCAAGGACCGCGATGTATTAATCGCCTGGCTGCATCAGCAGCCTCTGTTGTATCAGGAACACGGATTCACCCTGGTCCATGCAGGCATTCCACCCCAGTGGTCCATCAAGCAGGCTGCCAAACGCGCTCGAGAAGTGGAAGCCGTGCTCAAAAGTCCCGACTGCACGGAGTTTTTTGCGGCGATGTATGGCAACGAACCGGCCATCTGGTCCAATGACCTTAAGGGCATGGATCGATTGCGGGTCATTACCAATTACCTCACCCGCATGCGTTACTGCTACGAAGATGGTCGTCTGGATCTGCTCAGTAAGGGCCCCTTAAACAATCCCGGGGGGCCTGCGGCAAAAAATAAAGCGCTGGATGCCTGGTTCAACCACCCCCACCGCAAAACGGCCAATGACAAAATCCTCTTTGGTCACTGGGCCTCTTTGCAGGGCCAGACGAGCACCCCCAACGCCATCGGTCTGGACACGGGCTGTGTCTGGGGAAACTCCATGACCTTTTACAATCTGGAGACCGGCGAGCGCCTGTCAGAGCCCTGCGGCTGCTGAACTCGCCAACAGAAGCCCGTAAAGGGCACTGCAGGGACAGCCGAATCCTAAGGTCCAATCTGGGCAAAAATCGTCTGTAAAAAGGGGATGACTGTGCTCGCGGCAATAATAGCCAGCAGCGCGGAGTGTAAGCGCTGGCCCTGCTCCAGGCGCGAGAACCTCGGCTCCAAGCGAAGCTCAAGAGAGGCAAGCGCAAAGCGCAGGCGTTCGTTGAGATAATCCCGCGTTACGAGCTGCTCTGCATTGTGAATAAAGGTCTCTGCCATTACCTGGGCCTGCGCGGTTGCGATCTTCTCGTCCATGCCAGCCTCAGTGAGGCGCCGAACACAGCCGAGCGTATCAAAAGCAATTAGGGCCATTATAGAACTCCTATGTTAGATCACCAGTATTCTTGCCTTGCTCCGACAGCCCCACATCAATACCGGCCAAATCTCATTAACTTCGGTCTAAAGCGAACTGCATTATTGAGTCGTAATAGTTGGTACTTTTAAAGCGGCACCACATCATCAGGCAGCGCCCACCACTGTTAAAATCCCCCCCATGAAAACCTACCTTGTCGGCGGCGCCGTCCGCGACGAACTTTTAGCCTATCCCGTCAAAGAGCGGGACTGGGTGGTTGTGGGCGCGACACCCCAAGAATTACTGGACCTTGGTTACACACAGGTGGGCAAAGACTTTCCGGTGTTTTTACATCCCCAGAGCAAAGAGGAATACGCGCTGGCCCGCACCGAGCGCAAAAAGGGTCATGGCTACACGGGCTTTGAGACGCACTACGACCCTAACGTTACACTGGAAGACGACCTCAAACGTCGGGACCTCACCATCAACGCCATCGCCAAAGATACCGACGGAACACTGATCGATCCTTATGGCGGCGCCAAGGATCTGGAATCTCGGTTACTGCGCCACGTATCCGATGCATTCTTAGAGGACCCTTTGCGGGTACTTCGCGTTGCGCGTTTTGCCGCGCGCTACGCGCACTTGGGATTCGCTGTGGCCGACGAGACCCTCGCCCTCATGACGAACATCGTGGCGCAGGGCGAGCTTGCATACCTGCCCCCGGAGCGTATCTGGGTTGAGACTGAACGCGCTCTGAGGGAGCGCGATCCTCAGGTATTTATACAGGTGCTGCGTCAGTGCGGCGCGCTCAAAGCACTCCTACCCGAAGTCGACGTCTTATTCGGCGTGCCACAAAAAGCCAGTTATCACCCCGAGATCGATACCGGTGTGCACGTATTGATGGTGATCGAACAGGCCGCCCTTCTCTCTCGCCGAGCACTGGCTTCGGCCACAGCCCCTGAATCCGGCAACAGTCAGGTGGTCTTTGCGGCGCTCACTCATGATCTGGGCAAAGGCATCACGCCAGACGACATTCTGCCCAGCCATCGGGGACATGAGACAGCGGGACTGCCGTTAGTAGAAGACGTCTGCGCACGATTCAAGGTGCCCAACGCCCATCGGCAACTGGCTCTTACGGTTTGTGAGTACCATCTACACATGCATCGGGCGCGGGAGCTTCGCGGCGAGACCCTACTCAAGCTGCTTGAGGCCACCGGCGCCCTGCGCCAGCCGGAGCGCTTCGAAAACTACCTTATGGCCTGCGAGGCAGATTCCCGAGGCCGCGCTGGTTTAGAGGATCAGGATTACCCTCAGGCGGACTATGTGCGGCGCGCACGAGACATTGCGGTCGCGGTAACAACTAACGATTTAGATGTGTCGGGGCTTGAAGGTAAAGCCATCGGCGATGCACTGCGCAATGAGCGCGTAAAACGACTCAATCAACTGCGCAACTATGATCCGTCTAAGGACACCGGGGTGAGCGGCTGAGAGTCAGCGTCGTAATCGCCCCAGAGCTCGCTAAAGCTTTTGTGGACGCCGGGATGGATTGCGTCGGGCGCTAGCTCTGCCAAGGGGCGGAGCACAAACGCGTTTTCCAGTATTTCGCCTCGCGGCAACACCACCCCATCAACGACGCCACACACATCGCCATAGAGCAGAATATCGATGTCCAAGCTGCGGGGACTAAAACGGGAAGCGTCCTTTGCGCGGCCATGAGCATATTCAATGACTCTCAGCGCGCTTTGTAGCTCTCCCACGGAAAGCGAGGTCTGTGCCTCAATCACCAAATTCCAAAACGGTGCTCCAGAGAAGCCAATGGCAGCGCCTTCATACACCGGCGACACTCTCATCTTGCCCAGCAAGGCCTCAAGCTTGGACAAGCCCAGAGGCAGATAGCGGGCCGGCTCAATATTGCTGCCCAAGCCTAAAAACAAACGCGTCATGCAGGCCGCTTCCCCCGTTCGATAAGCACGCCGACATCCTTGGCTTCAGTAACCGCACCGGGCTTGCACAGGCGCAGGCGTAACCAGGGCACCGAGAACTCTGCCATAACCAGCTTCGCCAGCTCGCTGGCCATTTTCTCGATCAATTCAAAGCTGCTCTCGGCGGCAAAAGCCCGTAAGCGGGTCGCAACCGCCGAATAGTCCAGCGCATCTGCCACATCATCGCTGACACCGGCAGGGGCAATATCCCAGGCCATCTCCAGGTCCAGTAGCAGCTCCTGTCGAACCTCTCGCTCCCAGGCGTATACGCCGATCACGGTGGGGAGTCGCAAAGCCCGAATAAAGACGATATCGCTCACAAAGCATCCCCGGAAGCTTCCGGCACAGCAAGAATGGGCGGCAATTCGGTCATCGGCCATCGCGGCCGCACCTGAACCTCTGTGCCATCGACTTGACCGGCGGCCAAACGCTGGGCTCCGGCGTAGGCAATCATCGCGCCGTTGTCGGTACAAAACTGTGGCGCGGGGTAAAACACCTCCGAGCCCTGTTTGCCCAAGGTCTCCGCCAACTGTTTGCGAAGATTGCGATTAGCACTCACACCACCGGCCATTACCAGGCGATGCAGGTTTTCTTGCTCCAACGCCCGGCGACACTTGATCACCAGCGTAGACACCACGGCCTCTTCAAAGGCTCGGGCAATATCCGACTTATCCTGATCGGTCAGCGGCGCCTCGGCTTCCAGCGCACGCACTGTGGTCAAGGTATGGGTCTTAAGACCGCTAAACGAAAAATCCAAACCCGGGCGATTGATCATAGGCCTTGGAAAATTAAAGCGCTTGGGGTCCCCGTCTTCGGCGATTCGGGCTATCTGGGGCCCACCGGGATAGGGCAAGCCCAGCATCTTTGCGGCCTTGTCAAAAGCTTCGCCTGCCGCGTCATCCAGGGATTCACCTAAAATCTGATATTCACCAATGCCGTCCACGCGCACCAGCTGCGTGTGCCCACCAGAGACAAGAAGAGCCACAAAGGGAAATTCCGGGCGGTCCTCCTCCAGCATGGGGGCCAACAGGTGCCCCTCCATGTGATGGACGCCCAACGCCGGAACGCCCCAGCCCAGCGCGAGAGAGCGAGAAATAGTCGCGCCCACCATCAGGGCTCCCACGAGTCCGGGCCCTGCCGTATACGCTACGGCATCGATGTCCTTAGCGGTTAACTTGGCACAGTCCAGCACCTCTTGAACCAAAGGCAGGGTCTTGCGTACATGATCTCGCGAGGCTAGTTCCGGCACGACACCGCCGTACTCCCGATGCACAGCGATCTGGCTATATAAGGTATGCGCAAGGAGGCCGCGCTCCGTGCTATACAACGCCACGCCGGTCTCATCGCAGGAGGTTTCTATGCCGAGAACGTTCATGATGGGGTCCTTTTTAACGCGAAAGCCACCTGGCAACCACGCGCGAGGCGCAAGTCTAATGAATCCCGGCTATGCGTGACAGGCCACATAGCAATATCCAAGCTCTCTCGGGACAAAAAACCTGTGAAACTGACCTTTGCAAATCCAGCAAGCTGCGTATAGAATGCGCGCCCTCGCGCTGGTGGGCGATGACTTTTCGTCTCCGGCAAGTATAGACAGGACAGGATTTAGATGCCTCACATCAAGGTTAAAGAAAACGAGCCCTTTGACGTAGCTTTGCGTCGATTCAAGCGCTCTTGCGAGAAGGCAGGTGTACTTTCGGAAGTACGTCGCCGCGAGCATTACGAGAAGCCGACTACAGTTCGTAAGCGTGCTGCTGCCGCTGCTGTTAAGCGTCACCTCAAGAAAATGTCTCGTGAGAACCGTAAGCGCGTACGTCTCTACTAAGCGTTTTACCTGGGGTAGCGATGCTATCCCGGTGAGTGTCTGGCGCAGTTTAGCCGCCGGCACCGAAAAAACCGCAAGTCAGAGCGCCTTTGCCCACGCAAGGGACGCTACACCGCAAAACCTCTCAGACAAACGCCAGCGATTATCATGAGCGATTCAGACGTCATCCCTTCAGAAACTCAGGCAGCCATCAAGGTCGCCATGAAGGAAGCGATGAAGAGTCGCGATAAAGAGCGCCTGGCGACCATTCGCCTCATGCAGGCGGAATTCAAACGCATCGAAGTTGACGAGCGCATCGTGCTGGATGAAGCACGCGTTCTGGCCGTGCTCGATAAAATGCTCAAGCAACGCCGAGACTCCCAGAAGCAGTTCGAAGACGCGGGTCGGGTCGACCTGGCAAGCCAGGAAGCGTCTGAAATCGCCGTCATTCAGGAATACCTTCCAGCGCAGCTTGGCGACGACGAACTCGATGCCATCATTGATGCCGCCATTGCCGCGGCAGACGGTACTGGAATGCAGGCCATGGGTGCGGTCATGGGGCAGCTCAAGCCTCAGCTTCAGGGTCGCGCCGACATGGGCGCTGTGAGCCAAAAAGTCAAAACCCGACTCGTCGGTTAAGTCTTGCCCCAGGGTAAGACGCTGGACCCCGTGGCATAATCTGGCTCTTACGAGTCTGCCTTCATACGTGGCAAAAGACTGAGCATGGCCGGACGAATACCTCAAAGTTTTATTGATGACCTCCTAGACCGCGTTGATATCGTCGACGTCATCGATCGGCGCGTAAAACTCAAGAAAACCGGCAAGAACTACAGCGCGCGCTGTCCTTTCCACGACGAGAAGTCACCATCGTTTAGCGTGAATCCCGAGAAGCAGTTTTACTATTGCTTTGGCTGCGGTGCAGGGGGTAATGCTCTTGGGTTCCTCATGGACTACGAGAACATTGATTTTCCTCAGGCGGTAGAAAATCTCGCGGGGACCGCCGGCCTTGAAGTCGTTCGAGAAGAAAGCCGCGGCCAAACCAGTGCAGCTGGTGGAGAGTCGCCTAACAAGCCTCTTTATGAACTTATGGAACGCTCTACTGAGTTTTACAAAGACGCACTCAAGCAACACCCCAACAGACAAGCAGCCGTGGATTACCTCAAAAACCGCGGTCTCACGGGGCTCATTGCCCGGGACTTTGGACTGGGCTTTGCCCCCCCTGGCTGGGACAACCTGCTGTCCTTTTTGGGGGATGACGAAACAACGCAGACTCGCGCCATCACCGCAGGCATGCTGGTCAAGAACGATTCAGGCCGAATATACGACCGCTTTAGAGAGCGCATTGTGTTCCCTATCAGGGATCGCCGCGGCCGGGTCATTGCCTTTGGTGGTCGGGTGCTGGGTGATGACAAACCCAAGTACCTGAACTCACCGGAATCCCCCATCTTCCACAAAGGCCGAGAGCTGTACGGGCTCTACGAGGCACGCCGAGCCAATCGCAAGCTTGAGCGCATTATTGTGGTTGAGGGCTATATGGACGTAATTGCCCTGGCCCAGGCCGGAATCAGTTACGCCGTTGCAACACTTGGGACGGCCACCAGCACCGAACACCTGGAGCGGATCTTTCGGGTCGTGCCCGAGGTGGTCTTCTGTTTTGATGGCGATGAAGCCGGGCGCAAAGCTGCCGAGCGGGCGCTGCACAACACCTTGCCGACCATGGCCGATGGCCGACAGGCGCGGTTTTTGTTTTTACGCGAGGGCGAAGATCCTGATTCGCTGGTGCGTAAAGACGGCACCCAGGCATTTTTGGATCTGGTACAGGCCGCGGTGCCGCTTGAAGAGTTTTTGTTCCAAAGCCAGGCCGTGGGCCTCGATATTGGCACCATGGAGGGTCGAGCGAGCCTGTCCAAACGCGCGCTGCCACTCATCCGCGTACTCCCTGAGGGGGTTTATCGAGAGCTAATGTTTCAGTCTTTGGCACAGCGCACCGGACTTGAACTGGCCAGCCTCATGAAACTGGAGCTTCCGCCACCGGAGCCACCACCTGCCACCGATACCGCGTCTGACGAGGGTTATTACGCAAGCTTTGATGATGCACCACCCCCCAACGACAGCGACTGGATACCGGTCGATGATGAAGAACCCGGTCCGCGCCAACGCGCCCCTCTTAGCCAGGCACCCCAGGCGCACGCGACCCTTACCCAGGCGGCCATCGCACTGCTGTTGCACAAGCCCAGCGTGGCATCTCTGGCCGATGCCCATGCCCTCTCCGCCCTAAGCGGTCATGAAGGCGATCTGCTCAAAGCCATTATCGAACTGCTACAAAAACGTCCGGAGTCCAGCACGGGCATGCTGCTGGGCCACTGGCACGGCAGCCACGAAGGCGAACTGCTGGCAGAACTCGCGGGACAGGAGCGTTTAATACCTACGGATGGTATCGAGGCGCAATTTGAAGACATCATGCGCCGCCTGACGTCTCTACCCCTGCGTCAGCGGATTGTCGAGGAGATCAGTGGTCTCAAGAGCCGTCCTTATGCCCAAATGACCGCGGACGACAAAGCCCGCTTACCCGAGTTAATCAGAGCCCTGCGGGACTTAGATACTCGCAGCGGCCCGGCGAGCCAATGAATCACCCCCAAAGGCCCTCACTTCACGGACAAAACAACATCTTGTAAGCAATTTGTCCGCCTTTGTGCTAAACTGGCGGGCTGACTTTTACCGTTTTATGACATCCGTCCCTCAAGGGTCGGCCAAACCCAAGCAAGGTACCGAATGAACGACGCCGTTACACAGCAATCGCGTTTGAAGTCTCTGATTGCCAAAGGAAAAGAGCAAGGTTACTTAACCTACGCCGAGGTCAACGACCACCTTCCCGAGGACATCTCTGATCCAGATCAGGTCGAAGACATCATCCAGATGATCAACGACATGGGTATTCAGGTCTTCGAGCAGGCACCCGATGCCGATGACCTTATCCTGACTGATGGCGACGGCTCAGCCGATGACATCGCCGCCGCCGAAGCAGCGGCCGCACTGGCAGCGGTAGAGACCGAAGCTGGTCGCACCACGGACCCAGTGCGCATGTACATGCGTGAGATGGGCACCGTCGAGCTTCTGACCCGCGAGGGCGAGATCGTCATTGCCAAGCGTATCGAAGAAGGCATCCGCGAGCTTATGGCCGCGCTGGCTTTCTACCCCGGCTCGGTAAAGTCCGTGCTGGATGATTACGCACTGGTCGCCAAGGAAGAGAAAAAGCTTGCCGATATTCTGGTGGGTTACCTCAATCCTGCGGATCACGTCCCTTCAGCGCAGCAAATCGCCGAGCAACAAGCCGCCAAGGCAGCTGGCAATGCTGACGAAGAGAGCGAAGGTCCTACGGGCCCCGACCCCGTTGAAGCCAAGAAGCGTTTTACTGCGCTCAAGCGGCAGTTCAACAAGACCGAAAAAATCCTCGCCGAAAAAGGCCGTCAGGACAAAGCTGCCATCAAAGAGATGGAAAAGCTGGGCGAAATTTTCAAGTTCTTCAAGTTCACTCCCAAGGTATTCGATCCGCTGAATGACGAAGCGCGATCTGCCCTGGCGGGTGTTCGCGAGCAAGAGCGTGAGATCATGCGCCTTGCCGTTCGTCGCTGCCAAATGCCCCGCAAAGAGTTCATCACCTCGTTCCAGGGTAATGAATCCAACGCCAAGTGGCTGTCGCGACACACTCGCAAGAAAGATTACGGCCCCAAGCTCAATGCGCATAAAGAAGAGATTCATCGCGCGCAGCGTCAGATTGGCCAGATCGAGACAGCAACCGGCCTGACCGTCACCGAAATCAAAGAAATCAATCGCCGCATGTCCATGGGCGAGGCACGAGCACGACGTGCCAAGAAGGAAATGGTCGAGGCTAACCTGCGTTTGGTTATCTCTATCGCCAAGAAGTACACAAACCGTGGCCTGCAGTTCCTTGATCTGATTCAGGAAGGCAACATCGGCCTCATGAAGGCCGTTGACAAGTTTGAGTATCGGCGCGGTTATAAGTTTTCGACCTATGCTACCTGGTGGATTCGCCAGGCGATCACCCGCTCCATTGCGGATCAGGCGCGCACCATTCGTATTCCTGTGCATATGATCGAAACAATCAACAAGCTCAACCGTATTTCTCGGCAAATGCTTCAGGAGATGGGCCGTGAGCCAACTCCCGAGGAACTTGGCGAGCGCATGGAGATGCCAGAAGACAAGGTTCGCAAGGTTCTGAAGATTGCCAAAGAGCCGATCTCCATGGAGACGCCCATTGGCGACGACGAAGATTCGCATCTGGGTGATTTCATCGAAGATCAGACCATCAACTCCCCCATCGATTCAGCAACCGGTCAGGGCCTGATGGAAGCGACCAAAGACGTACTCTCCGGACTGACCGCTCGGGAAGCGAAGGTACTGAGAATGCGCTTCGGTATCGATATGAATACGGACCACACCCTTGAAGAAGTGGGCAAGCAGTTTGACGTAACCCGCGAGCGGATTCGTCAGATCGAAGCCAAGGCGCTGCGCAAGCTGCGTCATCCCACGCGCTCTGATTACCTGCGCAGCTTTTTGGATGAAAGTTCCTGATCCTCAAGCAAAGCCACAAAACGCCCTCCTAGCAGGGCGTTTTTTTTGCCTGAAAAACACGCTGTAACATTTGCCACACCCGTCAACGATCGATCTCGCGCGCCCTTTCTCTGGACGTGTACACTATCGAAAGGTCAACAAACAGTGTCTTGATTATGAATGCACCCATATTGGAACGCAGAACCCTGCTAAAGCTTGGCAGCGCCGCCGCTGTCACCGCCTTAATGAGCGCCGCGACACCAGCGCTGCTGGCCGCAAGTTCAGCGAATCAAAACGCAGAGCAGTTTCGCCATCTCGACGCATCGCTGGCGCCAACCCTCGCTGCCATCACCGCACGCATCCTGCCCACCACTGACACACCGGGAGCGCGAGAAGCCGGCGCCATATGGTTTATCGACAGCATGATCGGCGGTCCTCTGCAGTCGATGCGAGAGGATTTACACGCAGGTGCTGATGCACTGAACCGGGCCTCTGGCGATAACTTTGCTACGCTGTCAGACGCTGAGCAGGACGCGCAGCTACGCGCGATCGAGAACAGTGATTTTTTTGGTCTTATGCATATGCTCACGTTGGCGGGCACCTTTACCATGAGTCGCTATGGCGGCAACCGTGGTGAGGTTGGCTGGGACATTCTGGGCTTCGAGCGCCGCCATCACTGGCAGGTGCCTTTTGGCTATTACGATGCCCAGGTGCACGAGTCCTCGGAGGCAGCCCAATGACGCCTGACTATCGAAACACTGTTGTGGACTTTGTGATCGTGGGTTCCGGCGCGGCAGGCGGAGTCATAGCCAGAGAGCTGTCTCAGGCCGGGCACAGCGTAGTAGTACTGGAGCAGGGCCCCTACCGCACTGCCGCGGACTTCACCCACGACGAGTGGTCCGTGATGTTTGAACAGCATTTCAGCGGCCAGTCCGTGGGTGACAAGCAAACTTTCAGGCACCGGGAAGGAGAGACCGCCAACGAACGATTTCTGGCGCCGGAGCCCGCCTATTATGCTCGGGGCGTCGGCGGCAGCACCGCACACTTCTCTGGCAACTACTGGCGTCTGCGTCCCATCGACTTTAAAGAACACAGCGTGGTGGGAGATATACCCGACGCCACGCTGGCCGACTGGCCCATTAGCTATGAAGAGCTTGAGCCGTGGTACAGCATGGCTGAGTGGGAGATTGGCGTATCCGGCGCCCCCGGCCCCAATGACCCGCCCCGATCGCGCCCCTTTCCGCTACCTCCGATGCCCATTAAGTCTGCCGGCGTATTATTTGAAAAAGGCACGCAGGCCATAGGCATGACCTCACAGGTCGCCCCCGTCGCCATCCTCTCTCAGCCCTACCGTGGGCGACCTGCCTGCGTTAACTGCGGCTGGTGCATCGGCTTTGGCTGTGAAATGAACGCCAAGTCATCGACGCTAGCAACCATGATCCCGGAAGCAGAGCGCACCGGGAACTGCGAGATACGCCCACTGTCGACGGTTGCCCGCGTAGATGTAGACGAGCAGGACCGCGCGCGCGGCGTTGTGTACTTTGATAGCGATGGCAAGGAGCACTATCAAAAAGCGCGTAGTGTCGTGCTTGCGGCCAACGGTGCCGAGACACCCCGCCTGCTTTTAATGTCGGCGACTGACAAGCATCCGGACGGGCTTGCCAACAGCAGCGGCATGGTGGGTAAAAACCTGATGTTCAATGCTCACAGCGTTGCCTACGGTGTTTTCGAGCATCCCTTAAACGAATACAAAGGCATACAGTGCACGCGCATCGCACTGGATTACTACGACAGCGATCCAAAGCGGGGATTCTATGGCGGCGGGGCACTCGATTCACGACCCTTTCTCAACGGATTTCCCACAATTTTTGCACTGCAAGGAGTCCCGACGGACGGACCACGCTGGGGCGCCGATTACAAAGCGATGCTAGAACACACCTTTACCCGAAACATGGCCGTAACTACCGCTGCCACGTCACTGCCCATGCTTCGCAACAACATCACGCTGGACCCTGAGCATAAAGACGGCTTTGGGCGACCGGCATTGCGGGTAACCTATGCTGATCATCCGGACGACCTATCTATGACCGGCTTTATGCAAGAGAAAGCTCTCGCAGTACTGGACGCCGCTGGCGCACAGAAGACATGGCATTCCCAGATCGGCGAAGAATCCGTAGGGGCTCACCTTTTAGGCACCTGCCGCATGGGCAATGACTCGCAAACATCAGTGGTCGATCGCTGGCACCGAAGCCACGACATCGCCAATCTTTATATATGCGATGGTAGCTCCATGGTGACTTCCGGGCGGGGCCAACCCACACTTACAATACAGGCCCTGGCATTTCGCGCGGCAGACCATATGAAAAAAGCAGCTCGAAGCAATATGATCGTCTCAAGCTGGTAGCAGACAAGCTCTCAGCGCGAAGTAATAGACACACGATAATAAGGAATTTCCATGCAACAGCTCAGCGGACTCGACGCGTCCTTTTTATATCTGGAAACACCGAACTCACCCATGCATATTTCGGGGCTGTACATCTACACCCAGGAAACAGCGCCCGAGGGCAAAGTTCGCTTTAAACAGATACTCGAAGGCACGGCAAACCGGGTAAAAGGCATACCGAGCCTCACCCGACGACTCAAAGAAGTCCCTCTGGGTCTGGACCACCCTTATTGGATTGACGAGGGCGACTTCGACCCCGAGTTTCACATCCGCCACGTTGCACTGCCAGCACCGGGCGACTGGCGCCAGTTATGCATTTTGATTTCGCGTATCCATGCCCGCTCACTTGACCGCTCCCGTCCACTTTGGGAAATGTATGTCATCGAGGGTCTCGACAACGTTGAGGGATACCCAAAGGGTTGCTTTGCATTATTCACCAAGATGCACCATGCCGCCGTAGATGGAGCCTCGGGCATGGAAATTACCGCGGCCATTCACGACCTGACAGCCAACGCTCAGGTCGAACCTAAATCTGTAATTACCCGGCCAGACCGTGATCCCAGCACGATGCAGCTGTTGACTCGAGCACAGGTAAACGGCCTTCGGCAGCCGCTGCGATTTATCTCGGTAGCGCGCAATACCGTGCCCGGCTTTGCCAAGGTGTTTATGCAGCTGCGACGTGGTGACCTTAAACGCGTGGGCAGTGTCCCGCGTGTACGGTTCAACGGCACGGTATCGGCACATCGGGTGTTTAACGCAATCAGTCTTCCGCTTGATGAGGTCAAAGCCGTAAAGAACGCTTTGCCGGGCGCAACCGTCAACGACGTTGCTCTGACCATCGTAGGCGGCGCCATGCGCAAATACCTTGAGGCCCACAACGAACTGCCAGACCAATCTCTGGTCGCGATGGCTCCAGTGAATGTTCGTGACACAAAAGAAAAAGGCACCGGGGGCAATATTGTCTCCACCATGGCGGTGAAGATCCGCAGCGATGTGGCCGATGCTCGAGAGCGACTGATTGCTGTGCATGAAGGTACGCAGACCGCAAAGGAATACAGCAATGCAGTCGGTGCCAAGACCATGACGGATTACTCGCAGTTTATTCCCAGCACCCTTACGGCGCAGGCAGCGCGACTGGCGAGTCGCTGGGGTTTGGTCAACCAAATCAATCCTATCTATAACTGCGTTATCACCAACGTTCCAGGCCCTCAGGTTCCGCTATACAACACCGGCGCGAGGATGCTGTCCAACTTCGGCACTGGCCCAGTCGCCGATGGTGTTGGCCTTTTTCATGTGATCAGCAGTTACTGCGGAGAATTCAGCATCTCAGCGACCAGCTGCCGGGAGATGATGCCCGATCCAGACTTCTATAGAGAGTGTTTACTGGAGAGTTTTGCGGACCTAAAGCTTGCCATGCTGGGGAAAGCTCCCGCCACAGGAGCCAAAGTAAAGACCAAAGCAAAAGCCAAGACTAAAACCAAAGCTAAAACGAAAGCTAAAACCAAAGCCAGAGCAGCACGACCAAAACTCGCGGCCAAAGCTCCGACCAAGGTTAAACCCAAACGAGTAGCTAACGCGGCGGCGACAAGAAAGCGCGCCTAAGCCCCGGGTGTCACCTCGCTCGGTGACGCCCAGCTTTTAAGCCACGGCGATAGCGACAGTGAGCAAACGAGTAAACCCTCTGGATCGCTTTGCCAAAGACCTCTCGCCGGGTTCGCTGGAGTGGATCGGACTGCGCACCGAGCGGCGCGCGCCCCTGACGACAGCAGACTCCGTAATGGCAATCGCCACCCGAGGTCTACAGGGCGATCACCGTGTCGACAAGACCCCGGGGTCAGGTCGGCAGGTAACGGTGATTTCTCGAGAGTTCATTCAGCAAACCGCGCATTTTCTTGGCGTAGACGATATTGATCCGGGCCAGCTTCGAAGAAACCTGGTCGTCTCAGGCATTAACCTCCACGCACTGCGCTATCAGCGATTCTCGATTGGCGACGCGCTCTTTGAAGCGGGTGCGCTCTGCCACCCCTGCTCGCGCATGGAAACAGCACTGGGCAAAGGCGGGGTTGCTGCCATGCTCGGGCACGGAGGGCTGTGCTGTCGCATCATTCGAAGCGGTGTTATCGCAGTCGGCGACCACGTCAGTGTCGAAGTTCAAGGCATTACCCAGGACATGTTTAGTGAGTAAGCTCAGTCATCCAGTGCTCCTGACTAAGGCCCAACCATGGGAACTATTAGACCTGATTCGATGTGCTCGGGGTTGGTCGCTGAGCGACCTTCCTGTGAACACCTGCGTGCGTGCCCCGCGGAGATGTCACAGCTTGCATTGAGGCGGTGCTCTTAACGGGGCGTCTTTGTTTGTATATTCCAATCTAAAATCCGATGCCAAACGGACCATGATCCCCTATAATCGCGCCTCGCAACACTCTCCCCGGGCCCATAGCTCAGTTGGTTAGAGCAGTCGACTCATAATCGATTGGTCGTAGGTTCAAGTCCTACTGGGCCCACCATTTTTTATAAAAATCATAGTGTTATAGATTCACTGACCAATCGACTATGGGTGCTCACTCATAGACTGGAGCCGGTGACTCAACGGATCGGATACCGATCCGGATGCCAAACGCGCTCCTCGTTCTCAAGGTCATATATGGGCCACAGAGCCAGTAGCTCGTCGATAGGGCGAAAGTGTGCAGAGGCCGAATACCTGCTTCCGCCTTCAGTACTGAAGGCCATTTTCCCCACAGGCAGCTCACCAAACTTCAGCAAATGATCGCCGATGTATCGACGGGTCCAAATCCGGTGCCACCCCCAGCCGTACTTCAGGTGACGGTCCGGAATGCTCGCTGCGAGGACATCAATATGCCTATCGTAGTGGCGCAACATGCGTGCCCGCTGCCGCAACTTAGGACTAATGGGATTTGCCGCTATCGGCCTGACTTTAGTGAAGACATTCTCGCTCGGCTCAAATCTTACAACCCCCCCATCGTAGAACTGCCCCCAAAACACCTCGACCCGGTGTCGGCCACTGGGCAGGCAACCGAACTGAAGTAGAAAGTCCTCAACATACCGTTGAATCCATTGTCGCCGCCAACCAGCGTCGACGTCTAATGCCACCGGAGCGCACGCCGTGACCAGGTCATGGATTGGTCGCCGGAAGAGTCTGAGGTCCCGATCTCTCTCGAATAGACCCATGGCCAACATTTCAGTGTGCGATAGCTGGCGTTGAGGAAAGTCACCCGCAAAGGCAGGCAATTTACTCAGTAGAGGGCTAAGCACTGTGAGGAAAGCGGTGTTACGGACGAAAAGACGGCGAGAGATTGCAGACATGATGAACTCCTATGTGTTCCAAGTGACTTGGCGCATCATTGGGCCACCGTTCCCGGAGCGGGCGGTTGGCGGAGCAAAGCTCCTCTTGATGCTTTTGTAACTCTACCACGTAAGTTGCGTGTTCTCAGTAAGCGAGGCGCGTAAGCCTCAGTAAGGTATCGGCAAGTTAACTTTTTGAGACACCCTTAATCTGGCTTTGATTCTCAAGCAACGGCCCTTCCCCATTCTACAAACGCACTAACCCTCAGATCCCTATAATGCTGAGCCCTGATTAGGTGCCTTCCCATATTGAATAAATTGGACACCGCAGCATGGGCCGTCACAAATCTCTGTGCCTGCTTCATGGACTTGAAGCGCCTCATCCCTCGCTCCCTGACCCTCGTCGCTTCATACCCATAAAGCGGGGCAGACTCTGCGATTGCTCTGCCCGGTTATTCTCATACTGTTGAGTACTGTGGATCGTGTCTGAAATCAACTCGCGATGAGCGACCTCATAGCTACGCAGCTTGTCTGTCACGATCTTTCTGGGTTCACGGACGTGACTGCGCAACAACCTCTTGAAGAACCGATTAGCCGCAGCGCCATCTCGCTTGGCTTGAAGATACACATCAACCACTTCTCCATCTTCGTCAACGGCTCGCCACAGGTAATACTGCTTGCCGTTGATCTTTACGAAGACTTCATCGATGTAGAAGGCATCACCGTAGCATCAGTGCTTGCGCTTCAATCGTCGTGTATAAATGGCGCCGAACTTGATACACCAGAGGCGGATCGACTCGCGAGTAACGATAATGCCTCGCTCAGCGAGGAGGTCTTCGATATCCCGATGGCTCAGATTGAATTTGTAGTAGAGCCAGACTGCGTAACTGATGATGTCGGGAGGGAATCGGTGTCGCTTGTAGGTATTCATGAGCCGATTCTATCAATTTCGGGGAGTTAACTTGGCGATACCCTACCAGCCGCTCTCACCACCCCTCATAATCGATTGGTCGTAGGTTCAAGTCCTACTGGGCCCACCATTTTTGTAAATTGCATAGACTTGTAGCCACACTGGCCATTCGATTCCGGGCACATAGGTGACACTTTTGCCTGTGTGGGGCGCTGGGTGTTCTCCATTAATGATGAAGAGCCATCTCCGCGCGGACGATCGTCAAGGTCTCCTCAATCAAAACCAGTAGCTTTTCAGAGTCATGCAGGTCATAGCCCAAGTTCGCACGGATGATACTCATCGCCACATAGAGTTCTCGGGGGTCTGCCTCAACCCTTTGAGCATCAAACGTGAGTGAGTTGCCCACCGTGGGTTTCACGTATCGGGTCATCACGGGAAAGGTGTTCCCGCGCAACATATTTCTAATCTGGCTGATCTTCACAACTTGAAGGTACTTCTGAGCCAGAGCAGCCAAGCTCTCTCGCAAAGGACTTGACTCAATTAAGCGCATGTTGCCCGTGTCCTTCAGCTCCTCAAAAGTACCGAAATACACCTCAAAGCCGCCGATAATTGACGAATTCTGCAGAGCAACAAATAAAGTCTGGTAGTCGTCTTCACTGCGGTGTTCTGCCGCAAGCCGCATCAAACCCGACTCCATGTTGGAGACAGATAACCGCATTCGATCATTGTTATCGACCAACGCTTCACTGCTCTTTTTGAGGTCATTTTCAAGCCTTTGCAGATACTGGCCTTCGATCTCCCTATTCTCTCGATCATTTTGCCACTCGTTAATCTGCAGGCTCACAAAGAAACCAACAACAATAATGAAGAACTCAAGGGGCAATGTTCTCCACGTCCGGTCGATAGCATTGTGGCCTGCTCTGAGTAACACCCTGCCAATCTCCTTATAGGTGCTGATGCCCACGCGCTAGGCGAGTTGCCCACGTCCGCATTGCCCATGAACTATCCCCGTAATTAACGCCATGAACACGATGAGAACTCCAAATAAGCTAGCACGATGGAGATTTAACGATCAAGAAGCGACACACTGACCCGGTCAAAGGCACCTCCCCACCTGACCAAAGTTGGGGTGTTGATTTGCAGGTGGACTAACCCAATACGCACACATGCCTTAGAATTAGCAAAGAATTTTATGCAATAACCAAATCGTGACGACGGTTGCCCCGAGGTTTCCATCATGCTGATCCACAGGACTCTCGCTCGGTACGCAAGCTACGGGATTGTTCCCCTGCTCTTTTTGCTACTGTCAGCTTGCGATGGCACCGAGCTCGCAGTACTGCCACCGACCGCTACAGTCCTCGCTTTTGGCGACAGCCTCACCTATGGGACGGGAGCAAGGCGCGAAGAAGCTTACCCCACCGTACTGGCGGAGCTCATCGACATGAAAGTAATCAATGCGGGTGTGCCTGGAGAGATCAGCGCGAAGGGGCTGCAGCGGCTACGGGGGCTCCTGCAACAGCATCAACCGGATCTCGTTGTTTTGGTACACGGCGGCAACGACACACTCCGCAAACTACCCACCCATCTAACTCAGGCCAATCTGCTGGCAATGATACAAGCAAGCCGAGCTATTGGAGCCCAAGTGATAATGCTCGGCGTACCCGGACGCAGCCTCACGCTGTCTGCGCCAGATTTCTATGAGGAGGTCGCCGAAGAGAACAATGTACCGATCGATGCAGACGTACTACCCAGCCTGATGCGCAACAGCGCTATGAAGTCCGATCCTGTCCATTTCAACACAGAAGGTTACCGCCGCATGGCCGAGGCCGTCCGCGATCTTTTAATCGCGTCAGGCGCTCTTGCGAGTGGGTAAATGTCGAACGTTTAATTGCAGCGCCCTCTCCCGGCCGACGTTTAACTTGTCAAACTGCATTGCGAAAATAAAAGGGTAAATGTCTCAGTGAAACCTTACGGCGCGACTCGCACTTCCATGATATTCGTGTGGTTTATTGCCATGTTAGCGACCGCCAGCTCTCTGGCGGAACCAATGTTGAAGGGTAAAAAATGGAATCATGGCTCCGCAAACTGCCTGACCGATTCTGAGCCGCCTATCGAAGTCTATTCGCATTCGCCCACCAGCTTTATTCTTCGACAAAGCAAGTGTCTGAGCTTTGAAGCTCCTTTCATGTACCTCTTGGTCGGGGAGAAACTTGCCCTGTTGCTTGATACGGGTGCAACCAAAGACGCATCAGTCTTTCCACTGTATAAGACAGTTCGCTCATTGATCGGCGAGAAGGATTTGTTGATCGTCCACTCGCACGGACATCAAGATCATCGTAGTGCAGACATACAGTTTCAAGGTGAAACGGGAGTAAGACTTGTTGGAATACAGAAGACCGCATTGATCCAGTCACTGTCGATAAGCCAATGGCCTGGCGGGCAGGGTTCGATTGAACTTGGGAATCGGGAACTGATTGTTATTCCAAGTCCAGGGCATCACGAAGTTGCGATCTCGCTCTACGACCCCCAAACCCAATGGCTCCTCACAGGGGATAAGATTTACCCTGGACTTATTTATGTAAAAAATTGGAAGGACTACCGGGACAGCATTGCACGCTTGACCAGGTTTGCAGAAGAGCACGATGTCAGCGCGGTGCTGGGTGCGCACATTGAAGCCACTGATCGACCCGGCGAGTACTATGCTGTGGGAACCATATACCAGCCGGCTGAAGCGCCATTACCAATGGATTCAGATATTCTTGCGGTAATTAATGCCCAGTTGCAGCAATCGCCAAAGGCTAATCAGATCGCATTGTCCCGCCTTAAAATTATCCCGATGAATCTGATGCAACGTAAACTATCTGACTTCGGTAGATGGCTAAGTCGATGACCTGCAATATCGTCTTCTAATCGCAGGTATTCTCAAAAATTCGTGTAACAGATTTGGTCAAATTTCCGTTAGCAGCAATCGTTGACACAGCGAGAAAACTGGTAGACAAAGCAAAAAATAATATTTTTATGCAAGGAGCGTAATATGTTGTCTCGGATGTTATCCGAAGACTGTAACTAAATGCGGAGAAGGGCTTGATCCAGCCAAGCCGTAAATCCGGGGTGCAGAACGCCTTGTTCCCTGTTCGATAGATAAATTTCTCTTGCGACTGGAGTTTTGAGATATATCTTTATAAGGTTTGCGCGAGTGCCCCAATACCCTTCATCCAATCCACCCTCTGCATGAAGCAGGAATGCCTCTTGGACATCGTATAGCACGCCGCGAATCACATAACTAAACTGAGTCTGCTCCTCTTCATTAAGTTAGACCTCGTTCTCCACTTTCGTCAGTACCCGAGCCACTTCGGGATTCATGGCAAACCCCTTCGTTGCGTCCATTGATCGGTTGACCAACTGCTGACGATTTGCGGCACGCATTTGATCAGTATTTTGGTTCACTTGATAACCAACATACAAAAGCGAAATCACGACTGCGACAGCACTGATGATCTCTCCAATGCTGGCCCATTCATCCAAAGTCCGTTTAACCATCTGGCTTCTCGTAAAGTGCTTAGGGGGGATTTATGCCCATAATAGACCGAGAATCACATTTAGCAGATGTCGGGGAAGTACGGAAACTATCGAGGGAGCACAGGTCGTTAAAAAAGCCGCCTTTCGTGTCGATTAGCACCACACACCGACCACTAGCTTAGTGCGTGATTGAGCCTCCTTCGCTTTGATCGCAGTAAGGACGATGATGGAGGTCTAATCTTATGACCCTATATGTCACTGGCTATGAGATATACCTAAAATTTCGTCTAACTGTGAGTGGACGGTATCTATCTGGTTGCTCCATGGGCGCAATCCATCCCGCAGGTACGCGTCAAAAGTGTCCAGATTTTCACTCGCATGGTTCAGGAAAGCACGATCTTTTCGCATGCCAGCTAAATCACAGATATAAGTTCCTTGCATCTCACCCAATTCTGCGTCAAAGAAGGGCGCTGAGTGAATTAGCGTTGGGTGCAATGATCGCAAATTATGCGCGACAACGTTATTTTGGTTAACCACTGTTTGCAAAGATGCGAACGCTTGTTCGAGTTTTATCAAATCTCTTCGTAACTCATCGTCTTGCAGAATTTGCATGCGGCCGGCGCTCATTAATTCAGCCACAGAAGGCAGCCTGGGAGTACTGATAGTAAAGTAATGGGATGTCGCTAATGCCGCACAATGCTGATCGGTGAGTGCTGTTTTATCTTCAGAGTCAAACAAGGCCACGGCAGCGCCTGTTAACGGTCTAATCAAGTCCAGCCGACGCTGCCTGACTCTGCTTGAGGATTTTTCTGAAATCAGAACTTCGTCATGAATGCGTTGCAGAAATTTCTCACTGTCATTGATATTTTTTCTTGTCTCATTCCAGTCGGTAACCTGCATCCCAAGAAAGATACCCACAATGACCACGATAATATCCAGTCCAACCGCAAACCAATTTTGCTGTTTAACATCTCCCATGATACGCCTGAGTATCACGTTCGTTCTTTACCAGTAGCCATTAATGACCCACCTCGTCCCAGTGGCAAACGCCACAGGCTCTGACACTCTAAGACCACATTATCTTGAAAGTTTCCTCGAGCATAACGCGATAGGCGTGGATTCCCATATAGCTCAACCGACTCAGATCTCTGACAAAGCCAAATTAACACTGGTTGATCGCGGTAAACACTGATAGCTTGATCGCCTTAGATTCGTAAGCCTCCACATTTGAACAAGGAATATAAGGTATGAAATCGGGCTCATGGATCAGGTCTGGCTTGTTATGTCTCGCGTTTGCGTCGGTGCAAATGAATGCGGGACCGTTGTCCGCGCAGACGTTGACCGAGTTCGAAAAACTCTTCGCACCTACCCCTTATGATCAACAAAGGTTTGGTGGAGTCGTCGCGATATCTGGCGATACCATGGCACTTGGCGTTCCGGCGGACAACAACGAGTGGGGAGACCAGGCCGGCTCAGTCTATATCTTTGTTCGTGAGAACGGTGGCTGGGCCCAACAGACAAAGTTAATTAACCCCGACGGCGCACCTAACGAAAAGTGGGGAGAGCAGGTTGCAATCCATCAGAATACGATAGTTGTGGGGCAAAGCAGCAAGAACGTCGCATATGTTTTCGAGAGGCACGATTCAGACTGGGATTCCGGAACGCAGCTCAAAGCTGGAGACGTAGCCACGCTAGACTCTTTTGGCGGCTCTGTCGCAGTATACGATGACACTGTTATCGTTGGGGCACGGCTCGACGATGTTGATGTCACTGATCAGGGAAGCGTCTATGTCTACGTCAAAGGTGAATCGGGGTGGGTCCAGCAGCAAAAAATAGTAGGCGTGCCTTCGACAGGGAATACGGTAAATTTTGGAAACTCCGTCGCACTATTCGAAGATACGCTAGTGGTTGGGTCCTATCTCGACGGTGACATCCGCAATGCCGACGGCACCGCCAGTGGATGTAGATTTTCATGTGGAAGCGCCTATGTATTTAATCGTAGCGACGCTCTAATCTCCCCCTGGGTTCAAAACACAAGACTGTTTGCTGATGATCGCCAATCAGACGATGCCTTTGGTTTTTCTGTTGCCATTTTCGCCGATACAATTTTGATAGGCGCACGAAGCGATCGTGATGAGCGAAACGGCCGACCCTACGGTTCAGCGTACGTGTTCGAACGGAGCGAAACAGCCTGGAATCAGGTGGCCAGGTTAACGGCATCAGACCGCACCAGCAGACTACTGTTCGGGTACAGTGTTGCCGCAACCAAGGACACGCTGATTGTGGGCGCGCCGGGAGCAACTACTGGAATCTACGGTCTTAACGGGGCTGCATACGCCTTTGAACGCGCGGAAAGTACATGGCGGCAGCAATTCAGGCTACTACCTACTGACACCGACAGCTTTGATCTATTTGGCGTTTCGGTCGCCATTTCTAATAGTACTGCCTTAGCGGGATCGCCTCGGAACGATAGCGCAGGTACTGACTCCGGCGCCGCTTATTCGTTCGAGCTAGACGCTCCATTGGTGACTGAGATCGTTATAGGTAACGACCCGGTAGCAGTCAATGAGTGGTTAACCCTGTCGGCCGCGATCACCGATGCAGACACCGGTCGCTCAAATATTGTATCCGCTGAATTTGAGATCCGTGGCATTAACGGCGTCGTTTACTCGGGCGTAGGCGACAACAACGTGTGCTATAACACGGAAAGCCTCTGCCCGGTAGACGAGGACGGTCATCCAGGATTTTTTGACTCTACAAGCGAAAAAGTCGAGGGGCAGTTGTTTTGGGAATCCATACCTGACGATCCCGGGCCCGGGCTCTATGAAATGTGTGTCCGCGGTACTGATTATACCGGGAACATCAGCCGTTTCAGTTGTAAGTCTTTTGTAGTCTACGACCCGTCAGCAGGTTTTGTCTCAGGTAGCGGGTCCATTGCATCGCCGCCGGGGGCGGATTTGGCCGACGCTACAGCAGCGGGGCCCGCCCGGTTTGCGTTCATCTCGAAGTACCTCAAAGGCAGGACCAGCCCTGACGGAAATTTGCAGTTTCAATTTCATGATGGTGACCTAAAGTTCCGTAGTACCAGCCTGGAGTGGCTAGTAGTTACGGGAGAGCCCCGTGGCCGATTTCAGGGAAATGGACAGCTCCGGGAAAAAAATACGGTAATGACTTGCACCTTCGTAGTTGATGCCTGGGATGGAACGAGAAAGGGTGAAGTTGATAAATTCGGCATACAAATATTCGGTTGCTCACGGCCGTCGTTAGCTGAACGCTACAAATTGGATGCGATCGACCTAACGAGCGGAAACATTATTATCTCAGGACGATAATTACGCTCCTGAGCGTTTTACATTGATGGCGCCGGAAGCCGGAGTCGAACCGGCACGCCGGCGGTAAGCGAGAGATATTGAGTCGCGATATACGCAGAAGGAGTCCAGAAGCGGAGGAAGACCGACAGAAACCTGAACTATTTGGTGCGTCAGATCACCTGGTGTCATAGGAATCTTAGGGGAGTGTGGCATCTTGGGGGCCTAACAAACCGCAAGCTCCCTTCTAGATGCGAATTCAACCGCTTAACGCAACGCCCTGTTATTCTCCCTAAAACTAGGGGCGTTGCGATACGCCCCGAGGAATTCATCGAAAGTATATCGAGGAACAGCAATCTAAGATCTGGGATAAGCACAAAGCAAGTAAGGCGGTCAAAAACGAGCTCCAGGAATAACTACGTTCAAAGCGGCATATCCGTCGCTCCCGAAAATCCACCCTCAAAGATGACGGTCTTGGTGGTAATCCCGGTGCTATCTCCATCAATGAAAGACCGGCTTGGGTGGAAGATCGCGCTGTTTATGCTTTCTTGCAACGCTTCCAGCCAAGACCAGCGACGCCAAGGCCGAAGAGAGCTAGGGTCGTGGGGGTAGGGACGGTTGTGGGGGTAGATATATCTCGCAAATCCTGCCCCTCACTGCCCGACACCGACACAGTGGGAACCGAAGTATCTTGGACGGTGCTAAACTCGAAATCATACCCCCTCAACTCTACGTCGGAAACCGCACTAAGCGCTACAGAAAAAACGCCATCCAAAAAATCAGCGCTACCATACACGCTGAGGCTGGGAAGATAATCAGGGAGATTGGCCCCGAGTAAATTTCCAGTAGCATTTAGGCCGCCGAAGAAATCATAAACAAATGATCCCGGCCCGAGCCCTCCAAGAAGGGCAATTGACGCACTCCTAAGTGACGTAAACGGGCTGCTTGCACCGGCATCAAAGTTGATTACTGCTGTATCTCCATCTGAGAAAGTGATTGGCAAAGCATTTACTGGCAAAGCTATAGTGGACGTCAGCGCTATGTAGGCTGCAACAGCAGCTAGAGGTTTAAACCGAGATACAGTGTTGTTAATCTTTATTATGACCCTCTCGAGATTGATTTGAGCGCTACGCCAGCATAGCGCTTTCTATTATCAACCCATAAGCAAAAAATATACCAACAAATAAAAAAATTGGTACATCAAAATTTTGCGTATAGCAAGACTAAGTTCTATATGGTGAACGTTAGGCAAAGTGTAAAAAAATCTGACACTTTTCTGGGGGTTAGGCGACACAGTGAGACGCATCTGCGGTTAACTGACACAGCGAGAAGTGGTGATGCCTCCACTTGGTTTCCCCAATGGTTAGGTTACTCGACAGCCAAGAGTGCTTCTTTTTCACAACTCACATCTCACAAGTGCCAACGGCATCAGCTGGGTCAATGACCGCCTTGAGGTCAGACTGTGTCAAAACTCGCTTCGCCACTTCTCGCACTGATTTACTGCGCACAGCAGATCCGCTCGACTCAATGAGCAGCCCTTGCAGCATCGTAGATTTCCTTGGCAATTATTGGGGTTTCAAAGTGCGTCGCTCAGGATCGCGCACACGCGGCCTCAGATCATGGGTTTCGAGAAGCAAAATGAGGCTGCTTAGCCTCTTATCGCTGCCATCAGCGGCACAACCCCAAACATCTGCAACATCCGTTTGAGATTGTAGGACAGGACATGCAGGCTCATCTCCGTGCTGACGTGTTTGAGCGTCTTCATCTGGAAGTGCGTCGGCCCGAGCCAGGATTTGATCGTGCCAAAGGGATGTTCCACTGTGCTGCCGCGAATGCGCATGCAGTTCGACAGTCGGTCCACCCGATCTTCCATGGCCTCTAATATTTCTTCATGTTCCCAGCGACCCATGCGGCGCTGCTTGCCCGTCGTGCACTTTGGTCTTAACTCGCATTGTGGACAGGCTGACGACCAGTAACGACGCATCGCTTTATCTGTGGAGTCATCCGTGAACCGATAGATCAATCGTTGGCCCGCCGGGCATTCGTACTCGTCATCTTCCGGCCGATAAACAAAGTCTGCTCGATCAAATAATCCTTTCGCCTGGTTGTTCGAGGTTTGGGTCTTGGGCACGTAGGCCGTAATGCCCGCGTTCGCACAAGCCAGTATCTCAGCCCCACTAAAGTAACCACGGTCCGCCAGCACTGACAGGTCTTCGCTGTCGAGCGCTTCTTTGGCTTGGATTGCCATGTTAGCCAGTTGCGAGCGATCGTGGCCGATGTTCGTCACTTCGTGCGCCACGATCAAGTGGTGCTCGGTGTCGACAGCGGCCTGTACGTTGTAGCCGACAATCGCTTTGCTGCGCGCTGCGGTGGACATCACCCGGGCGTCGGGATCAGTCAGGGAGATTTGTTGGTCCGGTGTTGCCAGCATCCGGACCTCCAGCTTTTTTAGTGCCTGAATCTCCTCTTTAAGGGCTGCGATTTTATGTTCCAGTCGATCGGTCTTGGTATGACTTGCTTCACTATCGCGCCGGTCGGCGCTGGCGATCTGCCCCAGATAGCGGGCAATGCTGTCATCGATCTGCTCCAGGCGTTTCTTGATCTTGGCTTTGCTGAAGTTGCGATTACGGTTGTTCACCGCTTTGAACTTGCTGCCATCAATGGCCACAAAGGCATCGCTAAACAAATTGAGCTTGCGGCACAGCATGACGAACTCCCGGCACACCAGACGAATCGCTTCGCCGTTATTCTTGCGAAAGTCAGCAATGGTTTTGAAGTCCGGCGTCAGTCTGCCGGTCAGCCACATCAGCTCCACATTACGCCCGACTTCACGCTCCAATCGCCGGGAAGACTGGATGCGATTGAGGTAGCCGTAGATATAGAGCTTCAACATCATGGCCGGGTGGTAAGCGGGCCGACCTGTGACTGCGGGCACTGTTTTGAAACCCAAACCGGAAAGATCTAAATCATTGACGAACACGTCGATAACGCGAACCGCGTTCTCTTCTGCGATGTAATCATCAATGCGTTCAGGGAACAGCGTCGCCTGTGATCGGCTTTCGCCCTCGATGAATCCACTCATGGCAGCAACTCTTCAGCGAGAAAGTCAGATCATATCTCGTCGAAGAGTTTTCACACAGTCTGAGGCGGAAGCGGCCCCTAGCAGTGTCTCAAAACACCTCAAGGCGGTCATTCGGGCGCTGGTTAATCCAATTCTTGGTTGGGCTTCACCCTATATAATTCAAGGTTATAAAATTTATAATTTTTTACAACGAATGGTAATATGTAGCCGTGAAGCGTCTGCAGGGTACGGTTTCACCCGACTGACATGATTCATGCTGAAGCGCTCTGAATTCAACTTTCCTCGACGAGAAAAAGTGAATAAAGCGTCTGAACCAATCGACAGTAACGCCCCAACTTATTGGGTTCGGTCAAATTAATTTAGGAAGTCACTTTGAAACTTTGTAATTATATCGTTGCCTTTGTCGTAAGTTTTTCAGCCATTGGAAGCGCGAATGCCGCCACATACGATTATTCGGCAGAGACGGATATTTGTGGTCCAGGCAGTCTGGATGTCACTCTACAAGTGGGTGACACGCTAAATATCTCTGATACACAGGCTACCTGTACCTCAGCTGATGTAACAGAGATGGTTGATCGCGGGACTTTCGCGTTTATTGCAAACGGTGCAGACACTATTTTTCAGGTAGTCGCCACCTCGGCCGGAATTGGGACCGGAACGGTGACTTGGACCGGTGGTGCCTTGTTGACTATTACAGTCGTTGCCGCGGCCACGACGCCGGGTGCTCCAACCGGCGTTTCTGCCACTGCAGGCGACGCGCAGGCGACGGTGAGTTGGACTCAACCGTCAGATGATGGCGGTGCGGCGATTACGAGCTATACAGTGACGGGTAGCCCTAACGGAAGCTGTGCCACGCCCGATGGCTCCACAACTTCTTGTACGGTCACTGGCCTCACAAACCTAACTGAATACACCTTTACTGTGGCGGCGACGAACAGTGCGGGTAGTGGCGCAGGCTCGTCTGCGAGTAACGCAGTGACCCCTGCAAGGCTTCAGATGAGTGGCGGTGGTTCAACAGTGTCGATTCCCAGTGGTTCCGGTTCGCTCACTTCGTTCGCTCCGGTGTCGGAAACACCTCCAGCGGGTTTGGTTGAAAGCGTTGTTGGAGCATTCAGTTTTGCGGCCAATGTGTCGTCGGGCAGCTCTTTGACCGTTACGATTGATCTAGGCACCAACATTCCGGCGGGTACAAAGGCATACAAAGTGTCCGGTTCTGCTTGGACGGAAATCACAACAGCGACGTTTGGTGCTACAACTGTGATCTATACCGTTACAGACAATGGCGCTCTTGATCAGGATGCGACCGCTGGGGTTATCCAAGATCCGGTCGCACTTGCTGTCCCGGCTGCTGCAGCCTCTGTAAGCCCTACTGCAATCCCAGCTTTACCATTGTGGGCATTGTGGATTCTTGGCGGCCTTGCTGGCTTGCTAGGTGTAAACCACCTGCGTGAGCATGCTTAAAATTCAGCGGCAGCTCGCTGAAGCCCTGCGTGAAACCGTGGGGCTTTTTATCCGATGCCAGACTGTTTCGTGGTCGGCAGGCGCTCCAGCGCATCCCGCAGGCCTACCTGCGGATCAAGGCCGTTGAACTTTGCGCTCTGGGTCAGGCTCATGACGTTTGCGGTGCGCTGACCACTCCGCTGCGATCCCGCGAATAGCCAGCTCTTACTCCCCAGAGCCTGATTTGATTCTCGATCCAGTTGTCGTCTATCGGAAATTCGCCATTCTCGAGATAACGCGGCACGCATCCCGGTGTTTTACGCTGTGGTAGATCGCCCTCGTGCTGTAAAGCTGCATTCTACTTTTCATCGGGAGTTTTCACACAGCCTCAGGCGGTAGCGGACGGCCACGGAACTTCCCCTAACACCTCAAAGGAGACCTTAGGCGCCGGTCAGATGAACCGGAACTATGGCAGCTATCGGCCACGTTCAGCCGCCGATATTGTCTGAGTTTTCACTCATCATTCAGACGAATATGCCGCCAAACAGGCATCAACATACGATTGAAGCCCCTGCGAAAGAATAATTCGATGATTTTCGAACCGCTCTTTCCAACTGGATTCCTCGTCACAAACAACTGCACTGTAGAGTTGCCAATCTTCGTCGGTCAGAGTGCCGCGTTGCCACTGAGAATAGGCGTTTTGGTACCGGACCCAGTTAGACCGGTCCAGATAAAACAACCTGTACCGCTCCTCCTCTGTTAATCCATCGAAATCGGTATCCGCCTTTAAAGATATCCGCATAAGCTCATCGCTGGATGCGCGCGCCAAAAGCGATCCACTTGATGCATCGGTAATCGCTTGGAATGTTGCAGCCTCGACGGCCGCGGTGTTCTGTCGGAGTTCAAGGCCAACAAACACCAAGCCTAGTAGCACCGCCAGCGCACTTCCGGCCTCCACGGACAGCTTCAATGCTCCACCTTTTTTTGTATTCATGACCCTGTTTGTTCCATGAGCTCTGCAGAAGAATGATACGAGACCAACAAATCTATGAGAACTCTACCATTTCAATTTGATATGGAGCGACTGCCGCTTCGGGTCGGAAGCTTTTACCGCGCTTGGCCCGAACCGAACGTCTCAAAATAGGCGAAAGCGGCCCCTGCCGAGGTCTCAGAACACCTCAAGGCGGTCTTTTACTCTAGGCAGAACCCGATGACTCTAACGGCTGCTTTCGAGGAGTTTTCCTGGGCGTCCGCCTAGTTCCGAAGTGTCCTTTCCATCAGTGTCACCATGACAGACACTGTGTCGCCAGCCCGAACTGTGAGGAATCACAAATGAGCCAGAAAATCCAAAACATCGCAGCTTTTGCGGAGATTATCTCAGCAGGAGCTATCGTGATTACGCTGCTGGTTCTGGTTGTAGAGGTTAAGGAGAACTCTGGACTGCTGCGAGCCACGGCCGCTGCCGAAAATAGAAACTCATTTGCCTACACCAGCGAATGGACAGCCACCTTGTCAGATAAAACGCTGGAGGCACTAATCAAAGCCCAGCAGCCTAGCACCACGCGTGGAGATCTGTCTGATGTCGAGAGGTACAGGGTTTTGATGGTCTATCGCTCATTTATTCGCCGAGCGGAAGCTTCCTACTTTATGTACCGAAATGGCCTACTAGAAGAGGACATTTGGCAGAGCGTCCGCTCGCGCATCGCCGGAACCGTTGAGACGGGGCTGCCAAAGTCTATCTGGGAGGCTGAGGTGGGGGCCGGAGATGCGTTTACGCCCGAGTTCGTTGCCGAGATTAACTCTTATTTGCCATCGAAGAGCAATTAAGCCAGACCGACATCACTGTTCGCGAGAGACACAGGCGGCGCTTCAGAACGCCAAATCTGCACCGACTGATGCAGATCAGTCTGAAAACGGCGCTTGCCTGCTCACTTTTGATGCTCCGAGAGCAGTCTTTATCGTTAGTCTGCGAAACCCCGGCTGATCGTTTTGCCGCTTGTGTTGCAGCGACCAGTTGAAACCGCAGGTGAAAGCGGGCCCTGGTTGGTGGTGGGCAGTCAGCTACCCAGGCTTAAGGAAATCGCCGGCGAGATATCAGGCGATGCACGACGCAAATTTACAGGCTTATTGGCAAAAACATGGTTTCCCGCCTCAATGTAAACCACTGGGAGAAGAAACTTTCCAGTGTGACTGAGGGCCGACGCGCCAAGCCCTTCCCGCAACCTATGCTCTGTCACTCATCATTGGTTGGTCAACCAATCTGCTTTCCCGTAATTCGATGCGTCGGTCTCAAAATTTCTTACCCTCCACCACACACGACTAGCTCGGTCACGCCTAAATCTATGTTTGCGTTGCAACGCTGAGATTCATCCTTGACCTGCCTTGGACTGATCAATCGGCCGGGTTTTTCTGGGCCGTGGATGATCCGACACTCGGCAGGAAAAAAATGTTGAATCTCAGTCCATTAATCCGCGGAGGCCGCCGGCGGCTTCCCCAGCAAGACCCCGATACGATCGCGGAGTGCTCGAGTTCTCTCGATCAAAATTGCAAAAAACCCGTCGATCGTCTGCGAGGAAAGGTCAGCATGGCTTAAGAGGTTCTGAAACTCGCGATCAGAGGAAAGCGCATCGAAATCGTAATCAAGGGATAAATTCTCGAGATTGTCGAAACCAAATTTAAAACGTGGTGCGAAGTGCTTTTGCAGTTCCACTTGGATGGCAACGATGCCCCGTTCCTTCTTGGCTAGGAACTGTCGCACGCGGAGATAGTCCGCGTCCGTGCGCGCCAGCATCTTGCGCAATTCGATATCCCTGATGATGGCAAGATTGCCTGTGGACTTCAGTTCTTCGACGGTGCCCCACTGACGCGATGGTGCGTTTACGTCACCCACGTATGCAAGTCCACGCTGGAAGTCGGGACGCTCGTCCTCTAGCAGCGTTCCGCGGCGCAACGCAGTTATGACGACCTGCTGCGCTGACAGTTGATCGCTGTTCCATTCACGGTAGTTTAGCTGTTGTCTCAGACTGTCCTGCATGTCGTCGTACAGGCGCTCTAGGTACTGTATTTCGAGCTCTCTGAAGCCGCGCTCACGGTTCCAGTTGTCTGCCTGCAGGGCAATCAACACACCGACCGCCACCAGTGCTAACTCGACCGAAACGGTTAACCAGCTCTGTTCGCGTATTGCATCGATCACTCGCCGTAGAATCATAGATTCGCACTCAGATATATGCTGTAGAGAAGATTGTCACGACTCCGTCTGTCGCCTTTTACTGAGACCAAACATCGGCGCCGTGGCGCATTTTTACTCGTGAATCACATTCGCAGAATCAGTCATTGTCTGGACGCTGTTCATTCGCCTGTGCCTGACTCGCTTCGTACTGGTTCTTTTTCTCCTGGTATTCCTCTTCAGTCAGGTTGTGCCATCCAACACAATTTCCTGTTAGAGATCTTCCACATCCGCATGCCGCCATTATTTCTTTCCTCTAGAGATGATTGAATTCAGCTGATGTAAGCCAGAGCCTGCTCGACCCGACATAAACTCTCGCCGTTACGATCGCGTCAACTCAGCGAGGCTGGAATCATATACCGAATTGACGGCTCTCGGCCTGTGTCCAGCCCCGATCGCGGGCGGCCTTGCCAATAATCATAGACATGCCAGTGGATGGATTTACCCCGTGTGAAGAGCACCTCTGAGGTCGCTTAATCGGGGCCAGGTCAAAAATGGTCTAGATCCGTGCGATGCGCGTGTCTGTGGAATGGAAAACCTTCTCTGAACTGATCGGTCTCGCGGTCGTTGTTGTCACGCTTGTATTCGTCGGGTTGAACTTCGCCAGAATACACGCGCGGTTGAATCCTTGGAGACGCAGGAAGTTCATGCAAACTCTTGATGATGCACTTCGCGAGGCGAATTTGTCGTCTACAAAAGGTCCCGCATCAGGCCGTCCATCCGGAAATATGCCGCGCACTACACAACAGAGACTTTGTAGGGCGAAGAAAACTGTCGACGACTACGCCGGGACCTATCGAATCGCGAGCCGACCTCGAAGCATGGCCGCTCACAACGAAAATACATGGCGCAAAATGGAAACAACAATAAAGTCACATGGAGGACTTGCTGACCTCAACCAATTATCGACTGCCGCTCGCGGGCACCAGCATGGTACCGCATCAGCCGCTCATCCTTATCAGTTTGTAACTTATTGCGTTCGTCGAGGATGGCTCGAGAAAGTGGCCTGACCTTCCTCCGACCTTGCTCCCATCGAATCCGCTGCCTTGGAGCAGTTCGGGAATCGTTCGGTGTTCGGTACGGCGAAAGTCGTTACGTTTCTTCAGCTTGTGGATTTGCTCCCCTCCCCCACTGTCACATCGGGTTCGGGATAGGTTCGGTTTCGGCACTTCCGGGGTTTTGGCATCGAAAAAACGGCTTAGTTTTCTTCACCTTGCTGCGGCGGATGCGACCCTCTCAGCCATGCTCATAATCGATTGGTCGTAGGTTCAAGTCCTACTGGGCCCACCATTTTTTATAAAAATCATAGCGTTATAGATTCACTGACCAATCGATTCTGGGTTGGAGGTCACACTTTGGGGGTTACACTTTTGGGCTTAACGCCGAGTCGCTGTGAACAAGCGCGTCAGATTCCCAGAAGTTTCAGTTAGGATTCCGGTTAATAGGTTTCTATCGGAAGAGAGAGTGGCGCTTTGAATCTCGCTTTCGCGCTGATCGACAAAGTAACTACCTGAAACCGCGCACTCCTGACTGATAGCGAGCGTTCCGCCCGTGATGCTCTGCATACCATCCGACCCGTCACAGGAACCCGACAAGACATCGCCGGTTTCAGAAACCTCAAGCGTGCACGCAGCAGATGCCGTCAATGTTTCTGCCACATAGGTCGTCCAGGTTCCGGCCAGATCTGTCTGCGAGCACGAGCCACGATCAAGGGCCGAATAGAAGTACCCCTGTACGTCAATAACCACATCACGATCGGAGTTGCGAGAGAGCACCGCCAAGGTGCCAGCATCGGGGCACTGGTTTCCACTGCATACGCGAGCAATCGTTGTGTTTCCGATATTGGCGACTTCGGTGAAGTTGAGAATCGAGCCGGAACCACGGGGCGGCGCATCCTGGTCGGACGGATACGCCGATAAGGCGCCATTGCCAGAAGAACTCGGTGCGCGCACGGAAATCACGTAGGCAGCTACAGCAAGCGGTTCGAGATCGCTGGACTGTCTTGGGTGTTCGCAGGAAACTTCACCACCCTGGTTCGCTAAATCCGCAGCGGAGCCGGAGATCTTGAAATTGCGAAAGGTATCCTGGCGAATAACGCCCTCGCTGGATTTGCGCGTATCTGCGACGCGACAAGGATCCACCGGAACGAAGAGCATCTCCTCGTTAGCCGCGACATTCCCCGCACTCAATAGCCAGGGAAGAAGAATTAGACTGCAGTACTTTTTACGCATCAATGATCTCCTTGACCACATCACTCTCTCATAACGTAAGCGTACAGCAGTACCTGCGGGGCGATATACAAAATCTTTTGTACACGGAGGAGGCTGTCTCTTGCCGCTAACTACTCACTCTGCTAACTTGAGAAACATCGCGTCCAAAAAGCAAACTACACGCGGGTACTCTATGCGCGACTTATTACTTTCACTAATCTGTGTTGTCAGCTTCGTGACTCTGAGCACGAATGTCGAGGCACAGTCGTCTATGTCTGTACGCTATGGAAGCATCACGGGGGTAGAGGTCACCACCAAAGAATCTGCGGTTGCGCGCAACGCGATCATTGGTGGCGTAATTGGTGCCGTAGTCGAAGACAGCTTCTCTGGAGCACTTGGCGGGGCAACAGCCGGATTCGCCATTACATCGATTCTTGAGGGTGATCGCCGCGTCTATCTTTACACACTATTGATGGACGATGATCAAACGATGTCGGTTGCCATAAAGCGCCCTGACCTCGCGATCGGCCATTGCGCAGCGCTGGAGCAGGATGGCAAGCACGCTAATTTGAGGCCGGTCTCTGCGGTGCACTGCGTAAAAGACAACACCGACGCACATGAGGATCATCGCCTTGATATTGCACAAAAGTGCAAAGCCGCTCGCCAGCGCCTTTCGACTGGAGGAACGGCACAGGAGATCGACTCGGCGCTGCACGATATGCGGGCATACTGCGACTAGCCTGAACTCAAAGGGGGCACACTATATGAAAAACACGCTCATCGCGATCGCGGCGCTAACACTGATCACAGCTTGCACGGGCAGCACAGTAACCTCCGTTGGCAAAAACGGAGGGAACGTATACGCCTTACCCATCGCGGTAGTTGATCGGATGCTGGTTGACGCTATGTCCGCGGAGATCCCCAGCGGCGAACTCGCACGGGGATCAACCAACTACCCGAGCTACAGCGGCGAAGTTATGTGGGGAGCCGTCGACACTGACACGATAACTGCGGTAGCGAAACCTGCTGTTGGACGAAAACTCGACGGGACTGAAGTCGACGGCTACGTGTTTGAGGTGTCGCGGTACGGCACAGCCCCAGCTACCGGCAGTCCAACAGCCAAGCGGATCCACTCAAAACTGCAGGCTGACGCCGAGCTCACTGGAACCGGTGCGGCGTTTGTAAGATTCAAGTAAGTACGCGCCGCCTTCTTCTCCATGTGCGCAGGCGAAACGCGCGTACTACGTTTCGCGTGCTTGCCGGCGACTACCAGCCGCTCTCACCACCCCTCATAATCGATTGGTCGTAGGTTCAAGTCCTACTGGGCCCACCATTTTTTCTATTTTTCATAGGCTTATAGCCACACTGGCCATTCGATTCCGGGCATAGGGGTCACGCGCACCGACTCTTCACTATGATCACCATCCACTGCACCAAAAAACTGCTATCGCGATTGCCCGTAGGGGTTGGGGAACAGTTACGCAGTGAGTACTCCAACTATTTCGCCGCCAATGATGCTACCCCCACCCGGTTATCAGGCTGGCATGGTCACCTTGTGACATTACAACGGCGGCAATGTGTCCTTCTCGTGCACGACACAACCCGCTTTCCTGTCTTCATCCCGGCATTGAAAAAGGATGACTTCGCCATCTTCGATCACCACTTCAGCGATAGCTTCATGAACACGCTGCTTAAAACAGGTGCGGAAGACGAGTTGATGGAGGCGGCCATTGCGCAGCTCGCGCCGCTAATGATCGAGACCACTGTCAACCGGTCGGTTCTAGGCACACTCAACCAAATGGTCCAACACATACAGTTCGCGGTCGAGGATGGCGACGTCACCATCTCTGAGATCACGGGTTACCGCATCGGCGCTTGGCTGGCTGATACCCCATGGTCCGCAAAGGGCGTCAAAGGGGCTATCTGGGCGGCTGATGAGATGGCTGATCTACTTCTAGCGGGCGATTAGCTACTGCAGGTAGAGGATCCACCCGTTCGACCTCCAGCTCTGGAAGGCCTAATATCAATCCTGCGTGGTACATCGGGGGTTCGACCGTAAATGATTCCGCAAAACCAGTTTAATGAATCCCGGTGTCCCCCGTTAACGATGAAGAGCCGGAGTCGGTGGATGAATCAATCAGTCGGCGCCAAGCCGAAGAGGCTCCTTTCCTTCCCGGGATCTGCTCAAGTAAACCTTTAGCCTTAAGCCGAAGAAAAACATTCTTCATCGTATTTTCGCTCTTGATTCCTGTTAGCTCCCGCGCGGTTCGGTTATTAATTTCTGTGTTCCTCTCGAGGTAGTCGAGGACGATCTCTTCGGGTGATGCAAGGGGCTCATGAGGAATCGAAACAACAACGGAACCTTCCCGCTCGTAAATTTCCGGTGAGCGCAGCCTGAGGGCCTCCATAGCACTGAATGCTGTATTCAAACCTTCTCCAACGTCTTGATTAGGTGGGTTCTCAAACTTGTTTATGAGGCGCACTAACGTCGGATTACGCGCACTCTGCGTGTCAAGAATATTTGCAGGAGTAACATGACCAGGCAATCTGCCAGGGCTCTCCACCTCAATTCGATTGTCGAATACACGCACCTGAACATCTGCAGCGATACTGTAATCTCTATGCAGAACTGCGTTAGTAATGATCTCGTGTAGGGTTTCAGGGGGGTACTTAATGCTCTCAAGGCCATTTTTTCCAAGCCGCTGAATATCCTCAACAACTTTCGAAGTCGCCTCGACTGCCGAGTAGATTACGTTGTACACATCCCCTTCGATTGTGTTCGGAACGCCATCCAGAAACTCCCTACCAATGTCCTCATCCCTTGTTTTATAGCGCATCAATTTGACGCTACATCGCTTTGGCAGGTAAACCGCCGGCTCGTCACAAAAAAGAAGAACCCCTGCAACTTTGCATTGTCCCGCGCGCACCAACTCCTGATTCTTCAAATAGGTTAGTGGCTCCGCATTCGGAACAACATTGAGTATAAAACTCAAGATCGAAAGACTATTTTCGATCCTTGCCAAATCAACATCTATAACCTCGTCTTCAAACGAAATAATGCCTTTGTCACTTTCTAAACGGCGGATACCTTCAGGATCGTCGATTTTCGTCTTACCGGCTCCAAGGCGTAGGAATATTTCGCCTTTCGTGGACCTTACAATTTCCTTCACTTTTTTTATTGTGATGTGCAATACACAGCCTGGAAACGCATCGCAAATCAAGAACTCGTAGAACAAGTGGTTCCCAAACGGATGAGCATTGAACAGAGACTGTATGACGTCGTTTGCGTCCTCAACGTCGGCAAAGCCATCCCATACAAACTTCTCGTGTTGATCACGCTCCGTTACACCGATATACACATCACCGCCTGATGCATTTGCGAAGGCAGAAATTGTCTCGGATAACTTAGCGGGCTTGATCCGCTTATCTTTAAAATCATGCAGGTAGCCTTCTTCCCGACCGAGAATTTTTCTGGCTTGTTCGTCACTGATCGAATAGCTTGGATACATAAGCCTTCTCTAATTTATATCAGCTGCAGATTCAAACGCAGTTAGCGCCGCACGCAAGTGTTCTGCGATTTCTGCGGCAAGGATCTCAGGCGCCGACAGGCTATCAAGATCAGTCATGGACGCGTCGCGCAGCCAAAAGACGTCGAGACTTTCCGTATCGCGCGAGGAGTCTTGCGAAGGTCAGCGCGAGGTATTTGCAGACTAGATCTCTTCCCGCTCTTTAAAGCGATCAAACTCGCTAGGCAATAGGTCAACTATCTGATCTCCTGTCATAGCAACAAAGTCGAAGGTACGTTCGAATTGCCTGAGAACACGAGTTAGTCGCCTTGGACTATTCCCTCCAGCTCCACGCTTTCGCTGACGCGATGTCTTGTCCCAGTACAAATGGTAGACCGCATCAATCATAGAAGGATTGGTAATTAGTGTCTGTGTGGCTGCGATTTGAGCCCAAAGCTCGCCGGGCGTGTTTACCGCTCCCGTCAAAAGCACGACTAACTCATCCTCCTTATCTCTGTGAGAGTCGTAGACGCGCCATATTGACGCAAGATAATGTCGGTAATAACGGCGCCAATTGTCAGGCTCTGCCACCCATATCGGCAACTCTCCCGGCTTGTACTTCCCACCAGCTTTCTTGCAAAGCCGATCAAATAGGTATGCTGAGCACCAAGTCCAAAACCCACTGTCTCTTTCTGCAGACGTTAAGTCGAGATCTTTGACTATCTCATCCAATCCCTTTGCCGTAGCCAGACTGTCGTCCAAGTTTAGTGCGTTTAATGACGAAACGTTGCCGCCTACCGCCTCCGCATACTCCCCCTCAGTCAGCAGTTGTGAAGGAAAGCCCTGAGGGTAATCCGTCTTCTGGCTGTCCAGAAACTCTATAAACCGGCCCTTTCCTCGCTCAGTCATGCGTAATATCTTCATTTCCAAGCCTCCACAGCAAAATCATCAATCACCTGTTGCCGCACCCCGATAATGCTGTTGCCTAATATCCTTACAGCGCTGTCGATCCACTCCTCATGATCCTCTGAACCCTTATCAGGCAAGCCCGCTCCAATTTGTCTCGCGAACAACAGCCACCGAGTAGAAAGCTCTTCGGGCTCGGATAAATCTTCATCCCAATCCTCAGAGAGTATTTTCGCAAGAATTTGATGCATCGCCGCGGGCAATATGAATCCGCGAAACATAAGCGAACGCACAACCTGGTCCCTGCTGCCTAATTCACGCTCGACTTGCAGCACCGCTTTTTGATCGCTGTATTCAACCCTCCAAAGCACGCCATAAGACGATAGATCCGAACTGGACACGGGAAGAATACTCAGTTGATTATCGTCTAGCTGATCATCTTTATTGTAGGGCTTGATATTCTCGGCTACGCCCAGCAGAAGCCCTTGAGCCTCATCAACGACTTTGACGCGAAAATCTAGGCCTTCCGCATCGTCGAATTCCGACAATTGGACCCCGTTACGTCTGACGCTAACGGCGGCAGCCCCCAGAGCAATGCGCATAAACCGCGTCTTTCGCTGGGGCTCGAGGAACACGCTGCTTTCAGAAGGAAAGTCGTAGTCGGCAAAACTGATTGCAACATCAACAACAGGTTTATCGCAAAAACCGCCTTGTAGACGAATCTTAATGTCTTCCCGAAGAATTTTCTTACGGCCCGTGTAGTTAAACCTCTTCATTCAACACCGCCTCGGATTCCACTTCCACGATCAGATCTCGCCGGCTATCAAACCCATGTACTATCAAGCTGAAGTCACTTGTCGAGGCTTGAAACTCCACAGTGTTTCCACCTATCACAACAGCACCCATGTTTTTTGCCTCGACAAGACCGAGAGCGTCAGCCCTTTCCAGGTCGAAGTCATTCTTGCTCCATTGCTTCATTGCTCGCGACTTTGAGGCGCCACTGAAGTCGTAGGCCACCAACACCTTGTAGCTGCGATCAGTTAGAAGGGGTGTCCTTGGACCGCGAACAACAAATCCTCCGTCTAACTTCGACAACCGAAACGTCCTAGGTCGAGCCGGCGGCGGAGGATCTATTGGTGGCGCTGGATCAGGGCCAGGCTTTATCTTTTTCCGTCGCTTCCGCGCGTCGGGTACATCATCTTCGTTTTCTGGCGCATCAAGAAAGAAAATATCAGACAGAAGAGCGCGATCCTCCTCCTCATCCCCCTGACTCATTAGGTTTAAAAATTTACCTACCGACAACCGGACAAAGTCAATCGTGGTTGGACCCCACTTATACTTACCCTTAAATTTTGTGGCGTTCTTCTCCCACTCTGTATGCGCTGGGTTCTCAGAGTCGCCCAGCAGGGTCGCGACGTCACCAGAATCAATAACAACCATAGAAGTATATCCCCGCACTTTCGGCACACGGTCCTCCGGAATGATGATCCCCTCCCGTACAAACCGAGGCTTTCTTGATGTATCAGTGATATCTTTCGAAAGGAAAATGTCGAAATGCGATGTTTTCGCCTCCAACGCAGCATTAGCGCAGACGTACAGCGGACAACGGATGCGAACAAAGGCGTCTGGCTTGGCTAGCTCTTCATGTATTTCTTTCGCAACGCCCTTCGACAGATAGTCCTTATCCCATTTGGGCATTGAGGGTGCTTCAGGCAAACTCAGCTCTACGGCAACGAAATCTTTGAGATGTAAGGCTCGATGTGCCAGAGCTATGTAGGGCGCTATCTGTTCGATGTGGCCTGCAGGTAGCAGGTCGTCGAGATTCTCCCGGATGCTTGTACCATCAATAACACGTCGTTTACCTTGCTCAATTACTTCGACCACAAGCTGGCCACTCAGAATCGGCCAAAAATACTCACCGACTACGTGCTCAGAGAGCTTCTCAGCTGTCACTTCGTCTTGAATATAGGGAAGAATCAGAGATAGCCCTGTCTGATCAGACTCACGAGCCAAATCAAAGTCATCCCGAAGCTGAGAAAAAAGCCCCAAATCCTCTATAGGCAGCGCAAAATAGTCGTCCGCACCATCCTTCTCAAAATGCCCCCACCATCCGTCAGGGGTAAAACGCTCTCCTGAGACCTGGTGAGATTTGAGAACACTTTGTCCTGCAATCAGGCAGCGACTATCTGATGCGCGTACAGTGGCCATCATAAACATGCGTATTCCACTCGTGTAGGGAAACACGTACTTGCCAATCCCATGACGGCCACGCTCCCCCTCATGCTTTCCCGACTGCCCCTCCGCGCGCATGAAAAAATAAAAGGAGTTACCATTCTCTGCCTCAAACGCTCTTTCATCCCCAACAAGTCCCTCAGTATTGAAGTCCTCGTATACAAGGTAGCGGCAGTCGTCTGCCGCCACAGGAGGCGACTGGAGTCCATTGTCACTGGCGTTAAAATGAAGCCATGCATCCTCTGGAATGTAGCGAGCAATAAGTTCGCTATCTCCTGAATGGGTTCCAATTTTGAAGCGCACCCGCACAGGGTCAACGGCCTCCGCATCAGTCTTCGCGTCCAATGAGTTTTGAATTGCCTCCCGGACAAGTGCATGAGTGTCGTCATCAATGCTGGAGTTAGTAAAAAAACTTGCCTGCATTGGATCTCTGGACTTCTGGCTACGTCGTTTTGGCTCAAAGCGCCATTCGGCTGTCATTCACATCTCCTACTGATAAATTGGGCGGTATCAGAGCTTAAATACTGCATCCTCAGGATCACCCTTCGCGTCAAACCGGGCCTTCATCTCACTCAGCGCTTTGTTGAGGGCAGAGTAGATTTTCTTCACATCGTCTTGGGAGTAGTCGTAATTGCTCCTGTTCGACAGGTTGCCGATCAACTTTATGTCCTTCAGCGCCTTACTTACCCGTGCTTCAGCAAGTTTTACAAACTTTTCACGATCACTTGTCTTACTCATATTTACCACCTGAACGGATCACATTTCCCACCGTAAAGGAGAGTACATATGAAAGTAGATATTGTCAATGTACAAAAAGATAAATAGACCTTTCCCATCGTATATTTCGCGTGTATATTCCGTACATATTTGATTTTTGGGGATTAAATTGGACAAATACGTTCCGATCGTGGATCTATTCGCGGGGCCCGGAGGGCTTAACGAAGGGTTTTCGAGGTACCAAAAGCCATGCAGTAGCGACCTGGCGTTTCAAACAACTCTTTCAGTGGAAGCCAACCCAAGGGCACACCAGACGCTGCAGCTGCGCGCAATTTACAGAAGCCTAGTAGCAAGCGGCGCGTCAACCGAAACATATTGGAGGTATGTTAAAGCTGCTGACGAAGACGCAAAGACTAGGCGGCGTGGCCCGAGTAAAAATTCATTACTGCTCCGTCAAGAGTTAGTGAGTTCGGCACCGGAGGCGGTCCTTGAAGCGCCGAAACCCCTTAAACTAAAAATGCGTGATGGGGAGCCTCATGACAACGAGGAGATCGCGTCACTTCTAGACGAGCGGCTAGACAAACAGAAGCCCTGGGTGTTGCTAGGGGGGCCGCCCTGCCAAGCATACTCCGGCATGGGTCGTTCTAGAATGAAAAATGCAGATCCGGAGAAATTCGCAAAGGACCACCGACATACGCTCTATCAAGAGTATCTGCGCGTGGTGGCTCGCTGGCGACCAGCAGTTTTTGTAATGGAAAACGTGAAGGGTGTTCTCTCTTCTGAGCACGGGAAGGAGCAAAGTACTGACGGAGCGATCGTCAACCAAATTTTAGCTGACCTAGAGAGACCCGTCACAGCACTCTCCAGAATTGATCCGGCCTACGCGAAGCTTTGTGCTGATGAGAGCTATGATCTTTATTCATTTGTTTCGCCATCAGGGCTGATCAATATCGAGCCATCAGACTTGACCATTCACGCAGAAGAGTATGGCATCCCACAGGCTCGGCACCGCGTAATAATTCTGGGTGTACGCCGCACAGAAAAATCGCGTGATTGGATTTGGAGGCCCATTGGTGACGAACGCTTCACAAACTTCGGAAAGATTGATGCGTCAAGTGCGATTTGCGATTTGCCAACATTGCATGGTGGGATAACTAGCCGCCAACCAATACCCGAGTGGAGTGGTGCAAATTCACTACCTGACTGGAAGCGCGCAGTCGAAGGCTACATACGGCCTCTGCTAGCAAACAATTCATTGCTAAACGGAAGCCTGTCTCCAGAGATTGCGCAGGTGCTGAGAAAGAACCTCGCTTTGCTGCGGAGATTTCAACCCGATGACAGAGAAAATTATCGGAAGGAATGGGGAACCCATCAGTCCCATTGGCAGCGACGGCCCGAGATCTCTGACTGGTACCGTTTTGAGGAATGCTACCTGAACGGACCATTAGATTACCCGCTGAATCACTACTGCAAAGACCACCAGGCATCGGACTTGGCTCGCTATTTTTTCGTGTCTTCCTCCGCTGGCCTTAGAGAGAATAAGAAGTTCAAACTTAGAGATTTTCCGCAAGCATTACTCCCAAAATTTGAAAAGTTAGAGAAAAATAAAGATTCGTTTACCGATTGCTTCACCGCCGTAAATCCGACTGAGCCCAGTCTCACGGTAATGTCGCACATCTCCAAAGACGGTCACTACTACATCCATTACGATCCGAAGCAGGTTAGGTCCCTCTCAGTTCGCGAGGCTGCTCGCCTGCAAACTTTCCCTGACGATTACTTCTTTGAGGGCCCCAAGACCGAGCAGTACCACCAGGTTGGAAACGCCGTGCCTCCGATGCTCGCGACGCAACTTGCAGAAGTCGTGTATGAAATTATTGCCAAGCATTTCAAGGTCTAGTTGAGGGCTATATCTCCTGACGCGCAGGAACGAAATCGACTGGGACAGGGCCTTCATGAACGCCGCATTAATCGAAGAAATCAGATCGGCAGTGACAATATGGGGCGACGCAAATTTCGTCGATTATCCGTGGCGTTCGACCGAAAACCCCTGGCTCGCATTAGTGGCAGAGGTCCTACTTCAGCGTACTAACGCAAAGCACGTTGCAGCTAGATGGGAAAAGATAGAGAAGCGCTGGCCAACCCCAGAGTCGGTTCTCGAAGCGTCCGATGAAGAGCTGGCGCAAATCGACCAACAGTTTGGCCTAAATCGCCGGGCGACTACGCTACGCGCGGTGGCGGAGCATCTCGATACCTGTGATCACTATCTGTTGGAGGAGCAGGAGCTCCTAGCTATTTACGGCATTGGTCATTACACCGCGTCCGCATATCTTTCTTTGCACATGAACCGACGAGCCGTGTTGTTTGATGCGAATGTGGCGCGATGGCTTTCGAGACTAATGGGCATACCCAAACCAAAGGACCTTCGACAGCCATGCCCCCAGCGTGAGCTGGCGGGATCTCTTACTCCAGGGCGGGGATTCCGTGCCTACAATTACGCCGTTCTAGACCTCACCATGCAGGTTTGTCGAAGCGGTCAACCAAGATGTGCGGCTTGCCCCTTGTCTTCAAAAGGATTGTGTGAATATCAGCGGACCGCGCTTTCAGCAGAGTAACTGCAGGTCATACCTATCCAGCGACGAATTCATTCAAGCTCATATTGGGCACCGCCTGCCTAAGAATCCCAGCGATCAGAGCAGCACTCAAGTCGCCCAGATGCCTGGGCACGAGAGACTTAGCTCCATTGGGCCCTATCCGAATATCATGCTATCCCCCATGCCGGAACAATCTGCATCCAAGAGACGTGAGCTTTCGAGTGAAGTCCCGGGCCTTAAGACGCGGGCGAATAGGCAGCCTGCAGATTATTGGTGAGCCGCGGTGAGTCACATACTTGGCCCGCCCTTTACCCTTGTCATTGAAGCTACGCCCCATGTAGTTTGCCACCTTCCAGATCGCAGGCTTCATCTTTTTCAGAGCCGGTAGGCTGCGCTGCAGACTGTGCTCTCCGAGCGAATTCTGGACATTTGTGAAGGCCGAACCCTTTACAAGCTTTGCTCCTAGGCGGTACGCCAGTGGGCCTCCACTCACAATTGTATGCAGCGACTTGCACATAGCATTCCGCCGGCTCTCAGCAGGCAGTCGCTCTGCAATGGTTGGAGTGGTTCAACAACCCTAGGCGTCTGAACACTATTGAGATACTCCGCGTGTCGAGTGATAAGCTGCGTCTCATCAATACTGAATCATGTTGGCCATGCTGACGTAACTCACACCACCGGGGCTCCGGCGTAACCGCGGCAATTCATGGCGACACCCCAACATCCTCGCATCCATCAAATAGAATCAAGATTACCCCCCATCGAACTTAGAATTATGAAAGTAGGAGCTGTATACATAATGAAAGCCTTCGTAATTCAAGAACCTGGGCGCGCGATCTCTGGACTACTTATCGAAACTCTCGAAAAGGCGCTCACACGTGGAGGATTAAACATTTCACTAGCAGTTAATGCCGCTCCGCCAAATCTTTTCCCCGCCCTTAGCGCTGCGTCTTCCTTAGATGAGCTTTCGGCAGTCGCGTACGAGTTGCTCGGGGCGCCAACAGATCCATTTTTCGTCATCGCGTCGGTGTCTCCACATTCCACCCTGGCTAACCTCGGACAGTCAGCTCTATCCCACGCGAAGTGGGGATTCACTCAAGGTAACATCGCAGTAGACTACTCCGACGAGTCCTCTCGGCACGTCAATCAAGTGCATGAGTGCCTGCATGCCCTCGGAGCCAGTGATTGCTATGACGCTACCAGGCCTGGGTGCCCTCCGATCGATAGCTGCACGAGAGAAGAATGCGTAATGCGCTATGGCAGCTCGTTGTGGATACCCTGTAGTAGAGCGATCGGTGATTTGCGATCTACCTGGCATAATCGGATCAGAAAGGTCATGTTTATTGACTCATTTGGAAAAGAGCACGAAGGAGAAGTACTCGGCGTCACCAAAGACTATTTCTGGCTTTTGGCGATGGACCTCAAGACTGTATTTGTAGATCATCCAAACTGTATCGAAAGAAGGAATGGCAAGGAGTACATTCAGAGCCCTGATCATGCGGTCAATGCAGACTCGTTGTTCAATTCTCAAAACCGAGTAGAGTCATACATCTTCGATCTGTACTGCGATGATCCCGAAGATATGAAACGCCACTTGGATATGCTTCGATTGCTACGCGTCCTGTAGCTGATGCAGGGGACTTCGATCACCAGTAGTGGAGTGTTTCCGCTGGAGTCTCCAATAGCGCCGAGATCAACAATCCTGATCCCGACAGCGCGGCTGCCTCCCTCACCGCGTCGGGTAGGTGGCGCTCGCAGATCTGCTTCCGTAGCACCTCCGCGTAACCCACGACTTCTTCTAGGATACGCGGATCCGCTTCTTCCTCGGCTCGCATCACCTCCGCCAGAGCCATCACCCGCTGCCTCCGCTGGTTGATATCAGCCATATCGCAGATCGCCTTCTCCAGCTCTTCGGCCAGCTTCCGGCGCTCTCGCTGCTGCCTCAATCGCTCCAGCCGCTCTGCCTCCTCCCGAGCTTGTCGTTCAGCCTCAAGACGCTTAGATCTCGCAAGTGGCTCAGCCTCCTCAAGCCAAAAGAAGATCTCTGGCAAACGGGATTCGAGGGTCCTGCTCGTTGTATCGCGCCAGCGCTTCTCAATGCGTTCACGCTCCCACCGGTTACCCACGGTATCCGACAGCGATATCGAGAGGCGCCCCGACGGAAAGTAGTCCCAAGACCGATACGCCTTTCGATTCGGCGAATACCAGGAGTAGTCTGCGCGCCGCGCCTGCTCCTTCAACTCAGCTTTTGTAGGCTCATGAGGCTTCTTGTCTGCGGTCTCCCTGATGCGCACCAGAAAACGCTCCTCACCAACCTGCCAATACAGCTTTTCATCTTTGAGAAACAGGCGGTGCGACTGCGAATCAGCGACGGTATTCAATGCGTAGAGTATCCGGCTCAATCGGTCGAGGCTTTGCTTTGAAACAAGAAACTCCGGACTATAGCTACCGCCAGCTTCTTGGAATCCGTGACTGTTGGTGTCTGCCTGCTTCAACAGAGTTGCAACGGCTCGTACGATAGCGGGCCTGCTCTTTGGTAACTCGTCTGGCACTGCGCAGGCGGCCTGCAGTTCTGCATTGGCCTCAGCTAACTTCCGGAGGTCATAGCCGGTATCCGTTCGATATTTTTCTGCTCGGGGCGCCAGCGGTACGTCCGCGTCTGCAGGGAATTGCTTGATCGGTAGCTTGGGGTGTTGAACCTTCTTACCATGCGCCAGCTTTGCCCAGTAACCCAGGGGGGGCGTGGGTATATCGGCTTTGACGCAATGCTTACGTATGCCCTGGTCAGACATTCCGAAGTCTTTTGCGATATGGGTGATTGGCTTAGACCAGACGAGATCGTAGAGTTCTTGGCGAGTCATATGGGCTCTCCTTATTCTCTGCTGCAGCGTTTTCTATTTAAGGGGGAAAAAGCGATCAATCGGGCTGGCCAGGAAAATGATAGAGGGTGGTCAACAGCCTTATAACGGCCGGTACATCTCCAACCCACACTCAACACACTTCCACGCTGGATCATCGATGCAGCTGACACACCCTCCCAGGACCGTGCTCCCCCGCTCCAAGCGTTTATCGAGCGTCTCACTGGGATTCAGCATCCCGTAAAGAATAGTCGCGACCGGCGTGTGATTGCATTGGGGACAGCGCTTGGGTTTTCGAGAGTACTCATACCGTTCACTGCTACTCACGTATAACCTCCCCCTCACCGGTGACAAACCTTGAGACATGAACGGTATCATGGTGCGTAGAAAGCATGCCAAACGACTGCATAACTCAATTCTGCACGTGCATTTTTCTGGGGGTCCCGCCCTACTAATCAAAGTTTTCTGCGCCCACCGATAACCACGCAATAAATAGCCCTGTCGCATCGCGCCCCATCAGACGCCGCCCCATGATCTCCAATGCTACGTAAGCAAAGAAAGGCTTCACCGCAAATGCGTCCAGCTACATCCCGCGCATAGTTTTGCCGCCAGGCGCGACCCATATCCCATTGAAATGACCGGCATAACTCACCCGTGCCGCAATCAATAATTCAAGCCCGCGACGCTAGGCCGAAAAACCGAGGAAACCGATGTATCTAAACTAGAAGGCAGCCGCCTTCTGCATCCCATCAGATACATGGAGGCCACTATGGCTACAACATCTCGCACGACCGACAAAAACCCCAAGAACCCCGATACCCCATCCATCACCCCGCTTCGCAAGGCCACCTGCAAATCCCTGGAGGGTCGCGGCAAGCTGGGTTACGAACTCGGCACCGATGACTCCGGCTCCCTCCACTGGCGCATCAGTCGCAATAGCGGCGGCGGCTTCTTCAGCGATGAGTGGGTCCCCTTTGCGGCAATCCGTTCTGCACTAGAGGACTGGCCTGTCGAAAAGCCTATGACTAGCTTCGTGCTGCGATCACTGTTTCAGGGTAAATCTGCAAACAACGCCAGCTTCCTACTCGCAACGCTGTTGGCCGAGGGAGTAGTAGTACTGATCGAGGGCAAGCGGCGGCAGTACACCCTCGGAGACATAGCGGGCTTCCTGGCTACTGTCGCCACTGCAGCGCATAGCGGTCCTGGCAAGGCCTCTGCTAAGCCCAAAGCGAAAGCGCGCAGCCGTATGGCAAAAGCGCCCAAGGCCGCACGGCAGCCGAAGTAGCTACTCACTAACCGTCCGATCGACGAGAGCTCTGTAGTCGGATGATCAACCCGTCAGCGTCTGCGTAACTCGCTGACACGCAACGGCTTTTTTAGCCTTCCATTCCTCCGGTCAACCCCGACCGACCCTATACCGACCTTGTTGGCGCAATGCCTTCCGGAGCAACTCTGCTCACCATCGCTGCACCCATCGAACCATCCATCAAAAAAGGAGAACTCATGCTCTCACTACTGCTGTCTGGCGCAGTGGTCCTCGGCTTTCTGTCGGGATCCCTGTGGTTTTTCTCGGCTGCTCTAACGGCCTTGTTGGCGTCGATGTATCCCATCTTCGCTCTCCTGATCGCCCTAGGCGGTCTGACTTACCTCGCTTATCAATACTACGAAAGGAAATAACTATGACTTATGAAAACTGCATCATTGAAGCGCTTGCGATCGTTTCGGCATGGGACATCCCTCTAGAGGACTTTGCCGACGTTGTTATTGACCACGCAAAGCTCATCGCGGGCGAAAGCCTCGATCCCATGACTGATCCAACCGACCTCATGACGGATTACCCTCTGCACTTCTGAACACCTCGCCCGTCCTGGGCACCTGCAACACCCATTCATCACTAAGTAAAAGGAGACACTATGACGATCCGCTCATTGGCGGAGGTCGGTGCTCGCCTGGAGGAAGCCGTTGCGCATCTTCCGGGGGACCCCGATTCACCGCAAGACCTGTATGACCGCTACGAAATGGTGGCGATTGCGATGCTGGATAGTGAGCACGCTGATTGGCCGGAAGGGATGCTCCAGAAGTATCTAATGCTGTGGCTGCAGCTTCGGCGGATGGAACTGGGGCTCAAGCTATTTGCCGACGATGAACCGAGACTCCCATAGCGGGGTTTCGGGGTTTTTGGGGTTTATTTCGGCTGCATTAACGCTGGAAAGGCTGGGGCCGTCTACTTTTGTCGACGCTTATATCGAAAAAACTGGAGGCTCAAACTCTGGCCCGGCGACCGCTATACTTGCTTGCATGCTAACAAAAGCGACAAATATTGAAGAACTCAAACCGTATATGCCCACGGGTGCTTACCTCGAGGACTTCGAAGTTGTTGAGTGCGCTCTTCTGTACTACCGCGAATTCACTGATTGTTTTTTGCTCAGTAGCTCGCGGGAGCCTGGAAGCGGTTTCAATTATCTGTATCTGCAACTCGAGGAAGGCGCCGGTTTATCTGATGCGCAGAAAGAGCCCTTATGGGAACTAGACAAGCTCGTAAACGAACTGGACCGTGCAGTTAGTGATGCCATCCACAATTCCAGGAAAGCCGATAGCTCATCACTTCTACACGCTAAGAAAGTCACCTCAGCAGGCAATGAGCGTTTTTTGATCAATGCAACGTCCGCACATCGGTGGATCAACCAACAATACGGTGAGGAGCGCGCCGCGCATTTCGCAGAGCTGCTGGGCTTAGAGCCTTCGTTAGAAAATCCGGATTCACAAGGAACTATCAAAGATGAGCGAGAGGAAATCACCCAGGCATATCCGATAAAGCCGTCGATCCCTACATCATGGGAGGGCATCACGCTAAGCATTTACCAAGGAAACAGAATGAATGTTTCCAAGGACCGAAAGTACCTCTTTCAGGTGGATTTCACTGCATCCAAACTGATCCACCAAACGACAAAAGCAATCACGCAACCCGGAGCGCTGCTGCTTTCCCTCGCGGACGCAGACGCTATCCCAGCGCTTAGATCTGGCACGAAGGCTGCCGACAATCTTGCTTCTGCGGTATCGAAAATCGGTCGCAGCTTGAAAGATCTCACGGGTATCAAAGGCGATCCATTTCTGCCTTTTGACAAGGATATCGGCTACCAACCACGTTTCAATCTCGTGGACCGACGCTCCGCCAGTGACGAACGCGCAGAGACTCGCGCGATGCACGTACAACTCTCGGAAGAAACTGACAAGATTTCAGACGACCTACCCCTCCATACCCAAGACCCAGCAGATCTCGCTGACATGATGCGGTCAAACGGCGACGACCGGCACGATCACTGAGACACCACCGCTACAGGTGGTTCCAGAAATGACGACCTAGCGCTCCACCGTCTCAGCAATCACACGATTGCCAGCAACCCTGCACGCAAATTTTTTTTTGATTTTTTTTGTCAGCCTAACCTACTGATATAACGACGCTTTCCGACTCAACCAACGCTCCAATGCCTCGTGCAACTTGCTAGCAACGCCTACCAACCATGGGCCATCCAGGCTCGTGGTTCGCTCCAGCCGATGGAGTATGGGTAGGAACTTGTATGACTAACAAAACAAAGACAGATCAGGCGGGCCATCAGCTCCGTATTGCACGCAGTGCCGGTGGTGTAACTAATAAACAGCTCACGAACGTCGAGCTCACCTTGGGGCAGCTCATTGAGCAGTTCTCAGAACCGCCACCCGTGGGCGAAAAAGATGGCTCTTATTTTGTTCGTGGCCCCCTTCGCGAAGGTTGCTCCACCCGAGCTGACGCCAACATCCAACACGCGGAGCTACTCGTCCTAGATGGCGACCGCAGCTTCGATCCTGCTACGGGTGAAGTATTTGAGGGGGCACCGGATCCAACGGCTGTGCACGATGCACTGCGCCAAGAGGGGATCAACCATCTTCTGTACCCAACGCACTCGCATTGCCAGGTAGGGAAAGGCAATAGGTATCGCGTGTTGATTGCGACGTCGCCGATGGGCCAAAAGCAAATAACTATAGCTGCGCAACAGATTTGCGACCGCTTGGCCGACAGAGGCGTTCCCCTCGTTAACGTGAAAGAAAACAACTCGATGTCGCAGCCCTGGTACGAACCTCGGCGCGCGTCGGAAGACCAAGAGTACCTGTGCCTATCTTTTACGGAAGGGCCGATTTATGAAGCGCCGGAGGTTCCAGCTGACGAGCCTTTTGCGGACGAGACCTTTCGTAAGCTGCCGACGCAGCCGCACTCTGCAACCCCACGCGATCCTGATTCAATCGCGAGCCAGTTCACCGATGCGCACGACGGTGCACGAGAACTGCTGGAACTGCTGCAATCAAAAAGATATGCACTGCGCGGCATCAGTGAGATAAACGGTGCGCCGAGCTATCGCTTGATGTGCCCTGAATCCACCAGTGGCAGTGCCGGTGCGGTGGTATTCCGCTGCGACGACGGCGTCTACCGCGTGTATTCGCACCATGGGTCAGATCCCCTGAATGCAGACGGTAATCCGCCATACGCTCACGACTATTTCAGCGTGTATTGCATCCTGGAGCATGATAGGGACTTCGCTGCGGCCTCAGCATCTGCGCGTCGCGAACTCGACACCCGCCCGGTAATTAGGATCGCTGGCGGGCTCCTTCACTCCAATGTTAATCAGGTCGTGGCGGAACTGGGCAGGCAGGACCCACCGGTGGGCTTTCAACGCGGGTGTAACCTCGTGCGTATAGCACACTCCGAAGTAGAAACAACACAGGACGACATCGAGATTCCCGCAGGAACAGCGAGCATCGTGCCTTACAAAGCAACGACTATGGCGTTAGAGCTTAGTAGTTTTATCGCTTGGGAGCGGTTTCATAAGAAAAGCGGTTGGATCCCTGCAAACCCTTGCAGATCAGTAGTCACGACGCTGCTCGACGCATACGGGAGATGGCAAGGCATACCGCAACTCAGGGGCATCTGCGAAGCGCCGATAATGCGGGAAGATGGAACATTGATCTGCGGACCCGCCTACGATGCCGAGACCCAGCTCTATGTCGAGGGTCAGGTGACGGGCATCACCCTACCGGACAAAGTGACGTTGAAGGACGCTAAGGCTGCCGCGGAAAAAGTGCTTGCGGCGTTCTCGGAATTTCCCTTTGAGGATACCGAGCTAGATCGGAGTGTGCTGCTGGCATATATGCTGACGCTTTTACTACGTTCTTCATTACCCACGGCGCCAATGTTTGGGGTCAGTGCCACTGCTCCCGGCACGGGAAAAGGGCTTCTACTGGAAGTGGCCAACCTGATAGTGCGGGGTGTCGATGCGGCGCTTATGCCGCCAGTCAGCGGTAAAGAAAGCGAGGAGGAGATGCGCAAACGCATCACCGCGTTTGTATTGCAGGGGCTCACGAGTCTCAATCTGGACAACTATTCTCGACCCATAGGAGGCGATAGCCTCAACGTGCTTTTGACGACCACTGAGTGGACAGATCGGGTGCTAGGAACCAGTAACACGATCAAGTTGCCGGTCTGCTGCACGCTGGCTGCTACTGGCAACAACCTCACGGTGCGCGGTGACATGGTGCGCCGCAGCCTACTCATTAGCTTGGATGCTGGTGTCGAGCACCCCGAGCGACGTCAGTTCAAGGAACGCAACCTCCCACAGTGGGTACTGGAACACCGCCCAGAGCTACTCACTGCGCTGCTCACGATACTCAAGGGCTACCAGCGGGCAGGCTGCACAGAGTTCGACGGGGATGTGCTCGGCCGCTTCGAAGGGTGGAGTCGGCGGGTCTGTCATCCAATTCGGTGGCTAGGGTTCCCGGATCCTGTCAATTCGCAGCAGCGCCTAAGAGCCGCTGACCCAGAAAAAGAGAACCTGATAGGGCTATTGCAAGCCTGGTATACGGCCCTCGGTAATGAGTGGAAACAGCCCAGCGAGTTGATTACTGCGGCTCTCTCCAAAACCGGCTTCGGACCTCAGCATGACGGCGACGCTGAGGATGGCTTAGAAGAGGCCCTCCGCACCATCGCTAACGACAGTGGCAAAATCGATCCCCGCCGACTTGGCTGGTATTTGACGCGCAATGCAGGGCGAATCGCAGCAGGTCTTCGTTTGGAGCGGGCGGATCGGGGCAGTTTGGAGGGTAAACATGCCCACCGCTATCGCGTGGTGAAAACCGGTGCCAGCCCAGCCTCGGACACGCCTATCTCACCTGACCTTCCGAGCGCAGACGCTGACCTCGGCGATGACGAGGATTTGTACTGAGTTAGACGACGGGGTTTCGGGGTATCCGGGGTTCTTGTCGGTCCGTAAATCAGCTGCATGAGAATAGCGGGCACTTCCATCGTGTGGTGTCCGCTGCACTCCCTGCCGGCCGGCCGGCCGATACAAACCCCAACAACCCCAAAACCCCACACGCATTGATCGAACTTTCTTTCCACCACGGCATAGAGGAAGACTACCCATGCCCAAACTACGCTTAACCCAACAACACCTCGACCGACCACCGCCTTGCCCTCCCGGTAAGCGGCGCATCGAATATTGCGACACCCTTGTCTCTGGTCTCTATTTGGAGGTTCGAGACACTAACGCTTATCAAGGCACGCTGTATCTGCGCCACAGGAACGCAGCCGGCAAGACAGCGCACACAAAGATCGGCACTTCTCAGGATCTCAGCCTTGGAGTAGCGCGAAAAAAGGCTAAGCAGCTGAAGGCCGAGATCGCCAATGGTAAAGACCCCCAGGCCGAGGCTCGGCAGCGCAAGGCTGTACCAACTTGGAATCAGTTCTTTGAAGACAGCTACCTGCCGCATGCCAAGCAGGTAAAACGGACCTGGAAGAACGACGCCGACATGCAACGGCTCAGGCTGTCAGATCGCTTCGGTGCAACGCCGGTCAATGCCATCACCCGACAGTCAGTGCAGCAGTTCCACAACGAGCTGCGAGAAGAAGGCATGGCTCCCGCCACGGCAGATCACCATTTGAAGCTGATTCGCCACGCCCTGAACATGGCCGTAGACTGGGGCCTGCTTACCAACAACCCAACGGCGAAGGTGAAGCAGTTCAATGCCGACAATCAGGTGGAACGTTATCTATCAGAGGAAGAGCTGCAAAGGCTCCTGAAAGTGCTAAAAGCGCATAAGAACCGACCGGTCTGCTGCGCGATTTTGTGGCTGCTGGCTACGGGTGCACGGGTTGGTGAAGCACTGTCGGCTGAATGGACGGACATAGACCGGTCCCGCCGGACCTGGGTGATCCAGGCAAAGAACAGCAAGTCGAAGAAGCGGCGATCAGTCGTCCTCAATGACGTCGCGCTGTCAGTTCTTGATGAGCTGGAGGCCAGAACACGACACAAGCCGCAGGGACGCCTTTTCGTCGGCAAGCGCGGTCCGCTGGGGACCATCAATAAGGTCTGGTACGGCATCCGGGACAAGGCAGCCCTCGGCGACTTTCGTTTGCATGACTTGAGGCATTCCTATGCGAGTATGCTCGTAAACGCTGGACACTCCCTCTACGAGGTTCAGCAGGCCTTGGGCCACTCGGATCCGAAGGTGACAATGCGCTATGCCCACCTCTCCAAGGACAGCCTGCAACAGGCGGCAAATAGTGCATCAGACGCCATCAGTGCGGCGATGGCGAAATAATCTTCGATATGGCCCCGCAATGGGGCCTTTACTTCCCCCCCCATGGGTCCCCTTTGACCTATATCTCCTGCTACACCGTCCGCAACAAATTTTTTACATCGCGCGCGAGGAAAAAAACAGCCTAACCCTTCCTGCCGGAGACTGTCTTCACCTCCAAGAGAGATTGCAGCTCGCTAAATGCTGACAGGCTATTCACCGCTCTGACAAAATGGGTATGCGCTTGGGACGCGTCCCCCCTCTTCGAGGGACTCCATTCCCTCAAGGATGTTATCCCTAACCGTATTTGCCCAAATAGCATACCGGCCAATGACTGATTGCCCTTCCACATACTGATTTACCGCTGCCCGCTCAAAGCGAGGCCAGAGGGGATCACAACCCGCGTCCAAATACGCACGGGAAACCTTCACGTCGTCCACGTCGTGAATATCTAACAGTGCGGCTTGGAAATCCTGTTGATTCAAGACCGACCGGTCAGAGTCCGTCATACACATCTCCTAGTTCCCATCGTGATCTGGTTTCAAGCATTGTAAAAGCAGGTGTTGGAACGCAGACTACCTTGAATTGAATCCCGTCGGATAAACATAGATGGATACGCAGGTAAAAACTCCGAACAGTATTTTTATGCAACCGCAGCGATTACTGGTGCCCCTATTTCAGAGGCCCTATGTTTGGAACGAAGAACGCCAGTGGGAACCATTGTGGAAGGATGTGCTTCGTGTAACCGAACGCTCATTAGCGAATAGTCAGCACAGCCAGCCGCACTTTCTCGGCGCGATTGTTCTGCAACAAATCAAGTCCATCACCGGTAGTCTCCAGCAACGGTCCGTCATTGACGGACAACAGCGACTCACGACCTTGCAGATAATGCTGGATGCTATTCATGCGGAAATACATAGTGCAGGACAGGACAGCGCTGCCAGTAGACTGCTGATGTTGGTAGAAAACCCTGAACCGTTTCGGCGTCAGCATGAAGACCAATATAAAGTTTGGCCCACCAATAGAGATCGCGCTGCATTCAACGAGGTGATGGGGGCTCCAATTCCAGTGGATTACTCCAATCTCAAATACAAACATCATCGGCTAGTAGAGGCTCACCGATACTTTGCCGAAGAGTGCAGAGCATGGCTCTACGCTGAAGGTGACAACGCACTGAGCGAGCGTGCAGACGCATTGGAACGAGCATCCCGAGAATTGCTACAACTGGTGGTTATCGACCTTGCGGAAGATGAAAACGCGCAGGAGATATTTGAAACGTTGAATGCGCGTGGAACACCACTGACCGCTGCCGACCTAATCAAAAACTACGTTTTTCAGAGTCTGCTTGAGCAAGAGTCTGATGTTGAAAAGTCTTATCAGGATCACTGGCGGCAATTTGAAACCAAATTCTGGGAGCATGAGATCAGTTTCGGTCGAGCCAAGTCACCCCGCTCAGCGACGTTTCTCTCACAATGGCTGGTAGCCGAAACAGGAGAGGAAATCTCGCCGAAAGAGGTGTTCTCCCGCTTCAAGGTCTTTGCCGAGTACGAAAACAAACTGCCTATGCAAAAAGTATTGTCGGAGATACATCGGTCTTGCAACATCTACCAGTCGTTTGTAGAAGAAGCTGCGCAAACCGAGGGCAACATCAGCCGTCTAGCGTTGTTCGTATATCGGACGCAGGCGATGGAAACAGAAACCGTCAAGCCCGTACTCCTGTCGATGCTAGATCACAAAGAAGGCGTGCCTACGCAGCCGGTGCTGGATAGAGCGCTTGGCATCATCGAGAGCTGGCTTGCGCGCCGAATGCTTGTCAAAGCTACTACAAAATCCTACGGCACCGTGATGGCGGGGCTTGTTGACCTGATTCGTAAAACAGCGCCCAGTAGCACGGCCGACGTGATTGAGAAGTACTTGCGCTCTCAGTCATCTGAGTCCACCTATTGGCCGGACGATGATGAAGTGCGCACATCGTTAAGCACCCTGCCCATCTACCGCCGACTCTCCAGAGGGAGACTGCGCATGGTTCTTGAGGCACTGGAAGATCAGCTTCGCGGATGGGACTCAGAAAAGGGATCTCTATCAGCGATGCGCGTTCGCCGCGGGCACTTCCACATTGAACATTTGATGCCTCGAAACTGGCATGCAAACTGGCCATTACCAGACGGGCTTGAGGAGTATGAGCGCGATCTGCATTTGCATCGACTTGGTAACCTCACTCTTCTGTCACAGAGACTGAATAGCAAAGTTTCTAACGGACCCTGGGCGGGAGAGAAAGGAAAGGTTTACAAACTCAAAGAGAATGATGTGCTTCTCATGAACTCTCGCATTGTGGACGCAGATTCAGCGTCTTGGTCAGAAGCAAACATTCAGAAGAGAACCGACGAACTGATCGAGTTAGTCCTCACTATCTGGCAAGTCCCGGAAGGACACCGCGTTCGACTCACTGACGAGCGCAAAGCGAGCATCCACACGATTGATCTACTGGATCTACTCAGCGAAGGTGTTATCGAAGTAGGCCAAAAGCTCTACTCTCGACAAGGCAAATATAGCGGTGCGACAGCTGAGATAACATCCGATGGCCAAGTCGCCTACAAAGGCAAAACCTACACGTCGCTTAGCGCTGCCGGGAAAGCTGTTAAGCAGAGTAGTACCAATGGCTGGGGTTTTTGGTGTATTGATCCGGACGGCGATACATCGCTTCGAGATATACGCACTCAGTATGTTGACGCGTTAGGAATTGATGAAAACGAGGCGACCGAGGACTACCTCAGCGAGGAGTGAGACCGTACGCCGGGCACTAGAGTATGTGTTGTCGTAACGGGGAGAGGTATCCCTGACCACGGGACCTATTTTCCAGCCTATAAGACCGCTCTGCGGGAGCTTGGTGTGAAGAGCACTGCCTCAGAACGATTGAAGGACCGAAAACTGTTGAGATCAGGGGTTACTGTGGTTCGCGACGGATTCACATTCGTTCTCGCACCCGGTGGCGCAGTGAAATAGCGACTACACCTTATGCTGGATGCTGCGCGGAATTGTCGCTTGAGGGGTCAATTTCGGGCAGTGTAGCCTCAAATTGGCATGTGACTAACTCAAGGATTTTGGGAGCTCACTGTTCCATCGCCGCCATCAATTCAGCGCCAGAAGTTATGACTGTATCGCTGTCATACAAGCTAGAGTGCTCTTCATCAGGTTCGTACCCTGTTGGCCTCAGAGTAGTTTTGTTCACCACCCATGACGCCTCCGGTCTGCGCCTTCCAAGCAAGCCCGCAACCTTCATTACATTAACGCCAAGGGCGTCTGCAATAGCGCCATAAGTACAGCGAGTCTTTTTTTGATTCAGGAAACGAAGAATTGATCCGACTTCTACTCTAATGTCTATGCTCTCCTTGCCAATGATGTAAGGCTCGAGAATAGCCCTCTGAGATATGCTGAGCTGCGGGAAGTGGTATATACCCCGCCCAATCCAAGACTTGGTATTCTTCAAGTTACCGCCTGCGGCCGCTAGCTGCTCGAGTACCGCATCATGATCATATTTATAGATCGTTCCGTCGGCTGCCGTGAACAAACACCATCGATTGGTGCCTACCCAATGCCGACTAAAGTAAAGCCGGGTTACTCGCTCTAGGGTTGGCTCTCCAGACGTTGCTGTTTTGTAGACGGACTGGACATCTGCAAATCGGATGCCGGGCCTCTCACCGCAGTGGGGGCAGGGTCTGGCTCCTTTCTTTTCCTCATTCCACGTAGTGACAATGTAAGGCTCATTACAACTTGGGCATGCTATAGCGGCGTTATTGCCATAAAGGTCGTAAACATTAAGGTCCATGCCCTGCTCTCCAAATATCAACAAAATAAGTTTCGTTGACAACGAAGCAATTGTCAACAACCTCTGCTTTGTTGATAATCTTTAATCTCCGACACCCACCTGCATGTGAGCAGCACACGCGCTTAGAGAGTCTAGTAGCCTTGAAGAAAAAGATTAAACTAGAAATCGCTTGGTATTGACTCATGGCGCTCAGCTGCGGCCACATTAAGCATATGTTTGTATTCGTTTTGGTATATTATTAGTGTATGAAGTCTCCTCTCCTTATCAAAGACACTCAATCTCGGGCTCGGTCTGTAAAGTCGCTGCCTGGGCCTGGTGCATTGTCTATCCAAGGCGGCGCTATCACTTTGGATGTTACGAAGGTTGCATCCTCTGACAGCGGGCAGCGAGTTTTACAAAAGCTTCAAAATATAAAAACGAAATAGCTGCGGTAGCGCGCTGGATTGGGCTACTCAATTCCATTCAATCTTATACTCATTCCACTAATATCAGGCTTCTGGTTTGTCCATAAGTGGAAAAGAACGTCCATAGATTCCGCCCGCTCGGATCGAACACGCCTAATTTTCTTTGCCTCGATAGCCGGGCTGGTTTTTGCGGTAGTTTCCAGGTTTTTTGTTGTCGTACTCGATCAGCTCGAGGCGTTTATTGTTGTAACGAAGTGGTGGGGAGAATTTGCTCTTTTTGACCATTCAGGAGCTGCATTTTTAACGCTGCCACTTTCGTATCTCTCGGCTATTTGTGCCAACTGGATGGACGCCCGATCCCCCTACGAGGTCTTGGTGGATTGGATTAAAGAGCATGGTAACGGTTTAGAGAATTTCTTTATCGAGGCTTCGGAGAGGGCGAATCAGGACGGTACGATGGTGATGATTTCGCTTGATGACAATAAAGTCTACGTGGGCTGGGTGCAGCAGGGGATGCGTGAGCCTCATGAGCCTGAAACGTTTTTTTCTGTGGTTCCTGCTCTCAGCGGATATCGATCTCCAGTCACTAAAGAACTCAAATTCACTGACAACTACAGTGACGTGATCGCTAAACTAGGCGATGGCAAAAGCAACCTTAATGACGCCGACTTCAAAAAAGTCATTCCGGTAGATCGAATCGCCAGCATTGGTTTCTTCGATCCAGAGAACTATTACCTTTTTGAGAAGTTGCGATGAAATTTAGAATTTAGACAGGCAAATCTGGATCATTGTGAGAGGCACGCTTGTAGTACCAGCACGACCTGCCCCGTTCGGGAAGGGTTCGGTGTTCGGTACGGCGAAAGTCGTTACGTTTCTTCGACTTGCAGACTTGCTCCCCTCCCCCGCTGTCACATCGGGTTCGGGATAGGTTCGGTTTCGGCTGTTCAGGGGTTTTAACATTGAGAAAACGGCTTAGTTTTCTTCACCTTGCTGCGACGGATGCGACGCTCTCAGCCATGCTCATAATCGATTGGTCGTAGGTTCAAGTCCTACTGGGCCCACCATTTTTGTAAATTGCATAGACTTGTAGCCACACTGGCCATTCGATTCCGGGCACATAGGTGACACTTTTGCCTGTGTGGGGCGCTGGGTGTTCTCCATTAATGATGAAGAGCCAGCTCCGCGCGGACGATCGTCAAGGTCTCCTCAATCAAAACCAGTAGCTTTTCAGAGTCATGCAGGTCATAGCCCAAGTTCGCACGGATGATACTCATCGCCACATAGAGTTCTCGGGGGTCTGCCTCAACCCTTTGAGCATCAAACGTGAGTGAGTTGCCCACCGTGGGTTTCACGTATCGGGTCATCACGGGAAAGGTGTTCCCGCGCAACATATTTCTAATCTGGCTGATCTTCACAACTTGAAGGTACTTCTGAGCCAGAGCAGCCAAGCTCTCTCGCAAAGGACTTGACTCAATTAAGCGCATGTTGCCCGTGTCCTTCAGCTCCTCAAAAGTACCGAAATACACCTCAAAGCCGCCGATAATTGACGAATTCTGCAGAGCAACAAATAAAGTCTGGTAGTCGTCTTCACTGCGGTGTTCTGCCGCAAGCCGCATCAAACCCGACTCCATGTTGGAGACAGATAACCGCATTCGATCATTGTTATCGACCAACGCTTCACTGCTCTTTTTGAGGTCATTTTCAAGCCTTTGCAGATACTGCCCTTCGATCTCCCTATTCTCTCGGTCATTTTGCCACTCGTTAATCTGCAGGCTCACAAAGAAACCAACAACAATAATGAAGAACTCAAGGGGCAATGTTCTCCACGTCCGGTCGATAGCATTGTGGCCTGCTCTGAGTAACACCTTCCGCTCTCCTTATAGCTGCTGATGACCAAGCCCTACGCTAGTGGCCAACGTCAGCATTCCCCGCGGTCACGAAACCACTCTCATAGGCAAAAATCACCGCTTGGGCTCGGTCACGCAAACCCAGTTTTGATAGAACACTCGACACATGCGTTTTTACCGTTGCAGAGCCGATATCGAGTGCATCGGAAATCTCCTGATTACTTGACCCGCTAGCAATACACTCCAGTACATCTCGCTCACGCTCCGTAAGCCGATCTATACGGGCTCTCATCTTAGTATTGGCACCGCTGTGAGCGGCGAACTGGCTAATCAACCGCTGTGTGACATCAGGGGCGAGCAGCGCACCACCAGCAGCCACTGCCCTCACAGCAGCGATCAGCTCTTCAGGAGGGGTATCTTTGAGCAAAAAACCACTCGCACCAGCGCGGAGAGCACCGTAAATGTATTCATCGGGGTCAAACGTGGTGAGCACGATAATTCGCGTGTCGTCAGCATGATCCGTTAGGATTATTCGGGTCGCCTCCAGTCCATCCATTTCCGGCATACGGATATCCATCAACACAACATCAGGCTTCTGCTCACGGACTACCGCAATAGCCTCAACGCCCGTAGCAGCTTCAGCGACGACTTCAATGTCAGGCTGGTGATCAAGCATCATTGCAAATCCACGACGGACCAGCGCCTGATCGTCAACGACCACAACCTTCAGACTCATGCGTCTATACCTCTGTATGGCAAGAACGCCTGGACCTCAAAGCCCCCGCGCGGGCCTTCCCCCGCTAGAAGCCATCCGCCGAGAAGCTCCGCTCGCTCGCGCATACCCGCGATGCCATAGCCGTTGCCCGGTAGGCCAATCGCGCCCTGGCCATTGTCGGTAATGGAGACCGTAATGCCGTCAGTCGCACTGGCTATGGTGACTACTGCTCTCACCCCATCTCCCGAATGTTTAAGCACGTTAGTGAGTGCCTCCTGGACGATACGGTACACGGTAAGATCTACCCTTGCAGGCAGAGCCGAGAGATCGCCTGACGTGCATAACTCAACATCGAGACCCGCAGCGCCAACTTCTGCAACAAGCGTTTTGAGATTTGCACATCCCGGCTGCGGCATAAGCTCGCCACTATCTTCGTCGCGGCGCAACACATGCAGCAGGTGCCGCATTTCCTGCAAGGCCTGTCTGCCGGCAGATTCGACGGCCTCCATAGCCCCCAATGCAGCCTCTTGGTCCGACCTCACAACGGTCTTCGCAGCGCCGGCCTGGACGGTCATCAAGCTTAGCTGATGGGCGACAATGTCATGAAGTTCCCGGGCGATGCGGCTGCGCTCTTCCGCCACCGCCTGGTGAGCCGCTTCTTTACTACGCTGTTCGAAGTATTGCGCGCGCTCCTTCAGGAAGCGAAGGTATTCCCCACGGAACCGCAACCGCCGTCCGGTGTACCAGACCGCCACCATCAACAATAATGTAGTAAAGCTAGCGTACTGTCCGGCCCCCAAAACATACTTATCAAATGCTGCCACGAACACCGCCAGCAGCATTACCAGAACGCTTAAGCGGCCATCTGCGACATAGCGTCCCACACTGTATAAAGAAACCGCGAGGCCGACGATGCCCTGGCCCAGAGGGCCGAAACTGGTGACGGCGTAACAGGCGACTATTAAGAGGTGCACGGGCACCGGGAGACGGCGCCGCCAGATAAGCGCGGCGTTGGCGATGATGGCAACCCCCAAAAATATGATGCGCTGACCATCGCCCAGTTGCGGTATCTCGTCGCGATTAGCAGCCCAAAGAGCGATTGTGAGACCAAAAGCGAGAGCCGCCAGCAGCGTATCTGCAAGGTACACCCAGCCGCCATCGTGGCCGCCACGACTCTGGAATTCTTCCGCTGGGTACGCGCCGGCGTGAGATGCGGTGATGGCCGCCTTTGCGCCCGCTGTTCGTGTAGAAGCTGAATCGGAGTAACTGTCCATGCCACTACTGTAGCACCTGCTCTAACCATGTCATCCAACCCCAGAGGCAAGCGAATACTCATTTTTCTCATCCTTTTGGGGGAGGCATATTTCCGTCCTACGGCCGATGTGGGTTAGACGATGGCAGCTCAAAGTGTGTTCTTCAAATGACCAACGGATTTGCGACCATGAACAACTCAGCCGTGCCCCGGGCAGCGAGCCCCGCATCGATACCTCTAACGGCTGGGCAGGCAAAACGCTACGCCGTCACTGCCTGGTACCTGCTTGCGACCATGGGCCATTTCATATTTGCCACTTACATTCTCGCCGTGTTCTACCCACCTATCGCCGCCCATGGGGCCGAAGGGCTCGCCGGCATGCATCTTCCCAACGGCTTTCGCGAGGGCGATGTGGTCGGCAACCTTGCCGCCGTAACTCACGTTATGATCGCGGTCGTGGTGATCGCGGGTGGTCCGCTCCAGCTTATGCCAATAATTCGAAGCCGACTTCCAGCCTTTCACCGTGTTCTGGGCCGATGCTACGTGATGGCGGCTATGTGCAGTGCTACCGTCGGTCTCTACATGGTCTGGACACGCGGCACAGTGGGCGGATTGGTCGGCCACATCGCGATCTCCGGCGACGGGATTCTCATACTCATTTTCTCCGCACTGACCGTCTACAACGCTCTCAAAGGGCGCCTCGCTACGCATCGTCGCTGGGCCATGCGCCTTTTCATGGTGGCAAGTTCAGTATGGTTTTTCAGAGTCGGTTTAATGGGCTGGATTGCATTGACCGGTGGAATGGGAATCGACTTCAAAACTTTCAGCGGCCCGGCGTTGACTCTCCTATTTTTCGCCCAGTACCTGCTGCCCCTGGCCATGCTCGAGTGGTATTTTCGCTTACAGCGGCCTGCGCCCCCGGCTGAGCAATGGGGCTTTGCACTGGTTGTCATGGGACTGAGTTCTTTCATGGCTGTTGGTATATTTTCCGCAACGATTGATATGTGGTTACCGAGGGTCTGAATGGCGAAAAATTGCGCCGCAGTCGAGTAGCTAAAGCTCGGCCTCACGTAGCGCCGGGGCTCGTACTGCCAAGCTAACCTCATCCGGCCACTGAAATCAGTAACTGGGAATCAAGCAGCCGTCCTGCTCAGCACTCTTCATACACACTTACCCTCAGATCACGATAGGGTTAAGCCCTAACTAAATGCCTGCCGAGATTGAACAGATTTGAGACCTCTGCATGAGCGGCGAAAAGGTACTGACAACTGGACATCGTTAATGATGAAGAGCCTCGTCTCGACGCAATTCATACTCACTCCGTCCCAGAGCGCTACACAGGAACAACCTGCCGAGTTAGGGTTGCGCGCTATCTAGCAACAACACCCCACGGTCACCACTGATGCAGAATCCATCGCTCGAAGAACCAAAAACAACGAAACTATCCCGCAGACAACAAACCGTGTTTGAAGTGTTCGTCGTGCTCGGCGTAGTGCTGTTGGTAAAGGACGTTGCCGATCGTTTCAATGCGATTGGTGCAGGATCGATTGCCATGTGGTGCGGCATATTTGTTGCCGCCTACTTTATGAAAAAGCAGGGAGTAAATTGGAAAGACCGGGGCTTGGCACTTCCCGCTGGCGCGCTGAGCTGGGTTAAGTCTCTGGGCCTCGCGCTGCTAACCGTGGTAGCGGTTATCCTGTTCATGGCACTTGTTGTGCCGCTCATGTCAGACTTGCTGGGCGTTCACATCCCGGAAAGTTCTACCGACCGATTTGAATTCTTCCTCGGTCAGCCGATGGTGTTTTTCATATATCTCGTAGTGGTCATCTGGATTGGTGCGGCAGTGGGTGAAGAACTTCTGATTCGCGGCTTTTTACTCAACAGTCTGATTGAGTTGTTTGGCGATCATAAGAAAGGCGTAACTGCGGCCGTAGTGCTGCACGCGGGAGTCTTCGGAATGTTGCATATTTCACAAGGTGTCCCTGGTGTCATAAGCACGGGAGCTGTCGCCGTTATATTTGCTGTCGTCTATCTACTCAATGGGAAAAAGTTGTTCCCACTGATTATTGCGCACGGCTTGATTAATTCGATCAGCATTACGGCTTACTACCTGAGTGACGGCAAAATCACTTAGGCTCGTAAGCGGCCATCCTATTCCCCGTTCTGCCAGCTTAAGGATATCAATCCGGTCTACGATAATCAGGCAACCGCCCTGCTCAACTCATTGAACGCACTTATCCCGAGATTTCGATAGTGTTCAGCCCGAACAAGATACCGTCTCAATTTAAACAGGTTCGTTACAGCAGCATTAGCGCTCAATTGAGTACATCGGTACATAGGTCCCATTATATTCCGGGCACATAGGTTACACGTTTGCCTGCGTGGGACGTCGGGGTTCGACCTTAAACCGTTCCCGCAAAATCAGTTTAATGAGCCCCGGTGTCCCCCTTTAATGATGAAGAGCCGCGAAGACTCTACCCACTTAAGGGGAGATACACCGGTTTTCACTAAACCCGGTTGCTAAAGCTATCCCACCCACAGTGGGTTATGAACCGTGGTCGTTCGTTCTGGCCATACTCATCTGTCAGCATGAGACCCGTGGTCCACTCGAACATGAGCAACAGGTTTTACAAGGTTAATCATCCTCGATAATTTCGCGGTGAATGCGCACCGCTACGCTTCGCGGGCGGATGGGCAGACCCCGGGCGACAAGATGCGCTCGGGTGAACGCCGCGCCAAACAAAAGTATCAAAGAAGAATAATTAACCCACAGCAACAACAGCACTAAAGAACCCGCCGCGCCGTAGGTAGAGGCCGTTGCCGTATAGGAAAGATACAGTGAGATCAGTGAGCGTCCAAAAGTAAACAGTACGGCCGTTAACAGGGAGCCGAGAGCCACATCGCGCCAGCTCAGTTTGACGTCGGGGAGTACCTTGAAGATGGTTGCAAACAGAAAGGACGTGATCAAAATCGAGGTGAGCATATCGGCGAAACCAAAGGCCACGTCGTACCATGGCAACCATCCCTGAACGTTGTGCAGTACGTATCGCAAGCCGACGCTCAGGGACAGCGATACCAGCATTACAAACCCGATAGAAAGCACGATGGACAGGGATGTCAGGCGCTTTTGAATCAGTAACAGGATGCTGTTTCTGGAGGGCTTTGGCGCGACGGTCCAAATCGCATTCAGAGAGTTTTGCATCTGCCCAAACACCGTCGTGGCACCAAGGAGCATCGCAGCGATGCCGGCCAGGGTAGCCACCAGGCCGCCCTCCTTCAAACTGGAGGCGGCCACAGCGTTCTGCACAGTCTCCGCCGCATCTGGACCCACCACCTCTTGTAGCTGCGCCGCAATCTGCCCCTGGGCAGCCTCCTGTCCATAGAAAACCCCAATAACACTCACGAGGACTATCATTACCGGAGCAATAGAAAAGAGCGTGAAGAAAGCCAGAGATCCCGCATTGGCGAAGGCATGGCTTTCCAGCCAGACCTTTACCGCCTGCTTCAAGATATCAACCCAATAGACAATGTTTTCGCGAAGTTTGACGTTCAATACCTAATCACCAAAATGCCACCCAACGTTAATGAAGCGCCACTCTCAGCGCAATTACTACTTGCGCCAATTTAGACCATCTTCAACCGAGAAAATTGTTTAGCTTTCTTATTTTGGAGGACTTTCACTGGCTGCCAACCTCTCGACGGTACGCGATGTGCGCTGCCGCCACTCGCTATCGCCTTTGCCGTCTGCCGGTCCAGTGAAAGCGCTAGCTAAACAGCGCAACGGAACGGAGCTACAACGCTAGTAAGAGGCCGAACGCCAGCAAAGTTGGCGTGAGAAGCGTGAGCAACACATTCTGACCCATGTATGGCACAAGCAACGGAATGTCATGGGCGTGGCGCCGCAACCCCAGCCACACACGAACGCCGATCGGCAAGGTCAGCACGCTAAGAAGCGCAGTGACAGGTAATGCATCCGCGACAACGGCGAATAGCACCGACCCGTAGGCCGCCACAAGGAACACAGCAAACGTGGTCACACCCACACCGGTACCATACCTGATCAGGAGGTGCCGACGGCCCACGCGGGTGTCAGGTTCAATGTCAGGAAACTGATTCATTAACAGCAGATTGCTCACCAGGAATAACGGCAGGAGTGAGGCATACGCCCCCGCCTCACTGTAGGTCCCCGTGAGCACATAGTCTGTTCCCATCACCATCAGCGGGCCAAACGCCACACCGGGAGCGAGAAGGCAAAGTACGGACGAGCGAGTTATAAAGCGCGTATAGGTGAGAATCGTTGCCAAACCCACTATGCCCGGTACTAGCACACCGTAGCCGCGGCTTACACAGAGCCACAATCCAATAATCGCCACTAATGCGACGGCCAGCAGACCTACCACCAGAGCGTAATGAGCTTTTTCGGGATGCGTGGGCAGCGTTCCTGTACCACCGCTAAAAGGCGTGCGCTCGGTGATGAGATCCAGGCCGCTTCGAAAATCTTCGTACTCGTTGAGGGCGTTCACTGCGACATGGGCTGAGAGCGCACCAACAAAAGTCAGCAGCAGCACGGAAAGATTCAGCTCCACACCTTGCGACACAGCAGTCACGGCGCCCAATCCCACAACCACCGGCACAAGAAGAAGAAACGGGACGCGCATAGGACCGAGCGTTGCGGCAACGGATGGATTGAGCATGACAAAGACTTGCTGGTTAAAGAACGCGGCGATTATAGGAGGTTTCTGGTGCGATCAGCCAAGTTAGCTCAGGCAGATTGCAGATATTCACCGCGCGATCTCAAGCAACCACCCTGCTCCACGCTTCAAACGCGCTTACCCTCAGATTCCCATAATGCTGAGCCCTAACCAGATGCCCGCCCAGATTGAACAGATTGCTGACCGCCGTATAGATAGAATAAGTACCGCCGGCGGGTATTCATCGGCCGATTCTATCAATGTGGCTGAGTTAACGTGCCGGCACCATTGCATGGCTTCTGGTGAACCCCAGCACGTACCAAAATGTGCAGGCTATTTGCTCGCGATAATATGTAAGCTAGTTGTCGATATACTTAAAGCCGACAACCCAAAACTTCGGAGCGGAATTTGTCGACCGCCTCGATCCTGAGCTCTGGACCTATCTATGTTTCTAGATCTTGATAGCGGCAAGTTGTACATTTTTGTAGGCGGCTTGCTGATCTTCGGGCTACTCGAGTTTTGGTTCCCGATTCGCCAGTCGCGCTCGCAAAAGCTGCAGCGGTTTGTTTTTCACGCATTGGTAGCCGCACTTAATACGGTGCTAACCAGACTCCTGGTTTTTGTGCCATTTCTGATGTGGGCGGTTTACGTCGACGAACAAGGCTGGGGGATAGCGCGCTGGCTGGGGCTTAAGGGTTGGATAGAGATTTTCACCTCCATCGTAGTGCTCGACGCCTTTGACTACGCGTGGCATCGAGCCAATCACCGGATCCCGTTTCTCTGGAGATTTCATAAAGCCCATCATGCTGATACCGGCATGGATATCAGCACAGCCTTACGCTTTCATCCGGGGGAGTTGATGATATCGGCGCTGGTAAAGGCGTTGTGGATTGCCGTCTGGGGACCCACCGCAGTCGCCTGGTTTATCTTCGAGATCCTGGTGAGCTTTTGCTCACAATTCCATCACTCCAACCTAAACTTACCTACCAAGCTGAACAGCTTTATTGGGACCATACTCGTCACCCCGCGCTATCACAGTCTGCATCATCTCGCCGACCGACAATTTGGCGACCGCAATTTCTCGACGATTTTCCCCTGGTGGGATGTGCTCTTTCAAACAGATATCAGGCAAACAACAGCACTCGGAGATGATGCGACTTTTGGTCTGCCCGAGGGTCGGAGTCTGGCTTTTTCGCCACTGGAGTGGCTCGTGGAACCGTTTCGCCGACGCAATATGGACCTTGCAAAACCTCAGGCCACAGAGGAAGGTAAGGTCTCGTGATGTCAGCTGATTTTTCAACGACAATAATAGGAGTCATTTATGCTCGCAAAACACTTAGTATTCGCCCTCGCTGCACTGCTCATATCAACAGGCGCAAATGCAGACCAAGGTCAGAAGGAACACGCGGGTAAGGCCGCGGAACATGCCGGAAAAGCGGCGAGCGAAAGCGCCGAACACGCTGGCAAGGCGGCCAAGCACGCTGAAGAGGCGTCGGAACACGCCGGAAAAGCGGCTGCCGAGGCCTCAGAGCATGCCGGTAACGCGGCAGAACATGCAGGCAAAGCAGCCGAGTCGAAGGCAGAGAAGGCGAAAGAGCATGCCGGGCGCGCCGCTGAACATGGCGGAAAACCAGCCAAAAAGAAGCCTGATCCCGAGTGAGGTCCGTGGGTAAGCTTGCTGGCCTGCTGGGACCCCTGCTTCTGGCCGGACTCGTATTAGACGTAGTACCGGCTAAGGCAGACGATGTTTTTTATGCTGACGATATCAAGGCAGCTACCCGACGCTATATTTCGCAGCACCAGGATCAGAACGGCTTGTTCAGCATCGAAGACCGTGTTGTAGGCACGACGCTCACTCTACGATTCGTAAAAATCCACGACCCGGTGCGGGTCATAGACGGCAATCGCTACTTTGCCTGCACGGATTTTGCCGTGCCCGGAGAGCCCGACAAGCTCTACGATCTCGATTTTTGGCTGCGACCCGAAGACGGGAAACTAACGGTTTATGAGGACCGGGTTCACAAAGAGCCGCGGCGATCCGCGCTGTGGGGGTGGTACAAGCATCCTCGCTACACCTTTGTTAACGACGAGGTTGTGCCATTGTATGAATAGAATCCGGCGCGGCTTCCCCTGATGCCAAGGTTAAAAATATCATCGACTACTTCTACCTAACACAATGCCAGGAGGGCCCTTGGCACATAGGTAAGAGTTTATCCCGAGGACACAGGTCACATTTTCACCTACTTAATGGAGCGAAGGGGCTTTGGCTCGCAGGCAGTCTGCTCACTGGCTATGGGTTGAGATAAGACTTCTCCTCTATGCCTCAAGCATCGCCGATGTCTTTAGCGAATCTTGTTTACCGTTCCTGCCACACGCGCGGACGTGACTGCCGTTTTAAGCTACCCTCCTGCGGAGGCCGCACAAGAGGTCTCCTGACCGAGCAGGCTTGATAGTGACCGAGACAGACAAATACCGCAGAGACATGGGGACGTTCGGCGTCCTTTTTATCGTCGTGAACGGCCTCATCGGTGCGGGCATTTTCGGCTTACCCGAAGTGCTGCATGTCGCCGTCGGCGAGTTCGCGCCCTGGCTGTTGCTCTTGGGCGGTGTAGTCGTTTCGGCCATCGTCGTCTGCTTTGCCGAACTCACCAAACTCACCGACCGCTCCGGCGGCCCACAGCGTTATGTTGGCGATGCGTGGGGGGATTTTGCCGGCTTTCAGGTCGGATGGGCCTTTTTCATCGCCCGCCTCATCAGCCAGGGAGCCAATGTACTCGTCCTCGTCGCGTATGCCGCCGCCCTTTGGCCCGCCGTCGGCGAGGGGCTAGGCCGGACTCTACTTATTGTTGCCGTGCTAGGCAGCCTGACGGGCATCAACATCGTGGGCATCAAGCGTGTTGTCGCTGCCCTTGGCGCAATGACATTCTTAAAGCTTGTTCCTCTGTTAATCCTGATGTTTGCAGGCCTGGCCGCCGCCAGCGCGCCGGGGCCGTTAGTCCTGCCGCAGTTCAGCGAGGTCGAAGGCATAGCGCTTGCCGCCCTGTACGCTTATGTCGGCTTCGAAAACGCCACTATTCCTGCGGGCGAAACACGTGATCCCAGGCGGGCCATGCCTCGTGCGCTTTTGGGCGGCATCGCGGTCGTCACCCTGATCTATTTTGGCCTGCAATGGGCTTATAGCCATAGCATCATTGCCGGCACGGGCCCCGATGCCCCGCTAACCGCGCTGGCGGCGGAGTATGGCGGAGACATGGGGGCGCTGCTGATTGCGGCCACTATCGTGGTCAGCGTGCTCGCCAATCTCACCGCCGGCCTCACTTCGGCCAGCCGCATGCCGCCGGCGCTCGCCGATGACGGTCTGCTCCCAGCCTGGTTCAGTAAGGTGTCACGCTGGGGTACGCCAGCCAACTCCATCGCTTTCTTTGGTGTAGGCGCGCTCATCTTCGCTTTGAACTCCAGCTTCCTCGTGCTCGCGATCATTTCCACCCTGGCGCGGCTTCTAGCCTACATAGCGTCCATCGTCTCGCTACCGAAGTTGCGCCGTAATGCCGGCCTACCCGCCATCAACTTCACGATCCTGATCGCTGCCCCTATTGCTCTAGTGTTATCGGTTTGGGCGACGCTGCAGACGAGCATAGACCAATGGTTGACGCTGGCTGCTCTCGCGCTAGCTGGCACTGCTCTGTACTTCATCGCCCGCAGGAACAAAACAGTGCTGAAAAATTAAGCCTCAGATCGCCTGAAAACTTGATCCCAAGGTATCGCGCAGCCTCCCGGCTCTGCTCCCAAGGCAGGTAAGGACCCGCAGCTCAACCCTGAAACGCTTGCATGAATTTCCGGATGCGCTCTGCATTGGCGCCGACATCGCTTCTGCCAACGCGGGACTTCGACCGCACATCCAGCCGACTACCGCCGGCTGTTCCAGCGATCCTGATCACCACATCGTCCTTGAAACCAAACCAGAAGGTCGTTTCCGTCGCTTCGATTCGCCCATCAGAGGGTTCGCTTGCCACAAGCTCCCAGCCCATCGCCTCGACCACTTCAAGTGCCCGAGCGAATGTCTGGTCTGCCGGCATTTCTAGCGTTACTGTTTTGATATCCGGATAGCTTTCACGCTGCCGCGACGCAACTTCCTCGCCCAAATATTCCGGAGGGTTGGGCGCATCGACACGCAGCGGCAGCACCGCAACGAAGGCGGGCGGGTTCTCGGTATCGGTGGTGATGTCATGTATAAAGGGCAGCGAGCGTACCTTTTGAACGCCGCTCCATGGCAGGTATGCAGTGCCAAGACCAAGAGCCAGCGCTACGACGAGAGGCAGGGCTCCCAGGACCCGGGTCTTAGGAATAACAAGCATGAGCAGCGCTAGCGCCGCAGCCCCAAGACCAACAAAAAAGGCGATCCGCATCATCAGAAAGCCGGTACCGTATTCCCAAAGACCAAAGCGTGTGCCGGGGCCGGACAAGAGCAGTAGCAAAGCGGCGATTAGCGCAGCGCCTATTGCCAGTCTTCTGAAAATTTTCGCCATGTCGTCGACAACCATAAAATGAAGTTACGGGAAGCCTACCTTGCAACGGTTCCAACCGCTATTGTTTGTCTGGACAGACCTCGGCTGTTTTTTTCGTCGGCGCTCATAATCGATTGGCCGTAGGTTCAAGTACAACTGGGCTCGGCGTTGATAACGGAGTAAGAAAACCGCTCAGTGTTAAGATACGCAACGGTGGTCCCGCAGGGTAACGCGAGACTGACATACATACTTACCGCCTCAAAGAAAAGGAAATCCGTGAACTACGTACACATTGTTGCAGTACTCGCTATCTCCCAGTTTATTTATTTGGCCATCATGGTGGGGCGCGCCCGAGGAAAATACAGTATTGACGCCCCGGCGACGACCGGCCATGAAATGTTTGACCGGGCTTTTCGTATACAGATGAACACACTCGAACAATTAGTGTGCTTTCTGCCGGCACTACTGCTGGCAGACGTGTATTGGCCCGGCACCGTCATTGCAGCGATTGGGGCCGTATACATTGTGGGTCGCGTTCTGTACGCAAGCTCCTACACCAAGGACCCTGCTACCCGGGCTTTAGGTTTCGCTCTTAGCATAATGCCGACGTTCACCCTTCTGGGTGCGGCAGGACTGGGCGCGGTGCTGGCGGGGGTTGCATAGCCTGTCGGCATTAAAGCTCAAGAAGCCCGACAAATCTGCATTTTGCGGAGCCAACACGGGTTGCAACCATAAACCCTGGATCACAACTCCATAGAGTATGCGTGACTGAGTAACGTTAAAAAAAGCGGATTCTTGTAACTTCTGGTAAAACGAGCTTTACTATTTAAGTGCTTTAGCCGGGCTCAAATATTTACCAGAAGAAATGAGGCAACGAGAAACTATGGACGGACCATTCCCGCAGGTGACACGTACTTACCAGAACCACCACCTGGATTCGACACGCTGGGAGGAGTACGAACCGCGCTCAACGGACATCATTGTCACGACCTCTTACAAAGCCGGAACGACCTGGACACAACAGATTCTGGACGAAATGTTTTACGGCAAGATGACCCCTCGGCCCGAATTCAATGATGTAACACCCTGGCCCGACGCACGGTTCCTACCCATTCCCCGCGAGCAGCTTGGGCCTTACATGGAGGCGATACCGGGACGGCGCTTTATCAAGAGCCATCTACCTCTTGATGGTCTGCCCTACTACCCGCAGGTGCAGTATTTTATCGTGGCACGGGACGCGCGCGACGTCTTCATGTCTTTCTACAATCACTACTCGCGCTATACCGACACAGCAATGAGCATGATGAACGCACCCGACGTTGTTGGCGATCCCCTTCCGCCCTGCCCACAAGACCCCCGGGAACTCTGGCAAGGATGGATGACTCGGGGTTGGTTCGACTGGGAATCCGAGGGATATCCATTCTGGGCAAACCTCGGTCACACGGCGAGCTATTGGGCGCATCGCCACCTGCCTAACTTTCACTTCTTTCACTACAGCGACATGCTCCGCGACCATGCCGGTGTCGTATCCCGCATGGCCGAGGCAGCGCAATTCGACATCACGCCAGAAGATCTGGAGCGGATCGTCACTAATACCACCTTCGATCACGTAAAATCCAAAGCAAAGGAAATGGATGCGAAGGGCGATCCTCGCGGCGTGGTTTTTAAAGATGGCGCTGAAGGATTTTTCTTTAAAGGTACCAACGGCCGATGGAAAGAGGTTCTCACCGACGAAGATTTGCAATTGTATGAGCAGGCCAAGAAAAAGGTTCTCACACCCGATTGCATAAAGTGGCTCGAAGAAGGTGGTCAGGTAGGCTGATGAGGCCCTACTTGCTACGGCCGATGAAATCACCGAAGGCCGCGCCCGGGAATCACCTGGGTAGACCGTTCCGATAGGCATTTAGTAAGAGCAACAGCCCAATACCCATACAAGAATTGATGTTGGACGTAACTCAACATCGGGACTACATAAAGCAATATGCTTGGGTGACGACAAAGGCTGAATGGCATGACAAAGCAAGATAAGACGGTCAGCCCCGAGACGGGAAAGGATCCGGTCTGCGGCATGTCAGTAGATGCTAAATCTACACACCGCTATCAGCATAAAGGTCAGACCTTTTGTTTTTGCAGCGCCGGTTGCCAGAGTAAGTTTGCCACCAGTCCGGACCATTATCTTGCAGAGGGCGACAAACAAGAGGCCACCGAACTTGGGGTCTGGCACACCTGCCCCATGCACCCAGAAGTCCGCCAGTCAGGACCAGGCACCTGCCCAAAGTGCGGTATGGCGCTGGAGCCAGAGGCTCCCAGCCTTGGCGATAGCGAGCACCCGGAACTTGTGGATTTCAGGCGACGCTTTCTGTTCAGCCTGCCATTTACCACCATGGTATTCGCACTCGCCATGCTTGGTCACGGTCATAGCTGGCTACCCGGAATCTGGCAGAATTGGCTTGAACTGATGCTGGCGACTCCCGTGGTGCTTTGGGCGGGCCGGCCCTTCTTCGTCAGAGGCATTCAGTCCGTCATCAACCGCAGTCTCAATATGTGGACGCTCATTGGGCTGGGCACCTCGCTGGCTTATCTATACAGCCTGGTGGCGACTGTCGCCCCGCGGGTCTTCCCAGAAGCCTTCGCGATCGACGGTCGCGTGAGCGTGTACTTTGAAGCTTCCGCAATGATCATCTCTCTCACCCTGCTGGGACAGCTTATGGAGTTAAGAGCACGGGCGCAGACTTCGGGAGCTATCAAGGCGCTGCTGGGTCTGGCGCCGACAACAGCGCGCCGCATTAATGACGACGGCAGCGAAGAAGACATCGCAATAGAAAACATTCAGGTGGGGTCCCGCCTGCGGGTGACCCCAGGCGAGAAAATCCCCATCGACGGCATCGTAGAAGAAGGCCGCAGCTCCGTTGATGAATCCATGCTTACCGGTGAGCCAATTCCAGTAACCCGGACAAGGGGCGATAGGGTCATAGGCGCGACACTCAACACCAACGGCACATTGGTGATACGGTCGGAAAAAGTCACTAGCGACACCACACTGGCGCAGATCGTGAGCCTGGTTATTCAGGCTCAGCGATCCCGCGCTCCGATGCAGAGGCTAGCCGATGTGGTATCGGGCTATTTCGTACTGGTGGTTTTGACTGTCGCTATCATCACCTTCCTTAGCTGGGGTTTCGTGGGCCCTGATCCTTCCTGGGTCTATGGTCTGATCAATGCCGTTGCGGTCCTGATAGTCGCCTGTCCCTGCGCTCTGGGACTGGCCACGCCTATGTCCATCATGGTCGCGACCGGCAAGGCCGCGAACTCGGGTGTACTCTTTCATGATGCTGCCGCTATCGAGGCACTGCGGCTCATAGATACAATCGTGATCGATAAAACCGGTACGCTAACCGAAGGCAAACCCACATTTAAGAAGGCGGTGTCACTGGGGGAATTGTCTGCAGACGAGGTTTTGAGATTAGCTGCCAGTCTTAATCAAGGCAGTGAGCATCCGCTGGCGCGCGCCATTGTGATGGCGGCCAGGGAACGTGACATGAACCTGGCTACAGTCAGCGATTTTGACTCTGAAAGCGGTATCGGCGTTACCGGCCAGCTCAACGGACAGCTCAACGGACAGCAGTTGAGTCTGGGCAATACTAAATTCATGCGACAACACCATGTTGATGTGAACAGCGCACAATCCAGCGCCGACCAGATGCGTAATCAAGGTGCCAGCGTCATGTATCTGGCGCTTAGCGGCAAGCTTGTTGGCTTGCTAGCCGTGTCGGACCCCATTAAGAGCAGCACGCACGCAGCCATAAGAGCACTGCATGAAAGGGGACTCAAAATCATCATGGCAACCGGCGACGGCGAGATCACTGCACAGGCGGTAGCCAGTGAACTGGGCATCGACGAAGTGCACAGTGAGGTGACTCCCCGGGACAAACTGAACCTGATGAGCAGGCTGCAGGCCGAAGGCCGTAAAGTGGCGATGGCCGGGGACGGGATCAACGATGCACCAGCCCTGGCACAGGCTGACGTGGGCATTGCTATGGGCACGGGTACTGACGTGGCTATGAACAGCGCTCAGGTGACACTGATAAAAGGTGACCTTCGCGGTATTTTGGAAGCGCGACGAATTTCTGAACTGACGGTGAGCAATATGCGACAGAATTTGCTGTTTGCTCTGATATACAACAGTGCAGGTGTACCCGTGGCTGCCGGCATTCTCTATCCATTATTTGGACTACTGCTGTCACCAATGATCGCCGCCCTCGCAATGAGTCTCAGTTCGGTTTCGGTGATCAGCAATGCATTGCGATTGAGAGGGCAGTAAGCCTCACTGCCGGGCAACACCGCTTCTGGAACGCGCGCAATAGTTCTTTAACTGCGCCGGACACAGAAACAACGGCAAACTCATTCTCAGTAAACGGGAGGTCTGGTACCGAAAACCGTGAGATGAAAACCCGTTTTATCCATGGGAATGATGTCGCTATACAAGGCCTCCTCTGCGTCCTCGCTACGATACAACTCAACCTCTTTGTTCTGAATTCCGGGCTCTACGATTTCTCCCATCAAAATCTCACCGCTGAGCGTTGTGTGTATCTGCGGCTGTGGCTGGGTAACAACCACATGGCTTGGAGAAGTCGGAGGCTTCTGACCAATAGCGGTCTGCGGAGGCTTGTTGGGGATAACTGCAACTTGCGGCTTCGGAGGAACGCGGCCTCCCTGCTGATGCGTAACTTTCACAGGGGTCAAGTTAGTTGCGCCTGTCGGTACTTGTGAAGTCACGCTTGGCTTTGACAGCTGTTGAGGATTTGGCAGCGTCTGAGAAACCTGCTGCTGCACCTTTACAGGCTGTGGCTGAACCTGCGGAATCTGTTGCGGTATCGCCTGCGGTATTGCCTGCGGCTGAGGCTGGGGAACCTGCCCCGGTACCTGCGACGGCACCTGCATCGGCTGGGGCACCTGCTGCGGTATCGCCTGGGGTATTGCCTGCGGCTGAGGCTGGGGAACCTGCCCCGGTACCTGCGACGGCACCTGCATCGGCTGGGGCACCTGCTGCGGTATCGCCTGGGGTATTGCCTGCGGCTGAGGCTGGGGAACCTGCCCCGGTACCTGCGACGGCACCTGCATCGGCTGGGGCACCTGCTGTGGTATCGCCTGAGGTATCGCCTGTGGCTGCGGCTGCGGAACCTGGCCCGGCACCTGAGGTGGTACCTGAGGCGGCACCTGCATGGGCTGCGGCGTCTGCTGCGGTATTGGCTGGGGTATCGCCTGTGGCTGGGGCTTCGGAACCTGCGGTGCTTGCGGCTGTGGCGGAATTAGAGACGCAGGGATCAAAGCAACCATAGGCTGGCTGCCGCTCGTTACAGAACCAAGAGGCTGATTTCCTACACTACTTGGCGTCTGTCCGCCCCCGCTGATACCCAAGCCTGTTTGCGAGGCTTGGGGGCTTAGTCCCGTATGCCCCTGGCACTGCCATGAACTCGAATGCTTGCAGTTAGCAGCGGCAAACAGATCAGTGGCACAGACCGCAGAGAAAAACAGAATTGGCAATGTTTTATACATCAGTTATTCCTAAAAATAGTAGATGGCCTGAATCCATGCGCGGTAGACACTGTCAGAACCATCGGTCGCTTCACCAGTAATGGGGTTGCGCGCGTCGTTATCCCCAAGCTGCCTGCCAATTGATCCCCGCAGTATCAGCCCAGAATCCCAGGTCTGCGTCGCGCTCAATCCCCAGGATTGCAGCACGATGTTATTTTTGATTAACGGGTTTTCGCCCTCCCAACCATCCCAGGTCTGGTCAAACAGTTGAGCCCATCCGGCGGTATAAAATGCAGACGCCTGAAACGCACCGCCCCATGGCAAGCCATAAAAGTCACGTCGCAGGTCAGTATGTAGATTTACGCCGTGATCGCCGCTCGCCTCGCCCGTTGGATACCCGGGAACGCTAAAGGGACCACCAACAAAAAACTTTTGTGAAGAGTCGAGGTTTGCACTGGCCCACTGACCGCTAAGAGACACATTGGTCGACCAGTTACCCCCCACATGCTGCAACCGGGAGACTTGAAAGTTGACTCGCGCAAAGCTGCCGTCAGTGCCGACATTAGCTTCGTCGAAAGCCTTAAAAGCCTCACCGCCCTCTATATCTACCTCACCCGCCGTAACGCCCAAAGAGTAGTAAGTGGTTCCGTTCGGCCAGCGATCACCATCACTATCGCCAGTAATACTTGCCGTTAAGGTATGAACGTCACGCTCAGCGAGTAATAAACCCTGCGCACCGTCATCTTCCAGACTTAGATAGGCGTATTCGAGCCGACCCGATGCGTTACTGTGACGTGTTCGTTTAAATGGGTAGCTTGCAAAGAGACGCAAGGACCCTGCCTGGCCTTCACTTCCAAGAGCCCGAAACTGCTTACCCAAATCATACTCAAGGTAGTCAGCGCTCGCCCCAATACGCAAGCCTGATCCCGATACCGGCAAGCTGTAATCCACAAATACATAATTGGAGTCAGACCCTGTGGTGACTCCCCGAAACGTTAGTTGATCGCCATTACCCGACGGACTGTTGAGATACAGTGTGGTTCCAATTCGCGCCTCGCCCGTGTAGTAGCTTCCAAAATTATCGATATCAATGTTGCCTGAGACTCGCGGCGTGTTTTCCATGCGCATGAGAAATCGTGCTTCACCAACTTCCTGCCCTGGATAAATCACAGAATGCGATGTCACACCAGGGAGATCGTCCGTCAATAAAATCGCACGCTCCACGTCGTCTCGATGCAATGCGCTGCCTGTTTGTAGACTACTTGCCAAGATGCTCTGAACAAGCTGCGCATCAACATGATCACCATCGCCAGCGTCCAGCTCGACACCGCCCTCTTCCAGAACTCCCTCGTACACATGAAGAGTGACAATGCCGTCTTCGATAGCCTGAGGCGGAATGTAAACCTCTGCGGTAAACAAACCCATACTGCGGTAATGCGCTCTCAGCGTGTTTGCGGCTTCATGCAACTCATTGGTAAAGAGCTCTCTGTGCGAGAATGGGGCAAGTATGTTCCCAAGCTCCGTGTCCGTGAGCGATGAATTGCCATAAACAACAAAGTGAGTGACATCCACTCGTTCACCCGAGGGCTGCTGCGATTGTGCCGGCCGCTCAATCAATGGCTCTACAGACTTTCTTGGTTGCGGCTGCAATCGCTCGCGCCGGGTATCCTGGTAGATCAGTCCGGACGTTGGATACTGCGCGTGCGATAACGCACTAAACGTCACTGTCGCAAGTAAGGCGAGAAACAAACCGCTTCGTGAATCCATGTTTAAGATATAAACCCCTGCACTATTATTGTTGGATAGGGCCATAGATGTGGGCCTCGCATTACGGTCATCATAATGGACGCACTGTTTTCCCGGCAACCAATACAAATGGTGCTCGACGGCTATGGCCCACACCTTTGTGCAGGACATCTGTCATTATTTTTTTTGGGCGGTCTTCAGAAACTTGAATTAATGAACACCGGCAGCCCCGTTGATGATGAAGCGCCTAAAAACACCTTCGGTTAGGCGTAGCAAGTTGGTAGCATCAATCCATCAACAGTAAACGGATCGATGTTATGGCTCTTTTCGCAAAACCCATACTGAGAATGACGGCTGTGTTGGCGGCCCTGCTTCCCGTCATAACGATTGCCGCAGACTGGCAAACGGAGGTCGACCAACGAGTCCAGAATGTGAATGACAAGGTCATCGAGCTTCGCCATCACTTTCATGCCTACCCGGAGCTCAGCAATCAGGAATTTAAGACCGCTCAAAAGATCGCCGCAGAACTCTCCGCGCTCGGGTTTGATGAGGTACAGACCGGCGTAGCCGGAACTGGTGTTATCGGCATTTTGAAAGGCTCAAAACCGGGTCCTACCGTTGCACTCAGAGCAGATATGGATGCTCTGCCCGTCACCGAGAAAACGGGCCTGCCCTTTGCATCCACGGTGACCACCGAGTGGCGCGGCACGGAAACCGGAGTGATGCATGCCTGTGGGCATGATGCCCATATGGCGATTTTATTGGGCGCAGCTGAGGTGCTCGCCGGCATTCGGGATCAGATTCCCGGAAAAATCAAATTCATTTTTCAGCCCGCGGAAGAAGGCCCAGGTGGAGCTGATGTGATGGTCGCCGAAGGCGTGTTGCGCGATACGGGCGCAATTTTTGGTCTCCACGTATTTCCAGCCCCCGCGGGGATGATCATGTATAAGCCCGAGGGCTTTATGGCAGCTGCGGACACTTTCAGCGTGGTTGTTAAGGGTGTTCAAACCCACGGCTCTATGCCATGGAAGGGCGTTGACCCCATCGCCGTTTCGGCTCAAATCATCAACAACCTTCAGACTATTGTCAGCCGTCAAATCGATGTTTCAAAAGCACCTGCGGTCGTGAGCATCGGCTCAATCAACGGCGGCAATAGGAACAACATCATTCCGGAAGAAGTGGTTATGTCCGGGACAATTCGAACCCTGGACATGGCTATGCGCGCCGACGTTCACGAACGTATCAAGCGCACGGTAAAGCTCACTGCCGAAAGCTTTGGCGCAACGGCCGAGGCGACTATACCCGACGGTGTACCCGTCACCGCCAACGACGTTGAGCTGACTCGGCAAATGGCTCCTGTGTTAAAACGCGCAGCCGCAGACGGAAACGCCCAACTTGTCAAACCCATTATGGGTGCAGAAGATTTTTCCTTCTTTGCTAACGAAATCCCGGCATTGTTTTTTGGCCTGGGTGTCGCCGCTGACGGCGAAGTCGACGGTGCGGCAAATCATTCGCCGTACTTCTATGTGAATGACAAGGCGCTTAGCCATGGCGTAAAAGCAATGAGCAGCCTCGCCCTTGAGTGGCTGCATTCACAACAGTGAGCCTGAGCGTGAAGCAACAACCGCACAGGAAGCGTATGTAGATTCAATTTTTTTAAATCAACTTAACAAGCGACATTTTATGACTGACGACCAACTGCAAGCCCTCAAGATCGCCTTTACCTACATGCCACAGGCCATCGAAGTAACGCGATACGAGTACGGCGATCGTTACACGGTAATTCTCGAGCATATCGAGACCGTCAGAGCGGCACTCCTGGAGCTGGGTATTGACCCCGATGAAGTCGGCGGAGAAATCAATCCGGAGCTATCGCCCAACTCTTCCTACTGAATCGGGGCGATAACACCAATTACCGCAGCTAGACCCTCACTCACACAATCCGCTTGCGAATGCGAATGCCATCCCAACAATGACGGGTTTAGACTGTGCGGAGCGAACACTCAAAGCATTGAAAGACAAGGATCATCCATGAAGTTTTGGGGCGAAGCACATACACGCAATCTAACACCCGTGGGCGTTACGTTACTTGCAATAGCGCTGCCTGTCGCCTCCCAGACCATTGATACCAATCGTCCGGGTTTCACCTTTGCGCCTACCGTGGTTCCACACCAAAAACTGCAGTTTGAGGGAGGCATAGGGTACGACAAGTATTCTGATAGCGTGTCGGCTCCCCGGGCCGAGCTGCGCTACGGTGCCGCTCGGGGCGTGGAGCTCTTTGTAAGTTCGCTCAACTGGGATGACGGCGATCGCGCCGACCTGGCAATGGGCACCAAGCTGGCTATCGATACCCTGTCTAATACAACACAGATGGCCCTGCTGCTTCAGGTGTCAGCACCGACCGGCGACAGCAATATCAGCAGTGATCGCTGGGATCCCAGCGCAGCTTTTATCTGGGCGCACAGCGGCGCATTGTCCCTTGCGGGAACAGCCAGAGTGACACAGCTAGGCAACGGCGTGCAGTTCGATAACGGTCTCAAGCTCATCTTACCGTCGCCAGATCGGCGCGCTGCGTTTGTGGAGTGGGAGCTCAACTGGCGCGAGGGAGGCGATGCTGCCCACTGGCTGAACGGCGGTTACCAATGGTTGCTGTCCGATCGCTTTCAACTGGATGTAAACGCCGGTCTTGGACTCAACGACGAGGCTGGGGATTATCGCGTTGGACTGGGGTTGTCGCGGCTTTTTTAGGTGACCGAAGTCCCGAGTCTGGCCCACCCGGCACTTCTATATTGCGCAGAAACATAGCTACATGCTTACGCAAATACCGTCACCATTTGCCGGCCTTTGGCAACGCAGTTGCCCTGCGTGTTCCATATTGTCATGTCCTGAGTAGAGTGGCCGCCAGTCGCAAATTCAGAGCGGGACTCCAAGAGCCACCAACCATTCTCGGTTTCGGGTGTGTCATCAAAAAAATCGACCATCCAGGTCATTGAGGAGAGCGGGGAGAAACCGTCCAGCGTTGTTGCTATAGCCGGCGGTAATGCATCCGCCAGGCACAGCAGCGCCAGCGGATGGTCTCGAGACGCGGGATCGCGATGCCGTACCCAGGACATCACCCGAGGCTCCCGGCAGTTTGCGAAGGGAATGGTATCGCTCGCCCAATGGAATTCAAGGTGACGGGTGAACTGGGGTGCGCCCTCGCGAAATTCGGGCGCCTGCGTGTCAGGCGAAGGTGGCGCCACCGGCGCTGTAGGACCCTCTTGATTCAATACGCTCTGTCGAGCGGCCGAAAACGTAAACAGGGCTTCGACGCCGGGCCCCTGCGCACTGCTCAGGCTGGACCGAATGCTTGAGGTATTGCGCCCCACACGAAGCGCTTCTGCGTGCACCGTGACTTTTCCAGAGCTTGGTCCTACAAAGCCGATGAACGCGCTGCGCAGTGGCCGTGTCGGTTCCAGCTCCTGAGCTGCCTTAAGGCACAGTGCGGCGGTTAGCCCTCCATAGCCGGTCCGTCCCTGGGTCCAGTCTGGCGGGATTTCGGTCGTCAATGATGATCCGGATGTAGCGATACTCTCTGTAATAAGACGAAGCGACATGATCTGGGTCCCAGCGCTAATCTGACTGACGGACCGACTCGATCCAGTTGTCTACCTTGGTTTGCAGTACGGCCATCGGCAACGGGCCAGAGCCCAGCACCACATCGTGGAAGGCGCGAATATCAAATGCGTCGCCGAGTTCGCTTTCGGCCCGTGCGCGATATTCCTGAATCTTGAGCATACCGATCTTGTACGCCGTAGCCTGCCCCGGGTTATTAAAGTAGCGCCGAACCTCCGAGCGAACGGACAACTCCGGTCGTGAGGAGTTTGCCAGCGCATACTGAACAGCCTCCTCTTCAGACCAGCCTTTGGCGTGAATGCCGGTATCCACCACCAGGCGCACGGCGCGCCAGATTTCACCCGATAAGCGGCCAAAGTCCGCGTAAGGATCCTCATAGCCTCCCATCTCTTTACCCAGCAGTTCTGAGTAGAGTCCCCAGCCCTCGCTAAATGCGGTGTATCGAGCATAGGCACGAAACTGCGGGATGTTATCCAGCTCCTGCTGAATGGAGATTTGCATATGGTGACCCGGTACTCCCTCGTGATAAGACAGATTCTCCAGCCGGTTTACTGCCACTGCGCGCATGTCCGCAAGGTGCGCATAAAATGTCCCCGGGCGTGAACCATCGGGAGTGCCGCGGGCATAGTGCGCCGACCCACCGGCCTGTTCACGAAAAGCCTCTACACGCCTGACCTGCAGCCCGGCTTTTGGCAGAATCCCAAAATAATCCGGCAACTTTGCATACATAGCCTTGAGATACTGGTCCGCGAGATCAAGATACGCCTGACGGCCCTCATCGGTGTTAGGCAAAAAGAATTGATCGTCCTCGCGCAGGAAGTTGAAAAACTCCTGCAGGGACCCTTCGAATCCCACCTGCCGTTTAATGCCCTCCATCTCGTTCTGAATGCGGGCAACTTCCCTGGCGCCGGTCTGATAAATCTCCTCGGCAGTCAACGGTAGCGTCGTCATGGTGGACAGTCTGGCAGCGTAATAAGCCTCACCGTTCGGCAGCGACCACGCGCCCTGAGCCTCCTCGCTGACATTCGGAAAATCAGCAACCAGCCAGGCTCGGATTTCTTGGTAGGCGGGCTTCAGTTCGCCCAGCAACGCTGCGCGAGCAGCCTGACTCAACTCGTCCGCACGCTTAGCGTCAATGATGGCCGCTTCGAGCAAAGCAGCGAGCTTGCCACTGATATCCGCCCACAGAGCAGAGCTATCACCGTCGCTAAAGGGTTCGCCGGTAATCACACGATCAATTTCCGAAATGGCGCGCTCATAATCAAAATACGGCGCCCTGATGCCCTCCTCCGCGGCGAGTTGAGCGCGCACCAGATACTGTCGTAGATACCGGCCCGACTGCCGAAGTCGGGAAACATAATCCTGCATATCCGACTCACTGGAGACCTCGTGATAATTAATCAGATTGTTGGGGAATCGAGACTGGGGCCCATTGCGACCAAAAATGAACCGATGCCGCTGGAAGGGTTGGCTCCATTCCTGACGCTCCAACTGATACTCCCGCAGATCCCAGGAGCGCTGCGCCTCCTCATCCAGCGCCGCACGCTGAAATTCGGACTGCATACGGGCTACGCTGTCACGCCGCCACTGCAGCTGGCTGGCCAGCGCAGACTCCGAGACATCGTCCAACTCGCCGTGTGCACTCTTGTCACCACGCCGGCTCTTGCTCAATGGGCTAAAGTCCGTCTCGACGTGATATTCCTTGTCGAGCCAGTTGTTAAAACGCCGGGTTTCTGCAGCGACAGGGCCAAGCGGCGCAGCCGCCTCCTGCTGTGTTGACAAGGGAACGTTGCTGTCGCTGCAACCGATGAGCAGCAAGAGCAGCAGACTTGGAGGTAGTCGTAGCATAAAGTCAGACCTTGGATATCTGAACATAATGATTCAGAGCTTCAAAAGAAAACGTGCCAGTCACACACTAAACTCTGTGCTTACTAGACGCCGGGCCGGATTTTACTCGGCCTGCGCTTAACAAAGATACCGGGGATAGCGTTCAAGGCCATCCAAATGCTTTTGACCGGCGCTTACTGCTACCTGCCCGGCGCCGCCTAGCCACCTACCCACTCCGCAGCTATGCTGCAATAACACCCCGGCACCGAGGAATCTGAATGCTGTTTCAAAAACCTGTTCTTTTACTTCTGCTAATTCCCTCCCTTTGTTTGTCACAAACGCCCGACACGGTATTCCTCGAAGACCTGACCTGGACCGAAGTTCGCGCGCTCTTAGATGGGGGCACGGACACCGTCATCATTCCTACCGCAGGTACTGAGCAGAACGGTCCGCATGTGGTGCTGGGTAAACACAAATACAGGATGAACGCGGGAGCAGATGCGATAGCCAGGAAGATGGGCAAGACACTGGTTGCCCCAGTTATCGTTCACGTTCCAGAAGGAGACATCGACCCGCCCTCTGGACACATGTTATTTCCAGGAACCATCTCGATTCCCGAAGAAGTTTTTCAAGCGCTGATTGAACATACGGTAAGAAGCCTCAAAGCGCATGGTTTTAAAAAAATCCTGCTCATTGGCGACAGCGGCGGCAACCAGGCGGGCATGAAAGCCGTGGCGAACAGGCTCAATCACGAATGGCAGTCTGATGGCATATCTGTGCTGCACGTCTCGGCCTGGTACGAAGATCAGGGATACCGCAAGCACCTGGCATCAATGGGGTTCAGTGAGTCTCAAATCGGCGTTCATGCAGGCCTGCACGACACGTCGACGCTTCTTTACATCGCTCCTGAACACGTAAGGGTCGAAGCGATGGAGCCTGGCAAGGGATTCGACATCGATGGCGTCATCGGCGATCCAACACTGGCCACCGCAGAGCTTGGGGAAACGGGATTTAACATGGCCGTGGCTGCCGCGCTCGCCCAGATTGAATCCGAACTCAATTAATAAGGGAGTCCAAAGATGAGTCCCGTGGACTTACCACACTGGCCCCGGGCCCATGGTTCGCCTCTGTTTGCTGCACGACTGCGGAGCATTCCACAGGACTTCCAAGTCACCGAGGAACTCGGCTGGGATTTCAGCGGTGATGGTGAGCACGACTATCTGTGGATCGAAAAGACCGGCGCGAACACAGAGTGGGTCTCACGGCAGCTTGCTTTATATGCGGATGTACCGGCTAAAGACATTGGCTACGCAGGCTTAAAAGATCGGCACGCCGTGACGAGACAGTGGTTTAGTATTCCGCGCTGGAACGCGCCGGCCTGGGATCAGTTCGATGTGCAAGGCGTCCGTATAGTCGATGTTCAAAGACACCAGAGAAAGCTACGCCGCGGCGCACACCGGGCCAACACATTCCAGATCCTACTTCGTGTCGATGAAACGCCTGACACTACTGCGATGGAAGATCGCCTTGCAGTGATTAAAAACGAAGGCGTGCCAAACTACTTTGGAGAGCAGCGTTTCGGGCGTGACGGCGGCAACCTTCGTCTTGCCAACGACTGGGCTGCTGGCAAACGCCTACCTCGTCACAAGCGGAGTCTTGCAATATCCACGGTCAGATCGTTCCTGTTTAACGAAGCGCTCGCCGAACGCGTTCAGGAAGACACGTGGAACGAATTCGTCATCGGTGATCTGGCAAATCTGGACGGCACCGGTAGTGTCTTTGAGGTCCCGGAAATAGACGATGACTTGCTGCGTCGGCGCGATGCAATGGACGTTCACCCGGCTGGCATTCTTGCGGGCGATAGCTCAAACATCGGGCCTGAAAACTGGCAGGCGGCGCTAGACAAGGCCCGCGTTGAACCGGGCTCTCGAAGCTTCCGTCTACCAATTCGAAATCTATCGAGCAAAATCAACGAGGCCGGCGTAACGCTTTCCTTCACTCTGGACAGAGGTAGCTTCGCAACAGCGATGTTACGTGAATTATGTGTAGCTGCGTCATAGCAGTAACTCAAGCTAGGCAAGCCTTTGGCTCAACAGCGGCAATTGCGCGACACGCGTGAACGCGGGAGAATCAAAGTCGTTCGGAAAAATATGACAAACGAATACGCACTCGTGTCCGTTTTGAAAAGCGGCGACCACCGCTAGAGGAACGACTATGATCAAGCTCTATACATTCCCGGAGGCCTTTGGCCTGCGCAACGTCAGCCCCTTCTGTCTGCGGGTGGAGATGGCGCTAGCCCACCTGGGGATGGAGTTTGAGATAGCGCTTGAATCCGATCCCGGAAAATCCCCCAAAGGAAAGCTACCCTTCATTGTTGACGAGGGGCAGACCATTGCTGACTCGGAGCTTATTTTTCAGCATCTGGATCGTAAATCTGGAGGTGCTTTATACGGAAATCTACAGCCGGGAGAATACGGTCAAGGTATGGCGTATACCCGCTTGGTAGATGACCACCTGTACTGGTTAATGGTTGCGAGTCGCTGGCTGGATGACGCCTGGTTTGTAAATGTAAAGAAGGGGTTCTTCAGCGCGTTTCCGTTCGGGCTTCGAACAGTCATCGGAGGACTCGCGCGGCGACAGATGCGTCAGACTTATGTTCTGCACGGCCTCGGTAAACACAGCCTGGAGGAACAGCAGGGGTTTGCCCGGCGCGATCTAGCCGCGTTAGAGGATGCGCTAGATGGAAAAACTCATCTGCTGGGAGAGCGCTTGACGGTATTCGACTTTTCCGTGGTCAGCCTGCTGTCTGGGCTTATCGATAATCAACCAGCCACCTGGATCTCTACTATCGCCCAAGAGTATCCGGGCCTGCGTAGCTACACAGAGAGAATACAAGCTGAGGTTGGCACTTACGCGCGGCTTGTGCCCTGACGGCGACAACCAGCGCTTCATGCGCACGTTCGCAGACGACTTGATGATATCTTTAGGTTTTATAAAAACCCCAGGAACCCTTACATGAATGTTTTCCTCAGTTTAGTTGTGCTCATCGCCGGCTTGAGCAGCGCGACGGTGTCTGTTGCTGACACCACGCTGTACCATATTGTTAGTCAGAAAGAACTGGATACACTGACCCAGGATAATGTCTATTCTCCACTATCCATTGAGCTTGAGGGATATATTCACTTTTCTAAACTCGAACTGATCATGGACTACGCCAACGGCCCTTACCTAGATAGAGAAGTTCTTTTTTTGCTGCAAGTCACTTTTAGTGACGACGACGAATATCTAAGGTGGATCGGTGATAACCCTGATTATTATCGAGGCCTCGACCTGTCTATGGTGGAGCGCAAAGGCGAGTTCACCCGTGATAAAAATGGCTTGTGGGTGCTCCCGGAAATCTTTCAGTAGAACCAAAAAAAAACGCTGCCAGCTGCAACGCAGTCCAGACAGCTCCCTGTCTGTGGCCGCTCTTACTCTGACATCGATACGTAATCAACGCCATCTATCCTTACATAGCGACACCTCGTTTTTATTTTTTAAGCTATCAGTTAATCTAGGCTGTCTTCGTTACAGCAGTAGCCTCATGAGCGAAAAGCGACAGCAACACAAGCTTCTTGAGCGGCAACTAATGCGCCTATACCAGCACCACGGTCTGATTGGAGCCGTCATACTGGTGACCGTGTGCTCGGTCGTGACCTCGGTTGCTATCACGATGGCCGTTTGCTGGCCCTTGTATGCCGGGTCCGAAGGCTACGTGCAGGGCCTGGCCATTCCATTACTTCTCGCTATCGTAGTCCCATCAATTTGCGCCCCGGCTGCCACATTGGTTTTGGTGTGCTTGATGCAGCGCCTGGAAGAAGCCGTTGAGGCTGCAACACGCCTTGCAACGACCGACGTGCTTACAGGAGTTGCAAATCGTCGTGGTTTTTTTCAATCCATTGAACGCCTCGACATCGACTTTCCCGATGCTACAACATGCCTTGTCGGCATTCTCGACTGTGACCGCTTTAAGCAACTCAATGACTCCCTTGGGCATGCAGCGGGAGATGCGGCTCTTATAGAGCTTGCTCGTCGATTACAATCAGCGGTTGAGCGCCATGGCTGCGTCGGCAGGCTTGGCGGCGACGAATTTGGTTTTGTCGTTACAGGGAGCGATACCCTTGTGCGGAACAGAGAGTGCGAAATCGAAGAGCAATGCCAACGCTTCACGATGGATGTACCCGAGTCCAAGCATTCCGTCATGCTCCACAGTAGTATCGGTGCCGTAATGCAAAACCAGGAAGAAACCATAGAGCAGGCCCTCGCGCGAGCAGATCGACAGCTATACGCGACCAAAAGCTCCAATCGCGAACAGAGTGTTCGGGTAGCGGGACGCGTCGTTTAATCAGCACGGCTCAATGCGAGCCTCCGAGCGTACTTCTCCCATGATCGACCCAACCAAAATATTGCTGTTTATACCCACCATGCTGCTGATCTCGGCAACGCCTGGAATGTGTATGACGCTGGCAATGAGTCTTGGCATGAGCGTGGGTTTACGACGCACTGCGTGGATGATGGCAGGAGAGGTCGCAGGCGTGGCCATCGTCTCGACGCTGAGCGGCATCGGTGTCGCAAGCCTAATGCTACGTTATCCGCGTGGGTTTGCCGCGTTCACTCTTTTGGGCGGCTTGTATATGGGCTGGCTCGGGCTTCAGATGTGGCGCTCTCGAGGCAGCATGGCGATACACGCCGAAGCACTGGCAGGTTCAGTCACAGTAAGCCGGCGCTCTCTCATCACTCAGGGTTTTGTTACTGCTATTGCCAACCCAAAGGGCTGGGCGTTTTTTATGGCCCTTCTGCCGCCGTTTTTACTAACCGGCGAACAGCTACTTAATGTGCATTTTGCAATAATTTTGCTGGTGATCATGCTTTCTGAACTGCTTTGCATGACCTTATATGCAGCCGGCGGCAAAGCACTGGGAAAACTCCTGAGACATCGAGGTAACGTCGCTATTATCAACCGCGTTGCAGGCACTCTTATGATTGCCGTTGGCGCCTGGCTCATCTTGCAGGGGCGTTAAATACTTCGTCATGATGTTTCTGTTTAGTGACATACTTCATCGCGTCGAGGCGTGCCGACAGACTCTGCAACTAACGCACTTTTCTTAAAAGGATCTCCTTCATGCAATCTCCCGTTTCTGGCTATACCCACTCCCTTCGCAGTCTAGCCGCCATACTGAAAACGGCCGCGACTCACTGTGACGACCGGAGCATTGATCCAGACGTTTTACTCAACGCCAGGCTCTTTCCTGACATGCTGAACCTGATCCGTAACGTCTTGATCGCCTGTGATACGGCAAAGGGCCTTGCAGCCAGGCTGTCGCAAACTGAGAACCCTGTTTTTGAAGACTCAGAGGCGAGCTTCGAAGAACTTCAGGAACGCATCAACAAAACCATAGCGTTTATGGAGTCAGTGCCGGAAGCCGGGTTTGAGGGAGCCGAGGAACGAGAGGTTGTTCTGAAGTTCGGGCCCGAAGAAGCAAGGTTTATGGGTTCTACCTATCTCAGTAATTTTGCCGCGCCGAACTTTTATTTCCATATGTCCACGGCCTATAACATTCTGCGTCACAACGGCGTAGAAATCGGCAAGCGGGACTTTCTCGGGGCTGCTTAGCGAAAGCCGGTTAGTCAGTAATGAGCAAAATAATTGCGAGCCCTGTACAGCGACAACCAGGCCATGACTGATACATTCGTTTTTGCGGCGCCGGAGGCATCTCATACACTGCCCCTTGTTTTCGACTCACCTCACAGCGGACAGCTTTTTCCATCGGACTTTGTGTCTCGCGTTCAACCCGAGCAGCTGCTTACTGGCTGCGACCTGTTTGTAGATGACCTTTGGGAAAGCGTGCCGGCCGTTGGAGGACACCTGCTGTCCGCACGGTACTCTCGCATGTACGTTGATCTGAATCGTGCGCCTGACGACATAGACCCTCTCCTACTGGAGGGCCCCTTAGAGGGAATCAATCCCACAGCCTATAGCGAGCGTGGCATGGGCCTGATACGCCGACTCGCCTTGCCCGACGTGCCCATGTACGACTCTCGGTTTTCACTTTCGCAGATACACACTCGAATTCACGAGTATCACAAACCCTACCACCAACAACTCAAATCAACGCTGGACGCGCTGCATGAGCGATTTTCTGGCGTTTGGCACATTGACTGTCATTCCATGAAGTCCCGAGGCAACCGCATGAACATTGACAGTGGAGCTCTGCGCCCAGATGTGGTGCTCGGCGATAACGATGGCCACAGCGCTGGAGCCGACTTCATTGACGTGATTGAGCAAGCGTTTGTCAGGCTTGGGTACAGCGTGGTCCGAAATTCGCCCTACAAAGGCGGATACCTGGTGCGCAACTACGGCGATGTGACTAACAATCGTCACAGCATGCAAATTGAAATCAATCGCGCGCTGTACATGAACGAACAGAAATTCTCGCCCAACGAAAATTACGCGGCGTTCAAAAAAGACTTGTTTACGATAAGCCAACAGATCGCCGACTTCGTTGCGCATACAGCTGCCTGAACCAGATCGGTTAGGCATTAAGTCATCAAACGTAGAACGACTTATGGAACGACTCAAAGACGATAAGAAAGCGCTCAACCCTATCATCATATTGCTGGGCATTCTGCTGCTCGCGATGGGACTGAGCTATGTCTTGGACTCTGGCGAGTTTGAGAGAAATGGCCGGCTCGTAGTGCCCGGCAGCTATCAGGTGCTCGAGAAAGACGTATCCCTTAAGGCCCTGTTTGATACCGGCGTCGAAGCAGAAATTCACTCCGCGAAACCTGTAAGTCTCTCGGGGGTGCTTTTATCCATTCCCGAGGGGCTGGAGAGAGGCTCGGGACTCATTTTTATGGTTCTGATCATCGGAGGAATGTTCGGTGTTCTACGCGACTCCGGAACCATTGATGCCGGACTAGAGCGCTTACTGGGACTGGTTAAGGGCAATGTCTATGTTCTCGTGGTTTTGCTGATGACCGTCTTCTCAGCCGGCAGCTCTTTCTTGGGTCTCGCCTCAGAGTATCTGCTGGTAATTCCTTTGATGGTAGCTATGGCTAAAAGGCTCGGGCTCTCGCCTATCATTGGCTTTGCCATAGTCACCATATCGGTTAAGGCCGGCTATCTTGCTTCGGTAACTAACCCATTGCCACTAACTATCGCCCAGCCCCTGGTAAATCTACCGATTTTCAGCGGCGCCCTGGTGCGCTTTTATTTTTATCTGGTTTTTCTGACTCTTGGCATTGGGTTTCTTTGTTATGTCATCCGAGGGCACGCCCGTTCGACGAACGTCGATCTGGGGTTCTCGGGCTCGGCACTAAGTATCCGGCATTTATCCATGCTTTTAATTCTGCTCGGAGGCATCGGCGGACTGGTCTTCGCTTCGACGCAGTGGGGCTGGAAACATCAGTCACTCAGCGCCTACTACATTGCCTTAAGCCTGATCTTGGCGGCGTGCAGCGGATTAGGACTTAATGGATCCGCTGATGCTTTTGTCGCCGGCATGAAAAAAGTACTGCTGGCAAGCTTTTTGATTGGTGTGGCTTCGGCCGTCGCCATCACATTAGAAAAAGGGAAAATCCTCGATTCAGTAGTACATAGCCTGGTATTAATAATCGGGCAGGACAATCCCGGCATCTCCGCCCTGGGCATGTTCTTTTGTCAGCTGTTATTGGATTTTTTAATCCCCTCTACCTCGGGGCAGGCCGCTGTGAGCATGCCAATCATGGGGCCCATTGGCCAGCTCTCAGGGGTGTCGCCACAAACCACTGTCGTAGCCTTTTTGTTTGGTAACGGCATAACCAACATGCTCACCCCGACCTCGGGCACCTTGCTGGCTTATCTTGCAACAGCGGAAGTGAGCTGGAGCAGTTGGGCGAGGTTTATCTTGCCGTTGTGGGCGATATACATTGTTACGGCTATGGCCTTACTGTTGCTCTGCGTACAGCTGGGCTATTGATGCGTAAATACTCACCACATTTCGAGCGCCAAACCCGACATCACTGTCGTTTTCAGTGGACTTGTAAACAACACATGCTCAAAAATTTTCGCAAAACACTATGGATTGCCCTCGGATCGACCATTGGTTTTGCGGTGGGATGTACACCATTACCCAAAGATGTCGACACACAAAGCTATGTGCCCCTGAGCCTCGCACCTGCGGCACTTGTTGGAGTGTCTGATCGTCGGGCATCGTTTCGCACAGCGTTCTGTTCGGGGCGGGGCACAGAAGCCGCACTCACCGAAGAGGACTGCAACATTACGCTTCGGCGTTTTCGTGATGAAAGCCAAAGTGCAGAGACTGCGGTCGTTCCCCTGCTGGAAGAGCGTCGGAGTGCTTATCGCATTGCAGTCGCTCTTGGCATCGGTTGGGACTGCGTACGGGATTTTATCGACGAAGAAAAACTACCAACAACCGCACTGAGAGAGCTCGGATACGATGCTGAGCTGATAGAAGTCGAAGGTCTCTCGGGCAGCGAACGAAATGCCGATATCGTGGCAGCAACCCTCCTGGAAGACAGCTCCGACCAGCGGCCGATCATCCTCATCGGCTACTCAAAGGGTGCCAATGACATGATGGTAGCGCTGGAAAAATATCCGGAACTCGCGAATCGAACAGCTGCCTTTGTTAGTGTTGCCGGCGCGGTTGGCGGGTCTCCCGTAGCCGAGAATGACTCCGGCACAACCACGCAGCTTTTTCATTTCAGTCCCTACGGCGATTGTGATGACGGAGACGGGCTGGCAATGGAAAGCCTACGACCTGTGCTCCGCCACGCATGGCTACGCGACCATCTTCCACTGCCGGTCCCCAGCTACTCCCTAATCACTGCCCCGGAACCCTCGCGGGTCTCCCGAGCACTTCGCTCAAGCTATAAAGTGCTGGGCGTCGTACATCCCATCAACGATGGCGCGTTACTACACTGGGACCAACTATTACCCGGCAGCTCACTACTTGGTTACGTCAACGCCGATCACTGGGCTGTGACTGTCCCTATTACACTCGACAATACGCCAATACCTGATTTCGTTGTCAACAATGACTTCCCTAGAATACGCTTATGGCACACGATTGTGAGCTTCGTCATCGCTGACTTAGCGAAGACAAACGCTGATATGGATACTACGAGGACCGACACTCAGCAATGATCAGACATCGCTTAATAGCAATTCGCTTAAGTCTCGCGGTTGTGCTGCTTGCCCTAAGCGGATGCTCGTCCTGGTCTTATGCGCCGCTAGTGGTTCCCGATGGCCTGGAGCGCATGCAATCCAAGCAAGCCGAAGACGTCGAAGTTTCGGTGGCAATACTCACGGACGAACAGGCAGAGCAGCACTTTGGCATTGATTTAAACAGTCGTGATTTGCAGGCAATTTGGGTGAGTGTAAAAAACGAATCCCCATATCGCTTTTGGTTTTTGCGCACGGTTCTCGATCTGGACATCTACCCACCCGACGAGGTGGCAATCCTTTATAAGTCGCAGTTGCCCAAAAACGATTTTTCGGTCTTTAGACAACGGCTTCGCGATGAGTCCATGCGCGTCCAGATTCAACCCCGATCAGTCACACAGGGCTTTGTTTTTGCGCCCAAGGCCTTGGGCGGTCGTTACGTCGATATTCGACTGGGCCAGGATATCTACGATGTAGAAATCGCCCGGCGGGCCGCCCAGGAAGCCGGGGAAACGGACATCAAAGCCAAAGACCTGGAGCTCCGTTTTGACTTTGCCATACCACTGCCCGACGGCATTTTCGACTATGAACGTCTCGACACTCAGCACACCTACGCAGGGCAAACACTCCCAGAGCTCACGCTTGATGAACTTCGCGCCGAACTTCGAACGCTGCCATGCTGCTCTACCAATGCTGACGCTGATGCTCTGGGCGACCCACTGAATATTGCCATCATCGGCGACTCATCACAGGTACTCAACTCGCTCTCCCGCTCTGGCTGGTCATTCACCCACCGGCTCAGTATTAAAAGCATCACTAATCTCATTGGCGCCACACTTGCATCGACCCCCTATCCGGTGGCGCCGGTGAGCGATCTTTTTTTATTCGGGCGTAAACAGGATCTCGCGCTTCAGCGGGGACGTCCGAGTATCGCCGAGCGCAATCACATGCGGCTATGGCTGGCACCATTCAGCTACGCTGGACAGCAGGTTTGGGTGGGTCAAATCAGTCGGGATATTGGCATCAAAGTGACATCAAAGTCCTCATCTTTAACTACTCATATCATCGATCCCGAGGTCGATTTGGCCAGAGAATACCTACTGCACACTTTACTGGCAGGTGGCTTTGTAGAAGCCATGGGTTTTGTCAAAGGTTCGCAAGCGGCCGCAATGAGTGATCCCGCCGTTAACCTTGTGGGCGACAGCTATTTTAGTGATGGACTACGCCTGGTTATTCATTTGTCGGACTCGCCGGTTCCCTACTCCCAAGTACGGAGCTTTTTATGGGAGCGCTCTGCTGCGCCGATATTAGAGGGTCAATCAGCCGACGCCGAAGAGAACTTTCAGACATTGGATTCACCGCAATAAAAGCTCACGCCGAACGGCGAGATGCCTTAGATCAGTATCGACGCGAAATCAAAGGTCTCCGAATCGGCGTACCCAAGGCTGGAACTTGGCAAGACGTTCTTTATCTTGGTCTGCCTGTGCCCTTGTCGCATAACTCCCGTAAATCACCAGATACTGACCAGTGTCGCCCTTGCTTCGCCGCTGAACCCTGGCTTTTGCAGCAAGAGCGTTCGTAGCAATAAAAGAGGCCGCTGATTCTTCTGCGCTAAAGGCACCCAGTTGGAGCGTGAAGTATTCCGGAGCTTGGGAAGCAGTGCCTCCGCGCGGTGCCCGAGTCTGCTGTGAGGACGAACGACTCGCGACGGCAGGCCCGCTGAGATCACCGCCAAGACATCGTGACACTGCGAGTTCGTCGCCGGCGGCGACCTGTTGATACTTTTCCCAGAACGCAGCATCCACTTTTTTACCATACGCCGAGGCTTTGCTACTTCTGTAGCGCGATATTTTGCTGGGGCCACCGTTGTAGGCAGAGTAACTGGCTCGTGCGAGATTGACGGCGCCGCCCGGCTGCTTATGCTCGCCCTTGCGTATGGCGTACTTAAGCAAGTAGTCGAGCAACACCTCTGCTCCTGCGATACTGTTGTAACCGATATCCCAGCGAAGCTGCTGCTGACTATAGAATCCTCGCCACACCCGCTCGTTGATCTGCATGAGGCCAACATCGCCAGTGCCTGAACGCAGCGGCACCAACTTTCTGTCGTCGCTCACTACGTAATGTCGCCAGCAACTCTCCTGCCAGGCAGTGGTGAGCACCAATCGCCGAAACAGTTCCTCATACGCTGGGTCCAGGTTTTTCTTGGCCATAGCCGTGCTGGCCGAGGCCTCTAGTAGGGCCGCCACCTGTGGAAGGTATTCGGGCAGATCCTCTCGCTTGGGTGCCCAACTATTAAGACTGTCTGGAGTCGCCGCCATCGCCTTTGAAAACAAGGAGAAATCCAGTCTCCAGGCTGACGGCGGCGAAGCAGCCTCAAGACTACCTTCGAGCAGACTTCTCAACTCGGGATCCACCTCATCAGAGTATTGCAGCAGTGCGTCACCCGCGTCACCATTAATCATTCTTGCCAGACGTCGCAGGCCATCGGCAGAAATATCCAGCCCAATACTTGGGCCAAGCTCATCCAGGGCAGCCAGCGCGTCGGTCGAGGCAACGACACTAAATAGCAGTAAAGGCTCCTGCCCCGGCTGCTCCAAACCAATACGCCTGATGACCGGAGCAAGGGCTTGCCAGCTTTGTAAAAACCAGGCGCGCACCGCATCGCCCTCTGCATCAGGGGCCTCCACAAGTGCATCTCGAAGTCGGTAACGACTCTCTATTAGCACGTCGAGAAGTGCGTCACGCAAAACCTGCAGCTGCGTAGCAGCCGCGTAGTGTTTTACCGCTAATACCAGCACCGAATCCATCAGTTGCCAACGCTCTTCCCACCGGGCGAGCTCGGCATTGCTAAGAGCAAGCTCCGCCTGCAGGGGCTCGGATGCAGCGTCAACGACAAACAGGATGTCTGTCTCTAAAGACTCGGGAGTGACCCGCAGATCACCGAGCCGCAGGGTGTCGAGCAAGGCTTGTATCTGCCCCCGGGAATGTCTCGGCAATGCTTCTGGTAAGAGGGTCTTTACCGACTGCAGCTGCGGCGCGAGATCAACGGTAAACTGGCTGAACATGGATCGCACACTGCTTTGCGCTAATTGCAGCAGGCGATCGTTGCTGACCGGTACCCCCGTGGAACTCAGCAGCCACACATGCTCTGGCACAAAGCCCAATGAGGTTCCATTACTCATGGTCTCCGGGATTCCCGCAACTCCAATTCGGCCCTCCCAGCTTAAGAGTGTTGCACAAGCCCCATTCGCCCCTACCCCTATCTTGGCGCGCAGATCGGCCAAAACTTCCAGCTGGGTATCTCGAGGGGACAAAACCGGTTCGCTCAGGACTATCTCACTACAAGCACTGGGATCACTGAGAAGCTCCCTGCTGACACCGGGCTGGGTAAATAGCTCTGCGACCAGGAGTTGCTGCAACAAGGGGTAGTCAAGACGAAGGGGAACGGCCACCTCTGTTGTCTTGGTGGATACCTCTGCCGCGACGGGTGACGCAAAATCCTCGGCACTTGTCTCAAGGCCTAGTTGCCAGACGATAAATAGAGACACCGCGCAGAATTGCCCGGACCAAGACAAAAACAGTGGGAGCACAAAGCCCTTGCGTACAGGAACAACGGGGCGAGTAAGACTAAGCATAGTATTGCGGCGCATCCGACAGAACGGGAACGGCATTCTAGTCCTGTAATAAGGTGCGTGACTAAAAAGTAGCTTAGTGTGACACAAGAATTACCTGGCCAGTATTCGTTCGCCGGGGCGTACACCCTCAACCTGTTGGCCATCTTCGATAATCAACTGACCATTAACAATCACGTGTGCAATACCAGTAGCTGTTTGGTAGGGCGATTGATAAGTCGCGTTATCGCGGATCGTGTCCGGATCGAACACGGTGATGTCTGCATCCATGTTTTCCTGAATCCTTCCCTTACTCAGAAATGCCGGAGCATAGCTCTCCAATCGACGGGCAGGGAGTAAAGTCATTTTCGCGATAGCTGTAGCTAGATCCAGCAACCCCTGTTCACGAACGTAGCGCCCCAGTACCTTACTGAAAGCGCCATTGTGTGGGGCCACTTTTTTGTCCCGACTGGCCATAGGCAACAAATCGCTAACGATGATGACCCCCGGCTCCTGCACCGCCCGCTGAGTCCACTCTTCTTTGAGGTAATGATGGATTACCTGCCCTTTGGGCCGGTTGACGTAATAGTCATCCCACATTTCTTTATTAAATCGCTCGCCGGTAGCCGCCCACTCCACGTCTTCGTAGCTAATGTTAAAGATTGTCTGCCAGTCGCGACCAAAGACCGCCGATGAAATCAGCGCTGATCCAGCATTGTAAGGAAGCAACTCCGTGGTCACGTCCACTCCAGCGGCTCTCGCTTCACGGACCTCTCGTAGAAACAGTTCGAGATTGCTAATCGCATTGTGTGTGATATGGCAGATGTGTACCGATGCCTCGTACTCCCGGGCGTAGCCAATCACCTCTCGTATGCCGGCGGGATCACCATCGATACCGCGGCGCACATGCACAAAAATGGTGGCGTCGCGCTGCGCGGCGACCTCAAAAATCATGCGCATCTCTGCCTCTTGAATCGCAGCACTTACGTAATCCAATGCCAGGCCGACACCGATCGCCCCGTTGTCTAGATCAGTGAGTAATAAGTCGCGTAGTGCCGCTAATTCTTCCATGGAAGCCTGCTCTTTAAAGGAAGCTGACAAGGCAGTGTCAAAATCACTAAAGAAAAACTTTGCCGCGGTTAGCCATCCCTTTAAGCCCACGGGTTTGGGTTCTGGCGTTCCGCTGGAAAGTTTTAGGCCGTTCTTCTCGAAAATCCGCATACCCAAATAGCCAGCGGCAGCACCATAATTGATCAAAGGCGCTTCGGATATTTCAGTTCCGTACTCAAGTACCGGGAAAAACCCAGCCTCTAACTCCAACGCCGTAGTCACTCCGTCAAAGGCCTGGTAATACTCACCCAGGGGGGTTGGAGAGTGCGTGTGCAAATCAATGAACCCGGGGGCCACAACCAGGCCCGAGGCGTCAATCACCCTGCCTGCTGTCAGCGGTTTTTCCGACACAAGAACTATCTTCTTGCCAGAGATGCCGATATGACGAACCGCATCCAACCCCGACTCCGGATCAATCACACGTCCATGATTAATCACCAAGGTGTAGTCGGCAGCAACAGTCATTTTGGTCATAAACAGCAAAACACAAATTAGCGCGCGATGAGGGTTTTTCATTGTTATGACAGCTGTATCTAATGTTGGAGGCACAAACAGTATCGCGTATGAAACTGTAGTGCGCAGTAGCAAGTTTCTTTAGACCTCAGCATGTATGCCTGCGCTATCATGGACCTGGCTTACTGGATCATCCTTAAACGCTGATCTCAAGAATAGCGACCGCAATGCAAAGGGAACGAGGATATGCACACATCGACCACAAAGGGCCTTGCCCTCTTGATCGCGCTTTGCACGACCTTCGGCGGAACCGATGCCCTTGCCGAAGCAACTGCGGATTGGCCCCACTTCGGTGGCGATATTAGTGACACAAAGTATTCGTCCCTCGATCAGATCAATGCCAAAACCATCGATCGACTCAAGGTAATCTGGCGCGCGCCCGCACTGGACCCCGCTGTACTGACTGAGAACCCAAAGCTCCGGCCGTCCAACAACTACCGGAATGCGCCGCTTGTGGTCGACGGCGTGCTGTATATGAGCAATCAGATTGGACAGGTGGAGGCTCGCAACCCCGGTAGCGGCGAACTCATTTGGCGCCAGAGTAATGCCGTTGGCGAATCTACGCCCAGGCGAGCCAGCGCCAGCCGTGCGATCACACTTTGGGGCAGCGGTGATGCGGCCCGTATAGTCAGCATTCGCGGGGCGTACCTATATTTACTGGTCGCCAAAACGGGTGCTGTGGTCACGGACTTTGGGGACAACGGCCGCGTGGATCTGCGAGAAGATCCCAAGACTGTATTCACCTGGAATGCGCCAGCGCCCATCGTAGTCAACGACGTGATTGTGGTCGGCGGCCAGCCCATCGCCACGGGCACCGGCGACATTAACAAGGCGTCGCTTGCCGGTGATGTGCGCGGCTACGACGCACACACGGGCGAGCACCTGTGGACCTTCCACACCATTCCTCGAGAAGGCGAACCCGGTGTAGAAACCTGGGAAAACGAATCCTGGCGTCAAGGCGGCAAGACCAAGGTCTGGTCTGCTTTCAGTGCCGACGAAGAGCTGGGCTACGTTTACCTGCCCCTGAGTGCTCCCTCAAACGACTATTACGGAGTTGCGCGGCCCGGCGACAATCTTTACTCGGACTCCGTCGTCGCCCTGGATGCCAGGACTGGCAAAAAGATTTGGCACTTTCAGACAGTTCATCACGACTTGTGGGATTACGATCTGCCCACACCGCCCATGCTGGCGGACATTAAGGTCAACGGTAAACTGCGCAAAGCTGCGATTCAGGTCACCAAGATGGGCTATGTCTTTGCCTTTGATCGGGCCACCGGCGAGTCACTGTTTCCGATCATAGAGACACCCGTGGCGGCTTCGACCATGCCCGGCGAAAAGGCCTCCCCCACACAGCCCATACCCGTAAAACCCAAGCCCTTTGATCGCCAGGGAATGAACGCGGATCAATTGATCGACTTCACGCCTGAGCTGAGAGCCGAAGCTGTAAAGATTATGAATCGCTACGTACATGGGCCGATGTATACGGCGCCCTCTGTCGCTGGCGGCGCCGACGGCAAGCTAGGCACGCTTTACTTACCCGGTTGGGTTGGCGGGGCAAACTGGACCGGTGCAGCACTAGACCCACAAACGGGCGTGATCTACGTCCCGTCAGTGACGGTACCGTGGATCGGCAGGGACAATTATCGCCGCCCCGCCGAAGACAAGCTGTATTTGGACGGCCCCCAAGGCCTGCCCTTGGTCAAACCGCCCTACGGTCGAATCACGGCCATCGACATGAATAGCGGTGAGCATCTATGGATGGTGCCCAACGGTGATGGTCCCCGGGATCACCCCCTGCTTAAGGATCTGGACCTTCCACCCCTGGGTCAAGCCGGCAGAGCGGCACCCCTGCTCACCAAGTCATTCCTGTTTCTGGGTGAGGGATCTGCCGTCGGCATCAGCATGCCCAAGTTTAGCGGTGGCAATATGTTCCGTGCCTACGACAAGCAGACCGGCGAGGTGGTTTGGGAGGCTGACCTCGGCGCGGGTACAACCTCGCCACCGATCAGCTACATGTTCGAGGGAAAGCAATATATTCTCGTGAGCGTTGGAGGGATAAACCATCCCGCAGAACTCGTGGCTATGAGTATCGACTAGGCTGCAAGTGCAACACCCATTTACGGAGCAGACATGATCCCCAGGCTTTCCTTCACCATTGCTGTTGCAACTTTGGCAACAATGCCTCTTGCCAGTATTGCCCAAACCATCGATACGCCGGGCGTCACCTCGCCGCTCACGGAGGCGCAGATAGCACGGGCCTATCCGCAGGACGCGCTTGCCGGTGCGGCGGTGGACGGGCCAGTTCTCCTCAAAAGCAAGGGTGGTATGTCTCTTCGAGTCGTCAAACTGGCCGAGGGTCTGTCGCATCCAGACGGACTGGTGTTTCTGCCAGACGGTCAGACTATGTTGATCACCGAGCGACCCGGGCGTTTGCGAGTCGTGACCGACGGCATTCTCGATCCGGAGCCAGTGCATGGGCTACCACCTTTAAACAACGTGGGCCTCGGCGGCCTACACGATATCGTTTTACACCCGGAGTTCGCGAGCAACCGAGTCCTGTACATCTCGTACACCAAGGACCGCGAGCCACAAAAGGGAACGACGCTAGCGGTGCTACGCGCTCGTTTCGAGCAAGGCCGCTTAAAAGATGTAGAAGACATTCTCGTCGCTGACGCCTGGGAGAGTCCGCTGGGCACCTACGGTGGGCGCATGGTCTTTGGTCCCGACGGCATGCTCTACATCAGCGTCGGCGATCGGGACGGCACCACCTCCAGTGATCAATCCAGCGCGCGACCGCAGGCACAAAACCTCGACAGCCATATCGGAAAAATTTTGCGAGTGCGCGACGATGGCTCAGTGCCACCCGACAACCCCTTCGTAAAAGACCCCGATGCAAAAGACGAGATCTACAGCTACGGGCATCGCAATGTCTACGGCATTGCCTGGCACCCAAAGACCGGCGACATGTGGGCATCTGAGTTCGGGCCGGCCGGTGGCGACGAGATCAATCGCGTGATCCCCGGGCACAATTACGGATGGCCCCTCGTTTCCTTAGGCAGGCACTACTCCGGAAGCCCCGTATCCGATCAGCCCTGGCACCGGGACGGCATGGATGACCCTCTGTTTTTTTGGAACCCGCCCTTCAATCCCGAGAACATGTTCTTCTATACCGGGGATAAATTTCCCCGCTTAAAGGGCAGTTTGATGATCGCGGGAGCGGGATCAAAAATGGTGGCGCAGATGGTCATCCGGGGCGACTTCATTAAGCAGGGGGATACGATGCTCAACGAGTTAGGCGTGCGCTTTCGCGATATTCGCCAGGGCCCCGACGGCCATATCTACGTCCTTACCGAAGGCCGGCTCCGGGGACCAAAAGACACCGATGGCATGCTACTGCGGATTGAGCCGCCTACGCCCTCGAGTTCTCCGACCGACAGCGCAATGACCGCCACGCACAGCCTGGCGCTACCGGAAGCACCCGGCATGGAACTCACCATGGAGGCATGCACTCGTTGTCACGGTATAGACCTGGTTGTCGACCAGCCTCGCTCGCCTGACGAGTGGTTACAGGTGGTTAGCGTAATGGTGGGTAACGGTATGGCGCTTACGGACGAAGACTACACAACGATCGTACGATACCTGTCTGATAATTTGGGCATGCCCATGAGCGGTCCTCATTAGAATAAAGCGAAAGTTTACTGATGACTAAAACCATAGCTGATCTTGTGAACTTTGCGTCCAGTACCGCTCTCACCGAGCATGAGGAACGCGAAACTCCAGCTTCTACGCCGTTAATAACGACGCTCTATGATCCTTACACCTCCAACTTCCGAGGATTTTTGGCTCAGCGCTGATTGCCTCAGTCAATAGCGGGAAAACTTACAGGCGGCCGTCGGTGCCGCGTTGCCTGCTCGTAGGCATAGGCGAGCGAGAACAATAGCCCTTCACTGTAGGGCCGACCCAGAATCTGTAGCCCTGCCGGCAATCCGCCGTAGCTGTATCCCATGGGCACACTCACCGCTGGCAGTCCGGTCGCCGGTGCGACTAGCTGGCTGTTGTCACCCAGGTACTCTTCGACAGCATTTTCCAGCCGCGCCGGCGGGTTGGTCCAGCTTGGGTAAACAATGGCATCTATCTGTGCTGAATCCATGGACCCCAGAACGTCCTCAAGATACGCCTGCCTACCTGAGTGATTAGGGAACTCCGGGCAAGGCGGATCCAGCTTCACCGGAGACACATCAGCTGGAAAGGTAGCAAAGTAATCCAGGCGGCCTTTGATATACGGCGAATATTCACCACGACTGCGCACTTCCATCACATCTTTAATCGGCGCGCGCTCTCCCAATGACTGCAGGTACCCATGCATGTCGTAACGAAAACGCGCACAAAAATAATCTCCCTCCAGGTGCTCTTCAAGGTTCTCTACGGTAAAAGGATCCACAATGACAGCGCCCTGGGCGGCTAAATCCGCGAGCGCCGTCTCGAACACAGCAATCACCGCTGGATCAGCATCGTCAGTATCAACCAGAGCACGTAAAACACCGATACGCTTGCCCCGCAGCGCCTGTGGATTCAGGAAGGCCGTGTAATCCTCCTCACGCAGCCCCTTACCCAGCTCCGTAAATGGATCCGCAGGATCAAAACCAGCAACGACATTAAAGACTTTGGCAGCGTCTTCGACCGCTCTTGTCATAGGGCCGGCAATGTCACGATCAAACGCCAAGGGAATCACACCATCGCGACTGGTAAGGCCCAGAGTCGAGCGAATACCAAAAAGCGCCAGATGTGATGAAGGCCCACGAATTGAGTTACCGGTATCCGTGCCCATGCCGATCACACCAAAACTTGCCGCCGTGGCAGAGGCTGTCCCGCCACTAGAGCCTGCGGGCACGCGATCAAGTGCATAGGCGTTAGCTGTGGTGCCGTAGCTGGAGCTCACGGTTTGCTTGGGGCTAAATGCCCACTCGGCCATATTGGTTTTTGCAATCACTATGGCGCCGGCCTCGCGCAACTTCTTGACCATGAAGGCATCATTTGGCGGCAGGCTGTTTTTGAGGACAACTGAGCCCCCACTGGTGGGCATGTCGCGGGTGTCAAAATTATCTTTTAATAACACCGGCACGCAGTACAGCGGACCCAGTGGTTCGCCAGCCGCGAGCTTCGCATCAATGCGCGCAGCCCTTTTTAACGCCGCGGGGTTTGTGAAGATCACCGCATTGAGGCCCAAAGGCTGGTCATAGGTCTCGATGCGCCGAAGGTAGCCCTTAACAATATCCACGCAACTCATGTCGCCACTACGCAGGGCGCGATGCACATCGTTAATACTTGCTTCGACAAACTGAAAGCCGCTGCCTTTACTATCATCAGTGCTTTCATCGGCGCCATTTGCAGTACACGCTGCTAATGTAAGACTCATTAACACAGTGAGTCGCCCAACCAACAATCTTAGATTCACAGATGTATCCCTCTATTAAGCAGTGCCAGTCGCCGCCGGTTCTTTGTGAACTCCGCTGCTCTTCAATGTAAACGCAGTAAGCATCAGCCAACTAGCTTACTATGTCCTAATGTTCTTACTCTTTGATTGCTAAACACAGGTGACCTAAGGCAATGCAACATGTGGTTTTTGGCGCAGGGCTCATCGGTGGATATCTCGCCGGCGCGATGACAGACAAGGGCTTGGATGTAAGTATGGTCGCTCGACCTGCAGTTCAAGAAAAGCTGGCAGATGGTTTGCGCCTCACCGATTACCAAGATCATGCCGCTGAGATCAATCAAGTTACATTCATCTCAGATAAGCAGTTGGGCGATGCGCCCCAGTCGCGCGCCTGCGACTTTTTGTGGCTCACCGTTAAATGTACCGCTGTCGAGAGCGCGCTCGACGAATTACCCGCACTGGTTGGCCCCAATACGGTAATCTTTTGCGTGCAAAATGGCCTGGGCTCAGACAAGGCTGTAAAAGAGAAGTTTCCGCACAACACTGTAATGCGCGCGATGGTGGTATTTAACGTGGCGGAGCCGAGCGCTGGTCATTTACACCGAGGCTCTGAAGGTTACCTTTGGATTGAGGAACTTGCCGATTGTCCGGACATCGCCCGCGATCTGGCAACCAATATTAACTCCCCGCTGCTGCCAACCAGGAGCTGCGACCATATGCAGGCTTTGCTCTGGGCAAAACTCCAACTCAATTTGGCGAATGCTGTGAACGCACTCGCCGACATTCCGGTAAAGGAGATGTTAGAGGATCGCGACTACCGTCGCGTGATCGCCATGCTAATGCGTGAACTCCTGGTGGTCTGCAAAGCCAAAAACATCGAGCTGCCGGCAGTGGCCAACTTGCCCGGGCGTCTAATCCCAATCTTTATTGCCCTGCCTGACTTTGTGTTCAAGCGAGTGGGACAAAAGATGATAGCGATTGACCCCACCGTTCGCGCATCCATGTGGTGGGACCTAAGCGCTGGAAAAACTACAGAGGTCGACTACCTTAATGGCGCGGTAGTAAGAGAAGGTGAAGCCCTCGGATTGCAAAGCTCTGCTAATAAACGACTGGTAGAAATGATTCATGCGGCTGAACGAGGGCAGTTGGCAAGAGGGATCAGCGGCAAAGACCTAATAGCGTCTTTCGTCGGGCATAGTTCGCCGCTAAGCTATCCTTAGGACCCGCTCAACGTTCTTTTTATGGCGGGGATATGAACATCGGCTCCTACCAATTACTGCGACAGGCCGTGCAAGCATCTGGAGAACACATTGGATATAGAACAGAGATTTCAAGCCTATGCCAGCGACTTTGAGCTCGCTTATGCAGATGACGACTGGTCCCGCGTCGGTGCCCATTTCAGCCCAGACGCCAGCTATGACGCTGGAGACGGATCTGCCCCAGCGTTCGGACGTGATGCGATTTTGCTAAAGTTAAAAAACGCCGTTGATGGCCTCGACCGTAAAATGGATAAGCGAGATCTTAGGTTTCATAGCGTTTCAAGCAACGCCGATGTAGTGACGGCAAACTGGACTATTCGGTTTTCACGACAGGGCATGCCAACGCTTGAGGTATCCGGTAGTGAAGTGGCGCGCGTTGCGGACAGCCAGATCATTGAGCTCAAAAGTGTTATTAAAGAAGAATCCCTGCTGACCTTTGCCCAGTGGATGGACAATCACGGCGACAATCTATAGGGACATATCCCCGGGCGGCTCCCAGGTATCTAGCAAAGTATCCTTGGGCAATTATGTGCTTGATACCGGTAGCGCGCCTCCTGGCGACGCGCTAGCATCTAGCACCTCTTCGATACGGACTAAATTAATGATCACCCTTCACGGCTTTGCGTACAGCAACTACTACAATATTCCAAAGCATGTACTTTTATACAAAGGAATCCCATTCACCGAAGATCTTGTCTACGGCAGTGGCGAGGGCTACGAGCGCCTCAATCCAGCTCGCAAGGTTCCATCGATGACCACCTCTGACGGGCAACACATTGCCGAGTCTTCGGTCTTGTGCGAATACCTCGAAGACATGTTCCCGGAGCCCGCTCTGCTGCCTAAAGATCCTTTCGCTCGCAGCCGAGTACGACAGATCATGCGCTGCGCCGAGCTATACCTCGAACTGCCCTGCCGACGCTTGCTGCCCTTTGTATTCACTCAGCAAACACCACCAGAGTCTCTTTGCGAAGAGGTCAATGCCATGCTTGATAAAGGTATAGCGAGTCTCTCGGAGTTTTGTTCCTGTGACCCATTCCTCATCGGAAGCGAGTTCACCATGGCGGACATTTATGTGCGCTATGTACTCAGCGTCGTCGACGCGGGGGCGGCAGTGTTAAAGCGCGACATAGTGTCTGAAATCGATGGACTCAAAGACTGGCGCAGCCGCTTGGCAGGTGACCCAATCTCCAAGCAAATCGATGCTGATGTCGAGGCAAACAAAGAAGATTTCTTTGCCTACATAGCGTCACGCAACTGATCCGCCGAGCACTCCGGCCCTGCCTCCAGTCAGAGGAGCCTGTCCACGGCATCGTGCCACCCGAAGGCGTCAATGACCCGTTTGAAGGCGACGCCCGGCGGAGCACTCAGCTGCAACGGTCTACCTGTCATCGGGTGCTCGAAATCAAGGCCGGTACAAGCGAGCAATAAACGCGCGCAGTCAAAACGGCGGGCAAAAAAACGGTTGTGTACGCCCTTTCCGTGAGTTGCATCTCCGATGATGGGATGTCCGATGTGCTTCATATGCCGACGCAGTTGGTGCTTGCGACCTGTTTGGGGCAGAAGCTCCACTAGTGAGTATCTTGACTGAGGATAACGGTCTACCGCTTCGGGCCATTCAATCTGCGCGAGCCTGCGGTAATAGGTGAGTGCCTCCTGCGGAGGCTTATCTGTCTTTGCTTGTGTGTCCGCTATGCGATCGTGCTTTTCTTTAAGCGCGTGATCGATCTCGCCCTGCTCAGGGCAATAACCTCTAACCACTGCAAGGTATCGCTTGGCTATTGTGCGGCTTGCGAATTGCTCAGACAAAAGCATCGCCACCTCACTCGATAGCGCAAACACCAACAAGCCAGACGTGGGCTTATCAAGCCGATGTACCGGAAATACATGCTGCCCTAGCTGATCTCGCAGTATCTGCAGGGCAAACTGTGTTTCGTGCCGGTCAATCTTACTGCGATGCACCAATAGGCCCGCCGGCTTATCGATAACCACGAGAGTGTCATCCTGATGGATAATATCCAGCACTAGCAAAAACAGGGTCGCACAGACATGGTGATTGTCATCCCGTGCTTGCAGTGCGGCGCAGTTAAAACGCTCGTCGTGGTTGGGGGTGCGGCGTTCACCTCATGCGTCGCTGCCAGACTCAGGTCAGCTATGGCCAAGAGTGTTTTTTGCTTCCACATATCTATTACGCCGCTCTGTCTTATCACCTGAAGAGCTTAGCGTATTCATCATGGGATAACCCTAATGCTGCTCTGTCCCAGAGACGCATGGTCAACTCAGGCCCCGCAAAAAAAACGACCGGCAGCCACTGCGGGCCCCTTGAGAGCCATCCTATCCTTATTAGCCGATACCTGAATGGCCAATACATTCAACTGTGATAACGTTAAGAACGTCAGATACAGCCACCGGAAACCGCTATGAGAATCTTACTGCTTATTAAATTATCTGTGCTTAGCCTAGCCATGAGCCTGAGTCTCAGCAGCGTCGCTGCACCAACATCCAAGTTCAGTGAATTCTTCTCTGCAGATGGCATTGAAGTGACACCCGAGACCTATCCCATTGCCGAATCTGCCCGGCAGATCATCAGGGCGCAATCGGCTTTAGGGGTTAACGTGATGGTACACCGTAGAGACTTGACGCCGACAGCGCAGCAGCCGGTGGTGCGCATGAATCGTGACACTTACTACTCTATGGCTGTAGTAGACGTGTCCGGGGGCGCCACCATTACTCTTCCGGAGGTTCCGGCTGGGAAATACATCTCCATGCAACCCGTCACCGAAGACCATCGGATCCAACCCATGTCTTACGGCGGCGGCAGCTACGAGCTGGCCACCCATTACGGTAGTCACGTCTTTGTCATCGTTCGACTGGATTCAACATTCAGCAAAAGCGAAGCAGCTTTTTATCAGGATCAAATCCGCATCTCCGCAGCCAAGGCATCCCTGTTCACCACCGAACCGGTTGATAAAGCGTCCTTCGAACGCGCCGAGAACGAACTTAAATCTCGACTACCCGGCTTGGTAGCCCGTTACGGAGAAGCAATGGGTCGCAGCATGTTTACTGCCCCGACTGATGAGTCACGGGAGTTTTTCGTACGGGAAATATACGAAGTAGCATCAGCCGCTGGCTGGGGCGGTGCGCAGTGGAAGGACAATATCTACGAAATTTCTGGCGGGTTCTCGGCCAATCAATGCCATCAGGTGAGCTTTGATGACCCGCACAACACCGCCTTTTGGTCCATCACCGTCTATGACGGTAATGGCTTCATGTTTAATGACCTTGCCAGCATGAATTCGCATACCGCCAAAGCGAATGCCGATGGATCGATCACCGTAAGTTTTGGTTGTGGCAAAGGCGCGCCAAACAATATCCCCACAGAGAACGGCTCGGGCGTTGTCAACCTTACCGCCCGTCACTATCAACCCAGCGATCGCATTCGCGAGCAGGGACACCGGATACTGTCTTCGCTGCAACCCAAATAGCGACCGGAGTTATCGATAACGGGCATTGCGAATCATGACTGTTGCGGGCTCCGTGGCCGGCACAAAGTTAATGGCCAGGGGGACGTTCAGAGCACTCAGATCAGCGGGGGAGAATTCTGACAGGTCAATCTTGTAGCTTCGCCACGCTTTCTCGAGGGTAATCTCCACGCTAATGGGCGGCCGATCATCCGGGTCGTCCACGTCCTTAATGGCGACGCTAATAACTTCGCCGCCCAAAGCACCTCGCATCTCAAGTTCCAGAGTACTAAACGCCGAAAAATCCCAACCCTGACGACCAAGGTTCACCGTGTCCACGCCTCCCACAGAGAAATAAACCGAGATCCAATCTGCTCCACCGTTATGCTTTAGCTGTAGTTCGTCGGCAACTCTCTTGCTGTAGTCAAAAGAAGGCGAACCACTGCCTGGGGCAACCGCGATACCCAGATAATAGGCTTCATGTGCCGCTCCGCCGCTCGCTACAAGCACAGGCTGACCCTCACCCGCCCGCACTCGATCCATAGCCGTTTCAGGCATTGTAGATATCACGGCCAGCCTGCCTCCTGCGGTGACAGACTTCAGAGCATCGAAAAACGGAACGAGACTGTCGTAAAGCATAACCAGATGCTCCACCCGACCTTGTCCATAGAGAGTTGACGACCAAGCAGGACTCCGGATGGACGCGCTGTAGTAGGGCTGCAACTCTGTAAAACGCTCGGGAGACAAGGCTGATGGATTGCTCCATGCGTAAGCCTCTATCCCGGGATCCTGACCCCGCATTACTTCAACGCTGTAGGTTCGGACGTACTCCGCATGACTACGCTCCAGTAACTCAATACGGCCCACCGTGTCATAGTAGGTCGACAAAAGGGTATCGACGCCCGTGCCCTGCAATCGACCGATCACAGGCGATATTTTTAATGCGTCGTAACCGGAGGTATTGGCGCTAAAAAAAAGCTCTGTCCCCGCCACCGCCCAGCCCTGAGTGGCTGCGAATATCTCCGTCGTGGTGTACTGCGTTTGGTTGCTCAAAATAACATGCCGAAGAGCCGCCTCTAGATGCTGCATGCGCTGCTCCCGCAGCAAGGCTAACTCACCCAGATCCTCGTGCATGTTCTGAGCAATAGTTTCCAAATAGCTATAGAGACTGGCACGCTGCTTTCTGTCGTCATTCCAATTGTCGATCTGCAGCGCAATAAAAATACCAAAAACCACCAGCAGTAACTCGCCAATGGCATAGCTTAGGTATTTGCGGACTTCGTCCTTCATAAAAAGCTCATACTTGAGACGTCGTAGGAGAATTATCATGCATGCAGCTTAGCGCAGCCTAAGGACTTAGGGCAGTACCTTGCTGAAGGGATATGCACCGCTGATGCATTACCAAGGACGAACTCCCTCCGCTTTCATCCCGTAAATCTTCAAGCTAAGCTGCTGCAGGAAAAGCGCAGGGGGACACAGGTTCACTGCGGGAAAAACACAAGGAGATCTGCCTATGATTGGTTACATTGTTCTTGGTACTAACGATCTTGCGAAATCATCCGCCTTTTACGATGCCCTGCTAACCGAAATCGGCGTGTCGCGCATGATGGACTTCGGTGAACGGGGCTACGCCTGGGGCGCGACTATGGAAAGCCCCATGCTGTGCGTTATGACACCGCACAATGGGGAGCCTGCCACCATTGGCAACGGCACCATGGCTGCTATCTCCGTAGACAGTCAGCAGAAGGTTGATCGCATTCATGCCAAGGCAATAGAGCTTGGTGGCAGCGACGAAGGTGCACCGGGACTGCGCGCTGAGGGCGGAGAAGGATTTTATGCAGCGTACTTTCGCGATCTGGAGGGCCACAAGCTCGATGTGTTCTGCTACGGGTAGAGATGCGCTGATTTGATGCTACGGTGAATCGGCGCTGTAGTTCTCGGACTCAGCTCAGTTACTCGGCGCTTCCGAAGTAAATTATGTTGGGTGCGCCCGACCGAGCGACCACAATATCCATAAGGCCATCGCCATTGAGGTCATTCACCGCAAACCCGTAAGCCGTGCCTTCGTCATCACCAAAGCTGACCGGCGTAAAGTTGCGCGACCCCTCATTGAACCAAACAACCGGGCGCGCCTCGACATGACCGACAATCAGGTCAGTTCGCCCATCGGCGTCCACATCTGCAGCAAGGATAGCGTAAGGACGCTCTGACGATTCGCGCAAGGCTTTAAGCTTGCCAAAGTCTAAGTCGGGGCCACCGTAAAAAACGCCTCGACGAGGCCTCGCGACCACACCACTACCTCCATCCGGGCCTTGAGTCTCAATACCAGTGCGGGAACCCGGAGCAATAATCGCCACATCCATGAACCCGTCTTTATCAAAGTCTGCTACCGCCGCAGACCGATACCCCACGCTTCTGGGACCGAATACTTTGCCATCTGCAAATACGCCGGCCCCGTTATTCAATAGCAGCTCACTTTGGCCACCATCACGATGAGGAATCACCAAATCCAGATCGCCATCCCCATCCATATCTGCGGGCGTGATAGTGGTCGCAGAGCCCCGGTATACGACGGTGCAGGGTTGCTGAAGCAAGCCACCGCCTGCTCCAAAACAAACAAAATTCTCGGTGCCCGCGGGCCCGCCGCGGTTCGCGGCGATCACGTCGGCGCGTCCGTCGCCATTTAAGTCTGCCACGGACACATGGCGGGTATTCCAGTCTGGGGTGCCGAACTGCTGGACCTCAGTAAAGTTACCGCTGCCATCGTTGTGTAAGACGCGCTTGGGGTCCGGTGAGTCATTGCTCACAATCATGTCGAGGTCGCCGTCATCATCCAGATCAACAAGCTCGCCGGTATAGGATCGATCAGGCCCCGGGCCCACCGGTATTGGCGTTGCAAAACCGCCCTTGCCGTCGCCTAGGCGAAGCTGATTTTGAAGCGGCCAGTGTCGGCCTTTCACCAAGATCACATCCAAATGACCATCGCCATTCACATCGCCCAGGCTGACGTTCGCCGAGGTGTAGGCGGCATCTTCTAAGGCAAGACTGCGCTCAAAGGAGCGAGCACCCGACTGTGTAGTAATCGCCTCGGGAACGTCACAGGCAGTGACCAATAGGGAGGTTATGATCGGTGTACAAAGAGCGAGTATGCGAATTTTTCTCATGGCCAGTAGTATAGAGTGCAAACAGGCAGGCATAGTCCTGGAAAACCTCGCGCCACTCGGGACAGCAAAAAGGAATACATTATGGACGAATCTATGATTCTGCATCATTACGAGAGCTCTCCCTATGCGGAGAAGATTCGCCTGATGTTTGGCTATACCGATAGCAACTGGCGCTCGCTTATTTCTCCAGCCTGGCCACCGAGGCCCAACGTGGACCCTTTGTCCGGGGGCTATCGTCGGATACCTATTGCGCAACTTGGCGCCGACATCTTTTGCGATACCGCGCTCATCGCGCAGGAGATTGCTTCGATGCGCCAAGACCCATCGCTTGACCCTTACCGTGCAAGCGGCCCTGCGCTTGAGATCATGCGCCGAGCCGAGAGTGAGGGGTTTTTTGCGGCCATCACGTCTGTGTCTACACTCAGTCTTCTTGGCACACTGCTGCGCGGGTTCGGGCCCCTAGGTGCTTATCGTTTCGTAAAAGATCGCAGTGGATTTTTAAAGGGCGGTACCAGCAAACCCAAAGCCGCAGCCGACTCCAAGGACATCATGCGCGATCTGTTTGAAACTCTTGAAAAAATTCTGGCCACACAACCCTGGATTGCCGGTGACGCACCCAGCATCGCTGACTTTGCGGTGTATCACCCCATCTGGCTGCATCTCAGTTGCAGCGGTAACTTACCACCTGCCGCAAGCAAAACTCTGGACTGGTACGAGAGGGTCAGTCAGTTTGGTCACGGGCATCGTCACGAGATCACGCAGGACGAAGCCTTCGAAGCGGCTCGAAGCGCAAACCCACGCCCGCTGCCTGCAAGTGAAGCTCTCGATAGTCTGGAACTTGGTCAGTTTGTTGAGATTCACCCGGAAGACTACGGTGTGGTTCCCGTAAGAGGGACTTTGGCGGCGGTCACAGCCGAGCGCGTGATTCTTGAGCGAAAGACTGACAGTTTCGGCAGTCTACATGTACATTTTCCGCGCAGCGGTTACGCACTGAAGGCCGCTACAAATAGTTAGCGCCCATGGCCGCGAGCTCCTGGCTTGGGGTCAATTCGCCTGCGCCTCAAGCAACTGATCCAGCACAGCGCGGACTTCACTCGCCCATATCTGGGACACCTTTTTGCCTGCAGGCATATTTGTGCTGCGACGGCGATAGGCAATGTTACCGCTCCCGTCTACTACCAAGAGTCCCGGTATAAAGTCGATGGCCCAGGCATCTCCAATAGCATCTGCATCAGCAATGGCGATGAGCGGAAACCCCAGGGACTGGGCGTAGGCAGCCGCATCGCCGTAGCCCCGCTCTTTGTGGTTCAGGCCAATAATTTTGACTCCAGCCTCGGCATACTCTGCCTGAATCTCAGCAGCACGCGGCATAAAGGCCTTGCAATAGGGACACCAGGTAGCCCAGAACAGTATCACTGCAGGCTTTCCATCCAGAACTTCCGGGAATGCAACGGTATTGCCGGTAATGAGATCCTGTCCCGACCAGGGAGGGGCGACATCACCTTGGTTCACAGCAAAAGTTGGGCTGGCCAAGAGCATGAACAGGGCTGCGGTGAGAAATCGTTTCATGAGCTACTACCTGATAATTCTTAATAGCTGATCCTAAACTATCCTCGGATCAATATCGCTGCCAGAGGCTACTCAGCTGCAATAACGTGAATAGTCACCATCAAGCTGGCAGCGCTCATCACTCGAGCTTGCCATCGAAATCAACGCGGGCCACCCGGACTCTGGGTGTATCACTGACGTCCGTCCAGGAGACATAAACGGTATTATCGACGCTTTCAATAACCGGAAAGCCGCTGCGACGCGACGCGCTGCTCACGGCAACTTCGATACCGTCGATAAGCTGTCCGGTGGGCTTAAAGCGAGAAAGCATGATTTTTGCCTCTGCGGTCTGAGTATCCATCCAACTCACCACCACCTGGCCGTTGACCAGAATTTCTACATCGACACGACCATTCGTGTCTGGCCCGGCCACCCGTGACGGGGGCGAAAAAGTTGCGCCGCTATCTGAGGACAATGCCAACTTCACTGTCGGCAAGTCATCCTTGGCAGTAAACCACGCCACGGCAACAAGATTGTCCCTGGCAGCCACGGCGGGCCCGTTAACCGGGCACCCCATCACCTGCCAGTCGTCCTTATGAACGAGTGCAGGCGCAGTCCAGCTCTCATTGATCATGCGCACGATAGCGATATCCCGCCGCTCTTCTGGGGAGCGGTCCCGATAAACCACCACCGGACCCGCTTCAGTCATAGCGGCACTGGTTTGACAGCAGTCGCAGGTAGCCCGATCCAGCTCCCACTCGCGCAGATTGTTGCCCGAAGCATCAAACACCGCTCCACGCAAAGTCATGGGACCTGCATCTGGCGTATTTTTGGTGTTACGACCATCCAGCCAGGCGATCAGCGTTTGCTGCTCGCCCATAGGTAACATGGACACGAAACCATGCTCGGCGGCGATACCGCTACGGTTTACCACAACGCCTTCCCCCCACTTTGCCTGACTTTGGTCGTAAAAACTCGCCACCACATCATAGTCATAGCTGCCCTCACCACTGCTTTGCAGCCAATGTGCAACGTCTGCGCCGCCGTTCATAGACAGCACAGGGAAATCAGCCCAGTTAACAAACCAGTTAGCGCCTTCACTAATGGTTTGAGGCCCACTCCATGTTCCGTCAAGCCACTTTGAATAAGCTAGCTGTGCCAGGGAATCGCCCTGAGCGACCCAGGACAGATACAGCCCCCCCAACTCGTCACGACTTACTCGCGACAGTGAGCTATTAAGCGGAGCAGGTGACGGCAGCTCCTCGACTACAAAATCCCTTGAATGCCGATCTTCAGCGCTCGCGTGGCAAACGCTCAAAGCCGTAAGGCAGACTGTAAGACCTACTTGTGCGGCCCTATTTCTCCGAACTCCCCTCATCGACATCAACCCCTTAAGGTGCATCACTGATAACACCCAAGCGGAAAAGTCTCGCAACAATTTGCTCCCGTGACTGAAGACCGATAAGCGTGTCCGCCACCTCATTAGCCGGCGACACAATATAAGTCGTTGGCATGACACTCGGAGCCGGCATACCGTACTCATTGACCTCTTTGCGAGTCAGCGTAGGAAAATTGATACCCAAAGAGCTGGCAATCCTGAGCGTGACATCCCGGGGATCATCATCAAAGTTCACACCGACGAGTTGCACTGAGCTCAATGCAAGTTCCTCGCGCAGCGCGTTGAGCATGGGGATTTCTTTACGACAAGGAGCACACCACTCGGACCAGTAATTTACCAGGCGCCACCCGGAGGACTTATCCTCGCCTTCTGATGCGCCAGCATGCACCGACGCGATCAGCGCGGTCAGTAGTAAGAATAATCGAGCCTGCTGCCTGAGCTTCAATGGTCCACCTTCAAAATGCACTTTAAGAGTGATCTTACACCCTGTTGATTAATCAAGTCTCAAGATCAACCAACGCCGCGGTCCTTATCATCCCAAAAGGGTTTGCGCAGCTCTGTCTTGAGTATTTTTCCCGCCCCGGACAAGGGAAAAGGCTCGCTTCGGAAGCTGATAGAGCGCGGACGTTTGTAGTTAGCAATGATCGGAACAGTGTGTTCCAGTAACTCCTCTACTGTCGCACTCTGTCCCTCATGCAAGATCACAATGGCGTGGACAGCCTCCCCCCACTTCTCGTCGGGGATGCCAATCACTGATACCCCTGCCACAGCCGGATGTGTGGATACGGCACTTTCGACCTCAGCTGAAAAAACATTCTCACCGCCGGTAACAATCATGTCCTTCAAGCGATCCACAATAAATATAAAGCCATCATCGTCGCGGTATGCACCATCACCTGTGTTTACCCAGCCGTCCTTAAGTGTATCGGCCGTTTGTTCTGGTCGATTCCAGTATCCCAACATGGAACCGGGAGATCGCGCCACAATCTCACCGACCTCACCATTAGGAAGGTCATTGCCCTGCTCGTCGCAGATACGAATCTCGACTCCAGGCCCCGCTCGACCCGCCGAACGCAGCTTCCCTGCATGAGGTCCCTCAAGCGTGTGATTCTCGGCAGCTAGCAATGTGATTATTGGTGCCATCTCAGTTTGCCCATAACCTTGCATCCAACCGATCCACGGCAGTGTCTCCAGTAAATTGAGCATGAGGCCTTCGGGCATTGGTGACGCCCCGTATGCCACGCTGCGTAGCGTCCGCAAGCGCTGAGGATCAAAATTCGGGTGGTTCACCAGCATGCCCAACATAGTGGGCACCATAAGGGTGTGGGTAATCTGCTCTCCTTCGATCAAATCCATAACTTTTACCGGATCAAAACTCGGCAAGAACGTATGACAAAGTCCGCCGGTACAAGCCGCGCCAGAGAAAGCACCATCGGCAAGGTGAAACATGGGACCGGCGTGTAGATACACATCGCCCGTCAGATATTTAGACCCGCTACTGACGCTCAGATTGTTAAACCAGAGCGCCTGCTGAGACAGCATTACACCCTTGGGAAAGCCTGTAGTACCACCGGTGTAATACAGACCCGCCAGATCATCACCACTGCGCTGGGCATCCTCACAGGGTGCATTACCAGCAATCAAAGCGTCGTAGTCCAATGTCCCTTCGGGCCTATCGCCCTCACCTGTAAACACGACACTTTTCAGAGAAACATCTGCTGTCATCGCATCCAGCATAGGCGCGAAGGCGTCGTCGACAAACAGCACCGTGGCACCCGCATCCTTAAGCGCGTAGGCATTCTCTACCTCAGACCACCGCGTATTCATGGGCACCACAACAGCGCCGGCCCACCAGACCGCAAAGTAGTATTCCAGATAGCGATCACTGTTGAGCGCCAAAATCGCCACACGCTCTCCGGCTTCCACACCCATCTCCCGAAGCGCGGCGGCGAGGCTCGCAACGCGTGTTTGCATATCGAGCCAGCTATGACATCGCCCAAGATGGCGAGTAGCCGTAGCGGTGGGCGTTGCCCGGGCATTGGATTTAAGAAATTCCGTGAGGCTATACATACACTTGTCCTTATTGTTTTAAGATCAGCATTAGCGAAGCGGCGAAGATCAAAACTAAAACTCGGCCTAGCTATACTAGACACTCAAGGCAAAGGAGGGAACTACGTGTACAGGATTGAAAACCCGCGGGCACATTTACGCCATGCAGGGCTGACACTGCCGCTGGCCCTCGCCAGCTGCACCTCTAGCGCCGATCTGCCATTGCCTGAAGCCTACCCGGAGTATACCGGGACCTATGCCGGGTTCTCACTGGTCTTGGATGAACGCTTTGACACCTTTGACGAGACAATATGGGCAAAAGGCGATGGTGCGGTGGGTACGGAGTCCATGTGCCGGTTTCAGGATCTTGGCGTACAAATCAACAATGGCGCTCTTGAGCTGGTCATCAGTAAACAGCCTGTGGCCGAGGGCTGGTCAGAAAACCACCAGGAACTAAAAAAGGCCTATGACTATATCTGCGGTGAGGTCCGCACCCGACCTGAGTTACGCATACGCTACGGCCGCATAGAAACACGGATGCAGGCGCCGGACCGACATACCGCATCCGGATACATCTCTTCGTTGTTCACCTACGTTAACGAAGGCAACGAGCAGTTTGATCTCGAGTGGGAAGAAATCGACATCGAGCTCGAAGGTGGTCGCCCGAACAAATTTCAGGCCAACCTGATTTACGGGCTCGATACCATTAACTGGTCCGAAACCCGACGTTTTGGCGCCTGGGAAGACAAAATCGATATTGGCCCGGTAGATCGCTGGCGCGTGTTCGCTATCGAGTGGCTACCCGATCGTATTAGCTGGTTCGTAGATGGACAGCTGGTCAAGACCCTGTCAGCGGCCGATATAGACTGCGACCCGATGTGCGTAGAACCGCAGTTAGAGCCTACGCCTATACCCGATCAGTTAACGGAAGTCATGATGAACTTCTGGATCCCCAATGATGACATTCAGGATGTCTTCGGTGGCAACAAGCGCGCAAACCGTTATCCGATGCGCGCACGCTATGACTGGTTACGGATTTATCAATACGACGCTGAGCCTTTAGAGAACTGGTCACAAATCGCGAAGCAGCAAGCAGCCCAGCACCGATGAGCCCTGCTCGTCTTCGCGCCGTAATCTTTGATCTTGACGGCACACTGGTGGACTCGCGCCTCGATTTCGCAGCTATGCGCCGAGAATTAGATGCACCCTCGGAACTGGGCTTGCTTGAGTACGTCGCCAGGCTTCCATCACAGGAAGAGCGTGATCTGGCCATGGCTGTTATTCATCAACACGAAATCGCCGGGGCGCTAGCTGCCCAATGGATGCCCGGGGCGGAACAAACGGTTCACGCGCTGCATCAACAGCAAACGCCTATTGCCATCGTCACACGCAATAGTCGAGAAGCAGCGCAGTTGACTATGCAACGATTGGACATGCCGGCTATCCCTCTAAAAGCTCGCGAAGATGCCGCCCCCAAACCAGACCCCGAGGCGCTTCTTGCCGTGGCCTCGGCCTGGCGTATACAGCCCGAACACTGCGCCTACGTCGGCGACTTTCGCTACGACATTGAAGCGGCACAGCGAGCTGGCATGCTTCCCGTACTATATGTCGCAGATAAGGAGGCGCCCCAGGAGTTTGATGCCCAAGTCCGCCTTCTAAGACAATTTGACGCAATCTTTGCCTGGCTTGATTCCTGAGCAATCTGAAAACAACTTCGCGGCGTATTTCAACAGGCAACTCCCTACCCTCAAAGGCGCCGTCATGCACAAGGTCCATATCATCCACGAGAATCGCGAGTGGAGCACACCCCTCATGGATGCTCTAGACGGCCTGGACGTACCCTACGAGGACTGGTTTCTTGATGAAGGCACTCTGGACCTGTCTGCGGAACCCCCAAAGGGCGTTTTTTACAATCGCATGAGCGCCTCCTCGCACACGCGGGACCACCGTTATGCCCCCGAGTATGCTGCAGCCGTTCTGTCCTGGCTGGAGGGACATGGCCGTCGTGTGCTTAATCCCGGCAGAGCGCTGCAGCTAGAGCTGAGTAAAGTTGCCCAATACGCCGCACTTGAAGCACAGGGGATCAGAACTCCACGCACCATAGCGGTGGTTGGCAAAGACGGTCTGGCTCAAGCCGCTCAAAGTATGGGAGCACCGTTCATTACCAAGCACAATCGCGCCGGCAAGGGCCTCGGTGTCCGTTTGTTCCAATCCGTAGAAGAACTGAATGATTACGTACACAGCGCATCTTTCGAAGAGCCCATTGACGGTATTACCCTTATCCAGCAATACATCGCCGCGCCTGGACCCTTTATTACGCGCTGCGAATTCGTTGGGCAGGAGTTCGTATACGCAGTGCGCGTCGACACCTCTGATGGGTTTTTGCTCTGCCCCGCAGATGAGTGTCAGGACGAAGACGCGACCGTGTGTCCGGCGACCTCCGCCGCCAAGTTCGAAATCATAGAAAATTTCGACGAGCCCATTATCGAGGATTACCGCCGCATGTTGATCGCGAACAATATTCACGTGGCGGGGATCGAGAACATTGTGGATGCCGCAGGGCAACGCTTCACCTACGACATCAACACCAACACCAATTACAACCCCAGAGCAGAGCACCGGGCCGGAATCTCAGGCATGCAGGCTATCGCTCAACTACTGAAAGCTGAGCTCCGCGAGCAAACACTCTTCGATCCAGGGTAAGTGCTGACGACCCACAAACAGCTGTGTTGCGATAACAAAGCACGGTGCATCGACCACTCCTGCTTCTTGGGCTGCGCTTTGAACATCGGCCATCACTGAAGGAGCCGAAGCTGCCGAGAGTTCAAGATCAAACCCCGTGGCACTCAAGAGACTTCCCACTACACTTTTGTCATTGAGATTGGCGTGTCGCTGCCAGTACGCATCGAATGTCTCCTGCACAAACGCCGTCTTGTCACCCTTTAAGAGTGCAAGGGCAGCTAGGGCAAGATTTGCCTCGGTCGCAATCTCGGGATAGGTCAGATGCATCCCTTGGAGGGCGGCATACATCAGATCCGTCGAGCGCTGCGAAGCCATCCTGACCTCGTGATGCCTTTTACTCAGAGCCGCATCATGAGTTTCCTGGGGAATATCACGCTCCCAGGTAACAAAGGGCCGCCAATCCACTGAGACACCGTAGCGATTCGCCAGCGCCAGAGTCGGTTTAAGCGCCAAGTAAGACGGTAAAGATTTAAAATCAACATAGACCGTTAACATGCGGGCAACTCATAGGCGATGTCCGGGGCATCTCCCATGGAACCCGACAGTCGCCAGCGCAGATAGGGAATGTGCTCCCGACCGCGAAGGACCTGACCATCGATGACGTAACTGGGAACACCGTAAAGGCCACAGTCATGAAAAAGGCCGTGCAGTGAATCATGTATCTGGCGACCTCTGCCCGTGACAAACGTTTGAAACCCGGTGCTGCTTATACCTGCACTGCAAAGACATTCCTCGACAACAGCAATATCTTCTATATCCAGCTCTCGTCGCCAAAACGGCGGAAAGACGGCATTCAAGTAATCGGGAATCTTTGACCGATCAGTTTCCATTACCCACAAAATGGCTATATTGGCGATGCTTGAATCCCAGATCTTTTCTGTGCCTTTGAGTATCAAGCCCTGACGCTCTGCGTAACGGCGGGCATCATGGTACGAGTAGCGAATGGCCCGCCAAATACGCTCACTGCGTCCCGAGGATTGCACCACCTTTCCATCGCGCTTCTCGGCAGAGCCCAGAAAGCTCGGGATATCCAGCGTTAGGGGGCGCCAATCAAAAGCCAGGCCCAACTCAGACTCAAGCGCAAGTGTCGGCCGCACCGCAACCAGCGCGTAGGGGCTTTTGACATCTAGGTAAACAATCAAGGGAGCGTTACTTTTCAGTGGATGCATAGGATCTCCAGCGAACTACTGAGTCAGCAGTCGACGCCTGCAAGCAGCTTAACAGCGCCAAGATGCTAACACGGCAAGTTAAAGACACGCTTGAGCGTGCTCCCACGCCCTGATGTCGCGATGTTTCGAAAATCACTTAACAATACTGTGCGCGGAGCAGTAAGATCAAAAGACACCTCCACGCTAAGAATCCAAGAGCCCCGCAATGGATCAGGTCACTATAAAAAGCCGCATAACATATCCGGCTATGAGCTCAGCCGGCTTAACGATCGCGTTCCTTTCGTTAATCGCCTGTTCCGCAGCGCCAGACTCGCGCACAAATCCCCCAGCAGCTGAGTGCTTACACGGAATTCAACAGTTTGATCTTTGCCAGTACAACACAAGGGATGAGAAGGTAGCAGCGCTGGTAAGTGAAATGACCCTTCAGGAAAAGCTCGGTCAAATCACCCAATCGGTATGGCATAACAATGTGTCCCCGACGGTGGTTCAAGAATTTGGTATTGGCTCAATCATTCATACCGAAGGCCCTACCCCTGGCCCCGCAGCACTGGACTGGATCAACAAGTTGGACGAGTTCCAAAGGGCTGCGCTGCAAACCCGCCTTGGCATACCGTTGCTGTTTGCGGTGGATGCTGTGCACGGCCAAAACACCTTTGAGGGCGCCGTGATTTTTCCTCACAACATTGGTATGGCCGCCACCCGCAATCTCGAGCTAATCCAACGCTCGGCACAAATCACTGCATTGGAAGCAGCCGGCACGGGCTTCAACTGGACCTTCTCCCCCTGCATTGCCATGCCAAAGCATGAGCACTGGGGCCGCGTCTACGAGGGTTTTAGCGAGGATCGTGACCTCACCACGGCGGCAGTTATCGCGTCCGTGCAGGGCCACCAGGGTCAGGATCTTTCGCTTCCCTCCACTATTGCAGCAACTGCCAAGCACTACATCGGCGACGGTGGTACTGACGGTGGCATCGAAGGGGGTAACACTACAATCTCAGAGCAGGAGCTGCGCGAGGACTATCTCCCCCCCTACGCCGCCGCCGTTGAGCAAGGCATTGCTTCGATCATGGTGGGTTTCAACTCAGTGAACGGTGTGAACATGCACCAGAACGGGTATTTAGTGAACGAGGTACTCAAGAGCGAGCTTGGCTTTGAGGGCGTGGTAATCACCGACTGGAATGGCGGTTTGCGCTGGGGTGATCCCCATCTGGTTTTGAATGCCGGTATCGATATTGTCATGCAGCCCGGAAACCACGAAGAATTTATCACCCGGCTTGAGGCATCAGTGCTGGATGGCACCGTACCGGTGAGCCGCATCAACGATGCGGTAGCTAGAGTCCTTCGCATGAAGTTGGCCCTGGGCCTGTTCGACAACCCCTTTGGTAAACGCGAGTACGCGGCAGACATTGGGTCGCAGGAACATCGCGACGTTGCCCGCCAGGCCGTGCGGGAGTCTCTGGTCTTGCTCAAAAGTGACAGCGATGTACTGCCATTGCAGGTGAATGAGCCAATCGCGGTGGTGGGTGAGCATGCTGACAATAGCGGCTTGCAGAGCGGCGGTTGGTCCATACATTGGCAGGGACAAAGCGAGAGCTACGCCGGGGCCACCACAATTCTTGATGGAATTCGCGCAGTCGCTCGAAATGTCGACTACAGCGAAGCTGGTTGCCACAGCGCAATGCAGGCCAGTAAGGTTTTGGTAGTCGTCGGTGAAAGTCCCTATGCCGAGTTTAAAGGTGATAGCGATGAGCTATGGCTGTCCGATGAACACAAGGCTTTCATCATAGGCTGCAGGGCATTAGGCAAGCAGGTCATCGTAGTGCTCATATCAGGCCGAGCCCTGGTGATCACCGACGAACTCAAGAACAGCGATGCCTTTATCGCCGCATGGCTGCCGGGCTCGGAAGGCGCAGGGGTTGCGGACTTTCTCTACGGTACCGACGGCTTTAAACCCAAAGGTAAATTGCCTTACGCATGGCCCGCCGCCATAGAAGATCTTCCGCTGGAGGCAGATGCCGACCATGCCTTATTCAAATTCGGGTTTGGGCTCAGCGAGTACTGATATCGACACAAAGGCTTGATACCGCAGACGGTAACTCAGAGAAAATCGCGGCGCTCAAACTTATGCGTTGTAAGAGCGTTGCTGCAGTGATAAACCTAATAAAGCTGGATCAGGAATACAAACAAGCGGAGGCCCCATAAAAGCCATGCAAAGATTCGAAGTAAACAAAACCGCCTTTGGCGAGCATCGTGTATCCACCGTGGATGAGTCAGAGCTCAAAGACGGCGAAATCCGCGTAGCGGTAGACTTTTTTGCCTTTACTGCCAACAACATGACTTACGCCGCGGCGGGCAATACCTTGGGTTACTGGCAGTTCTTTCCGGTAGCAGGCGATGACGGCTATGGCGTGATTCCGGTCTGGGGGTTTGCCGACGTCGTGGAGTCCCGCACTGACGATATCGCTATTGGCGAACGACTGTATGGTTACTTCCCTCCGGCAGGCTCCCTGGTAATGCTGCCAGTTCGCATAGATGAAAAAACTCTCTTCGACGGTGCCGAGCATCGCCAGGCGTTACCCCCGCTGTACAACCGTTACCAACGCGTTCGCAGCGGAGGCGCTGTCGAGGCAGAGTATCTCCAGGCGCTGCTAGGTCCTTTGTACAACACGTCTTACTGTCTCTGGGATCAACTTCAGGACAATGACTATTACGGGGCGCAACAAGTCCTGTTGTTAAGCGCATCCAGTAAAACCAGCATCGGCCTGGCCAAAGCTCTGGCGGATGATGACAAGTCGCCTCCGGTGCTTGGTCTCACATCTGCAGGGAACATCGAGTTTGTGAAAAGCCTGGGCTACTACGATGATGCGCTGGGGTATGAGGCATTAGGTGATGTGCCCCAGGTTCCCACGGTGATTGTCGATATGGCGGGCAACGCGGCTAACGCAGAGGCGCTGCGGCATCACCTTGGCGACAATCTCACATACTTCATTAGTGTGGGACTGACGCATTGGGATCAGGCCGATAGCAAATTGGATTCAAGCCGCGACCGTCACGAGTGGTTCTTTGCGCCCAGCTACATGCTAGAGCGTAGCCAGGCATTGCCCCCCGGCGAGTTTGTCAAAAACGCCCAGCGTTTTGTCATGGCCGCAGCGGCCGCCGCAGGCGATTGGCTGAATCTTCAAGAGGTCAGTGGCGTAGAAGCCTTCAGCCAACACTATGACGACATTTGCGCAGGCTCAATGAACCCTGCCGAGGGTTTGATCTGTAAGCTGTAGCAATGGGCGCAGCGCAGCCGCGGTGATGTGTCGTTTACTTGCGGCCCATATCATCAAAAGCCCGCTGGAAGGCGGGCCGAGCAGACAGTCTTCCCAGGTAGTCTTTATAGACTGGGTCCTGACACAAGCCGTACATGCGAGCCCAGCTGACGTTGTGACCCACCACAATATCGGCAGCGCAGAAACTTTCGCCGCAAATATAGTCCGTCGCGGTTAGTCGACTAAGTAACTGAGGCTCGACCTCGCTGGCGAACTTATCCAAAGCACGATCCACCGAGCGCTTGTCAGACTCACTCTCAGGCAAAAGATCACGGTGCATACGAAGTTGCCACAGCATCGCATCCATCCAGGAGCCAGCAAACTGTAACATCTGAAGATAATCGGCACGCCGGGGTGACAACGCAGGCTCCGGTGCCAAGCCCTTATCCGGGAAGGCATCGGCAAGCCATTCCACCATCGCCGTGCTCTCGAGCATGTTCTGTACCGACCCATCCTCCCAGGTGATTTCCAGTACCGGTACTGCATGATTGGGGTTCACCGCCAAAAACGCGCTGGCGTATTGCTCCCCCTGCAGCAACTTCATAGTCACCAGCTCGTAGTCTTCACCATAGGTCTCGTGCAAAGCCCAGCGCACGCGGGCGCTGCGACTACCGGGAAAGTGAAAAAGTTTAAGCGCAGAAATTTTCATGGGAATCCAATTTTTATGGCGAACAAAACAGAGCTAACATACTAACCAAACTATCAATGTGAGTAACTTTAATGGATGAAGCAACAGAATCCGGCGGCATGGCTCAATCAAGTGGCGAAGCTGTCGGTGGCGTGATATCCGGCATACCGGGCACACTCAGCGACTTTTTTGCCGGCGTTGGTAAAGGGGCTGGCGTGAACGGCATGATCGACTGGGCCGCACTCATCATTGGTATTGCTCTTTTAGTGTCTGTGGTCAGAGGACTCAAACGAGGCCGCATTGTAGGGCCGGTTGTCAGTGGTTTTATCGCCGTCGCCTTAATGGGCTGGGCTGTCTCCTGACGCGCCAATAAGTCGTTTTATACTCATCGCCGGCAGGGGCAAGAAGCGCCAAAGTTGCCAACCAGAGCAACAAGACCACACCAACCGTTCGCTCGTAGGCACCTAGCCAACTGGCCTCTATAAATGGAATTACGGGGATCAAAGCCAGCCACAGCACAAACATCACAGTATTGAGCAATGCGCAGCGTGGCGCCCTCTGCCGCAGGCCCCGATGGAGTAAACCCATAATCAGGCCGACATTGCTGGCAAGCAACGCCAGAGGATCGTTGGCATCAGGGCCAAACAGCAAAGCATCCGGCGCGCGCAAAAAGTAGATGGCAATAAATAACAAACACACGCCGTTGAGCGCCATTAACCAGCAGGCAATTGTCCACATTCGAGACGTTATAGCCGCGCGGCCAAGCAGAATCGCAAGTGCTGGCTGCACCAGCGCCAGAACGAACAGTCCCGAGGTATGCAAAGCGGCACCGGGGCCTCGACTAAGCTGACTAATGGGCGAACTCATTGCACTCTGTCCAGTGAGCAATAACGCTGCGATGTGCGCGCCGAGCATCAACATCACGCCCGCGACCACAAAACGCTGGAGAACTCTGTTGCTGATCATTGGACGGGGCCATCAGCGGAGAGGCCAGTGCGGATAAACACTTTATCGATGATCTTCCACTGCCCCTTAAGCTTGGCAAGGCTAAGAAAATCGATGTAAGCCCCATCGTAATCAAACACAACCCGCGCAACGGGGCCATCGGCAAGCTCCATACTGAGTATTTTTCCGCTACGCGTCGCGGGCTCTCCCTGCATCCATCGATCTATGGCATCCGCAATCGGCTCAACAACCAGAGCACCGGAGTGATCGACGCTCTTTAAGGCCGCGTGCTCATCAAACGCGCGCTCCAGGCGAACAAGGTCGACCTCATTGACGCCTTCAAAATAATCAAACACCGCCGCGCGAATGGCAGGCATTTCGTCATTTGCAGCGACTGCGTCCGACACAGAAAGGCACAGGCCAAGTAAGGCAGCCACGCAGAGCGACTCAAAACGTAGGCGCGACAATCGCGCCGAGCTGCTGCGACCATTAGAGCTGCAGCGGTGTGACGAGCTCAATAAACTCATGTGCAAACCTTGTGATCAATACAAGCAAGTTAGCAAACCCTCTTAGCCTTCACCAGCAGACTTGGCGAAACCCACCGCTGTCCAATGCTAGGCTAGAATTCGTTCGTGATGTCCTTCATGCCCACAGATATAGGAACACTGAAATGAAGCAACTGGCCTGGGCGCTCTGCCTGACACCCAAAGTGCTGCTGCTGGCAACTGCAGCAGCATTGCTGCCTGCCTGCACAAGCGTCATTGAGTCCGGACTAGAACCTCAGGTACTCCATGAGGTGCAAGACGGCCCCAGGCCCTGGACGGATGCTGCGCCAAACTACGACGCGGACGCTGTGCGCTTTGCCATTTTCTCCGATCTTACTGGTGGCGAACGGGCAGGAGTGTTTGAACTCGCCGTGGAGCAGTTAAATTTGCTGCGACCCGAGTTAGTGGTGAACGTCGGTGATCTCATCGAAGGCAGTCAAGAACGAGTCGAGATTGACCGCCAATGGGCCTCCTTTAATGAGCGGGCACAAGAGTCTGTGGCGCCCGTGTTCTATACCGGTGGTAATCACGACCTCCTGGATCAACAACTTAGGACAGCGTGGGAGGAGCGACTGGGTCCTCGCTACTATCACCTGCGCTATCGCGATGTGCTCTTTTTAGTTTTTGACACCGAAGATCACTCTTTTGAGCGCTTGGGAGAAATTGCGAAGCTGCGCCAACAAGCTATCGCAGTTGCCAAGGAATCAGGCTGGGGGGAGTTTGCAAAAACGGAATATGCGAATCTCCCGGAGGATGAAACCGGCATGATCTCGGAGGCTCAGTCTGCTTACATGCAACGCGCTATTGCCAACAACAGCGATGTTCGCTGGACGTTCTTACTCATGCACAAAGCACCTTGGGCGAACAACAACATGTCGACGTGGTTAGCAGTTGAGGATGCCTTGGGCGAACGGCCCTTTACTGTGTTTCATGGGCATCGCCACACTTATCAACATACGCAGCGCAATGGCCGCGACTATATTCGACTGGCAACCACCGGAGGTGTGTTCCTCCCCGAGTCAGGTACATCGATGGATCAACTGGTATGGGTGACGGTAGACAAGTCCGGAGCACATATCGCCAACCTCAAGATGTCCGGCATTTTGGACAAGACCGGCAAGCGTCCCGGAAACGGCGAACACCTGTGCCTTGAGCCACAGGATTGCCCTGGGGAGTGAGCTGAACTCAGCCGCCGGCATCCCACACAGGTTTGAGCGCTGAATAGGCGCCGGCATTCACTGCTTTTGTAAAACCTGCGGCGCTCAAACTGGCGGTCGCAATACCCGAGCGATTACCACTTCGACAATACAGCACGATGTCCGAGGATTGGGGAAGGTCTAAAGCAGCGATACCCTCGACAATTTCGCCGTGGGGAATGTTAATCGCGCCGGGTAAGTGACCCGTTGCAAACTCTTCGGCCGTACGTACGTCCACCAGCAGGGCGCCATCTTGCACCGCTGACAAAGCGAGCTCTCCGGTGTTGTTATCGCTACCGCAAGCACTGAGCACTACGCCCACACAAAAAACCACAATTGCTCTGAACATAACTTGGGCCTCGAGTTTTATTTCATTCTTTATACAGCATTCATTTGAACTTTATAATATTCAAAAAAACTTTGCTGGCAGCCTTACATATTTCCCAGCATCTCACCTATTTCTCCTCAGTTTCTACACATTCTCCAGATCTAATGGCCACACTGAGTAGATGGGACAAAATCCGTGGAAGCTGTGTTGTGGTTAAGTTTGGTGATGGTTCTTGTGGGACTAACGGCCTGCGGTGGCTCAAGCAGCTCGGGTGACACTTTGGTTGAAGAAGCCGTGTCTGAGACAGTCACGGATGGAGGCGCCAGCGAAGACGGGACTTCTGACGGCGCTGCGGACGAAGCCGATCCCGGCGACACATCGACTGCGGGCGTGCTTTGCAACTATGAAGATGTAACACTCAATGCCCAGCCGTCACTCAATTTCACCAGTGAATCTACCTGGACCTGCACCGACACGACCCGTCAGCTTACCGCCAACGGCATTCCGGATCACGATGTAGGCACCTTCCCTAACGCCGCAAACCCCAACACCATTTCTGAGCAGACCGTCTCTGCGAGTTACACCCTAAGCCCTGCATCTACCGGCAGCGCCAGCGAAACCGGCGGCCCCCGGGGAACCACGGGCTACGTTCTCAACGGCATCAAAATCGATGCTGGCACCGGCGGCTCCTGCGACGACACGGGTACGGCCTGCAGCCTCGTCGACCCCAGTGGCAGCTGGAGCATAGAGGCTCTGGGGCAAACCAGCTTTGATTTTGGTACCGACGAGAACAACGCTCATGTACAACCCGGCGGCGCTTATCACTATCACGGCATGCCCGAGGGTTTTGTTGCCAAGCGCGGTGGCGACAGCTCCAAAATGACCCTCATTGGCTGGGCCGCTGACGGCTTTCCTATTTACGCTCGCTACGGTTACAGCATCGCCGACGACGCGCAGTCTCCTCTAAAGTCGATGCAGGGCAGCTACCAGTTTGTATCCGAGGTCAGTAGTAGCCGCCCTTCTGTAGACACCTATCCATTAGGTGCTTTTAGACAGGACTGGGAGTACGTAGCTGGTTCGGGCGACCTCGACGAATGCAATGGTCGCGAGGGTGTTACACCGGAGTTCCCCAACGGTATCTATCACTACTACGCCACGGACAGCTATCCCTTCTTCCAACGCTGCATCACCGGCGCTCAGTAACTCATCGATTCGGAGACTCCCAGATGACCGCTCAGATTCAGCCTCAGAGCCTCAACATCAACACCTTGATCGTCGCTCTCCTGGCGAGCCTTTTATGGGCAGGCCATGCCAAGGCACATCTTATGGTGGAGCAAACCGGTGTTTTGAACATCGTCGGCGATGATGTCTTCATGGCTCTATCCATACCCGTATCGGCGCTGGAGAACGTTGATCAGGACGACGACCAAGAGGTTTCGCTATTTGAGTTCAACAGTCGCAGAAACGAGATCATTGCGCAGATTCAAACGGCCATTGCTCTGGAGACAGAAAGTGTTTCGGCAGATCTCCACGATCTGCGCTTAGTACCTGTTCGCCCGCACGGTCACGACAGCGTTTATGTATCGCAGGTGATCGTTATGGGCCGCTTTACGTTGACCGGCAGTATCGATGCACTGAACTTTCGCTTGGCGCTGTTTGGAAAGAGCCCTAACGAGCGCAGCATGAAGATCACCGCAAAACATCCTCACAGTGACACCGAAAGCGTTGTAGTACTCACCCCGTCAGCTCCAAACGGCACACTTTTCGCCTCAACAGTTGCGCAACAGAGTCAGGCCTCTGGTCGGCCCTAGGGCTGGTCGCTATAGTGCGCCTGTGTCTTTGTCTATCGTCCATAAACTCGTCGCAGCCTTTATTGGCCTCACCCTGATTGTCCTTGTTGCCACTTTGGGACTTGCGCGCTGGAGCTTTCAGCAAGGATTTCTGGATTACGTCAACGCACTGGAGCAAGTGCGCCTGGAGCGCCTTCAAGCCCAGATAGCCAATGACTACATTGATGCCGGCAATCAATGGAGTTTTGCCACAGATGCTTATTTGGGCCAAATCCTTCGACCGGATTTTGGTAACACCGGTGCTCGCCTTCAGCCTGGCCCCAATGCCTCGCAGACACGACCCGGTCGGCCGGAACGCCCGCCATATCCACCCCGGGGACCCGGTAGGCGCGACGGACCACAAGGAACATCCCCATCGCCTGCGGCATCGTTTGCGCCACCCACCGCTTTATTTGATAACAACAATGAACAGATAGCCGGCCCGCTCATCGACGCACAAGCAGATGCCCTCATACGTGTTCCGGTAACAACGAACGGACAAAAAGTAGGCGAGCTTCGCAGTGACCCACGACGGCAAATAGATGAGCCATTGGAGACTGCGTTTTCTAAACGACAACTGACCACCAGCTGGATTATTGGTTTGTGTAGCTTGTTGTTAGCCTTGCTGGTGTCTTTGGGTCTTGCCCGAGGACTGTCCGCGCCGATTAAACGTATGATCGCCGGGGTGGGCCGACTGTCTGCCGGCGACTACTCTCAGCGCATGCAGGAGCTGCGCCAGGACGAGCTTGGGCAACTGACTCGCGACATAGATCATCTGGCTATAACTCTGGAAGAGTCGCTGTCTGCCAGACGTCGTTTGCTTGCCGATGTATCGCACGAACTGCGCACTCCGCTCACAGTTTTGAGCGGTGAAATTGAAGCTCTCAAAGACGGCCTGAGAGCCTTTAATGAAACCCAGTTGGACTCCCTTGATCAGGAAGTACAGCGACTACGTCATTTGGTCAACGATCTTTACCAGTTGTCACTGTCCGACGCCGGAGGCCTGCGCTATGAGTTTGCGCCCATAGATCTTGCAAAGCGCATCCAAGACGCATCGGCTAATTTGCAGGCTCGCGCATCGCAGGCAGGCCTAACCCTGAGCATAAACGCAAAGTCAGCATCTCAGGTTTTAGTGTTTGCAGATGCCAGACGTATAGACCAGTTGTTGAGTAACCTGCTGGAAAACGCCATTGCGTACACAGATGCCCCGGGCACTGTAGAGATGCATCTGTCACGTACCGATCACAGCGCTCTGCTGCGCATCGAAGACTCAGCGCCAGGCGCAAGCGAATCAGAATGCAAACAGCTCTTTGAGCCGCTGTACCGCAAAGAGTCTTCGCGAACCCGCAGGTCCGGTGGCGCCGGACTGGGGCTCGCAATCTGCCGCAGCATTGTTACGGCACATGGCGGGGCGATTGCGGCTACACCGTCGCCCTTGGGCGGCGTCAGCATCGTTATTGACATACCCCTGGCAAAGGAGAATCGAATTTGAGCGCCGGTCATATCCTGGTCGTCGAAGACGAGCCCAAAATCGCGCAACTCCTACTCGACTACTTGGAGCGCGATGACTATAGCGTTTCTGTGCTGCATGAGGGCAGCGATGCGGTAGACACGATACGGGCGGCTGAGCCGGACTTTCTGATTCTGGACCTAATGCTCCCCGGCAAAGACGGACTAAGTATATGTCGGGAGGTGCGGCAGTTTTCGAACCTGCCTATCATGATGCTTACGGCCAAGGTGGACGAGATCGACAGGCTGATAGGCCTTGAGATCGGCGCCGATGATTATGTGTGCAAACCGTTTAGCCCCCGAGAAGTTGTTAGCCGGGTGCGCACTATTCTTCGCCGAGTGCAGCAGGCGCCATTTATTCGAGGCGAGAGCAAGCTCAGCTATGCAGGAGTCTCGCTGGACGTGGAAAGATTCGAGTGCATGGCCATAGACACTCGCATAGATCTCACCCCCGTAGAGTTCCGACTATTACAGGGGCTTATGGAACGCCCCGGTCGAGTTTTGTCCCGGGATCAACTCATGAACCTTTGCTATGCTGATGAGCGAGTGGTGAGCGATCGAACTATAGATACGCACGTAAAAAATCTTCGCAAAAAACTCGAGCCCACCCTCCATCGCGTATTGATTCAGTCCATCTATGGAGTGGGTTACAAGCTCGATTAGGCAACACGAACTTCACAAATTCTCCACGTTTACTTCTCAGTGCCTGCATTGTCTGACGCGATACTGGCTCTTGAACAAAGACACCTATGGAGAGAACTATGAACACCAACAAAAAATCACTAGGCCTTACACACGTCCTGTTGGTCACGGGCATGCTGGCTGTCGCGAGCATTTCATTACCAGTAGCAGCGCAATCGGACGACGGCGAAGAGCGTCAGCAGGGTAAGCGTCGCGGTCCACCGCCAGAAGCCATTGAGGCCTGCGCCGATCTATCTGAGGGTGAGTCCTGTGCTTTTAGCGGTCGTCGCGGCGATATGACCGGCGTGTGCTTTGCGCCACCCAAGGATGACGCTGAGCTAGCCTGTGCCCCAGAAGGTGGACGTCCAGGTCGTCGTGAGCGAGAAGAAGACAGCGGCAGCTAACTGGCTACGGGCCAACGTTCAAACAGGTGGCCTCCAGGGGCCGCCAATGATCCGGCACGGGGTTATTCTGGCAAATCAGTGCTAACACCGCCTCGCGATTATCTGCAGCTCGGCCTGCAATATTTTGACTCGCAATTTCAAATGCGGGCTCAGTCCGGATGACATCCAGTATGGGCTCGTCTAGCCAATCAATGAACTCGAGACCCATCGCATCGGACTGTTGAAGCGCGTCTAGAGCGCCCGCTTTATCACCCTTGAGGGCTGCGACGATAGTCTCACCAAAATAAAATAGCCGGCCTTCAAACCCGGAGTCTCCGACACTTCCTTGCAGCTCCTCTAACACCGCAAGCTGCGCCGCTGCTGCCTCCTCCTCACCGAGCTGCTGCAGTGAGTAAACAAGCTGTGCCGTCGGGCCATCATTTCCATTGGAATACACCGCCTCGCCAAAGTTCGTTTGAACCAGGGCCTGCCGCCACAGATCAACCGCTTCTCGATATCGCCCCTGGCGGTAGATACTTTCGGCGAGACTCGTGACGATTTCCAGGGACTCCGGATCTGCCGCCCTTGCTTGTGCCAGCGCATCCTCGGCTTCCTCGTAGCGCGCCGCGTTCAGCAAAGCCCAGGGTCGTACTTCTCTGTCAATACGCACGCTCTCATCAAAAATTCCAGCATTTGAGAACACAGCGGAAATATCGAAGTTTACCAATAGATCCCTCGCATCCAGTGAGTACGCCAGTAGTAGTTGCTCAAGTTGCCGGTCGTGCAGTCCCTGGCTCCGATACACTCTGGCCTGCGCTACGTGGCTTGCCCAAGGTGACTGCGCCATAAGCGAACGCGCGATGGCCAAAGCACGTTCAGACTCGCCCCCACCTGCAATAAACGTAACCGCGTTGAGACGCCCAATGACGCTCAGAGGATCAATTTGCAGCAGTTCCTCTCGCGCCTGCACGGCTTGCTCAGCGAGGCCTAATCCATTGAGCGCGTTCACACGCCAATTCAGGGCATCAGCATAATTGGGTCGTATGGCCAGCGCTTGCTCGCTGTACTTAAGATAACTGCGTGGATCAAAGTTCACTCTGGCAAGAATCGCTCGCGCGGCCCATAGCTCAGCAAAATCATCATCGAGCTTTTCTGCCGCCGCAATCTGCTCTCCCGCTCGCTCGTTAACCTCCGCAAGTGTTAGATCGCCGTAAGTACCTGATGTCGCCGCCAGTAAAGTTATACCGATGGCCAGCTGCGCCCGAGCAGGCGCGTAGTTCGGATCCAGACGCACAGCGCGCTCAAGCTCCCGCACCCCCGCGGTAATTGCCTGATTACCCCGCTGATTGACCAAAGCGCGGCCCTTAAGAAAAGCTTCGTAAGCAGCCGTATTTGCCGTGGCCTTGCTGGCCCCGGGTGACGCGTCATCCCCAAGCGCCAATTCTGCGGTTAGAGCATCAGCAATCGCTTTGGAGATATCGTCCTGAATCGCAAAGACGTCTTCGAGCTCCCGATCGTAGGTCTCGGACCACAAATGAAAACCACCCTCGGCCTCAATGAGCTGCGCGGTGATACGCAGGCGAGTGCCCGCTTTGCGCACAGAACCTTCCAGTACATGACCCACTTTTAGAAGCTGAGCAATCTCACCAATGTCGCGGTTGTCGCCCTTGAACTGAAAAGACGAAGTCCGCGCCGCAACGCGTAGCGCCGGGATCTGCGCCAGCACGTTGAGTAACTCCTCGGAAATGCCGTCGGAGAAGTACTCCTGCTCAGGATCCGAGGACAAATTTACAAAGGGAAGTACCGCGATAGAGGTCTTACCGTCGGGGTCGGCGCTGTCATTAGCACCATTTTGGGCACGCTCTGCGGCTCTTGCCGCTTCTTCGGTTTGCTGCCGGAGCGCTTCCATACCCGTGAGTGGTTCATCGCCCCCAGCAGTTCCTCGTGACTGCGACGACGACGCCAAGGGATCGTCGGTACTGGGCTCACGCAGGCGCCCTTCCCAAAACAGGTAGGCTACGGCAACGACCAAGGTGACAATGATCAAAGTGTCGAGTTTGCGGCGAGTTTGATGCACCACCGACACACCGTCGGCGATCTGGGACTCTCGCTTGATACCCTCGGGCGTAAGCTCAAAAACCCAGGCAAAAATCAGCGCCGGGAGCAAACCCAGCAGCAGCAAAAACAGCAGCGCCTGCATCACCCAGTCCGGAGCGCCGATGTTTTCCATGACCACATCAGCGACCTGGAGCAACAACCAGGCAACCACGGTATAGGCAATACCCACGCGGACCACGTTCCTGCGATGTAGCTCGCTAAATAAACTCATGCGTGACCTTTATTAGTACAGTGACCACCGTAGCAAAAGGGAGTGCCACCCACCAGAGAATATCGGTCTAAAGCCAGCCGTGACAAGGCTTAAAAGAGCCTTGTTAAGCACTAGAGATCGCGGACAAGGTACACTTGTGTTCCGAATTCATGGCCTGGCCGCGACAATGAGTCGCTGCCGCAGCGCCACACAAGGTAGTACATGCGCATCATAGAAATCACAAAAGAACCTGTGGAGCTCTACAAAATCCTCAAGTTCGAAGGACTCGTGGCCACCGGCGGCGAAGCAAAGCTGCTCATTGGGGACGGACAGGTTATCGTCAACGGCGAGATTGAGACCCGACGGCGACGTAAAATGCTCAACGGTGACATCATCGAGTTCCGTGCAGACACTCTACAACTTCAATTGGTTTAGCGTCCTATGAACAACACAATCCAAATCGCCCAGCGCGCCATGCTCCTGGCAGGGCGAATATTACTCGGACTGTATTTCATATTACCCGGGATCACCAAAATCACGGGCTTTGACTCAATGGTGCAGTACATGAGCGCCCACGGCGTGCCCTTTGTACAGCCACTGCTGATACTGACCATCATCTTGCAACTTTTTTGCGGTGCAAGTTTGGCCGCCGGCTGGCGTACTCAGTTAATGGCCTTTGTCCTTGCGGGCCTAACGCTGGTGATTAGTATTTACATGCACGACTTTTGGAGCATGGAAGAAGGTTTGCAGCGCGCCCATGAGATGCAGAACTTTATCAAGAACATGGCCATTATGGCGGGTCTGCTTTTTGTCGCGGGAGTGACCCCCGCTCGCAAGGCATGATCGCGCAGGCGATTAACAACGTGTCCCTCACTGCGAGATATTAAAGGCCATGCGAGTTCTTATAGACGACTATCGAAACCTCACTGCAGGGCACTGCGGAAGCGGCTCCATGCGTAACCTCATTTATCACTACACAGGTTTGGAGCTGGACGAGGGCGTTGTCTTTGGTCTGGGCTCAGGCCTTGATAGCGTATACTTCGATTACCCCCACGCCGACCCTCCCTATATGTGTTTTGGACGGGGATCATCTTTTGAAACCGATGTGACCGATGCCCTGGGCATCGACTACCGAGAGACCGCACAGCCTGACAACGCTCAAGCCTGGGAAGAGGTGCGCCAGGAGGTCATCGCCGGACGTCCCACCATGCTTTCGGGCGACATCTACTACCTCGATTACCGAAAGTTTAAAGTCCACTTTCCTGGGCACCGTTTTGTACTGCTGGGCTTTGATGATGAACGAGACGAAGTCTACGTTGCTGACCGTACGGACGAAGAAACACAGACCTGCTCTACCGAGGGCGTGCGACTTAGCCGCAACCCGCCCGTGGGCATGTCCACTTTAAACACCTGGGGAAAATTCCATTCGAATCAGGTACGCCACAGCTTGCCCGATGCCTGTGGACTAGCCTTAAGAAAAACCGTCGGCAGAATGCTGAATTTTGACAGCAGCCAAAAAGATCTTATGGCGGCCATGCGTGGAGATACCAAGGGCGACCTGGAAGTCGGCCTCGAGGGCTTGCGCATGCTTGCCAAAAAGCTACCGGATTGGGCAGAACTCGACGACCCCCGCGCCCATGCGCAATATCTGGACAACGCGATCATCAAATTTGGCACCGGTGGAGGTTTCTTCAGGGATCATTACGCTGCGTTTATGCGCTGGGCAGCGCTGCAACGCCCGGACCTGGTAGGCCCCACCACCGTCGCTCTTGCAGAAGGCGCCGCAAAAGGCTGGAACGAACTGTCTCCCATCATGCAGGCCATTGTTGCAGCGCCAAAAGACGCTGAACAATGGCAACGCGCTCAGGTGAAGTTAGAGGACATCTTCGAACAGGAGTACTCCCTGTTCGGTCACCTGGCCGACACGGTACTGAGAGCCGGCTAAGCCGGCCGCCACACCCGATATTCCACCTGAGCGTCCGGCAGAAAGCGGCCCTCGCCGACAAAGAACGTTGTGTTAATCCAGCTGTATCGATCGTCGCCCGTTTCCATACGCGGGTTGGTGTAAAAGTACTGGTCGCCAAACTCCGTACCCGTACCCTGGGCCAAGGCGTTTTGCACCGTCTCATTCATTTGAAGAATACCCAGGTACTGGATGTAGATGTGTGCATCATCATGCGTCTGCACCTGCATGCGAACATCAGGTCTTAAACAACCATCGGGACCGATAAGAGCCCACTCTCCGCCGCTGAGGACTGTACCGTTGAGTCGCTCACCCTCGACGACGCCACCGGAAATGCCGTAGTGCACCCGCGTGCCGATCGGCCCGGTACCAACGGGCTGTGGTTCATGAAGTGATGCTCGGATAATACATTCCTGAACAAGCTGCATAGTAAGTCCTCTTTATTGTTGGCTTTCCTTCGAACCGCCACATTAGCATTTCTGTTTGCCCAGAGGTTCGTGGTAAACAGGCTGCTGCGCACCCGATACGAGGAAAGTGATGCCAGGCATCGCTTGAGGAGAATAAAAATGACAAAGCAACTTCAAAGCATGACGGACAAACAGTGTAACGACGCACCAGCGAGCTATACAGATCTGAGCGTTCTAATGCTCAACTGCACGCTGACCCGGTCGCCCTCCGTGTCGCATACCGAAGGCTTGCTAAAAGTGGCAGAAGGGATTTTTACGGCCAATGGTGTTTCTGTAGAGATCCTGCGACCGGTAGACTTCGAGATTCCTGCAGGACTTGCCCGGGATTACAGCGGCGTAGACGGATATGAGCGCGATGACTGGCCCCAGATTCAAGCCAAGATAGATGCCTGCGATATCCTAATCATCGGTACCTCAGTCTGGCTTGGGGAAAAGAGCTCGGTTTGTAATCGCGTGCTTGAGCGCATGTACGGATACACGCACAACTTCAACGATAAAGGCCAGTATCGAGATTACGGAAAAGTGGGCGCAACCTTGATTACCGGCAATGAGGATGGAGTTAAACACTGCGCGATGAATATTCTGTTCTCTCTATCGCACATTGGCTACACGGTACCGCCGCAGGCGGACGCGGGCTGGATGGGAGAAGCCGGCCCCGGTCCGTCGTACATGGATGCCGGATCCGGCGGTCCGGAAAATGACTTTACAAACCGCAATACGACGTTTCTGGTTTGGAATTGTTTACACCTCGCCCGTATGCTTAAAGACGCAGGTGGTATTCCCGCACACGGCAATCAACCCGATGCCTGGGATGCTGGCTGCAAGAGTGACTTCGCAAGCCCTGAGCACAGGCGATAAGGCCGAGGCTTTAGGCGCGGGATTTAAAACCGCGCCTAAATCCGGTGGTCGTCAAGAACAGATTAGTCTGACGAATACTTTATTGGTGCCGAACTTCGGCGTACTGCCGATCACCCCAACCGATGAGAACATTGTTTTTAAAGATCACCGGTGTGGTCTCATCACGAGTGGTTTCACCATCAGAGTGCTTTCGCTGAGTACGGTAGAACAAAACGCGTACTTCTTCGCCGTCCTTGGTAAAAGCTTCTGAATCTGAAGGAGTCCCTAAGTCTGCAACGACCGAATTGCGCGTCGAACCAATTTCTAACTGACTGATCATTTCACGGTTATCCCGCTGATCATCGCGCCAATCGTCGTGTTTGACGTACTCGCCGTCGATGAACACACAACCGGTTGTACCCAAGGATATGAGAGCGACAAGAACTAAATTCGCAAAAGGCTTCACGGTTTTTCCTCTATGTAAGAATGCAGAAATCGACTCGGTCGATAATGTTGGCATGACGGAGCAATGCCGGGAACTATGATTGGATGAAAGCCCTGGCAGATCAATGTAAGCACATGCGGTCCGTCCCGTTAACGGCACGCTTTGTCGCTTGTCGAGCACCCTGCGAGGAAGTGACTCACGCCAAACGAAAAAAGCCGTCACAAGTGACGGCTTTTGATGCAGCACTTTGGCTACCTAGGGCGCGCGAACTAAACGACGCTCTCCGCGTTTCGCCCCCAGTACGGCTTCGTGCTTCACATACTCCTTAATCAAATCCGCCTCATCCGGCGTAAGGTATTCCTTCCAGGCAGGCATTCCGTTGGCCGCCAGACCACCCTCAATGACAATAGCCTGCCAGGCCGGCTCAATCTCGGCAATGCGGTACCGCAGGTCAGGTATCAGACCGGCACTAATGGCATTGCCACCATGGCAGACAGCGCAATACAAGTTATAAAGCCCACGTCCAGACTCAACAAATTCGCTACTTGCAACCTCGACGCCAGCGGCTACCAGCTGCTGCTCCACCACAGGAACCTTGGGTAATGTTTCTGCCCCACCCAACTTAAAGACCAACAAGCGACTGATGTTAATCATGTTCTGAGGGCCACTCACCGAGCCAAAAGGCAAACCCGTCTCACCGCCCCAACCCTGAGCCACGGCAACGTACTGTTCTCCATCAATGGTGTAGGTGATTGGCGAAGCCATCACACCGCCCTGCACTGGGTAGCTCCAGAGCTCATCTCCTGAGTCTGCGGCAAAGGCACTGAAGGTGCCGGTCAGATCACCCTGAAACAACAGATTACCGTGGGTCGACAGCAAGCCTGAGCCCGAGTAATAACCCCGCGGCTTTTTCCAAACGGCCTCTCCTTTAATCGGATCCCAGGCAATGAGTTCTGCTGCCAAGGCTTCTTTACCTATAGCCGCACGCGCTGCCGCTGGCACTTCGTCCGGCATTCCCACCATCGCTGCAACGTTGTAGTTGACGTGCCATACAGCGTCACGCTCAAGCGTATGAAAATCATCGGCATAAATCGATGATGAAGATTTGGCCGGAATGTAGACCAACCCTGTATCCGGACTGTACGTCATGGGATGCCAGTTGTGCGCTCCAGAAGGCCCGGGAGACACCATGGTGTCGCTATTGCCATCGCGCATGCCCGGCGCTTCTACGGGGCGCCCTGTCTCCATATCCACATGGGTCGCCCAGGTAACAGGCATGTATTTGTCGGCCGACAGCAGTTCGCCGGTTGCTCGATCTATGACATAGAAAAAGCCGTTCTTGGGCGCCTGCATGAGGACCTTGCGATCCTCTCCGTTAATGGGAAGTTCTGCCAGAATCATATGTTGCGTGGCGGTGTAATCCCAGTGATCTCCCGGCGTGGTTTGGTAATGCCAGGCGTAGTCACCGGTATCGGCATCTACCGCCACGATGGATGAGATAAACAGATTGTCGCCACCTTCCGGGCTGCGAATCTTTTGGTTCCAGCTGGCGCCGTTACCAACCCCGATGTATAGAAGGTTCAGCTCAGGATCAAAAGCGAAGGAATCCCATGCAGTACCGCCACCTTTGCCGTTGTCCCACCACTTTCCTGTCCAGGTGTCCGCGATCCACTCCTGCGTTTCGTCTTCGAATCCCTCAGCAGGGTTACCCGGAACAGTATAGAAACGCCACGCCTGCTCACCGGTGACCGCATCATAGGCGGTGACATAGCCGCGCACAGACATTTCCGCACCGCCATTACCAATGACCACTTTGCCATTAACAATTCGCGGAGCTCCGGTCACTGTGTAGGAATCCGTGGTGTTAATACGGGTATCTACATCCCAGACAACTTCACCGGTGTCGCGGTCCAGGGCACGCAGATGGCCATCAATACTTGCGGCATAAACGTTGTCACCCCAAAGAGCTGCCCCCCTGTTAACAACATCGCAACAGGCATGGACGCCATAATCCTTGGGTACCTTCGGATCAAAATGCCATAGCTCCTCACCGGTTTTCGCATCGTAGGCCAGCACATGCCCCCAGGAAGCTGTCACAAAAAGCTTGCCATCGGCCATCAGCGGTGTGGTTTCAATACCGCGATCAGTCGGAAGCTCGGCATACCAGGCCAGCCCAAGCTCCTTGATGTTGTCAGCATTAATCCCATCCAGAGGACTGAAGCGTTGCTCGCCGTAGGTGCGCCCATGAGTGAGCCACTCACCAGGCGTCGAATCGGCAGCTTTGATGCGCGCCGCCGTTACCGCCGTACTGCCCGGCGCAACCGCGGGTGTTGCTTGGGCCTCTACCAGCGGGGCTTCCTGCTGATCACCGCTACAAGCGGCAAGCATTAACACCAGGGGTAAAACAGCCGTGCCAAAACGTAAAGGTGTGAAGTGCATAGATGTATTCCGTGTTTATTCTTTTGTCGGCCACTACATTAGCAAAGTTCTCCGCAATAGACATGACCTTGGTCTTGTTCGTAGCGGTAGGCAATGGGACACTCCAGCGCATGCCTAAAAGAATCACCAACTTCATTCTCGATTTTATACGTCTGGAATCAGCTGCAGGAATACTGCTGTTTTTCACCGCGCTATTGGCAATAGTAATCGCCAATACCCCGGCGTTCAGTATTTACCAACAATTCTTCGCCACCCCGGTGGAGATTCGTGTCGGTGCGCTGGAGATAGCCAAGCCCTTGTTACTGTGGGTCAACGACGGACTCATGGCGGTGTTTTTCTTTCTTATTGGCCTTGAACTCAAGAGAGAACTTACCGAGGGCGAGCTCTCAGATAAAAGAAACATCGTATTGCCCGGTGCAGGAGCCATTGGCGGCATGCTGGCTCCGGCGGGCATCTACCTACTGTTTAATGCAGCAGACCCCCTGGCAAGCCGGGGCTGGGCCATACCCGCGGGAACCGACATTGCTTTTGCGTTAGGCGTGCTCAAGTTGCTGGGCAATCGCGTCCCACTATCGGTGAAGATTTTTCTCACATCCCTCGCGATCTTTGATGACATCGGCGCCATCGTAATCATTGCCGTGTTCTATACCTCCAAGATCTCTCTGGGAGCCCTGGCGATCGCTGGCTTGTGCTTACCTGTGTTATTCGCCCTTAACAAACGCGGCGTCACTTCCCTGAGCCCCTATGTATTAGTGGGAACAATAATGTGGGTGGCTACGCTTAAGTCCGGCGTACATGCAACGCTCGCCGGCGTGGTTTTGGCCATGTTTATCCCCATGCGCGACCCCAGGGACTCAAACTTTTCGCCGTTAAAAACTCTAGAGCATGACCTCCACAGCGTGGTTGCCTACTTCGTTCTACCTGTCTTCGCCTTTGCGAACGCGGGCATCAGCTTCGCCGGGATATCTATGGAGCAGCTGACGCATAGCGTGACTCTGGGTATCGCCCTTGGACTTTTTTTGGGCAAGCAGCTGGGCATCTTCGTGTTTTGCGCTATCGCCATAAAGCTCAGTCTTGCAAAGCTTCCCGATGGAATGAGCTGGTCAGCGCTTTATGGAAGCTCTGCTCTGTCTGGCATTGGCTTTACCATGAGTTTGTTTATCGGTTCTCTGGCATTTGCCAATGCAAATCTCGTGGTGGATGAACGCATGGGCATTCTTCTGGGATCGCTAGCATCGGGAATACTCGGATACTTTCTCCTGCGCAAAAGCTTCTCCTCGTCATGACTGATGTTTTGCTAGCGGGCGCAACCGGGCTTGTGGGCCAAGCTGTATTAGATCACCACGATCCCCAGACGCTGACAATCAGCACCGTCGGGCGCAGAGCCACCGGTAGAGTCAAAAATGAGGTGATCACGGATTTGGTCTCGCCCATAAGCTTGCCCCCCGCTGATATTGCCATCTGTGCGCTGGGCACCACCATCGCCAGCGCGGGCTCCAAAGGTGCTTTTCAGGCAGTTGATCACGACGCAGTACTGGCATTCGCGAGAGCTGCGCAGGCGGCAGGGGTAAACCACTTCATCGTAGTGACCGCCGTCGGGGCAAATCCCAAGGCTGCTGTTTTCTACTCCCGGGTAAAAGGAGAAACCGAGCGCGATCTTGAAGCCCTGGGTTTTTCGCGGCTGGACATTGCTCAACCAGGCCTACTTTTAGGCCGACGCACAGAGCGCCGACCCGTGGAATCACTCCTGCAAACAGTAGATCCTGTGATGCGGCTTTTTATGAAGGGCCCCATGGATCGTTACGCGGGGATTCCAACATCGGTCGTCGGCAGCGCCTTGCTGGCGCTGTGCAAGAAGCGTGATGCCGGTGTTTACCGCCACGAAAATCGCGCCTTACATCGTTTATCCGTGAGCTAAGCGCTACCTGCCACAAGCGCCGCAGGCGCGCTCTATAGATCAGAGCATTTGCAGCGACATACCGAATGAAGACACAATTCGATTTTTCTGTCCTTGGCTTTATCTATGTACCGTATAAATTCCCGCGCTTGTCGCTTAGCTGTATCAGTCATTCTTGGAGGCACCTTGTCCGCCTGTTCAAACATCTCTGATTCGACGTCCGAAACACTCGTTACCAAGGCAACAAAGCAAAGTCAGCTCACCCTGGAAGCAATTTTTGGCGACGACGCCTACGAGGCAAAAAAACCCGGGAGCCTGCACTGGCTCGATGATAGTAGTGGCTACACGGTGCTCGAGACGCCAGACAACTACAGCGACAAAGATGAAGAAGAAGAAGATGCTTCCAAACCGAAGGACATCGTCCTGTACGACCCAGCCAATGGCGAGCGACGGGTTCTGGTTAGCGCACAACAACTCACGCCCGAAGGTGCAGATGAGCCTCTGGCAGTCGACGACTACAGCTGGTCACAAGATCACAGCAAACTACTGATTTATACCAACAGCAAAAAGGTCTGGCGCAAAAAAAGCCGCGGGGATTACTGGGTGCTGGATCTGCCGAGTGAACAGCTGAGCAAACTTGGCGGCGACGCTGGACCAGCAACCTTGCAGTTTGCAAAGTTCTCTCCCGACGCAAGCCAGGTGGCCTATGTAAGAGAGGCCGATATTTTTGTAGAGGACCTTGCTCGTCAGACGATCACACAACTAAGTAAGCGCTCGGGCGAGCACATAATTAATGGCATTATGAGCTGGGCCTACGAAGAAGAGTTCCAGATACTTGATGGCTTTCGTTGGAGCCCAGACGGACAGCGCATCGCCTACTGGCAGTTCGACACCTCCGGGGTGCGCAACTTTACACTGATCAACAATACCGATTCGCTGTACCCCACTGTCACCGAAATACCCTACCCCAAGGTGGGTGAAACAATCTCCGCAGCCAAAGTGGGCACCGTTGCCGTCACCGGAGGTGCCACCGCATGGGCCGAGCTACCGGGCGACTCACGACAGATGTACGTTCCGCGCATGGATTGGGCTAACTCCAGCGACAAAATCATTGTTCAGCAGCTCAATCGTCGCCAGGACCGCAACACAGTGTTCTATGTCGATGCCACAACTGGTAAAGCAACGCCCTTGTTTGTAGAACAGGCGCCACACTACATTTTTGATGTAGAAGACGTGCACTGGTTGGAGCAATCCGGCGACTTTCTGTGGCGAAGTGAACGAGCAGGCTGGTGGCATGTGTACCGTGTTAGCGAAGATGGCGTCACGTTTACTGATCTGACGCCTGGAGACTTTGACATCACGGATGTTGCTCACGTTGACGAAGCCGGTGGCTGGCTGTACTTCATGGCTTCACCTGATGCCATGGAAGCACGCTACCTGTTTCGTTCACGCCTGGACGGTAGTGGTGAGATAGAGAAGCTCACAAGCGCAGATATGTCCGGCACCAATAGTTATCAGATATCAGAGGATGCCCGCTGGGCAGTCCATAGCCACCAGAGCTTCATGCAGCCACCGCAGTATCGATTGATCTCTCTGCCCGATCACCGCGAAGTAGCTATGCTCGAAGATAACGCGGCCCTTGTTGCAAAGCTTTCACAATTAACATTGGGCGAGCACGACTTCTTTCGCGTTGATGCTCGCGACGGCCTGCCGCTCGATGGCTATCTGATCAAGCCACCGCAGTTTGACGCCAGCAAGCAGTACCCCGTTGTCTTCTATGTTTACAGCGAAGTTGCCGGACAGACCGTGCGGGATAGCTGGGCTGGCAAACGGCATCTTTGGCACCTGTACATGACGCAGCAGGGATATCTGGTGGCGTCTGTAGATAGCCGCGGATCAAAAGCCCCTCGGGGTCGGGATTGGCGTCAATCTGTCTATGGCGCCATCGGTGTACTGGCCGCACGAGATCAGTCGGACGCTTTGAGTGCCATGGCCGCTCGCTGGTCGTTTATCGATGAATCCAATGTGGGAATTTGGGGGCACTCGGGAGGCGGTTCCATGACTTTGAACATGCTGTTTCGCTATCCGCAGCAGTACAAAGCCGGCGTCTCGCAAGCGCCAGTAACTGATCAGCGACTCTACGACGCCATCTACCAGGAACGTTACTCTGGCTTGCTGGACGAGTACTCCGATGGGTATACCGAAAGCTCCCCCATTACCCACGCCAAAAACCTGCAGGGCCAGTTATTGCTGGTGCACGGTACCGGCGATGACAATGTGCACTATCAGGGGAGCGAGCGTCTGGTTAATGAACTGGTCAGGCTGAACAAGCCGTTCCGCTTTATGGCCTACCCCAACCGCACGCACGCGGTTGTTGACAAGGAAGGAGAAGGTACCGAACTGCATCTTGGGACCCTGCGAGCTCGTTTCTTTGATGAGCACCTAAGGCAACAATGAGTATGGCCGGCAAAAAATGCCACCGTACGAATCAAAAGGGGTAACAGCGTTACCCCTTGAAAATCTGCAGCAGCAGGCCGACGCTCAGGGCTTGGCGTAAACCTCACGTCCGGCAAAGTAGGTGTGATCAACCACCAGTTTTTTGAAGCTAGCGTTCATGGGCTCGGGCACTTTGCCACTCAGAACTACAAAATCAGCCCACTTCCCAACGCTAATAGAGCCTATCTGGTCTTTCCAAGGCGTAATATCTGCACCAGCCTGCGTATAGGCATGCAGGGCATCATCAAAATTCACGGCTTCTTCGGGATGCCAGGGTTTTCCATCATAAAATCCGAAGGGACTCTCGCGAAAAACCGCATCACTGATCTGCGTTAGCGGGCTCAAAGGTGAGGTTGGGTAGTCGGCACCGAACACCAGAGTAGCATCGCCATCAAGCAGCGACTGCCAGACATAGGCCCGGTCCTCTCGCTCAGCACCGACTCGGACCGGCACATAAGCAATGGCATTGGTGCAGTGGTTAGGCTGCATCGAAGCCACCACACCCAACTCCTTAAAGCGCGGCACATCATCCGGATGCAACAGTTCAATATGCTCGACACGATTGGGCGCAGGCACTTCATTGTCTTTTGCCGACTCAAAGGCATCGAGCGCCGCTCGCACCGCCGCGTCGCCAATGGAATGTATCGCCACGGGCATGCCTGCCGCCGTCACTCGATGCACAAGACTCGCCAGGTCATCAGGCTCAGTAATGTACTCGCCGCGCCAATTAGGACGATCATGATAATTCTCCATCAACACTGCGGTGTGCGCTGAAAGCACCCCATCGTTGATGAGCTTTACGAAACCGGCATACAGTAAGGGGCCAACTTCCTGCTCTTTGTTGGTCGCCTTAACGCGCCTGGCTGTATCGGCGGTCTTGTGAAGCACCGCGTCGATTTCCTCATCCCAGGACTCCGGCTCCGCCTTTAGACCATAGTGGCCATACCAAACACGAATCGTCGGATCGCCGTTCTCAACAATGTGCAGATAGTCATCCAGGCTTCCCATTTGATGCAGCCCAGTCACGCCAAAACTATTGGCATAGCGCTGCATTTTCGCAAGACCTTCGCGGCGCAGTGCACTGCTGCGAGGGGGAATCTGGTCTCTAACTACGCTCATGGCGCCCTCAAGCAAAATACCCGTGGGCTCTCCCGTTAGGGGATCTATTCGTATCTCGCCACCCGCCGGTACCGGCGTATCAGCGCTCACACCCGCTATGTTTAGCGCCAGTGAGTTAACCCAGCCATAGTGACCATCGATGTGAGTGAGAAATATCGGGCGATCCGGAACAATCTCGTCCAGCATTTGCCGAGTGGGATACTCGCCGTCGGACAAGGTGTGATCCCAATAACCGCCGGTCATCCATTCCCCGTCGGCCAGACGGGCATCGGCATCTTTTATGAGACTGAGCCAGCTTTGCTTTTCCACAATGTAGCTCAGGTCCACACCGGCAACGACCGGCGCGTTACCACTCATGTGTGAGTGGCTATCAATAAGGCCTGGCGTTACTGTTCGCCCGGCGGCATCGATAATCTGAGTACCCGCATCTGCCAGCGCACGAATATCCGCATTACTTCCAACTGCTGTAAATCGTGAATTCTCTATCGCAAATGCCTGGACGCGCGGAGCGTCCGGATCAACGGTACGAACGTCGCCGTTGACCACGATGATATCTGGCGCAGCCAAAGCTGCCGGCAACCCCAACAAGCATCCGGCCAAACCAATGACCGCAAGCTTTGCAGAACAACCAGGGAACAGGAATTCTTTTGTCATAGTGCAGGCGTACCCCCAAAGCGAATCGGTAAACGTTTATGCACATGATAATGACACAACGAGCGCAATGCGTGGCTCATGCGTCCTGTGGAACGAAAACCCCGTGAGCGCACAAGACAAAACGTGTAATCTCTGCCTATCCCAAGATAATCACAATAGGGCATGACACGTGAATGACGTTGAATCCGATCATAGCGGAGCACAGAATCATCCAGACAACCCTTACCGCACGCGCCGTGCGAGTTGGTATGCCCTGGTCCTACTGACCATTGTTTACAGCTTCAATTTTATTGATCGCCAATTGCTGGCGATACTTCAGGAATCCATCAAAGCTGATCTTGACCTTTCCGACAGTCAGCTTGGGCTTTTGACCGGCTTTGCCTTTGCGATTTTTTATGTCACCGCGGGCATTCCTATCGCGCGTTGGGCCGACCGCGGCAATCGCCGAAACATCGTATCGCTCTCCCTGTTTATCTGGAGCTTCATGACGGCCCTCAGCGGCTTTGTTCAGAACTATGCGCATCTATTAATGGCACGCATCGGTGTCGGCGTAGGTGAGGCCGGTGGTAGCCCGCCTTCGCACTCCATCATCTCGGACATCTTTCCGGCAGACCGCCGCGCTACAGCGATTGGCTTCTACTCCATGGGCGTGAGCATCGGCATTTTGTTTGGCTTTCTGGCCGGAGGCTGGCTCAACGAGTTCTTCGGCTGGAGAACGGCGTTCATGGTCGTGGGTATACCCGGCGTTATCCTGGCCATTGTTCTGCGCTTCACCCTCAGAGAACCCATTCGCGGCCTTCATGATGGAGTCCCCAGCGGCAGTGGCCCGGTACCCTTTGGTGAGGTACTGAGCGTCCTCTGGAGTCGCCCTACTTTTCGACACATTGCCTTAGGCGCCGGGCTCAACGCCTTCTGCGGCTATGCCACGGCCAACTGGACAGCATCTTTTATGATTCGCACCCATGCCATGTCCACCGGCGAGCTGGGCACCTGGCTGTCCATGATCATCGGTGTGGGCGGCGCCATAGGCGTTTTCTTTGGTGGCTATCTCGCCGATCGCATGGCCAAGACTGACAAGCGCTGGTACGCCTGGCTGCCGAGTCTCTGCGGATTCGCGATTGTGCCGTTTATGATCAGTGTCTATTTGGTCGACAGTCCTTACGTCGCCTTGTCACTATCAATAATTCCCGGTCTGCTTTTTCAGGTCTATCTGGGCAACACTATTGCTACGACGCATGCGATCGTAGGGCCGCGTATGCGTGCCACGGCCTCGGCGGTGTTGTTTCTGATTCTCAATATTATTGGTCTGGGAGCAGGTCCTTGGGTTGTAGGGGTTCTTAGCGACTTCCTGGCACCCAGCCTCGGCACCGAATCGCTGCGCTACGCCATGCTGTATGCCCTGCCACCGGTAATGACCTGGTCAGCAGTGCACTACTGGCTGGCTGCCAAGCACCTTAGGCAGGACATCGCGAACGCGCCCAACTGATAGGCGGAGTCACCAGACTATCGCGCCGGAGGCAACTGTATGCACAGCGACGATCCACAATTTTTGATGCGTACAGCACGCACCGTGGGCTGGTCGCAGCTGGCGCTCATTGCTCTGGGAATCGCGACATCGATTCTCGTGGCCAAAGGCATTGACATCAATCTGTCGGCAGACGTGGAAGCCACAGCCCGCAACATGCTTGATGCCGAAACACGACTCAGAGCCAAGGCTTATCTTGCCTGCCTCGGTCTTGCCCTAGGGACCGTCGTAAATGTGGGACTGTTTCTGATCCTGCAAACTCACGGGAGATTGCTTGCCGGGTCTGCTCTTGTGATCAGTCTCATAGCGGCTCTGCTGTCGTTGCTTGGTGCGGTGTTCGCTATGAATGTGGCTGAATTAGCGAGTGCCCCGGCTTATGAATCCATCACCGACGATGCGCAAAGACTCATGCTCGCGGGTATGCAGGCCACCTCGGACTACACGTCTTTTCATTTGAGTCTTGTCATATCCAGTGTTGCCAATGCAGGCTTTTTTTACCTGTTTTTACGCTCAGGGCTTATTCCTATGGTGATAGCGGCCTGGGGCGTATTCGCCTCTTTATTGGTCGCGGTAGTGATCGTTGCCCGGGACTTCGTACCCGCTCTTGGTCAGTCCGGGATCACCATCAGCTTCATGGTCGCAAATCTTATTGCACTCATATCTTTGGGCCTTTATCTGGCTATTAAAGGTGTGCGAGTAGACTCCGCCCCTCTATAATCTGCAGGCTTTGCATGAGCCTCTCCCTTGATACCTGTTAACTGGCCTTTTGACCCTCGGCGCTCGCCGATTTTTTATGGCTGGATTGTTTGGTTTTTCTCTACCGCCGGATTCCTATTCAGCATCCCCGGCCAAACCATGGGCATGGCAGTCTTCACCGACACCTTTATCGAGGTGCTGGATCTCAGTCGAACTCAGGTATCCATGGCGTATTTGCTGGGCACCGTGGCCTCCTCCCTGTTTCTTACCCGCGCCGGACACTGGTACGACCAGCTCGGCGGTCGCGTCATGATCGCCGGATCAGCGGCGGCGCTGGGCGTAATGGTTCTGGTAATCAGTGGCGTTGATCAGCTCAGTGTACTGCTGGGAGGATCGACCCTTGTTACTTTTGTTCTGTTACTGCTTGCATTTTTTGGCGTACGCTTTTTTGGTCAGGGCGTTTTAACCAGCTGCTCGCGTAACGTTTTACTACTGTGGTTCGTCAAGCGCCGGGGCTTGGTCAGCGGTATTCGCAGCGTGTTCGTATCCTTTGGCTTTGCCATCGCACCACTGGCTATTGCGTTGCTGATAAGCTGCTTTGGCTGGCGGGGCGCCCTATGGTTTATGGGGCTTACGGTGGGAGTCGTATTTGCTGCACTGGCCCTGATCTTTATCCGTGACAACCCGGCTTCCTGTGGGCTTCAGGCCGACGGTGGCGACCCCGCTGACGCCCACTCTTTGCCTTTGGAAGCGCCATCAAAAACCATCGACGAAGCACGGCGCAGCCCCATATTCTGGATCTACTCCCTCAGCCTTGGCATGCATGCGCTGTTCGGCACGGCACTCACTTTTCATGTAGTTGCGGTGTTTGCTGAAAGCGGTTTGTCCGCCGCAACAGCCTTTGGCTATTTTTTACCCGCCGCCGTCTTCTCTACGGGAAGCAATCTTATCGCCAGCAGCTTTGTAGACCGACTAACACTCAAGCCCTTTCTCATCGTCATGCTGTCGGCACTGAGCTTTGGTGCCGTTGGGCTGATAAATCTCGAAGAAACTTGGGGCTACTGGGTACTTGCGGCCGGATTTGGCATCGGCGGTGGACTCTGGGGAGTAGTTTCCAATCTGGCGTTTATTCGCTTTTTTGGCCCCCTGCACCTGGGCGCAGTCAGCGGCTTTAACGCCTCCATATCGGTATTCGCCAGCGCCATAGGGCCCGCAGCCTTTAGCCTGGCCGTGGACCACTTGGGGAGCTACAACGCCGCAGCACAAATCTGTCTGTGCATGTTATTGGCACTACTTGTCGCTGCGCTCCTTGTTCGTCAGCGCGAGGTTGTTCACCTGACGCCTTAGCGTCGCTTGGATTGCAGGCTACGCCGCAATAACCCGCAAGCTCTGCTCTGGTTCATCCCAAGGCAAATGGTGGTCCTCCAGGATCACCAGGTTCTGGCGATTTACCAGGGTCATCTCGGCCTGATAACCGAGCAAGTCACGAATCTCACGGTCGGGGTTTGAGGCAATCAACGCCGCCTCATCCGAAGAGAAGTTTGATAAACCCCGGGCCACTTCCACGCCACGCTCATCATAGATATGCAGCACATCCGCCTTTTGAAAGGCCTGATGAATAGAAATCAGATCCGAGCAGGATACGCCACTCTCACTGTTCTCCAGCGCATCAGCGGCAGATTGCGAGAGCACCAGGCTACCCGCCATTTGCAATCGATCTGTTAACCACACTGCCCAAGCTGACTGCGGCGTCGACTTGGCCACGCATCGAGTATGGGGCCGCCTGTTCTGCAAAGCGGCAGAAATAGGATCATCGAGGATTCCGCGAGAAATGATCGTCTCGCACCCTGCATTCTGCGCCATGTTCGCAGCCTGCATCTTGGTAAACATGCCCCCGGTACCCAGAGAATTCGTACCGCTGGTTACGGCCAGATACTCACTAACATCATCCACTTTGTCGATGAGCTTGGCGCCCTCCTCATCGGGATTCTTGTCATACAGTCCATCAACGCTGGTAAGAATTACCAGATGCTGAGCCTGGATCATTTGCGCCACTTTTGCTGCGAGTCGGTCGTTATCACCTACCCGGATCTCTTCGGTGGTGATGGTGTCATTTTCGTTAACAATGGGCAGAACGCCCAACTCAAGCAGCTTATGAACCGTATTCTTGGTGTTTAAAAAACGTCGACGGTCCTCCATGTCATCCAGTGTGACCAGCACCTGCGCAATATCAAAACCATGCTCCAATGCGATCTGCTTGTAGGCATTGAGCAAGACAGGCTGTCCACAGGCAGCAGCTGCCTGTTTTTCTTGAATACCAGCACGTTCACTGTCGGACTTGAGTGCATTGAGACCCAGCGCCACGGAGCCTGAGGATGCTAACACCACCTCAAAACCCTGATCTCGAAGCGCAGCGATGTCGCTCAGGAGTCCATGCATAAATGCATATCGAGGGCGTAGATCCGGCGTATTCGCCAGTAAGCTGGAACCGACCTTCACGACGATGCGCGGCTTGTCGCGCTTCGCTGCGTGGCCGAACTCGGCAGGATCGGTGTCTAAAACAGTCATCTCAAGGGTCCTTTTGGTGATTTTCAATGGGCAACGCTTAACCGCGTCAGCGGAAAAAAGGCGCCGAATAGTTTGGGTTGAAAGTAGTTATTGACGACTAGGTTAACAGGTTTGCGGTGGCGATGTAACAGCGATGATCTATAAATTTATTAAAAACCAATATTTTCAATGATTTACCGACTAACGATGAGGTTGGAATGGAAATCGACGTTGATTGACTGCCATCATTTTACTTATACTGTGAAGGATTATTTGGGCGAAGATGCAAAATACCGCATTGCCCCGCACTCGCAGCTTCCCTAAGCGGGGAACAAAATCGGAGACCATCGCGGTTTATGAACAGCTCGACCCCTCACAAGAGCAAAGGCCAAGAGAGTAAAGGCGATAGTGAAACCATCGCCCCCGACGCTTCTGCAGTGCAGGTGCTGATGCTCGGCTGCGGCAGTATGGGCAGTGCCCTGCTTACGCAATGGCGAAATGTTGACGGGTTTGCCTTCACTGTTGTTTCGCCCAGTGGGCTACGACAATTTCCCGACACCGTTACGCAAGCTCGCTCACCCGAAGACCTGAGCGGCAAAAGATTTGACGTCATTGTCATCGGTTTGAAGCCGCAAATGATTGCTAATGTTCTGCCAGACTACCTGGAGTTTCTGGCGCCCCGAGGCTTATACCTGTCGCTTGCCGCAGGGTTTTCTATTACCTCCTTAATGGCAGTTACGCGAAGCAGGTCTGTCGCGCGAATCATGCCAAACCTTCCTGTATCGCTCGGCAAGGGAGTCAGCGGCCTATACGGAGCAGAAGATCTTAACCAGGAGCATCGGGCACTTATCAATAGCCTCATGGCATCAACCGGCCATGCCCTGTGGGTGTCCGGGGAAGACGCGCTGGATCGGGTCACTGCCATTGCCGGCAGCGGACCAGGTTACGCCTTTGAGTTTGCTCGCGCCTGGACCGGAGCAGCTCAGGCTCTTGGCTTTAGCGAGGAGCAGTCACGAGCGCTCGTACTAAAAACCGTCCAGGGAGCGGTGGAAATGGCTCTCAATACTGATGCCACCCTGGATGAGCTTCGGGATCGTGTTACCAGCAAAAATGGCACCACGCATGCAGGCCTTAGTGCACTCAACAACGACGAACAGTTGGACAATTTACTGAGCAACACGCTGCAAGCCGCCTATGCCCGAGCAGTCGAACTGCGCTGACCGCACCACCAAAGAACGACAACACAGGCCTCCTGAAATTCAGGGGGTCTAGCAACCGGCGTTTGCGCACTCACCTTTTATTAACTTTTATTGGCCAAGGAATTTAAAACTGTGACTACAGATCTGAGTAAAATCATTGAAAAGCCCGGTAAGCCTGTCGTATCGGCAGAGGATTATGTGCAAGGACTCGGCCTACGAGCACGCCAGGCAGCCAGAAAGCTTGCCAGCGCCACGACGGAACAAAAAAACCTGGCACTAACTGCAGCGGCCGAGGCTTTACGGGAAACGAGCTCTGAGCTGATAACGGCAAATGCACTGGATGTTGCCAACGCTCAGAAAGGAGGCAGGCCTGCCTCCTTCATAGATCGCCTGGAGCTCAATGAAGAGCGTATCGAATCCATGGCGACAGCCCTTGAGAAAATTACGGAACTTGCGGACCCCGTCGGTCGCAGTCTGATGGAGACCAAACGACCCAACGGACTAATGATTAGTCGCGTTGCCACACCCATCGGTGTAATCGGCATGATTTACGAGTCTCGCCCCAATGTCGGCGCGGATGCAGGAGCACTGTGCATCAAGTCTGGCAATGCCATTATCCTGCGAGGTGGCTCCGAGAGCCTCAACTCCAGTCGACTGATTGTTGAGGCAATGCAAAAGGGACTGGCGGCGGCACAGCTACCAGAAGACTGCGTGCAGCTCATAGACAGTACCGACCGTGCCGCAGTCGGCGCTTTGTTACGCTGCATCGATTACGTGGACCTGGTAATTCCTCGAGGTGGACGGAGCCTGGTGCAACTGGTGCGTGACGAAGCCAGAGTTCCAACGCTACTGCACCTCGATGGCAACTGCCACAGCTACGTGCACAGCGCGGCAAACCTCCAGAAATCCGTCGATATCGTGCGCAACGCCAAACTTCGTCGCACGGGAATCTGCGGAGCCACAGAGAGTCTCGTGGTCGACGACACAATCGCCAAGACCTTTATTCCTTTACTGGCAGACGCACTGGTCGGATGTCAGCTGCGCGGTGATCCACAGGCACGAGACTGTGACCCTCGCGTAATCGCAGCCAGCGACTCCGACTGGCGAGAGGAATATCTGGATGCAGTACTGTCGATCAAGGTTGTCTCGGGATTAGACGAGGCCTGCGCATTTATCAGCGAGCACTCCTCAGGGCATACTGAAGCCATACTGACAGAAGACCCTGAAGCAGCAGAAATGTTCCTCACGAACATAGACTCCGCTGTGGTTATGCACAATGCATCCACGCAGTTTTCTGACGGCGGAGAATTCGGCATGGGCGCAGAAATCGGCATTGCCACCGGGAAAATGCATGCCCGAGGCCCCGTTGGATTGGAGCAGCTCACGAGCTTCAAGTACCAGGTCCGCGGCGACGGACAAACCCGGAGCTAACAACATGTCTATATATACGCTGGCTTCACTGGCGGGATACTTCATGCTGATGATGGGTATCGGCGTCTATGCTTACCGCAACTCTACCAGCGACGTGTCTGAGTACATGCTCGGCGGACGAAAACTGCATCCGGCTGTGGGTGCCTTGTCCGCCGGGGCATCAGACATGAGTGGGTGGATGCTTATGGGGCTTCCTGGTGCGGTTTACCTGGCCGGCTTCAGTGCCGCCTGGATCGCTGTGGGACTACTTGCCGGAGCTTACCTGAACTACTTACTGGTCGCGCCACGCCTCAGGGTCTACACAGAGCTTGCGGATGATGCGATCACCATCCCCGACTTTTTTGAAAAGCGTTTTGACGATCAATCACGATATCTAAGGGTAATTTCCTCTCTCGTTATCGTGGTCTTCTTTACCCTGTACACATCTTCTGGTGTTGTTGCCGGTGGCAAGCTATTTGAAACTTCTTTTGGCCTAAGCTACGAATTGGGACTATTTTTGACGGCTGGTGTTGTGGTTGCATACACGCTGTTCGGTGGGTTTCTGGCGGTTAGCCTCACAGACTTTGTTCAGGGTGTGATTATGTTTATCGCGCTGATCATGGTCCCGGTGGTCGCAATCACGCAACTCGGTGGACTCCAAGCCACCGCGGCGCAAGCCTATAGCGTCGATCCCAAAATGCTCAGTTGGTTTAGTGGTGTCACTGCCATTGGACTCATCTCAAGTCTTTCCTGGGGACTGGGCTACTTCGGACAGCCACACATCATTGTGCGCTTTATGGCTATCCGATCTCTTGGCGATGTGGCGACCGCCAGGCACATAGGTATGAGTTGGATGCTCGTGACGGTAATTGGAGCGGTTGGAACAGGAATCGCGGGGGTCGCCTACGTCACCAGCACCTCCACACTACTCGAAGACCCCGAAACCATCTTCATACTCTTGTCGCAGCTGCTGTTTCATCCGTTGATCGGAGGGTTTTTGCTTGCCGCCATACTCGCTGCAATCATGAGCACGATTTCTTCCCAGCTATTGGTTTCATCGAGCTCGCTTACTGAAGATTTTTACAAAAACTTTGTTCGCCGCTCGGCGAGTCAGAAAGAGCTGGTATTGGTTGGGCGCCTGTCGGTGCTGGCGGTATCCATTGTGGCCGTGCTTCTTGCCTTTGATCGCTCGGCCTCGATCCTGTCATTAGTCAGTAACGCCTGGGCTGGTTTCGGTGCTGCTTTTGGCCCGATCATCTTGCTTAGCCTGTTCTGGAAGCGACTCACTCGCGATGGAGCTCTCGCCGGCATGATTACCGGAGCGGTCACCGTATTGCTGTGGATTTACGCCCCCCTGGAGATAGATGGCCAGCCTATGTCGGCTTACCTGTACGAAATTGTCCCGGGTTTTGCCTTTAGCAGCATCGCAGCGGTGGGTGTCAGCCTCCTGGGAAACCGCCCCGAGCGCGTCATAGGCCGACGACATGATTACCTCGCACTCACCATGGCAGGTCGCGCTGAGATAAGCACCGCCAAAGCTTGATTGAATCAACACAGGAACCCAAAATGAACCAGGCCATCACGCTTGAGAGTCGTCCTATGGCGAGCATTAATGACGGAGAACTGGACGCCATTCGCGCCCACCATGTGGCCGACGAAGGCGAAATACTCGCGGCACTCGCCGGAGGAGTCGGCATCGATCTGGAGCTACGCCAGCGTGCCCAGGTGCGCGCAGTGGATCTTATCGAGCGAATACGAAGCTCCGGTAAACCTGGGCTTATGGAAATGTTCCTCGCCGAATACGGCTTATCGACCAATGAAGGGATTGCCCTGATGTGCCTGGCCGAGGCCTTACTGCGAGTGCCCGACGCCGGCACCATCGACACGCTGATAGAAGACAAAATCGCGCCCTACGACTGGAGCCAGCACAGCGGGAAATCGGGTTCTGCGGTGGTCAACGCTTCCACTATCGCGCTGATGATGACCGGTCGCGTTTTGGACGACGATAATTCTGCCAGCGTTTCCGGCTTACTCAATCGCACAGTGAAGCGTCTGGGCGAACCGGTGGTACGTCTCGCGGTAAAACGCGCCATGCGCGAAATGGGCAATCAGTTCGTTTTAGGACAAAGCATTGAGGAGGCACTGGAAAGAGCCGAAGAAGAAACACGCCGTGGCTTTCGCTACTCCTTTGACATGCTGGGTGAGGCGGCGCTCACGCAGGCCGATGCAGATGCCTATTTCGAAGCCTATGCCAACGCCATTCGCGCAATCGGTAAATCAGCGTCAGGCGGTGCTATGCACGAGCGCCCGGGAATCTCCGTAAAGCTCTCGGCACTGCACCCCCGATTTGAGTATGCAAAGCAATCCAGACTAATCAACGAACTCGCGCCACGTCTAAATACCCTCGCTCGCCTTGCGCGCGACGCCAATCTTGGGCTCAACGTCGACGCAGAAGAGTCCCAACGACTTGAGCCGTTTTTGCATGTGGTCAAAGCAGCACTGTCTGATGAGACGCTCGCCGACTGGGATGGCTTTGGTGTTGTTGTACAGGCCTATCAAAAGCGTGCCGCACCTGTCATCGACTGGCTATATAAACTGGCGTCATCTTTGGATCGACGCATCATGGTGCGTCTGGTCAAAGGTGCGTATTGGGATTCCGAGATCAAGCAGGCCCAGGTAGAGGGTGTATCTGACTACCCGGTGTTCACCCGGCGCAGTGCCACTGATATGTCTTACATTTGCTGTGCGGCAAAGCTGCTGGGAATGACAGATCGCATCTATCCTCAGTTTGCCACCCACAATGCGCAAACTGCAGCGACCATCGTTGAACTTGCCGGTAGTCGTTCCGACTACGAATTCCAGCGACTACATGGCATGGGCGAGACACTGTTTAATCAACTCATTGCCGACGGCGCGAACTGTCGCATCTATGCGCCGGTGGGACCGCACAAGGATCTACTGGCCTATCTGGTTCGCAGGCTCCTGGAGAATGGAGCCAACTCCTCCTTTGTACATAAAGTTGTTGATCCGGCCTATACACCACTTTCGCTTGCGGCAGACCCGTTCTCGAACCTTGCCACCACACAAGCTCAGCGTCCCGCATCACTGTGCGACCCTGCGGACATTTACGCGCCGGACAGAAAAGCATCTCAAGGATGGGATCTAAATAACCACAAGGTTGTTGAAGCTCTGGATCTGGCAAGAGAGCACTTTGCGACGCATCAGTGGCAGGTGGAGCCGCTGCTAGCCTGCGCGGTAGATTCGAAGCAGGGGCGCGAAATTGTCAATCCCGCCAACCCCAAAGACGTAGTGGGCTATGCCATAGAGGCAAATATCAGCGACTGCCAGCGCGCTATCGCAGCGGCTAAGGACTGGAATGATGCCGGTGCACAGCAGCGCGCATTTAGCCTGCGCCTGGCGGCGGATCTGTTTGAAACCAATACCGGAGAACTAATGGCCCTGCTGGCCCGGGAGGCAGGTAAGTGCGCCGCCGATGCGGTGGCAGAGATACGCGAGGCCGTGGACTTCCTTCGCTACTATGCCAATCGCGGCGAAGATCTCGCCCATGGGGAGGCCAGAGGCATTGTCACCTGCATATCACCGTGGAACTTTCCCCTGGCTATTTTTACCGGTCAGATAGCGGCCGCGTTGGTCGCCGGTAATGGCGTCCTGGCGAAATCGGCGGAAACCACACCGTTAATTGCCGCCGCCGCGGTCAAACTTCTACACGCTGCAGGGGTGCCGCGAGAGGTGCTGCAGTTTCTTCCCGGCGAAGGTGTCACCGTGGGACAAGCACTCACCGCATCACCGGCCGTAGCGGGAGTATGCTTCACCGGATCTACAGCAACAGCCCAGGCGATCAACCGCAGCATGGCCACACACATGTCTCCGGCAGCACCTATCATCGCCGAAACCGGTGGTATTAACGCCGGCGTTGTGGACTCCACCGCACTCCCCGAACAAGCAATTCGAGATGCCCTGGCATCGGCCTTCCAATCTGCCGGGCAGCGTTGCTCCGCGCTGCGCATTCTTTACGTGCAGGACGACATTGCTGACATCCTTCTGGAAATGCTCCACGGCGCCATGGACGAACTGGATCTGGGCGACCCATGGTCCCTCGCAACAGACATAGGCCCGGTAATAAACTCCAATGCCCAAGAATCAATTCAGTCATACGTTCAGCAGGCCAAGCAAGAAGGCCGCTTGCTCAAGCAACTCGATGCACCACAGGGAGGTTACTTTGTTGGACCGGCGGTCATCGAAGTCACAGGCATCGCGGACATAGCGAGGGAAATCTTTGGGCCGGTATTGCACATAGCGCGCTTTAAGGCCGAGGATTTCGACAGCGTCATAAATGACATCAATGCCAGTGGTTATGGCCTCACCTTCGGCTTACACACGCGTATCGATGATCGGGTAAAAAATGTCTCTTCGGCCGTTCACGCAGGCAACATCTATGTGAATCGCAATCAGATTGGCGCGGTGGTGGAGTCCCAGCCCTTCGGTGGACAGGGATTATCAGGAACCGGACCCAAAGCCGGTGGCCCGCGCTATGTTCAGCGTTTTCAACGTCCAGCGGAATCATCACAGACAGACATTCCAGCTGTAACAGGACCTGCCGTAGAGGCATCCGCGGTGCAAGCTGCCATTGACGCACTGAGCTGGTATGAAGCCCAGGAACTTGAAAGCCAGGAGATGCCCGGGCCTACAGGAGAAGCTAATACCCTGACACTTTGGCCTCGGGGACTGGTGCTTTGCCTGGGGCCCAGCGCCCAGGATGCGACCTTACAGGCGGGCACCGCGCGACGCCGAGGTTGCCCGGCGCTCATGATTGCACCGGGAGTGGACCCTGCTCATGGTTTAGACGGTGTGCTTCCTCGAGCGGTGCTGACAACGCTACAGCATATTGCGGTGGTAGCCCTTTGGAGCGACGAGGTTGATCTTCGCAGTGCACGGCAAGCGCTGGCAGATCGCGAGGGCGCGCTCATACCCCTGGTAAGCGCCGCTGGTGAACTTGACAGCTACTGTGTACACGAGCGCCACAGCTGTATTGATACTACGGCCGCCGGGGGCAATGCGAGCTTGCTTGCTGCAGATAGCGATTGACTCGCGGTGCTGGCAGCTGGATTTAAAGCACCCATCGCAGCTATCCTGCCGTGCATAATAAGTGTCCCGCGGCGAAGACAGATCGCAAGTCGCTCGCGCGAAAAACGATAGAAGGTGGCTTAGTTATGAAGAACGTTCAAAATCGTCTTGCCACCAGATTTGCAACACTGTCGTTCGCACTCTGTGTCTCTGCAGGGGCCGCCGCTCAAGGCAATGATGATTTGCAGTGGTCGGTAACACCGTATTTGTGGGCCTCCACCACCGAGCTGGACCTGAGTTTTCGAGATACCTCAATCAGCCCGGAGGCAATCAGCTTTCGAGATCTGGTAGACACTCTGGATGCGGCTTTTATGGTGCAAACAGAGGTCGGCAGGGGGAACTGGAGCGCGTTTGGTGACCTGACCTACATAAAGACATCCAGCTCTGACCGGCGGGATCAACTGGCAATCGATATCAATAGTACTCAGGTATTTCTCGATGCGGCCGTTGCCTACTGGCCCCAGGGCGTCGGCACGTCCCTTAATGTGTTCGGCGGCCTCCGTCACTCGGGTTTTGATAATGACTTTGGTTTTACCGCTATCAACACTGATCGGCCGACCACCGTAAGGAGCTCGGACAAGGCTTATTACGACGTGCTGTTAGGTGTTCGTTATCAAAAGCCTGTGTCCGAGCGCTGGCAGCTTCGCACGTATGCCGACTACGCCTTTGGTGACTCCGACGGGGTTTTTGTTGTGCGCGGAAGCTTTGCCTATGCCTTTGGCAAATCCCGACAAAACCATGCGCTCGTTGGCTATCAATACAAAGAGGCAGAATTTACCGACGGTGACCTAACAAACGCTTTCAGCTATTACGGCCCGGTAGCTGGCATTGAATTCAGCTTCTAGTGAAACCGTATTTTTGCAGTAATCCATCACAACTCGATTTGTGGCCCTGCGCTGCCACTAAACAGCAGCGCAGGACTCAATATTTCTCCGCCTTTTAAATACGCACAAGGTAAACAGCTTTATGAATGTATTTCGAAATCGAAGGTCCCATTTACTGAGCGCTAAAGCACTCCATAGCATGTTGTCTGTCGCACTTATGGGTTCCGCTGCTGCGGTTCATGCCGCCGACAGTATCGCACCGGTAGATCAAGTGATCGACGGACTGGAACTTAGGGCCATCGGCCCTGCAATGATGGGCGGGCGCATCGCCGATATTGAGGTACACCCCCAAGACTCTGCGACCTGGTACATCGCCGTCGGCTCCGGGGGAGTCTGGAAGACAAGCAATGCGGGAATTACCTGGTCAGCGATTTTTGACGAGCAAAAGTCCTACTCCATCGGCGAGATCACCATCGATGCCCAGAACCCGAATACCATCTGGGTGGGCACGGGAGAAAACGTCAGCGGTCGCCACGTGGGCTGGGGTGATGGCGTCTATCGCAGCCTCGATGGCGGTAAGAGCTGGACCTCTATGGGGCTGGAGAAGTCCGAACACATTGGGCGGATTCTGGTAGACCCCAGAGATTCTAATCACATTCTTGTTGCCGCCGAGGGGCCGCTTTGGTCGTCCGGCGGTGACCGCGGCGTGTTTCGCAGCACCGATGGCGGCAAAAGCTGGAACGCTGTGCTGAGTGTCGATGACAAAACCGGCGCCACCGACCTGGAGTTTCATCCCAGCGATCCATCCATCGTATACGCGGCCACCTATCAGCGTCGACGCACGGTGTGGTCGTTCCTCGCCGGCGGCCCTGGATCGGGTGTTTGGAAGTCAACCGACAGCGGGGCTACCTGGCGCGAGCTAAGCAAGGGATTACCCAGCGAAAACGATGATCTGGAAGTCGGCAAGATCGGCCTTGCAGTTACTCCAGCAGACCCCGATCGCGTGTACGCAACGATCGAGGCGAACGACGGCGAGCAGGGCTTCTTTATCAGCCACGATCGCGGCGAAAGTTGGGAACGTAAAAACGAGTATATTTCTGGAGGAACCGGTCCGCACTATTATCAGGAGATCGAAGCATCTCCAACAGACCCCGACCGGGTCTATCAGATGGACGTATTCCTGCATGCCACGGCAGATGCAGGTGCAAACTTCGATGTTCTGGGCACAGGCCGGGCCAAACACAGTGACAACCACGCCCTTTGGATTGATCCCAAGGCGCCAGCGCACCTGCTTGCCGGAACGGACGGCGGTCTGTACGAAAGCTTCGATGATGGCACGACTTGGCGGCACTTCCCCAACCTGCCCATCAGCCAGTTTTATAAGGTGGCGGTGAGCGATCACTCCCCTTACTACAACGTCTTGGTCGGTGCCCAGGACCTCGGAACACTGCACGGACCGGCGCGGACTACGAACATAGAAGGCATTCGTAACCAGGACTGGTACGTTCCCTATGGCGCCGATGGCTATGGCGTGGCCTTTGACCTCTTCGATCAGAACGTCTTCTACCAGATGAGCCAGAAAGGAAACCTGATTCGGCATCATACGCAGAGTAAGGAAAACGTAAGCATCCGCCCTCAACCCGCTCCCGGGGACGATCCCGAGCGCTGGAACTGGGACTCACCGCTGGAAGTCAGTCCCCATAATCCCGGGCGAATCTACTTTGGCTCCCAGCGAGTTTGGCAAAGCGACGATCGCGGTGACGACTGGTCGGCCATTAGCGATGACCTCACCAGCAACAGCAATCGCTTCACTCTCCCCGTGGATGGGCGAGTACGCAGCACAGACGCGCTTTGGGACCTTGGGGCCATGTCTGGTTATGCGTCGTTAACGGCAATTTCAGAATCGCCTCTGCGGGCCGGGCGACTGTGGACTGGCAGCGACGACGGCCTGGTACATAGCAGCGCAAACGGCGGCCAGAGCTGGAAAAAAGTAAGTCCCTCTGGCCTGCCCAGGGGTGCGTTCATCAACGATGTAGAAGCCTCCCAGCACAACGAAAGCGGGGCCTTCGTGGCAGCGGACAACCACAAAACCGGCGACTATCGACCTATGCTCTTTGCCACGGACAACGATGGAAAAAGCTGGCGCAACATTAGTGGCGATCTACCCAAGGACGTGATCGTCTGGGCAATTCAGCAAGATCATATTGAACCGGGCCTGCTGTTCATTGCTGCCGAAAATGGACTCTATGTCACTCTTGATAGCGGCGAGCACTGGAAAAAACTCGGCGCTGGAGTCCCCACGGTACCCTTTAGAGATCTTAAATTGCAGCGCCGGGATAATGATCTGGTAGGTGCGAGCTTTGGACGCGGCGTGTATATCCTGGATGACTATCGCCCTCTGCGAGAAATGGCCGCAAATCTTCGCGAGCGTGACGAGGCTATACCCGGCAACGATGGTGGGCTCTTCGCCGTTCGCGACGCCTGGTGGTACATACCCTCGGTGCCGGGACAGGCCGCAGGCATTCCCAGTCAGGGCAGCACCGCCTATAAAGCGGCTAACCCGGAGCTAGGCCCGCTGTTCACCGCGTACCTGCCGGACGTGACGGCAACGCCGGCAGAAACGCGGCGCGATGGAGAACGCAGTCTTGCGGCAGCCGGAAAAAATATTCCATTTCCCGGCTGGGACACACTGAAAGACGAAGCGTCTGCTGGCGAAGCGCGGTATTACATCGAGATAAGTGACGCACAGGGTAATGCCGTTCGCCGCCTGAGCCTCGAGAAGAAGACCGGTTTGCAGCGTCTAAACTGGGACATGCGAGCGGACGCTCCCAATGCCATCAGCTTTCCCGACGGTAGTTTCCGCGCACCCTGGATGAGCGATCCCAAGGGGCCGCTTATGGCGCCGGGTGCCTACAGCGCGCAGTTGCTTCGCGTAGGACCCGAGACGGTCCAGACTCTGGGACGCCCCAGGGACTTTGAACTACAGGCGCTCGCCAACCTACCCAAGGGAACCGATTATCTGGCGTCGGTGACATTTCAGCGAGAGGTAAGCGACGCGCAGCGGCAGCTCTACGCCGTTGATGCAGCGCTGAAGGAGGTGACCGCGGACACGAAGTATCTTCGCGCAGCGGTGGATGCATCGCCGCTAAGTGACCCAACACTGCAGATGGCGATTGACACTCTGGAAGCAGAAGTTGCCGAGCTTAAAGTTATGCTGCGTGGAAACCCAGCGCGGCAACGGCTTAGCGAGGCCATGGCACACAGTGCCGCGCGGCGCATAGACTCTGCCGCCAATGCACTGAACACCCGTATGCCCCCCACGGAAAATCAGCGTGCGGACCTTCGCATAGGAAGCCAGAGCATGGACGACATCGTTGCGCGAGTCGCCACCTTACGTAATGGACAACTAGCGGATATCAAAAAAGCGCTGGCGGAAAGCGGAGCACCCTGGGTACCGGGTCAATCGCTCAACAAGTCATAAATACAGAGCGTAGATCGCAAAAGCCGGCAGCGCAAAACGCTGCCGGCTTTTTTATGCCTGATAAAACGCAATGATCGGACGTCTATAAAACCAAGCTACTCCCAGTCTGGCGCTGCCACCGCAGGGCCAGCAACAGCATTAAAAGCAGGCACATGGTCGTCAATCAATGTCTGCCACTGTGACATAGCCATCTGCCACTGCGGCCGCAGATCCTGCATACGCTCTCTCTGTCCTCGGGTAAGTCCCAACACCGCGTTGTTAGCCTGCTGGTAAACATCAATTAGGAAAGCATCAATACGTGGATGAAAATTCAGCACATCCTGAAAGGTCTCGCGCTGCGGTGTGGTTACTGACTTCTGCCACTCTTCCAAGGCCGATAACAAGGACTCCGCCGCCTCTGCGACTATGTCATCCCCTGCCTCTTTGGCCAGCGACTGGCGCAGCTGTACCTGCGTCTGAATACTTTGCAAACTCGCAACGCGAGCGTAGATCGCGTCGATCATCCCAAAGGCTTCTGCTACAAAGGCTTGCTGCTCCTTGATCGCAGCCTCATCGTAGCTATTGATGGGGTCCCAGCTAACGTCCACAGACTGCTCAACACTGTCTTCACCGAGTTGCAGACGTAAGGTGTAGGTACCCGGCGCCACTGCATAACCTGCAATAGCCTTATCTGCACGGGATCCGTAAACCACATCATAATCCAGCTCAGTAGTAGCATCAGTACGCAGATCCCAAACTACGCGATTGAGCCCCTTTTCTGCGGGCAAGGCCATGGCCGAACCAGCACCACCACCTTCGGCCCCCTTCTTGGCATCTGCCTCGATGCGGCGAACAAGACCACCCTCGGCGTTCAATATCTCCAGCGTCAACGACTGCTCTTCAAGATCGGGTTCTTCGGCCAGGGTGTAGTACAACACGGCCCCATCAGGTGCGCTCGGGGCGACACTCTCGCCGCCTCCAGCGCGACCTTTGGTCGGTGTCAGACGTATAGCCGGGGACGGTGAATACAAGTGCGCGGCAGCAGATACCTGTGCAGGCTCAAACTGTCGCAGGGGCGTAATATCATCAATCACCCAAAACGCACGACCCTGAGTCGCAAGGACCAGATCATTGCGTCGCACCATGAGGTCGGTGATCGGCACAATGGGAAAATTACCCTGCAACGCCTGCCAATCTTTACCACTGTTGAAGGAGATATAGAGACCTCGCTCCATGCCCGCAAACAACAAACCAGCACGCTGGGAATCCTCACGCACTACCCGCACAAAATGCGATTCCGGAAGACCATCGGCGATGGATGACCAGCTGCGTCCGTAATTGGACGTACGATACACATAGGGCTGGTTATCGCCCTCCTTGTATTTCATAACCACGACATAGGCTACCGCCGGATCATGTGGCGACACTTCGATGGAATTGATCAGCCCTCGACCAACATTCCGCGGAGTCACATCCTTCCAGTTTTCACCACCATCACGAGTGACATGCAGCAGGCCATCGTCACTGCCCACCCACAGCGTGTTCGCATCATGGGGACTCTCCGCAAAGGAGAAGATGGTGTTGTACTGCTCGATGTTTTCATTGGTATAGGGACCAGAACCCTGCCCCTGCTTGTCAGCCTCGTTGCGTGTCAGGTCCGGGCTGGCCTCTACCCAGTCAAAACCGCGATTCATGGACTTCAACAAGACATTGCCGCCGTGATACACCACTTTGGGATCATGCACCGATACATGAATCGGGGCGTTCCAGTTAAAGCGGTACTTGGAATCGCTCGCCAGCTGTCCCAGACCTGTTTCGGCATAGGCCTTGATTGATCGACTGGTGCGAGTCTGCGTATCAAACTCGTCAATCAGACCCAGATAACAGCCTGCGTAGGTGTAGCGCGGATCTTCGGGATCCATGGCAACGTAAGCGCTCTCACAACCTCCGTGCACTTCCCAATCGTCCCGGCCTATCTGACCATCGCGGGAGCGACTCTTGATCGCCACGGTTGAGTTATCCTGCTGACCGCCGTAAATACGGTACTCAAAAGCGTTGTCAGTGTTTACCCGGTAGAACTGCGCAGTGGGTTGATTGTCTTGACGGGACCAACTCGCCGCACCATCAAACGACACATTGGCGCCGCCATCGTTGGCGTTGACCATCCAGCGGGAGTTATCAGGATTGATCCAAAGGTAGTGATTGTCGCCATGGGGCGTAGACACCTGATTAAAGGTCTTGCCACCATCAATAGACTTCATGAACGGTGCATTGAGGACGTAAACCGTGTTCTCATCGTTAGGGTCAGCAAACACATGCATGTAGTACCAGGAGCGCGCACGAAGAATCCGCTCCTTGTTGACCTGAGCCCAGCTATCTCCATTGTCGTCGGAGCGATACAAACCACCCTCATCGCCTTCGGCTTCAATAATGGCCCAGACCCGACCGGACTTTGCGCCAGACACAGCAACACCTAACTTGCCCATTCCGTCAGGGAGATCATCGACCAGGCGCTCCCAGCTTTCGCCACCATCCGTGGAGCGCCAAATGCCGCTGCCCTCTCCCCCGGAGCGAAGCTTCCAGGGGCTGCGCTGGTTGTCCCACATCGAAGCAAAAAGGATTCGCGGGTTACCTGGATCAATGGCGAGATCTACCGCACCGGTGCTGTCATTAAGCGGCTCCAATACGCGACGCCAGGTCTTACCGCCATCAGTGGTCTTGAAAACACCACCGTCATCTGCCGGCGCATAGGTATTGCCCTGCGCCGCAACCCAGATGGTGTCCGGATCTTTGGGATGAATGCGGATTTCACCGACCTGGCGCAAGTGGTCAAATCCGATATGCGTCCAACTTTTTCCGGCATCGGTGGACTTGTATACACCGTCGCCCTGGGATGAGGCGATGTTTCGAAATGGCGACTCACCCATACCTACAACGACGACGTTGGGGTCCGACGCAGCTACCGCGATGGCACCGACTGCAGATGAACCAAAGTCCTCATCCGAGACTGGATACCAACTGGCTCCCGCATTGTCAGTTTTCCAGACTCCACCGGTGGTACCCATGTAGTACACATGGGGGTTTTCTCGAACACCAACGGCAACGGTTGCCCGTCCTCCACGAAATGGGCCGACGTTTCGCGCTTCAATCCCGTCAAAGAACGCTCGCTCATCGTCGACACTTTGAGCGACAGGGGACATCCCCAAAAAGACCATACCCAGACAGGCAAAAAACAGCGCTGGCTTCATGATTAACCCTCAAAAACGATTAGTTTGTTATGGAAATACCGTCAGCGGAAAAGTATATGTCAGAATCATGCACAACGAACGACTGACCACTCAGGGAATACGCTCCATGCCAACAACTCTCCGTTCTCAAGCGATTCTGAAAAACTCCGGATTACGAAGCGTCGCTACTGTGTGCGGACTGTTCCTGTCGCTGGTTTTGAGCGCGGCACCCCGGGCTACAGAACAAGCGCCCCTCCACCTGGACGACCTCTTTGCTTCCCCGAGCTTATTTGGCACCGTACCTTCACCACCAAAGTGGGCCCCCGATAGCCAGCGCTTTGCATTCACCTGGAACGACAAGGGCCTGCCAGATAGAGAGTTATGGCTGGCTTCAGCGGACGGCAAGGAGCTTCGCCGCCTGTCCTCGCCCCAATTCGCCCTGTACTCGTCGACCCGCGAATTTGCCTGGCGCAGTAATAGCAAGAACATCCTGATGCTTCGCGGTAATGAGCTTTGGCAGTTAGACATTGATGATTCCAAGGCCCGGCGACTAGGCGATCTTGGCCCGGGAGCGTCTAATCTCGGCTTAGCCCCAGATGATCAAAAAGTAGCATTTCTCAAAGACGGCAACCTATGGATCTTTGATCTGCAGACCAACAGTTCCAGCGCAATCACCGATATCGGAATTCCGGGACTATCGGCCCTATCTATTGGACGCTATAACCGCCCTGAACGGGAGATTGGCCCCGGCATCTGGGGAGGCCCCACCTACGTCTGGTCTCCCGACAGTCGGACTATCGCAGTGCATCTGGTCGATCGTCGGCAGATGCGCAAAGTACCTTTCCCCGACTATCTTTCCAGCGAGACGGCACCCAACGAAATCCGCCGGGGCTACCCGGGTGATGCAAACGAGTCGCGCACCGTGGGACTCATAGATGTGGCTGAAGGTAAGCTCCAACTGCTCCCCCTACAAAACACCTCGGCGAACCAGGTTGTCGGATTCTCCTGGTCATCAAAAGGTGTGTTGCTGCTGGATGTTGCGTCCGACACGGCAGAAGATCGCTGGCTCTATACGGTGGATGCCCAGCAGCGTTTAAAAGAAGTTTGGCACAAGCAACGTAAGAGCCGCATTTACACATCCTTCGCCTCACAGTGGCATCCCAATGGTGAAGATATTATTTTTCTCAGTGATCTTGAGGATCGCTACGGGCTGTACATGATCGATGCACTTGCTGAAACACAATCACCAAGGCTCTTGAGCAACCCCGAGGCTGATGTACTGAGCGCACCCATAATGGCAGGCGCGGGCAGCATTTTTTACACAGCCAATGCACCGAATGCCTCGGAAAGTCAGGTTTTCGTAATTAGACCCTCACAGGCAACGGCCCAACGAGTCACGCCGCTTTCGGGGCACAGCTCGGGCTATCCCTCGCCCGATGCAAGTCATGTGGCTTTTGTGCACAGCAACGATACCCAGCCAGCCGAGATTTATAGCGTAAGCACCATGGGCACAAAGCTGCACCGCGTTACCCACTCCCCCCTTGAGGCCTTCAGCGAGCGGGAATGGGCGCGGAGTCGCTACCTTAGCTTTCCCAGCGGCATCGATGACTACCAACTCCACGCTCGGATTCTCGAGCCAGCAACACTGGATCCAGAAAAAAAGTATCCAGTGTTATTTGGCCCCATGTATTCCAATACTGTTCGCAATCGCTGGGGAGGTGTGTACAACCGGGTGCAACAGCTGCTGGTGCAAAAGGGATACATCATCGTGCAGGTCGATATGCGCGGCAGCACCGGTTACGGCAGGGACTTTCGTGAAGAGTTTCTGGTGGACTTTGCCGGGGACGACATCGAAGACATAGTCAGCACTGTGGAATATTTAAAAACCGTTCCTTACATGGACACCGAACGCATGGGCATCTGGGGAAGCAGTTACGGTGGCACGCTATCGATTTATACACTTTTGAAGAAACCCGGGCTGTTTCGCGCAGGTGTCGCGGCTGCGGCGGCGGTAGACCCGCACTTTTTTGGTACTGATGATGTAGCCATCGTTCGTCGACCGGATACACATCCAGAGGTGTTTCTAAATATGGCTGCTCGCTATGCGGCGAATCTCGAAGATCACTTGTTGATCATTCATGGGATGCAGGATCAGGTGGTACCTTTTAAAACAACCGCGACCCTGGCTGATCTATTGATCAAGGAAGGCAAAGACTTTGACTTTGCCTTTGCTCCCGGTGCGACTCACAGCTGGAGCCGCGAAACACACTACTCCCGCTACTTGTTCGGCAAGCTGGTCGCGCATTTCGATCGCTACCTCATGCCCTAGACAGGCCCCTCTCTGATTAGCTACCACCCATCACAGGGCAAGAGGGTACACTTGAATCCATAATGGTCGTATCAATACGGCTGATGCTAATACACTGTTTTTAGGGAGTAACCCCAGCGTGATCCACACGGCGAACCAATCCACCAAAGTTCGAGCATTGCTCAGCAGCTGCCTTATCGTCACGGCTCTAAGCGGGTGCAGCAATCAGATGGCCAGCAACACCGCCACCGCACCGCCAGCGGTCATCGCCGCTTTGGAAGCTGCGGCCCGCGGTGAATCTCACCCGGACGATCTGCATCCGGATACCGCAAGGTCCGGTAAAGCCATGACGGCTCTCCAGGCGGCTTTCGATGTAAAACACTACACACTTTCACTCAAAGTGATGCCGGACACTCGCTCCATTGAAGGCAGTGTTGCGGTGAACTTTGAAGCCTTAAGCGCACTGGACACTATACAGCTGGACCTGGATCCCAAGCTCGACATCTATAGCGCCATGCTGGGCAGTACCGAGCTGAAGGTCCGCCGCGAGGGTGGCTCCTTCATGGTAACGCTCCCTTCAACCCTGGAGGCCGGCAACCACAGCACGGTGACCGTGGCCTACGGCGGCAAGCCTCATGTGGCTCTGGCACCACCCTGGTTTGGTGGTTTCGTTTGGTCCGAGGTAAATGGAACGCCCTGGTTTGCCACAGCTGTACAGGGTGACGGCTGTGACCTGTGGTGGCCGTGTAAGGACAACTTTGCCGATAAGCCCGACAACGGAGTCGAGCTGGCTATTTCCGCACCCAAAGGTGTAAAAGTCGCTTCGGTGGGCGTTCTTACCGGTATGGATGAAGGTGATGACGGTTTCGATACCTGGCACTGGCGTTCGCGACACCCCTACTCAGGCTACGCCGTTGCTATTAATGGTGGCCCCTTCGAACTCATTGAGGCCGAATACGCGGGCATCAACGGCAGTAGTTATCCCATCCAATTTTGGGCTCTGGAAGAAAATGCCGACAAAGCCCGGGCTCTGGTCGATTCAGACGTCATACCAGACCTCGAGTTCTTTGAGCGGATCCTGGGACCCTATCCCTGGGGTGATGAAAAAGCAGGCTTTGTAGAAACGCCGCATCTGGGTATGGAGCACCAGACTATCAATGGCTACGGAGAGCAGTACAAACGTGGTCGCTATGGCTTCGACGGACTCCTGCATCACGAGCTCGCTCACGAGTGGTTTGGCAACGTCATGACCCATGCCAGACCAGAGGATGCCTGGCTGCACGAAGGTTACGGAGCGTACATGCAGGCGGTGTACGCCGAAGAAACTGTCGGGGCCATAGGCTATTACGATCAGATGTACGGTGCCTATACGAACAACGAGCACTGCCTGCCGGTTGCTAACCCAGCAGTGGAGGATGCCGGTGAGGCATTCGACAATAGAGACATCTACACAAAAGGCTCCTGGATGCTCCACAGCCTGCGTCGCTATATTGGCGAAGAGGCGTTTTGGGCGGGTACGCGACGAGTGATCTACGACACCGCCGAGCCCTGGTCGCTGAGCTACCCCATTCAATCGCGCTATCGTTCTACCGAAGACTTTATCGCCATCATGTCTGATGAGGCGGGTGAAGATGTTTCCTGGATTGTCGAAACCTATCTGCGTGAAGCGGGCATGCCGGAACTCATAAGCTCCCGGGGCGATGGAAAACTCTCGCTCGAGTGGAGCGTACCCGGTGATCGCGATTTTCCCATGCCCGTGGATGTCAGCATTGACGGCAAAATCCACGTATTGGACCTGTCATCGGGCGCTCAGTCCATTGAGGTACCCAAGGGCGCAAGAGTGCTTGTTGATCCCGACAGCAAGATTCTGCGATCACTGCCCATCATCGGAGACTGTAGTGAGCAAACCGATGAGCAGATACAGAACAACATAGACCGCTTCACACGAATGGCGAAAGACTTCGGATGGCAGAGAGACTGAACATGAGAAAGCATAACGGTATTTTTACAAGACTAGGCAATCTGGCGCTAGCCCTGGGCTGCCTCACAGCCCTCACTGGCACTTTGGCCCAAAGTCAGGAGTTAGTGGATCCGCGTATGCCCCAGATTCTTGATCTGGATGAGCGGGCCGCCGTGGTGGACGGCTGGTTAAGAGATCGTCTGGACACCTTGGTCGAACCGCTGATGCGCCGGGAAGGCGTCGACATGTGGATTTTGGTGGCCGGCGAGTATGACGAAGATCCCGTCGTTAAAACCATGCTGCCCGCGACCTGGCTCGCCGCCCGGCGCACCACCATTATGATTTTTCATGATCGCGGCGGGGACGCCGGCGTTGAACGCATGGCCGTAGCCCGCTATCCCGTAGCAGACCTTTTTCCGGCGGCCTGGAACCCCGAGGAACAGGGCGATCAGTGGGAACGCGTTGCCGAAATCGTTCGCGAGCGCGACCCCCAGAGCATCGCAATTAACACCTCCGACGACTTCCCGCTTGCCGACGGTCTCAGTGCCGGAATGCGACGCAAGCTGGAACATGCGCTGGGCCCTCTCAGCGACAGACTGGTAGAAAAAAATGGCCTTGCGCTGGGCTGGTTGGAAACCCGCAGCGAGGCCGAAATAGCCAGCTATCCGCAGATCGTGCGGATTGCCCACGCCATAATCGCCGAAATGTTCTCTGAGGCAACTATCACCCCCGGGATAACCACCACCGGCGATTTGCGCTGGCACTTACGACAGCATATTTCCGACCTGGGACTCAGTACCTGGTTTCATCCCAGCGTGCACGTACAAAGAGCCGAGCAATCAACGTTCTCCATTGCGAACATGAGCATCGATAGTGGTGATGTGATCATGCCCGGAGATTTTCTGCACGTGGATTTTGGAATCACCTACCTGAGACTCAACACCGACACCCAACATCACGCCTATGTGCTGCGCCCCGGGGAGACCGAAGCACCACAAGGATTGCGCGATGGTCTGGCCACAGCCAACAAGGTGCAGGACGCCCTGCTGGCCGCATTTAAAACCGGCCGCTCAGGTAACGATGTACTCGCCGCTGCACGCAAGACTGTCGAAGCACAAAACATCACTGCGACAATTTATACGCACCCTATTGGACTTCAGGGACATGGCGCGGGCGCATCCATAGGCTCCTGGGAAGACCAAAGCCCCAAAAAGGGTCCTCGCGGCAGCTACCCGGTAAACCCCAACACAGCCTGGTCTATTGAATTAAATGCCGAAGCCGCAGTGCCGGAGTGGGACGGGAAAGTCGTACGTTTCATGACTGAAGAAGACGCGTTCTTTGACGGCGAAACTGTGCGTTACCTGGATGGTCGACAAACCGAGATCACCTTGATCCCGCGGCAGCACTAAGCAGAAAACGTTCCGGGCTTAGCGCTCTCGTTCTTCGTCTAAGCCCGGGGCTTTGATCTTGATAAATGCCTGAGCCTCGGGCTCCACGTCCAACAATATAAAATTGTCTATCACAGGAAACTGTTCAGGAAGTGGCGTAAGCCATTCCTGGTAGATAAGCAGAAAGTCATCCTCGATTTCGGCCCCAATAGTTTCCAAACGAATAGGTCCATCATTATTGGCAGGACCCAGTAGCTCAAATCGCTCTTCAACATATAAAGCGACTCTTGCCAGGCTGCGAGTCTCCTCGATGGGCTCAGTACCGCCCATATAGCGATTAACGACGATGGCGTCGGCCAAATGCATACGATGCACGATCTCAAAGCTCTCGCCAGCCCAGACGATATCCGTCCACACCGCATGACCTCTGTGGGCATAGCCCGGCAAGGTTGATAGCAGTAGCGCCGCGCTGAGAATCCAGCGCAGCACAACTGCAAGATGAGCTAATCCGGTGAGATGAGGGGCCTTAGCGAGCATTCGCCGGTTTCAATGGAGCCGACTTACCGCTATCTGAATCAAGCTTGGCACTATCCTTGAGCTCGTGGAGCATGTCTGCCATTAGATTACGCTTGACCACATCCGCCTTATAGGCAGACAAACGCGACTGATGAATGGCAGAGGGAAAGCGATTATTGCTGTAGTTTGCATCGGCCGTCTGATGACGGGGATCCAGGCTAATGTAAGCAATAGGCTTATCTTCGATGAGGCGGTGCGTGACCTTCATAGCATCCTTGCGCCAGATCTCTGCAGGAATCTCCAGGTCGCGCTCACTGCCATCTTCATACTTGATGTGCAGCATGAGAGGCGATGGCACACCACCAAGATTCTCAAAGTCGACAAAGTAGAACACGTTGTCGTCCTCGATAGCCTTGGTAAAGGCCCGCTGCTCCCAGGGCTCGAGATTATCGAACTTGTCCGCGGCATCATTGCGATCTTTATTGGTCACTGTGTAGCGATCGTTCTCGCTATACAGATCCTTCAATGCCTGAAAGCGCTCCTCGCGAGGCACAATACCCTCGGCTTGATTGCGGGCAATATTTACTGGCAGCGGGTTGTCCCGCAAGTGTTCTTCGCGATCCAGCGGATAATCCACATCAGGATCATCATGCTTAAGGCGATAAGCACGCACATCAGTGATCGCCATATCCACATAATCAGTTGTGTAGAACCATGACCGCCAGAACCAGTCCAGATCCACACCCGAAGCATCTTCCATGGTGCGGAAGAAGTCCGCAGGAGTAGGTCGCTTAAATTGCCAGCGCTGAGCGTATTCACGGAACGCAAAATCAAAGAGCTCTCTGCCCATCACCGTTTCGCGCAGAACTGTCAGTGCCGCGGCAGGTTTACTGTAGGCATTTGGTCCCAGACGCAAAACCGAATCCGACTGCGTCATGATGGGCACCTGATTCGGCGACATCATGTACTCCGGGATCATATCCAACACATTAATCTCATTGACCAATGGGTCCGAAATGCGTCGGAACGCCGGAAAGTCTTCTTCCCACTCGAGTTCCGCCACGTATTCCAAAAAGGTGTTCAGCCCCTCGTCCATCCAGGTCCACTGCCGCTCATCGGAGTTAACCACCATGGGGAAGTAAATGTGTCCCACCTCATGGATAACCACGCCAATGAGTCCGTACTTGATACGGCGGGAGTACGCCAATTCTGCTGCCGCACGCGATTCCGCAGACTCGGGATCCTCTGGGTTCGCGCGGGGAGGGTCAGGCCGATAGCCGTTAAAGGTGATCATGGGGTATTCCATGCCACCGCCTTCCCAGGTGTTTACCGACTGTGCCGTCGGGTACGGATAGTCAAAAGAGAAACGGCTGTAAACGTCCATGGTATGAACAACCGCCTGCGTCGAGTACTTCGACCAGACCCGCTCGGCCTCATTGGGGTAAAAAGACATGGCGTAGACGCGCTCATGCTTGGCACCCGGCTGCTCATGCACCATGGCATCCCAAATGAATTTGCTGGAACTGGCCCAGGCAAAATCTCTGACGTTTTCGGCTTCAAAGCGCCAGGTTCGAGTGCCTGTGGCCTTGGTTTTCTCGTTAGCGAGCGCCTCTTCTGGCGTCACGATGAATGTCGGCTTGTCTGATCCAGCTTCGGCCAGACGCTCTTTTTGTGCCTCAGTGAGTACGTCGTCGGCGTTCGCTAACGCTCCCGTTGAGGAGATGACGTGATTTTCAGGAACCGTCAGAGAAACATCGTAGTCCCCGAACTCCAAAGTAAACTCACCGCTACCCAAAAACGCTTTGTTGTGCCAGCCATCGTAGTCACTGTAAACGGCAAGGCGTGGAAACCACTGGGAAAGGAAGAAAATCTGCGTGTCTGACTCGTAAAACTGCTCATAGCCACCACGGCTGCGCACGGTATCGCGCTCAATGATGTCAAAAGTCCACTCCACGTTAAAACTGATGTACTGACCAGAAGCCAGAGGCTTTGGCAGGTCCACACGCACCATGGTATCGACCACTACAAAGGGCAACTCTTCGCCCGCCTCACCGCTAAAACGCAGATTTCGATAACCGTAGTCACCAATAGAGACCGCCTGATGCTCTCGTAGGTTTCGGTAGGACACCCGGTCAGAGCTCACCGTCCGGGAACGGCGATCCAACGAATCCTGCTTAAAGCGGTTCTGGTCCAACTGCAGCCACAGATAGCGCAAGGCATCCGGAGAGTTATTGGTATAGACAATCCGCGCGCTGGCATCGATGCGGCGTGCATCTTCGTCCAGCCGTGCATCAATGTCGTAGTCCGCCTGCTGTTGCCAGTATTCATGTCCCGGCGCACCCGAGGCCGTGCGATAGGAATTGGGCGTTGGGAGTTCCTGGCCAAGCTGCGCAAATGCGTCAGCGCCGGAACCGACCACGTCCTGAGCCACGGCAGAAAGAGACGAAAGAGGCCCAAAGCCTGCGATGGCTAGTCCAATAGCCGGAAGAATTGTGCCTAAGCGCATAATTAGGGTACTTACCATGAGAAAAATTAACCGCGGAGCTTAGCAGAAGCTGTGGGTCTATGGGGAGTACCCACGGCCAGCGCGCCAGTGAGCGAACAATGAGGTATGGTCCGTGATTTGGACACCATGAGACACATTCGTGCAACGCATAGTCAGACTGTCAACGGCACTACTAATCTGGGTTCTCGTCGGCTGCGAGGGTCAAAGCATGCAGGCTGAACCCGGGGTATCCGCAGCGCTGGCACTTGAGCGGGCCGACCGCATATCAGCATTAACTTACGATCTGCAGCTTTGGGTTCCCGAAGACGCGAGCAAATCAGTGGAAGGTCGCATGGTCATGCGCTTTGCCTTGGCAAGTGCCGCCGCGCCGCTGCAGATCGATTTTGCCCAGCAGGCAGAGGATGTAGTTTCTGTGAGTGCACAGAATAAGTCCGTAAGCTACCAGTTCAGCAATGAACACATCATTGTTCCGGTATCGGCGCTCAAGCCCGGTGAGAACGAAATCAGCATCATTTTTCGCGCCACTCAGGACGCTATCAACCGCAATCCGGACTTTTTGTTCACGCTGTTTGTGCCGGACCGCGCTCGCCGTGCCTTTCCCGTACTTGATCAGCCGGACCTCAAAGCCCGCTACACCCTCAGCCTCGATACCCCCGCCACCTGGGTAGCCATGAGCAATGGGCCTGTGCAAAGTGACGAAGTGACCGATGATCGCAGAGTGTTTCGCTTCGCTGAGACCGACCCGATTCCGTCCTATCTTTTTTCTTTTGTAGCCGGACAGTTTGAGACTGTGGAGCGCGAATTTCGCGGCCGACAGATGAGCCTTTTGCATCGAGAAACCGACAAAGAGAAGTTTGCCCGAAATATCGATGCCATTTTTGAGGCGCATGCTGACGCATTGGATTGGCTGGAGGACTACACCGGCATTGCCTACCCCTTTGAAAAGTTCGGCTTTGCCCTGATACCCGATTTTCCCTACGGCGGCATGGAACATGTGGGCGCCATTCAATATCGCGCGTCATCGCTGTTGCTAGAAGAGTCACCCTCACAGAATCAATTGCTCAATCGGGCACAGCTCATAGCCCACGAGACAGCGCATATGTGGTTTGGCAACCTGGTGACCATGCGTTGGTTCGACGATGTCTGGACCAAGGAAGTATTCGCAAACTTCATGGCCGACAAGATCGTCAACCCACAGTTTCCTGACACAGACCATGCGCTGAATTTTCTGATCAGCCATTACCCGCAGGCGTACGGGGTCGATCGCAGCGAAGGCGCGAACCCCATTCGTCAGCAGCTCGACAATCTGAACCTTGCGGGCCAAATGTACGGTCCCATCATCTACCACAAGGCGCCGATCATGATGCGCCAGTTAGAATTACTGTTAGGTGAACAGGCCTTTCGCGACGGCTTGCAGTCCTACCTGAGTCGCTATGCCTACGCCAATGCGACCTGGCCTGCGCTCATTGAGATCCTGGATGAAAAAACCGACATTGACCTGGCAAGCTGGAGCGAAGTTTGGGTAAACACAGCGGGTATGCCGAATTTTGTGCTGACCCAAGGTCCACAGGATGACGGAGACGATCCACAGTGGGCTCTCAAACAGCTGGACCCCGCAGGAGCCTCGCGCCAATGGCCCCAGCAATTCTCACTGCTGAACCTGGAGCGTGATGATGAGGTGGACATGCTGGCTGCAGGGGAGGTACACCTGCCGGCTGAGCTACAAAGCAAGCCGCTACAAGCTGTTCTGTTTAACGCCAACGGCCTGGGCTACGGTCGCTTTCCAGCAGATCTCAGCCTTTTTAACAGCTGGGACTCGCTAAGCGCAGTGCAACGCGGAGTGCTGCTGGTCAGTAGTTTTGAGAATCTCATCTCGCCCCCCTACGGCAGCGCCACCCAGTACTTCGACATACTTCGGCCTATCGTGGAATCCGAGTCCAACGAGCTGCTCATTGAGCTGGCAGCCAATCAGTTGCACTACGTTTACTTCAGCCTCCTCAATGCACAGGAGCGCAGTATGCGAACTGCGAGTCTGGAGACCGGCCTGTGGGAGACGATGCTCATGCAGGATTCTCCAAGCATGACCAAGCTGTACTTTGAGCTCTTCTCTGGGCTAGCGCTCTCGGATTTGGCGCTCACGCGGCTGCATGCGATATGGACTGGCGAGCAGAGTGTGGAGCAGCTTAGCCTGCAGGAGGCTGAAAAAATTCGCCTGGCAGAGATACTCGCGGTACGACTGCCAGATCGGGCAGACTCGATCATCGCTAAGCAGCGTGCCCAGACTGAAAACCCCGACCGACGACGTCGTCTGGACTTTATATCCCCGGCTTTAGTAAAGGACCCCGCTGTTCGCGACGCTTTTTTTGAGTCCTTGAAGAATCCGGAAAATCGCGCCACCGAGGTCTGGGTGAGCGGCGCTTTGCGCAGACTCAACGATCCCACCCGCCTCGACCAGGCCTTTGCTTATCTCTTGCCCAGCCTGGAGTTACTGGAGGATATTCAGATCACCGGAGATATCTTCTTTCCCAGTGCCTGGTTGAATGGCGCCTTGAGTGCGCATACATCATTGGACGCGGCAGACACTGTAAGGCGATTTCTGAAAGACAGGCCTAATTACAATCCTCAGCTGGAGATGAAAATCCTGCAAGCTGCGGATCCGTTATTTAGAGCCAGTGCGTTGCAAAGCAGCAGCAACTAACGATGACTGAAGTAGACGTGCAATCGCCGGGCAACACAGGGCTAAGACGGGAGCTTGGTCTGGGGGCTCTGGCGGCCACCGGTATTTGCTCCATGCTCGGCGCCTCGGTCTATGTCGTGCCGTTTATGATCCAGCGAAATGTTCCGGGGATCGGTTCGTGGGTACTCCCGGCATTTCTGTTCGCCGCCCTACCCGCAATACTGGCAGCTTTGGCCTACGCGATTCTGGCCTCGGCCATGCCCCGCGCGGGTGGCAGCTATCTTTACGCCAGCCGTGGCCTGAGCCCGTACCTGGGCTTTGTCGCCAGCTTCTCTCAGTGGTTTGGGTTATCTATTGTCATCGGTGTCATTGCCTACATCATCGTGCCCTTTCTTCGTGACATTGCTCTGGCATTGCAGTGGACCGATACGGCGGTCCTGCTCGATAATGGCGCTGTAAGGGTGAGTCTCGCCCTGGCGATGCTTTGGAGCTTTGTAGGCACCAATCTTCTGGGGTCGCGGTTCTACGCACGCACTCTCATACCCCTGATGCTTATGATGTTCAGCTTAGGCGCTATCGTTGTGGTGGCGGGCTTTTCTCACGACAGCGCAGACTTCGCGTCCGGCTTGTTGGAGCGGGAAGGCAGAGTCTTGGCGCAGGGCACTGACTCGGCATTTGATCTGAGAACATTTTTGGCGGCTGCCGCCATTTTGTTCTCAAGTTTTATCGGCTTTGATTCCATTGCCCAGGCGGGAGGCGAAGCGCGGAACCCCGGCCGCAATCTTCCTTTGGCAATTGGCATCGCAATGCTCAGTGTGGGCTCATTTTATTTTCTGTTTACCTCCGCGGTGTATCACACCGTTCCCTGGCAGTTTGTCGCCGACGAATCGCTGCAAAGGGATGTGACCGCGCCGGGTTTACTGGGCTACGTACTTCCCGGTGCCTGGGCCGTTGCCATTATTGCTGGCGCCGCCATTGCACTTCTGAATGACCTCCCGGCCATGCTATTGGCCGTATCTCGACTGATGTTTGCCTGGGCCAAAGACGGTATTTTTCCTCGGGCGCTGGGGACCGTTCACCCCCGCCGCCACACACCTCAAACAGCCATAATCGTCAGTGGTGTTATGGCAACCATGGGGATTTTAGGCAGTCACTTTGCCAGCGACTTTTTCCTTGGTATCGACATTATGGTCACGTCGATGCTCGTGAATTTTCTGCTCATGTGCCTCACTGTAATAACGCTCCCAAGGCGCAATCCCGAACTGGCAAAGCGTATTACGGTGCTCAGCCATAGACCGTCGCAACTGGTATTGGCCTGGTTGGGTATCTTCCTGCTCGCAGGCTTTTTGATCATCCATACTTCCAAGGATCTGAGCACGGAATTGTCCGCCTGGTACTTTCACTCAACACCTATTTGGCTCATCGTGATGGGTATCGGCAGCGCCATTTACTTTCTGGAACGACGGAAACTCAAGGAAAGCGGCGCGGATCTAAAACAACTTTTTGAGCAATTGCCACCGGAGTAATAATGAGTTCTCAGGAACGCTACACAGACTTGGCACCGGACCTGCGCATCTCCCGTGTTATCACGGGTCTTTGGCAGATCGCCGATATGGAAAGGAACGGTGAAGCGGTAAATCTCGACGAGTCTGCGCGCAGCATGCAGGCCTATACGGCCGCGGGCCTGTGCACCTTTGATATGGCGGATCACTACGGGTCGTCCGAAGAGATAGCCGGCCACTTCGCCCGCAACTATCTCAACGGCGAAGCTGCACAACTGCTGACCAAGTGGGTCCCCAAGCCCGGAGGCTCCAGTCGCGAGACTGTTCGCGAAGCCGTACAACGCGCGCTGGATCGCCTGCAGACTAATCAGCTGCAGCTGTTGCAGTATCACGCCTGGAACTACGCCGACCCTAGCTACCTTGACGACCTTAGCTATCTGAAAGAGCTTCAGGAGGAGGGTCTGATTGCACACCTTGGCCTGACCAACTTTGACACCGCCCATCTGCGAGTCGTTCTGGAGTCAGGCATTGATATTGTGTCCAATCAGGTGTGTTTTTCTTTGCTGGATCAGCGGGCCGCAAACGGCATGCTCGAGCTCTGCGAGGAAAGAAACGTCAAACTCCTCGCTTTTGGCACGCTCGCAGGCGGCTTTTTGTCCGAGCGTTGGCTCAACACAGCAGAACCGGATCAGGCTGCACTCACTACCTGGTCACAAATGAAGTACAAGCGGTACATTGATGAGGCGGGAGGTTGGGAGCGCTTTCAGAGCCTTCTTGCAGTGCTCGACAATTCGGCTCAAGAACACGAAGTGTCCATAGCGAACATCGCCAGTCGTTTTATTCTGGAACAAACCGGTGTGGGCGCAGTAATCATCGGCGCACGTCTGGGCCAGAGCGAGCACATCAACAGCAACAAACAGTTGCTCGACTTCAACTTGACCCAGAGTAGTCGTGCTGCCATTGAGGGCGCGCTCGCAACACTCACCGCTATTCACGGAGATTGTGGAGACGAATATCGAAAGCCGCCTTTTCTAACGGCGTCCGGAGATTTGAGCCATCATATTGAAACGCTCCCCCCGCCCTACCCAACGGTCCCCGGATCCGACGGACAAACTCTGGCCCTCAGCGGAACCATCTGGGAAGATCTGGCGGGTTTTTCCCGAGCAGTTCGCAAAGGCGACGCCATTTATGTCTCGGGCACCACCGCTACACACCATGATCGCGTTATTGGTAAAGGCGATCCCGTGGCGCAAACTCACTACGTGATCGACAAATTAGAAGGCGCATTGCAATCGCTGGGCGGTAGTCTGGAGAATGTGGTCCGCACCCGTATCTTCATCCGCAACATGGACGATTGGGAAGCGGTGTCGCGGGTACATGGGGAGCGCTTTGGACATATCCAGCCGGCCAACACCCTCGTGCGAGCCGAGCTGGTGGGTGACGAGTACCTGGTCGAGATAGAAGCGGATGCTATTTGCTCGCCGAGGGCAGCTAAAGACTGAGAAAAAAACGGACAATCCGGGACTAATGATGCGATATCATGACGCTCGAGCCCGCCGGTAAAACGGGTGTGTTTTTGTGCCAATAACAATCCAATAAACCAAAGCGGAGGGACGCACTATGCTTCAGGAATTTAAAAAATTTGCCATGCGCGGCAACGTCGTTGACATGGCCGTCGGCATTATCATTGGCGGCGCCTTTGGCACCATCGTAAAGAGCCTCGTCGCCGACGTCATCATGCCACCCATAGGTCTGTTGCTAGGCGGGGTCGATTTTTCAAATCTCTTCCTCACCTTAAAAGAGGGAACTACCGCTGGCCCTTACAGCACCTTGGCCGTAGCTCAGGAAGCCGGTGCCGTTACCATTAGTTATGGCCTGTTCTTCAATGCGGTGTTCAGCTTCGTCATCGTCGCATTTGCGGTCTTCCTGCTCATTCGATCCATTAACAAGCTTCAGGCTGAAGAAGAAGCTCCGCCGGAAGAGCCCACGACAAAAGACTGCCCTTTTTGCTGTTCAAGCATTCCCATCAAAGCTACGCGCTGCGGTAACTGCACCTCAGAGCTTCCCAGTGACGGCAGCTAGAGCTCAAGCAAACCGACCAGTACGCTAGGACAGAGAACCAGGGCCAATACATTGGCTAAGGTAGTGATATTTGGAAACTCCGGCTCGGGTAAATCGACATTGGCTTTGCGAATGTCCACCGATGCCGGACTTTCCCACCTCGACCTGGACACCCTCGCCTGGCAGGCAACAAAGCCGCCTCAGCGGAAACCGCTGCAGGAGTCAGAGCTAGAAATCATCGCATTTGCGCAATCGCATGAGGACTGGGTCATCGAAGGCTGCTATGCAGACCTGATTGCTTTAGCAATGCCGTTTGCCAGCCAACTTATGTTTCTTGATCTGTCGGTAGAAGATTGCATAGCGCATGCATATGCACGCCCCTTTGAGCCGCATAAGTACGCCTCAAAAAAAGCACAGGACGCGAACCTGAATATGCTGGTGGACTGGATAAAAGACTATCCCGAGCGAGATGACGTTTGTTCGAGAGCTGCCCACTCGGCGCTTTATGAGGTATTTGCGGGAAAGAAGGCTCGGATCACCACGCCCACAGATCCCTTACTGCAAGCCGCTGTTGATAACTAAAGCAAAGCCGCCGCTTTTAGCCGCGGCCATTCAATAGCCGGACAGCGATCCATCACCACACGAATGCCCTGTGCTTCTGCGTGCATTGCCGCATCACGATCAATGACCTCCAGCTGCGTCCATAGGATCCCGACCTTGCACTGAATCACTTCCTCGACGATCTGGGGAAGAAAGCTCGCATTACGAAACACGTCCACCATATCCACCGGCTGTGGAATATCGATAAGAGCCCCATACACTCGCTGGCCCAATAGCTCTGTGCCGGCAAGTCCGGGATTTACGGGGAAAACGGTGTAGCCCTTGCGCAGCAGAAACTGCATAACACCGTAGCTCGGGCGCTCTGGCTTGTGACTGGCGCCCAATACAGCCACGGTCTTTACGGAGCGTAAAACCTCGGCAATTTCCTCGTCAGAACTCAGCGACATGAGACTCAGGCGTCTCCCCAGTTAGGCTGGCGCTTTTCGAAAAATGCCGCCTTACCCTCCTCAGCATCCGCCGAGGTCATAGCCCGAACCATAGCCTCGTTGGCGTAAGCAAAGGCATCCTCTATGGGCATATCAATCTGACGATAAAAATCAGCTTTGCCGTTGCGAATACCCTGCGCAGACTTTGCAGCAATGCGCTCTGCCAATTCAGTGGTTCGCTCCACCAGAAATTCGACCGGGACGCACTCGTTGATCAGGCCAAAGCGAACGGCGTCTTCGGCACTAAAAGCGTCACCGGTCAATGCCAGGGCCATGGCATGTTTGCGATGTACATTTCGGCCAATGCCCACCAGAGGTGTTGTGCAGAACCCCCCCATATTGACGCCGGGGGTGCAAAACGTCGCTGTATTTGCAGCAATGGCAAGGTCACAGGCCGATACGAGCTGACATCCAGCCGCGGTTGCCGTGCCCTGCACACAGGCGATGATGGCTTTCGGAGAATTAACGATCCCGAGCATCATCCGGGAGCAGGTGTCGAGAATCTCGCGCAATCGTGCGATCTGTGAATCCCGGCCTTCGCCATCACCTTGACTCATTTCCCGCAGATCGTGTCCTGCAGAAAATACCGGTCCTCTGGCAGCAATCACAATAGCGCGTACCGAGGGGTCAGCTCCGGCCCGATCCAGCGCTTCTATGAGTGTATTGAGCATCAACAGTGACAAAGGATTGCGCTGTTTCTCTCGATTAAGGGTAATCCAGCGCACATTGTTGCCTGTGGCTTCCGTAAGCGGTGTATCCATGTCTTGAGCGGCATCTGACATACAAAGAAACTCCTGTTATTCGTCGGGGCGCCTTGCCTGGCTTGTGTCAAAGCGCCGGGACCACTTTGCTGTGCCTGCATAGTAAAGTTCCGTCGGCTCCTGTGGTAGGGTCTGCGTCCGATAAAAATTTGCTCATAAAAAGCCGACAGGAGATTTTATGCCGTCACTTAATCGTCCCTCCATTTTTCGTCCGCTGTACGTCGCCGCAAGCCTGGTCATCGCCACGGGCCTGGGCTGTGCGAGCGTGCAGGCGGACATCGATCCGGATACCTTCCCCGCCGAAATACGCGCCCTTGAGTGGCGAGAGGTTGGCCCTTTTCGCGGCGGTCGCTCTGCGGCTGTAGCCGGCTTACCGGGTGACCGGGACAAGTACTATTTTGGCTCCACCGGCGGCGGCGTTTGGATGACCGACAACGGTGGCACGTCCTGGGACAATATTTCTGATGGATATTTTGGCGGCTCAATCGGCGCAGTTGCTGTCTCCGAGTGGGACCCCAATGTTATTTACGTCGGCACCGGAGAGAAGACCGTGCGTGGCAACGTCTCTCCCGGTGACGGTATGTACAAGTCGGTAGATGCAGGAGATACCTGGACACGCATTGGTCTGGAAGATTCGCAGCATATCTCGCGAGTGCGCATACATCCTACCAACCCCGACGTGGCTTACGCCGCAGTCATGGGGCACTTGTTTGGGCCCAACGAGCAACGTGGTGTGTTTCGCACCACAGACGGCGGCGCAAACTGGGAAAAAGTCCTGTTTGTTAACAACGAAGTGGGGGCGGTTGATCTCGCCATGGATCCCAGCAACCCTCGCATCCTGTATGCCAGCTTCTGGCGGGTAAAACGAACCCCCTACTCATTGGAAAGTGGTGGCGAAGGTTCCGGGCTTTACAAGAGCATGGACGGCGGTGACAACTGGGAAGAGCTAACCCGCAACGAAGGGCTGCCCAGAGGCACTATTGGCATCAGCGGCGTGACCGTATCGCCCAGTAACAACAAGAATGTCTATGCAATTATCGAAGCAGAAGATGGTGGCGTGTTCCGCTCTAAAGACGGCGGTAAAACCTGGAACAAGACCAGCGAGAACCGTAACCTGCGACAACGCGCCTGGTATTACACCCGCATCTTCGCTGATCCCGTGGATGAAGAAGCTGTATACGTTGCTAACGTGCGGTTCCATTTTTCCAAGGACGGCGGCAAAAGCTTTAGCGAGATAGACACACCGCACGGGGACAACCACGACCTGTGGATAGACCCCGCAGATCCCATGCGCATGATCCAGTCCAATGATGGCGGCGCCAACGTGTCCTACGACCGCGGTAAAACCTGGTCGACCCAGGCAAATCAACCGACGGTGCAGTTCTACAGGGTTGCTACCGACAACGACTTCCCCTACCGCCTGCTTGGCGGCCAGCAGGACAACTCTGCTGTACGCATCCGTTCGCGCTCGGCTATGGGTTCATCCATTGGCGTGCGTGACTGGGATCCCACCGCTGGAGGCGAGAGCGGACACATCGCTGCCAAGCCCGATGATCCGGATGTGGTTGTAGGCGGCTCCTACGGTGGCCTCATGCGACTGGTCAATCACCGTACTGGCGAGCGACGCGCTCTGGACGTATGGCCCGATAACCCCATGGGCTGGGGCGCTGCAGAAGTAAAGTATCGCTTCCAATGGAACTACCCCATTGCTTTCTCCAAGCATGACCCGGACGTACTGTTTGTCTCAGCCAATGCGGTTTTTCGTAGCGACGATCTGGGCTACACCTGGGATCAAATCAGCCCGGACCTCACGGTTAATGACAAAAGCCGCATGGGCAAATCCGGCGGCCCGATCACCAAAGACGACACCGGTGTTGAGTACTACGGCACCGTGTTTGTGCTCACCGAGTCTCATCACGAAGCCGGCGTACTCTGGGCAGGCAGTGATGATGGCAAGGTTCACGTCACCCGCGATGGCGGCGAGAACTGGAAAGACGTAACGCCCTCGGGTCTCCCCCAGTGGGCCATGGTCAACAGTATTGATATCGATCCCTTTAACGAGGGAGGCGCTTATCTGGCCGCTACGCGTTACAAGATGGATGACTTCAAGCCCTATCTTTTTTACACAGATAACTGGGGAAAGAGCTGGAAGCGCATCAATGGAAACCTTCCCAGCGACCACTTCACACGAGTGCTACGCGCTGACCCACAGCGTGAAGGCCTGCTGTTTGCCGGCACCGAGCGTGGTGCCTATTACTCGCTGAACAACGGCGGTGACTGGAGTCCTATCCAGCTCAATCTGCCTATCGTTCCGGTGACCGATATGCAGATCAAGGACGGTGACCTGATTGCTGCAACCCAGGGACGTGGCTTTTGGATCATGGATGATCTGAGCGCCCTTAGGCAGCTCAGTAATAAGCATCAAAAGGCGGCGCATCTTTATACACCCGAGCCCTCTTATCGAATCTTGTCCAAGGGCTGGGATCGCAACAAAGGGCCTGCCGGGACCAATCCTAAAGAAGGCGTGGCGATTTACTACTCGCTTCCAGAAAATCTGAGTGACGATGCGAGCATCGAGCTGTCTGTGTTTAAAGATGGTGGCCAGGAAGCCATCTGGACCTGGTCTCGTAAGCCCGGCGCGGATGATGAAGAAACTGCCGAAGACCCAACGGGCAAGCCTGATACCCGCGTATTGACAGCTGATGCGGGATTGAATCGCCATATTTGGGATCTCAACTATCCGGGCATGCAGCGCTTTGACGGTCTGATTCTCTGGTCCGATATGAAGACCGGCCCTCGAGCTGTGCCTGGAATGTATCGTGCAGAACTCAGTGTGGATGGAGAGCGTCAGGTGGCCCCCTTTGAGGTAGTTGCTGACCCACGATCCAGTGCAAGTCCCGAGGACTTTGCCGCGCAGTTTGATTTTGTTCTGGAAACGCGAGACATGTTGTCACGTGCGCACAGTGAGATTGGACAAATACGTAGTTTCCGTTCGCAACTGGATGCTCTGGAAGCACGTCTTGTTAACAATGGTGACAGCGTAGACGATCCCTCCGCGCTGCTAGCTAAGGTTCTAGGCCTGGGTGAGACCATCACCGGTATAGAAGAAGCTCTTTACCAGACCAAGAACCAAAGCCGCCAGGATCCACTTAACTTCCCGATTCGCCTGAACAACAAGCTGACCAGCCTCATGGGCATGGTTGCAACGGGCGATGCTGCGCCCACTCAGGGTGCTTTGGCAGTAAAGGCGGAACTGAGCGCGGCTATGGAGACCCAGCTCTCGATGTTGCAGGATGTCTGGAATACTCAGGTGCCTGCCCTTAACGAGCAAATCAAAGCACAGGGTATGGATATGATCGCGCTGGGAGAACAGTAAGACCTATGCGCGGATGCAACGGTGCGGGCACTCTGGTGCCGCGCCAACTTTTGCTTAACACAGTGTGCCTTTTGGCCAGCAGCGTGCTGGTCACAGGCTCGCTGAGCCAGAGTGTATTGGCGCAAACCGAGCCCTATAGCTATTACGGTGGCGATATTGAAAGCGAGGCCAAGAACGCCGCCATTGAAGCCTGCGAGTATCGTGTACTTGTCGAAGAACAACGCTGTAACCGTCGAGCAAACAAAAGCGCCTGTATCAAGGAAGTGCATAGCGAGTGTCGAGAGAAGCATAGCGACGAGTCTTCTAAAGAATCAAATCAAGAAGAAAAGTGAGCCACTACTGGGCCAAATTCAAAACAATGGGTGGTCAACGCTTTCGACTGGATACCCGGATATACCTTGACGCCATCGCCGCTCCAGATGACCAGGACGCGGTTATAGGGTGCATTATCGGCAAAAATCCCGGCTCTGCCGTGGCGAGCAAACGCAGCAGTCAGTTAGCTCCCATTGCGCTCTCTGGCGACAAGTTTCTTCCAACGGTACTCTCGGTGCTTCGCCAGTCCTACAGGCGAGCCCAACGACCCATTGTCCCGGGTAGCTACGTGCAGGTGCTTAACCTCTTTTATCTTTGCGATCGAGACTTAACTGCAGCAAAACGATCGCTTAAAAGCTGCCCAAAGGCACCACTGTGCCCGACAGAGGCGCAGGACTTTCCCTGGGCATGGTTCGCCTGGGGCGGCTCTGACCGGGTTCTTGATCCTTTAAAACCGCGTTTTGACGCGCTGAGCAGCGCCCGTAGCTTCTACTACTGCAAAGATCAGGGGCGCGTTATCGCCCGTCGACCCACATCCCAAGATCTCGCAAAACACACCCAGGGCATGCCGCAATCCACAGTAGTCACTCATCTGGCCAAATTGACCGGCCGCTAATAACTTACCGCCACCTCAAGTGAGGAAGCTCCCCCTATGAAGATTCGCCTGATTCCTATTCTTGGAGCCTGCATGCTCGGCGCCATCACCGTGCCAGGCTTTGCCCAGCCGGATTTGTCTCGGGACCTGGACGCGGTGTTTGCACACATTGCGGCGGACGGCCCGGGTTGCAGCGTGGGTGTCGCAAAAAACGGCCAGTGGATTAACAAAACGGGGTATGGCCTGGCCAACATGGAGCTCCATGTGCCGCTGGATGGTAGCCACTTACATCGTATGGGCTCGGTCTCAAAGCAGTTCACTGCCATGGCGGTGCTACTCTTGGCAGACGAGGGCAAGATAGATCTCGATGCCGACATCCGAGATTATTTACCGAAGCTTACGCCCTACCAAGTCAAGATCACTATCAACGCCATGCTCGGTCATGTCGCAGGCATGGACGACTATGATTTGGTGGCAGGCTCCTATGAAGGCCCTAAGGCTGAAAATGCCATCGACCTTAAATCAGCTGCCGGCGGTGAGTTTCGCCTGGGTAATGAAGACTATCTGACGATTGATGAGTTCTATGCGGTGGTGGCTCGGGTACCACTGGCACAGGCCCCGGACCAGGGCTTTCTCTACAGCAATCTTGCTTACTTTTTGCTCTCCATGCTCGTCGAGGAGGTATCCGGTGAGACTCTGCGTGAATATGCTCACCGGCGGATCTTCGCTCCGCTAGGCATGCAACATACGTTTTTTAGCGATGACCCGGTGGAGATTGTCGCCAATCGTGCCGATGGCTATAAAAAGAACGAAGCGGGCGAATACGTGATCGATATGACCAACCTGTTTTGGGTCGGTGACGGAGGCTTACATACCAATCTTGATGATCTACTCATTTGGGACGCGCACTTTTACGAGCCCCAGTTAGGCAAGGACCCGAAGGCGTTGATGACACTAATGAACACCCCCAATAGCCAGCATCGTGATGAGGAAAACCGACGCTACGCAAACGGACAGTTCTTGAATGAGGGACACAGCGGAACGACCTTCGAGCACAGTGGCGGCTGGCTGGGCACCTCCACCTACTACGCGCGGATTCCCGAGAAACATCGCTCGCTGATGATGATGTGTAACGATGCGGATCTCGATGTCAGCGCTTTGGCCGAGGAATCACTGAAACACCTGCTCGCCAGCCCCTAGAGATGCTTGCCGTCCAGATAATACCAACGGCCGTCGATGTTCTCAAAGCGACTCACCTCCACGAGGCGATGTCCTTTGCCGGCGATTTTGAATCGAGCAACGAACTCCACAGTGCCCGTTTGGTCTCCTGCAGCACCATCGGCAGTATTGCGAATGCTCAGGCCCAGCCAGCGCTGCTGTTCGTCAAAACGCACGCGGCTGGGACGAGTTTTAGGGTGCCAGGTAGCTAAGAGATACGCTTCGTCGCAGACCACAAAGGCGCTGTAACGCGAACGCATCAGTTGCTCTGCACTTTCCGGGATGGCCGCGCCGTTGAGAAAGGGCTCGCAGCACAGCGCAAACGCCCCGCTACTTTGACAGTGACAGGGCGTTACTTCCATTTTAAGTGAGCGACTAGAGCGCTGCTGTACAAGCTAAAGAGGATGAACACGCACCGGCAGATTGCTAATGCCGCGAACAAAATTGGACAACACGCGCTCGGGCTCGCCGACAACCTCAACCTTACTAAAGCGCTGCATAATCTCTTCCCAGAGAATCCGCAGTTGCATCTCTGCCAGACGGTTACCCATACAGCGGTGTACGCCAAAGCCAAAGGACATGTGGTGCCGGGGATTAGCTCGATCGATAATGAATTGATCCGCATTTTCGATAGCGGTCTCGTCGTAATTGCCGGACAGGTACCACATCACAACCTTGTCACCCTCGCGGATCTGCTTACCCCGAAATTCCACGTCTTTATTCGCGGTACGGCGCATATGCATCAGCGGGGTTTGCCAGCGGATGACTTCTGACACCATGGAAGGGATTAAGTCAGGATTCGCGCGAAGCTTGTCGTACTGATCCGGATTCTGGTTCAGGGCAAGAACCCCGGCGCTGGCCGAGTTTCGTGTGGTGTCATTGCCACCGACGATCAGCAAAATAAGGTTACCCAGGAATTCCATGGGCTCATCGACCATATTTGCGGTGTTGGGATCGCGCTGCAGCATGCGAATTAAATCGAGAGTCTCAACACCATCATCCTTACGCTCATGCCAGATGCGCGTAAAGGTCTCCAGACATTCACTCAGACCGGCAAATCGCTCTTCGGGATCTGTATCACCACCGGCGATTTCCGGCGTCGACGTTGCAAGATCAGACCAATAGGTGAGCTTGGTGCGCTCCTCAAAGGGAAAATCAAACAAGGTAGCCAACATCTGTGTTGTGAGATTGATGGATACTTCATCCACCCAGTTAAAGGTCTCTCCCACCGGAAGACGATCCAGAATCTCGCCCACACGCTCTCGTATAAGGCTCTCCATTTCCGCAAGATTCTTGGGAGCCACCACACCCTGTACGGCTTTGCGTTGGACATCGTGCTTCGGGGGATCCATGGAGATAAAATTCGCCAGGGGCAGCTCTTCGGTCAAATCTCCAATCACAATGGTCGGCTCTGAGGAGAAATCCTGGAAATTGCTATCGATTTCCACAATGTCCTTAAAGCGTGTGATGGACCAAAAAGGGCCGAACTGGCTATCGGCCACGTAGTGCACCGGATCCTCAGCACGGAGACGCTCAAAGTAGGGACGCCAGGCATCTTGCTCATAAAGACGGGAGTCACTGACGTCGATATCTTCGACGGCTACAACCGCGGGGTCAGGCAATTTCATCGCTTGATTCATATTATTATCCTTTCACTACTTCGAATTACATCTGGTACTCGGGAAGCCTCACCACTAAACCATCCATATCGTCTGACACATCGATCTGACAACTGAGACGGGAATTCTCAGCGCGGTCCGGCCGCATACCCAGCATAGACTCTTCCAGCATTTCTGCACCACCGGTCACCGAAGACCAGGGCTCTTCTACAAAACAGTGACAAGTCCCGCAGGCGCAGGCTCCCCCGCAATCCGCGTCAATACCGGGCACTGCGTTGTCAAGCGCGTTCATCATCAAGGTCTTACCGACTTCCGCTTCGATGGTGTGGCTTGTCCCGTTGTGCTCGATCAGGGTAATCCTGGGCATAGTGCTGCTCTCCGTGACTTATCTTATGCAAGCCACTTTACTGAATACGCGGCGCGATAAGGGGTTAAATTTTGCCTTAACAGGGTTATAATTTGCCACAAAACCACAGCGATACCGATGAATAACGACGCCAACGACTTTCTATTGCCCAGCACATACTCGCGCATCATCGCGCGGGTCGCCAATCTGCAAGAACGAGATCTCGGCAAGCTCCTGCAGGGTACGGGTCTCCCCGAGGCTATCCTCATGCCCGGGGACGAGACGTTTATCAGCGGAGAGCAGCAACTTCAGATCATGCAGAACGGCCGGGAACTCCTGGGGTCGCCGGATTTTGGCTTACGCCTCGGCGAGCAGCTGCAACCCTCTGCTCATGGGCCCTTGGGATATCTCGCCCTGTGCAGTCCGGATCTGATGAGTGCCCTGTATGCACTGCGCGACTACCTGCCCCTGCGTATGCCTTGGGTCGCGGTAGATGTGAGTCTCTCCGAGGAGCAAATCCTCTGTGAGCTGCGCTTGCGTATGTCCGTGGATGACAACGTGTTCGCTCAAATAACCATAGCGGAATGCTTCGCCATGGTGGTGCAATCTTTTGTAGAAGCGGTACTGAGGCGACCCGCCAAAGAGGCGATCATTGAGTTCGCGCACAACTCACCAGCGCACGTGCAGGACTACAACGACTTTCTCCACGCCCCCTACAGCTTTGAGTGCCCCCGAAACAGTTACGTCTTACCGGGCGAGCTGGCCACCGCAGCAAACGCCACCAGCGATAACGCCTCCTTCAGGCTGACCCAGCAGTTGTGCAATACCCTCCTCGAACAGACGCCTAGGTCCAGTAGTTCCATGGCCGATCGTGTGCGAACGCTCATGCTTCTAAGGCCCGTAGAATCCATCGGTGAGCCGGAGATAGCTCGAGCATTGTTCGTATCCAAACGCACTCTGGCGAGACGTCTTGATTTGGAGGGCACAAGCTACCGGCAGATTAGAGATCAGTTTCTGGCAGAACTAGCACGGCGCTACCTGCTGGAACCCAGGCAGACCGTAGAAACCGTGGCAGCATCCCTGGGCTATCACGACGCGGCCGCCTTTAGAAAAGCCTTCAAGCGCTGGACGGGAATGACACCTAAAAGCTATCGAGACACGTCGCCCTCACTTTAAGCAAAGGCGACGGTGTCACTGAAGCGGTCTCAGACTGGCTACAGTCTGATGGGTAAGTCTCTGACGCGCTGGCCGGTAGCGGCGAAAACCGCGTTGCCAATAGCCGGGGCAACCGCAATCAATGGCGGCTCGCCCAAGCCCGTAGGAAACTCATCGCTCTGGATAAACTTGATATCCAGCTCTGGAACATCCGCCATGCGCAGAGGCTTATAGGTATCCAGATTGCGATCCCTAACCTGACCGTTCTCAAACGCCGTGCCTTCGTGCAGGGCTAAACTGAGGCCCCATAGCGAAGCGCCCTCTGCCTGCGCCATTGCGCCGTCGGGATGCACCACGGTGCCGCAATCCAATGTCTGCCAGAGCTTTTTCACCGTGACGTTTTTTCCATCCACGGCCACATGCGCGACACAGGCGCTCCAGGTCGGCATTGCACGCTCCTGACCGTGAGCCACGGCAACACCCAGCGCTTCACCTTCTGGCAGGGGCGAGCCCCAGCCAGAGCGCTCACGCACATCCTGAAGTACCGCTGCAAGACGCGACGCACCACCAACCTGCATGGGTGCGCTGCCCGCCTGTCTTCCAGCCGCATCGAGCAGCGACAAGCGGTACTCCAGCGGATCTACGCCCAGCTTTGCAGCGATCTCATCCATAAAGCACTCTACGCCCCAGCCGATCCAACCGGGACCTACAGAACGCAACCAGCCGGGAAGAAACGTCTTTTGCGCCAGTGTATTGTTAATTGCCCGCACGCGATGGTTCGCCACCGAATACCAGTGGTCCGAACCATTAATGGAGAAGCCGTCAAACTTACCCTTGCCATCCACGCCCTCACCCAGAAATCCTGGCGCCATGGACAGCGTCGGCCAGCCAGCCGCTGCCGCATGCTCGATAGCGCTCAAGCTACCGTCTTCGGCAAACGCCGCATCCAGACGGGCAACAGAGGGCGAACGCGCGCAGTCAAACAGACTGTCTGCTGGCCGCGTCATAATCAGCTTCACGGGCTTGCCCAGCTGACGGGCTGCGTGCGCTGCGGGAATCATTTGATCCCCAAACAAGCGTCGACCAAAACCACCTCCCAGATAGTAGGTGTGCAGCACAATATCTTTCTCTTCCATATCCAGTGACTGCGCCAGCGTCGGAATAATCAATGACTGCCACTGGTTACCTGCGTGGACATGACACTGCCCATCTTGAAATTCCACGAGCGCGTTCTGTGGCTCAAGTGTGAAGTGCAAAGCGGTGCTGGTTCGGTACGTTGCGGAGAGGGTATCGCTGGCAGAGGACATCGCTGCAGACGTATCACCGGCGTCGACAAACAAAACGCCGCTGGACGGATCATCGACCAGTGCTTTTCCTTCGGCGAGAATATCGTCTTCGCTCACAGATGCGGTTTCTCCCAAATCCCATTCGACTTTTACCGCATCAGTCGCCTTCATAGCGGCGGGAAAGCTATCGGCAATCACCAATGCCATACCCTGCACAAAGCCCGAAGAATCCTCGATAGCCAAGGTCTGCTGATACCCGGGAATGGCTTTGGCAGCGCTGTCGTCGATGGCAGTGATAACACTGCCGTAGCGCGTGGGAGCAACAATCGGATGGGCGTAAACCATGCCGGGTAACTCGGCATCCAAGCCATAGACCGCAGCGCCCCTGGATTTAGCAGGCACATCCAAAGCCGTAGCGGTTTTACCGATCAAGGTCCGCGCCGCCGCGGGCTTGATGGGCATCGCGGCAAGCTCTTCTTCACTGAAGCTGCGACTGATATCGCCCCGAGAAACAATCTCGGCGAAACTCAGCGATTGCCCCGCGCCGGATACAACGCCGTTTTCTGCGCTCAACTGCGTGGCATCAACATCTAATAATTTGGCTGCGGCATCAATGAGCACCGTGCGCCCTGCGGCGCCGGCTCGAGATAACATCTCGAAACTGGTGACCACTGACCAGGACCCACCAGTCACCATATAGCCCCACTTGGGATCGGTATCAACGTGCGCCAGACTCACCGAGTCCCAGTCGGCACCCAACTCATCGGCGACGATACGCGCCAGCGCCGTACCCACATGCTGACCCATTTCGGCCTTGGCGATATTCACCAAAACCTCACCCGCCTCATTAATTTCAAACCAAACTGCCGGCGAAAACAGTTGGCTTCCGCCAGTTGCGACAATCTCGCTGACCGCTTCTTCTTTTGAACAGCCCGGCAACACCACACCCAGACCCATCATCAATCCGGTGCCGAGACTACCCGCCAGAAAGCTTCGACGACTAACGCCTGTGGTTACGCTCTTCATGAGTTCACCTCGCCCTGCGCAGCCGACTTGATGGCCGAGCGTATACGTGTATACGACATACAGCGGCAGAGATTCCCGGTCATAGCCTGGGTAATTTCCTCTTCGCTGGGATTCGGGTTGGATTTTAGGAAGGCCTCCGCCGTCACTATCTGTCCCGACTGGCAATAACCGCATTGCGGCACCTGGGCGTCGACCCAGGCTTCTTTGAGCGCCGTACCCTCGGCACTGGCCAACCCTTCTATGGTGGTGACTTCAGAGCCTGCGACTTCGCTCACAGGGAGAACACAGGATCGGATAGGCACGCCATCACGCTGCACCGTACAGGCGCCGCACTGCGCAATACCGCAGCCAAACTTGGTGCCTTTTAGCTGTTGTTCGTCGCGAATGACCCAAAGCAGGGGCGTGTCCCCCGGTGAGTCGGTCGACACCTGCTTACCGTTTAGCTTAAATTCGATCACGCTACGTCCTCCTGTTTATATCGCCCGTGCGCAGTTGGGTTAGTGCTTCGCGAAGAACAGCCACGGTGACTATTCACAAACCCCGGCTCCAAGGCATTGTTGTCTTGCAAGCATAGCGTATTGTGGTGATGTCGGCCGCCCCCATTACTTCGGTACAGCCTGGGTAAGACGTGGAATTGGAGAAACAAGCTTGGAAAGCTATCTACTACTGTTTGGCTCTGCATTCCTTGCGGCGACCATTTTGCCGTTTTACTCCGAGATCGTATTGGTCCTGGCCCTTCAAGAAGGAAACGATCCTGTGATGCTGCTGCTCACTGCAACGCTGGGCAATACATTGGGCTCGGTTGTGAACTGGGTTATCGGGCGCCAGTTACTCAAATTTCAGGACAAACGTTGGTTCTATTTTTCGCCGGCTCAGATTGCCAGAGCCCAGCGCTGGTTCCAACGCCGGGGCATCTGGTCCTTACTGTTTGCCTGGTTACCTATCGGGGGCGACGCGCTGACGCTCATCGCGGGAGTGATGAATGTGCGCTTGGGCACCTTCCTGATATTGGTGGGGATCGGAAAAGCTCTACGCTACGGTTTTGTACTGCTTATTGCGATCTACGCCCTGTGAGCGGTTTAGGGGTCCCGGATTATCAGGACAACAGGCCAACCATTGTGAAGCCCAAATAGTTACCCAGGGCCAATCCTGCAGAACCCACCAGAATCGCAGGCAACTCAAGGTCACTGCGTCCCAGGCTTCGTGCCAGCGCCAGAGCTGAGGTTCCGCCTCCAATATTTGCCTGAGAGGCCACCGCAGCAGTCTCCAGATCGGCCTTCAGAAGCCGCGCCGCGCCGAACACCACCACACCGTGCACGCACACCAAAACGATAACAAAGACTCCAAGCACGGGAGCCAGCTCTCCCATCCGCATCAGTGCCTGGGCATCACACAGAGACCCAATCACCGCAAGAAACAGGTAAACCGCCAGTAGACCCAACAAACGAGCGCCGCGAAGCCGCTGGACCAGGGGCAATTGCGCTAAACAAAGAGCGAGAGTTGAAAGCACCAGAACCGAGGGTATATCAATACCAACGTGCTGCCTCAGCAGGTCCGCCAGAAGCTGTGAAACGCCCACTGCGGCGATACCCAAAGCAATCATCGCAGCAAGGTCAAAGATATGCGCGACCTCACCGTCATCCGTGATCGGCCCTGTACTTGGGCGATCTTCCTGTTGAGCTGCCTTGGGCCAAAACCCCACCAACAGGCGCGGCAGTGAGACACAGACCACCATCCAAACCGTCGTCATGGCATTGTCTACTGCCGCAGCGCCGGCGTAGAGCGCAGCATCTTCCATTACACCGTATTCCAGTGCCACAGCGTTGTAATTGACGCTGCCACCCACGTAGGTACCCGTGAACATTCCCGCCAAGGCAGCATGCTGATCGCCCAAAGCGTCGGCTCCGCCAACGACCCAATGCCCCGCAGCTGCGCCCAGTGCGGTACCGCAGGCACCAAAGAGAAACAGCAGCAAGGTAGGCCCACCAACCTGTCCAAGGCTGCGCAAATCAACGAGCAGGAGCAGCCAAAAAATGCCCAAAGGAGCCACGTAGGTGAATATCGCAGCGTAAAGGGGCGTCTCCGGACCATAGGTAGGAATAACACCCAGGTTTGCAACAATGGCGGTGAGCAAAATCACCAGCAATGCCGCCCCAAAGTGTCGTAGCCAGGTACGCGTCGCCAACCATTCGGAGATCGCAATGAGTGCCGCCAAAACGGCCGCTATAGAGAGTGTGCTTACAAACATGCCGCCATGTTACACGTATCTGACGACTTGCCGGGCAGGCAAAGGCATCTGAACCTTTCCCTTACTTTTTTTCCGTGATTTCTTGCACTTCAACTGCTGTGCGGGTACCCTTTGCGCCGCTCATAATTGACCGTCCAGATGTGTTTCCACATTTGGCCCTCCCAGCTTATGAAATCGATGGTCCGTTGCGGGCCTCACGCGATCATCGCTCAGACGCCTTAAAGTTGAGACTCTCCAGAGCAGTCTCTTCGGACAGAAACTCTCGGGCCTGATCTGCGACACACAATACGGACATCAACGGACAGACTGAATGCTTACTGCAAGAAACCTCGAAAAGATTATGGAGCTGGAAGAGAAGCTCCGCACTGAATACCAGGTACAACTCGACGCTAAGTCAGCAGAAATTAGCAAGCTCGAGAGTACTGCTGAAGATCAAAAGACCGCCATTGCCAAGCAGCTGGAGCAGATCTCCACGCTGTCGGTGGACGCATCAAAGAACAAGAAGATCGAACAGCGGAACCGCGAGTTGCATCAGCGCTGCGAGAACCTGCTGGAAGACGTGGCCAAGCAGAAAACACGTGCCAAGACCCTCCAGACAGACCTCACCCAGGTCCGCGAAGAACTTGCCACCCTAAAGCAGTTTGATCCTGCAAAAATGAAAAAGAATCTGGACGCCAGCAAAAAGAAACTGGCAGAGAAGACGACTGCTAACGACTTGCTGCAAAAGTCCTACAAGCAGACAAAGGCCGAGAATGCGGACCTGAAAGCGCAGCTAAAAGCGCTGGAAGCCAAGCTCGAAGAGTTAGAGCCTAAAGACAGCGAAGCTGAAGAATCTGATGTAGAGCAGGAAGCTGCTGCATAAATCGCAGCGCTGGGGCAAAAAACGCGAGAATTTTTGCCCCAATTAGCGGTACACTATGCACCGTAAGATCCTGCTACATCGTACTTATTGCGCCCGTAGCTCAGCTGGATAGAGTAACTGGCTTCGAACCAGTTGGTCGGGAGTTCGAATCTCTCCGGGCGCGCCAATTTCTAAACCTTGCTTTAAACCTTCCTTTAAGCCTTTTTTAAACCTTCTTTAATGACGGCTTTTTTAGACAATTTTTTGTTTAAACGATAGGTGCGTCAAGCTGCCCCTCAGGGGGCGGCTGTGAGGCGTCCGGCGTGTGCTCTTCCTGAAACTGCTCCACGTGCCGCTCTACAGCGCTGGCTCTTTTTCCGTAGTGCGCGATATGAAACGTCGCGTCGCCTTCATAGACCAAAGGAAGGTTCGTTCGTCCGATTACCACACCCCCTGAAGGCGCGAGAATGGGGGTTTCCGTAGCACCCAGTGGGTCGGCCACAATAGCTAATGTCTGACCTTGACTGACCTTATCGCCCAGCGCAGCAAAGGTGCGCAGGACACCACTCTCTCCTGCTCGCACCCAGGTAGTCTCATTACTGATGATGGGTTCAGGTAAGGACTTTCGACTTCGAGAACTGGGCAGCATGCCGATGTTGCGCATAACGTTGATGATGCCTCGCACCCCGGCCCGAATATAGACCTCTTCAAAGCGCAATGCCTCTCCCGCTTCATAGAGAATCACCGGGATACCCAAATCTCCTGCACAGTTACGCAAAGAACCGTCGCGAATCTTGGCATCGATAGCCAAAGGAACACCAAAAGCAGTCGTCATGGCCGCTGCTTTTGGATCATCTAGATCTGCGCGTATCTGCGGAAAATTACTCCGGTGCCGAGCGCCGGTATGCAAATCGATACCGTGGGTGCACTTTTTTACCACTTCGTTGACAAAGGTGTGCGCGACCCGGCCCGTCAGGGAGCCCTTGGAGGAACCAGGAAAAGAGCGATTAAGATCGCGGCCATCGGGTAAATACCGCGTGTGATTCAAAAATCCGTAGACATTCACGATAGGAATAGCGAGCAAACTGCCACGGAGATTCTTTAGCGCACGATGCTGCAAAAGACGCCGAATAATCTCGACGCCATTGATCTCGTCTCCGTGTATTGCCGCGCTGATAAACAAGGTAGGGCCCGGACGCTTCCCCCTGATGGCCTGTACGGTGATTGAGAGGTCGTCGTGGGTATACATGGGTGCTACCGGCAGATCTATAAGCTGACGCTCACCCGGTGCAATACTCACCTTGCCAATTATCAAATCTGATGCTTTTTCTGCCGTCACGACTGTTCTAGTGCTCCCTAAGTTCCTACAGATCGGAATGCCATTTTTACTGCGCAGTTGTCGTCGCAATAGCCGTGTCGAGTTCCTGAACCTTTGGCCGGCGCTTGCGCTGGGTCCTTGCTGGAATCATGTCGCGCATTGCCTCGAGCTTGCCGTAACACAGCAATTTATCACCGGCTTCCAACACTCGCTCCCGACGAGGGTTAGGAAACACTTTGCCATCGCGGTACAGCGTCAGGACATTAAGATCCTTATCTTCCACGGTGGATTGCATGATGGTCTGACCCACAAACTTTGATCCCTCGGGGATATACAGCTCGGTCACCCCGTAGCCCTTGCTAACGGTCAGGCGCTGGCGGATGTCGATCTCCGGGAAGTCCACCTGGGCTGCCAGGTAATCAACGATCGCGCCGGCAATGTCTAATTCAGTACAGGTTTCGATACCTTCCAGACCCGGCGATGAGTTGACCTCCATTACCTGTGGCCCGTCTTTGCCTTCCAGCATATCCACACCCGCCACCCGAAGGCCGAGAATCTGAGCACAGCGCACGGCCGTCTCCCGATAACGCTCGTCCAGCTCCACCGGCTCCGCTACGCCGCCCCGGTGCACGTTACTGCGAAACTCCTGACCCTGAGCAACCCTGCGCATAGCCGCCACTACCTGGTCACCCACCACAAATGCACGAATATCTTTACCCTTGCTCTCCGCCACGAATTTTTGAATCAGCACATTTTGTTTCTGGCTTTGCAGCAGTTCGATAATAGACTCGGCCTGTTTCACCGACTCTGCCAACAGGACGCCGATGCCCTGAGTACCCTCAATGAGTTTGATTACGATCGGGGCGCCACCTACCCGCTCGATAGCTGGCAGCACATCTTTACGATCCCGCACAAACGTCGTTCTGGGGAGCCCGATATGATGGCGACTGAGAATCTGCAGACTACGTAGTTTGTCTCGGGAGTTGGCTATGCCGTGAGCAGTGTTCGCGCAGAACACGTCCATCTCCTGAAACTGCCTGACGACCGCGGTGCCGTAGTAAGTAATGGATGCGCCAATTCTGGGTAGAACCGCATCGTAATGACTCAAGCGTTTCTGGCGGTAGTAAAGCTCTGGCGATCCTTCTTCAAGATCGATAGCAAACTTCAAGGTATTGAGCACCTTAACAGTGTGGCCGCGCTGCTCAGCAGCCTCTTTTAAACGTCGGGTGCTGTAGGCATTCGGTGCACAGGAAAGGATCGCTAGCTTCATAAAGCTGCCTCGTTAATTGGTATGGAGTAACAACAAATCGATCAAAAGTCGCTCGCATTGCTGTTAGAAATGCTGACTTCTCATCACTATAACAGACCGCGATTTCTCAGGAGCGGCATCACCTCGGGGTCTCTCCCCCGAAAGGCGCGATACAGGCTCATAGGATCAGCAGTGCCGCCACGCTCCAAAACCTGACTACGAAAGGCCCTTGCCATTGCCTGATCAAACAGGCCCTGTTCCTTGAAAGCCTCAAAACCATCAGCGTCGAGAACCTCGGCCCATATGTAGACGTAATAGCCTGCAGAATAGCTGTCATCGCTAAAAATATGCTGGAAGTAAGTCGATTTATAGCGAGGATCAATCGCCGAGGGCATCCCAATGTCTTTCAATGCCCTGGCTTCAAATTTATCGACATCACATTCCTCAGCCTTGGGATCACTATGCCAGGCAAGATCCAGATAGCAGGCCGCCAGATACTCCGTCGTGGCAAAGCCCTGATTGAATTGCTCTGACGCTTTAAGCTTGCTGATGAGCGCGTCAGGTATCGGGGCATCCGTTTGCACATGCCGCGCATAGGACCTGAGCACACAGGGCTCCATGGCCCAGTGCTCCATAATCTGGGATGGCAACTCTACAAAGTCCTGCTTCACCTTGGTTCCACCCAGACTCGCGTAACGCACGTTGCTTAGCAGTCCATGCAGGCCATGCCCAAACTCATGAAACAGCGTTCGAACCTCATCTACCCCCAGTAAGCAGAGGTCGGATTTTGGGAAATTACAGCAGTTAACAATCACGGGCGTTACGCGCTTGCCGTTGTTCGACTGCGCGCGGAACTCGGACATCCAGGCACCGCTACGTTTTGAGGTCCGCATGTAAAAATCAAATAGAAAGTAGCCGATGAGTGTTCCGTCGGCCTCGGTAGCCTCATAGACCTGCACATCGGGGTGATAAACCGGTAGATCACTGCGCTCCCGAAAGACAATACCGTAAAGCTTGTTGGCGACTTCAAACACACCGTCGCGAACATTCTCCAGTTTGAAATATTGCTTCATCTCATCAGGATCCAGATCAAAGCGTTCCTGGCGCAGTTTTTCGGTGTAGTACCACCAGTCCCAGGGCGCCAGCTCCTCCTCGCTCGAAAGCCCGGCACAGGCTGCCAGCGCCGTCGCCTCGCTGGTGACCTGTTCCTGACAGGGCTGCCAGACCTGATCCAGCAAATCCCGCACGGCTGACGGTGTTTTTGCCATTCGGTGATCAAGCATAAAGTCCGCATGACTTTCGAATCCCAGAAGCTGTGCCCGCTCATTTCGCAGCGCCACGATCTCACTGATGAGCGGACGATTGTCGACATTGCGGGTACCGCAACTACTGTAAGCGCGGTAAATCTCCTCGCGCAGCGCGCGATTGTCCGCGTACTGCAAAAAGGGCGTTATCGACGACCGGGAGAGAGTGAACACACAGGCGTCGGTCATATCTCGCGCTCCAGCGTCATTCCTGCCCATCTCGATAACGTAGTCGGGCAAACCCGCAAGATCCTCCTCGTGACTTAAGACAAGGGCGTAGGCATTGTTGTCCCTCAGCACGTTTTGGCCAAAGCGGGTGCAAAGCACTGCCAACTGCTCGGTAATAGCGCTCACTCTGCTGCGTTGCGTATCGGCAAGTTCGGCTCCGGCGCGAACAAAACGCCGACGAGTTTTTTCGAGCAGCTGCTCCTGCTCAGCACTCAGAGACTCCTGAGCGTCACGCACCGTCCGCACTCGAGCGTATAGCTGCGCGTTGGTATAGATAGCACTGCGGTGCGCACTGGCCTGCGGTGATATTTCACACTCCAGCGCCTGCAATTCGGCGGTGGTGTCCGACGATGCCAGGTTCCAGAACACATTCTCGACGCGAGTTAACAAAGAACCACTGTTCTCGAGAGCCTCAAGGGTATTCGCGAAAGTGGCCGCCTCTGGATTAGAGGCGATGGCATGAATTTCATCCTGCTGCTGTGCAAATCCGCGATCAAAAGCCTCGCGATAGTGCTCAAAGCGGATCGCCGAAAAATCCGGGATGCCAGTATCTGCCAGAGGCTCGAAAAACGGGTTGCTCATACGGTTGCGTTCCTAAAGGGAAAATAATTCGCTACTGAATTGTTAAAAGCCACCGAATAGTACGCCATGTGAACCCGCGTGCTGACTTGTCAGTGAAGATTGGTCCACGTAGGCTCGGCTTAGCCAATCCAGAAAAAGGTTTCAGTCCATGTCCAACTCTGTAGCGAGCAATCAACGACGACACTTACTCAAAGCCTTGACGGCCGCATCGGCCATGGCCGCCTTCGGCCGACCCAGCTGGGCAAATATGGCTGTGGGCAAAGCCGATCTCATCGTCACCGGCGGCACCTTTCACACCATGGATGTGAGCACATCTCTCGCCGAGGCCATGGCGATTCGCGGCAACAGAATCATGGCCATGGGCTCCATCGATGACATTCAAAATCTCGCGGGGCCGAACACCCGCCGCATCGACGCCCGGGGACTCACGGTTACCCCCGGATTCATCGATGCGCACTCGCACCCGCTCCTGGCCAACGAAGCGATCAGCGTCGACGTCAATGTTCGCCAAATCTCTAAAGTCCAGGCGCTGTTAAAAGAGCAGGCCCAGCGCACGCCCAAGGGCCAGTGGGTGCTGGCTCACATGTACGACGACACCAAGTTCGACGAAGGCCGTCCGCTGACTTTGCAGGATATCGATGCCGTCGTTCCGTCCCAACCGGTGATGGTACGTCACCGCGGCGGCCACACTGCTGTGGTGAATTCAAAAGCTTTTGCTATGGCGCAGATCGCTAACGACACCCCCGATCCTGAAGGCGGTCGTTTCTTTCGAGAGGACGGACAACTCACGGGCAAAGTCGCTGAACTGGCGATGGACGTCTTTGATTCGGTAGGCGAATGGCCTGCGGTGGATCGCAAGACCAAGCAGCAAGGCGCCAGCCTCATGACAAAACGCATGGCAGCTTCCGGACTCACCAGTACCACCGATGCTGCGGGTAATCTCGAAGGCTGGATTGCTTACATGGATGCCCTGGACGCCGGAGAACTGCACACCCGAGTAGCATTCATGCCCCGAGGTAACACCGACGTTTACGCCGCCATGAAAACGGCCGGCATGCGCTCTGGTTTTGGAAACGCGATGCTTCGCGTAGGCGCTGTCAAATATGCCGCAGACGGCAGTGCCTCGGAGCGCACTATGCGCATGAGCACACCGTTTCAGGGCACAGATGACTACGGCATTCTCACCATGTCTCAGGCGCAGATCGACGCAGCGGTGGACGAAGCCGTAGCCAATGATTTTCGCATCGGCATTCACGCCAACGGCGATGTAACCATTGATATGGTGCTCAATGCCTATGAACGCGTACTCGCGGACTGGAAAGGCCCGAATCCACGCTTTCGCATTGAACACTGCTCGTTGGTCAATCCAGATTTGCTCAAGCGCATCAAGACAACCGGCACCGTACCGACGCCGTTCTACACCTACGCCTACTATCACGGCAACAAGTGGGTGGATTACGGTCCCGACAAAATGCGCAATATGTTTGCCCATCGGTCCTTTATCGACGCGGGCATCATGGTCGCTCCAGCGTCGGATTTTACGCCCGGACCCTACGAACCCATGATGGCGCTGCAAAGTATGATCACCCGGAAGGATTCCCAGGGCCGGGTCTGGGGTGAGAATCAGCGAATTTCTGCCGCGGAGGCCATGCAGGTATGCACCATGAACGGCGCTTACGCCTCTTTTGAAGAGCATGACAAAGGCTCACTCACCCCCGGCAAGCTGGCGGACTTTGTACTGCTTGGGCAGGACCCCTTGTCCACGGATCCCACGGCTATAAAAGACATCCCCATCGTAGCGACTTATCTTGATGGCCAGCCCGTCTTCGAGGCGTGATTCAGCAGCGCTAATCCACCCTAAAGGCAGACTCAGATAGCCGTCTTCGACGGCTCGTCTTGTGCGATGCTCAGCTCATCGCTAAAGGCGTGACCTTTGCTCAAACCTTGCGCAATGTACTCATTCGAAGTCCCAAGCAAGGTCAAAGCCATGAAAGCAATAGCATTTATTATCTCTTTAGTATTCGCCACTCAAACTGCGTGGTCCGCCGATGAATCAACCGTCGATATGCCAGGCTATGTCGATTTTTCTGAACTGTCCCAGAGCTACGGCGAACCTCGCGTGATGGTCAATATCGGTGGTTCGCTGCTTAAGTTAGTGGGCTCAATGAAGCACGATGACCCCGTTGCCGAAGAAGCCCTCAAAAATCTGGACTCGGTGCGCATCCATGTTTACGACACTGCCGGTGACACAAGCTCGGCCGACGCACGGATGGATGCGGTGAGCAGCAAGCTGGCGGGTCAGGACTGGGAGCAGATCGTGCGAGTTCAAGAGCCAGAAGATCGCGTTAACATTTATGTAAAACACACCACGGATCGCATTCAGGGCCTGATGATCATGGCGGTAAATGCCGAAGAAGCCGTGTTTGTTAACGTACTGGGTGATATTGACCCAGCCCACCTGAACAACGTTGTCGCGGGTATCGACGTGGTCGATGACTTTGACCTCGATATCGACCTGGCACTGTAGGTCAAAGTATGAAAACTCTAACCTTGTTGCTTGTCGCCACGCTCCTTGCGGGTTGTGGCGTCACCGCATCCTCCCGAAACCCGGGCTATGTTCAATTTGATGCGCCAAAGTACGAAGGCCTGAAAAACGATACGTCAATTTCTCTTGGACCTCGTTTGCTTCACTTTGCTGCCCGACATACGGATGACGACCCACAGACCAAGGCCTTACTGCAATCCCTCGAGGGCGTGCGGGTCAGTGTTTACCAGGTGCCCCCAAGCGTTGATCATGAAGCGCTGCGTGATGAAGTGGGCATCGCCACGGCAAAGGCTTTCGACGAGCACTGGAGCCCCATTGTTCGCGTAGTAGAGGACGATTCCCGAGTGCACATCTTCGTAAAGGAGCAGGATGGGCTTCTCCTTGGCATTGCAGTGGTGTCCGTAGATCATGAAGAACTTGTGTTCGTGAATGTCATGGGCGAGATGGCCGCAGAAAATCTTACAGCGCTATCATCGGTAGTGCCGGGTACCGATACTCTTGCCCTGAGCACCGTTAGCGCAGAATAAACACTCTTGGCGCCGCGCCGGCTTGAGCAAAAAGGCCGGCATTCAGTTAAGGGCTCTTCCCGCGTATTCTGTGCAGATCAGCCCACGAGGGCTCTCTGCGCGGAGTTAACGCGATGCTGCGACTCATCCGGCACACCGCCGTCATTCTCATCACGCTTGCACTTTTGGCAAGTAATGTCCTGCTTCTCACCAACACCGCCTTTAACGCGGCGATTTCCACGGCGCTGGCTACCACTCTGGGCGTACGCACCGTCAGCTCAGCACTGTCTGCAAAGCTAGCGGGCAGCGAGCGACAGGCGCGAGTTCTCAAAAGTGCGCAAGTCAAACGCAACGCAGCCGTACGTGGCTTTGGCAAAAACCTCACCGCAAGGACCAAGCGCGTGGCGGCCCGAGGCATCGCGGCCATACCTGCCGAGTCGATCCCTTACATCGGCGCGGCGGTCGTGGTATCAAGCATGGTGTATGAGCTCTTTGAGGCCTGCGAAACCCTGCGCGAACTAGACTCGTTGTATGCTGACCTGGGTGTGGCAGAGAACGTACCCTCCGATGCCATGAGTACACTGTGTAACCCGCCGCCCCTGGAAGAGCTGTTTCCCAATCCTCTCTCGCAACCGGACGTATAAACGCCATGCCCAAACCTACTGTCACCTCGTCACCTATCGCAAAGGTTCTGCTGGGTTTTGGGGTCATCGCTATGACCAGCAGCGGCATGGCCGCCACCGAAGATCAGCGACCAACCGGACTCAATGGTGCGACCTGGCAGTTCGGACCACTCAATAGATGGGCCTATACGCACATGAGTGAAGTTCTGCCCAGCAAAACAATTCGCCGAGGGGCTGCGGCACCGCGACCCATTCCCGGTCTGTCAGATGCAGCCGATGACCTAGAGATAAGCTGGGAAGGATCGCCCACACCGCTCTCCCAACTGATGGAGGAGCAATACGTTGATGGCCTTCTGGTGATCAAGGATGGCAAAGCTGTCGTCGAACGCTACGCCGGCACGCTGACCGCCGAACGCACCCATCTGCTTTGGTCCGTCAGCAAAACAATCACCGGTCTTACTGCGGCAAGCGTGGCAGCAGATGGCCTTATTGATCTTGACCACACCGTCGGCGACTACGTCCCGGAACTCGCCAATAGCGGCTGGGGCACCGACAGCCTCAGAGATATTCTGGACATGCGCGACGGCTCCGAGTGGAACGAAGACTACGCCGCCGCCGATAGTACCGTGCGGCGCCAGGACTGTTCTGACGGCCTGCTCACTGGGCCTGACTGCGCCGGAGTGGACGTCACGGGGAACTATGTTTTTCTTCCCGCCGTCGGTCGCATGCCAGGGCGTCAGGGTAGCTTTGTCTACAAGTCGGGCACCACAGACGTGATGGCCTGGGTTCTTGAGGCGGCGACAGGACAGCGCTTTGCAGACCTGGTATCTGAGCGAATCTGGCAGCGTATTGGCGCAGACCAGGATGCCGGCATCACGGTGGACACCGGAGGCTTCACCCTAGCATCCGGTGGCATGCATGCCACACTAAGAGACGTGGCTCGCGTGGGCCAGCTTATGCTGAACTTTGGTAAAAGTGGCGATACGCAGGTGATTCCCAAAGCTTGGCTGCAAGACATTTTCTCCGATGATGGTTCACGCAGCTGGCCCCACCCGGCAGCCGCCGGAACTCGCCCCTATTACCGATCATTTGTCTGGGGACTGGGGGACGGTCGGGGTTCGGTTCAAGCCCGCGGCGTGCATGGTCAGGTAATTCACGTAGGCCCGGAATCTGGCGTGGTAATCGTTATGCTGTCCAGCTGGCCCGATGCAGAAGGCGGCGCAGCGAATGTTGGCTTCCCGCAGCAGCAACAGCTGATTGAGTCTATCGAAGCCGCTTTACGCTGAGAGCTAAAAAGACAGCTCTAGAGGTCTTCGATGGGGACGTAATCAATATCGAAGCCAAAAGCGCGGGGCTCAACAACCTTGAGCGCTTTTTCGCTGCGGTAGTGCGGCGGGCAAGCAATGCCAAAAACAGTGACCCGCTGCCCGTAATGCACGCGCTCGGCATTAATGGGCGCCGATGTTTCATGATCCACCATGGTAATCAGATCCGGCACACTGGCAACCACCCGACCGTCACTTTCTGCGAGTAGAAATTCATTTTTGATGGTCAGCCGCAGAGGCGGAGAATCGTCAATAGTCGACTCCAACACAGCTTCACCCACATCAAAGCCGCCGACGGTTTTGCGATTAATGTCCACGACCTTGCCGGTATACAGGCGCTTAAACTGCCCGTAGTCCGATGCCTCAAACAACTCCCGCAGGGGCGCTTCAATATGTGCAGCGTTCCCCGAAAAGCGCTTGAGGGCTCGACCCAACTCCAACGCAAAGCTGATGGTGCCGGGGATAATCGCGCGGCGCGCCTCTTCGGAGATCATGGGATGTTCCGCCGTAAACACCATCCCGCCCATGGCCATGGACAAATTACGGATTTGCCGCTCGTACAGCACCGCATCTTTCACATCGAAATAAACGGCGCCGCCACTGTAATCCACTGCCACCGCGGGGCTGGGCTTTACGCCCTCAATGGCAAAGGTCATCATTTGTGCCTCGGGAAGTGCCCGGGCCATACCGTCACCATCAATCAGTGGAATGCCTTTGGCGGCCGCGGCCAAGAGCGGGATCACTGAGTTGGCACCGCCGACCTCAAAAGAGACCAGGTGGCTAATAGGCCTCCCCATCCAAGCCTGCAAGCGGTCGACTACCTCCAGACATTCATTGCCAATGGGTAGATGCTCCAAACTAATCGATGGCGCACCTACCTCACCCACAGCAACTACCAGCGAGTCATCCGGAAGCTCGCTCAAGGGAAATAAGGTCACCGGGCCGTGCTTCTTTAACGCCTCGGTAACCAGCAGCTGACTGATATAGGGGTCACCGCCACCGCCGGTGGCAAGAAACACCGAGCCCATGCACAGCTCTTCGATGTCTTCATGAGTAATCGTGACGCTCATGCCTGACCCCCTGCAAAATCCAGATCACCGATCATCTTTACGCGTAGTCGTGTGGACTCATCGGCCATATAGGAGATGGCCGTTTCTTCGATGTCGGCAACTCGAATACTCGCCTGTTTGGCACCCGCCTCAATTAGCTCGGCGCCAAGTTGCGTCTTAAGCTCTGCAAGCACCTCCTCCCGAGGCTGCTCGCGGTAGGACACAATACGTTCCGACTCACGCCCCACCTGAGCGTTGGCTGCGCCGATAGCATTCGCTACGTCGGCGTGCTCAGGTCGATGCAGCTGCGATGCATTGGCAAGATCTCGAGACACCAGTACCGCCCCCCCACCCACAAGAATCACCGGCACGGGCTCACGACTGGACTTCATCTGATCAATACCGTCATCGATGATCTCGTGCATGCGGTGCATGGCGGTCTCCACCACATCGGCAGGCAGTGTGGCGAGCTTGTCAGGGCTACCGATATCCGCCACACCGGCAGCAACCGCGATATCCGTGGTGGTGAGCGTATCGCCGCCAAACACCAAACTCTCGGTGACCAGACGGTAGCCCACACTTTGCGGACCGATCGTTTGCCCGTCTGTACTGACACGGCTACCACCACCAAGGCCAATCGCCTGAATATCCGGCATGCGAAAGTTGGTACGGACGCCACCTACTTTAATCGCCACATTGGACTGCCTTGGGAATCCTCCCTGCAGCACACCAATGTCTGAGGTAGTACCGCCAATGTCTACCACCACCGCATCGCTCAATTGAGTGAGAAGACTGGCACCACGCAAAGAGTTAGTCGGACCCGAGGCAAAGGTCAGCGCAGGAAACTGTGCTGCAAACTCTGCCGACATCAAGGTACCGTCGTTCTGGCTGATGTAAAACGGGCAGCGAATGTCCCGAGCAGCCAGCGCATCCTCAAAAGCCTGCACAACATTTTTGGCCAGAGGGCGAAGACTGGTGTTGAGGATTGCCGCGTTTTCGCGCTCAAGGAGGCCCATGCCGCCAATCTGATGAGATAGCGTAAAGCCAACGCCGGGAATCTTTTCCTGCAAACGCTTTGCGACGATAAATTCCTGCTCGGGATTGGAGGGAGAGAAAACCCCGGAAATCGCCACAAGGGAAATTCCCTTTGCCGCAATGTCGTCAATGACGCCATCAATCTCGGCATTATCGAGTTCTCCAATAGGAAAGCCGTCATAAGTCAGTCCACCGTGCACCATATACCCATGGCGTCCGATGGCATCGGCGATGTCTTCGGGCCAATCTGTCATGGGCGGAATCATCTCGCCGGAGGGCAGCGCAATACGGATGATGGCCGTGGGAGCCAGCTCCCGACGTTCGATCACCGCATTGGTGAACTGAGTCGTACCGATCATTACCGCTTCGATGGCATGGTGCGCAACACCACTGCGCTTCAGAATAACGTCCAGCGCGCCCAGCACACCGTCCCTGACGTTCCCCGAGGTCAGAAACTTGGTGGAGGCTATGACCTTGTGTCCATCAAGTATTACCGCGTCTGTGTGCGTACCACCGACATCGATACCAATCCGCATAAATTCTTACCTCTTACGCCTACTGGCCAGCCACTCAACAAGCGTGTAAGCCAACATTGATAACAGCAGTGCGTCCAAAGCCCCAATACTGGTGACCGACGCTCCCGCGTAATACAGCCATGCAGAAATCAAACCGGCACCCAATGCCACTGCCACTGCGTTAAAGCGGATTGCCGGGCGCTGCTCAAGATGGTTCGCAGAGAAATCTCTGCGCCCAAATACATAAAAGTCGGCAAAATAGATGCCGGCGATGGGCGGCACGAGCAGTCCCATAAGTATCAAAAAGTCGATGAGCTGATCCGAGATACCCACGATAGCGGCCGCCGTTCCGACTATACCCATGACAATGACCACTGAGCGATAGTCGCCCAGGGGGACAGACGCACGAGACGCCAAGGCGGTGGAATACAGATTGATGACATTCGTCGTCCAGGTAGCGAACACCAGAACCGCCAACGCCAGACCACCAAAGCCCATGAGCAGCATATAGGTCATCGGCTCGAGCTCGCCCCACACCAATACCGGAATCATGCCCACGATGTAGGCAATACACATACCCCCGCCTTGGCCGACAAAAGATGCCACTACGCAATCGCCGGTAGTGCGCGCATAACGCGTGAGGTCCGGTGTGAGTACAACCCCGACAATGGCTGCGCCGATCACGGCAGAAATTCCCGTGGGCATATCAATCGCTCCGCTTCCGGGCAGATCCAGAAGCTCGGTAAAAGCGACCTGACGCAGTGAGAGCATCACTACCCCCGCTAGGGAGAGCAGCAAGAATGGCACAGCGACCAAGGCGAGTCGGTCAATGGCTTTAAAGCCGTAGATCGTAGTAACGGTCACGATAAGACTCGATAGCACCGTGTAGGACCACTCCGGCAGCGCCAGCGTGGTGAGTTCGCTGGCGGCTAAAAACAGTGTTCGACCAAAGAGCTCCGCGGTGACCGCGTACCAACCAAGGAGGAACACGCCAAAGCCAAAGTTAATGAACTTGGCGCCCACATAGCCAAAGGTGTGCTCGATGATCATGTAGCTGGAAAGTCGCGTACTCGCCCCGACGATAGCGGCAGGTATGGACATGAGACTCAGCGCCAAAGCACCGAGTAATGTCGCGGTTATGGCAGACCGCAGGCCCATGCCCTGAGCAAGCTCACCGGCGCTGTACATCAATGGCAGAGTGATGGAAATACCGATGAGTACGATACCGATCTGAAAGCCACTGACGGCCTCTGCAGGATCTACCGGCGTGCGCGAATCCGCGTCGTAAGCGAGGCTGTCAGCCAAAGCGATAATCCTGTTCTATCGGTATTGGCACGACCCTAACACACGGACATTGATCACTTCTTCGATGGACCTCAGTGCATCCAGTGAGTCATCAGTAGGACAGGCTTCCAGATCAATAATGTTGTACGCCAGATCGGCACGGCTCTTGTTGAGCATATCGACGATGTTGATGTCGTGCTCAGCAATGATCGCTGTGATCTGGTTCAGCACCTTGGGCACGTTTCGATTAGTGATAGTCACTCGCACCGGCGTGGTACGTGGCAGGGCAATATTCGGAAAGTTCACAGAGTTCGCGATATTGCCGTTTTCCAGAAAATCCATGAGCTGGTCGGCGACCATGATGGCGCAGTTCTCCTCCGCCTCGCCGGTGCTGGCACCAATATGCGGCATTTGCAGTATTCCAGGATGGCGGAGAGTGTCGTTAGCCGGAAAATCCGACACATAGCGATGCATTCGTCCATCATCCAAGGCGCGAACAATGGCGCTGTTATCGACGATCTCGCCCCGGGCAAAGTTTAAAAGCACCAACGAAGGCTTAACCCCGGATAGCAGGTTGTCACTGACCAGACCGCGAGTCGCATCAAGCACGGGCAGATGAAGGCTGATGTAATCGGCCCGACCAAACAGACTGTTCAGGTTGTCCATCTTCTCGACGTCACTGGACAAACGCCAGGCGGCTTCAACGCTGATCGCGGGGTCGTAGCCAATCACCTTCATACCCAGTGCCAGACCCATATTGGCAACCAGAGAGCCAATGTTTCCAAGGCCTACAACGCCCAGAGTCTTACCAATGAGTTCAGTGCCGGCAAAACGCTTCTTTTCTTTTTCGAGCAGTGGATCCAGGCCATCCTGCTGATCAAGAGACTCCACAAACTTCATCCCCGCGTAGATATCTCGCGAACCTAGCAGCATTCCAGCCAAGACTAATTCTTTAACGGCATTGGCGTTGGCACCCGGGGCGTTAAACACAACTATGCCCTGTTCAATGCAGCGCTCCAGCGGCACATTGTTCACTCCCGCACCCGCCCGACCGATGGCCTTTAGCGTCTCGGGAAACTCCATGTCATGGAGCTTCTGGCTGCGAATCAGAAAAGCATCGGGGTGCGGTAGCTCACTGGCGACTTCATAGTCCTCCCGTGAAAAGCGGTTCAGGCCTTTGACCGAGATGGTGTTGTAGGTGCGAATTTTGTACATAAGACTGCTGGATATGGCTGCAAGAGCGCGCGATTGTAGGTCCAATAGCCTATATACCGCCAGACAACATAAGATAGCCGTTTCGGTTCTGGAGCTTCCTCATGATCAAAGCACTTGCCATGCTGTTACTTGGCGTCCCACTTATAGCCGCTGCAGCAACGGATGCCCGAGACAGCTTTACCAGCGTAACGCCAAAGAATTTTGATAGCGGCGGCGACGTCAGCCTGCAGTTTCACCTGCATGCGGAGTCTTATCTTCGCAGCACGACCATATCTCGTGGAGAGTCCCGGCTCGAGTTGGAGCTTAGCCCCTCGCAGGAACTTGAGGTGGCGTCCGTCACCGTTGACGGCGAAGAGATCGATTTTGCCAGCTATGTTGAAAACGATGCACTGCTGGACAGCGTGCTTGTGCTTCACGGCGATCGTATCGTGTTCGAAGCCTACCCAAGGATGAAGCCCGGACAGCGGCACTTCGGCTGGTCAGTAACCAAAGTACTGACCTCGGCCACGCTTGCCACCCTGGTTGCCCAGGGCAAGGTCAACATGGACGATGCTATCGAGAAGTACCTGCCTGAACTTAGAGGCAGCGCTTGGGCGGGCACCTCGGTCCAAAACATTGCTGACATGGCCTCCGGGATTGATTGCCGTGATAGCGACGGCTACCAAGACACCTCCACCTGCGTCTATCGCATGGAGGAGGCTCTGGGCATCACAGCATCCACGGGCGATACCCCCGCATTTGTTCCGCTCATTCAGGGCATGCAGCGCCTGCGGCCTGCCGGCGAGCGTAACGAGTATGTATCGGCCAACACCAATGTCCTGATGCTGTTGATAGAACGCATCACCGAGCAAAGTTATGCGGCAGCGGTACAGGAGCGCATCTGGCAACGCATCGGCGCAGAATCAGATGCACTCATGGCCATCAGTGCCGAAGGACACGCCTATGCCTCAGGCGGGCTCATGGCCAGGCTGCGAGACCTCGCTCGCTTTGGGCGGGTGTTTACCGATGCCCGGCGCTTCCCGGATATCGCCAGCACCATGATGGCAGACCTGAATTCCGGCGCAGGCATCAACAGAAGTGACGAATCGCTAAAAAGACTGGCCCTGGAGCATGGCGACGACCTCCCCAAGCGCGCCGGCTGGCAGTGGGACCGAGTCTGGGACGATGGCGGATTGTATAAGAGTGGCTACCTGGGCCAGGGACTCTACGTAGACGCTAAGCGTGATCTTGTCATCGCCTGGTACGGCACTGGCATCAACTACGACGAAGATGCGACCGATATGCTGCCCGTAGCCCGGCAACTGGCAGTCTCGGGCTTGTTTGATAGCTCCTCTACCAACACCGATCTCAAAGCGGTGATTCAAAATCGCAATCACGCCTACGAAGCGGCTTTTAAAGCGCAGGACATTCCACGCCTCCTCGCGCTGCATACTGACGATGTCGTCTTCATGAGCTCCCATAGAGAACGGGTTGTAGGACTCAAAGAGTTGGAGGCGTCACTCACCGGCGAGCTGTCTCTGGGCAGTAGTTCGCTCACTCTCACAACACAGGAAGTGACACGCTCGGGAGAGCTCGCCATGGAACTTGGACGCTACGAGTTAACGCTGGGCGGCGACACGCAAAACCCCATCACTGACGCGGGTGATTACCTCGTGGTATGGCAGCAAGATGCGGCGGGACAGTGGCTCATTTATCGCGACATCACCACCAGCACCCAAGCATCGCCCTAACGGAGAGCCGAGACAGCAGCGATGGATATTCCCGGGGAATTCATGAAACGCCTACCCACACTTCCTGGTCTTGTGATCGCGTTAGCTGTGATTACGCTCAGTGCATGCACTGAGCGCGTTCAACTACCCGATGGCGTCTTCGCCCCGGATGCTCCGAAACAGTGGAAACTGGAGGGGCCTCCTCGCAGGGTAGGTGAATTTCGACTGTCGCCCCAAGCTGGTTACGAAATCACCGCCAAGGTTCTCAGCAAACGCCACTATCGCTGGGACGACCTGGCGGCACTCGCTCCCTGGGACTTTGCTCTTGGCTGGGGGGTCCTCTCCGACGAAGCCGTTCTTCGCCCACTCAAGGTGGCTCAAGGTGATCGTTTTATGTTCTGGCATCTTTATGACGCACCCATAGACATCAACTTAGTGAACCGATCATCGTCTAATGTGCACCTAATTCCCGCCAACGAGGTGATTTTAGAAAGAATTGCAAACACCCCCAACGGTGCCATTGTTGCGCTATCCGGAGAACTCGTGGACGTTCATTTCCCCGACAATAAAGTGATCCCCAGCAGCCTTAGTCGTCTGGATACCGGCCCCGGCGCCTGCGAAATCCTCGTGGTGCAGGACATCAGGCTTCTACATCCCGCCAGCACCACAATCGATACAACGCGCACATTGAACTCAGACTGATCGTATTTTTAGATCGCCTTTTAATTTTTAATTCATTTTACTGTTTGAGTCTGAAATCCTACTCTAATTAGGTGCTTGACCTATGGTCAGGCGTTTTAGGCACAGGCAGACTTTAATAGACGAGACATATCACGAGGATTTTATGACTATGTTCAAGAAAAAACTGCCCCTCTGTGTGGCAATGGCAGCGGCGCTGTCGGCTACAGCGTCCGCAAGCGCTGACTCCATGCACGGTGAACCCAAATCGGTACAGGACTGGTGGCCTCAGGCGCTCAATCTACGCCCGCTTCACCAAAACGAAAACACAGCCAACCCCATGGGCCCCAACTTCGATTACGCCTCGGCTTTTGCAAAGCTCGATCTGGCGCAGGTGAAAGCCGACATCGAGGCGATCATGACCAACTCCCAGGACTGGTGGCCTGCAGACTACGGCAACTATGGTCCGTTCTTTATTCGTATGGCCTGGCACAGCGCAGGCACCTACCGCACCATGGATGGCCGTGGCGGTGCTGGCGGTGGCCAGCAGCGCTTTGAGCCACTGAACAGCTGGCCTGACAACACCAACCTTGATAAGGCTCGCCGTCTACTGTGGCCCGTAAAGCAAAAGTACGGCCACGCTCTTTCCTGGGCTGACCTGATGGTCCTCACGGGTAACGTTGCCCTAGAGACCATGGGCTTTAAAACCTTTGGTTTTGCCGGCGGTCGCGAAGATGACTGGGAACCCGATCTTGTGTATTGGGGGCCTGAATCCGTGATGCTCGCAGACGAGCGTTACACGGGCGAGCGAAAGCTGGAGAAGCCTCTGGCTGCAGTACAAATGGGCCTGATCTACGTTAACCCCGAAGGTCCCAATGGCAATCCTGACCCTCAGCTTGCCGCCAATGACATTCGCGAGACCTTTGGCCGCATGGCCATGAACGATGAAGAGACCGTTGCATTGATCGCGGGCGGGCATACCTTTGGTAAAGCGCACGGTGCCCGCAAGCCCGAAGGCTGCCTGGCGCCAGAGCCTGCCGGTGAAGGCGTGGCGAGTCAGGGCATGGGCTGGAACAACAGCTGCGGCAAAGGCAACGCTGAAGACACCATTACCAGTGGACTTGAGGGTGCCTGGACTGCGGCACCCACACAGTGGTCCATGATGTACATCTCAAACCTGTATGCCTATGACTGGGAGATGACCAAGAGCCCAGCCGGCGCCACTCAGTGGGTGCCTAAAAATGGTGGCGGCGCGGATACCGTTCCCGACGCACACATCGACGGTAAGCGTCATCAGCCCATCATGTTCACTACTGATCTGGCTCTAAAAGTAGATCCGAGCTACCGCAAGATCACTCAGCGCTTCTTGAAGAATCCAGAAGAGTTCGAGATGGCCTTTGCCAAAGCCTGGTTCAAACTGACCCATCGCGACATGGGGCCTCGCGCTCGCTACGTCGGCGCTGATGTACCCGAAGAAGTACTGATGTGGATGGACCCCGTACCCGCGGTGGATCACGACCTTGTTGATGCATCTGACGTTGCGGAACTCAAAGCGAAAATCCTCTCTTCTGAGTTCACAACTGCAGAACTGGTGCGCACGGCCTGGGCTTCAGCTTCGAGCTATCGCGACAGCGACATGCGCGGTGGTGCTAACGGTGCTCGAATCCGCCTGGCCCCCCAGAAAGACTGGGCAGCCAACGATCCCAAAGAGCTGGCTCGGGTGCTCAAGCGTCTGGAACGCATCCAAAAGGACTTCAACAAGTCTCAGCGGGGCGACAAGCGGGTCTCTCTGGCTGATGTGATTGTGTTGGCTGGCGCTGCAGCCATTGAGCGCGCCGCAGAAACTGCTGGCTACGACGTAGAAGTTCCTTTCACGCCGGGCCGCACAGATGCAAGTCAAAAGCAGACCGACGTGAACAGCTTTGCGGTGCTCGAGCCCAAGGCCGATGGCTTCCGGAACTATTACAGTGACGAGGCTTACCGTAAGCCGGCTGAAGCGCTGCTAGATAAGGCTGACCTGCTTGATCTTTCAGTGTCCGAGATGACAGTGCTGCTCGCAGGCATGCGTACTCTGAATGCCAACGCGGGCGGATCACAGCACGGCGTGCTCACGGATCAAACCGACGCTCTGGATAACGACTTCTTCGTCAACCTTCTGGATATGCGCAACGTCTGGCGTCCCACCAAGGACAATCCCTATGTTTACGAAGGCCGGGATCGTGTCACTGGAGAGATGCGTTGGTCTGCCACCGAGGTTGATCTGGTGTTCGGCTCGAACTCCGAGCTGCGTGCCATCGCCGAGGTCTATGCCTACGATGGCGCCGAAGAAGTGTTTGTTCACGACTTTGTAGAAGCTTGGAGCAAGGTCATGAAGCTTGATCGCTTTGATCTCAAAGGCGGTGACAGCATGGTAGCGGCGAACTAAACGCAACTCAGAATTGCAAAGCCCTGGCTCTAGTGGGCTTTGCAAGAACTATACAAGGCGGCTCCTGTAAGGGGCCGCCTTTTTTGTTTATCGCTCGTGGGCGAGACAGACGGCAATCCTTTGAGTCAGGCTGTGTACCGGTCTTAAGTGGCTCGACTTCGCTTTACTCGAGCTGCTCGCGCATCTCCATCAGCGACAGAGTATTAAACAGCGCGCTCGACGGACGCTCGACCAAAACGAAGCCGACCCACCAATCAGCCTTCAGCCGCCAGCGCATGCAAAACCACACGACGCCTGCAGGCGGCGGCGAGGCAGGCGGTAGTTCTTTGAGCGACCGTCGAGCGCGGCTGACAGTGCTGAGGCGCCGCTGGAGATGCGCGAGCAGCTCAAAGGACTGTCGTCTGCGTCAGCGACTCAAGATGCACAGACAGCTCGAGTAAAGCGGGGGCGGGCCGTCAGCCGTCGTGATGACAAGTCGAGGGCAGCTCAAAGGACTGTCGTCTGTCTCAGCGAGTAAAGATGCGAGCAGCTCGAGTCAACGATTCTGGTAACGGTTAAGATCAAACTGGCCTGCTTCTATCGGATCGTTCTTTCGATAAAACGCGGTGAAATCATCACTGAGCTTCCAAAACCAGGGTGCTGTTCGGCGCACACCGAACTGATCGACCAGGGACTCATAGTCCTGATCGCTTTGCAGGGACTGAAGCGCGTCCGTGAACTTGGCCAGCTGCCCCTGGGTGATCTGAAAAAACATATTTGGATAAGAACCGATAAAGCCCTGGGCAACAGTGAGGGTGTCTTCTTCGGGTAAACGGCGATTTTCTTCGGCAAAGAGTTGGGCATTGTTACTGTGCGCCTGATTGTGCACCAGACTGTACACACTGGCCTCACCCCGACTGCTCAACACTTGCAGGAACGCCACCTCTGGCATGTAGCTAAACGCCTTGTTAGGACTATTCATCAGTCCAGCCAGCTCTGGCTCCATAACGGCGTAGCGCAGATTTACCGCGGTGGGTATGCGCGCCTTAAACATCGCCATAAGCTCTGCCTTGGGATCATCGCTTTGAAACTCAATCGCGGTGTCGCGTTCAAATTTAGCATTTTCAGGAGACATTACGTATTTCTTTACGTTGCCCTTTGCACCGCGATACCAATGATTGCGTACCGCAACACGCTCCTCTTCTGGCAAGAACAACAGGAATGCCTGCTCTCCTTCCATACGTAAGAAGTCCATATAAAGACGGCTCTCCAGCTGATGTCCCACGGCGCCATAAACATCAAAACCAGCCACCAAGAGATAGTGAATGCGTTCAAGAAGCGAGTAGTCGATCACCCACATGGTCTGGGGTTGCTGTCCCACAAGCCCCTTCACTACCGTGGCACTATCAAAGTGTCTGAACACCGTAAGTGCTGCATTGTCATTTTTCTGAGGGCCGCCATCCCAGATCAGATTCATATCCAGCTTAAGACTATCGCGGTCAATCACCTTGGCAATGGCCTTGGCCTGAGACCTCAGAAAACGCTGCTGGCTCTTCGCATAACCGTTCCATTGCAGTGCCGTCACCACGAGGCTTCCCTTGGCCTGGGGCAGTCTCATTTCATGCGCTTCCGCTGCTAAAAAGTCGGCTCGCTGTTCCGGGTCAGCGGCATTGGGACGCACAAACGCCACCCAAAAGTGATCGTCAATCACATTGAGCGCCACCTGGCCACGACACACCGGCCCCTTGATGTAGGCCATGATCGTAAAATGCGCCTCTTCCAGCATGAAGCGATAGCGCGCCTCCACGGGAAGTTGCTCAAAGTTCACAAAAGGGTTCGCCGACTCCTTGCCGCGATAGCCGGGCAACTTTGTAACGGCATACTCTGGATCAAGAAAGAGGCTCTTCCAGCGAGCCATACGTTCGGCGCTGAGCGCATACGGCATGTGGCGCTTCGCAAGTCGGCTGACGTAGCGAATCTGCAAGCGATAAAAGAAAGCGTCGGTACCCGGATCATCGTAGGGACGGCGGGTTGCAATCAAATCAATGGGCTGCCCGGGGGGGGTGCGTGATCGTACGAGCTTGTACCAACCCGAGCTCTCATGGAGATCCTCAAAGTACAGATCACCAATAAACAAATGCTCAAAAATATAGCGGCTCATGAGCCGGGACTTGTTATCTTCGGCGTTAAAGAATCGCTCCCAGTCATCTACAGCACGCAGCTCGGCATCCGAGCGAGGAGCAACATCTACCCCCGGCGCGCCATCTTCAATCCATGAGGTAAGCAACGCCAGTTTGTCCGGATCCAAACCCGGGAAACCGTAAGGCATACCCTGATAGGGACGCTCTTTACGATAACTATTGAACTCCTCGGGCTGGGGACAACTCTGATCGCGATCGAGGTTAAAGTCGAAGTTATCGGGTAATGGCCCCTTATCTGGCAGCGGATACTCTTCCTTCAGTTCCAACATCTGATACATCAGGCCCTGCTTAGGATCCTTTTTGTTGAGAACCTCAAAAAAACCCTTCTTACGCCACTCTTCAATGCTGTGGGCGTCTTCGTAAAGACGCGTGAGGTTTGCTGAAAGCAAACGCGTTCCGTCGTAGACCTTGTCTTTGTTCGCGCCGCGCTCGAGACCCATCCATGCATCCATTTTTAGCTGGCAGGGTGCGTCGTAGCAGCCGTGACAAACCATGCAGCGTTGTTCCACGACCGTCTTCACGGGTGGTGGATAGTCTTTGGACAATAGCGATTCGCCATGTGATGTGGCAGAAAGAGGCGCAATACCCAACAGCAAAATGCCAGCTAAGCGTCCCGCCAAGGCAGCGCGGAGGAATCCATACACAGCGAAAAATTTCATAAGGACAAACAGTTCCGACAAAGAGACGTAGTTCAAAGATGTAAGCATTATAAACGGCTGCGCTATCCGCAAGGGTTGCCTTGGCCTACACTAGCTTATTGATCGATTTTGCAGGCTCTAAAGATGGCTTTCGGTGTAAACGCGGCGCAACCCACGCTCAGCGCAGAGGACGATGACAAGGCACATGGCCGCGCTCGTCGACGGATTTTCACGCTCAGTGCCCTGACGGTGCTCGTCATTGGGCTCCTGTACACCGCGTTTCAACCTGCGGTTTATCAAAGTAGCGCAACGGTTCTCATGAGCGCTCCCACAGCCATCGATGAGCAAATGCTCGACGCTGATGTTCAGGGTGTGACCATACAACGCAGAACCCTCACGGGCAGCGAAATCACCCGAGATCTTGTCGCGCGCCTCAAGCAGGATTACGCAAGCGATCTGGATCCTTTGGAACTACGCCGAATTCTGGATGTGGTGCCCGTACCCGAAACCAACCTTCTGGAACTCACTGCCACCGGCGCGGAGCGCGAATTGCTGCCGCCGTTGGTCGAAACCTGGATCGATGTCTACACCAGTGTTCGCACCCGAGACATAGAAAATCGCAAGTCTCAGACACTCACCGAAGTTCAGGATGAACTGGACGGTCTGGCAGACAAACTGGCATCCGCCCGGCTCGCACTGGAGCAGTTTCGCGCAGACAACGAAATCATTTCTATGGAGCGGCAGGAAAATGCTGTTCTTGCACAGCTCGATGGCTTAAACACATCTCTTAACAACGCCGTCGAAGAAGAGGTGCGAAGCAAGTCCTACTTAGACACGCTGCGAGCCTCTCTCTCGGCCGGTGAGCAAGTGGTTCCACAAAGCGAGCGCAGCGATGTGGCGGCAATGTCGCAGCAATTAGCCGAACTAAAATCCCGCCTCGGAGAGCTGCGTGCCCGTTATACCGACGACTACATTCGCAAAGATCCGCGACTACGCGAGATACCCGAACAGGTCGAGAAACTCGAATTGGAACTGGGGCAGGCTTATGCCCGGGGCACTCAGGCAGAACTGAATAACGCCGAGCGGGAGTACGCAGCGGCAAGAGAGTCGGTCGCCAACCTCAACCGAAGACTCGATGAACACAAAAAAGCTGTTGCCGACTTTAATACCATCTATGCCACCCACCAGGCGCTCGCCGAGGATTTAGCACGGCTTGAGGAGCTCAATCGCGAGACTCAGGCGCGCCAGGTACAAATTCAGGTTCGACAAGTCGATAAGTACCCTCAGGTGTCGGTTATAGACTGGCCCGCTCCCGAGGCTCCGCGCATTGGACCGCCGTACTTGATGTTGTTAGGCGGGACTCTGCTGGCTGCCATAGGGGCGGGAATCTTTGGTGCCTGGCTTTACAGCTACCTACATCCCAGAAGCGCAAGTCCGGCTTATGTGACCCTCACCGGTGTGCACATGTATCCGCAGGATGCGGCGCAGGCATTGGAACAAATCCCCGGCGAAGCTGCGCGGCTGGAAACTGCCGCCTCCGCCGCACGACTCTCACATAGTGAAGAGGACGTAGCGGAGGGTAATACACCCAGCGATGCTGAGGACCGTGCAGATGACGACGATGCGCAGTCTGACGGAGAGCCGCGCCGCGACGACTAAAAAAACCTTGAGTGCCGGGCGCTACAAGGTTTCGAGAAACTGCTCATAGGCTGCCACCACCGGTTGTGGAGCCTCCACCTGCGGATAATGCCCCACCGTGGGTAGCCGGTGGATAAAGTGTCCGGAGCCGACGACTTCTTCGAACCGTTGCACCATGTGGTTTCCGGATACGGGGTCCAGACTGCCATTGATCAGGCCGATGGGGCAGCGGGCACTTTTAAGAGCACCTACCCAGCGATCCCGATGTTCAATGCGATCACTCATGTAGTGAATCAGGCGATGCACATTGCGCCGTCCACCATCGCGATCAAAAAGCTCAAAAAACACATCCAGCTCTTCGGGGCTCGCCTTGGTTTCACCAAAAATGTGATCAAAGGACTTGTTCAGACTCTGCTTGGTCAACGCATGACGAAATAGAAAACCAATGGGGCTTTTCAGTAAACGCTGTGCAAGCACTGCACGATGTGTTTCGGGAAACAAACCACCATTAAGAAACAAACAGGAGAGCCACTTTCCAACGCCCAACTCTTCATTTTGTCTGGCAAGCATCTCCTGAGCCACCGTGTCACCGTAGTCATGAGCCAGCACGTGAAACTCACCCAGAGCAAGACTGTCGGCTAACGCCTCACACAGGTCGGCCTGCTCCATAATTCGGTAATCGTGCGGAGAAGGCTTTGCGCTAAAACCAAAACCCAGCAGATCCATGGCTACAAGGCGGTAGTGCCTGTTGAGCTGCGGCCAGATCTTCCACCAGTCCCAACTGGACGTGGGGAATCCGTGGATCAACAGAATCGTTCCCCGAGCCTCATCTTTTGCCGCTTCGTCGATATAAAAAATATTGTGACCCAGCAGCTCACGCTGCTGACCCCGGGCTAACCATTCGTCTGGCGATATCATCGAGCACTACCTCTCATCAGTGACTCAAAACTCGGGCTACGGGCGCAGGGAATACCCTTGCTGTTGCAAAAGCACGTGCGTGGTTGTGGCCGAATGCGTCATCTCGACGCCGGGGAGGAGATCCTTCGCCGCGACATCGTTCTTGACTGCGTTCTGACCGCAGTAGAGCACCTTTACGTTGTACGCCTGAAGTATCTCCAGCAACTCAGCGTTAGGATTGTCACCACCATAGGCTTTGTCGTTCAGCAGATCACGGTGCGCCGGGCCGTGAACCACCAAAGCAATATCGACCTGCTCCGGGGGTATACCGTTGGCATGTTGAAGGTTAATAAACCCTGCCGCGATAGCAAATATACTGTTGACCTCACCGGTGACACCGCCGTCAACCACATCCATGGCAACCTTAAAGCGGGTATCAGCCGGAAGCGGCTTGGCCGCCGGCACATCCGCGAACTTGCCATAACCCTTGATCAGGCCGTCGGGATGAAAGTCCTCCGGGCCAGCCATAGCGCCGTGCGCGGCGACCAGAGCTATAAAAGCTGCTGCTAATAAGCATCGTTTCATCATCGTCACTCTCTTTTAGGTACTCAAAATCACAGTCGCTGACGCCAACAAGCCACAGCGGTATGTCAAAAATCTCCGCTGACCTGCAGAGAAATAATTCGCGCCTGGCTTTGCTCCCGTACTTCTCTGAACGCAACGGGAGACACACTGCGATCACCCGAAAAAACGCGGCGATCACGACTCTCACCGTCTCGAAAGACATCCTCTACCGACAGCCTTATCCGCAGCCCCGCAATGGCCCGCGTTTCGATAAAGATGTCCATGTCTGCACGCTGACCCTGAATATCAACCTCATCGAGCCCATAAAGCGGAAACACATCCCGGGCAAACATGGTCACGCCCCAGGCCAGACGCTGGGCCTGCAAATCCTGACGGATAGACATCCGAGCTGTCCACTGCCGCTCCTCTGACAGAGCGCGAATCGCACCGGTGAGCGGATCGTCAACGCGAGAGGTCTGCCACTCGGCCGCAGCATCCATACGTCCATTAGAAAGGCCAATGCCGTCTAAGGGCAGTGTGAGCTCGCCGGAAATTCCCGCGCGGGTAGCCGAGCCAATATTGCCCGGTACTTCTAACACGCCCGACAAGGGCAGCAGGTCATTTACATCATCGATCCAGTCATGAAACAGAGTGACGGTACCGATACCAAAGTCCTCGCCGCGAATTTCGTAACTCATATCCAGAGTCATCGTGGTCTCGGGAGAGAGGTTCGGGTTGCCCAGCGCCAACTCACCATCACCGAGGTCCGCGCCGCTGACAAAGTCCTCAAAATCCAACTGGCCCACTTCGCGCAGAGCCCGAAAGCGCCACTGCGACTTACTGTCAGGCGAATAGCTAAGGTTCAGACTGGGCTTCCAAAAAAAGAACGACCGATCCTCACTGAACCCACCCACCTGCGTAATGGTTGAGCTCTCGGCACTAAGACTCGCATCAATGGACAGCACACCCAGTTGAAAGGAATCCGAGACGAGCAGGTCGTAGCGCTCCTCTTCTACCGTGGTGTTTGCACCGGGCACCGGCTGGGGAACGAGACCGCCATTTTCCAGCGCACTAAATCCAAAGTCGCTCTCGAGACTGTTATTGGAGGCTTCAAAGTTGATCTCTACCGCGTGCCCCAGCATTCCCGTGTAATCCAGTTCCACACGACCGATGAGTTCTTCTCCGAAACTTTTAGCCCGGGTCACCACCTCGGTGATACCCGGTTCATCGATGGGCCCTCGCACCAGGGAACCCATGCGCGTAATGTCCTCGTCACGGTAGAGCGCAATGACTTTACCCCTCCAGCCATCAAACAACGCCTGCTCTACATCAAAACCAAATTCATCGCGAATAAATCTATCGCTGTCGCCCTGAAACAAAACAAAGGGCGACTGCGCATCCGTCGGGTAGCGGCGCGAGGTCTCGCCACCCTCGGAGATAAAGTAGCTCTTGCCCAGATTGATGGAATAGCGCGTGCCCCCACGCAAGGTACTGGCGTTGACGGTGGCGCTGTAGTCCTCACCATCCTCGTCTGACAATTCAAAGCGCTGCTCCAATGGCAGCGTATCGGGACCCAACACCCGCTCCCGACGCGCCACAAGACTTTGAAACTGACGTCCCTGCAGCCCCACGGTTACCTGGCTGGCGCCTACGTCAGTGCTGTAGCTGAGCTCACCAAAGGGATACAAATTCTCATCCGGCTGATACGTACGTGCACCGGTACTCCAGGCGCCAGAAGCCGAATTGCCGCTGCGAATAATGTTAGCGATCACGTTCTGACCTCGAAGATCAAAACCCGCTACCTGGCCGCGAATGACATCGATACGCTCTACATCCGTTGCAGGAATCCGCCCCAGAATATCTGAGGGGGTGTCACTCTTGGCCGACACGCGGGCACCATTCACCACGATATTACCCGCGGCACCGCCAAAACCCCGGGTATCATTGTCGCCATCATCTAAGGCAAAGCCTGGCAGATTGTTCACCATATCCAGGGCCGTCACCGGCGCATAGCGCGTAAAAAACTCTGCGGGATAGCTAAGTGTGCAAGCGCCATCGATGCAGCTCTGCTCCGACTGCCCGAGCACGGCCGATGGCATCACACAACACAAACAGAGCGCGACGCACAACTGCCCCACGCGCTCGAGCCTCGGTAGCTTCATGGTTTGGGTCTGACGACCTGTGCCACTCTAATACCTCCAGCTGCTCACATCAGCACCTTCTGGAGCACTCTCTTCAATTCTCTTTAGAATCTTGGGTACGTACATCCAGTTGTAGCGCAACCGGGACAGATGGTTGCCATTCTCCTGATCCCCATTCCAGCAATGCTCCGCACGATCGCCGTAGTCCACCTCGCCTGCGTAATAAGGTTCGGTGGTGCTCTCCAGAAACTCTTCTACCAGGTACACCGCGTTGTTCAGGTAGTAGTTATCCATATCGCCGGTATAGATGTGCAGCTTACCTACCAGCTTGGGGCCCAGAGTCTTCCAGTCGCGCCGCAGGATGTAGCTTAGGTCAAAGTTCTCCTTCCAGTAGGCGGCGATCTCTGGATCGATCTCGCCAGTCTCGGGATCCCATAGATCAGCCGGGTAACCGTCCTCATCCATGGGTGAGAAGGTCGCTTCCCAGATATCAAACTGCTGGCCGGAACGATTGCGATCGCCCAGCACCCGCTCAAGATCATTTTGATCCTTGATGCTGGATTGCACGTTGCCCAGATAATCCCGATGTCCCGGGCGAGTAATCTTCTGAAAATCACTGGGATAGTAGTAGGCGTTTTTATCCTCGTAGATGTTCATCGTCAGATAGGCGCGAAAATCGATGGGATCCGGGCAGGCCACAAACGCCCCGTTAAACTCATCGGGGTAGAACATCTGCGTGGCCATGGCTTCCCAGCCTCCGGTGGATCCACCGTAGGTAAAGCGTGCCCAGCCCTCGCCAAGGCCGCGAAACTGCTCCTCAATAAAGGGAATCAGCTCGTAGTTGATGGCATCGCCGTAAGGCCCCTGACTCGCCGAGTTCACGGCGTAAGAGTCATCGTAGTAAGGCGTGGGATGTTGAATCTCGATAGCCAAAAAGCGCGGAAAGTCATCCGCGATCCAGCGCAGGTAATTATTGTGCGCTTCCTGCTGTTGAATGATGTTGTAGCCGTCCATGCTAAAGCGCTCGCTATACACGGGCTCCAAATCAGGGTCCGGCGGCTCGGGCCTGAAAGCGCCAAAGTCACTGGGAAAATGCCCATGAAAAACCATCAGTGGGTAGCGGGCTTCGGGATGCTGGTCAAAGTCCTTGGGCAGTAGCACATGAGCACCGAGGTAGACGTCCTCACCCCAAAACTCTGACAGCAGCTCGCTCTTCATGCGAACGTGTTTAATGTACTGCGTGTCCTTGGCAGGTTCGATGGGCGCAATCTGCTGATCCAGCACAATCTCGTACTCGCCGTTTGCGGTGATATCCAACGCCACGGGTTTTGAGTAAAAGTTACCCGGCTTGCGGTTCCACCGCTGGCCCTCGCCCTGATCCGGCGAGAGACTCACGGTTTTGCCGTTGGCTAACTGAAAGTCTTTGTAGCGATTGAGCAGTGCCTGGACGTAGTAACGCCCGGGAGGCAGGTCGGCCAGCGTGTTAATGGGGAATCCAATATGCGCCGCATCGATAAGCATGTTGGAGCCGGCAGACCAATCGGCAACATTGCGGCCGTAGATCAGCTGGGTATCCAGCGAATTGTCCACAAGAAAGCGAGGTTCGTCGCGATCGGTATTGGACAGCATGAGCAGCAAGCGCCCATCCTGGGCCTGGCTAGCCAAAGATTCGTCAAAGCGGATGTTAAAGCTGGGGCCTGGCGCAGCGGTATCGGCGACTGGTTTAGCGACTTCTACCGAGGCCTCGCCACAGCCCAGCAGCATGCTGCCAAGCAATGCACCACAGGCCAGGGTTCTTAGGGATAAATTCATGCGAAAGGACTCCCGAAAATGTGCCCAAGACCATAACGCATTGCGCGTGGGCGGGCTAACTTTTCGAAAGGAGGTACCGCTAATCAGTCTGACGGTGCCGCGTCGATCCCGTAATAACTCTCATCCAGCGGCGGGTAGCCCAGAATCGCGCGTTCCTCGTTCACACGCTCTAAGTTCGCCCGACGAAGCGCAGCAAAGCGCGGGTGCAGCTCTAAAGATTTTAAGACTCTTTGACTAAACTCGAACACCGGCAACGGGTGTCGCTTGCTAAAAGCAGACTCCAAAAAATCGATGCTCTTTTCATCGTCACCGGCAATGGCCCAGTAAGCCGCATCATCACGATCACGGCCCGGAGAAACATCGCCGCCGGCACGAAACATGTCGATGGTAAAGCGCCAACGTTGCATGGCATCGTTATAGCCGGCGTTATCGCCCATGGCTCGCAATGCCACCGCAAGTTGTCCGTAAGGTGGGGGGTTAACACTCACAGAGGGGCGCAGCTTGGTCGCATAGGTCTCCAGGCTCCCGTCAAAAGCTGCCGCATAATGTGCAGCGAGTTCTTCATCAGACTCCGTTTGAGACAGTACGCGTATGTACACCGTGTGTGCTGCATAGTACTCAGGAAAATCCGCCACAGCCTTGCGAGCCTTATCCAGCGCACCCGCCGGATCGCCTTCAGACAACATGGCATAAGGTTCAAAGAGCGGCTGAACCTTATGCGGCCCCTTGTACTCGGCACCAATCCCAAGATCGTAATAGTTAAATCGCAGCTCACTTGAGGTTCGGGCGTCGAATTTATCTAAGGCCAAAGTCTCTTGCAGAAGAGTGCTTTCACCTAACTGATTATCCAGACGCAAAAGCCCTGAACGAATCCGTATACTCTCGACCTCGCCGGGCGTGGCGCGGATGTAACGTTCACCGACACGCTTTGCGGTCTCAAAGTCACCAATACGATAGTTGTAAAGGATCGTGTTTGTGACACCCGGACGGTACAGCGGATCGATATCCACCAGCGTCTTGAGTTGGTCGGCTACATCACGCAAGCGACCATTGAACGCTAGCGCCAGACCCAACCAATTGCGCGCATCCAGCGAATTCGGATTAAGCTCTAATGCGCGGCGCAAACTGGAGACGGCAAAATCCGGCCTCCCGGTGTCAGCATTGATAAGACCTTGCACCGCATAGCCGTCCGCAAGCTTTGAGTCCAGAGCCAAGGCTTTATCTACGTCGGCATAGGCTTGCTCCAATGCCTGTTTGGCGGGAATACTTCCATAAGATCCAGGTCGATCAGATAACAGCGTGTATGCTTTGGCCCGGGACGCGTATGCTGGTGCATAGGTCGGGTCAATTTCAATCGCCTGGTTGAGTAGCTCCAGCGCGCGCTGCATGCTCTTTTCATCTCGGGTAAAAATGAGATCACGGGCCTCCAAAAACAGGTTAAAGGCGCTGATATCGGTACGCGCCGCTGGGGCAATCACCGGCGCAGCGTCGGACATTAGTTCATCGGTCATAGCCACCAATATCTGCTGGGCTATATCATCCTGCACGGCAAAAATATCGCTTAAGTCGCGATCATACGTTTGCGACCACAAGTGGAAACCATCGCTCACCTGAATCAGCTGCGCCGTCACGCGGACTTTGTCGCCCTGGCTGCGCACGGAGCCTTCCAGAATATGCGCTACATTGAGCACCTGACCAATCTCCCGCAGATCCTCGTTACGCCCTTTAAAAGCAAAGGATGAGGTGCGTCCGGCGACCTTCATGCCCTCGACTTGTGCCAGAACATTCAGCAGTTCTTCTGAGATGCCGTCTGCAAAGTATTCCTGATTACCGTCGGGGGACAGGTCGGCAAAGGGCAGCACGGCGATGGAGGCATCTTTAACCGGTGGTGTTGCCTCAGCGATCATGGATTCGTCCCGGGACGAATCACTGGCCATGGACTCTGTACTGGGCGCCGTTTCCTGAGGAAGAAAACGCGGCAGAACCATGGCGCCGGCGAATACCAACAGCGCCAGAATCAACACCATGTCTAACTTGGAGGCGGTTTGCGAGGTGATACTGTCTTCAGGAGACACAGCGGTGGTGCGTTGAATACCCTCGGGGGTCAGCTCAAAAGCCCAGGCAAAGACCACAACAATCGGAAAGGCGATGGCAAGAAAAGACACCGCCACGGCGTCAAACCAGGCTGGCAGAGAAATGGCCTCTTCCAGCGTGGCGGCCACCTGCACGATCACCCAGCTGACGACCACATAGACGCCTGCTACGCGAAAGACATTGCGACGCTTAAGTTCGCCGAGAAAGCTCACATTACTGACCTAAAAACTCAATGCGCTGAAGATAGCGCATTGAGTCGTTAAGCACTACTTTTGAAGCGTCGACTTTAACGCTGATCATCCGTAGCCAAAATTGCATGCAGTAAAACCGTGGCACCCCTGGCCATATCCTCGGGCGAGGTGTACTCGTAGGGCGAGTGGCTCACTCCATCCTTACTGGGCACAAAAATCATGCCTGTGGGAGTAATCACGGCCAAGTCCTGGGCATCGTGACCCGCGCCGGACGGCATACGCTGGTAGCTGTAACCCATACGCTGAGCCGCTGCCTCGATAATATCGCGCATCTCCGGTTCAGTAGGGGCGGGAGGTGATGCAGTGTCGAGCTCAGTGAAGCTAATAGGCGTACCCCGGGCAGTCGCGATGCGCTGAGACTCGAGCTCGATGAGCCTGAACACCTCCCAGATTTTCTTCTCGTCCAGGTCGCGGATCTCCAGACTCATCACTACCTTCCCGGGCACGACATTCGGCGCTCCCGGAAAAGCCTCAATTCGACCCACGGTCGCGACCTGACGACCTTCCAGTTCGTTGGCAATGCGATTGATGTACAGCGCCAGTTCCGATGCAGATACAAGCGCATCTACGCGCTGAGGCATAGGCGTGGTGCCGCCGTGATTTGCGACACCGCTTACGGTGATATCCCACCACTGAATACCGACAATGCCTTCGACCACACCGATCTGCAGATTCTTCTGCTCGAGAATGCCACCTTGCTCGATGTGCAGCTCAAAGAAAGCGCGCAGGCTTTCCGGGTCCCGCGCCGCTTCGGCGATTCGCTTTGGATCCCCCCCAACCCGGGCAATGCCATCGCGGGTCACCAGACCACTGTTGGACACGACATCCATGCCGGCTTGGGTAAGTTTGCCCACCATGGCCCGGCTGCCCACCAGTCCACCCTCTTCATCGGTAAAGCTCACGAATTCCAGAGGGTGGCGCGTGGTGATCTTTGCATCATTCAAAAGACTGATGACTTCTAGAGCACCAACCACACCAACCTGACCATCGTAGTTGCCGCCACCGGGTACGGAGTCGATGTGCGAGCCAAACATAATGGCGGGAAACCCCGGCTGGGAGCCTTCACGGCGACCAATGATGTTGCCCGCCGTGTCGGTGCTCACCGACAGGCCCATACCCCGAAGCTCTGCCTTGAGCCACTCACGTCCGGCAAGATCCTCGTCCGTAAACGCTACACGACTGACACCGCCTTCGGGGTTTGCCCCAAAAGTAGACAGCGCTTCAATGCGCGACTGCATACGCTCTGGGCTTGCTGTGGGCAATGACTGGGCAAATGCAGCGCTGTGGCCGAAGGCAAGTAATGCCGCAATAACAAAAACCGATCTCATATTTTTAACTCTTGGTTGAATTACTGTTTCTCGACTTCGCACTAAAGCTACCTAGCCACGTTGGGCAAAAATCTTACATGCCGACATCAAGGCGTTTTCAGATGCTGATCGAACCAGCCCAGCCAGCGCTCATAGCGATCACGGACAAAGGATGGACGTCGGATGCCGTGATGCTCGTCCGGATAAACCACCAGCTGCGTCTCTTTGCCCAGTCGCTTCATGGCCAGATACATTTGCTCGGAGTTAATGATGGGCACGTTCCAGTCTTTCTCGCCGCCCATCCATTGGGTGGGCGTGGTGATGTTCTCGACCTTCCAAAACGGCGACAGCGCATCCCAGCGCTCACGATTCTCCCAGGGCAGCCCAAACTCCAGCTCGTACATGAGTTGGTAGTGATCGTGGCCGTAGTTGGCAGGCACCAGACCCAGGCTCGCGCCCGAAGACGCCGCTTTAAATCGTGTGCTCTGGGTAATCACATAGTTGGTTAGGATGCCGCCGTAAGACCAGCCGCCCACACCTAAACGGTCGCCATCGACCAAGCCGAGCTCTATTCCGTGATCGACTGCTGCGAGCACGTCCGCTACGTCTTTTTCGCCCCAGGCCGCTACGGTGCCTTTGGCAAAGGCCTCACCGTAACCGACGGAACCCCTGGGGTTGGGCATGATTACCGCATAACCGTTAGCGGCAAACAGCTGCGCGGTGTCGCGGTAGCTGTAGGAGAACTGTGAGGCTGGCCCGCCGTGCAACCAGAGGATGGTGGGGTAGCGTTTGCCCTCCTCATAGCCCACAGGTTTCACAAAAAAAGCTTCTACCTCGGTGCCATCAGCACTGGCGAACGAAAGCTTTTCCACCTCAGGGCGGGCAACATCAGCCAACAGCGCGGCATTCACCGAGGTCAGCCCGGTGAGATAGCCATCGCTGAGTGTGTACAGGTTCGAGGGCTGATCTGCGCTCTCGGCCAACACCACAGTCCTATCTCCCTTGCGCGCAACATCGCGAACGGTGACAGGGCCCTCCAGATCGCGGCGAAACATCTCACCCTGCACACCAATGGATGCGAGATGGACCTGCCCTTCATCCTCCAAGCGAAAGCTGATGCGACCACCGTCGTCGGTGAACTGCGGATCCGAGAGATTGCGATCTAAATCAGGGGTCAGTATCTGACGCTCGCCACCGTCGAGACTGGCAAGTGCCAAACGACGGGTTGGGGTCAGCGCTGAGCCGCCCACATCGGGTCCCGTAGAGCTAATATAGGCAATGGACTTACCGTCGGGACTCCAGGTAGGCGAGCGCTCCTTACCGCTATCGGCGGTCACCTTCTGCAGGCGATGCTTCTCTTCGTCCACCGCCACCACCCAGATGTTACTGCCGTAGTAAAGATCGGGGGTCTCGGAACGGTCACTGACAAAGGCAACGGACTTACCGTCGGGACTCCAAACGGGATCTTCGTCATCGTAATCGCCAAAGGTGATTTGCACTGGCGCCTCGTCGCCCGGGGTGTAAACGTAGAGATGCTTCCGCCGACGATCCAGATAACCCTGATAATCCTGCTTAAACTGGATGCGATCAATCACATGGGGCTGGGGCTTGTCGTCATCGTCCTTATCTTCGGTCAGCTCGGCCGGGCTCGGGTCCTTGATGGTAAGCAGTAGCCGACTACCGTCGGGAGACCAGGCAAAGTCGCTAACGCCCTGCTTAACGTCGGTAACCTGCATCGCGTCACCACCCAGACGATTAAGGCTCCACACCTGCGTCTTGGCATCTTCGCCCCGGGACGCGGCAAAGCTTAGATACTTGTTATCGGGACTCCAGCGCGGCCGACTGGCAGAACTGTCTACCGAGGTCATGGGGATTGCCTCACCACCATCGGTAGACATCATCCAGATCCTCGTGCGGGACTTATCTTCCTCGAGATTTTTTTGCGTAACGGTGTAAGCCACCCAACGGCCATCGGGACTGATCTGCGGATCACCCACGCGCTCCATCGCCATGAGGTCATCGATGGTCAACAGGCGCTGCTCAGATTCAGGCTGAGCTTGCGTGGCCATAGCCAGAATGCCAAAGCACAGTGCGATGACAGAAAAGCGGAAAGATAGAAAACGCATAAGACGCCCTCAGTAGCTGTAAAAAGGAGGAGTTAAGACCTGTCTTACAATAGCGGGTTAATAAAGATTTCCACCTCCAGCGGCGGCCAGTCCATCAGGGCACGCTGTTCGTTAACACGCTGCCTTGCCCGCTCGCGCACAGCCACGAACCCCGGATGCTCCTGCAACGAGTCAAAGGCGCGGTCGCGGAAATCGGTAGGACCGAGGGATAACCGTTTCTCATAAAACTGGTCGAGGAACGCAACGCTTTTATCGGGATCACCCGCCAACGCCCAGTAGCGCGCCTCATCACGATCACGTAGACCAGAGCGCGATCCACCCGCACGAAACCGGTCAATGACCTCTTTCAAACGCTGCAAGATACGCTGCACGCCGCCGTTATTCCCGGTCGCTTGCATAGCTAGCGCGAGCTCGCGGTAAGGCGGCACTACCGATCGGGCTGACGCACCACGCAGGCGAGTTTCGAAGGTCTCAAGATCGCCGGCATAAACGTCCTCATAAAATGCGATAAGAGCCTCGTCCTCTCCGGCGATAGACAGCGCCTGAATATAGGAGAGTTGCGAACTGACAATATCAGGATTCAGAGCGAGTTTTGCTCGCAGAGCATCGATAGCCGCCGTAGGGTCCCCCACTTCAATTTGTCTTTGCAACTGAAAACTTCCGCTTAAACCAACCGTATTCACAGCCCTGTCGAACTCCCCCAGGAAACCGTAGCTAAGGCTAAGCCACTGAGCGCCTCTGCTAGTACGAGCGTTTTCCGGGACACTCTCCAGCGCAACGACTGCATCGGCAAGTCGCCCCTCCAATACTGCAATACGCGCGGTATAAAACGCCGTCGTTGCGGGATTGCGGCTACGCCTGATATAGGCACGGGCAATATCCTTTGCACCTTCGATGTCGCCCACTTCATCAGAATAGAGCATGCCATTATTCACCGCAGGCCCGTACAGCGGGTCAATAGCGAGAAGGGCATTGAGTTGATCCAGCGCAGCGCGAAACTCCCCGATATCCACTAAAGCCAGCGATAACCAATTGCGCGCATCCAATGAGTTAGGGTTTAGCTCCAAAGCACGTCGCAGGCTCGCTCTGGCAGCATCCGGACGCCCCTCATCGTTGTTTAGAAGACCCTGTACCGCATGGGCATGGGCTAGGTCGGGATCAAGCTCCAAGGCCTTTTCCACATCCGCCACCGCCTTGGGCCGGGAAACGTGATGCGGAATATCACCATAGGATGAAGGTCTGTCGCTTAGTAGTAGATGTACCTGCGCCCGGGCCGCGTAGGCCGGCGCGTAGGCCGGATCGATAGTAATAGCCTGATCCAGCAGTGCTCGAGCGCGAGTCATCTTGGCCACATCGCGACTGGCAATCAGGTCCCGCGCCTCCAGAAACAGGCCGTAAGCATTGATGTCGGTCCGGGTAGCCGGCGTGATCGTGTCATCAACGTCGATCTGCAGCTCCGCTTTCATGGCGGTCAAAATCTGCTGAGCAATATCGTCCTGTACTGCAAAAATGCTGGTGAGGTCACGATCATAGGTCTCAGACCACAGATGGAACCCATCGCTTACCTGAATAAGCTGAGCGGTGACGCGCACCTTGTCGCCTTCGGTACGTACCGAGCCTTCTAAAATATTAGCAACGTTCAGTACGCGGCCGATCTCTCGAAGATCTTCATTGCGACCCTTGAAGGCAAAAGACGAGGTACGCCCCGCTACCTGCATGCCTTTGACCTTGGCGAGCACGTTGAGCAACTCTTCGGAAATACCGTCAGCGAAGTACTCCTGATCGCCGGCCGCAGAGAGGTCCGCAAAAGGCAACACCGCAATGGACGCGACGTTGCCACCCACCGGCTCAGCAATGGCATCTGAACCTGCATCATTCTCCGCATTCGGAGAACCCGGCATATCGGTTGTCGACGCTCCCCCTCCCAAAAAGCGCGGTAACACCATGGCCCCGGCAAACAGCAAAAAGGAGAGGATCAGCACGATATCCAACTTGGAGCCGGTCTGCGCAGTAATACTCTCGTCCTCGTCTACCGCAGAGGTGCGCTTGATGCCATCGGGGGTGAGCTCAAAGGCCCAGGCAAAGATCAACGCAACGGGGAATACAATCACCAGAAAAGACAGCACCACCGCGTCGAACCACGCAGGCAGCGCGATGGCTTCTTCTACCGTTGCCGCCACCTGCACCAGCAGCCAGCCAACCACGGTGTACACACCGGCTACGCGGAATACGTTGCGCCGTTTTAGCTCGCCGAGAAAACTCACGAAAAATGCCTTCTGTGTAATTAGACCAAACCATAGCGTATCCGCCGAATCGAGACTAGCGAGTGTTTGTTAGAGCAAGCACGGTGCTGCACACCCACGGCAAAAGAGCTGGGCTATCATTGCTCACACTGAATCCCTCACTGTGGAGAGCTCCATGCGAATTCTGTTCGTCACACTACTGTTAGCTTGCGGTCAGCTTATGGCCCAACCGCTACCAGGATTTCGCGAAGAACCTGTCGAGTTCTCCCCCGAGGTCGAAACCCGCCGTCATTTACTGCAGGTGTCGCTGGGCCGTGTCCCGGCTGACCTTTTGCTGCGCAACGTCACGCTGCTAAATGTGTTTACAGGCAACTGGGAGTCCGCGCAGGACATCGCAATTTCTGGCGACCGCATTGCCTGGGTGGGCAACAGCGGCAACTTCACGGGCAAGACATTGGCCACCCGCGATGCCAGCGGCCTTTGGGCCGTGCCGGGCTTTGGCGAATCTCATAAACATATCGAGAGCAGCTATCTAACGCCTGAATACGAAGCGGAACTGGTCGTGCCGTTCGGCAGCACCTGGACCGTAGAAGGCTCCCACGAGATCTCTAACGTGGTGGGTAACAACAACGTGGACTTCTGGCTATACGCCGAAGACGCAGGGAGCCCGCTTAAAATCTTTCCGGCGGTTGGCTCAGCTACGCCACCGACGGTGTACGAATCCGGCGGCGGCTACTACGGCCATGACGAAATGGCGGCCTTTATGCAGCGCGACCTGCGAGTTGTGGGCCTTGGAGAGGTTATGGACTGGACCGCCGTCAGCGAGCTGGACGCTCCAGGCCACAAACGTATCTGGGGCATGATGCAGGCCACGCGCCAAAACCGTGGCGTGATCGAAGGCCACGGTGCGGGGCTTGTGACTGCGGCCGAAATCAATGCTTTTGCCGCAGCAGGATTGTCTTCGGATCATGAGGTACGCCTGCCCGAAGAAGGGCTGGAAAAACTTCGTCGCGGCGTGTTTTTGGAAGTCAAAGTCCGCGCTATGCGAGACCTCTTCCCGCACCTTATAAAAGAAGGCCTTAGCGACTGGAGCAATATCTCGGTCACCACCGACGATCGCGATGTGCACACCACCACGCAGCTCGGCTCCATGGACTACAACATCCGCAGCGCCATCAAGGCCGGTGTACCCACCACCATCGCCTACCAATTAGGCAGCTATAACACCGCGCGGCATTTCAATATTGATCATCTTGTAGGGAGCATCGCTCCTGGACGCTTTGCCGATATTGTTCTGCTGACGGACCCGGACACCGTTGCCGTAGAGTCGGTGTATGCCAGCGGACAGCTCGCTGCGAAAAACGGCAAGTACCTGTTAGCTGTCCCCAAAATCGAATACCCCGCCTGGGCCACCAACACCATGAACGTGGGCCGCAAGCTCACAGCAGATGACTTTGCTATGACCGCTGCGAAGAATCGACAGAGCATGGATATCGCGGTACTCGAACCTTTTTACTTCAAGCCCGAGCTCCCTAAGGACACGCTGGCGGTTATCGACGGTGAACTGCGAGCGGATCCATCGCGGGGCATTAGTAAAGTGGCCATGATTGATCGATACCATGGTGACGCGGCGCTCTCCACCATGTTCTGGCGCAACGTGGGGCCCTTGTCACCGGGCTCAGCGCTGGCAAGCTCCCAATCGCATGACCTGCATAACATCTGGGCATTGGGTAATGACGATGCAGCCATGGCGCTCGCCGCTAATACGGTTGCAGACATGCAGGGCGGTTGGGCGCTGGTGCACAATGGCAAGCTGGTGGCCACGGTACGACTGGAAGTCGCCGGACTGGTCTCCCAACGATCCGTTACCGAGGTGGGTGCCGAGGTAGAAGCTCTGTTTAACGCGGCCGATCAAATGGACTGGATTGGTAACCCTGGATTACCTGAGCGTATGCGCTTTGCCTTCTTAACGGCCTCACCCTGGAAGTGGCAACTTGTAGCGCCCTATGCAGGCAACCCCGGCGGTCTGGTCAATATCACGACCGGTGAGACACACCCCGTCGCCTGGTGATGCGCCGAGGACTGCTGTTTGCGCTGCTGCTGCTGGCAGCGAGCGCTGAGGCGCATCTGCTGAACATGTCCAAATCATCGGTGAGCCTTGCCGATGGCGGGGCTGTCACCGTAGAGCTTGCTCTTGACCTGCTGGCGACCGCGGGCAGTCGCGAGGCCTATTGGGAGTGGAGCCAGTTCAGCGAGCCCATGAGGTCGCCGGACTTGCAAAAAGCACTCGTAGCACTTCCGGGCGCCGTAGCGCTTACTGCCGATGGCGAACCTGTTGCGCTAACGCTCAGGGAGCTGCGATTTCCCAAGCTGCCCAAGGAAGACTATCTCGATCCCCTGGGCTGGCCCCGCACAGAAGTGGTACTCAGCGGAAAGATCTCATCCAAGACTACTCCAAGCACTCTTCAGGTTACGTATCTCGACAGCTTTCGCTTTGAAGAACCCATCGCCAATACGCTCATCGAAGAAAAAAGTGGGCGCAAGCAGACTCGCTGGCTGGTCACGGGTCAGCACTCCCCGGCATTTAAATTAACTAGCGCTTCGCCAAGCACCGCAGGAGCATCCAGGGAAGCTGCCACTACAAGTGCAGCAATTGAATCCGCAGAATCCAAAGCTCTTTTCATGGATATGTCCTTTGCAGGCTTTCGGCACATCTTTCCTGGTGGCATAGACCACCTGCTGTTTGTAGCCGTCCTCTTTTTTGGCTCGGCATCGTTTGCAGGACTGGTAGGCATCATCACACTGTTTACCCTCGCCCATTCCTTGAGCCTGGGCATGACGGCCCTGGGATGGTTTAGCGCACCCGCATCCATAGTCGAACCCCTGATTCTGCTGAGCATCGTATGGATAGCCGCAGCGAATCTTGTAAGAAAAGCCCGGTCGCACAGTAGCTACCTGCTGGTACTGCTTTTTGGACTGGTTCATGGTTTGGGTTTTGCGTCAGCATTGAGAGACATAGGTTTGCCGACGGATTTTCTGCTCGGGGGCCTGCTGGGCTTTAATCTGGGCGTAGAGGCCGCACAGCTCGCCTTCCTGCTTATGCTCGGAGCCGTTGGTTTTGCAGCAAGGCGACTGTTGCCCAATGACACACTCTGGAAACGACGAGGCTCCATGCTTGTTATAGGCGTTACACTGTTGATGGTCGGCACCCGGTATTTGTAGAGTAGCGCCGGTGGCCAGAGTCATCATGTCAACCGAGGTGAACATGGATAATACGCAGATCTGCGAAGCGCTCTTTGATGCCTTCGCAACGGGCAACGAAGAACGAGCTCGCGCCCTGTGCTCGCCGGACCTTCAGGCCTGGCAGAACAGCAACCCTCCCATGGGCCTGGACTTGCTACTGGCCTTCTCAAAATCGGTTCATAGCGTCGTGCAGGACTTTCGTTATGAGGAGGCCAAACGATCGGCAACGGCAACAGGGTTTGTTGAGGAACACAGGGTCCGTGGCACGCTTCCCGATGGCGGCTCACTGGATCTGGCGGTATGCGTTGTTGCAGATGTGCGCGATGGCAAGGTTGTGGACCTGCGTGAATATCTGGACACCTCCGCTGCATCGGGACTCATCGCGGCGCTAAGCTAAGCGGCCATGCATAAACCATGCACCAACAATAACAACAGTTCCTTTTAAGGAGACCGCAAGCATGAGCACACCACAGCTAGCGATAGCGTCCGCCTTCAACAAAGACAGCAGCGCCAGCGAGGTTATCGCCGGTGTAGACCTGACCGGCAAACTTGCTGTGGTTACCGGGGGATATTCGGGCTTGGGCCTGGAGACCGCCCGCGCGCTTGCCGCCGCGGGGGCGTCGGTACTCGTGCCGGCAAGACGTCCCGAGCATGCCCTTACTGAGTTAGCAGCACTTGCGGATTTACCTGGCAAGATTGAGGTCGATGCGCTGGATCTTGGTGACCTCGCATCGGTAAAGGTCTTTGCCCAGCGCTTTTTAGACGGCGGCAAAAGTATTGATATTCTCATTAACAATGCCGCGATCATGGCCTGCCCCGAAACGCGCCTGGCTCAGGACTGGGAGGCGCAGTTTGCTACCAATCATCTGGGGCACTTTGCGATGACTCTGCTTTTGTACCCGGCGCTGGCCGCAAACGGCGGCGCCCGAGTGGTGTCGCTGTCATCTACCGGACACAAGCTGTCGCCGATTCGTTGGGATGACCTCATGTTTACCAAGGACGATTACAACAAGTGGATTGCCTATGGTCAGGCTAAGACCGCCAACAGCCTGTTTGCGGTTGAGCTTGATGCGCGGGGCCGGTCCGATAATGTTCGCGCCTTTGCTGTGCACCCGGGAGGCATCATGACGCCCCTGCAGCGTCATCTACCCAAAGAAGAAATGATTGCCATGGGATGGATAGATGAAGCCGGCACGGTGAACGCAATTTTTAAAAATACCGAACAGGGTGCTGCCACCACAGTCTGGGCAGCCACGGCTCCAGACCTGGAGGGACACGGTGGTGTGTACTGCGAAGACTGCAACATCGCCAACAGCACCGAAGTGGGTAGCGATACCGCCCGTTATCAAGGGGTTGATGCTCATGCGGTAGACGCCGAGGAAGCGCGCAAACTCTGGGCCTTATCAGAGTTACTCACCGGCGTTTCGGCAGCCTGATTGTGAACGCAGGTCTATCCCGCCGGCAGGTTCTGAGGATTGCCGCCGGCGGTATTGCAGCGGTGAGCACAAGCGGGTGCAGTGAAGAGCCAGCCCCGGGGCGATACACCCAGGCAGATATCGACCAACTGGCCAAGCAGCAACTGGACGAGGCGGTTAGAAAAGGAAAGGGGCCCTACGGTGAGCAACGCTACGCAGGTTATCGCGGGCTGGCCTCGCTACCGTGGTTCGAGCTCAATGATGCCGGCAACCTAATCTGTGTTGATGACAGCCTTCCGGGAATTGTTGATGTCCACGCCCACCTGGGCATGTCGATACTCTTTAAACCGGAGCTGGACCTACAGGCCTCGACACCCCGGGTTCGACACCTGCTGGACTGTGATGGAACCGCCCCGCCGAGCGAGCTGGACCTGGATATCTATATCAACGGGAATTTTTCTCCAGAGGCACTGAGCAAGAACGAAAGAGTACTCACTACGCAGGGCTTATGGGGAAACGAGGTCATTCGCAGCCACACGATCCCCAATCTCATCGCCGAAATGGACTGCATGCGAGTACAACACTCCCTTGTTCTGCCCATAAAACTGGGCCTGCCTTTTGGTGATGATCTCACCGAGCAATGGCGAGCGGCGATCTCTAGCGCTGACATAAGTGACCGCTTGATGGCGGGCTGCTCAGTGCACCCACAAGACCCTGATCGCGTAGAGCAGCTGCATCAATACGCAGCAACCGGCGCTCGCGTCGTCAAACTGCATCCAACCGTGCAGCGCTTCTACCCCGACGACCCAAGCATGATGCCTTTGTATGAAGAGGCACAGCGACTGGGAATGGTGATCTTCTTCCACGGCGGTCGCGCGGGCATTGAACCAGAGTCGAGTCAGCGATACGCCGTACCCAGGCATTACGCAAAAGTCCTGCGGGACTTCCCTAGGCTGCAGGTCATTTTGGGCCACGCGGGTGCCCGCGACAGTGCCGGAATGCTGGAATTGGCGCTTGCACATCAAAATGCCTGGCTGGGAATCCATGGCCAGGGAGTCACGAGCCTGGACACCATCATCGCCCGGACCGGCGGCGAGCGGCTGCTATTTGGTACGGACTGGCCCTGGTATCACCTAGGCGCAACGCTGGCTAAAGTTCTGATCTGCACAGACAGCCCGCAGCGAATGGCGATCCGAAGTGCGATCCTTCGGGATAATGCGATGGCTCTGCTTCCTGACTTGGCTAGCTGACATTTTTTTGACAAAAAATTTATTTTGTCTAACTTCGGTCCAATATTTAAAAGTCGGCGTATGTTTGGTGAGAAAGACAAGAAAAGTTGAAAATAAGGAGTCAACTCATGTTGGTGATAGCGCGTTTATATGATGATGAAGGTCGAGCACGTGCCGCGGTAAATGCTCTGGTAGAACTTGGTTATAGCAGTGACGATATTGCGTTGATGGAGGGCCCTAAGGCTCCCATTCAGCATGAAGGCGACGTAACTGAGACTGCTAACCCCACAGACATGGTCAACAAAGCCGTACGTATCGGTAGCATGCTCGGTCAGCACGCGGATTTTTACATGCAGCGACTGACCGAAGGTCGAGCGCTGGTAGCCGTGACACCTCCCTTTATCGCCTCACGCATGGTCGAAGTAACTTTGGACGAGTACAAGCCTCTTTCAGACTCACATGTACCAGCGCCAGAGCCATTTGTTCCGCTGAGCGAGCAAGCGACTCCCCTGTCGAACATGCTCGGTCTCCCCGTGCTGGTCAATGGCACAATGTCAGAAGCCTTCGGCTTTGATACCCAGCAGGACGGTCTGAGTCATTTTTCACAGTGGTTCAAGCCGCTGGCTCCCGATTTCACCTTTTCGTCGTTGGTAGGCTGGAAGATCAAGAGCAGCAACGACACGCCGCTCTCATCCATGCTTGGACTCCCTGTCAAAAGCGAACGCCTGGAGGGCAAAGCGTCTTCCTTTGGCATATCGCTTAAGAGCAAGAGCGGTACACCGTTTTCGTCAATGCTGGGACTTCCTCTGTTATCCAAGCGCGAGCATTACCTCAGTTAAACCAGGCAAGCTAGACCATTTAGGCCGCGTCCCGTTTGGGGCGCGGTTTTTTTTTGCTTCATCGCGCATTTACGCGGATCGTCGTTCCCGGCGTTCGACGTCTGTCTCGCCGAATCAGAGGCTCAGCGGGGTCGAATCGCAAAAAACGCCTACGAGATAAAAAAGGCGGCACCGCCTATTGCCAATGTGTAAACTTTTGTTTACACTTATTGGTGCCAAATAACCTTGACAATATCTGTGCGACTTCCTAGTCTGATCTGTACGGGAAAAGTTGCCTTATCCGCAGCTGTTTCCGCCATCACTGTGATAGGTAACGGAGTAGCTAAAGTGGAAAATGGAGAAAAGGTCTTCCCGACCGGCTTGACCATTAGGGAATCTGAGGAAGTACACAAGTACATCATCGATGGTACGCGTGTGTTCTTTGTAATCGCACTCGTGGCGCACGCCTTGGCGTACACACTAACCCCCTGGTTGGGCTAAGGAGTAAACCATGAATAACGGAAAACTTTGGACCGTGGTGAATCCTACTGTTGGAATCCCATTGATGCTGGGCGGCGTGGCCGTAATTGCACTGACTGTGCACTTTGCCATTCTGAACAACACTACCTGGTTCGCAGCCTTCTGGGGCGGCTAAGATCGCTCCGGCGGTTGTAGTAAAACCTTCTGGGGCGGCTTAGGTCGCCCCGATTTATTTCTGAGGATTGAGTGCCGGTGAATCGTCTCAACCGCAAACTCATTTCTATGTGGTCCTCTCTGGGGCCCCATTGCATGCCTTTCGCGGACGTGGCGACGCCTGATCTTCCGCTGCGCCGCTTATTACGTCTCTCGCTGTTTCAAGTCTCCGTCGGCATGGCTATGGTGCTTCTGGTGGGCACGCTCAATCGTGTGATGATCGTGGAGCTGAACGTTCCTGCGTCCATCGTAGGTGTCATGCTGGCCATGCCTCTCATTTTTGCACCCCTGCGCGCACTGATAGGTTTTCGCTCAGATAATCACCAAAGTGCGCTGGGCTGGCGGCGTGTACCCTTCGTCTGGAAGGGCTCTCTCGCACAGTTTGGCGGATTTTCTATCATGCCTTTTGCGCTGCTGGTCCTTGCCGGTGAAGGGATGTCTGGCAATGTCTCGCCCTGGGTTGGTCAAATTACCGCCGCAGCATCATTTTTACTGGTCGGAGCTGGAATCCATACGGTACAGACCGCCGGGCTCGCGCTGGCAACCGACCTGGCACCCCAGGAGTCCCACCCTCGGGTCGTGGGACTTATGTACGTAATGCTGCTGGTCGGCATGATGGTCAGCGCACTCATTTTTGGCACCGTACTCATGGACTTCAGCCCTGGCCGTTTGGTACAGGTTATCCAGATGACCGCCTTGCTAACTCTGGTACTCAACGTTACCGCCGTCTGGAAACAAGAAGTTCGCCGACCCCAGCGGGGCGAAGTCAGCGTTGCACCAGACCCCAGCTTCAAAGACGCCTGGCAGAAATTCTGTGAGGGTGAACACACTGTTCGTCGCCTAGCTATTGTCGGCATGGGCACCATGGCCTTTGGTATGGCCGATATTTTACTCGAGCCTTTTGGCGGCCACGTGCTCAATCTTTCTGTCAGCTCTACCACACTGCTGACCGCTCTCTTTGCTGTGGGCGGCCTTACTGGTTTCGGCGCAGCATCCAAAGCTATTAGCGAAGGCATGGACCCTTATGTCGCCACACGCATCGGCGCGTTCATCGGTTTACCCGCCTTTGCCCTGGTGATTACTGCGGCACCGCTGCTCAACCCCTGGCTGTTTGTGGCGGGCAACTTCCTGATAGGTTTTGGCGGCGCGCTCTTTGGACATGGCACGCTGACATCAACCATGAACCGCGCGCCCCGGGAACAAGCCGGGCTTGCTCTGGGCGCCTGGGGTGCCGTGCAGGCAACGGCTGCGGGCATTGGCGTAGCGCTGTCGGGCATCATCCGCGATCTGGTTAACGCGCTGGAAGCCTCATCATTGACCGGAGCCTCCACCAGTGCCAGCGCCAGCGCCAGCGCCAGCGGCTATATGACGGTTTATGCCATAGAAATAGCACTGCTGCTCGGCACTCTGATACTGATTGCGCCGCTGCTTCGTACACGTCCCGCTACGGACGCTGGCAGCATCGCAACCGGGCCTGCCCTTTAGATGGCCATACTCGACATTATCGAAATGCCGGATGAACGGCTGCGGGAACAGTCCGCGCCCGTTACCGTGTTCGATGAAGCACTTCAGGGGCAGGTCGGTGATCTATTCGACACCCTTGGCGAGACTGGCGGCATTGGCCTGTCCGCACCCCAGGCCGGCATCTCAAAACGCATTATTTTGGTCAATGTGCCTGACGACGACTACGGCGCCCAGCTGTACATCAACCCCGAGGTCATTTCAAAATCTACACCAAGATTTGTGGAAGAAAGCTGCCTGTCGGTGCCTGGCATCGAGGGCAACGTTGTTCGAGCAACGCGTTTAAAAGTTCGCGCGCAAAACCTTGATGGCGAAAGTTTTGAGCTCGATGTCGACGGCATGCATGCGGTCTGCGTGCAACATGAACTGGACCATCTGGAAGGCGTGCTTTTTATAGATCTACTATCATGGTTTAAAAAGCTACGCCTGAAAATTGCGGCGAAACGCAATGCCCGAGAAGCACAGGCCGCCTAACCAAGACACGGAAAACCTATGTCATTCCAGCCTGTTGCGGGTAAACCGCTGATTATTGAAGCCTCACTCAATGGGGCAGCCAGCAAGGCGCTAAACCCTAACGTGCCCTACAGTGATGACGAGATAGTCGCCGACGCGGTGGCGTGCATGGAGGCTGGCGCAGCACTGATCCACAACCATACCGACGAACCCATTATTGGTGGCTGCGGCGAACTGGACACGGAGCGCTACGCACGACCCTGGCGTCGGCTGCTAAAAATTCGTCCCGACGCAATTCTGACGCCGACCATGCCCGTGGGCCAGGAAGGCGTTGGCGTGCAAACGCGCTACAAGCATGTCGAAGAGATGGCACGCGAGGGCTTGCTGGCTCAAGGTCTCGTGGATCCCGGCACTTTCAATTTGTCACTGCTGGATGAGGACGGGCTCTTTGCGCCCAGTGAATATCTTTATCGCAATGACATGACGGACTCTCGCTACTACGTGGAGGCCTGCCGGCGACACAACATTGGTCTGAGCATCTCCATCTTCGAGCCCAGCTTTCTCAAGTTTGTTCTTGCATACCACCGCGCGGACAAACTTCCACCGGGAAGCATGATCAAACTGTATTTTGCGTCGGAGGAACTTCCCTTCGGCATGCCGCCCACCGCAACCAGTCTGGATGCATACCTGGGCATGCTCGGAGACTGGGATGTACCGTGGCTGGTCTCAAGCTTTGGTGCTGATTGCGTAGGCTGCGGTCTGGCCGAAGCGGCGATACAGCGGGGTGGGCACGTGCAGGTCGGTCTGGAACCCTATGCCGGAGATCGCACACCGACAAATGTAGAGCTAGTGAGCGAAGTGACCGACATCGCGGCGCGCTACGACCGCCCTATTGCTTCGCCCACAGAAGCGGCTGCAATGCTGAAGCTACCAACGTTTCCCGTCGCCTTCACACAGCAATCCCAAGCTTCAGCTTAGACCCTCATGCCAGGCTTTTTACAAAGGCCCGACCCAAGGGGCTAATTGCGATCACTCCAGCGATAGCATGGAGTGCAACGACTATCCCTATAGAAACCAATGTGGCTCGATGTGGCTTTTTCTGCTGCCAGTAATCATGGATCACTATTGCCAACATCAACAGTAACAGCCCCAGAGGGATCATTGGCCCCTGCTCCGTGTCAAAAACCATACGAGAGATACGTGCCAAGGCAGGGGAGATAATCGATGCCGAAGCAAACAACATAAAGCGCTTATGGGCATCGGCCTTCTTTCGAGAGAAAACGGCCAAGGCTAAAAGCAGCGCAAAACCCACAACGGAGCCGATATTTATCCAAACGACGGTCGTGGCAAAACTTAAGAACGGTATGCCCACAGCCTGCTGAGGATTGACTTCTGCCATGTCCATATCAAAGGTAGTGCCATGGCCCAGCTCCCGCGGCACAAAGTTAAGCGTCGCCATTAATCCGCCAACCACAACCACTACGCCGTAGGCGACAAAAAACCGGCCTAACTGCCGATGCAGTGCAGTATTCGCATTGCGAACCAACAAAGCCTGTGTCACTAACAATACAAACCAACCGGTTAGCACGGCACCATGCAGGTGCAGATAAAAAGGCATACTCTCTTGAGCAAAAGCAAATCGCGCAAAAAACGAGGGTGCAAATCCTCCCAGCACGATCGCCAGAAGGACAAGCGCGTAGTAAAAGAAAAATCGATCTCTAACTGATGTACTACCTTGCATAAGGTCGATCCCTCGCATTTGAGAAGCAAATAGCGGCAGCACATCGCAGCGCGGCGAGAATCCCACTAAACTGAGTTTATGTGGAAACATACCGGCAAACAACGCCCCGACTTTGCGATCCCTCCCGGTCCCGACCAGGAATCGGTATGGGATTATCCGCGTCCGCCAAAACTGGTGCCAACAGAAGAGCTTGTAGTGGTGGGTTCGGTGGATCGTCCCATCGCGAGCACGCACGCCGCGCTTCGAGTACTGGAGACAGCCAGTCCACCGACCTATTACATTCCAGAGGGCGATATCGATTGGCATCGGCTTCGTAAAATTGCCAGTCGCAGCTTTTGCGAGTGGAAGGGCGAGGCTAGTTACTTTGCGCTAGCTGATGATCCGCAGGGGCTCGCCGTAGCCTGGCTCTACGCTAACCCCTCTGCAAGCTTTGCCGCCATTGACAGGCACGCCTCTTTTTATCCGGCGCGCATTGAGTGTTGGGTAAACTCCGAGCGCGTACGACCTCAGGCTGGCGAGTTTTACGGAGGCTGGATTACCGACCGCCTGGCAGGCCCTTTTAAAGGCGAGCCGGGAACCGGTCATTGGTAGCGAGCGCTGACAGCAGCAATCATGCGGTACTGCGCAAATAATGCACCCCGAAAAGACCTTCCTCATCCTGCCAGGTCTCTATGATTTCCAGCCCGGCGGAAGTAGCCAGCGAAGCAAAATCCTCAAGACCGTACTTGTAGGAACACTCCGTGTGGATCGTCTCCCCCGCTTTAAAATCAACGATCGTCCCAGCACACTCCACCTGTTGGTTTAACTCACTCACCAGATGCATTTCGATACGCCGCAAATCTTCGTTATAAAAAGCACGGTGTCTAAAGGCGGCCTCATCAAAATCAGCATCGAGTAAAGCATTCATACGTCGTAAGACGTTCAAATTAAACTGGGCTGTGACACCGGCATCATCGTTGTAGGCAGCTTCCAGACGTTCCGTCGACTTATGGGTGTCAACGCCAATTAGAACACCACCATCTTTGCCTACCAGCGATGCGATAGTACGCAGAAACGCCTGCGCCAGTGACGGATCAAGATTGCCGATGGTGGACCCGGGGTAGAACACCACGCGCCGAGCCGAGGGCAGTTCACTCAAGAACTCCCAACCTGCATTGAAATCGGCGCAAACCGCAAAGATGTCCAGCCAGGGGTACTCATCCCCTAGCGTCTTGGCCGACTCATGAAGAAAATCCGCCGATATATCAACGGGCACGTAAACCGCGGGGCGCACTGCCTCGAGCAAAATCCGCACTTTCTCGCTGGAGCCACTACCGGGCTCGATAAACACACTGTTGTCACCACAGTTAGCCGCAATCGACGCGCGGTTGTCGTTAAGAATCATGCTCTCGGTGCGTGTCGGGTAGTACTCCGGCAAACGCGTAATCTGATCAAAGAGCTCAGAGCCCCGCTGATCGTAGAACCACTTGGGATTAACGCTTTTTTGCGGCAACTGGAGCCCCGCAAGAATCTCCGCGCGACCATCGCCCAGATCCGGGTGCTCATCCCGAAAGCTGACGCGACTGACATTGCCCAAGGACTTATTCATAGCTGTGGAAAAACCTCTATTCAATGCATCTATCGCGCAAGACGTATGCCGCTAAACTGCCAGCGATCCTGCGGATAGAAAAAATTTCGGTAGCCAGGTCGAGCCTGACTCGACGGTGTTACGCAGGAGCCACCGCGAAGCACCCACTGATTACTCATAAACTTGCCGTTGTACTCGCCAATCGCTCCCGTCGAAGGCGCAAAGCCGGGATAAGGGCTGTAAGCAGTTTGCGTCCACTGCCAGCAGGCGCCGTAGAGTTGCTCCAGGCCGCCGCCCTTTGCAGACTCAGGATGGCAATGCAATAAATGGGCGTCATTGATGTCACGCGGCGCTGTACTACCTTTAGTCTGCTCCGCCATATGCTCCCACTGCGCTTCGGTGGGTAAACGTGCGCCAGCCCAACGCGCATAGGCGTCGGCCTCGTAACCACTTACATGGCATAAGGGGGTTGCTCTGGAGCGAGTCTTTAATCCGCCCAGCGTAAATTCTACAGACTCCCCTTCTCGCTCATGCCAATGTAAGGGAGCCGTCCAATGCTCACGCTGCGCCGTGGCCCAGCCATCAGCCAACCAAAACTCAGGGCGCTCATAGCCGCCATCATCAATAAAATCCTGATAATCGCCGTTAGTCACTAATCTGTTGGCGATTTCGAAGGGCTCAATATAAACCCGATGGCGAGGCTGCTCGTTGTCAAAACAAAAACCTTTGCCGTTGTGGCCAATCTCTATCAATCCGCCTTCAAACTTCGTCCATTGCAGGGGTCCGGGCGCTTCGTTGGCTGTGCAGACCTCAGAACGATAAGTCGGATACAGCGGATTGGCACCCAGAGAATATTTAACATCAGTAAAAAACAACTCCTGATGCTGACGTTCGTGCTCAATGCCCAATACTGTTCTGGAGAGTATCGTTTCGCATTCCTCGTGCACGGATGCCGTAGCAAGCAGTAACAACATGGCTTTATCGACGTGTTCTCGATAGCTGAGGACTTCGCTGAGCAAGGGCCTCGACAACAAACCCCGCTGTGCACGGGGGTGCTGCGCCCCAATACCGTTGTAGTAGGAGTTAAACAGCACTTCATACATAGGGTCTACAGGTTCATAGTCACCCAGAAATTGCTTAAGCAAAAAGGTCTCAAAGAACCAAGTGGTATGCGCGAGGTGCCACTTTGGGGGACTGGCAAACTCAGCCGCCTGAAGTCCATAGTCTTCGACCTCCAGAGGCTCACAAATCGTCAGAAACTGCCTGCGAGTAGCAACAAAGCTGTCACGAAGGGCTTCAACTGACATTTGCAGGTGCCCCACTAGCATTTAGAACTCTTCCACCTACCCAGGTGAGTTCACCGTCAACACGACTGCGTAACTCTCCGCCGTAGCGGGAGCACTGTTGCGCAGTAAGCTGCTCATCGAGATCACGGTTCATCCAATAGGTCGCAAGAACGCGCATCGCCGAGCCCGTCGCCGTGTCCTCAGGGACGCCGTGCTGTGGCGCAAAATAACGTAGCTGTACGTCAACAGGCGAAGACCGCGACCCACGCGAGGTCACTATGAGCGCACGGTTACTTCGGCGACGTAAGGCATAGGCTGGTATGGGAAGCGCGCGTAAATCAAAGCCTTGGGGCCACTCCAACACCAAGTAACCGTTCTCATCGCCCGCCTCGGCGGCCCGCCAGGGCAGTACAGGGAAAAACTCACCAATCCAATGAGGTACACGGCAGGCTACACAGCTAATGGAGGGAAGGCCGATCCAGAACCTGTCGCCTTCGGCATGAAAGGCGGCTCGCAGGCCGTTCATTTCAAGCTGACCTACTGCCCGATCCGCGGCACTCCAGGCCGCTCCACAGCACAGTAAACCGTGACCGCACAACTTTATCTGCGTATCTGCGGGCGACCAGCAGCGCACCGCGCAAACATCATCATCAATAGGCCAGCTAAGACACTGCGTATATAAATCAGGGCTTGGTGACTTACGGGGAGCTTCGCCAAGCAAGCTCACCTGACAGGGGTTACCTCGAATTGCATCACGGAGAGAGCCTCCGCCGCCAGCGAATGCATAGAAGATGGAGCTTGCGAGTTCTGGATCGATAAACCTACTTTCTTCTCGTGGACAAATTTTATTTGCTAAGGCTCATTCGCGAACTGCAACACAAAGGCAGAGTAAAAATCCTAACAGCTTTTGCCGCTCAGAACATAAGGCGCTAGCGAATCCGCAAATGCGCCGGTACAAACCGACGCTCCAGCAGGCTAAAAGCCAGCTCTGTGGCTATGGCAAGACAAGCCGCAGGCACGGCACCCTCCAGAATCAGCCGGTGATTATTGAGGCTCAGCCCGGTGATAATTGGCTCTCCAAGCCCGCCGGCTCCTACAAAAGCGGCCAGCGTGGCGGTGCCAATGCTGATAATGGCCGCCGTCTTGATGCCCGCAATAATCATCGGTGTAGCCAGCGGCAATTCGATCCTCAGTATTTGCTGGGTGGCTGTCAGACCCAGACTCCGTGCAACCTCCTTAAGCAGCGGGTCTACGCCTGCAAGTCCTGCCAGAGTGTTGCGCACTATGGGCAGCAGCGAATACAGAAAGAGCGCAAAGATTGCCGTGGTCTGACCCAAACCCAGCACCGGAATAAGCAATGCAAGTAGCGCCAACGCCGGTATGGTCTGAAACAAGCTCGCCAGATACTGCAAGGCACCAGCAACGCGAGGCAATCGTGATACGAGCAATGCCAGGGGTATCGCCACGAAACACCCCAAGCCCACGGCAATGGCTGTCAGCTTAAGGTGCACGGAAGTGTTGTAAACAATACGACTCTCGCTGCCCGCGGGCTCCAAAGCGTCGTTGACCAAACCCTCATCACGAAGAAACTCGAAGGCCACCAGCGCGGGCGACAAACCATCGGTCGCCACCCGTCGGTTGAGGGAGCGCATCTTCGGCTCATCAATGACCCCCTCCAGTTCACTCAGAGTGTTTCTTACATTGGATGGCAGGTCTTGTCGGATCAGATAGCCAGCGTCATAGGTAGGAAAAAACTCGAGATCATCATCAAGCAAACGAAGACCATAGAGATCTAAATCGCCATCGGTCGTATAGGCATCGGCAACATCCAGTTGCCCTGCGTCCAACGCTCGATAAGCCAGAGCGTGCTCAATACCTTTGGGCCGCAAAGAGAGTCCGTAGCGGCGCTGTAGCTCCGGCCAGCCATCACCTCGATTAAGAAACTCATGAGAAAAACCCACAACAAGTTCCGGGTGTTCTGCCAAATCAGATATCTGAGTAATACCCCGGGACGCCGCAAGGTCCTCGGGCATTGCAATGGCATAACTATTGTCAAAACCGAGCCGCAGATAAAACTCTAGATCATCCTTGGCCAGCGCTGCTGATAAGCCCGCCGCGTCCATGGTCGGATCGTCGAACACGGCACCCGTCAGTGTGCCCGTGTACTCGGGATAGATATCCAGCTCTCCTTGAACAAGCGCCTCATAGCTAATGAGTGTGCCTCCAAGCCCCATTCTGCGCTCAACAATTTGGCCCTTTGCTTCCAGATACTGTGCCGCGATCTCGGCTAGCACGTGGCTTTCACTAAAGGTCTTGGAACCCACAACAATGGGCTGCTGCGCGAGCGTGGGCATCGCTGACAAAGCGATGAAAAGCACCATGCTTCGGATCAGTCGCCTCACCGCGTTGCCTTAGACATTAGGGACTGCAGTAAGGCCTCGGGCTCCAGATCTGGTTGCTGGGCATGCAGCTTTGCGGTGGACTCGTTCACCCGGACTACGCCCTTATCCATTACCACGATCTGCTGGGCCAGCAACATCGCCTCGCGCATGTCGTGCGTCACCAGCACAACAGTGACAGGCTCGGCCGCAAGAAGTTGCAGTAACTGCTGGTGAATATCAAACCGGGTGATGGGATCGATAGCCGCGAAGGGTTCATCAAGCAATAACACCTGCGGGCGCAGCATCATCGCCCTGCATAGGCCCACTCGCTGTTGCTGGCCACCACTGAGCTCATGGGGATACCGCTGCAAGAGCGCTTCATCAAGGTGCATGAGCGAAAGTAACTCACCCATGCGGTCTTTCCGCCTTTGCTTCGGCCAGCCGGCGACCTGTGCGCCAATAGAAATATTGTCCGCAGCGCTCAGGTGAGGAAACAGCCCCGTTCCCTGAACGGCGTAACCCATGCGCTGACGAATTTGCGCTATGTGCTGATAATCCAGAGGCTCACCGAAGGCACGCACTTCGCCGCCATCGGGTTTCAGCAAACCATTGCATAACTTGAGGATCGTAGACTTACCGCAGCCGCTGGCGCCAACGACAGCCGTCACACATCCCTTTGCGAATTCAAGGCTGATGTCGTGGAGCACCGTTTCTTTAGCGAAGCATTTGCTTACCGAGCGCAACTCAATAAGTCCCATTAGACAGCCCTGGCCAAACCGATCATTTCAGTAAAACGCAATTCAGAAAAAGTCGAAACGGATGCCCACTCCAACCATCTGGGAATCAATCTGATTATCAAATTGCAAATACTCAGCATAAATATCAATGGTGTCGAAAAAATCCAGGGCCACACCTGCGCCGATGAAGGTCTCGGTATCGTCATCAGTCCGGGGCATATCAGCAAACCTTGTCTCCACTTCAACAGCCGCTAAGCCGGCTTTTGCGTAGATCTCGAAGAACGGTCCTACGGGAACATAGGCTACTCCCGCAAAAGTCAGGGCACTGGCGTCCACGGAGTAACTCACTTCGTCAAGATCTCCCGACCACGACCCCAGGTCGTAGTAGCCCACCTCCGCAGACAGCATCAACACATTACTATCGAGAAACTGGTAACCAATAAAGCCGGCCGGAGTAATGTCATCTTCACCACCGACGGTGATTTCGACATCGGTAAAGTACGCTCCTGCGCCCACGTAAAGCGAGTCGGCTCGCGCCGCTGTGGCGGCGCCAAGGCACAGGACAATGGCTAGTCCGGTAAATCCGGCGGTAAACGTAACTTTCGATCGATATAACAAGTGCCGGTCTCTCCATAAAAAGTTTTCCTAAGTATAGGCGAAGCGACCATGTTGAAAATGAAAAAACCCTGTGATCGCTCCAAGGCCAAACTGCGTTTTACTGATGAAGCATTCATTTGCTCCTATGAATGTACGTTCTGTGCCGAAAACCTCCTGGGCGCCTGTATTAGGGGTGCATCAACGCTCGAGCCGTACTACCCTTGGTGTATGGCATCTGCAAAAGAGGCAAAGGCATGTCGCTCTCAAACCCACTGAACCTGCTAACCGGCGCCGCATTTGTCGTGGGCACACTCTTGGCAACGCACAGCAGCGCAGAGCAACTCATCGTGGATGTGGTTGGTATAGAACGTCTTGGCGGCACAATGATGGTGGCGATATTTGACTCCGCTGAAGCCTGGGAAGACAGCTCAAAAGCCATCAGTGTTGGCAAGGACAGCGTATCGGGCCCCACGGTAAGACTCATATTTCCAAACCTGCCAGCTGGCCGCTACGCCGTGAAGCTCTATCACGACGAAGATAATGACGGACAACTCGATAGCAATATGCTGGGCATTCCCAGCGAGGGCTATGGTTTCAGTAACAATCCTCAGGTTCTGGGCGAGCCCGAGTTCGAAGAAGCGATGTTCATCATCGAAGGTGACACCAATATCCAAATTACACTGAACTAGTCGTAGCTATCTTTTACCCAGCGTCGGTCCGTGATGCTGGCAGCATCATCGTAGGCCCCTTTCTTGTCTCGAGGCGGCAGATCAATAATTGGATGGTCTGCCGATTCATAGGGAATTTGATCCAGAAGGTGGCGGATCAGATTTAGCCGAGCCCGGCGTTTATCATCGGCGTTCACGATATACCAAGGCGCATACTCAGTGTCTGTTGCTTCAAGCATCTCATCACGAGCACGAGAATATTCATACCAACGCTCCCGCGACGGCAAATCCATAGGCGAGAGCTTCCACTGCTTAACCGGATCATGGATACGATCCTCAAACCGCCGCTCTTGCTTTTCTGGACTTACCTCTAGCCAGTACTTCAGAAAGATCACGCCGCTTTCTACAATCATGCTTTTTTCAAAGTTCGGGCAGTCCTTTAAAAAACGCTGGGACTGCTGCTCAGTACAAAAACCCATAACCCGCTCTACGCCAGCTCGGTTATACCAACTTCGATCAAATACCACGATTTCGCCGGCAGCAGGAAAGTGGTTGATATAACGCTGCATGTAAATCTGGCTCTTCTCGCGATCCGATGGTTTTGGAAGAGCCACCACTCTAAACACACGCGGACTCACTCGCTCAGTTAAAGCCCGGATACAACCGCCCTTTCCGGCTGCATCTCGGCCTTCGAACACCACAATCACTCGCTGTTCAGTGGCCTTCACCCAATCTTGCAGTGCAACCAGTTCGGCCTGCAGCGCTCGAAGCTCTTCTTCATAATGTTTACGTTTCACAGGCCAAGGCTCCCGGTATAAAAATCAGATGTGTCAGAACCAGTGTTTCTTCAAAGTTTCACCCCAGTCTAACTGATGAATACTGAGCGCTCACCCACAATAGCTAACACGCAGGTGCCAGAAGCAGATAAGAGCCCTTGGATATTTTCTGAACTCGTCTACAATCCCGATTATTCATGTTCGGACGAGTTATCGTCGAGCTCCTTCCTTGACAGACCATGCAGGCGACCCTAATCCAAGATGGCTAAATGCCCGCAGTGCTCAAGCCCCAGCATTCGCAAGTCGCGAAAGCAGACCAAGGGTAAAACCGGAAAAAGCCGGCTCTACTTCGCCTATCGCTGTAACCAGTGTGGTACTCGTTTTGTGGCAGCCGACACAACTTTGATTGGCAGTCTGGCGACCATGGGTGCGCTCGGTTTGTCGCTGCTCGTAGGAATTGTGTGGGTCATTTTTGGCAGCTCGGCCGAGGATGAATTGCTGCTACAAAAAACGCGGGACAGGGCCGTAGACAACCAGCAGTCCCTTGCTTCGGGCTATCGTGCGGTTGCCGCCGGCGATGAATTAGACCCTGATTCCAGTGACGGCACTCCTTTGGCCCAGTACCGTCTGGCGAAACAGTTTTTTAGCCAATACGATCACACGGGTGACCCCGCTGATCTTCGGAGCGCGCATAAACTGCTTCTCAAATCAGCGGAGCAACAGCACCCGCAAGCCCAAGCCGAACTGGGCAACTCCTACCTCACTGGACGTGGCGTAGTTCAGGATTTCCCACTTGCTGCAGATTGGTATAAACAAGCGGCAGAGAACGGTGTTCCTGAGGCGATGCATGAGCTGGGTAAAATGGCCCGTTCCGGATGGGGGATGGAGCAGAGCCTCGTGGATGCTTATGTATGGTTAAATCTGGCTAGCGCCCGGGGAGACCTGCGGGCTCGCGACGCCCGGAGTCAGCTTATTAGCCAGTTAACGAACGAGGAACTAATGGAAGCGCAGCGTCGGTCGCGAGAGCTGGATCAAAGCATTCCGCGAGGCTGACTGATCCACTACATCGCAGGATCAACGAGGAGCCAATACACAGCCTGTGTTATAGACTTGAACATGCAGAGTTAAGCGGGTGTAGTTCAATGGCAGAACGGCAGCTTCCCAAGCTGCATATGGGAGTTCGATTCTCCTCACCCGCTCCAGCTAAAAATCAGAGCCGGCTCGTCAGTCCGCAACGTTTCGACAACGCTGTTGTTTAAAGACCAACTCTTTTTCACCATTCATCGCAGAGATAACAGCCGTCAGTTCTGTTCCATCCGATTCATAGGAAATGAGCTGCGGATAATCATGCTGGGGGTTTTCAAAGACAACACGCTTATCCCCCATCTCCTGAACCAGGAACGTGGCGGGGTTTTGGCCCGACGGATGAGCCGTATAGGTCAGTGTGCCACCCACTTCTTTTATGTATAGCAGCTCATAAAACGCAATATCACTTCCATCAATCGATGCGCTAAAGCCAAGCAGCGTGCCGTCAGGATTCTTTACCCAGACTTCCTTACTGTAGCTTTCAAAAGACTCCCAGCAGCCCACAAGCCAATCCACACCCTCCGCACGTGTGTGTATGGGGCACGTTAAGAGCAGGCACAAAAACACAAAACGCGCCTGGACAGGCGTGTGAGGGTAAAGTCGAAGGCGCCAAAAAACCCGGCACCCCTCGGCGAGAACGTTCATTAATATCTCTTTAGTTAAGGCGTATACCAAATAGGCGATGTGTACGCACGCTCCTGATGCACCAACTCCACGTGCTCTGGAATATTCGCGCCTAAACGGACCTTGTCATACAGGACCCAGCGGGGAGTCGGTATTTCAAGAACACGGACATAGTAAAAGGCGCTTTCGTTCGCATCAAAATCCGGATCTTCCCATATGGTCATAAGCTCCGAAGCGCCAATAGTGTTAGTCCAGTTGGCCGCCTCTAGATCCACGGTGTTTCCTACGGCGGGAAGCTTGCCGTTCTCATCTATTTCGCGGCCATCGGACCAAACAACATCGTAGACTTTTTCCTGCAGTTTCCCCCGCTTATCCATCCAGCCTTTCACAACCTGAATACGGTCAAGATTTGCACCGATGGGATCCCTCAGGGCATACACCATGAATGTCGGAGACTTGCCCTCGGGGGCTGTATGCAAATCACCGCCCATAGGAACGCCCTTCTCGTAACCAACGAAAGCAGGCTGGCGGCTTCGCAGATCATCGCCATCAAAATCCCAACCGCCAAAGAAACGTACGGCCATGCGTGATCCAGTGGTTGCATAAGTCTCTTTGCGCTCCATGGCATCAAACAAGGCTTTGCGAGTGTTCTCCGTTGCCCAGATTCCCTGATAACCCGAGGCGAGCAACATATCTCCCTCAAAAGCCCCCAAAGCAGACTTCACAAAGGGGTGCTCCACCCGCGTAGCCGAAGGCTCTACACTCACAGACTTGCCAAAAAAATTCTCTTCTTCGGCCGTAGAAAGAGAGGTGTGAGAATCGGTAGCGCCGACCATGCCAAACTTATAGGGATTCGTGCCGAACTTCTTCTCTAGCGCAAGCCCTTGCTTGAGGGCTTCGCGGGCGTATTCCCTGGGCAGCATTTCCGGCTCTTTAAGCTCAGTAATATCCAGATTGCCCACATCCCAGGTACCGTAGTCAGCGAACTCATCATCGGGAGATAAATCAGGGTGCGCCTCTCCGTCACCTTTGATTTGCGTGACCTCGTAAAGCGGCTCCCACTTAGCGCGCAGCGTCACATAGTCTTTATTTACGCGACCACCTGCATAAGTCTTGTCCACGGGGAACATCCAACCATTTGATAAGTTGCCGTTGTGCGCAATCGCCAGCGCACGCCCACCGGTTTGGCTTTCGTAGTTTTCGAGCCAGTTATACAAATCAAGAGGATCCGTGCTACCCACCGGCGGTAATGTAGTCATGGGAACAACCTGCGACGCGCGATCGCCGTTATCGCGCAAAATAACGTTGCGGTGCAAGTTGAAGCCCTTGGGTACCGACGTCCATTCAAATCCGATGAAGGCAGTAAACCGACCTGGCTCGTTATAGCTGTCGGCTTTCTCGACAATCTCATCCCACAGGTTGTTGTAAACATCCGCTCCGGGGCTGTATTGCTCAAGCAGCTCTTTTGAAATTGTGCCCTGCGAAAAGTTACCAATAAGGTCAAAAGCCGCATCTGCCGCTGCCTGCCCACCCGTTTGAAAACCCTCTGCCCACTCGCGCCCCTTAGGAACAGCAAGCACATTCGGCGCGCCGCGCTGGATATCAGTAGCAATGCCCATCATGTCTGAGTGATCTGTGATCACCAGAAAGTCCAGAGGGCGACTTAACTTAAGCGGCTGGCCCGTGGAAGAAACCACCTGTTCGCCTCGAGCAAGACGATAAGCCGTATCGTGACCCGTGGTGTTGCCAAACAAACCTGCATCCAACGATAAGCCCGTGTGCAGGTGTGTCTCCCCCCAATACACCTGGCTTGGGAACGCGCGGTTCGCGTAGGGTGAATAGACTTTGCCGGGATAAAGCTCACTGACCTTACCCGGAGGTACCGTACCACCATCATGCTGTGCTGATACCGGCGCTTGAGCAACAAGCAAACCTGTAAAGACACCAATCAGAAACAAGGAGTTTTTATTTTTATTCATCGTTTACTACCGCGACTTATGCAATGAAAATTTAATATACGCCTGCTTGAACAGCGCTTGCAAACAGCTACATTTGTCCCTCAATAGGTAAGTGCGCAAAAAACCAGTCCTCCAGACGCTGCATATAGGATGCGGCTGGCTGCTCCAAAAGCGTTTGACCCTCAGACACCCACACGACTTGTCCACTATCATCCATCTGCAGACTCCAGGCATTGATCTGCAGCAAGTCCGGCTCAACGCTCTCGCGAATTTGTGCGTTGAGTGCTTCACTGCTCACCAGCAAACCCACCTCGGTGTTAATCCGCATCGATCGAGGATCAAGGTTGGCACTCCCAACAAACACACGATCATGATCAACCACCAGCACCTTGGCGTGGAGCGCCAGGGCTTTGTCGTCGGTAGGTGAACGCATGTATCGATCGCGATCCAGAGCATCGACTCGCACCTCGTGAAGTTCCGCTCCGTCGCTTAGGAGCTCATCGATGTGGTTTCTATAAGCACTGTGCGCGGTGATGTGATTATTAGACCGAATAGAGTTGGTAAGAATTCGGATGCGCACGCCGCGGCGCACAGCACGCTCCACCACCGCCTCCAGACCCGACGATGGAATTAAGTAAGCCGAGATAACAATCACCTCCTCTTTGGCGCTATCAAACACCTCGATGAGTTGCTGTGCCAACTGGATGGGAGCGCTGGCCTCAGCGTTAATGTCAGCCGGTGGGGGCACATCAACCAATAACAGAGGCTCTCCGGATACTGCACCATGCACAGCCGCCTCCCAGCGTGAAATCAGAGCGGCGCTGTCGGCTTCTGAATGCGCTAACGCACTTCTATCGTTGAGCAACACCGCTTGTGAGAGTTTCTGATAATCCGGCCCTAGTTTAGCTATCGTCTCAATAGGCACAGACCACAGGTCATTCCAGTAGTTATCAAAGACATCGCTGAGACTTTGCACAATAGAGCCACCTACCAGTAACTCCATATCGCGAAAGTTAGCTTGCTCATGAAGGCCAAAATACTCATCCGCGAGATTGCGACCGCCAACGATAGCCACCCGGCTGTCCACCAGCATGACTTTGTTGTGCATGCGGTGGTTCAACTTTTTGAAGTCACCAAGATTCATCGCCTCGCGGGTAACAAAGCTGTTGGTACGGCGCTGGTAGGGATTAAATACACGGTAAGAGATGTTGGGATGATCAGCTAGCGCAGTCAGCAGGTCGTCTTCACCCAGAAGAAAAGAATCATCCACTAGCAAGCGAACCCGCACACCACGGTCTGCCGCGCTCAGCAGGTGATTCATGATAGCGAGGCCAACCTGATCAAGTGACCAAAGAAAGGTTTGCAAATCGATGCTTTGCGTTGCCGAATCAATTGCCGTGAGCCGCCAATCCAAAGCCGCAGCACCGTCGTTTAGCAAAATATTCCAGTTATCACTGCGGATATTACTCAGCGCGCTCCATAGCGACGCAGTCGCCGGTGGACTCGCCACCTCATCCGGCGTGACTACCGGTGGCTGCGTTGAACAGGCACCGAGGCTCATCGCAAGAAAGGTTATGTGAAGGAAACGACTGACTGTACTAAAGCGTTTGTTCATAAAAATACGGACCTCACGGCACATACCAAATCGGCGAACTCCAGACCCTCTCTTGAATCGTCGCGGGCACATCCAGCAGTGGCTGACCGAAGCCCACTGCGTCGTAGGTCGTCCATCTCGGTGTTGGTATCTCCAAGGTCCGCGTGTAATAAAGCGCAGGTAGTGTCGGATCAAAGTCCGGATCGACCCAGCTTGCCATCAACTCCGCGGCACCGATGGAGTTCTCATAAGTGGCCGCTTCGACGTTGACGGTGTTTCCCACCGCTACAGTGCAGCGACCCTCTGCATTTATTGCTCGCCCGTCCGAAACCGCTACGTCGAAAATACGCTCCTGGGCATTTCCTTTCTCATCGACCCAACCTTTAATGATCTGGATGCGGTCGAGGTTCGCACCATGCGGATCCTTTAATGCCTGCACATAGAAACGAGGCGCTTCCTTAAGCGCACTCAGCGTCGACCCCATTGGCTGGCCATGGGTATAGCCATTTTCTAACATCACCAAAGGATCGCTAGATATATCGGGCAAGTCCGCGCCCCCAAAAAACCGCGGCTCGATCCGCGGACCGGAGCTCACAAAGGTCTCCCGGGCACGAAGTGCATCATAAATGGCGCCACGTGTATTTTCATTTGCATACACGCCGGTAATAGAACCCGGACTCGAATCCTTAGCCAAAATCCAGCCGGGGATGGCGTCATTTCGTCGGCGCTCTATGGTGCCGTCGGCAGCGCCGTGACTGCCCACGTAGTTGTCCTCAACCACGTCCGCAGGTGTGCCGTTATGGCTGTCAGTGCCACCAACAAAGCCCAGCTTGTAAGGATTTTCGGCGAGACGTTGCTGATAGCGCAATCCCTCGATTACCGCTGCTCGAACAAAGTTTTGCTTTTCGAAAGTTCGCTTATTGTAGGTTTCAACGCTATCGGCATTTTCAAAGTCTGCAAACTCATCTGCCGGCCAAAACTTTCGATGAACTTCTGAGTTGCCCTTTATCTGCATCATCTCGATCAATGGCTCAAAGTGACTGCGCGTGCGTGCATACTCGCTATCAATAGGGTTCCCATCGTTGTCCACAGGCTCAAACATAAAGCCCTTGCTGGCATTGGAGTTATGCGGGATCGCCATGAGGGACGAGCCTTGCCGCTCCTGCTCGCGCATCCAAAGCCACAGTTTCTCTTCATCAGGCGAGTCTATGGAAGAGAACGGCATACTCGGAGCCACTTCGTCCCTAAAAATGACATTACGATGCATGTTGCCGCCCTGGGTAACAGCAGACCACTCAAAGCCGATCAAAGTTGTGAAACTTCCCGGGGCATAGTGATCGTTCGCCGCCTCTATCATTAACTGCCACGCACTCTCTACAGCGCCATCCCCGGGGTAAAAGGTGGTGTGCTTAGGCACCCCACCTCGAGCATTAGCGACAACTTCACGAAGAAACCAGGCCTCTTGCTCGTCGTAGGAACTGAGAGCTCTGAGCTCCGCAAGCTTCGCGTTGTCATAACCGGGCGTTCCTTTGACCTGGGTTGCTTGCATCTCCCCGAGATACTCCGCGTGATCCGTCACCGCCGCAAAGTCCAATGGGCGTCCAATATTGTGGGCCCGCCCATTGACTGTCATGGACTCGCCTTTTGCAAAGCGATAGGCCATAGCCGGGGTCAGCCGAGTCCCTCCGATATAGGCGTCCAGCGAATACGAGGTGTGTAAATGGAGCTCGCCAAAATAGGCGTGTTTCAAGCCTACTGATGGAGCATCGGATTCAGCGAAAGTTTCGCCCACAGAAATCATTGGGAACAAGGCAGAGAAAAACATTGCCGCTTTGATATTCATTGTTGAGTCTCCAAAACGCCGCAGTACTTTTATTGTTGGGTGTTAACGGCAAAGGCATACCGAGCCTGGTCGTCTGTAGTGACCCTAATCGAGCAAACGATAACGCCGTCCTTGTAGTTCTGCTTCAACGCAGGCCCCGTCAATGATTGCGGGGCGCGCATGCGAGTCCCGAAGCCACCGCCCGACTCGTGCTGCGAGCCCACTGCTTCCGTCGTCTTCAACAGTCGCATCAACGCGCGATATATCACCGCGTGCTGAGACGCGAAAGTCTGCAGCGATGACCGCCTTCACAGCGATATCGGGGTCGAGGAGCGACAACCATAACTCCGGATCCTCAGGGAGTTCGGCAGGCTGAGACATCTGCTCGCGCAGCGACACACCGTCCTCATCAGCAGCTAAGTCCCACGCCAGTGCATAGCTATCACAAGCCTGACCCCATTTGGCATTCCATTGCTGCCAGTTCCCCAGGCGAAAATACAACATAGCGCGTACGGCGTCGGGCTGATCAAGCGCCGACTCCAAAAGACCTTCGAGTAATTTTCGGCCTTTGCCGTAGGTCAGCATCTGACTGCGCTGCATAAAGTCCACGGCAGGGCTCGTCGCATCTCCCGAAATTCCTGACATGAGCACAAAATCAGTCCCTAGCAGCAGATAAAGGTTACGCAGATGACTCAGCGTAAGGGACTCACGCACGGCATAGTTCAGCTCATCGCGCTCCAACTGCGCCTCGAGCATATGCTCATTGTCCTTGAAGGCTTCAAAGAAGAGATTCATTTCACCGCGAGAGCGTGGATCAATAAAAATAGACCGCGCACGGGCGAAATACGCCAGACTGTCGCTGGTTGCAGCTGCGTCAAGCTCGCCCTGCCCCATGTCATGAATTCGAAACACCGAGCGCATACTTTGCTGCGCTGAATCAAAATCCCCGATGGCCTGATAGCTATCTGCCAGGGCTTTTAAGTACGGGATCTGAGCAGGGGTCATAAGACCATCGTTCACTCTGACAATCTGCAGAGCTTTGCGATACGCATCCAAAGCAGCCGGGTGGTTGCACTGCGAGGAATACAGCTTTCCAAGCTCGCCTATGGGGTCGGATAAACCGGGGTTGTACGCTCCCGCCTCAAGTACCGCAGTATCGAGTTCATCCTGTAAGCGATTTGCCTCTTCACGCATGAGTTGCCGATCGCCCTCACAAGGCCTGGCAGCCGGCGAGAATTTTTCAGATATCAAGACATACTTACGGCCAAAGTACTCTGGCAAATGGGCCTGCGCCGAAAAGGTCACAAACAACAGCAGTGACAGTAACGGCCACAATACCCGGCGTCGATTTTCAGACAAATTTGCCTTCTCTTTGGTGTAAGCTTTAAGACAACAATTTTGCATCAGGCTCTTGGCTATACGCCCCACCCGCAAGGGGGTGATCAGTAACAAAGTAGAGCTTACAGCCTCAGGGAGAGATTCTCGATGGATATCAGAAAAACTCAGGGCCGCGGCCGTCTCTACGACGACATTTTGGAAACAATCGGAGACACCCCCTGTATTCGCATCAACCGAATAGCGCCTAAACACGTCAGCATGTACGTCAAGGCCGAGGCCTTTAATCCCGGAGGCTCCGTAAAAGATCGTCTGGCCTTGAATATTATCGAGGCGGCGGAGCGTGAGGGGCGACTTAAACCCGGCCAAACTGTTGTAGAAGCCACTTCTGGAAACACGGGTATCGGGCTAGCCATGGTGTGCGCTGCCAAAGGCTACCCTCTGGTGATAACCATGGCCGACAGCTTCTCGGTGGAGCGGCGAAAGCTCATGCGTTTTCTCGGCGCAAAGGTTGTGCTGACTCCCAAGGAACACAAGGGGCTTGGTATGTATAACAAAGCGAAAGAACTGGCCGAGGCTAATGGTTGGTTCTTTGCAAGGCAATTCGAGACCCGTGATAACCCGGATATCCACGAAAACACCACGGGGCAGGAAATCGTCGCGGATTTTGAGGGCCAAAGGCTGGACTACTGGGTAACGGGCTACGGCACTGGTGGTACCGTTACCGGCGTTGCCCGCGTGCTCCGAGAACAGCGCCCGGAAGTTAAGATCATCCTTACCGAACCGGCGAACGCCGCCATCGTGGCCTCAGGGCACGCGCAAGAGCGCGATGAGCAGGGATCCCCAACGGTGAGTCACCCGGCTTTCGAGCCCCATCCGATTCAAGGCTGGACGCCAGATTTTATCCCTCTGGTGCTTCAGGAAACGCTGGACAAAGGTTTCTACGATGAACTGCTACCTGTGGTGGGCGCTGACGGCATGGCCTGGTCACGACGACTCGCGGCAGAAGAAGGCATTTTTACCGGAGTATCTGGAGGCTCTACGCTCGCCATTGCCATGCAAGTCGCCGAAACTGCGCCCGAAGGTTCGGTTATTCTGGTCATGCTGCCGGACACCGGGGAACGCTATCTCTCCACGCCCCTGTTCGATGGCGTTGCAGAGACAATGACCGACGAAGAAATCACATTGTCTAAATCAACCCCGGGATACCAGGTCAGCTAAGGGCCGCCAATATGCACAACACTTTTCTGGCAGTCATCATCGCCCTGGGGTTGATCACCGGCGGCGCCTTTATTGGTAACGGTCTGGAACGTTTTCGGATGGCCGATCGAAGCATCGTGATTAAAGGATTGGCCGAACAGAGCGTGGACAGCGACTACGTCACTTGGCCCCTCACCGTACGCCGGGCCGGCGACAGCTTTTTATCGGTACAAAAGTCTCTCGCAACTGATCGGGACAAACTGGTTGAGTTCCTTCATGGACTTGGCTTTACCAGCTCAGAAATGGAAATACGCCCCCTGTTTGTCACCGACGCCTATTCGCGGGAGTACGCGTCGTCAAACAGCCCCACTCGCTATAGCGGGTCTGCACTGGTTATTGTTAATAGTGCGCGTGTAGCAGCAGTGGCAGCGGCAGCACTGGCCACCGACCCACTTATCGCAGCGGGAGTGCAGCTGGATCTGGGCACAGGTCCCAGCTACGCGCTGCGGGCATTTAACGACGCCAAAGCGCCCTTGCTTAAAGCAGCCACTGAAAACGCCCGGGCGCAGGCCATCAAGTTTGCCAATGAATCTGGTGCCAGCCTGGGCGGCCTTAAAAGTGCCAATCAGGGCATCATTCAAATCAGCGGAACCAGCGGCAACCCCTACGACAGCGCATCCAGCCGAGAAAAACGTCTCAGGGTGGTGAGTACCTTTGAGTATTATCTTCAATGACCGCTCAGGCCAACACTGCTGTATTGCTGGCCATCGACCACAATCTTGCTGTTCATGATGTTGTAAATTATAGCGATTCGGTAATCGGCGTATCGAGAGAGGCCTTACTCGCCAGCCCCGGTGAATTCCAAGCCAGCCTGCATCCAGAGGATCAGGCACTGCTAAGCAACTTCGTTTATCAAGGGTACCGCGGCGAGGCGATGCGGCAAAACTTTCGCATGCGCGATGCCGGGGGAAAATATAGAGTCCTTGTGGCCACTGTCAGTGCTGCTTCTACGAATCCTGACATCAAACAGCGGCAAGCCGTAGTTCTGGAGATTCAGGATGCTCGGCGTAAGCCATCGTTGCTGCAAAACGAAATGCAGCAGGACGAAATGCAGACCATGATGCGCACGATCATGGAATCTACAGATGACTACATATTTTTCAAAGACACCCATCACATACTTCTGGCAGGCAGCCAAAGCATGGTGGCGCTGTGTCCCGGTATCAATCATTGGACTGAATTTGCAAACAAGTCCGACTATGACCTTTTTGCCGAAGATTCCGCCGATCTTTATTACGCTCTGGAGACAAAGGTCTATAGCACTCTTCGCATGGCAAAGGAGTTGCAACCCTACTTGCACAAAGATGGTAGAAAAGGCTGGGTGGATAATCGCAAGTACCCGATTTTAAATGAGCAAAGAGCACTCGTAGGGCTGTATGGCGTTGCTCGTGATGTAAGTGTAGAAATTGACCTTCTGCAGCGTAAATCACTGTCGGCCAGCGTCTTTGAAAGCGCCGCCGAAAGCATTGTCATACTCGATGCCAGTCGCAACATCATAGACGTCAATCAAGCCTTCGAAAGATCAACCGCCCTTCACAAAACTGACATCATGGGTCGCTCTCTACAGTCGATTCGGCGCGAACTGGGAGATAGCTGCGATTTTGATGGGCTTTGGCGCGCTGTGATGGAAGATGGATTCTACGAAGGCGAAGTCAGGCACAGCAATTTCGATGGGACACAATACGCGGAGCAGTGTCGTATCAATGCGGTAATTGATGAAGAAGGAAGCATCCATCACTACGTTTGCCTGTATTCCGATATCACGGCGTTAAAACATCACGAAAAAGAACTGCAGAAGATTGCCAACTTTGACCCACTCACTGGATTGGTCAATCGGCATTTGTTTGAAGATAGATTGGAGCAGTCCTTAGCAAACTGCGAGCGTTCGGGACAGCATCTTGCTCTTGCCTACATCGATATTGACAGCTTTAAAAGTATCAACGATGCCTACGGCCACGCCACGGGCGATGGTTTTCTCATCGGCATCGCCGAAAACATGCAACTTGCACTGCGAGAGACAGATACTCTTGCACGTATTGGCGGGGACGAATTTATCGCCCTGGTGACCAACCTGGATGATCTTGAGGACCTAAATCCCGTCAGCCAACGCCTTCTGGAGGCCGCCGCACAGTCGGTGAATGTCGATGGTCGCGAAATAGCAGGCTCTGCAAGCATCGGCATCGCGCGCTATCCCCTGGATGGTGAAGATTCCGGCATGCTGATTCGCTGCGCGGATCAAGCGATGTATGAAGCAAAACAACAGGGCAAACGGAGGCTCCATGTCTTCGATCGGGGCCTGCTGCGCGTGTCAGAAACCCGGGGCAACGTTGAAGCCGCGCTTGCCCGCGGTGAGTTTGAAATTTTTTATCAACCCAAAATCAATCTTATCTCCGGTGAGATAGTGGGAGCTGAAGCCCTCTCGCGATGGAATCACCCCCAAAGGGGGCTACTTCAACCTGCGGAATTCCTGCCACTGATTGATCGAGAGAACTTACATCTGGAGTTTGGTGACTGGGTTATCACCGAAGCTATAAAGCAGATCGATTTGGAGCTGCAATCAAAGGTATGTTTGCCTATAAGCGTTAACATTGCTGGTGTTCACCTGCGGCAAAACAACTTTATCGACTCTATTGTTGCGAAGATGCAGTCATCTGAAAAAACCGCAGGACAGCTTCTCGAAATCGAAATTCTTGAGACCAGTGCTCTTGATGACGTCAATGCAGTCGCCAAGATCATCACCATGGCTAATACATTTGGTATCCGGTTTTCTTTGGACGATTTTGGTACTGGGTTTTCCTCACTCACACACCTGCGTCGATTGCCCGTAAGCACGGTCAAAATTGACACTAGCTTTGTGCGCGACATGCTTGAAAGCGAAGAAGACGCGGCTATCGTCTCTTCTATCATAAGTCTCTGCCTGGGCCTTGGTCGCAACGTAGTTGCCGAGGGCGTTAGCAGCGTTGCCCATGCTAGAGCTCTGGTCAATATGCAGTGCATCTATGGCCAGGGATTTGGTATCGCACGCCCCATGTGCGCTCAGGAGTTCAATCAATGGATAGTCGACTGGGAAAAAACCAACATCTGGCGCGCACTCATGTCCTCAGACGATTCACAGCCAGGGTAGGTACTGCAGCGGTCATCTCCTGATGACTAGGCAAAGTCACTAAAGTCGTGCTTTGACAGCGGAAGTTCACGAACCCGCACCCCCGTGGCATCAAACACTGCGTTCACCAGCGCCGGCGCAATACCCGGTGTGCCGGGTTCACCCGCGCCGCCCCAGGCTTCACCACTGTTAATGATATGCGTCTCGATCACCGGAGAGTCCTGAATTCGACCCATGGGGTAATCGTGAAAGTTGCTTTGCTTCACCGCACCATTCTCAATGGTAATCTCACCATAAAGCGCCGCCGTAAGGCCGTAACTCACACCCGACTCCATCTGCGCCGTAAGGCCATCAGGTGACACAGCAAAGCCCGCATCGACCGCAACCACCACCCGATCCACGCTCACCTTGCCGTCGCGTATGCTGACATCCACAACCTGGGCAACTAAAGACCCGAAGGACTCCTGAAAAGAGATGCCTCGCCCCTTACCTTGAGGCAGATCCTCTCCCCAGCCTGCGCGCTCTGCGGCAGTTCGCAACACCGTCTGATGTCGTGGCTTATCCGCGAGCAAAGACATGCGATATTCGTAAGGGTCCTTGCCGGCGGCAACCGCGACCTCATCAAAGAAGGCCTCAGTGAAAAACCCGTGCTGCGAGTGATCAACGCTCCGCCAGGCGCCAAAAGGCACGTGCGTGGGACTTTTCACAGAATGAATCTTTTGAGCACCCACGGCATAGGGAATAGTAGGAGCTTCTACAGGCTCATGCTTCTCGTGATAGACATTCTCCCAACCGGTAATCTGTCCCTGATCATCCAGTGCAACCCTGAACCGCGAAGCAACTGCGGGACGATAGTGATCGTGGCGAACGTCCTCTTCCCGGGACCAGATCAACTTCACGGGCTCTCCCACAGCCCTAGCGATTTTAGCGGCCTGTATTGCAGAGTCCGACATGGAGCGGCGACCAAAACCGCCCCCCATGTAATGCTGATGTATCTGCACCTTTTCAACATCCATGTCCATGGCATCGGCAACTTCATATCGAAAACCCAAAGGATTCTGAGTGCCGATCCAAACCTGGCAGGTCTCATCAGTAACCAAAGCCGTGGCATTCATAGGCTCCATACACGCATGGGCAAGAAAAGGCACTCGATAGGTGACATCCAGCGTGGCAGCTGCGCTGGCCAAAGCCGCTGGCACGTCGCCCTCATCCACATCAGCCTTGCTGCGGCCGCCATCTATGGCCTCAGCCAGACTTTGATCAAACTGCCTGAAAAGAGACTCGCTACTGCTTGCATCGTTGTCAGTTGCTGACCAACGTGGCTTGAGCGTCTTGAGAGCCTGGCTGGCATGCCAGTAACCGTCAGCCACCACTGCCACGGCATCATCCAGAGACACAATTTGCTTGACGCCGACCATAGCCTGGGCCTCCGTGCTGTCCACAGACACCAACTGGGCGCCAAACACCGGCGCGGCAAGAATCGCCGCATACTTCATACCCTCTACCTGGGCGTCGATACCGAAAACGGCGCTGCCGTCTACTTTCGCGGGAATGTCCAGACGCGGCGTGCTCTTGCCCATAATCCGGAATTGATCAGGCGTTTTGAGCGTAGGCGTCGCCGACGGCGCCGTCGTCGATGCGGCCAGTGCGAACTGGGCAAAGGGTGCGCGCTTACCACTCTTGCGGTCAATAATATGCGTGTCTTTGGCATCCAGCTGCGACACGGGGACGCCCCAGGTATCACTCGCTGCCTGAAGCAGTAGCTCTCGCGCCGCTGCGCCGGCAACGCGAACTCCGGACACGCCAGTGGCGCGTATAGACGTGCTACCGCCCGTGATCTGCATCTTCATGGCCTTGGCGACCTGCAACATAGCTCCGTCAATGGTAGGCACCAAAGCCGCCGGGATGTCGGCATCTCCTAAAAGAAAGCCCTTACCCAGAGCCCAGTTAGCATACTCATCGATTGCCGGAGCTTCCATGTACTCCATGTCTTCCCAGTTCGCATCCAATTCATCAGCAAGCATCTGGGTCAAAGCCGTATGTGCGCCCTGCCCCATCTCACTATGCGCCGCGATGAGGGTGACTTTGTTGGAGGGGTCAATCTTGACCCACATACTCACCAGCACTTCGCCACCGCGGGTAACCTGCCCGGCAACTTTTGGCGCCCGATGGCCCGGCCTGATTGCGACCCCTACGGCCAGGGCACCACCGGCCAGTACACCGGTGGTTATAAATGCACGCCTGGTCCACTTACCCATGGTCAGCACCCTCCAGATCTGTGGCCACCGCTGGATCAAAGGTCTGAACCACCGAAGCGCTTTGCGCTGCCGCAAGCTTCACTGCGCTTCGAATGCGCGGGTACATACCACAGCGACAGACGACGCCAGACATCGCGGCATCAATAGCCGCATCGTCAGGGTTGGGATTACTGTCCAAAAGGGCTGCAGCACTCATTAGCTGGCCCGACTGACAATAGCCACACTGAGGAACCTGCTTTTCTATCCATGCTTCCTGCAGAGGATGTAAACCCTTTCCGGGAGCCAGATCGGCCAAGCCTTCGATAGTTGTGACTTCGCCGCCTTGGGCGGCCGCGACCGGGGTTACGCAGCTGCGAATCGCCCTACCATTGAGATGCACCGTGCAGGAACCACATTGGGCAATGCCACAGCCAAACTTGGTGCCGGTCATGGCTAGATTCTCTCGAATAGCCCACAGCAAGGGCATCTGTGGATCGACGTCCAGCTCCCGTTGCAGGCCATTCACGCTCAGACTGATCATTGTGCGCCTCTCTTCCTGCCCATGGGTCAGGGTTTTATCTTAGTTGGTATTTTGGATGCTCTCTTAATATAGACGCATTTTCACGGCGCCTCACTGCCTGGCGCTGGCCGCAAAGTACTCCTTTAGCATTTGTAAGGCGCGCCTGGGGGTCTCTATGACCCTCGCGTTGGCAAGCCCGCTGGGGATATTTCCACCGGGCTCCAAATGAAATTCCCATAGCAAAGCCGTGCCGTCACCGTCAGGAACAAGCTCCCATAAGCCGGTCGCAGCCCGAACACGCACCGCATCTTTTGAGTCCGGCAAGGTGTCGGGGGCCACACCCACGACAATTCGAATGCCTTTGGCGCTGCGCTGAAGCTCCTGTGTATAAATAGCGTCGCGGTCCTTTACGGGCCAGGGAGCATCTGTACGAACATAGTTGGCCCAACGATCGCCGTCCAACTCCAGTCGCCGAGCTTCGAGGGTATCGGGAAACCAATCGGGATAACTTGCCACATCCTGGAGTCGCGCCAGCACTTCCTCAGGCTCGGCCGGGATTCTGGCCTGAGCACGAAAGGCCTTGTAGTCAGAGCCTGCTACATTTCGGGTATCCACCCGAACTCCGGACTCGTCGAACTGCGTCTCCCATTCGCTGGACGCCGCAAAGCCAGCCCAGAAAACCGTAAATAATACGGCGGCCATGCGACCGCTAAAGATAGCAACCCTCTTCATCGCTTTAGATCGGCCGCGCTATGACGTTCCAGCACCTGATCTTCCTCAGGACCCCAGGCTCGATTCACACAGCGTCCGCGAACCACTCCGGGGCGCTCAAAAATCTCTTCGGACCAGCGCAATACGTGCTTGTAGGAACTTACATCCAGAAACTCAGCCGCCTCATAGAGCTTACCCATTACCAGCGCCCCGTACCAAGGGAAGGTCGCGATATCAGCGATGGTGTACTCATCACCACAAAGGAACCTGCGGTCTGCAAGATTGCGGTCCAATACATCCAATTGACGCTTCACCTCCATGGCGTAGCGATTGATCGGGTACTCGAATTTTTCTGGTGCGTAGGCGTAAAAGTGGCCAAAACCTCCACCAAGAAACGGTGCACTGCCCATCTGCCACATCAGCCAGGAGTAACACTCACCTCGGGATGCGAGATCCTTCGGCAGGAAGGCATCAAACTTCTCGGCCAGATACAGCAACATTGCGCCGCTCTCAAACAACCTTACCGGGGTATCACCGCTGCGATCGACCATTGCCGGGATTTTGGAGTTGGGGTTAATGTCGACAAAGCCGCTACCAAACTGAGCGCCATCTTGAATGTTGATGAGCCAGGCGTCGTACTCCGCCTCCGAAATGCCCAGGTGCAGTAGCTCCTCGAACATCACCGTGACTTTCACGCCGTTGGGAGTAGCCAATGAGTACAGCTGAAAAGGGTGCTCACCTACGGGCAGCTCTTTATCGTGAGTCGCACCAGCTATGGGTCGATTGATGCTGGCAAACTTGCCACCGCTTTCTGTATCCCAAGTCCATACCTTGGGTGGTTCGTACTGTGCATCGCTCATAGCGTAGAAATTCCTTTTAGGAGTAGTCGTTCTTGAAACGGGTCCAGGCACCGCGGCCGAAAGCGTCATACGCTACCATCGTTTGATGCATTTTTCGCCGGGCATTCACATCAATCATCGAGTCTGGCAGGAGCGGGTCAGCGTTGACCTGACGAATCACCGCCTCACCCAATAAAAACGTCTCTCGCGCCAGTGTGTCGTGATTCTGAGCGGCGCCTCTCTGCATGCTTTCTTGCATGGCTCTGGTCAGTGCTCGATACCGTGATTCGAGATTATTTCGAGGCCAGAGTTCCTCAAGAGGTAAGGATTCACCAAGAAGAGCGTCCACCCGAAGGACTATAGCGTCGCTCTCGAGCCCCAACATCAGCAGGCGCGATCGAGTCTCGGCCGGTGTTTCCAAGTAATTGGCCGGCCTGCACCAAAGACCGGGAGACAGCACCGCAAAGCCGACCAGTGTCAGCGCGCGCTCTCTGGCTGTTACAGCCGTCTTGTCGCGACGACCCAAATGCGCCGTGTGAACCACCAACCATCGTCCGTCCCAGGGCCCAATGCGCTGTTCAGCCGATATCCAACGCCGCGCGGTCTCACTCAGCACTTTGCCCCGCGCACCGATGACGTAGCGCCCCCGCGCGACGCTTTTCAAAAAACCGCCCTTTACCAATCGCCCTAAAGCCACGCGCATGGCAGCCGGTTCGATATCAAAGAGCCGTCCCCACTGCGCATACTCCCGGGCGCTAATCTCCCGAAGGTCAGTGGAGCTCAACAAAGAGAGCACCAAGCGCTTGGGGGTGGGCGACGCATAGCTCATTTGATTGGGCATAGGCAGAGCTTAACATCCAATATATAACAGCCAATACCGCATAGTATATTTTTGTGTTACTTTGGCGTTGCAGCGAAAATATAAAGAGGTATCCCATGAAAGCAGCAGACTATCTCAGTCGGCAAGAGATACAGAGCTATACCCGTCGCAGCGACTTGATTGGCGCGTGGCTGGTGCTCAAAAACTGGTTGAGTATTACCTCGATTTTTGCCGTGGTTGCGCTGTGGACGAACCCTCTCACCGTGATTCTCGCGATTCTTTTACTGGGCGGACGCCAGTTGGGCCTGTCGATACTCATGCACGAGGCCGGACACAAGACACTCTTTAAAACCCAGAAGCTCAATGAAACTCTCGGCCAGTGGCTGTGCGCGTATCCCGTACTTGGCGACTGCGAGGCCTACGGCGCCTCCCATCGTGAACACCACCGGCTTGCCGGCACCGATCAGGATCCCGATCTACCGAATTATCGAAAATACCCTATTGCTGCGGACAGCTTCCGGCGCAAGCTCCTGCGTGACATCAGCGGACAGACGGGCTTTAAGCAGCTTGCGGGCTTGCTCAGCGGGGCTGGGAATCGAATCATGATGCGCAGCGGAGAAGGCGGCAGTGTTCTTAGACAAGGCCTCATTGCGAATGCCGCATTACTGAGCATCCTGTGGTTGAGTGGCGCCGCGTGGCTCTATCTTCTGTGGGTGGTGGCCTATCTGACGAGTTATCCTCTGGTGGCACGAATTAGACAGGTTGCCGAACATGGCAACGTCCCGGCGCTTTACGAACTCGACCCTAGAGGCAACACACGCACAACTCGGGCAAACTGGCTGGAGCGCTTGGTCCTCTGCCCCAACAAGGTCAACTTTCACATCGAGCATCATCTACTGCCCAGCGTGCCGCTGTGGCAACTCAAATCCCTGCACGAAACACTGAGGAAGCGAGGGTTTTACGCAGATCACCCTTCTGCTGTTGCCGATGGATACTGGAGCGTCATCAAGCGGGTCGTCCCGGACTTCGATCGCAGTGCCGCTGCCCCAGCCTGAGACTAAAAACCGCTAAATTCGACCGGGTATCCCGCCGTGTAATCAATTCTTCGCTTTTCCTTCTTCTTTTCTATACTAAATAGGCATCAAAACAATAAGAAGGAGTTTGCAATATGCTGTTTGACTACATGCTCTACCCTCCGCTCTTGGGCGCCGCAGGACTCGTCACTGCGTTTATCATCTATCACATTATGATCCGTCATAATCACGGCGACGGAACCGTCAAGAAAATTGGCGATCAGATTCACCTCGGTGCCATGGTGTTCATGCGCCGCGAGTACCAAATGCTCGCCATGTTCGCTGCGGTACTACTGCTGGGCATATTCGTATCACCTCTGGGAACCGATACAGCTATCGCCTTCACCGCCGGTGCCCTGTCTTCAGCCACTGCGGGGTTTCTTGGCATGTTCGCCGCCACCAAAGCCAATGTCCGCACGGCAGTCGCGGCCCATAATCATGGACAGGCCCAGGCCTTAACCATTGCCTTTTACGGTGGCTCCATCATGGGACTTTGCGTCGCCTCCCTGGGCCTGATCGGTCTTGGCAGCCTGTACTACTACTTTGGCGGAGACCCGGAGACTGCCCATGCCATCCATGGCTTTGGTATGGGCGCCTCGGTCGTAGCACTGTTCTCTCGTGTCGGCGGCGGCATCTTCACCAAGAGTGCAGACGTTGGAGCGGACCTGGTGGGCAAGATCGAAGCGGGCATTCCTGAGGATGACCCTCGCAACCCAGGCGTCATAGCTGACAACGTGGGCGATAACGTCGGTGATATTGCCGGCATGGGGTCCGATATTTTTGAATCCTACTGCGGCGCCATGATCGCCTGCATCGCCATTGCATCCACGATGGCCATCGACAAGCAGGCCGAGATGATGTTTCTACCTCTGGCCCTGGCGAGTATCGGATTGCTCGCTTCGATGCTGGGCATTGTGGTGGTGCGAGTACGCGCCAGCGCATCCCCGGAGGCGGCGCTGCGCACCGGCACACTGCTGGCACCCGCCGTGTTCGCCGGCATCGCCTGGTTGATGATGGAAAAAATGGGCCTGGACATGAATATATGGTGGTCCGTAGTAGCCGGCGCGGTAGGTGGCGTACTCATCGGATTGATTACCGAGTACTACACGGGCTCCCATCCAGTGCGCAAAATCGCCAAAGCGGGAGAAACCGGACCTGCCACAGTAATGATCAGTGGCCTGGCTATCGGTATGGAATCCGTGGTCTTACCGGTGCTGTTTTTAGCCGCAATCATCTGGGTGTCCACGGAGCTTTCGGGCTTGTACGGCGTGGGTATTGCTGCGGTGGGGATGCTCTCCACCGTGGGTATTACCATGGCCATTGATGCCTATGGACCCGTTGCGGACAACGCTGGAGGCATTGCGGAAATGGCCGGTATGGGCGAGGAAACCCGACGCATCACCGATGGCCTTGATGAGGTAGGTAACACCACCGCCGCCATTGGCAAGGGTTTTGCCATCGGAGCTGCGGCCCTGGCGGCTCTGGCGATTATCGCGGCCTTTGTGCAAACGGTGCAGGTAAACAACCCGGGCTTTTCTTTGGAACTTTCCGATCCCACCGTTTTAGTCGGCCTGTTCATCGGAGGCACCATCCCCTTTCTTATCGCATCGATCACCATGACTGCGGTGGGCGATGCTGCCTTCGATATGATTAACGAGATCCGCCGGCAGTTTCACGAGATCCCGGGCTTGCTCGAGGGCACGGCAGAGCCTGACACTGCCCGCTGTGTGGATATTGCTACCACCGCCGCGCTGCGGCGAATGATTCTTCCCGGAGCTATTGCGGTATCTGCACCTGTGGTCGTTGGCATGGGGCTGGGAGCTGCGTCATTAGGTGGCATGCTGGGAGGAGCGCTGCTAGGCTGCGTGCTCATGGCACTGATGATGGCTAACGCCGGAGGCGCCTGGGACAATGCCAAGAAATATGTTGAGAAAGGTAATCACGGCGGTAAAGGTTCGCCCACGCACTCAGCCTGTGTAGTCGGTGACACGGTGGGAGATCCGTTTAAGGATACCTCCGGTCCAGCCATGAATATCCTGATCAATGTGATGGCAATTGTCAGCTTGGTAATAGCTCCGTTGTTGTAGCGAGTGTTATAGCGGTTGGTTCAAGCAATCGCTGGGGCAACGGTCGTCGCAGCAATTGCTTTTAAAAAACTTGTAGAAGGAACCACGCCGCCATGATTGAAGCTGATCTCGCTATTACCGGCGGCGAACTGCTTTGTATGACCGAGCAAAGCACAGGTGAAATGGAAACGGTGCCCACAGGCACCGTTCTCATATCTGGCAACCGTATTATTGCCTTGGGCACTGAATCTCAGTTAGGCCCCTATAGCGCCATCAAAACGATCGACGCCACGGACCAGGTGGTCATGCCCGGCTTCAGCAATTGCCACACGCATATTGGCTCCAACGTATTACTGCGCGGGCTCAACGAGGACGCCAAACTCTTTGAGTGGTTGCAAAGTATGTGGCGACTCAAACAAAACTTTGACCATGAGACACTTCGTCTAGCCAGTCTCGCGGGGCTTGCAGAGATGGCGCTGGCGGGTATTACCAGTTTTAACGAGCACTTCGACGCCTACTCGGTAACGCCAGAAATCAACGCCCTGAAGACCATTCCCCTGCGTGCCACGCTGGGTTACGGTTTTGCTGATATCGGCTTGTACGGCGATCTTGCCGACTGGTCTTACCAAGCACTCGATGACTTTGGTGACATTGTGAGCAATCATCACAATACGCTCGACGGTCGCCTGCGCGTCGCCCTGTCACCCCACGCCACCTACTCCTGCACCGAAAAACTCTGGCGCCGTTGCGCTGAAGTTGCCACCGAGCATGGGCTCAGCATTCACACACATTTGTCAGAAGGTCAGCAGGAGCATCAGTTCGTCGCCGACAATCACGGCATGACACCTACGGGCTGGCTACACAGCCTTGGGCTGCTAACTCCCGGGCTTACTGCAGCGCACTGCACCACACTTACCGACGATGATATTGCTCTTATGGCCGAGCATGAGGTTAAAGTCGCGCACTGCCCCATCAGTAACGCAAAGCTTTGCTCAGGGATCATGCCCATACGCAAACTCATGGCCGCCGGCGTTACCGTGGGCCTTGCGACCGACGGACCGGCCAGTCACAACACCCTGGATATGTTTCAGGAAATGAAATTCGGTGCCATTACGCATAAAAATCATCACCTCGATCCAGAATTGTTAACGGTCAGCGATATGCTCGAAATGGGAACTCGCGAAGCGGCTCGGGCGATGCATCTGAACGAGGCCGGCACTTTGGCAACCGGGCAGCTTGCGGACCTCATCGTCGTCGATTTAAACAACGCTCATTGCGCCCCGCGCTATGACTCTCAGGCGGCGCTGGTGTATTCAAGCCGCGCAGACGACGTCGTGCATACGATTGTTGACGGTAAGCTAGTAGTAGAGAACGGTGTGCTTCAGGGGCTGGATCTGGCGAATATGCTGGCAGAGCTTCGTGATCGCGCTGCATCTTTGCGTCAGCGAAGTGGTGCCTGAGGATGCAAGATTCACACAGTACGCATCCGGTTGACGAATGGTTGCCCCTGCGATGGGCAGTACCTCTGGGGTTTCAGCAGCTCTTGGCCGCCTACGCGAGCATCATCATTGCACCCCTGGTTCTGGCCAGCGCATTGGGCTGGCCCCAGGAACAAACGACCTTTTTACTCGCCTCTGGTTTGTTCGGCAGCGGCGTAGCTACGCTCATTCAATGCCTGGGCATTCCCGGGCTACCCATCGGCACGCGTTTACCTGTGGTTCAGGGTACGACTGTCGCGGTCATTCCTCCCCTTATCGCCATTGGCGCCAACGGCGATCTCACGGCGATGTTTGGCGGCACTATTGTTGGAGGTATTGTGTGCCTGCTTCTTGCCGGCTCCTGGAGCAAGCTTCTGCGTTTTTTCCCGCCGCTGGTGACTGGAACAGTAATCACCGTGATTGGTGTCAGCCTCATGCCCGTTGCGGTGATGTGGTTAAGCGGTGGCCGCGGCTTTGGCGCACAAGATACAAGCATTCAGGAAATTAGCTTGGGCCTGGGCACGCTTCTGCTGGTTTTGATTGTCATGCGTTTTGGCCATGATTTTCTGGCTCGTACCTCCATACTTGTGGGGCTCATAGCCGGGGGCGTTGCCGGCGCGGCCATGGGCATGTCGGACTTTAGCGGCGTATCGACAGCCAGCTGGGTCAGCATTCCTTTGCCTTTTGCCTTTGGCCCGCCCACCTTTACCATAGCGGCCTGCGCCGCCATGACAGTCACCATGCTGGTTACCATGGTGGAGTCCACGGGCGATTATCTGGCGATTGGCGAGGTCTGCGAACAAAAGGTGGATGAAAAACGACTCGCCGCAGGTCTGCGTGGCGAAGGTTTAGGCACCATCATCGGCGGGCTTTTTAACGCCTTCCCGTTTACGACCTTCTCTCAGAATATTGGCGTTATTCGCGTATCCGGCGTACGCAGCCGTTACGTCATTGCGGTTACCGGGGTCATGCTCATCGGACTCAGTCTCGCGCCTAAAGCTGCCGCGCTGGTAGCCAATATCCCCACCCCGGTACTCGGCGGCTGCGGTTTGGTGCTGTTTGGCTCTATTGCCGCTACGGGCATTCAGACCCTGCGACGCGTTGACTTTGAAAACACCGGAAACGTACTAACGGTAGGTATCAGCCTAAGCGCTGCAATGCTGGTTGTGGCTAATCCAATCTATTTTTCGGCCTTGCCAAAAGCTATAGCCGACATACTTAATAACCCCATCACTTTAGGAGCAGTAAGTGCGGTGACCTTGAACCTCCTTTTTAACGGTTCAGGTAAGGCTGAATAATCTCAAAAAGTGCCGGGCGCTGTTCGGCGACCTCCTGAGCACTCAGTCCCTCTAGCGAATGCGGATATTTTAGCCACTGATCCGTTTCATGAAGGTAATAATCCGGCACTCTATCGGTCACGTTACGGCTTGGCTTGAAGTAGGGAACGGCCACTCGAATATCCTTAGGCGTGTTCAGGCGCGCTTTTTCTTCGATGTATCGAATCACCGCATCAATGGTGCTACCGGTATCAAACACATCATCGACAATGAGCAAGCTGTCCTCGTGCCGCAGCTTCTTGATCAGATAGTTCATTCCGTGAATACGGATTTCTGAGGATCGATCGTCAATGTCTGGCTTATAAAGCGAGGTGCGGATTGCGATGTGGTCAGTCTCAATACCGCTATAAGCCAGAATCTCCTGCACTGCGACGCCCACCGGTGCCCCGCCGCGCCAGATCGCGATCATCATGGTAGGACGAAAACCGCTGGCAACCACATTCGCACCCAAACGAAATGAATCCTCAAGAAGTTCCTGGGCGCTTAGATACACTTTTTCAGACATAGTCGGTCTCTCGATCTGCTCTTTAATCAATGTAATGCATCGATTCAGCATAGAACACATTGCCTAACCGCTGGGCATTGGTATAGGATCAAGCCAATCCTCGCGCGGTCGCCAGGTAAAAAAACTACTACACCGCAAGCCATCGACCGCTATTCCCTGCACCGGGAGGTAGCATGAAGCACTACCTGGCAGCTGCATTGCTTTGCCTGTCGCAAAGCGTCGCAGCACAGAATTACGACTCTATCATCGGGGACTCCCTGTCGCTTGGAGTGCCTGACGACCATTGGTTCTCAGTGCGTGGCAGTGAAATCGCCTATCTTATAGACGGCGACGAAGGCACTGTTGAAGGCACGCTGACCCTATCGATGTTTTCTCCCGCGCTGGAACCCCATCTTGCTGCAGGACGCATCTATTCCTACGGCAGTTTTTATACGCGGACCTTTTACGGCGATCGAACTGACGTCGTACTCGTCTTCGATCTGGAATCTGCATTACCGATCAAAGAAATCGAAATACCTCCCAAGTCCGCCGGTATCGGACACAGCGGAATGATTGGTCTTATTGAAGACCGGTTTATCGGCGTTTGGAATATCACGCCCGCGATGTCTGTCAGCGTTGTGGACACCGCTGATGATCGTTTTGTGGGCGAAATCTCCACCCCGGGCTGCGCGGGCGTCTACCCGGTGGATGCCGGATTCCTCATGGCCTGTGGCGACGGTCGTGTGCAGTACGTGCGCCTCGATAGTGTCGGAGAAGAAGTTGATCGCCTGCGCAGCGAGGTTTTCTTTACGGTCACTGACGACCCGGTGTTTGATTACGCCGTGCCAACACCAGAGGGCTGGATGTTTATGTCCCTGGAAGGGCATGTTTACGAAGTGGCAGTCAAAGACGGCGCCGTGAATGTCAGCGAGCCCTGGTCCATCAATCCTGCCGATGAGGAAGGAGCTGCCGATCTTAATGGCGTTCCCATTGACCCTGATGACAACTGGCGCATCAGTGGTCGACAGGCTTTTGCTTACAATGCCAAGGCCAATCTTTTGGTGACCCTTATGCACGAGGGCGGTGGCCAGGAGACCTTTGAAGACCCCGGCACTCAGATCTGGGCATTTAGCACTAAAACCAAGCGCAGGGCTTACGTGCTGGAACTCGACGAAGAGACCAAAGGCGTTTCTGTTGAGCTCACTGCCGACGCAGAGCCCCTGCTGATCATTGCGCCAGCTAAGGGTGGCGAGTTGCTGATTCACGATGGAGTGAGCAGCCGGCTTCTTAGAACTATGCCAGAGATCAACGCCAGCCTCGTGCAAAGGTTGGAGTAGCGCGTGATCGATCCGCTGCTGCAACTGACCATTGCCCTGTCGCTGTTTCTACTATTTGTGAGCGCCAGTCAGCACAAGCGCGCGGAGCTCCGGCGCTTTGCTGCGCAGCTTGAGGCCTACGAATTGTTACCCAAACGCCTCAATCGTATTTTTGCCGTATCACTGCCCTGGCTGGAACTTGCTGTCGGCGTACTGTTACTCATACCCGCCAGCCGTGGCTTCGCGGGGTTTACCGCAGCCGTGCTACTGACCATGTATGCCTTTGCGGTACTCGTTAACCTGCTGCGGGGACGCCACAATATTGACTGTGGCTGCGGCGGTACGCCACAACCGCTGAGCTATTGGCTGGTGCTTCGCAATAGCGTGCTGGTAATCGGCGCAGCCTTGCTTACGCTACCGGGCACGGAGCGTACGCTGCACGTGTCGGACGCGGTAGCAATGGTGATGATGACTCTCTTACTGGTGTGCTGTTACCTGTGCATCGGCCAACTCCTACAAAATCAGGCAGCCCAGCAGGGCTGGAATTCTCATGTCCATTGAATCGCTGTCAGTTATTGTCTTTGTGCTGTGCGTCGCAGTGACGCTGCTTGTGGTGCTGGTACTGGCTCTCGCGCGCCAGATTGGTGTACTGCATACGCGCCTCGCTCCCGCAGGCGCGCTCATGAACACATCTGCGGGCCCGGACGTCGGAGCTCCTGCACCTAAACTCTCGCTGCAGGATATTAATGGCACGCCCGTGCAGATTGGCGGCGCCAGCGCTTCACCCTTGCTGATTCTCTTTGTCTCGCCGAGCTGCCCTATCTGCAAGGAACTGGTCCCAGTGGCCCGCTCCATGGCCCGGGCCGAAAAGCTGCGCCTGTTGTTCGCCAGTGACGGCGGTAAGATTGATAAGCACATTGACTACGTTGGCAAAATGGATATTGCAGACTACCCCTACCTATTGTCATCCGAGCTTGGTCTGAAGTTTGCCGCAAGCAAACTTCCCTATGCGGCGCTCATCGATAGCGATGGCGTTTTGCGATCCCGCGGACTGGTCAATAGCCGGGAGCATCTGGAAAGCCTCGTTGAGTCTATGCTCAGTGGCTACGATTCATTGCAAGATTACCTCGTGAAAGAGCAGCAACTGGAGCAAGCATCATGAGCACAAACAATGCGCTGCTGAAACAACTACTCAGTGACATCGATGCAGCGACAACTGGCGCTGTACGTTTTTTTGCAGGCCGCAGCTCTCGCCGGTCTTTCCTTGGAAAAGTAGGCGCTGTTGTCACCGGCATGGGCGCGTTCCCACTGCTACCAATGGCCCGGGAAGATGCCAGCGCTCTTGCACAAGATGTGAGTAGCGGCGCCTCTAACGCCATGCCCGCGGTCGATGAATTACATGAGATGGGCGACAACCAAAGCTGCGATTATTGGCGGTACTGCGCGTTCAGCGGACAAATCTGCAGCTGCTGTGGCGGCAGCATGACCCAATGCCCGCCCGGATCAGAAACCGCCAGCGTCGCCTGGGTGGGTACCTGCCACAACCCGTTGGACGGCCAGGACTATCTGATTTCCTACAACGATTGTTGCGGCAAGTCCGCCTGTGGACGCTGTGGCTGCCATCGCTCGGAAGGTGATCGCCCCGTTTACTTTCCCTCCAAGTCCAACAGTATTCTCTGGTGCTTCGGCTCTAACAGCCATGCATACCACTGCACCCTTGCACGCGTTGTTGGTAAAGCTGACGCAGGCTGAGCGGAGGCTCTTTTTTGCGCCTAAGTCTTTGTAGTACAGCGCTACTGGTTGCACAGCTGCATCTGGGCGCACCCATCGCAGCGCTTGCTGATCCACAGTCAAACTACCTCCTGCACTGTGGCGGCTGTCATCTTGAGAACGGTGAGGGTACGCTCCCCGAAGTGCCTGACCTGCGCCATGATCTTGACTGGCTGGCGCAAACACCCGAAGGACGCTCTTACCTTACCCGGGTGCCCGGCGCATCACAGGTACCATTATCAGATGAAAAGCTGGCGGACATATATAATTGGATGTTCGAAGTCTTTTATCCACCGGGCAGTAATATTCCGCCTTTTAGCGGCGAAGAGATTTCTCGCACCCGGGGACAGCCTCTATACGACCCTTTACGAGCCAGGCAAGCACTGCTCAAAGGGCAAGCGAAGTCCCCATGACGGCTGAGGCACAAAAAACATGACCGACGAAGCACCCGCCATAAAGAAAACCTTCGTCGAGGAAGAGTCTTTACTTCAGGATGCCTACCGACTGGCCGTCGCTGTTTACGAAAGTGACTTTCGCCCGGACTTTATTGTCGGCATATGGCGCGGCGGCTCAACGGTCGGTATTTACGTTCAGGAGTGCCTGCAGTATTTGGGCGTAAAGACCGACCATATTGCCATTCGCACCTCTTACCGCGGGATGCAAAGTTACCTGAAAGACGTCGAAAACCCCGAAGGTATTCGCGTTCATGGCCTGCAATATCTCTACGAAAGCATGAACGCAGACGACAGTTTGCTCATCGTTGACGACGTGTTTAGCAGTGGGCAAAACATAGAAGCGGTGATTCAGCGTTTGGAATCAAAGAGCAAACGAAACATGCCCCACGATGTGCGTATTGCAGTGCCTTACTACAAACCCGCAAAGAACCGCACAGGACGAGTGCCAGACTACTATCTGCATGAAACAGACGACTGGCTGGTATTACCCTATGAAATAACGGGCCTGAGCGAAGCAGAAATCGCCACCCACAAGCCCTGGCTTAGCGCAATATTGCAAAGCAGCCGCGGGTAACCCCGCGGCCAGGCTCTTCAAACCTAGATCGCAGGGATAGACTGGCCGGCACCCCAGGGGGCACCCGCTGCCTGCAGCTCTTTGCGCAGCCCCGGAATCTCGGTACCAATCACGGCATTGAGACGCGAGCGAATCGGCGCAAATACCTGTGCGGCATAGCCAAGACTCTGGCGGTGGGCCGGGGTCGGTCCATAGCTTGAGTTAGAGACACCACTTGATGCGTGGCTCAACCAGTCACTGACGCGCTGCACCTGGTAGTTACCTATCTCAGCCACCGATCTGTTGCCGTTCAGTGCCTCGTCAAGTTCATACAACTCTTGGTGCAGCATATGAAGCTTTTGATCAAGCTCCCCGGGTGCTGCGGCGGTCACCGCGAGCATCTCCTGCATGGTTGCCACGGTCTCCAGGGCATCATCAAGGGTGTAGCTTGCCGCACTTACCTGAGCTGACAGCGCCGAGAACTCTTTCCAGAACGCGTCTACTTCTTCAAGGTCTGCACCCGCAAGAGCCGGCTCGTACATGCGCGTCACTTCGAAGCTTACGGGGTCATCCAGTAAACGGCTTTGGCCATCCTTGAGTAACACAAGCTCAGCACTATAAGTGCCAGGGATCACCATAAAACCAGTCGGGGGCAAGCCCTGCCAGTTTGGTGGAGTTTCTACCGATCCGTAATAAGGATGACGAAGATCCCAGGCCACTCGATGGAAGCCTTTATCAGCGGGCACATCGAGGCGACGGATAACTTCTCCACCAGCATCGCGGATTACCATCTTCAAGGCAGGGGCTGCCTCGCGTCGCTCGGCTTCTACCGCATCCCAGCCAGCAAACTTCACTTGTCCACCGGCTGCAAGACGCGCCTTCTCTGCGTCCTGACGCTGCTTCTCAAGTGTCGGAAAACCCTGTGCAAGGTGATAGGTCAGCACCGCGCCAAAAGGCGGGTTCTCGGCGACGTAAAGATCATCACCTTGTGAACCACGCTTTCGCGCGCCCAGTACCTTGCGAGGAAAATACCAGTCGGCATCGCGAGTCTCAAAGAGAGTCGCTTCGTCATCAAGCGTATCAGCCGTCAGCTCGCGAAGCGCAGAAAAGTCGTCCATCACAAAGAAGCCACGCCCGAAACTCGCTGCCACCAAATCGTTCTCGCGACGCTGAATCTGGATGTCGCGAATCGAGATCGTGGGCATACCAGCACTGAACTTCTCCCAATGCTTACCTGCATCAAGAGTCATGAACACGCCAAACTCTGTGCCCACAAACATCAGGTCCGCACGCACATGGTCCTGAACAAGACGCCATACAAGATGCCGATCCGGAATACCTTCGGTAATGCTGCTCCAGCTGCGACCACGGTTGCGGCTGACCAAAAGGTAGGGCTTAAAATCACCGTATTTATGATTATCCAGCGCGACATAGACGGTGTCCGCATCATGCAGATCGGCACGAATATCGTTAACAAAAGCCGTCTTTGGCACGCCCGGCAAAGAACCAACCTCTAAACGCCGCCAGCTATCACCGGCATTTTCTGATACCTGAATCAGGCCATCGTCCGTGGCTGCATACAAAAGCCCCTCCTCAAGAGGTGACTCTGCCAGGGAGGTGATGGTGTTGTAGTCAGACATGGCAAACATGTCCCAGGGCGCATCCCAGCTCCAGGTTTGCTCCATGAGCGGCAGTAACATTCGATCCTGATTGCGCGTCAGGTCTGAGGAAATCGCGGTCCATTCATCACCGCGGTTATCTGAACGCCACACACGCTGGGACGCAAAATACAGCCGAGTGGGGTCATGGGGACTCACCAGAATCGGCGAATCCCAGTTAAAGCGCTCCGGCGGCTCACCCGGTGCCGCTTGAGGCTGAATAAAGATGGACTCACCGGTGGTCATATCGACCCGGTTGAGATGCCCCTGCTGTGACTCGGCGTACATGATGTCCGGATTGCCAGGCTCCGTCGCTGGCTGATGTCCGTCACCACCGAGGACAACCTCCCAATCGGCGTTGCGAATACCATTGACGGTATCCGTCCGCGAGGGCCCGCCCTGGGTGTTGTTGTCCTGAGTACCACCATAGATGTTGTAAAAGGGCTCTGTGTCGTCCAGGGCCAGCTTGTAGTATTGGGTGACCGGCAAATTGCTCATGTAGCGCCAGGTGTCACCCAGATCAAAGCTCTCGTACACACCGCCATCGGTGCCCATCATGATGTAATCCGGATCCTCTGGATCAAAGACAATAGCGTGCATATCTCCGTGCTGATTGGGATGGGGCATAGGCTCAAAGGTTTTGCCGCCATCTTCCGACTTGAGAACAGTGGGGCCTACCAGATACAGGCGGTCATGCTTATGCATGCTTGCGGTAAGTTCTTGATAGTAGTGTGGGCCTGTACCACCACTGACTGCATCAGCACCTTTAACCCAGCTTGCACCGCGATCATCTGAGCGCCATACACCACCGGTACGTCGATCCAATTCGATAGCGGCATACACCACGTCCGGATCATGCAGTGAAATCGCCAGACCGATCTTACCCATATTGCCTTTGGGCAATCCTTTGCTCAGCTTTGTCCAGCTTCGTCCGCCGTCCAGCGAACGATGCAGACCACTCTCGGGACCACCGCCCATGTAAGCGGCAACTGTGCGCTGATGCTGCCAGGTCGCGGCATACAAAACGTCGGGATCGCGAGAATCGATGACCACATCGGTAACGCCAGTCCACAGGCCACCGCCTAAGGTCTTCTCCCATGTCTTACCGCCATCGGTAGTCATGTAAAGACCGCGCTCGCCGCCTTTGGTCCAAAGCGGACCCTGAACAGCTACCCACACGGTGTTTGAATCATCCGGATGTACGATGATGGTCGAGATATGCTGGGAATCCGCCAGCCCCATGTTGGTCCAGGTTTCTCCGTCGTCATCCGAGCGGTAGATGCCATCGCCAAAGCCAATATGCCGACCGCCGTTGTTCTCGCCGGTACCAACCCATACCGTGTGAGGGTTGCTCGGATCTATGGCCAGAGCGCCAATGGAATAGGAGGTTTGCTCGTCAAAAACAGGAGTGAAGGTCACCCCTGCATTCGTGGTCTTCCAGACCCCGCCAGAGGCCACACCCACATACCACACACTGGTATCGCCGGGGTGTCTGGCAATGTCACCGATGCGACCAGACATAAATCCGGGGCCGATGTTGCGCCATTCAAGCCCTTTGTAAGGTGCTGGGCTGTCATTTTGCTCAGCGCCAATAACGGCACCGGCAAGGCAGAGGGTCAAAAGGGTAGATAGAATTCGCTTCATGCCGAAAGCTCTCTTCTTCAAAATCGGCCCGCAAGACTAACAAAGCTCAACGCCGGCGTCTTCCTTCGCCAACAGGAAGCCTCGCGGGCTGACGGTTAGCCACCAAGGCGCTAAACTCTAGCTCTACTTGGGATTGCAACAGCACATAATGACTACACTTCCAGCTCAGCTGTTCACCGTTCTACTATTTTTGTTCGCGCAGTCTGCCGGCGCGGATATTTTTCGCCCTGCCTACCTCGAGCTTTCTCAGATTGATGCGGAACGTTACCAGGTGCTGTGGCGCGTACCCGCACTGCCGGACAACCGTCGACTGGCAGCCAGGATCGTATTACCACCAAACACAGAGCATCTGGGCGAAGCGCGCGAAGCGCTCATGGACAACGCCTGGGAACAGCGCTACGACATCCGCGCGGCCGGCGGTCTCATAGATCAAAGCATCACCATCGACGGCATTCTTGGCGGTGCAACGGACGTCATCGTGCGCGTGGAGCGCCTCGACGGCACAACGCAGCTTGAGCGCTTGCAGCCGTCACAGCCTGTCTTCACTGTCACGGCCTCCCCGGGTCCAGGCGAAGTTGCCATCGCCTATCTGGTGCTGGGTGTAGAACACATATTGGGGGGCATTGATCATCTGCTGTTTGTGCTCGCCTTGCTCTTACTCGTCGGCAACGTTCGCCGGCTGGTGTTAACGATTACCGCATTTACGGTGGCGCATTCCATAACTCTGGTATGTGCAACGCTTGGCTGGATCAGCCTGCCCGGCCCCCCGGTAGAAGCTGTGATAGCTCTATCCATAGTGTTTGTAGCGGCAGAGGTTATTCACGAACAACAGGGCCGTGCATCTATTACGGCGCGAGCTCCCTGGATCGTGGCCTTTGGCTTTGGCCTATTGCATGGCCTGGGTTTTGCGGGCGCCCTGGAGGAAGTCGGGCTCCCGGAGACCGCGATCCCCGTAGCGTTATTGATGTTCAATGTGGGTGTCGAGGCAGGCCAGCTTTTGTTTGTTGCCGCCGTCGTTGGCGTAGCCGCACTGTCAAAGCGGTTTCTGCCGCTTTCATCAGCAACCGTCAAACGCACCGTAAGCTATGCTATCGGCAGTATCGCGGCGTTTTGGACCATCGAACGCGTGGCCGCTTTTATATAAGAGTGGCATCGCGGTAGGGCGCGACTCACAATAATAATTACGGCGCGTCGGACAAGATGGGCACGCGCCGAGCACAGGAGAAACACCATGCTGGCTTCATCAACGCTGGACGCCCTCATCAAACCCTCTCGCATGGCATTTACGCTGCTATTGCTCCACGCCGCAGTGCTGCCGCTTGCCCCGCTCGCAAACGCTGCTGCGCAAGAGCCCTACTCGCCGAACGTCGGCACCGCTCCAGACCGCCAGGTCTACTTTGGTGACACGCATGTGCATACCGGACTCTCGGCTGATGCAGGAGGGTCTGGTACCCGGCTCATGCCAGAGGACGCGTATCGATTCGCCCGGGGCGAAGAAGTACTGTCCAACACCGGCCAGCCAGTAAAACTGCGCAGGCCCTACGACTTCTTCATGATTACCGACCACTCCGATGGCATGGGTCTCATCAGTGATCTACTCGAGGGTACGTCCAACGTTATGGCGGACCCCAAGGGGAAGCGCTATCACGAAGACTTTAATGCCGGTGGTCAGCAGGCTGCTGATGCCATGTTCCGTCTTATTGCCGAGTTTTCGCAGGGCAAAACACCCGAGGCCTTGCTTTATCAGCCCGGTGTGCCTGCCTACAGACGCGTTTGGGAACGCTTGGTCGCCGCCGCCGAAGAGTTCGATGATCCGGGGCGCTTCACCACCTTTATTGCCTACGAGTGGACGTCTTTGGTTAAGGGCAACAATCTGCATCGCAACGTGATTTTTAGAGACGACGCAGACAAGGCATTAGAGGTCGTGCCCTTCACCACTACGCCACCCATCGGCAGCAGAAACCCTCGGGACCTGTGGTCCTGGATGGCAGCTTACGAGAAGGACACCGGCGGAGATGTGACCGCGATTCCGCACAACGGTAATCTGTCCAACGGCATGATGTTCCCGCTGCGTGACGATTTTGATAGTGGTAAAGAACTGGACGCGGCCTACGCAAAAAGCCGCATGACCTGGGAGCGTATATACGAAGTTACGCAGTTCAAAGGAGATGGCGAGGCGCATCCCCTGCTCTCTCCGGATGATGAGTTTGCGGATTTCGAGACCTGGGACTTTGGCAATCTGGATGCCTCACAAGCCAAGACCCCGGCAATGCTGCCGAGCGAGTATGCCCGGTCGGGACTGCTCCGCGGCCTGCAACTGCAGCAAACTCTCGGCATAAATCCTTACCAGTTCGGCTTCCAGGGCGCGACCGACACCCACACAGGCTTATCTACTGCCGATGAGGATAACTTTTTTTCCAAATTCACCACCACGGAACCCTCAGCTACCCGCACCGTGCATCCAGGAAAGTCGAATCCTGACCTGGGCATCGAGGGTTTTACCGGGTGGATGTATAACGCCGCAGGAGTTACCGCTGTCTGGGCAGAGCAAAACTCCCGAACAGCTATTTTTGACGCCATGGAGCGCCGGGAGACGTATGCCACCACTGGCCCACGCATTGCCTTACGCTTCTTCGGTGGCTGGTCTTTTGAGGCCGGCGACGCGAGCATCCCTGATCTTGCCAGAAAAGGCTACGAGCTGGGCGTACCCATGGGAAGCGAGTTAGGCGCGGCCGGCGCTAAGGCACCAAGTTTCATTATCTCCGCCTTGCGCGACCCCATAGGAGCCAATCTCGATCGCATTCAGGTGGTCAAAGGCTGGGTGACGGCTGAGGGTGAAGCGAAAGAGCAGGTTTATAACGTTGCCTGGTCTGACGGGCGGGAACTTGACGCGGACGGTAAATTACCCGGCGTCGGTAACACCGTCGATCTAAGTGTACCTACCTGGAGCAACAGTATCGGGGCCGCAGAATTGAGCACCGTTTGGAGAGATCCGGACTTTGACGCGGCACAAGCAGCATTTTATTACGTTCGGGTATTGGAAATACCAACACCACGCTGGACGGCCTACGATGCTGTACGTTTTGGCGTAGAAGCTCCCGAGGGAGTGACTCTGATCACCCAGGAGCGGGCTTACAGCTCGCCTATCTGGTACACCCCCTAAGCCAGCCTATCGCCCGCGCGACGACACCACCGGCCGCATCAGCTGAGAATTTCCGGGCTGCATAATTGACCAGCCGGGGACACTCTGGGTGTATGGTAAGGGCTGCGGTCTGCCCGGTGGATGCGGCCGCATCGGCGGACGGGGCCGAAAGGGGCGCACATATCCTGGCCAGTAATCACCCTGCCAAGAGGTCGTCATTGTGTCCGCAGCAGGCTCGGCAGCCACCGTAGCTGTGGTGGATGCTTGCTGGATTTCTCGAAGCTCAGCTCGATGCTTCTCACGCTCGCGACGATCACGAGCCATGCGATCAGTCGTGTCTCGCATTTCTCCAAGGCGCTCTTGTAGCAATCCATCCTTTGGCACCGGCGGCACCTCAATGCTTAAAACCTCGGCAGCGCCGGTATCCGGAGGACTATCGCTGAAGCTGGTGACACCACCTTCTACTGTTTTGTAGACGGTTTGGGCCAGCAACGAAGGAGAAAGCAAAAAGATAAACGCCAGAATCTTTTTCATGTTCTGAGTATAGATCAGCCTTAGGGCAATCCAAGCAAGGTCACATGCTATCGTTATTCAATGTCTGGAACATTTCGCATGTTCGATTAGAGTATTAAGCGCCACAAGGAGGTGTGCCTAGCATGGATACAACAACCATGGCGATTGCGATTTCGGCATCCCTGCTGTTTTTTGGTGTACTTATCTATAAAGCTGTTTGGTTTATCCGCAAAGTGCAGCAAGCGCCAGACAGCGAAGAGAAGCCCTCTGAAGCCGAGGGCCAAACTAAGCAAGAACCTGAAGCAAGCTTAGGGCAAGACCTGCAATAACGAGTGCCGCAGCCACTCTGCGAAGCAAGGTCTGACGATCAAATCCGTGAGAGCTACGCATACTAGAACACCTCCATGAGCGCGGCGTGGTTGAGTCTTGTTATACGACGCGGCCTCTGGAAAGGATTAACCATTCAGGCGTGTTTTTTAGCACCTTTGACAATATCGCTGTCAAACCGACGTTACCACTCCCGCGACGCCCCCATACGTCGCGCCCCGTGGCGCCAAACACCGCCTCCTGCCTGTCGGTTGCATTGTTATTGTCTCTTCAACTCGTCAGGCTTACTGTGGCTCAGGCTCATAGAGGGACTCCATAATTTGGTCCACGGTAAAGGTACCGGGTCGCTGGCGCGGCGGAAACACCTGCAAAGATTGTACAAACTGACTGACCGCCATGCGCGCCATACCCACCGCCGGCGCTACCTTGTGATCCCACCAAACGTTATAGCTGTTGGAGTCCGTATCCGCGCGCTCGAAAGGATCCCGACGCAAATGGAACACCTTGGGAATGCGCAGGGTCACAAACGGATCTCGCCAGACATCAAAGCGATGCGATCGCTGCTCGGCAAAAACCGTCTTCCAATCACCGATACGTGCAGACACCAGCACACCATCATCACTGAAGTAAAAGAACTCCCGACGCGGTGCTTTGGGAGCCTCTCCAGTGAGATAAGGTAAGAAGTCATAGCCATCGAGATGCACCTTGAAGTCTTTACCGGCAGCACGATGACCTTTTTTGAGCTTGTCCTTGATGTCGGGCTCGCCTACGGCCGCCATGAGCGTCGGCACCCAGTCCAAATGCGACATCACTTCGTTGCTGATCTTGCCCGGTGCAATCTTGCCCGGCCAGCGGACCATCGCCGGAACTCTGAAACCGCCTTCCCAGTTGGTGTTTTTCTCGCCCCTGAAGGGAGTGATCGCTGCATCGGGCCATTGATTGAAGTGCGGACCATTATCCGTTGAGTAGATAACGATCGTATTATCCCCAAGACCAAGCTCATCAATCTTGGCCAGCAACTGGCCCACGTGACCGTCGTGCTCGACCATTGCATCGTTATAAAAACCCTGGCCACTGGCACCTAACTGCTCATCTTTTACATGGGTGTAGTAGTGCATGCGCGTGGAGTTAAACCAAAGGAAGAAAGGCTTGTCTTCGGCATGCGCCGTATCGATAAACTTGAGCGCCTCGCCCAAAAATTCTTCATCTACCGTTTCCATCCGCTTTTTGGTCAGCGGGCCGGAGTCCTCAATGCGTCCATCTGCAGAGGAACGAATTACGCCGCGGGGGCTCAGTAAACGGTTAAAGGTCGGATCTGTCGGCCAGTCAGGGTCTTCAGGGTTTTCCTCGGCATTGAGGTGATAGAGGTTGCCAAAAAACTCGTCAAAGCCGTGATTGGTGGGCAGAAACTCATCTTTGTCGCCCAGGTGATTCTTACCGAACTGCCCCGTAGCGTAACCCAGCGGCTTCAACAACTCTGCAAGTGTCGGGTCCTCTGGCTGAATGCCGATATCAGAGCCAGGTATGCCCACCTTGGTAAGTCCGGTGCGCACGGGGTGCTGCCCGGTGATAAAAGCGGAGCGCCCTGCGGTGCAACTTTGCTCACCGTAGTAGTCTGTGAAGATCATGCCTTCATTGGCGATACGATCAATATTGGGCGTCTGGTACCCCATCTGTCCCATGCTGTAGCGACTGATATTCCAGATACCAATATCGTCACCCCAAATGACCATAATATTGGGGCGGTCGGCGGCGCCTACTGCATTAGCTAAACACAGTAGCGCCGCCATCATGAACGATCGAGCTGGACTTAACTGCGGGCGCATGGGCATGTCAGTTCCTCAGATAGTTATAGTTTTGAGTGAACTTTATACCACCTTGAGCCCAATAATCACCGTGGACTCAATTTGTTGCCGTTACTTTCCTAAGGACCAGAGGCGATCGTGGTCACGCATGAGATATAGCGCGATACAGGCAGCGAACATAGGCCAGGCCGCGAAGAACAAAAGATTGTTAAAGGGGTCCAGATACTGTGCCCAGGACGACAGCGTAGAACCGGCATGCAACAGCATCACCAAGCCGTAGGTAACGCGCTTCCCAATTCCCAGCACGAAGGCAACTACCAGTATCAGCTGCAACACACCCATAACCATAAACACCGTGGGCGACAAACCGCCTATCCCGTAAAAGTGTTCAAACACGCGACCGCTGTGCGCGGGGTTTACAAACTTGTCCAGGGTCCAGACGAACATGACCAGGAAAATTGTGGCGCGCAGGAGCAAAAGAGATAGCTCCAGATGCCGTGGAGTCGAGGTTGTGGACATACAAGTTATCCTGGCTTTAGGAATGAGCGAACTTTGAGTCCACTTATTCGTGAAAGTTTTGCCAACTAATGCCTGTTTACTCAAACACGACATTCAAAAAAGCAGTGTCACCTAAGCCGCAAAAGAAAATACTGCGTCCAGGAGGGGTTTTCCTGATTGCTGATAAAGCCTATGTTGGCGAGGTATTCTTCTTCGCACAAGCCCCCGACAGGAACTCCCCATGCAAACCCGTTTTACTTCGCGCCGCGTTTTACTCTCAAAGTTAATCCTATTGCTCCTGCTTGCTGTACCTACTGTGGCAGATAATGGCCCTCAGAGCGCCATCAATGCACTGCTTGATGACTTCCATCAGGCTGCAGCAGACGCAGACCGCGAGCGCTACCTGGGCTATTTTGCGGCCGATGGCGTATTTATGGGTACGGACGACTGGGAGCGTTGGCCGCTGCCTGAGTTTCGTGACTACGTTACCGAGAGATTTGCCGGTGGTACCGGCTGGGCCTACAGTCCCGAAAAACGTTTCGTGACCATGGGTCCTGGCGGCGAAAGTGCATGGTTTGACGAAATTGTTGTTTCCCAGCGCTGGGGTCGCTTTCGAGGTACAGGCGTACTTCTGAAAGTCGGCGATGCGTGGAAAATTGCTCACTATTCCCTGACCGCCCTGGTGCCCAACGAACGATTCGCAGACGTCGCCAAGGTCGCCACCGAAGGTTTTGAAACTCGAGCCGCCGATACGGACAACAAGGACAACTGAAATGTCAGTAGAACAACATGCTGATGGCCATACCGTTAGATACTCTCAGACCACGCTGACGGAGCTTATGATTCCCGCCTACGCTAATTTTGGCGGCAAGATTCATGGCGGCACTTTGCTGTCACTCATGGATAAGGTGGCCTATGTTTGCGCCAGCAAGCACGCGCGGAACTACTGCGTCACCGTATCAGTAGACAACGTACATTTTCTGGCCCCGGTGGAAGTGGGCGATTTAGTATCGCTCATGGCGTCCGTGAACTACGTGGGATCAAGCTCACTGGTGGTGGGTATCAAAGTCATCGCAGAAAACGTGCAAACAGCCACAGTCAAACACACGAATACCTCCTACTTCACCATGGTGGCAAAGAGTGAGGGCGCCACCAAGGCAGTAGTACCCCCTCTGATTCTGGAGAGCGTCGAGGATATGCGCCGCTTCAGCGCAGCCCTGAGACGCCGCCGCCTGCGCAGCTACACCTCTGAGCGCATGGATGATTACAAAACAGCTTTTGTCGTGGATGAAGAAACACGCGCCTTTCTTGCCAACGAACGCTGCGAAATTCGCTTGGAGGGCTGATACCTATGGAACTCCAGGAATCTCAAGTTTACTGCCCCTACTGCGGCGAGCCCCTCACGATACTGCTTGATGCGGGTGACAGTGGGGTGAACTACATCGAAGATTGCCAGGTCTGCTGCCAACCCATGGTAGTGAGCGTCACTGAGCAAATTGACGGCGAGCTCACCGTTGATGTCCGCCGGGAAGACGAATGAGACGCCCAAAAGTAATTATCGTCGGGGGCGGGTTTGCAGGCCTTGCCTGCGCAAACTCACTGGACGCAAAACGTTTTGCCGTCACGCTGATTGACCGCAAAGCCGACTTTGAATTCCTGCCCAACATCCACGAACTGCTATCGGCGGTAAAAAAGCCCACGCAACTGCGTATTCCGCTTAGGGCCGCCATGCGAGCCGCGGGCCACCGGTTTATCCGCGGTGATGTCACCAGCATTGACCCTACCGCACGGCGAGTACGCGTTGGCCCCGACAAGCGGTTCGATGCAGATTATCTGGTCGTCGCACTGGGCAGCGCCGACGCGGACTATGGTGTTTCGGGGGTGGGTGAACACAGCTATGGCTTCAAATCCGTGGCGCAGTGCCAGGCAATTCATCGACGTTTGCAGGGCTTAAGTCGAGACGGCGGAAAGGTCGTCATTATTGGCGGGGGCCTGGAAGGTATCGAAGCGCTGGGTGAAGTTCTTCGCCGCTATCGCCACAAGCCCCTGGAGCTCACTATCGTAGAAGCTCAGAGCACGCTGCTACCCGCAGCGCCATCCGCGGTAGGCAAACACATCGCTCATTACTGTAAAGAATGGGCGGTGGCATGCGTTACCAAAGACCCGGTGGCTCGCATCACTGCCAAAACAGTAACGTTACGCAGTGGCCGACGGCTACGCTCGGATCTGACTATCTGGACCGGTGGTCCGGTACCTCCACCGCTTTTAGCTGATTCGGGCTTGGCTGAAACCAAGCGCTGGGCACCGGTAGAGAAAACGCTCGTCCACCCGGGCTACCGGAATGTTTTCATAGCCGGGGACGCTGCAGAGCTGGATGAGCCCATCAGCAAGCAGGCCTACCATGCTCTGGATATGGGTCGCTGTATTGCTGGTAACATCGAGCGCCTCGCAAACGGCAAGGCTCTGCGGCGTTTCAAACCCTCGGGCAAGCCGACATTGCTGGCCTTTGGAGACCTCGATAGCGTACTGGTCAGCGATCGTGTCTGTCTTGCCGGCCCGCCCCTGGCTGCTGCCAAGGAAGCCGTATTCGCAGCGGTTATGACGCAATTGGACCTGCGCTCACCAAAACAAAGACTCAATGCCGCGGTGGGCCGCTCAAAGCAGGCTACTGAACAGTTACTATGGCCCACTCTGAGCAATTGGCGAGCGCTCAGACGGCAGACGAAGGTGCAAAAGCTCACATGAAACGCGTTATTTTTGACACCGATATCGGCATTGACGATGCCATGGCACTGCTGTTTTTGCACTATGCACCGGGGTTACGCATAGAGGCCATTACCACGGTGTCAGGTAACGCAAGCATCGCGAACACAACACGCAATGCCTGCTATGTACGGGAGCGATTTGGCATCGATGTACGGGTTTTTCGCGGTGCTTCAGGCCCCATTGGCCCGGCGTTAGGCCAAGGCCACCCAGACTTTGTGCACGGTAAAAACGGGCTGGGTGACATTAGTTTCCCCGAGCCATCCCAGGGAGCCGAACTGCAGGCAGCGCCGGAAGCCATTGTGGAATTGGCAGAGGCATACCCCGGCGAAATAAGTGTTGTCGCGGTGGGTCGATTGAGCAATCTTTCCAAAGCACTGGATCTTTGTCCCCGTCTCCCGGAGTTACTCAAAGAGGTCGTGGTCATGGGAGGCGTGTTTATGCGCCGCGGCCATCAGGGTAATGTGTCGCCGGTTGCCGAGGCGAACATGGCTGGAGACCCCACTGCTGCAGATCGAGTGTTTAACAGCGGATTGGATGTAACCGTGGTGGGGCTGGACGTCACCGCCGAGACGATTATGGATGAGTCATTCATCGCTGCATTGCGCGACCGGGCCGGTGATGCCGGCGCCTTCATCCACGACATTACTCGCTTCTACTTTGATTTTTATGAGGGCGTCAACGGGGAGCGAAGCTGTCCAATTCATGACTCCAGCGCAGTGGCTTACCTTTTAGCGCCGCAGCACTACGGGGTAGAAGTCGGTCCCACCCGGGTAGTCTGCGAAGGCATTGCTATGGGGCAAACTATTCTGGGCTTGCACCCGGATCGCTACGCCAGCGATGCCTGGCTGGAGCGGGCGAACTGCCGGATTTGCACCTCGGTGGACGCACAAGCAGTCAAAGCCCTGTATCTCGAAACCCTGTCTCTAGCGGGCCAATAAATCCAGACGCTCTTTAAGATAACTTCCGGCGGTGTGGTGTTTTGATAGTCGGATATCAAGGTCCGGTGCAATAAAGTACGGCATGGAAATACGCGACAGATTACTGTGCGCATCCGGCGGATTGATCACCCTGTGAGAGGTCGATGGTAACTGTCGTGACGATGCCTCCTGCAACATGTCACCAGAGTTCACAATGACATCACCGGGCCGACCGGGAACATCCATCCACTGACCATCTCGTGCCATAACCTGCAAACCAGGCTCGGCAGAGACCGGCAAGAGAGTTATCAGATTGATATCCTCATGTGCCGCCGCACGAACTGCACCGGGCTGCTCATCACCCGTCAGTGGTGGATAGTGCAGAATTCTAAGCAGACTATCTGAAGGTGAGAGGCTCTCCGCCAATTGGCCCCGCAAATCTGCTGGTAGTGCATTGCCGCAATGGATATCCAACCAGCCCAACAGCAACTTTCCCAGCTTCCGTGCCTCATCAAGGTGCGCTGCGGCGTCATCAGCCAAGCGGGCCGGGAGTATCGTCTCGGGAACAATGTGAAAGAATTCTTTCAGGTCTTTCCGATCATGACCCACGGCGGTTTCTGAAACGTCGGGGGGGATAAAACCACTGGTGTTCCCTGATGGAGTTTCCTCCGCCAGATAATTCCACTTGTCTTCACCGAGAAAAAAATCCCGCCAGTCTCTGGCCATTTTCTCCATGCGCGCAGCATCCAGCGGCGGGTTGCGCAACACGGCAAACCCCGTACGTCTCAAAGTTTCCACAAAAGCCATCTCTGCTTCGGCGGAGAACATATCTACTACTGCAACAGTCATAGCGGTACGACGCTCCAATTATTTGCCCGCACTCGGGCCTGTATCTACGCGACTGTGCATCAGCCACCAGGCGACGAAAACCAGAATCCCCAGGACAAGATAACAAAGAGATCCAAACTGCAGAACAGCCCGCGTGTCCATCGCCTCCACAATAATACTGGTGACCTTGGGACTGATTGCAGTGCCCGAGGTAGCGCCAAACAATAAAGCAGCAACCAATCGTGGACTAGGGTTGGGAACTGCGAGGGTGGCAAAGGAGATAACGATCTTGAGCAAGCCCAGATTAGCGACACCCCAGATGAGTGACAGCCAGGGCAGCAACGTCAGTGATTCGTTGAGCCACAAAGGCAGCGAGCCCAAAAAAGCCCCGCTAACGCTCAGAAGCACCAGACGGCGGGCGCCGATACGCAGGACCCACCAGGCCACAAGCAACTGGGTAACAAGCATCCCAGTCCAGAATCTTGCCACCACTGCCCCGGCAGCCTCCCGGGGAGCACCCAATGCCTCCTCAAGGTAGGTGGGAAGCCACCAGAGCAAGGAGTACTGTCCGAGGGTATAGAGAAACAGCGCCAAAATGCATAGCCAGACAGGCAAAGGCCAGGCTGCACCGCCCGCAGGCAGGCCATCATCAGTGTCGCTACTACCGCCATCGGGAAAACGTGCTGTTGCCACCAGCAGCACCACCATGACAGCAACGGCGGCGACCGCGAGGTAAGACGTGGACCAATGCAAACCCGCCGCGACGAGCGACACCGCCAGCGTTGAGATCACGATGCCCGCCACACTGAAGGAGCCATCGGTGATCACCAACATGGAGGCGCGATGATCCTCTGCATAGAGCTGCGTGATTGTGCTTGCGGCTGCCGCCAATCCAATGCCACAGGCGGCACCGACCACACCCAAAGAAAGACGCAGGGCCAGCGCAGAGTCAGACAAGCGTAACGTCAGCAGGGCAGCGGCAATAGCCAGATAAACCAAAAGAATCCAGACCCGTACCGTCAACACATCAAACACTACCAGTGCCAAGGCGGATCCGAGCAAAATACCCAGGGTGAGCCAACTGAATATCGGCGCCACCGCCGCGACTGGCTCTCCAAGATATTCCGCCAGTGGGGGTAAGACGATACCGATAGGCGCCAGCATTCCGGACATCACGAAATAGGCAAAGAAACAGGCCAGCGTCACTCGTGCGTTATTACTCAAGAAGCTTGACGCCTGTTCAGCAGTAGGAGGATGCTGTGGAGCTTAGCAGTGCGCGGTCGCCGGGGGCCAGTAAATCTGAGCTCCCAGTCATTCCGTAAACATCACATTCCAATACAGGATCAGGCAAACATGCAAAGTGTAGTAATAACCGGAGTATCCACGGGCATCGGCCATGCGGCGGCAAAAGTCATGATCGCACGGGGATTCCGTGTTTTTGGATCCGTACGTAATCAGGCGGATGCCGAACGGGTGCAAGCCGAGCTGGGTGATAATTTCGCGCCGTTAATCTTCGACGTGGTAGACACCGCGGCCATTGCCAAAGCAGCAGCCTCTGTTCGGGAAGCCCTTGGAGGAACGACTCTGGCAGGCCTGGTGAACAATGCCGGTATCGCAGTTTCGGGTCCTTTGCTTGAGGTGCCTGAAAGTGACTACCGTAAGCAGCTTGAGGTCAACCTGATGGGTCCGTTTTTGGTAACCCAGGCATTTGCTCCTCTGCTCGGCGCAGATCCAGAACTACAGGGACCGCCGGGACGCATTGTTAACATCAGTTCTGTTTCGGGCATCCGGGCGATGCCATTCCTCGGCCCCTACTCTGCTTCAAAATTTGGCCTTGAAGGGTATTCGGAGTCTCTTCGCCGGGAGCTGATGCTCTTTGGTATCGACGTCATCGTCATCGGACCGGGCCCGGTAAAAACGGCCATCTGGGACAAGGCAGAGGACGTCGACGTTGAACAGTACGCCAACTCTCCTTATCGCCCGATTCTCGAGCGCTTTCAGAAAGTTTTTATTAGCCAGGGACGCGACGGCTACCCCGCGGATCGGCTGGGCGAACTAATTTACACGGCACTGACCACGGCAAAACCGAAGGTGCGTTATGCAGCTGTGAAAGGACGCAAAATAGAAAAGCTGATGATGCAGGTCGCCTCGCCGAGGATGCTCGACAAGGCGATTGCCAAAATGCTTGGCTTGGCCAAAAAAGTCTGAGCCGGGGAGGCAAGGCTCCCCGGGGGACGCTTACTCTTCCAGGGCAGCTTTGTACAAGGATGCCTTGGGGGCCGCAAAAACCCGTCGCACCATGGGCTCGAAGAACTCTAAAGAATACGTCTCTGCGTCAGGATCAAATGCTGGCGCGTCATACTTTTCAATGAACTCTTTGGTGTACGCATAGTGGGGATGAGATTCAAATTGCTTGTGCTGATCCCGATCCAAACCGATGTGGTGAAAAAAGTAATAGCCCTGAAAAATAGCGTGGTGCTTGACCATCCAATAGTTCTGCTCACTGACAAAGGGCTCAAGGTAAGTCGCCGCAATGTCCGCATGATTGTAAGGCCCTAAAGTATCGCCAATGTCGTGCAAGAGAGCGCAGACAACGTATTCCTCATCCTTTCCGTCCTTGTGGGCGAGGGTGGCAGTTTGGAGGCAGTGAGTGAGACGATCTACCGGAAACCCGCCGCAGTCCCCATCGAGCACTCGCAGATGCTCAAGCATCCGATCAGGTAACTCGGCCGCTGCAGTCTGGAATTCCTTCATGATGACCTGCCAATCTTCAGCAGTACCATCTTTCATGTGGTGGAACTTGGCGCGTTCGGGTAATGCAGTATTCATAGGCTTTCCTTATTAGATGCCGCTGTAAATCTCAGCGGAGATAAAACAATACTCTGGGCGTTGGCGCAAGCAGGCCAGACTGTCGACAACATTCTGTGATTACACGGGCTAGTATAGTAGAAGCTGAATAAAAGGCCGTCAAAGCGAGCTTGCGCTAGACTAGGCGTCTGAGTAAACGGAGCCTCTCAAATGAACGACATAGACAAGAAGCCACCAGCGAGCAAATCTATCATCGGTATCTTTATCGCCGTGTTGATTGCCGCTGCCATGGCGCTGGCCGGGGGCTATGGTGGGCAGCAAATTGAGGGCATACCGGTCTTTGCCCTCATCGCCGCCCTCGCCTTTGCGATTCAGTGGATAGTATTTGTTCCAGCCTACCTGACCCAGTCAGAACGCTATTACGACTTCACCGGTTCTGTGACCTATGTATCCGTCGTAGCCTGCGCATTGTGGCTGAACAATGACCCCCGCTCCCAACTGCTCGCAGCGCTCATCGCCATTTGGGCCGTGCGACTGGGCAGTTTCCTATTTCTGCGTATTCGCGACGCCGGCTCGGACCGGCGCTTTGATCGCATTAAGCCCTTTTTCTTTCGCTTCATGATGACCTGGACGCTTCAGGGACTATGGGTGGTGATGACCGCCGCCGCTGCACTCGCGGCTATGACATCAACATTGAAGCCCGCTCTTGGCATCACCGGCATACTCGGCCTGACACTTTGGGTCGCAGGCTTTGCCATAGAAGTAACCGCCGACAGACAAAAACGAGAGTTTCGACGCACTCCAGAGAATAGTGACAGGTTTATTCAACACGGCCTCTGGGCCTGGTCACGACACCCTAACTATTTCGGTGAAATCCTGCTGTGGTGCGGCATTGCCATTATCGCGGCACCCGCCTTACAGGGCTGGCAGTACGCGACGCTGATTTCACCCGTATTCGTATACCTGCTCTTAACAAAAATCAGTGGCATTCCAATGCTGGATGCTCATGCCCTAAAGCGTTGGGGTGAGCAGGACGACTATCGCGCCTATCGCGCCGCCACTCCGGTGTTGTTCCCTCGCCCACCCAAGGCGCGCTGACCCTCGTTCATGAAGCTTCTATTGGGCTTGCTGGCAGCAATGCCTCTGCGCGTGAGCTATGCAGCTGCCGCCGTGATGTATCTACTGCTGTATCACCTGTTTCGTTACCGGCGAGGCACCGTGCGCGACAATCTCAGCTGGGCCTTTCCACAAAAAAGCGAAGCGGAGAGAAAGCAGATAGAAAAGGCTTCTTATCGCCATCTTTGCAATCTCTTTATGGAAATTCTAAGTTCCACCCGCTTACCGCAGGCCGAGATGGCCGACCGCGTAAGCTTCACCAACCCTGAAGTGCTGGCCGGCGTGACCAATAACTTCGATAAGCAGGCTATCGTGTTGTTAATTCATCAGGGCAACTGGGAGTGGATACTCCACGCGGCCATGTTCAAGATGGGCATATCAGTAGATCCGGTCTACAAGACCCTCCACAGCCCGTTGTGGAACCAGTACATGCTCGACGCTCGCTCGCGTTTTGGAGCATCGCCCATGCCTATTGATCGCGTAGGTCGCGAAGTCATTGGTGGACGCAAACGCAAGCGCCTCATCGCAATGCTCGCCGATCAGGCGGGCCCAAAAGCAGCTGGATATTGGCGACAGTTCCTTAACCGGCCAGCGAGTTTTTATCGCGGCGCAGACAAACTCGCGCAGGCGCTGGACATCCCGGTGGTGTTTGCGAAGTGTCGGCGTGTTGAAACGGGTCGCTATGAGGTGCTGTTTGAGGAGATCAGTCTACCGCCTCACCCTGCTGATCCACAACGCATACTTGAACTCTACGTGCTTGCCGCAGAAGCCGCCATCGCAGAGCAGCCAGAAACCTATCTATGGACGAATCGCCGCTGGAAAAAGACCCCACCTGAATCGTTCTTCGCCGAGCAGAAAACCGCGACCACTGTCACCGAGGCAGATTCCGTTACCAGGGAGATTAATCCATGAACACACAAGCACTACAACTTGGCGCCGTCCTCTACCCGGGCTTTGAAATGCTGGACTACTTTGGCCCCCTGGAACTCTTTTCGGTAGTCGGCTCAGCCGCGATTAACATCAACACCGTTGCACAGCACCGTGGGCCCGTCGCTGCGGCTATTGGCTCCGAAGGCGCCATAGGACCTGAGGTTGTTGCCCAATACAGTTTTGAGGATGCCCCGGCATTTGACATGCTACTGGTTCCCGGTGGTTCCGGTACGCTGACTGAGCTGGAAAACGAGGTAATGCTCGATTTTTTACGCACGCAGTCAAAAACTGCGCAATGGGTGACCTCGGTGTGCACCGGGTCAGCACTCCTGGCAAAGGCAGGCGTGCTGGATGGCCATCGTGCAACATCCAACAAACAGGTGTTCGTCATTGCGAGTATGCAATCCGATAAAGTGGATTGGGTGGAAGCCGCTCGCTGGGTAGAAGATGGCAAGTTCTTTACGTCCTCCGGCGTCTCTGCGGGCATGGATATGACGCTTGCGATCATCCAGAAGCTCTGGGGGGATGAGGTTGCCGAAATGGCTGCCAGCTACACCGAGTACACCTGGCATCGAGATGCGGACAAGGACCCCTTTGCCAAAGAACTCAACGTTCTCGCAAAACAATTAGGTATGGTTTGAGCGGGATATCCGGCTAGACCCAACTCATTCTAGGGTCATGCGCCCCGCAGACCGGTGCGCATTCTCAACCTGAAGGCCAGCATAGAATCCTTACCGCTGACCTTAATACGCGGAAGCTCCATTGCCTGCGTGGCAACATCCAAGGAGATACCTTCCCGGGTGGTTACCGCCGTGGTGAACCCCGCTGAGCGCGCAGCAGCTACATCCTCTGGCCCATAGATACCGAAGGGATAGGCAAAGCTGTCTACGGGTACTGAAAAACGCGCGGCCAGTGACTGCCGGGCGTCTGATATTTCGATGTTGCGCTGGGCAGAATTCAAATTCGCCAGATTGGCGTGGGTGCGCGTGTGCCCACCTAATTCCCAGCGGCCACTGGCGAGCATTTGCTCCAGCTGTACGTCAGACAACTTGGACTCGCGCATAAGCTCACCGCTGTCGTGATGTGCTTTTTTACTTGTGGACCAGTCACGATTAAAGCGATCTTCGACAACATATATAGTGGCCTTTGCATCGTAGCGCTCAAGCACGGGGTCTGCGTTGAGGAGGTTGTCTTCGTAGCCGTCGTCAAACGTGAGGATCACCGTCTTGCTTGGAAGCTTCACCGCATTCCCAAGATCGGACATAGACGCAAAGTGCCAACCCTGCTCTTTTAGCCACGCCAGCTGCTGCTCAAAGTTTGCCGGCGGCACTCGCAGCTTGTTGAATTTTGCACCAGGCTGGGCTTCGCACACCATGTGATACATGAGAATTCGAGGGTGGCGATAGTCCACCGATGCGCGCCACCACGCATAGCGTCGACTGAGTATGAACGCGATCAGACCCATCGCTAGCAAAAAGGGAATCACAGCCAACCCCGCTCAATAATGCGCTGGGCACAGCGGTCCGCCTCAGCAAAAGCGACATCGGGTGCACTAGGCTCCGTGCCTGTTGCAAAAGCGTCAAAGGGCATGATCATTCGTCGCGCGCAAAGCCCCTCAATGGCAGTAGCCACCCGGCTTCCCGCCTGCGCTGGCAAGTCGAATACTCCCACAGCACAACCAGCGGTCAGCGCCTCATACACCATGGACGCGCTATCTGGAGTGACCCAACAGCTGGCGCACCTGGGAAGCTGTGTCGCAAGCCAAGCCGCAGGCAGCGAAGCGGCGTCGTGGACTGTGAGGCCAGGAACATCAAGATTAGCCAGGGCTTGGAGAAACTCCGGTGGAGTTCGCCGGGAGCCACTGAGCTGCCACTGTCGGTGTCCATCACACAGACATTGAATCTGCACCAGCAAGGCCTCGCCATCCCAGGCAAAGTGTGGAGAAGGTCCGCCGATCAAAATGAGACCGTCGTTGGAACGCGATCCGGCGGGCTGCATACGATTCAAAGGGCCCTCACTAATCCAGCAGCGCTCACTCTCAATCCCGCCATCGTGACGCGGCTCAATACGCAGATCAAAAAATGCGCCGGGAAGGCTCGGCCTCATTAATACGATTGCCGGGCAGCAATAGGCGCGCCGCAATGCAAGAAGACTCAGATGTGTGCCGTGCCCTGCTCCAATAAGGAGTCGCATGTTCTGCTGGCCCTTGCCCGGCCAAAGCCATTTACCGAAAGCCTGATGCACAGGCATAGCTGGAATCTCCTGAACTTCCAGCTCGGGTCGCAGGCGCTGCAAAGCATCTGCAAGACCCAGGCTCTGATTCAAGTGCCCGGGCTTGCCATCGCTCACAACGCCAATCGTTCCCTGCATAAATACCTGTGCTGCCTCTTTCGCCTATTGATCACTTCACCTATGACCATCTGAGAGTATAGTAATGCGGTGCGAAGCCAAGGTGTATCGGCAATGACAGATACTCATAACGACCGCCAACATGGTGTAGATTGCGATCAAAAAATCGTGCCGGTTCTTGCCGGAGGCGGCGCTCGTCTGCCTGCACATATTGGCATCCTTGCCGCACTTGATGAACTACAAATAGGCTTTACACAAATTGTCGGCGTATCTGGCGGCAGCATCGTAGCTTCGCTGCTGGCGGGAGGTTATACGCTCCCGCAAATTCGTGACATCGCTAACGACACCGATTTCTCACAGTTTTTAGGACAGAACCTCGTTAGCCTGCTACGCACCGGCGGGCTCTCCAACGGCGATAACTTTGAGCGCTGGATGGATGACAAAATGCAGGGGCGACGCTTTTGCGATCTGGATATGGATCTCCATGTCATCGCCACCGATGTCCGCTCCGGAAAACCCGTGGTCTTCAACACCGCAGAATCACCTCAGATGCCGATATCCGAAGCTGTTCGTTACTCAATGTCGGTTCCACTGCTCTTTAGCTTCAAAAGCCTGGGAGATCAGGTTATGGCTGACGGCAGTATCCTCTCAGAAGAAGCTCTGCGACGGGACTGGTCAGGCATCGGCACACCTGTTGTCGTGTTTAAACTACGCGGAAACGGGGAACTTAAAATCAAGCATCGCAAACCACTCATCCCTTTGCGGGACTATCTTGCAATGCTCATTCACACGTTTATGACAACGCTCTCTCACGAATACATTAACGAGGCGTTTTGGCTATCTACTATTGTGGTAGACACCGGCGACGTATCGCCGGTGTCGTTTTCTCTGGGAGCGAAGGTCAAGGCAGAACTCTACCAGGCAGGGTATCGCAGCACCCTGGACTTCTTACCGATCAAGCTGGCTCAAAGCGGAAAAGCCCCTTTGTAAGTGCTCCCCACAGGCCAGGTCTTAGCCAAACAAAGACTTTGCCGCGCCCAGGAGACCGCTTGCGCCGCCAGCCATCTCAAGCAAGCTTCCGCCGCTACTGGACTTGTCCATCATCTGCGGCAATACATCTGCAAGACCACTGGTCGCGGTGCCCGCATCAGTACCAAGCTTGCCGGCAAATTCCGCGATTTTGTCGCTGCCAAAAATCGAAGTGATGCTTTCAGCCGAAATCGACTGATTCGCGCCATCGCCCAACCAGGAGCCCACGATTGCACCTAAGTCGCCACTGCTGGCCATTTTGCTGGCGATTCCCGCAAAGTCGATGTCACCGCTTGAATTTGAGAGCAAGCCACCTAAAGCAGAGGCAACTACGTTCGGGTCAATATCCATGCCCAGCTTCTGAGAGAGCAGCGATGCCCCCATTTCCATAATATCCATACGCTATCTCCAGCTGTTATTGTTGCTTGTGTAGTCAACAAGAAAGTATAGCTTGCGATCATCAACAATGCCCAACAAGGATTGCGCGCTATCGTGATCGCTATGAATTACCGCTAGAAAAACTCAAATAAAGGCGCACAGACGCCAGGTGCAAGGAACTGAACTTCATGAATTCACGACTGTTGAAAACAGCTGCTCTGTTTGGCGTTACCACGCTCCTCACCGCTTGCGCCGCAGATGATCCAAGCGTCGATAGCGCCGCTTCTGTCAGGGAAGGAGAGAACCCTTATCAGGTTCCCTTTTCTTCTCCGGCTTACCTCAAAGAACACGCTCGGTATTTAGAAGAAGAGCTTTTTCAAATCGGCGACACGCCGGTGTGGGACTACAACACCCCTAATCGCGGATTTGGCAACGTCATCATGATTGAGGGCGATGACGGCCTGATCATCATTGATACAACGACCGCCAACGAACACGCTGCAGTGGCCGAGAGCGCCTTTCGGGAGATCTCCGAAAAGCCGGTAAAGGCGGTGATCTACACGCACCACCATGCGGACCATATCAACGGTGCCGGCGCCTTCATTGATCGATCAGATGCGGAATCAGGGCAGGTAAAAGTCATCGCCACGCAAAACTTTCTGCGCGAGCTCGAAGACGAGAATCAGGTCACAGCACCCATCATGGGGGTTCGCGCCCTCTACATGTACGGTCAGCTTCTGGATCCGGTGACCGATGGTCGGGACTACCATGTCTCCTGCTGTGGCTACACTCTGGGCAGCAAGCTGGGAACCTATATACCGCCCAATCACTTTATTGACGAACGCGAAGAGTTAACGATTGCGGGCATCCGCATGGAACTGTTCCAGACCGGCGGTGAGTCAGCCAGTCATCTGGCGATCTGGTTACCAGACTATCAGGTGATGCTCACCGGAGACGAGATTCAGGGTCCCAATTATCCTAACCTTCATTCCCTGCGCGGCACCAAGCCTCGGGATGCCATCAAGTGGGTCACAGCTATTGACCGAATGCGCGCCTACGATGCCCAATATCTGGTGCCCAGCCATGGTCAACCGCTCTTTGGGCGAGAAGAAATTCAGGACATGCTCACCGTGTACCGTGATTCTATACAGTACACCCACGACCAGTCTCTGCGTCTCATTAACAAGGGCTACACCCCGGACGATCTGGCGAATGCCATCAGCTTGCCTGATTTTATGGATCGTGACCCCTGGACCCGGGAAATGTACGGGACGGTTAAACACAATGTGCGCGAGTTTTATGTGTCGTACATCAGCTGGTGGAATGGTGACCCGGCGGAGCTGGATCCTTTGCCGCGACTGGAAAAGGCCCGGCGTCTTGTGGAACTCATGGGCGGGCGCGACCGCGTGTTTGCCGAGGCCGAAAAAGCTTTTGCCGCCGAGGATGACCAGTGGGCCGCGGAGCTCACCGCGTATCTCGTGCGCATTGACCGCGAAGACATGTCGGCCCGCTATTTAAAGGCTGCCGCCCTACGGCGCATCGGCTATGCAACAGCCAACACTAACTGGCGCGGGTTCTATTTAACCTCGGCGCGAGAACTGGAGGGCTCTGTGGTTCCCCGAGATATTCTCATGGCGATGCAGAAGCAGCGCTTCAACCCATCGCAACTCTCTACAGGCCAACTTTTGAGTCTCCTGCGCTTTCGCATTGACCCACAGGCCGCCGGCGACAACGCGATCAATGTCGCTTACAAGCTCGCTGACCGGGACGAGGTTTACACCGTACAGCTGCGCAACAGCATCCTGGATATTCAACCCACGCTGCTCCCCGGCGCGGACGTAACGCTAACGCTTGATCGAGCACTCCTTGATGAGCTGTTCCTTGGGAACATCAGCTACGCCGACGCCATTGATCAGGCGCTTCTGGAGGTAGAGGGATCCAAGCTCAAGCTGCGCAGCTTCGGGCAGGCCTTTGATCGTGACCCCGGCCACCCCTATTTGAGTCTGCGCTAACGTCCAATTTCTGGCGGATGCGTATAACTCGCATGGAAAAGCCAAATACACAGCACAGTGTCACAAGCCAGATTCCCACCCTATGGGTGCTCATTGCCTACGGATCTCTGGCATTCCCTCTTGCAGGGGCATTCATTGCGCTGCAGGTCATTGTTCCGACCTACTATGCCCAGTCTCTGGGACTGAGCCTTTCTGCCATCGGCGGTATTCTTTTAGCAGCGCGACTTTGGGATCTATTTACCGATCCCGTGGTGGGATATCTCTCCGACCGAACCCCTGCCCGGTGGGGCCGTCGCAAAGCCTGGGTTGTTGGCAGCGCGCCTCTGATCGCTGCCTCCGTCTGGCTGCTGTTCAATCCACCGCTCAGTGCCGGCAACAACTTCTTATTGTTAAGCACGCTTGCAATCTATGTTGCCGGGACTATGAGCATAGTGCCTATGAACGCCTGGGGTGCCGAGCTCAGCGAGTCCTACCACCAACGCAGCCGCATCTCGGGTGTCCGGGTGATTTTTGGACTTGCAGGAACCCTGATCGCGCTCCTGCTGGTAGATAACAGCGACAGCGAGTCGCTGGCTGATTCTCTCTTTGCCATTACCATCCTTACCGTCGCTGGCCTGGCGATCAGCGTGCCCTTCGCTGCCGTCGTCGTACCCGACCAGGCGAAAGTTGATAAGCAAGGGAATTCACTGCGCGAAGCCATAAGCTTACTGAGCCGTCCCTCGCCATTTCGCCGCTTGTTGTTGGCTTTTTTGTTCAACGGTCTTGGCAATGCAATACCCGCTACGCTGTTTCTTCTCTACGTGACTCATGTACTTGAAGAACCCGCCATAGCCGGACTCATGCTTTTTGGGTACTTCGTCTGTAGCGCCTTATCGGTCCCCATATGGGTCGCACTCTCCAGACGCTGGGGTAAACACCGCAGCTGGTGCATAGCCGTCATGGGTTCCTGTGCCTTCTTTTGCATAGCCCCATTCCTTGGTAGCGGTGACGTGCTTCTTTACGGCATTGTGGTGATAGGCACGGGCTTGATGATTGGCGCTGATCTCGCATTACCTTCAGCGATTAATGGCGACCTCATTGAGTGGGATGCGCTGGAGAACAATCGTCGTCGACCCGGGTTGTTCTTCGCACTATGGGGAACAGCCTCAAAGCTGGCGTACGCCTTAGCGGTGGGGCTGATGTTCCCGGCGCTGGAGTTGGCAGGCTTCGATGCAACCATCAGCAACGCAGCTGATGATGTTCGATTACTTGCGGTCTTGTACGCGGCCCCAAGTCTCCTCTTCAAAGCAGCCGCCATTGCGATGATGTGGCGATTCCCCATCGATGAAGCAGAGCACAAACGCATTCGTGCAGCACTGGATGCCCGAGGCATCTAAAGGCTGACTTGGCGTTGCCTGACTATAGAGAGACAATCCGCTGCGACGGTTCATCGACGCTTTCGAGGTAGAAAAACCATCAACGACTGGAACGCACAGCAGTACGATAACTTTGCAACGCCTAGGCAACAGGCGGCCCATGATCTGATAGCAGCAGTGCCAGAGCGGCCCATGAACGCAATCAGCGACCTTGGTTGTGGATCAGGGCTTTCTACGCAGTTACTTGCAGACAGGTGGCCAGGAACGACTATTACAGGCATTGATCAATCCCCCGACATGCTTAAAGCTGCGGCAATAAGAGTACCGCTCGGGGTGTTTCGACAAGGCAATATCAGCAACTTTGCCGCCCATGAACCCCAGGATCTGATCTTTGCCAATGCCAGCCTGCATTGGCTAGCAGACCACCGGATATTGTTTCCAATGCTCGCCAAGCAGTTGGCGCCACAAGGGATTTTGGCTGTGCAAATGCCCAATAACCTGGAAGAAGCCAGCCATCGCCTTATGGCTGAAGTGGCTTCTCGCGCGCCTTTTGCAGAACATCTTAATGAGCTGAGCACCGAGCGGGGGGCGCTACTGAGCCCAAAGGAGTACTACGACTGTCTGGTGCCGTCCTGTGAAACCATCAGGATTTGGGAGACTCACTACCACCACGTACTGGATGGTCCCGCGGACATTCTCCATTGGTTCTCAAGCACGGGACTGAAACCCTATCTGGATATACTACCGGCAGGCAAACGCGAAGATTTTGCCAGGCAATATGTCAAAGAGCTAAGCCACCACTATCCGCTGCAAAGCGATGGCAAAGTTTTGCTTCGATTACCTCGGCTGTTCATCGTGGCCTCTAGGTCAGCGTAGGCACCATGCCCTGCTAACTGATTGGCGCTACCATCAACAACTACAAATCTAATATTCAGACAGCTTGGAAACCCACACGCTATGAGCAAGACCTATCAGGAAACACTCCGCGTTCGATTCCGCGACACCGACTCCCAAGGGCATATGTTTTTTGCCAACTACCTGGTATTCGCCGACGAGGTCGCGGGTCACTACATGCTGGAACTGGGTTTTGACTGGAGCGATCCACAGAATCTGCCCTGCTATGTGTTTACCGCCAACGCCAACTGCGACTATCTCCACGAGTGTCACTCGGGGGACGAAGTACGCGTAGAGGTTGCCTACGAGCGCATCGGTAACACCAGTGCAACCCTGGGATTTTCCATGACGCGAGTCAGCGACAACGCCGCTCTGGCCAGGGGTAGTTTCGCCCAGGTGTTTGTAGATATGGAAACGCGCAAACCCTGTCCCGTGCCAGAAACGGTGCGCGCGATGCTAAGCGGCGTGTCAATTGAGAATACCTAGTGGGCTGAGCGAAGCGCTCGTATCCCGGATGCACCGCTTTGCTTAAGCGACAGTTTTCTGGCCCGCCAAGGCGGGCTTTCGAACCTCATCAGTCTGACGCCGCAAATCTCCGGCATTCATCTTAAAACGGAATCAGCGTGTAGCCTTCTTGCTGCAAGCGAACATGTGCGGTCATAGCGGACAGCGACATGGTCACTGTAGGGCTGAACTCCTCCGGCGCCATACCCCGAAAAGCAGCGGTCTGACTGCACAGGTAGATAGGCACGTTTGCAGCGCTCAGCTCTTTTAGCAAATCTGAGTTGGGATTAGCTTCGTTGAAACGCGCCTCATAAGCCTCATCAGTTAAAAGATCCTTAGCCGCCTTGCCGTGAACAATCAATGCGAACTCAATGTTGTCTGCGGGAATACCGTTTCTGGCATGCATGTTAAGAAAACGTGCCGCCGACACCAGATGCCGATTCTGATCTCCGGGAAAATCCGGGGTCGTGTACATGTCCATAGAGACTTTGTAATGCACATCAGGATTAAGGTTGTAGGAACCCGGGGGGGGTGCCATGACAGGTCCGAAACTGGGCACCACTGGACCAAGTTCCGGCTCCGCCGCAAAGGCTGCATTGAAAGTTAGCGTTGCCGCTGCAAAGGCTGTAACAACAGCCGCATTTTTTAAGGAATACTGCATCAAAAGCTCCTGATTAACTCAACTGTGCACAACATCAACTTCAATTGTTTGCAGGGCCACCTCGGCGACTGGTAAGAGCCACCATAGACTACGTACAATTGACTTCAGCAAGGAGTATCTGCGATGTATCTGTCGAACACCAGTGCGTACCGCCTCTCAATGATCACGCTTTTGGTTCTGATCACGCTCTGCGTCTGCGGTGCAAAAGTCGCCGCAGAGGACATTGCCCTGAGTGATCAACAACCCACTTTGTCAGCGCGCCTGGTGCGCAGCGACAGCTGGCCTCAGGGCGACGTGGCGGTAATTCTTCATGGAACGCTGTCGCATCGTGACACCGAAATCATTCAGTCGCTGGAGTCACTTCTGGGCGACGAGGGAGTCAGCACGCTGGCGATTAATCTGAGCCTTGGCGTGGAAGACCGAAAACAGGCACTACCTTGCGATGGCCCTCACCGGCACCGTGAAAGCGACGCCAGCATTGAACTTGCCCGCTGGTCTGCCTGGCTTACCACTCAGGGCGTACGCGAGTTCACGGCAATCGGACATTCTCGGGGCGCAAATCAAATCGCGCGTTATGTGCTCGACACAGCCGACCCGCTAGCCGCTCGCCTGATCCTCATAGCACCGCCGCAGTGGTCCTCACAAAAGACTCAGGACGCCTACAGGGATCGCCACGGAAAACCCCTCACCACACTCCTTGCCCAAGCCCAGGAACAATCCGCCAACGAGAGAGGCGACGCCCTCCTCCCCGGTAACCTTGGCCTGCTGTATTGCCAAAACACTCGCGCCACGGCCGCGAGCTTCCTGTCCTACTACAGCGACGACCCTTTAAGAGATACGCCCACGCTTATCGCGGGCATCTCGCGACCTGTTCTGGTTATTGCGGGGAGCGAGGATGAAGTAGCGTCGGGGCTTCCCACGGCCATAGCCGAGCGTGCGCCGAGAGCTTTAGTCGAGGAGATTGACGGCGCCGATCATTTTTTTCGCGATCTCTATGCCGATGAATTAGTTGAGATCGCGATAGACTTCATGCACGACGAATAATCGAAGTACTGGGAGTGCGTATGTTTACCTTCACGGGATTTGAGTTTCATCGCCGATGTTTCGGACAAGCGCTTGCGGTCCTGTTGCTGTGCCTCTTGGGCGCGCAAGCACCCGCACAAACTCTGCCCACGCCCCAGGTGATTGGATCATCCTGGGTCTATAGCACTCCCGGGATCTATCACAATGTTCGAGCGGATCTCGTACAGGCTATCGAAGATGAAGGTTTGGTGATTTCTTACACCGCACACTTGGCCAGCATGTTGCGCCGAACGGCTAATGCCACCGGTGCAACTACGCAGGTTTATGACAACGCCGAATCCCTGCTATTTTGCAGTTCAGAGCTGACCTATGAGTTAACGCTACACAACCCCCACAACATCACACTCTGCCCGTATAGCATTTCGATCTACTCGCTCAAAGCCGACCCCGAAAACGTGCTCCTGAGCATACGTGCACCCGAGTTAGAGCAGGCAGACTATGCCGCCGTGCACCAGTTACTGGAGCAGATTATTGCCGCGACACTGACCTGGTAGCTGAAGACTTCCGGCCAGGATAAAGCCTCCGGGGGCTTTTTAGGCAAGACCGCCGCGATAATCAGCAATCCCGGGGTTTGAGGCAACATTCATCAGCGTAGGTGATTCAAGACGCTCAATGCGCACGGTCTTCTCTGATCTAAGATGTCGCGCAACCACCTCCCAAACCGGCTCTCCGGTGGATTGCGAACCCACAGTCGCCCAGCCAGCAACCTTGTAAGAAGCACTGTCCTGCATACGCTTTCCGTTGGCGAGAGTCATATCGGATACCCGAGAGCCCATGGCCGCCAGAGGGTCGAGTCGATAGTTAAAACCGCCGGTGCGCACCATATCGCCGCCCTGCTGGTAATAGGGGTCAGCGTTAAAGAGATTGTCAGCCACGCTCTCAAGAACCGTTCGCAACTCTCCACCCGTCATCTGCCGAACATAGGTCTCGGGGTAGGTCATGCAGGTCTGGTCGAGCAATCGATCCATAGTGATAGCTTCGCCGGGCATCACCGTGGTACCCCAGCGGAAGCCAGGCGACAGCGCTATCTGCGCATCCAACTCCTGACGCATGGCATCGACGATTAACTGATCAAAACTGCCGTTAAAGTTGCCGCGGCGATACAGCAATGAATCCGCTACGGCCAACTCCTCGTCCAGCACTTCCCGGTATGGTGCCCGCACCGCATCAATGTGAGCCTGCATTGCAGCGTTAGGCGCAAGCAGATTAGAAAATACCGGTAACAATCGATACCGGTAATCACTCACGCCGTTGGCACCGAACTCCAAATCCAGTACTGCGACGAACTTGCCGTTGCTTCCCGCATTGGTGACGATGGTCTTGCCGCCGCTGTTTTCGACCTCCATAGGCCGGGGCACTCCATCATGGGTATGTCCGCCCAAGATAAAATCAATGCCCGATACGCGACTTGCGAGCTTCAGGTCCACATCCATACCGTTATGCGAGAGCAAAATAACCGCGTCCGGCTTTTCTTCTGCGCGAATAGTCGCTACGAGCTGGCTCAGCTCCTCATCGCGAATTCCAAAGGTCCAGTTCGGAATAAATCGCTTGGGGTTGGCGATGGGCGTGTAGGGAAACGCCTGACCAATAACCGCAACTCTATGCCCCTTGAGCTCGCGTATGGTGTAAGGCTTGAACACATGACCCGTATCCTCGTCGTAAACAGGGACACCATCAAACAACGCATCCTCGGTCGCATAGGTATTGTGCGCGAGGAATTCGCCATTGAATGCTTTGATATTCTCGAGAATTTCTTCCTCGTGATAAGTGAACTCCCAGTGCCCGGTCATGATGTCGACACCCAGAAGATTCGTGGCTTCGACCATATCTCGACCGCGGGTCCACAGCGCCGTGCCCGAACCCTGCCAGGTATCACCACCATCAAGCAAAAGACTGCTTCCGTCGGGCACTGCGCCGCGCAACTGATCAATCAGTGTTTTGATGTGGGCAAAGCCACCTACGCGACCAAACTTTTCGGCTGCCTGAACAAAATCCAAGTAGGTGAAAGCATGCGCGTCACGCGCCGAAATATTGCCCAACTCCTTGAGAAGATTGCGCCCTACCACGTGGGGCCAACGCCCGAGAGCCTCACCCAGCCCTATGTTGACGTTAGGCTCACGGAAATAGATCGGCTGTAACTGCGCATGACAATCGGTCATATGCAGAATTCGGGCACTGCCAAAGGACTCCAGATCGTACAGGGCCCGAGCGCTGGCTCCAACGCTGCCAACGTAGGCTCCCGTACCGGCAATTGCAGCACCTTGCAGCAGCAGCTGGATAAACTCTCGACGATTCACGAGCAACTCCTCACTGGGTTAAAGACCGGCGCGTCGCCTTAGCGACCGACGACGCGCGCCTGCCAGGCGTTTTTTTCGTCCCGGGCTTGCTTGAGCGATTGTTCCGCGGTGAGCAGGGCACGATCGGCCAGCGCCTGCGCGCGATCTTCGTCACCTGCAGCCATGGCCTCACGCGCTTCGTCTATTAGCGGCTGTGTGACGGACCAACCGTGCTCCTGGGCCAAGGCTTGCTCGTAGATTGCGCTCGCACGCTCCAGCGTTTCTGCGGGGCCAGCAAAGGCTGCGGCGGCGCTCAGCGAAAGCGACAGTAAAAGACTTTTCTTGATCACTGTTTTCATCATTATTCTCAGCTCTTTTTTAAACCGACCTTTTACTTACTTCCGCGATGCGGGCCCGTTTAGCTCCATGCCGTTACTCATGTAGGTCAGGAAATATTCGAGGTTTCTGTAGGACTCACTCTGAGCCTCCAGAGGAACCGCCCGCACCTGAGAATTGCATTCAATAAACCGCTTGTGCAATGGACCCACCTCTTTCCACTTGAGGCGATACACCGGCCAATGCGTGGTGTGGCCCAACGATGCACTCAAGCGCTCAGCTCGCAATGCATTACCCGCCATGGTGACGTGGCAGCTGCTACAAGCAAAATTGAGCTGCCCTCTGCGCGTGTAAAAGAACTCCTTCCCGTCTTCGTAAGCTGCCTGCGCGCGAGGATCATCAGGCACGTCTATCGCAACATGCTCACCTCGGGACTCATAGGCAATAAACGCCATAAGAGAGCTCATTTCTGGCCCAAGATAATCCCAAGGCTCATCCCCGGCAGACTCCCGGCAGCTGTTAATACGCTGCTCGAGGGTCTCAACCTGGCCACTTACCGCATCAAACCGTGGGTAATGGTGTTTGATAGCAGGAGCCGCATCACCCAGACATTCTGCGTAACTGCTGCCATCTGCCAGAGCCTCGCCGTACAGATCAGCACCGTCATCAATGGCGATTTCGTAGGGCGGAAAGTCCTCCATCTCCAACCACTGATCGCGCTTGTCGGCGTCCAGAGCGTAAGCGCCATCGATATGGGCATCCAGTTCAACACTTGGAAATCGTTGTTCGTAGAAAGCCCGAAGCGCGCTGCGGTCCTCCTCAGGACCGGCGACAGCCGCGGCACAGACAGTGAAAATAAATGCCGGGTAAATCCGATGAATCAGTGTGCGCAGCATGGGTAACATCCTCATTGACTTACAGGGTCAGATCACCGGATGAGGTGTTGCCAAGGTTGTCTTCCCAGCTGACCTCAATTACATCACCTTGCTTGGCATTGGCAACAACAAAGCCCAGATAGGGATCCTTGGATACGGAAGCGCCCCAATCAGCCGTCATAAACACTTCACCATTTTTTGTGCAGGTGACTGTCTCGATGTAATGCGCAGGAATTTTGTTGCCATCAAGATCTTTGCGCACGCCGGTCTCCATGGGATGCGGCATGAGGCACTTGATCGAAGCAGTGTCACCTTTGAGGCGACCACGAATTTTGATGGGTTTTACGTCCATGATTTATTCTCCGTTGAGTGCTCGTTTAACCGCCGCATCCGCCAAGGGTTACCTTGACGTTCTTGGTGGATACATAGAGTGCATCGGCAGTTTCTATCACTGCACGCACGTCGGAGCTCTCGCCCATTTTGATTCGCGTCTTAAACTCAGGCACTGAACCGGGCATAAAGTGAAACCTCGCCGAAAGCGGATTGGGGTTTGCATCCACCAACAGCGAGATTGATTTAACGCCTTCCATCTCGGTGCTTACCGTCACGGGGACAATGGACCCATCCTCGGCGATATCCGGGACTTTGAATTCAAAGCTGTCGTCCACGGTCATGGGCTTATCGCCAAACAAGGCTTTTAGTGCCTCATCGGTGTTAACTGCCGCAAAGGCTTTATCGTTACGGGCAAAAACCCTCAATGGCACCGCAGCGAGTGCGGCAAATGCCAGCACTGCCTGGGCAAAGCGGCGTCTTGTTAATGTTCCCTGCATGGGAGACTCCTATGTCTTGTGTTTATAGTGAATGAATGTAGTCGACCACGAGCTCAAGCTCGCGCGGCGTAAGAATGCCGTGAGTACCATAGGGCGGCATCACGGTATTGGGATTTCGAACACGCGGATCGGCAATTTGCGCCTTCAACACCTCGCGGTCCGGAAAACGCATTTGCATCTGCATCAACGGCGGCCCTCCGTTGCCAGTCATTTCGGCGCCGTCAGCCATATGGCAGGAATAGCAGTTGCCGCGATTGCGGTCAGCCGCAATCTCTCGCCCCTCGGCAATTGCCGGAGACTCGGCAGCCTGCGTGGTGATCGCTGCCAAAGTCAGGGCCAGCATCGACAGGGTTCGAATCGGACGTATTTGCTGTGCGTTCATGGGCAAGTTCCTCATTGACTCTGCTCAACAATATAGTCCACAGCCAGGATTACCTCACTGTCGGGCAGATTCACGAAGCCGCCCTTGGGGGGCATGATGCCGTCTTCGCCAGAATATCCCTCAATAGCATGTCGGTATAAAACGTCCATGCCCTGCTCAATGCGCGCAGACCATGTGCCGGTGTCGCCGAGCATGGGCGCACCGCCAATACCGCCTGCATGGCAAAGAGCGCAGTGACGCTCGTAGACGCCGCCACCAGTCACCGTGCTCACAATGCCGTCGTCTTGCGCTTCGCCTTCGCTGTACAGGGCATCGGGGCCACCCTCGGGCACATACGCGGCAGCTTCAGAGGCAACCTCGACTGTGGCCGGGTCTTTACATCGCTTCATGCAACGCTTGTTGCGGGTATCGGGACGCTGATCAGGAATAAAGTTGTCTTCATTGGGCAGATGGACATCGGTCAGGTTGTCCCGCGTCAGCACAAAGTCGTAGTCCACGATGTCATTGAGATGCAGCACATAGGCGGTAATCGCGTAGACCTCATCATCACTCAGAGACTCGGGCTGCGTGAATGGCATTGCCCGGTGAATGTAATCCCAAAGCGTACTCGTGTATCGCCAATAACTACCCACGGTTTTTTTGGGCCGCGGATCAGTGAGGCTGCCATCCCCACCGGCTAGCGCCGGATAACCGCCCACGCTTTCGCCAAAAGAACCGTGGCAGAGCGCGCATTTTTCTTCGTAAAGCTCCTCACCGTCCTCTACGGAACCTTCTCCGGGCGGCAAACCTTGTCCATCGGGACGTACGTCAATATCCCAGCCGGCAATTTGCTCGGCAGTGGCTGGGCTACCGTAGCCAAACCGCGCTTTTTCTGCAGCCAAGAGTGCAGGAGCAGTAAAAATGCTGGCACCCAGAGCGGCAGCAATCAGATAGTTATGCAAGTTGGGCATTGACCACACTCCCATCGCCGTTGAGTTTCCAGGTATGGATGGCATTCTTGTGATAGATCGATGAGGACCCTCGAGCGTCACGAAGTTGGCTGTAAGTCGGCTGTACATAGCCGGTCTCATCTACGGCACGACTTTGCAGGAGCGCGGGATTGCCGTTCCAGTCCCATTCGACACCAAAGCGCGTCAAAGCTCGCGGCTCCACCACGCTGGTAAAGCGCGCCTCGCGCCAGCTCACACCACCGTCAAAGGACACATCCACGTGCTTGATGCGCCCACGGCCGGACCATGCGAGACCCTCTACCCAAAGCTTGCCGGGCTTAGTCAGCGGCTTCTCGGGACAGGGGTTAGTCAGGACCGAGTTGGCCTCCTGAACAAAAGTGAACTCCCGCGCTTTTCCGCTGGGCAATAAATCCGTGTATTTGGAGGTCTCTTCCCTGTGGTACCACGGTTTATCACCAATCTCTAAACGTCGCAGCCACTTCACACAGGTGTTGCCTTCCCAGCCGGGGTTAATCAGGCGGACCGGGTAGCCTTGCTCCGGACGCAAGGCTTCACCATTTTGTGCGTACACAATAAGAGCGTCGTCCATGGCTTTTTCCATGGGGATACTTCGGCTCATGTGTGAGCCATCACTGCCTTCGGCGAGAATCCACTTGGCGCCTTTCTGTACGCCGCATTCCTGCAAGAGCGTAGACAGGAGCACACCGGTCCATTCGCAACAAGAGAGCATGCCGTGGGAGAACTGCAAGCGATCCATCTGTGCGGCGCGCCACTCCATGCCACCGTTGGCTGGACACTCCAGAAATCGAATCATGCTCACCGATGGAAAGCGCATGAGATCTTCCATGCTGAAGATCAGCGGACGATCCACCATGCCGTGAATCATCAATCGATGCTGATTGGGATCCACTTCGGGTAGGCCAGCGTGATAGCGCTCAAAGACCACGCCGCTGGGGGTAATAATGCCTTTGAGATCTGCCAGGGGCGTGAAACTCACCGAGGCAATCTTATCAGCGGTGAGCCACTCTACGGTGCGCCGCTGCAAACCGGCTTCGTGGGGAGAAGGCATACCATACGGATTGGTATTGACGGCAGAACCAAGACTCTTGGTCCACGATGGAATGCCCGGGGGCATGCCCTGCGCCACGACACCAGAGGCCGCACTCGCCAGTCCCGCGCCGCCAAGCAGTGCCAGACCATTTTTTAGAAAATGTCTTCTCTCGGTGCCGTTCAGTTTTTCGCCCGACTCGGCGACGGAACGGACCAGTTGATCCAACTGCTGTTGTTTTTGCATTATGGCTTCCTTCTTATTAGTTGCTGCAAGCCAGACAGTAGTAGACTAAGCATCGCTACACATGTGTTAATATATTATAAATTTCTCATATAACAACCCCCCCGGAATGTTATGGACCTAGAAAAAATGCACAGCTCTGCCGCCAATGTCAGTGATTTGCTGAAGTTATTGGGGCATCCGGACAGACTTATGGTTCTCTGTCAGCTAAAGATCGGCGAGCAATCCGTAGGTGAACTTTGCCGTAACCTTGGCGTAAAGCAGTCGCCACTGTCCCAACATCTGGCACGCATGCGGCACGAAGGTGTGGTCACCAGTCGTCGCGATGCACAGACTATGTATTACTCCATCACCGACAAAAAAATCGCTCAGGTTATTGGCGTACTTTACGATTTGTACTGTGTAGATGAAGAGGAAGCACCGCTACCAGACGCGATTTCGAGTCTCTCCTAAAGCGCTGCAGCGACAAATCCAAGGCTGTAGGGATTCAAATCAAGCATAAATATTCGTTTACACGAAGGTAAAATCACAATATCTTAATATTCGAATGTAGCGGGATGCCAATAGCATCAGCGCTGCCCGGGACAATAACGATAAAACATAGAAGGAACGAGTAATGCGAGCAAATACCCTATTTGCGGGTGGCGCCATCGCGACCGCGCTTTTAATTTCCGGCAACGCCGCCGCCACTAATGGTTACTTTACCCATGGCATCGGAACCCACAATAAAGCCCAGGCAGGATCGGGCACAGCCTCACCTGAGCAGTCTATTGATGCTGCCAACAACATTGCCTCGGGCGTACTTGTCGGTGATCGACTTGACATGGGTATTGCCATTTTCTCACCCCGGCGCAGTTACGACGCTACTGATAGCCAGATAAACGGCCAATTCGGTGCCTTCACCATCAACGCCGACAATGTTGAGAGCGGCAGCGAATACTTCCCCATACCGTATATTGGCAAGAGCTGGGCTTTGGAGAACGATCGGGCGATAAGTCTGTTGTTCTATGGCCGCGGGGGCATGAACACGGACTACACAGACGGCAGCGCGACTTTTGATCCTGACGGTCCAGGACCCGCTCCGGTAATGACTCTGCCCGGCACCTTTGGCACGGGCAATACCGGTGTGAACCTCAACCAGGCGTTTTTGGAGCTCGGTTACAGCTTTAAAGCCGGCGACTTTGCCTTTGGCATCGGACCGGTCATCGCCATGCAAACCTTTGAAATCGAGGGTGTTTCTGCGTTTGGCGGGTTCACGAAAACCTTCGCAGCAAGCGGTGGCACGCAGCCACCCACGGGCCTTAGCAACAACGGCACGGATTACTCACTGGGCTACGGACTCAAGGTCGGTGCGATCTGGAATGCTACCGACACGCTGGACTTTGCCGTCTCTTACCAGTCGCGCATGGAGATGCAGGAGTTTGACGACTACTCCGATCTCTTTGCCCAAAAGGGCTCTTTTGATATTCCAGCCGTTGGCCGCGTTGGCGTCAGCTGGCAAGCGACGGAGCGCCTGAAACTGCACTTTGACATCGAGCACGCGCAATACGGCGAGATTGAATCCATCGCTACGCCACTGCAGCGTATTTTTGACTGCCCCACTGCCGGGCAAGGCGGCACCAACGTCGAGGCCTGCTTTGGCGGTAATCAGGGCGCGGGCTTTGGCTGGAGTGACGTCACAACGTACAAAATTGGTGGCAGCTATATCCGCGGAGACTCTCCGTTTACCTATCGCTTTGGCTACAACTACAGTGAGCAGCCCATCGATGAGTCGGCCGTGGTGCTGAATATCCTGGCACCGGCGACTGTCGAGCAGCACTTCACCTTTGGTGTGTCGCGCAAGAACGCCAAAGGCAATGAGTTTAGCGTCGCGTTTATGTATGCCCCGGAAAACTCCGTGACAGGGCCTAACGCATTTGACCCCACGCAAAACATCGAGCTGACCATGGATCAATTCGAGATTGAGTTTTCCTGGAGCTGGTAAAGAGCGAAGTCACTTAATCGGTACGTCAACCCCGGGAAAGGGGTTTAGCGTGCCGCATTGATTAAGAATTAAGAACGCACTTCATCCTTATGTGCACAAGCTCTATGACTGATCCGAGGGGCGAGGTACGCCCCCTCGGAATGTCATTCGGCATTAACCCTCGTGGTTATGATGATCGTCGTTTTTCTCATCCATGTGATGGTGGTCATGCTCATTCGCGTGGCCGTCATCACCATGATGATGCTCGTGCTCAGTTCCGTGCCCATCGGCGTCGTGATGATGTTCGTGATCGTTCGCATGGCCGTCATCACCGTGATGATGCTCATGTTCACTGCCGTGGCTATCGTCGTGGTGATGCTCATGCTCACTAACATGCTTTGGGGTCGCTTCGGCCTCGCCCTCGGCATGGTGATCCGCAAGCGCAGGGGTAACACTGAGCGATGCAAGCAGTGCGAAGGCTGATACAGGGAGCATAAGCTTAGGTAGTTTTTTCATCGTAGCTTCTCATTTTCTCTTTTACTGAATTGGAGCGCGGTAAACGTGGTCCACCCGTCGGCCCGCCGTACTTGCAGGCGAACACTGTCAGTATTGTATTACAAAATGAGTGTCAAACTAAATAGACAGGCGTGCAGGTTCCGGTGCGCCGTATCACTGAAAGAGCTTTTCTTCCATCTGCCTGAACAGTCGCCCAGCATTTTTCCGGGCTAGCTCATCAAAGGTATCAAGCGACTCATAGGCAGACTGGTCAATTTCATAGGCATCGCTGAGTCCCCCGTCGTCATCAAGAATCACCTCGATTTCGTCCCGCAGGAACTGCAAATAGCCCTGGGTGAAGTAGCGCAGGGTTTCGATATCCGTGGGATGTCCATGCCCGGGAATCACCACCACCGGATTCAAACTGGCCATGACATCAAAAGAGTCTATCCAGGCATCGACATCCGAATCCGGAAAAATACCCAGCAAGCGCTCATGAAAAGCAATATCACCGGCGATGAGGATCCGCTGCTTGGGCAGCCACACCGACAGGTCACCGGGCGAATGGGCTGCCCCAAAACGACGCAGCTCGATGGGCTCACTCGCAAGCTCAAGCACGTAGTGATCATCAACAGCGACATCAGGGACTACAACCCGCGCATCGGTAACCACAGGGCCCATGCGAGCGCGCATTTGCGACAGGGAGGCCTCTCCATGTGCCTTGATCTCTTCGATAGCCTCGCGCTGAGCAATGATCGTGACGCCAAGATCAGACCAATAGCTGTTGCCTAAAAAGGCATGACCCTGACCGTTTTCGTTGATTACATAGCGCACCGGTTTGTCCGTGCGCTCTTCAATGGCGCGATGTAGCGCCGCAGCAAGCAGGACGTTATCGCCCCCGTTCACAACCACTACTCCGCCTTCGGTGATGACAAACGAGAGGTTGTTGTTGTGTCCGAAATTATCCCGCGATGGCGCTGCGGTGGCGCCTATGGCCGAAAACACATTCTCGCTCACCTGAGTGATGTTCAGTGCCGGCAGCTCCGATGCATCGGCAGCACTCCATGCCCCCAGGAGCCCCGCGAACAGGACAAACACCAGCGAAGTCATCCATCTGTAGCTAATCGTATTCATAAATATATAATTTACTTAATATTTAAACTTGCTAATATACACCTGCGCTTCAGCACTAACTATAAATAGGGACAGCGTTGTGAATAAAGACTTCATCATTTCCTGGAAAGCGGCCGGAATTTCTCTGGGCCTGCTGCTAATAATTGCAACCGCTCTGGTTAAGCCCCTGGGTGTATCAACACAGTTTGTCGTTACCGACGGTATGGTGGCCCACAAGGTCGCTCCAGAATTTGCCGAATCCAACACCTACCTCGCCAAATACGGTGAGCAGGATGACTGGGGAGTTGGCTACGGCTGGATGCTCGTATTCGGCATGATCGTCGGAGGCGGGGTAACAGCGCAATTGCTGCGACGTCGCCAGCCTGATGCAGACAAGGGGTCCATCCCCGAACTCTGGCAGAACGCCTTTGGTCCCTCTCATGTAAAACGCTATCTGGCGTCATTTTTTGGCGGTGTGCTTCTACTGTTCGGGGCAAGGCTCGCCGGTGGCTGCACCAGCGGGCACATGATTAGCGGGATCTCCCAGCTGGCACTCAGTTCATTTATTTTTGGTGTCATCACTTTTGTATCAGCAATTCTGATGGCCAAATTCCTGTATCGCGGGAGAGTGTAATGAGCACTTTAATCATCGGATTTCTGATTGGCTGCGCCTTTGGGGCGATTTTGTATCTTGGCGGCGCAACGAGCTATCGCCGTATTCTGGGAACGCTACTGCTCAAAGATATGTGGATCATCAAACTGATGATGACGGCTATCGGCGTGGGATCATTGGGCATCTATCTGCTTGATATGGGTGGCCTGGCAAATATGTCGGTTAAACCTGCCTACCTCTGGGGTATTGCTATCGGAGCCGCCATCTTTGGCATTGGCTGGGCAGTCGCTGGCTACTGCCCGGGAACCTGTGTTGTTGGTAGCGCTGAGGGCAAAAAAGACGCAATTTTCACTCTGCTGGGAGCCCTGGTCGGCGCCTTCCTGTTTTCTATGGCGTTTCCTTTCCTGGAGTCCACGCTTATCAAGCCGGCTAATTTTGGTGCTGTAACGCTTGAGTCGCTCCTGGGTATCAACGGCATCTACATCGCCCTGCCCTTTAGCCTTGCACTACTCTTTGTCGCCTTTTTTGTTCTCAAAGATCGCTACGACTAGAAATAGGGAAGGGGCGCGTACCTGCGCGTTCCTTTCCATCGCTCCCCGATCACAGTAGGCTTGCCCGCTACTCTATTTAGCAGGCCTTTGTCGCGCATGGATCAATCCGTTCTCTACACCATGGCCGCCGTGCTGGTACTCGGCGTCGGCGCACAATGGTTGGCCTGGCGACTAAAGCTACCGTCAATTCTGCCCCTGCTGGCACTGGGCATCCTTGCTGGACCGGCAACCGGCCTCCTCAATCCAGACGAAATGTTCGGGCCGATCCTCTTTCCGATGGTGTCCCTGGGTGTCGCTCTGGTGCTTTTTGAAGGTGGAATGACGCTTCGATTTCGCGATATTCGCGGACATGGCGCCGTAGTTACCAACCTGGTTAGCTGGGGCGCAGTGCTCAACTGGCTCCTTATTGCAGCTGGAGCGCACTATCTTGCGGGGCTCTCCGGCGACATCGCCATGCTCTTCGCTGCCTTGATGATCGTGACCGGACCTACTGTGATCAACCCTCTCCTTCGCACCATGCGCGCAGAAAACAGCGTGAGTCAGGTGCTCCGCTGGGAGGGGATCCTCATAGATCCGGTAGGTGCTCTGTTGGCCGTACTGGTATTTCAATACCTGCTCACCGGTCAGAACTCGCTCATGCTGTTTGCGGAAAGCATTGGCGCGGGCACCTTTATGGGCCTTGCAGGTGCCTGGAGTCTGGGCATAGTCCTTCGACGGCATTGGGTACCCGAATACTTACTCAATGTGCTTACCCTTGCCTGGGTGGTCATGGTGTTCGCCGGCAGCGATGCCCTTGCTCACGAATCGGGACTCTTGGCTGTGACCATCATGGGCATCTTACTGGGAAATATGCGTGACGTTGCGGTAAGCGAAATACTCAGCTTTAAAGAGAGCCTCTCCGTCCTGATTATCTCCGTATTGTTTGTGGTTCTTGGCGCCCGAGTGGATCCGGCCGAGATAATCGCCACGGGCTGGCAGGGCGTCATTATTCTGCTGGTGATCCTCGCAGCTCGACCAATCATCGTCTGGTTGTCTACCATCCGCAGTGGCTACCGCTGGCAGCAAAAAGCATTGATCTCCTGGGTTGCACCCCGGGGCATCGTCGCTGCCGCCGTGTCATCACTGTTTGCGATTCGCCTCGAGGAATCCGGGCATGAAGGTGCATCGACACTGGTCGCACTTACCTTCCTGGTGATTCTGGCTACGGTACTGTTGCAAAGCCTCAGCGCCCGCCGGGTAACCAAAGCACTGGGACTTGCCGAGGCAGAGCCCAATGGCGTGTTGTTTGTCGGTGCTAACAGCGTCGCCCGAGCCATGGCCAAGGCGCTGCAGGACCAGGGCTACCGTGTGAAATTGGCGGATACGTCCTACGAAGAAATTCGCGCCGCCCGCATGGCAGGACTGGAGGTCTATTACGGAGATCCCATCTCGTCCCATGCGGACCAGTATTTAGAGCTATCGGGCATAGGACGATTGTTTGCGGTGAGCCGCCGCTCGCGCTGGAACACCCTGGCCTGCATGAAGTTTCGCAGCGAGTTTGGCCCCCAAAGGGTTTTTAGTCTTCGCAACAGTGAAGACCGCAAAGACACCGATCGCTCGCGCATTGCTGACGAATATGCGCCGCCGCGCCTCTTCACAGCTGATCTCACTTTCGAGAAGATCGCCAGCCTGCTCGCTGGTGGCGCAGAAATCAAAACCATCCGACTAGGCGAAGATTTCAGTCTCGAGGACTACAAGCGGGAGACTGGCGCCAAATTGATTCCACTTTTAAGCCTGGGTGAGAAACAAAAACTGCGTGTGATTGACGACCCGGAAGCACTGAGCAAACAAAGCGGCACTCAACGCATCATCGCATTGGTGTGGAAAAACAACGATGACAGCGCCAAAGAGAAGCCATCCGAGAGTAAGTAAACGCTTCACCTTGTCACAATGCCTGTGTTCAGGGGATTGTTTGCAGACGGTGATTGCAGTAGCGTAAGGGGAACCTACTACGGGTAGGAAGACATGCAAGCGATCCTCAAGTTGGACCTGGCAGGACAGCCTCGCGGTTGGCTGTCACTGCACGAAGCAATATCAGCCTATGCCCGGGGCGACGTTGTCTACGGTATAGGAGACGTATTACCTCCGGTGTTCGGGGGCGTCCAACGACTTTCCGGAAAACGCTCGCGTATCGATCTACAGCCTATTGTTGCGCTCCAGGGTCGTATCGTTCAGAGCTTCACTCCGCCACTTTGCAACCGCACGCTATTTCGTCGCGATGATCATCGCTGCCTGTACTGCGGCACACAGCACGGTCGTTCGGAGCTGACCCGCGATCACGTGATGCCTGTGTCCCGCGGTGGCAATGATCGCTGGGAGAACGTGGTCGCCGCCTGCAAGCGGTGCAACTGGCAAAAAGACAATCTCACTCCAGAAGAAGCCGGCATGCCATTACTGGCCGTACCCTTTCGGCCCAACACCTATGAATGGCACTACCTCGCCAAAGATCGGGTCCTGGCAGACCAAATGGACTATCTGTCAAAACAGTTTCGAGCACACCGCGACTGGGCCAACTGATCAGCCGCGGTAATATCGCTGGGGCACCAAGGGCATTTTGCACACCACCACCGGCAACGCTTTACCACGCACATCAACACCCAGTTCGGTGTCCAGCGCCGCGTAGCTACTCTCTACGAAAGCCATGGCAATAGGCGCATCCACAGTGGCTGCGTATGCCCCGGAGGTAATCACACCCACCACATCACCGTCGCCGTTGAGAACACTCTGCCCCTCGCGCACGGGACGCTTTCCCAGTACACGAATGCCCACACGCGTTCGCGCGGTCCCTTCGCTCAACTCTCGAGCTACACGCTCTGCCCCGGGGTACCCCCCAGCTCGCTCGCCACCGGGACGACGAGGCTTGCTGATAGACCAATTCAATTTCGCTTCTATGGGGCTTATCGTGGGAGATAGTTCGTGACCGTAGAGACACAAACCCGACTCCAGACGCAGCGAGTCACGAGCTCCCAGGCCCACTGGCGCTGTGGCTTCATGGCTTAGCAGCTTTCGCGCTAAGGCTTCGGTATGCTCACCTGCTGTCGACAGCTCATAGCCGTCCTCGCCGGTATATCCCGAGCAAGTGACATAGATGGGCATGCCATCGAGCTCGCAATGCGCACCCTGTAGAAACCTAAGCTCCGCGGTTTCTGGCACCAAGCTACTCAACACTTCTCGAGCCCGGGGACCCTGCAAGGCAAGCAGCCCCTGGCCATCAAGCTCTCGCAAGCTTTGGCCGGCGCTCAGCTTGGACTCTATCCATGCGCGGTCATCTACTTTGCAAGAAGCATTAACCACCAAAAAGAAGGTATCTGCGCTCCAGCGAGTGATGATCAGATCGTCGCGTACCCCGCCCTCGTCGTTGGTCAGCAGCGCATAGCTCTGGCGATGCTCACCCAATGCTTGCAGATCAACGGGCACCAGCGATTCCAGGGTCTCGGTGATTCCCGGACCCTCAAGAACAAATTGCCCCATATGCGACACATCAAACAAACCCGCCTGCTCTCGCGTGTGCCGGTGCTCGGCGATGATGCCGTTGCTGTACTGCACCGGCATGTCATAGCCGGCAAAGGGCACCATACGGGCACCCAGCTCTCGGTGTAATGCATCCAGGGGGGTGTGTTTGAGACTCATTCCAATGCTTCCAATACAAATCTGAGGGGCGGAACTTTAGCATGCACGCGCAGGGCATTGAGCGTTCGCCAGAAGTGGGGATAATGCACGCACATGAAAAGGAAGCATCATGAGTAATATCCGCACACAGTTTCGCACCATCAGCCTTATTGGAATGCCGGGCGTGGGCAAGAGCACTGTGGGTGTCATCCTCGCAAAACTCATTGGCCTTGAATTTACCGATACCGATCTGTCTATTCAGGCCCGGGAAGGTAGAACTCTGCAAGACATCGTCGACAGCGACGGGTATCTGCGTCTGCGCAGCATCGAAGAGTCAGTGCTGCTTGGCGAGCATATTCAAGGACGCGTACTGGCAACCGGCGGTAGCGTGATCTATAGCGAAGCAATCATGGATCGATTGCGTGCGGCAGGACCTGTGGTTTATCTCCGTGCTGACGTGACAACGCTGAAGCAACGCGTTTCCGCTAACCCCGAACGAGGTATCGCCAGTGGTGCTGATCAAAGCTTTGAAGACATCTATAACGAGCGAACACCGCTATACGACAAATTCGCTTCGCACACCGTCGATGCTGTTGCCGGCAGCGCAGATGCCATTGCGGCGCTGATCGTACAAGAACTCTATTCCTGAGTTAGGGGTATCAGCAAGCGCACCGGCGAACGCGTTCGCGACACACCAGGTTACGCATCACCCCGCCAAGCACAGAGCGCAAGCGCGCAGCGAATAGACCAAAAACCCCGTATTTACCGATATTTAGTACTCTTTTTAGCGGTTTCCCTACGCTGGCATAAGCCTTGCAATCAACATATAGCGACCAACTTTGGCCGCATGACGAGACTCCCGGACACGCGGTCTATGGGCCTGGCACAGGGATGTGTAGCGTGAATTCAAGGATGAAGCCCGGGATTGCTCGTCAACTTTTCGACAAAATTCCCATTTATTGATCGTAATTTTTCATATAAATCATGGGGATCCACCGATTGACTCCCTCCGAGGGCTGCCGGATATTGGCGCTGTGGATGGCCCGTAATCATCAGGAGGTGGTTTGTGGGAGATCGCAATCAAGAATCAACACCAGACAGTCTGGACGACTTGTTCGAACCTGTGATCGGAGAGTTCTCGGACGAGGCCTATGAAGGCCTGAGTGCGGAGTCTTCGCAGAAGCACCAGTTGGCAGAAAAGCGCCGGCGTGCCGAGCAGAGAATCGAGGAGCTTCGGCTCCGCGAAGAACTGGGCGATTACGACCTGGAGTTTGACGACTACTGAGCTAGCGCCTGGCGCTATGAATGGTATTCGTTTCCCCGTTCTGCGGTACTTACGCGCGGCTTAGAGACACTGTCGCAAAAATATCTCTACGCTGCAGAATGCTGCGGCTGCAGATCCTGTGTTTCGCGCTGCCAGTCAAATACGTTCAGCTCGATAAAGATAAACGCGAACAGCCATAGGCATGCGTCGTAAAAATCCAGGAACTTGCCCTCAAAGCCCCAGTACACTGCGGCAATAAACAAGGTGCTATACAGGCAATATTTGAGGTATCGCGTGCCATCGACAATCGCATCGGTGAGACTGCCGCGTAGCTGCAATCGCACCTCTATCTCGAGCACCACAACCACCAGTATCCAGGCCGCCGCGTTGATCACGTCAGTCCACGCCAGATACCGGGACAAGTCCAGAGTGTCCGCATCCGCCACAATTTTGAACTCATTGAGGCGCAAAGCGGAGTCAGCAACCTTCAAGCAGTTCTGGGCATCCAAAGGCGCATATTCGTCCAAACGTAATAGCAAAGACCAGCCCTCGCTGAGCTGCGCGCAACCATTGAAGGCGTCTATTACAGTCACCTTGTAAAGCGTAATGAGCTCAGCGCAGTAACCGGTAAACGCCCAGACAATCGCCGCGCCACAAATCAGACGAATACCGTGGAGTGCAATCTTTACGAGTCCGCGGATCTTTTCATCATCAAGCACCGAGGTTTCCAGCTCAAACAACAACAGCAATACCACCCAGGCAGTGGTATCCAGCGTCGCCGCAAACACCTGCACGTACTGTCCCAGAGACATGGGCCCCGTGAAGGTGTACTCAAGAGATCCCGACTCTTCCTGAAGGAAGAAGTACACATTGCCCAGCAGTAGAATGTAGGTGATGTACTTTACGGCGACAAAAAGTCGTCCGCGAAAGCCATGACCAAAGAAACCCGCGTTCAAAAGGTTACACCTGCAAGAGCAAGTGCTCTCGCTCCCAGGAACTGATCACGCGGTTAAATTCCTCAAACTCGTCCAGCTTCACCGCCGCGTACGCACGCAGGAACAAGTCGCCGAACAAGTCGCACAGTGCCGGCGTACTGCCAAGATTACGCAATCCTTCCTCCAGGGTCCTCGCAACCTCAACGCTATCCTCGTTGGCCGTGCCCTGGTGCGGTGCTGAGGGCGTGAGATTTTCCTGCATGCCCAGCAGACCACTAGCCAGGGTTGCAGCAATGGCGAGGTAGGGATTCGCGTCAGCACCCGGAAAGCGATTCTCGACACGAGTCGCCGCGAGTTCGCTTTGAGGCACACGAAAAGCACAGGTGCGATTATCCAAACCCCAATTGAGATTGATCGGCGCCGAGATATCGGGCGCCAGCCGTCGATAAGAGTTCACATTCGGCGCGTAGAGACTGATCAACTCCGGTGTATAGCGCTGAAGACCAGCGATATAACTCAAAAAAGCGGGCGAATGTTCACCGTCGGCAGTAACAAAAATATTGTTCCCTGATGCATCGAGCAGGCTCTGGTGAATGTGCATGGCACTGCCCGGCTCATCCTTCATGGGCTTGGCCATAAAGGTCGCGTACATTTTGTATTTATGCGCGGTCTCTCGAACGGTGCGCTTAAAAACAAACACCTGATCGGCCAGCGATAGCGGGTCACCGTGACGAAAATTGATCTCCATCTGTGCGGCGCCGTTCTCATGGATCAGTGTGTCGACATCCAGTTTCTGGGCATCCGCATAGTCATACATGTCTTCGACAAAATCTTCGAACTCGGCGACGGCGTCAATGCTGTAAGACAATCGTGCCGTTTCGCGTCGGCCACTACGTCCCACAGGAGGCACGAGCTCATTGTCGGCGTCCTCATTTCGGGCCACCAGATAAAACTCCATCTCCGGTGCGATCACAGGCGTGAGGCCAGCTTGTTCGTAGGCCGCAAGCACTTTTCGAAGCACTGTCCGAGACGCAAGCGGATGTAGTTCTCCGGCCTGGGTATAACAGTCATGAATAATCTGCGCAGTAGGTTCCCGAGCCCAGGGCACCAGACGCATGGTGGATGCATCTGGGCGTAGCAGCATGTCCGTGTCGGTAGGCTCCACGAAGTCCCAGTGCTCATCGCTGTACTCGCCCGTCACGGTTTGCACCAAAATACTCTCTGGCAGCCGGGGATCTCCGTGGGAAATAAATTGATGCGCGGGGATAAACTTACCCCTGGCATTGCCCGTCATATCCGGCACAAGGCATTCGATTTCGGAGATTTGCTGCTGCTTCAGCCAGTCTGTGATGGTCTTGCTGTTCGTTGTCATGCGATGCTTCCTAGGATTTCGCCCAAAGAGTATCGCAGCAGGCCCTCGGGCCTCGCAATACCCATAAAGGCTAGTGTAATCATACGGGCTTAACGGCTATCGCTAGCGCGCAGAGGCTGCGCTACTATGCGGCGATACGTCTGAACCATACCGAGTTTCTCCTTTTTATATGAGCGAAGAGCACGTCAATTCCTGGTACGCGGCGACAGCCAACTATCAAAATAGTTTTCCGGCCCTTAGAGGCGATGCACGCAGTGATGTATGCATTGTTGGCGGTGGATACACTGGACTGTCAGCGGCCATTCATCTTCGAAAGCGCGGCTACAGCGTAACCCTGCTCGAAGCCAATCGTTTGGGCTGGGGTGCATCGGGACGCAATGGCGGACACGTGGGCACCGGACAGCGCGCGGATCAGTACAGTCTTGAAAAACTGGTGGGCAAACAGCGGGCGAGGATGCTTTGGGACCTCGGTCTTGAAGGCGTAAACACAGTTTGCGAGCTGATAGACGAATTCAATATCCAATGTGAGTTAAAAAAGGGCAACCTCCACACGGCGTGCACTAAAAAAGCAGCAATAGAGCTTCGCGAAGAGGTCGATCACCTTCGGGCCGTGTATGACTTCGGTGATATTCGATACATAGAAACCGAGGAGCTCGCACAAATGACCTCTGCGCAGGGCTTTCATGGCGGCATACTCGATACGGCGGCGCGCCACCTGCATCCACTCAACTATTGTCTGGGGCTAGCCCGGGCTGCGCAGGAACTCGGCGTCACGCTGCACGAAAACAGTCGTGTTACCCATTACGAAGAAAACACACATGTGCATGTACACACAGACACTGGGAAGGTCGAATGCGAACACCTGCTACTGGCCTGCAATGGCTATCTCAAAAAACTTGAGCCTCGGGTCGCCGGTCAGATCATGCCCATCAACAATTACGTGATAGCGACCGAGCCCCTGGACGAAGAAACAGCCCGACGGCTCATACGCGACGACACATCAATGTCCGATAGTCGCTTTGTGATCAATTACTGGAAGTTATCTGCCGATAACCGGCTGCTGTTTGGAGGCGGAGAGTCCTACACCTCGCGCTTTCCGAAAGATATTCCCGCCTTCGTACGACCTTATATGCTGGAGATTTATCCAGAACTGGCAGACACGGCCATCGAGTACGGCTGGGGCGGCACCCTGGCGATCACATTGAACCGAATGCCGGCGCTGGGACGCGTGTCGCCCCGAGTGCTATATGCTCATGGATATTCCGGCCACGGCGTGCCCATTGCTACGCTTGCCGGCAAATTACTCGCAGAGACTATTGCGGGCACTGCAGAGCGCTTCGATATCATGGCCAATGTACCCACGCCCAAGTTTCCCGGAGGTACGCTACTGCGCTGGCCGGGCTTGGTGGCAGGTATGCTCTACTATTCCCTGCGTGATCGCCTAGGATGAGGCCGGAATCCATAGTCCTGAAAATTCACTCAAAGGACACCTGGCAAGAACAATTGCAGAGGGCCATCCGCACACCGGCAGGCCTTGCCGCCGCAGTAGGTATCGCTCTTGAGGATCTGCCCTACTCGCAGATAGCCGATCAAGGGTTTCCATTGCTTGTGCCGCACGCCTTTGCTGCACGCATAGAGCGGGGCAACGTCGCTGACCCTCTGCTACGGCAGATTCTGGCCGCGCAGGACGAAACACTGACGGTGGCCGGGTATAGCAATGACCCCCTGGCCGAGACGAGTCTTTATGCCGGCACACCGGGATTGCTGCAAAAGTATCACGGGCGTGCGCTGCTGGTTGTGACGGGCCAATGTGCCATCAATTGCCGCTATTGCTTTCGACGTGACTATCCCTACTCGGACAATGCCCAGTCCAGTACAGAGCGTTTGGCCACTATCGATCAACTGCTCGACGACAGCTCTATAGGAGAAATCATTCTCAGCGGTGGGGATCCCTTACTGCTGCTCGACGAGCAAATCACCGCTATTGCCCAACGCATAGCCAGACACGAGCGCGACATTACACTGCGCATTCACACGCGTCTGCCCATTGTGATACCTGACCGGGTGACCACCGCGCTCACCCGAACCTTGTCTCAAACAGGACTTCGATCAGTGATGGTGTTGCATAGCAATCACCCTAATGAAATTGATCAAGCTACGGCAAAAGCGATCCAAAGCCTGCGCGATGCAGGTGTCACCATGCTCAACCAATCTGTCTTGCTTGCGGGCGTTAACGACAATCCCGACGTACTGGCGGCCCTGAGTGATCGGCTTTTTGCTGCCGGCGTCCTGCCCTACTACATTCACATGCTCGACAAAGTAGCTGGCTCGAGTCATTTTGAAGTCTGTGAGGATTCGGCGCGACGCATCATGGGTGAATTGAGCGCCCTGCGCCCCGGCTATCTTATACCCAAGCTCGCGGTTGAGCGTCCAGGCGCTGCCAGCAAGCGACAGCTTGAGCCTATCTACCCTTCCGTCTAGGCCCTTGATGCGCGGTAAACCCTTGCTACCTCATGCTCATGGCCCCTGACTTGCCTCACGATGAGATAAACTGTCACCCAAGTAATAAAAATGATCCACAGAGGTCGCACATGAACACATACCTAGCGGGCGTCACCGCGCTGGCTCTGATCGTCTTCGCAGCGACAGCTCAGGCGCAATCAGATGCCGGCAGCGAATCTACTGGTCTTTTTAACAAGAAACACATGCTATCTGTTGGCATGACTCGCCAGTCAACAAACAGCTCTGTTAGCGCAACGTCCGAAGGCTTTGACCCGGTGGTCATCGACTTGAATGGGCTTGATATAGGTGAGCGAGACTATTCGTACTTTGTAGACTACCGCTATCGACTGAAGCCTAAATGGTCGATATTTGCAGGTACTTTTCAGTTCTTGGGAAGTGGCAAAAAGTTCACGGAACGCGATCTGAATTATGACGGCGTAGAGTTCACCACCGGTTCAGACCTCAGATCCGAACTCAACATCGACATCTATATTCTGGATGTTCTGTACACCGTACACCGCAGTGAGAATGTCGAGGTCATGCTGGGTGGTGGCGTGCACGCTTTTGATCTTGGCGTGGGGTTCTCCGGCAGCGTCCGAATCAACGATCAGAGCAGCGAGGTTCGTCGAGCAAGCAGCACCCTACTGGCGCCCGTGCCTAACTTGCGGGCTGCGGCGACCTGGTCACTCACCGACAGTTTTGGTTTCAGTCTGGTAGCCGGGTGGCTCTCGGCGGATGTAGATGAGTACAGCGGCGACTTCTCCTACGGCCACTTGCGCGCTCACTATCAAATCAGCGATCGATTCGGTGCGTCTTTGGGTTATCAGATCACCGACATCGATATCACGCAGGCCCGCTCCCGTGGGGAGCTGTCTTTTAATACGGAGCTTGACGGCCCGTCTCTCACCGCAACCTATAGCTTTTAAGCGATTCTTCTATGGCAGCACAAATGACCGCAAGCCAGGCCCTGGAACGGGCAGCTCTTTTAGCAAAAGCTGGCAACGTCGACGAAGCCAAGCGCCTCTATGCACAGGTGCTCAGCGCTGAGCCCGGCAACAAAAAGGCGAAAAAGGGCTTAAAGGCCTTAACGGGCAGCAGTAAGGCCACCCTGAGCCCTGCGGATTTCGATCGCGTAGCGCGCTTGGTAAATGCCGGCAAACTGGATGCTGCTCGTGCAGATATCAACAAGCTCTGCAGGCTCCATCCCGAACAACCAGCCTTGCATAATCTTCGGGGGGTCGTTCTTAGTCGTCTGGAAGAGTCTGAGCACGCCATAGACGCTTACAAATCAGCGCTGAGCTTAGAGCCAGGATTCTCTGAAGCCCTCAACAATCTCGCTACCGCGTTTACAGACCTGAAGCGGTACAAGGAAGCCTTGGGCTGTTATCAGGAGCTGGTCAACCGCGGTCAAGCAGATGCCGAGGTTTATGCCAATCTGGCAAGAGCCTTAAAGGGCGCCGGTCAGGCAGATAACGCACTGGAAGCACTTCGACGCGCGTTGCAGCTAAATCCTCTGTATACCGATGCTTTCAATGACCTGGGCAACGTGCTCAACGACATGGGTAAACATGACGATGCCATCAAAGCTTACGAGAGCGCATTGAGTCTTGAGCCTACGCATCGTAAGGCTCTTCTTAATTTGTCCCGCAGCCTAAGCGGCATGAGCAGACACAATGAAGCACTCATGGGCTATCAAGAAATTCTGGATCTTGACCCGATGAATGAGGCTGCACTTGGTGGCGCCTCGAACACACTGCAGGCGCTGGGTCGCGAGCAGGAAGCACTTGAATACCTGCAAAAAATATTGAAGCTAAGACCTGACGATAAGACGGCTAAACATTTAGTGGCGGCGATATCGGGGCAGAATGTAAGTCGCGGCGATGCAGCCTATGCACGAGCAGTATTTGAAGGTTACGCCGCAAATTTCGAGAAGCACCTAACAGAATCTCTCGAATACTCTATTCCAGGTAAGATTCCGTCCCTGCTCGAGAAGCTTGATGGCGAAAATGCCTGGTATAGCCAGGCGCTTGATCTGGGATGTGGCACCGGCTTGGTAGGCGCACAGATCCGCAGCTATTGCGAGCACTTAACCGGAGTCGATGTCGCGCCGGCTATGCTTGCAAAAGCCGAAGAAAAAGCGGTCTACGATGCACTTACAACAAATGATGTGTCGGCGATGCTGTCTAGTGACGAGTCTCGCTACGACCTCATAGTGTGCGCCGATGTACTGATCTATATCGGCGCTTTAGACGAGGTCTTTAAGCGTGTTGCCCAACGATCCAATCCCGGCGTTCGTTTTGTACTGAGCACCGAGCTATTGGAAGGCCAGGATCTCAAACTCCAGAAGTCAGGACGTTTCGCGCACTCCAGCGACTACGTGCAACGCTGCGCCAAGGATGCCGGGCTGACACTTCTCCATAAAGAACAAATCCCCCTGCGCAAAGAGCGTGGCGAATGGTTACCGGGTGAGTTGTTTGTATTCACGCGCTAGCAAGCCAGCATCATTTACGGCTAGAGGCAGCTTGATGCTATGGATGATGATGAGCTTGCGATTTATCCAGGGTGCATGGGCCGATAAGTGCAGGACCCCATATAAAACCCGCGACACAAAAAAGGGCGCTTAATGCGCCCTTTCTCGAACCGCTTTACAGGAATTAGGCAGCGGCGGACTCACGTCCAGCTGCAGCTGTAACTTCTGGCATCGCTGAACTGTGGTGCTCAACAATCTTCCAGTGCCCATCAATCTTACGATATAGATAGGTAAACCGTGCGGTTACCGTGGACTGGTCGCCAAAGGTGAATGTGTAGACACCAGAATTGATGGCCAGGCCGTCCGCGAGAAAGCGGATGTTGGCCTCTTCAATTACGCCCTCAGGCTTCTTGGCGAGGAAGTTTACAAAGTAGTCACGAATTTCTTCGTGGTTATGTCGAACCTGGTTGGACACCGTAGGAAGCAAAATCGCGTCCTCGGCATACAGGCCCGTCACCGCATCGGGATTGCCCGTTGCCAGAGCATCGTTCCAGCGCTGAAAAAACTTCATTACATCTACTTCGGTCATGTTGATCTCCTTGGATCACGCGTCAACAGTGGTCAATAAAAATTTCTAAGTGGCTTTTGGCCGGAGCTAACTTGCAGCCGCCATGGGAACGAGTCGCGCAGGGCGACCACGCCCATCGGTTCCACTGCGATCGGCAATTGCTTGCAGGGCCTCAAGTCGAGTTTCGTAATGTGCATCGTCAGCCAGACTCTCATCCGCACCGAGACTATTCAAAGTGTCTTGGATGGTTTGCGCCATACCAGCGATATAGACGCGCTTACCTGCTTTGTGGGCGTCGTCTGCGATAGTCTCTACCGCACGCGCTGCGGACACATCTAAAAATGGCACTCGATTAAAGTCGAGGATGATCGAATGCGTAGCATCTTTGTAACGCTCGCGAACATGGTGTCCTACGTCTGCAGCCGCACCAAAACTCAACGGTCCACCAAACTCAAAAATAGTGACCTGCGTACCCAGACGCTCCAGCAGCACACGCTCTTCTTCTGAGGTTTGTGCATAGGGGCGAGAGGCCAACTCTTCGAGCTGAATCTTGGCAACTTGCTGAACATAAGCCAGTGCAGCAAGTACAACGCCAGCGCCCACTGCGGTGATGAGATCTACGAATACGGTCAGACCCAATACCAAAGCCATAAGCGCAAGGTCCCAACGCGGTCCGCGGTGTGCGCGCTTAAGATAGCTAAAGTCGATGATATCCATGCCGACCTTAACCAGCACTCCGGCGAGCGCCGCGTGAGGAATCACCGAGGCGACCGAACCAACGCCGAGCACTACAGCGATGAGCACCACCGAGTGAATCATGCCGGACAGACGAGTCACGCCTCCGGAACGAATATTGATTACCGTGCGCATAGTCGCACCGGCGCCAGCGATACCGCCGAACATGCCTGCTACCGCGTTGCCCACACCCTGGCCGATCAACTCTTTATTGGAGTCGTGCCGGGTGCGTGTCATGTTGTCGGCGACCAGTGAGGTTAGCAGGCTATCAATGGAGCCCAGTACCGCAAGAATAAAGGCAGCCTCGAGCACCAGCATCATGGCCGACTGATCAAAAATCGGCATGTGGAATGATGGAAGGCCCGAAGGAATATTGCCAAGGATAGGCATGGCGGGCATGAACAGGCTCAGCACTGTACCAATAGCGAGCGCCGCCAAAGCACCGGGAACGTAAACTCCCCATTTGGTTGGCCACTTGTACGCCACGATCAGAGTAATCACACCGACCACCAAGGCCGAATAGTTGATATCCGACAATACCGTGGGCAGGTGTGCCAGGGCGTTCAAGGTGCCCGAGGGCGAGTCGTGACCAAAGAAAGCGTCTGCCTGGAGGATGATAATGATGACGCCGATGCCGCTCATAAAACCAGAGACCACGGGGTATGGCACCAAACGGATGTAATTACCGGCGCCAACCACGCCAAACACAATCTGAAACACCCCTGCCAGCATCACCGCCGTAAAAATCAGCCCCACATCGCCAGACAGACTGGCAAACAAGCCGGCCAGGACCACCACCATGGGACCCGTGGGTCCAGAAACATTGGTCGGAGTTCCACCAAACATAGCCGCAAAAAAACCAACGATGATGGCACCGTACATACCTGCTATGGGGCCTAGCCCTGAAGCAACACCAAAAGCCAGCGCCAGCGGGATAGCAACAACACCGGCGGTTAATCCACCGTAGACGTCACCGCGCAGGTGGTTCAGGTCAAAATTCAGTAAAGATCGCATTCTTGGGTCCTTCCCCAATTGGTAACGGGGTTTAGTTGATGTCACCACTATGGATCTTGTGAAATGTAAAACAAATACAAGCTTTCCTTTTCTGTTATAGTTTTTACCTATATAGCGGATGCCTATCAGGGTCAGCCCATGGCGACAATCAAGCAGGTTCAATACTTTCAGGCGGTGGCCGAAACCCAGTCCATTCGCCGCGCCGCCGATCGCCTTGATATCGCCCAGCCGACGCTCTCCACACAGCTGGGGGCTCTGGAAAAGAGTCTGGGGGTGACCCTGTTTGAACGAACGCGCCGCGTCACGCAGCTCACCCCCGCCGGCCGGCAACTACTCCCCGTCGCCAAGCAATTGATTGCCCAGTGGCACGAGATGCAGGAACTGGCGCACACCTTGTCGGACACCGCCGCGTCCACCCATCGCATGGGCGTGCCGCCCACATTGGGGCCTTACCTGCTGCCCAATATTGTCCCGGCGATTCACAAGCAGTTTGATCGCTTAAAGCTTTACGTTCGTGAAGAGCCACCGAGCCAGCTCGAAGCGGGAGTAAAGGAGGGCCGGCACGATCTGGCTCTGGTCCCCCTGCCGCTCAAATCCAGCAATCTGGCCGTAGAGGTGCTGTTTCGCGAGCCGCTTCTGTTGGTTGCCTCCAAAGAGGCGGGTTTAGCCGTGGACGGCGTACTCCAGGAACAAGAATTAGCGGGCATGAGTATTCTGAGCCTGGATGAGCGTCACCAGCTGTATCAGGAAGTTCAACGGATTTGTGAGCGCACCGGCGCAGTACTCAACCGCGACTATGAGGGAACAAGTCTGGACACGCTCCGACAGATGGTGGTGATGGGCATGGGCGTCGCGTTCTTGCCCGCACTGTACATCCGCTCGGAACTGCATCGCCCCGAAGAACTGGACGTCATCCGCATTGAAGGCGCACGGCTCTACCGCGAGCACGCTCTTGTATACCGCACAGGGAGTCCCGTGCGGCATCTTTATCAGGAGTTGGCGCGGTTGATTCGCGAACGCATGGCCGAATCCTTTAGCGATGTGGTCACACCTATTTTTGATCGCGGAAATTAGAGCCCAGGCGCTTTGCCATAGCAGCCAGATCACGTAGCATCGCCGCTCACTTTTCTTAAATTTTCTGTCTCTGGAGGAACACCCCATGGGTCGCCCATTGTTCATCAACATCCATCTCTACCTCTCCTCGTTCTTTTCCGCTGTGGTAGTTCTTGTGGCCTTCTCCGGAGGCATGTACCTCCTGGGAGTTAAAGGCTCTTTAGAGACAACCGAAGTAAGCCAGACCCAGGGTGGTGTAGCCCTCATGGCTGACCCCAGTAAAGAGGCTGTGTTGGCAGCGCTTGCCACGGTCGGTATTGAAGACTTTGACTTTGATTACGTCATCACTCGGGGCGACACGCTTTACACGCGCCCCACCTCTCGCCCCTACTACGGACTGAAGGTCGATGGCGACAGCGTTAGCGTCAGCCTGAACGAACCGAGCTTTCAAAAGCGTATGCAGGAACTGCATTTTGGCCATGGGCCGTCTATGTATCGCGAGTTTCAGAAAGTGTTTGCCGCCGGCATGCTGTTTATTATCTTGAGTGGTGTGTGGCTGGGACTTTCGTCCTCCCGACTGCGCGTGCGAACGCTGATCTCTGCCGGCAGCGGATTGATCCTCTTTCTGGCTCTGGTGATGTCCTGAGCCAATGCACAAGATATGCTGATCACAGCAACACCCATAGCTAATGGAGAAGACCATGCCAAACGCCACCACCCTTGTTGAAGGCCTGTACTTTGGAGAGGGCCCCCGTTGGCATGACGGTCGTCTGTGGTTCAGTGACTTCTACGATCATGCGGTTAAATCTACCGATTTGTCCGGAAATGTCCGCATTGAGCACCAACTCGATGACCAGCCTTCGGGGCTGGGGTGGCTGCCAGACGGTCAGCTTCTCGTGGTTTCCATGAAGGCACTGGCTGTACTCAAAGAAGAAAACGGCGCCTTAGTCCCCCATGCGGACCTATCGCAGTACGCCAAGCATCTGTGCAATGACATGGTCGTCGACGCTACCGGCCGAGCCTACGTGGGCAACTTTGGTTTTGATCTGGATGAGCACATTGCAACACGCGGAGTAGAAGCCGTAATCGCCGACCACCCCACCACCAACCTGGTGCGCGTGGAGATCGATGGCAGTGTTCACGTCGCCTCCGCTGATATGCATTTTCCTAACGGTAGCGTCATCACAGCCGATGGCAAAACATTGATCATTGCCGAGACCATGGCCATGCGCCTCAGCGCATTTGATATTGGTGGCGATGGCGCGCTATCCAACCGCCGCGTATGGGCTGAGTTGGGCTTGTATGCGCCAGACGGTATTTGTCTCGACGCTGATAACAATGTCTGGGTCGCCAACGCTCTAGCAAACGAGTGCGTGTTGTTTGGCGAAGGCGGCGAGCGGCTCCAAACCATAGAGACGAGCCAGAATTGCTATGCCTGTATGCTCGGAGGCGATGACGGCCGAGACCTCTTTATGATCACCGCCAAAGACAGCAATCACGCTGTGGTATCGGCCGAGCGTACAGGCAAGATCGAAACGATCCGAGTTGATGTACCCGGAGCGGGTCGGCCTTAAAGCAAGCAAGAGCGAGTTATCGGCTCCACAGTAAACAGCGCTTTTATAGATAGATTAAGGAATCAAGCCATGTCTGAACTGGTCACCGTAAGCGAAGAAGAATCCTACGTACTCCTGAGCATGGACGACGGCAAAGCCAACGCATTGTCCTTCGCCATGTTCGAAGCGCTCAATGCGGGACTCGATATTGCTCAAGCGGCTGGAAAGGTAGTCATCATCGCCGGTCGGCCCGGAAAGTTTTCCGCAGGCTTTGACCTGTCGGTCATGGGCGGCGGTGGCGACGCTATGGTTAAGCTGCTTCGACAGGGCGCAGAACTGTCCCAGCGCCTGCTGTCCTTTGACGTACCGGTGGTGCTGGCAGTGAGCGGGCATGCGCTGGCCATGGGTGCTCTCCTATGCCTGTCTGCGGACTATCGTGTGGGTATGAAAGGCAACTACAAACTGGGTCTTAACGAAGTGGCCATTGGTATGACCCTGCCGTGGTTCGGTATTGAGCTTGCCCGCGCCCGTCTTGAAGAAACACAGCTTAATCATGCCGTAGGCCTAGCTCACATTTACGACCCCGAAGGTGCCGTGTCTGTGGGCTATCTGGATGAAGCAGTGGAGGAAGAGCAACTGCTTGCCCGAGCCGCAGAACTTGCTGCGGGTTTCGCCGCGCTCAACATGCCCGCCCATAAAGGAACCAAGGCGCGCATTCGCGAGCCGCTAATGGCCCGACTGGAGGAAGCCCTGCGCAGGGATTTTGAAGCAGGTGATGCCGCTATAGCCGCTGCAAGCTGACAGGAAAGTCCGCTAGCGCCCGTAGGCACGATGAGTCCGCACTATGAGTCCGCACTATGAGTCCGCACTATGAGTAAAAAATCCGATCACGATCTGGGTATGCAAACATCTATCACCCGCCGTGATCTGATCCACGATGCAGCCATTGCGACACTTGCTGCAGCATTCGCACCTGCGGCTATGGCTGCGAGCGTCTCTGGTGCCAGTTCAACATCAGCCCCCTCGGCTAGCGATTACCCGCCGGTACGCACCGGCCTGCGTGGCTCCCATCCCGGCGCCTTTGAGGCGGCCCACGCTATCGCCCGCGAGGGTAAGGGGTTTCCAGCGCCCAAGGACACCGGCGAGAGCTATGATCTTGTGATTGTAGGCGCTGGGATTTCGGGCCTTGCCACAGCACACTATTACCAAGAGCGTTTTGGACAGGATGCGCGCATCTTGCTGCTCGAGAATCACGACGACTTTGGTGGCCACGCCAAGCGCAATGAGTTTCATCAGGGCGGTCGCATGGTTTTATCCATGGGTGGCACCCACAATCTGGAATGGTGGAACTTTAGCGACACCGTAAATGCGTTTTTGGACACGCACGATGTGGTTGTCCAAGCCATGCGCGAGCGCATGCAGTTTGAGTACGGCCACAGCGCGCCAAACAGTCCGGCCATGTGGTTTGACGAGGACAGCTACAGCGACACCCAGCTACTGACTCAATGCGATCTTGGCAAAAAGCTTGCTCACACCATGATTGATTCCATGCCCCTGTCTGTAGCGGCGCGCGAATCACTCAAACAGTTTTATCGTGATCCAGAGAATCTTTTTGCTGATATCGATGATGAGGAGCGAGAGGACTATCTGCGCAGCATCTCCTACACCGATTTTTTGCGTCTCCATGGCGGTCTCACAGAGGATGCGATCCAGCTCTTTGACAAACTCCAGCACGGCGGCTGGGGGGTCGAAATGCGTGCACTCTCGGCTATGGAAGGCATAGAAAGCGGTGCCCCGGGGCGGCATCTGCTGGGTGAGGATTGGAATACCGGAGGCAGGGATTACCCCGTGGCAATGTGGCCTGACGGCAATGCGAGTCTGGCGCGACTGCAGGTAGCGCGATTGATTCCTGCGGTAGCACCCGGCGCTACGGCCGATAACGTTGCTCTGGCAACCTTCGACTACAGCGTATTGGACCGAGCTGATAACCCAGTTCGTCTGCGCCTTAGCTCGACGGTAGTTAATGTAGCCAACACCGATAGCGGCACCGATGTGACCTACTTTGCGCAGGGCAAAACCTTCCGTGTTAGCAGCAAGCACTGTGTGTTGGCTTGCTATCACAGCATCATCCCGCATCTTTGCCCAGAGCTACCCGAATACCAACGTGCGGCCCTGAAGTACCAGGTGAAGCACCCACTGCTTTTGACCAACGTTCTCATTCGCAACACCGACGCGCTGGACAAACTGGGCATCGATGCTGTCTCCTGCCCCGGGCGCTTGCACGCGCGGCTGTTTACCTTCCGCGGGATCAACAACGGCGGCTACGAACACGATGTTGATGACAACGGTCCGGTGTCCCTGATTTTTTGGGGCAGTGTTTCTCCACCGCCCGAAGCCATTGATATAAAAGACCAGCTGCGGGCGTCACGGGCGACCATGCTTGGACTGTCCTTTGAAGACTATGAGCGCGAAGTACGCATTGTTCTTGATGGCCTTTTGGGCCCCGCAGGTTTTGATGTTCAAGAGGATGTGCTGGCCATCACCGTCAATCGCTGGCCCCACGGTTACGCCTATGAGTATCTGGATCTTTGGGATGAGGACTACGCGGACGGTGAAGCGCCCCACGAAATTGCCCGTCATAGCTTTGGCAATATCGCTATTGCGAACGCAGATGCAGGTGCATCGGCGTACACGCACGTTGCCATTGATCAGGCCTTTAGAGCCGTGCAGGAACTAGGCGGCAGCGATTAAACGATGAACAGCCCACTCTTGTTTGCAACTCCCGGCGCTTGGACCGACACGGTCCTCAAAGACTTTGATCGGTTTTTACAGGACCATGCAGCCGCCGAAAAGAAAGCATCAGGCATGGCAATCTCCATGCTATCTCACTACCCCGATCGTGTGGAGTTGGTCGAGGCCATGGCAGATCTGGCCATCGAAGAACTGTCGCATTATCGGGAAGTCGTTAAGTGGATCCATAAGCGGGGCAGTCGCACCAGCGCCGACGTCAAAGACCCCTATGTCATCGGTTTTCGTAAATCGATGCGCGACGGCAAAGAAGACTACCTTCTGGATAGGCTGCTTATTGCGGGCATCATCGAAGCACGCGGGGCTGAGCGTTTTGGCTTGGTGGCAGACGCTTTAGAGCCTGGCGCCCTGAAGAAGTTTTATCAGGCCATCGCACGCTCAGAGGAACGACACTTTGAGCTGTTTCGTGAGCTGGCAGAAATTTACTTTTCTAAAGATACGGTAGAGCGTCGCTGGGATGAATTACTCGAGGACGAAGCGGCGATTGTCCGAACGCTACCCCTGCGCGCAGCCTTGCATTGAGTGCTATCGACAAGTATCTGGCTCAGTACGCAGAGCCCGAGGCACGAGCATGCCTCGAGACCACTTGGTCACAGTCCTGGGAGCAGGTGCTTGTTATACCGGCCTACGGAGAGTCACCCGAGGTTCTTAAGAATCTCAGTCAGTACACAAACACCTTAATGATTCTGGTGATTAATCACCCCGACACCGATGCAAACTCTCAACGCAACGACGCCCTACGAGACCATCTCACAACGCTTGTACAGCAGCAGCGCATTCCCGGTGCAAACGCCAGCCTAGAGCAACTGCCCCGAGGCAATCATGTGCTGGTCGTAGAGCGACCCACTGCGCTGCCAGCCAAAGAGGGTGTGGGCCTGGCCCGCAAAATAGGTTGCGACCTGGCGCTGGCGTTGTTTGCCAAGGGTCAGGTTCAAAGCCCCTGGATTCATTGCAGCGATGCCGACGCAAGACTACCCAAGGATTACTTTAAGGCGGCTAAAACCGCAAAACTCGCGGTAGCGCTGACTTATCCCTTTACCCACCTACCGCCTGATGACCCCCGGGAACATACAGCCATTGAGCTCTACGAGAGCTACCTTCAAAGTTATGTAGAGGGGCTGCACAGAGCGGGATCGCTTTACGCGTTTCATACTATCGGCAGCTGCATTGCGGTCGACGCCGAGGCCTACGCTCAGGTCAGGGGATTCCCTAGGCGCGCCGCCGGTGAGGATTTTTACCTTTTAAACAAGCTGGCCAAGCAAGGCAGCGTGATTACGCCGCGCTGCACGCCCTTGTCCTTATCGGCACGTTTATCCAACCGCGTACCTTTTGGCACCGGGCCAGCGCTCACCGCGCTCTTATCGCAGGACAGCTTCGCTGACATTGCCTACTTTTATGACCCTCGCTGCTATAAGGCATTGGCTGTAGTTCTGAGCTATGTCGAAAGGTTTGGCAATCCAGATCTTCAAGCAAATGACTTTAAACAGGCACTCGAAGATCACCCGGAGGTGTTTACCGCCCTGCAGCATCTGGGACTCGAAGACTTTCTTGCTCACGCAAAAAACCAGTGCGCAGACACAGACGCCTTTGTGAAACAGTTCCATCAATGGCTTGATGGATTCAAAACGCTCAAGCTTATTCACGCCTTAACAGAGCATTGGCCAAAGGTCACTGAAGCCCAGGCGCGAGCAAGAATCGCGAAGCGCTAAAACGAAAAAGCCCCAGCAAAAGCTGAGGCCTTGTGTCGCATAAAGCAGGACTCACCGCGGGTGAGTCCCGTGCTATGTGAGCGCTTAAGAGTGAGGAGTCACCAGATACTTCTCACCGGTCTTCATGGTGCGATAGTCCAAAGCCGCCTCGCGAGTAAGCATCTCTTCGAGGTTAACTCGGCTCTTGTAGGAGCTCTTGAAGGTCGTAGTAAGACCTGCAAGCACGCGCTGACGCATACGAACCATAGTCTCCATACCCGCATTTGCCAAAAATGGCGTGAGCAACCAGCCAGACAGTGTCCAGCCAAAGCCGTATGCAGGCGTAAGAATCGTCGGGCCAAAGTCCAGACGACCGTAGATGTACATCTTTTTGGCTTGCTCGGAGCCGTAGCGAGAGAACTCGGTCATTTTGCTGACCGCTACCTGTTCCATGGCTTTAAAGCAGGTGTCTACAGTGTTTCCACCGCCGATAGGATCAAAGCCGAAGTATGCACCGGTAGTTTCGATGGCGGCTTTAAGCTGCTTGAAGTAGTCATCGTCAGATGAGTTAACCACGTGCTCTGCGCCAAGACCCTTAAGTAGGTCAACGTGCTCGGCCTTACGAACAATGTTCACGAGAGGAGTATTGTCTTCCTGGCAGATCTTCACCAGCATCTGGCCAAGGTTTGAGGCCGAGGCCGTGTGAAGAATGGCGCTCTGGCCTTCCATCTTCGCAGTTTCCACAAAACCCAGAGCCGTCATTGGATTAACAAATGCGGATGCACCATCTTCAGACGAGATGTCACCCAAAGGCAGGCACATACCCGCATCGGCGTAGCAATATTGCGAATAGGCATTGCCGGGTACGCAGGCAACACGCTGACCCATGAGTGCTTTGGCTGCATCGCTGTCGCCGGTGGCGATTACGGTACCAGCACCTTCGTTACCCACGGGCAGACGCTGACCGTGGCGAGCTTTTTGAGCGCTATAAAAAGGCTCAGGCATGTCTGCAACAAACTTGCCTGGTGAGTACTCGGCGTTTTCGAGATCTGCCGCGCTGGTAAGAATAGCCAGATCAGACGGATTAATTGGTGCCGCCTCCATCTGTACCAGAACCTGATTGTCCTTGGGCGCTGCAAATTCTTTTTCAACGACTTCAACGGTCAATTTGCCGTCGGCGAGAGTGCTGTATAGCTGTTTACCGGTAGTCATGGATGGTAATCCTTGTTATGAACAAAATGTCTAGGGGCGCAGATTATACGCGTAAGCAAGAAAGTTGGCTTGGGTAGGAAAAGTGCGTCAGATCTCGGCGTCGTTCTTGGCTCGGCGCCTCAGCTTGCAGCGCAGAGAGCCGGTCTAATTAGATAGTGTGCAAGTTCTACCTAACCTCTTCCCACCACCGATCTGACTTAAAGGGCTGATCTGCCGTTACAAGCTCACCAATACGCGGGGTAACCACGTTGACTTGCTTCTCTGTGGCGGATTCAAGTGTACGTATTATCGGTTCATCCCAATCGTGGTGAGCCATATTAAAAGTCGCCCAATGGACCGGCAGCATACGTGTCCCGCCCAGGGCACTATGTGCCTCTACCGCCTGTTCTGGCGTCATATGAATATCCAACCATGAGGCGCCTGGACCATAGGCACCCACTTTGATGATGTTCAAATCAAAAGGGCCGAACCGCTCGCCAATTTGCCTGAAATGGTCCGAAAATCCAGTATCGCCACTGTAGTAAACACGGTGCTGCAGTCCGACAATTGACCACGAAGACCAAAACGTTTCTTTATAATCAAAAAGATCCCGCCCTGAGTAATGCCGCGATGGTGTAGACGTTATCGTGATCGCTCCTAGTTCGCGGGACTCCCACCACTGCATGTCAATGATCTGGCCGTCGGGTACCCCCCATTCCTTGAGGTGTGCACCGACGCCAAGCGGCACAAAAAAGTGCGTTCCTTTAACCGACAGGTGCTGGATAGTCTGCATATCAAGGTGGTCATAATGATCGTGAGAAATCATCACGGCATCTATAGGCGGCAGGGCCTGCAGTGAAATAGGCGTCGGGTGAAAGCGCTTTGGCCCGGCAAAACCGACGGGAGATACACGCTCGGAAAACACCGGGTCCACTAAAAAACGGAGACCATCCATTTCTACCAGCACTCCGGCATGACCTATCCAGACCGACCGTAAGCCCGGCTGCGGCGGTGTGGTTAGTGATTCGGGCATCAGAGGTACTACGGGAATTGATGACGGGGGCACCCGAAGCTGATCGCCGGTGAACTGGGCTAGTGTCAGATCCCAGAGTTCGCCCATCGTTGAAGGCGTTTGCGGCACAACATTTACAAATTGGCCGTCGTGATAATGGGGCGACGCCTCTACTCTTTCTCGTAGCTGTCCCGAAGGTGCTCCACCAAATGAGGAACAACTATTTACCACTAGCGCTGTACCCGCTATTAAAAAGAGCAGAAGCCCACTTTTCCATCCAAGTCTGGGGATTCTCTTTGCTCGGTTATCCATAACGTCCACTTACGAATCGCGGTACGAGGGGTGACGCCGGCGTTGTCTCTGGTGAGTCTGCACTGTATGCCGCCTTGGGGTGCAGGGAAAAGGTATCGCAATCTCATTCATAGAGACAGCCCTGAAAACAGGTTGAGTCGGAGATATTTCGAAAACAGTGAGCAGCAAATACCGCTGAAAAGTCTGTGTTAGAGGTACGTAGCCTCCGCCCTCGAACTTATGTCAGTAACTGAATATAGCGTAATAAAGCGTAGGAAAAATTCAGACTGTTGCGAGGTTTTCAGTCCTGCGAAACCCAAGAAATATCACTCCGACAACCATAAGCATCAGTACAACTTTTGGCACAGTTGGAACAGACGTGGCAGACGCCGCAACTGGAACAATGGGATCCAAAATTGTGCCATTGGCGGCGCCATCAAGGTCTAAGGGGCCGCCGTCGGTGACACTAAAAGTAACCACTGTCCTGCTACCCGAAGCACTTACAGCCCCTACTTCTTCCCAGCTAGCAGACACTCTGTTCCATTTAAGCGCGCCACTAATGGAGGCATCCAAAGGCATAAACACCTGGAACTCTTCTGTCGCGCCCGCGGTAACACCACTAGCCGTAAAACCGATTGAACCGTAGGGGTTAGAGAACCCAGCGGGAATAGGCGCTGGCAATGCGGCAGCCAACGAAACGCCGCTTATCATTTTGCCACTTGTACTGACGACAGTAATGTACTCGCCGCTAGTTGTGGGTAGCGATGTTACTGACGTTTGCTCTCCATCAGCAGTACCATCATTGTTGCCGTCTCCCTCACCAGGAGCGCCCGCTTCCACAAGAAAATCTATACCGTCTCCATCATCTGTATACGAAAGCGTTGAAAATTGTACTTTTCGAATAGCAGTAAAGACGGGAGGCGACTGCTGATCCTCCCCCACAAAGTACAGATCATAGTCTGTCGCAACCGTAAGGCCGCTAACACCGAACGTCCGGTCTACGTTGGCCGTCATGGCACCGCTACCTGAATCCACGACGCTTACCGCTCCATAATCAACGCCCGCCTTAATCTGGGCTTCCGTTGGTGCAACAGCATCCCTCGGCACCACGAGGTAGTAACCAACACCGTCGGCATCAAGCGCTGCCACCAAGTCACCAGTAGTGAAGGTGAGGTTTTGCAGGCCAGCGCTGGCATTCGCCACACTGGCAATCACGTCAGCTAGGTCAGATACAGCTCCGGCTGCATAGAACCAAGTGAATTCATAAAAGTCACCGGCCGCAAGATCTGGAAGCCGAACAAACATCGCATAGGAACCATCTGCGCCGGATGGAATACTAATTGGTGCAGTCGCTGGATCCTGCCGATACGCATTACTAAAGGAGCAGCAGCTGTCAAAAACAACACTAGCCCTCGGTTCTGCGGTGTAAAACAGAACTCCAGGGGTAAATGCCCCCGAATCGGCGGTAATAAGCAGGGCTTGCGCCTGGTCAGAGGCATTTGCGATTTCCTGAAAGGCATCCCCTACAATGTTTCCTCGCTGCTTTATTGGTCCATCATCTACCCCAACGTAGTCATCACGGGTACCAACCCAGGCTCTAACGTTAGTCGCGGGATTGCTTCCGCGATTAGTGATACGAGTGCGTATCGATATAAAAAAATCGTCCGCTGGCAAATCGTAAGAGTTAGTGACAGTCAGCAATGCCTCATTGGCGCCACCTAGATCTATGTCGATGTTGCCCTCAGAGATGATAGTTCCGTAGCCTTTTTCAAAGCCTGACCCTGAGTCGGGTGTAGTTACGATAAACCCGGTAGTATCGAGAGCAGCCCCGGTTAGACTGTATGAAGAATTTTGGGTTTCAACTAAAGAGCCGTTGAGGTTCCAGTCGTTGGTGCCATCACCTCCTGAAGCTACGGCAATATCCAGCGGGAAGTTTGAGAACGTCAGCTTGTAAAAGGTTGAGTTGCTGGTTTCAAAATAAAATGGTTGCTTAAGAGTGCCGGCGATCGTAATCGAAGCCTCGGCACCCGTGCCAAACCGCAATTTTGACGTTTCAAAAACCTGTGCCGTTTGAGCCGTCGCAGACGTACTCAAGACCAAAAGAGATGCACAACCGTACAAGCGGAGGGCCATCAAACAAGATCCCATTTTTTTTGAGTTTAGAACCATAATTACCGCAATCACAGGAGAGAGGACGTATCTCAGTTGACTTTATCACTCGCAACTAACCCGTTGCCACTCAAAGTGAGGGTATCTCCAATCGGCGTGATCTAAGTCAAAATCATTAATGTTTTTACTAGAAGCAGAATCGAATGAATCGATAGTCCGGATAGCGGGAAAACCTTGCGCAGAGTGAGTGCGTCGCGTGAGCGTCCAGTGATAAAGCCGGACTTAATATGGACTTAGGATAGAAAATACCAGGGAATTAGAGAGAGTATAAAGTTATAAGTTATTGTTTTTAATGGTCGGTGTGAGAGGATTCGAACCTCCGACCCCTTCCTCCCGAAGGAAGTGCGCTACCAGGCTGCGCCACACACCGAGATCGCCGCTGCGAGGCCTAAAAGCATAGCAAACTCAGTTAATTAGAACACGCCCGCTTGATGCGCCAGCCATTGACTGAACACACTCAAGGCGCCGACAACAACGATGAGCATCACCAGTAAGTACAGCGGTTTGAAGGGTTTTCTTTCCACAGAGTTCACGCCGCGTTTTAAAAACGCGTCTACCTTGGCCTGATCTTCGGGATACAACTGCCGCTCGGGGCCCTCGGTTGCAGGCTGGACAGGAGCTTGTGGCTGCTCTTCATTCTGAGACATGCATTTAGCCTCGTAACAACGAAAACGGGCGCGAATTATCGCGCCCGTAGCTTTGGATTGCACCCCCCGGAGAGTCCAGGGGAATATCAAGCCGTTCAGAAAGCGAACATCGCCTCTGGCATGTCCATAAGGTTCTCTGCTCCAGAGAGTAAAGACTCCTTATGCGACATAGTGCGCGGCAAGATGCGCTGGAAGTAAAAACGCGCGGTCATGAGCTTTGCCTCATAAAACGCGGTGTCACCCTCGCCTTCGGCAATCTTCTTGTGGGCAACCACCGCCATCTGCGCCCAAAAATACGCTAGAGCAACGTAGCCTGAATACATGAGGTAATCCACTGATGCGGCTCCTGCCTCATCGGGATTCTCCATGGCCTTACCGCCGACTTCCAAAGACATGGTCAGCCACTCGTCCTTGTATTTGGTCAGCGGTGCGGTGAACTCGGCGTAGGCCTCGTCATCATTCTCCGCGACAAATTCACCCATCATCTCTGTAAAGCCCATGAGCAACTTGCCGCCAGAACCCAGAACCTTACGGCCAATGAGGTCCAGCGCCTGAATACCCGTGGTTCCTTCATACAAAGTAGCAATACGTGCATCGCGAGCGATTTGCTCCATTCCCCACTCACGAATAAAGCCGTGACCGCCATAAATCTGAATGCCGTGGTTAGCGGCCTCAAGCCCCGCCTCGGTAACAAAAGCCTTGGCGATAGGAGTCAGCAGAGCCATGAGGTCATCGGCCTTCTTGGCGCTCTCCTCGTCACCGCGCTCAACAATATCGCCCAGCTGTGCAAGGTAATAGAGCATTGCACGACTACCTTCAGCGATGGACTTTTGCGTGAGCAACATGCGACGCACGTCCGGGTGCACAATAATGGGGTCCGCAGGGCCATCGGGATTCTTGGGCCCGGTAAGGCTGCGCATCGCCAATCGCTCCCGGGCGTATTCCAGAGACCCTTGGTAAGCAAGCTCGGCGTGAGCCAGTCCCTGAATAGCAGTACCGATGCGGGCGGTGTTCATAAAGGTGAACATCATGTTCAAACCGCGATTGGGCTCGCCAATCAGGTAACCCTTGGCACTGTCAAAGTTCATCACGCAGGTAGCGGAAGCCTTGATACCCATCTTCTTTTCGATGGATGCACAGTGCACGCTGTTGCGATCGCCAATACTGCCGTCTTCATTAACATTGAACTTGGGCACCACAAACAGCGAGATACCCTTGGTGCCCTCCGGTGCGTCAGGCATGCGGGCGATCACGATGTGCACAATATTGTCTGACATATCGTGCTCGCCGGCGGAGATAAAAATCTTTGTGCCAGTGATGGCGTAGCTGCCGTCGGCCTGAGGCTCTGCTTTGGTGCGCAGCAAGCCCAGATCCGACCCGCAATGCGACTCGGTAAGACACATGGTGCCAGTCCAGTTACCACTCACAAGTTTGGGCAGGTACTGCTGCTTTTGCTCTGGCGACCCGTGGGCCTCGAGGGTCTTGATACAACCATGAGACAGGCCCGGGTACATCAGCCAGGACCAGTTAGCGGTACCGGCAAGCTCGTTAATTACGATACCAAGCATGCTGGGCATGTCCTGCCCACCAAACTCAGGCTCAGCGGATAATGAGGGCCAGCCGTTATCGACATACTGCTTATAAGCCTCGGGGAATCCCGCGGGAGTTTTTACACCCTCTTCGGACCAGACGCAGCCCTCTTCATCACCGCTTTGGTTCAGCGGAGAAAGAACGTTCTCGGCAAACTTGGCACCCTCTTCGATGATCGCATTCATCAAATCCGGTGTGGCTTCTTCATAGCCCTTCAGACCCTGGTACAGGTTTTCTGTGTCGAGTACTTCGTTGATTACAAATTGAATATCGCGCAGTGGCGCTTTATAGCTAGGCATGACTCTCTCCCCAATATCATCGACGCTTTGGCCTTGTCACTTCCGAGGCTTTGCGCTTATGTGTTCAGTGTTAACTTGTGGACACATTATAGTCAATTCATGGGCTAATGCATGCTTAATTTTGTGATTAGGCCAGCAACAAAGCTGGTCAGAAAAGCCGTCAAATATAGGGCAAACGGCGGTGAATGCGCTCAGCGGAATTTAGTAAGTAATCGCTCACTTACTTCTAATATATCGAATTTACTGAAGATAAACCTGGTTTTAGGTATTTACAGCTTGCATCGCGTCATAAAAGCGCAGATCTTCAAATGCTTCGCCAGGCACCTCTCGCTCCTGCGGGTTTATGCCCAGTCTTGCAAATAACGCAAGATCAGAGTTAGCCAGCGGGTTAGTTGTCGTGAGCAGCTTCTCGCCATAGAAGATGGAGTTAGCGCCAGCCAAAAAGGCCAGGGCCTGGGTCTGATCATTCATATCCTCACGGCCCGCGGACAGACGCACGTGCGACCGTGGCATGAGAATTCGGGCCACCGCGATGGTGCGCACAAACTCAAATGGGTCTAGATCCTCCTCCCCGGCCAGGGGAGTACCGGGTACGCGAACCAACATATTAATTGGCACACTATCGGGGTGCTCCGGCAGATTAGCCAACTGTTGTAAAAGGCCCACGCGATCACTTTGATCCTCGCCCATTCCGACGATGCCACCGCTGCATACCTTCATACCCGACTGGCGAACATGCTCCAGAGTTTTCAGTCGATCAGCATAAGTCCGCGTGGTGATTATGTCTCCGTAGTATTCCGGTGAGGTATCCAGATTGTGGTTGTAGTAATCCAACCCTGCCTCGGCAAGTGTCTGCGCCTGGGTATCACTGAGCATACCCAGCGTCATACAGGTCTCTAAACCAAGGTTCTTTACACCTTCGATCATCGCTGTAAGTACCGGTAGATCGCGATCTTTGGGCGAGCGCCAGGCGGCTCCCATGCAAAAACGCGTAGCTCCCGACTGACGAGCCGCCCGTGCCTGCTCGAGCACCTGATTAACCTCCATGAGCGCCTCCACGGACAGGCCCGTATCAAAACGCGTGCTTTGCGGGCAATAGGCGCAGTCTTCGGGGCAGGCGCCGGTTTTGATCGAAAGCAAAGTGCTCACCTGCACCTCATTGGGGTCAAAATGGTCTCGATGAACAGACTGCGCACGATAGATCAAATCACTAAATGGCAGTGCAAACAGTGACGCCACCTCTTCGCGCAGCCAGTCGTGGCGCAAAGCTGCGAAGCCCGACTGGTCGACCGCAACGTCGGCGCTTGCCTCGGACAGCTCAGACGAATAGGACGATGACACGGATGACGTCGATGAAACAGGCAGGTTCATAATGCAGCTCTCCTTAGGGAGCGCCATGGTAATTCGACGACCATCGCTGTCAACCTTAGATAGTGACTATGGTTAACAATGCTCTGAAGACAATTGCCTTCGGAGCTCTCGACTACCTGGCGCCCCAGCGCTGTATTTACTGTGACCAGCGTAGCCACCTTAGCGAAGCCATATGTGAGGTATGCCGGGATGCGCTCTGTCCCAATGATGATTCCTGCCCACGATGCGCACTTCCGAGGGTCGGTGGCCGACTCTGTCAGTCGTGCCTGCAGAAGCCGCCGTTACTGCACAGCATCACGGCCGCCTACGAGTATGACGCTGCACTGGCGTACTTTATGCACCGATGGAAGTATCTAAAAGAGCAAAGACTGGCTATAACAGCCGCGAAAATAATATTAAAAGCACCTATTTGTTTCGAAAAATTAGATTTATTACTGGCCACACCACTTCACTGGCGTCGCGAGCTGCGCCGCGGCTTCAATCAGAGCGAGGATTTACTTCGAGCCCTGTGCTTGCTGCAGCCCTCGATAGAGGCCACCCCCAGCAAACGTGCTCGCCTGAGCCGCAGGCGATCCACCCCATCACAGGCACATGCTACGCGCAGCGAGCGGCTATCCAACCTCAAAGAAGCCTTTGCAGTTCACGGCGACGTGCTGGGGCTCTCCGTCGGTATTGTTGATGATGTATGCACCACAGCTGCCACCGGCAACGCCATGGCCAGCGCGCTGCTAAAAGCCGGTGCCGCCGAGGTTCATCTGTATTGTCTTGCCCGAACACCGGCGCGTTGACCTACAATGGGGGGATGAATCGCGCCCACCAGGTCCCCTTTGCTACTCCTTGTTCTTCCATAGCACTGCCTTACTCTTTCGCGCTGCAAAATCGAAAATCTCACGCACTAAAGCGGTGGTCACTGGCATGTTTGGCCTTCCTCAGCTTATTCACCCAATCACCGAGCTATGGCAAAGATGCAGCAGCGCTCAAAATTGCCGTTGCCGCGAACTTTCGTGTGGTAGCTGAGCAAATAGGCGATCGCTTTGCCGATAGCACCGGAGTACCTGTGATCATCAGCAGTGCATCGACCGGGGTGCTCGCCGCACAGATGCGCCGCGGAGCACCCTTTGACCTACTCCTTGCGGCCGATCGCGCAAGGCCTCAGGCACTGATAGATGATGAAAGCAGTCCGGGGCCCGCTCAGTGCTACGCTGTTGGGTCTCTTGTGCTGCTCGGCGCCAGTTCATTGCATGAAGCGCTTAGCGATCCCAGCAAGAGTATCGCCGTCGCAAACCCTCGTTCAGCACCCTACGGCGCTGCCGCCATGGCGGTTTTGGCTCGCGAGGAGTTTGCAGCAGCGTCCGAGCGGCGCGTAGTCCGGGGCAGCAACGTGCAGCAGGCCATGCAGTTTTACACCAGCGGCGGCGTAGATCTGGCGCTGGTCGCTCGCTCTTTAAGCCCAAATTCCGGAATTACTGTTCCACCCGAATGGCATCCACGCATTGAGCAATATGCGGTGCTCAATGCGCGATCCAACAATGCACAAAGTGCTCAAGCGTTTCTCGACTACCTAACAGGACTAAACGCCGTGCCCGTACTGGCAAGCTTTGGGTATCGACCATGCTCCTAAGCCCCAGCGAATGGCAGGCCGTGCTCCTCACTCTTCGCCTCGCTGCAGTGAGCACCATCATCCTCATACTCATCGGGACCCCGTTGGCCTATTGGCTATCACGACAGCGGGGTACCTTTGCTGCATTGATCGAGGCGCTGGTCGCCCTGCCCCTGGTGTTACCGCCGACGGTGCTGGGCTTTTATCTTTTGCTGGCGCTGGCCCCAGACGCTATCCCGGGACAACTCTGGCAAACGCTCACGGGCAAACAATTAGCCTTTAGTTTTTCGGCGCTGGTGATGGGGTCGGTGATCTACTCGTTACCCTTTGTAGTGCAGCCACTGCAGCAGGCTTTTGCCAAGGTTCCCAGCAAGCTACTTCAGGCGGCGGCCACTCTGGGCGCAACACCTTTGGAGCAATTCCGTGCGATCACGCTACCGCTGTGTAAACGCAGTTTTATCGTGGCTGCAGCGCTGGGTTTTGCGCACACCGTGGGTGAGTTTGGTGTGGTACTGATGATTGGTGGGAATATCCCCGGCGAAACGCAGGTATTGTCCATCGCACTTTATGATCACGTCGAAGCTATGGACTACGCCAGCGCGCATCAAATCGCCATTGGTCTGGTAGCCTTCTCCTTGCTGCTACTGTTTTTGCTCTATCGCGATCGCGGCTGGCGCATTGGCCGATGAGTCAGTTAGCGCTAAATATCGAACACAGAGATGCCGCGGGTTTTTGCCTGAGCATCAATACCGAGATTACGCTGACCGGCGTCACCGCACTGTTTGGCCCCAGTGGCAGCGGTAAAACCACACTGCTCAATTGCATTGCCGGACTGCGTCCCGACATTACTCAGGCAAGCATCGTCTTTGCGGGCGAAGCATGGCAACAGAACAACAGCCATGCCGAACCCTGGAAACGATCTGTGGCTTACGTGTTTCAGGATGCCCGGCTGTTTCCGCATATGAGCGTCGCTCAGAATCTGCAATTTGCGGCAGCGCATGCCGTCACAAAGGCACCAGACATTGCACCAATAGCCCGGTGGATGGCCATTGAAGCGTTGATGGATCGCAGCCCTGACTCGTTGTCGGCAGGGCAGCAGGCCCGGGTAGCTATCGCCCGCGCCCTTATGCGAGCTCCCGAACTGCTGTTGCTGGATGAGCCGCTGGCTAATCTGGATCGAAGTGCCGCGCGCGAGTGTCTTGCTTGTCTGGCGCGCATCAATAAAGAGAATGATTTACCCATGCTGTATGTGAGCCACCAAATCGAAGAGGTCAGCACCATCGCCGACCACATCGTGCTCATGGACAAGGGGCAAATACATCAACAGGGCCCCTTACTGGAACTGGCCAGCAAGCTGGATACGCAGTTAGCCGAAGACGATGGCGCTGCGAGTCTGTTGGCAGTAGAAGTGGCAAGCCGGGATCAAGATTACGGCCTCACTGAGCTAAAGGTAGATGGACAGTCGCTGTGGGTTGCAGGCGATGGGCATACAGGGAGTACGCGACGATTGCGGGTGCCGGCACGGGACGTGAGTGTGTGTCGCGAGAAACCTCAAGGCAGCAGTATTCAGAACATACTGCCGGTTACGCTGCAGGAGATCCGGCAACTGTCTAATGCACATTGCTTACTGCGCTTACAGCTTTCACAGCAGTGTTTACTGGCGCGGATTACTCGCCGATCTTTAGAAGACCTCAAACTTAAAACAGGCGACTCGCTTTATGCACAGATCAAAAGCACGGCCCTGTTGGGCGATACACTGTGAGTAATCATCCCTTTGATGTACTCACCCCGGACGCGATCATCAACGCGGTAGAAGCAGCCGGCTATGTCAGTGACGCGCGCCTTCTGGCCCTCAATAGTTACGAGAACCGTGTCTATCAGGTTGGTATTGAAGATGAGCAGCCCATCATCGTTAAGTTCTACCGACCCGGCCGCTGGACTTTGGAACAACTTGAGGAAGAGCACAGCTTTAGCGCGGAGCTCGTAGAGGCAGAGATCCCGGTGGTTGCACCACTGATTTCGGAGAGTGGCGAGAGCGTGCATCGTTGGGGTGGTTTGCTTTACACCCTATTTCCGCGCCGGGGCGGTCACGCGCCGGAGTTCGATAATCTGGACAACTTGCTCGTACTAGGTAGAACGCTGGGACGCATCCACGCCATAGGTGCCACCAAGACTTTTAAATTTCGTCCGACACTTGAGGGGCAGGCGATTATTAATGAAAGCAGAACCCTGCTACCCGACAATTTTATTCCCAGCGAACTAAAAACTGCCTACGTCACGCTGCTCGATGACCTGGAGCGGGAGCTGGCGCCGAAGCTCGCGCAGATAGAAGCAACGCCCGGAATCCGTGTGCACGGCGACTGCCATGGCGGCAATATTTTGTGGCGTGACGATACGGCGAATTTTGTGGATCTGGATGACTGCATGACCGCGCCGGCTATTCAGGATCTTTGGATGTTTTTATCCGGCGAACCCAACGAGCAAGAGATTCAGCTCGGTGAAGTGATTGCCGGATACGAAGAGTTTTTCGAGTTCGATCCCAAACAGCTGCATTGGATAGAGACACTGCGAACCCTGCGCATTATTCGCTACGCTGCCTGGCTGGCCCGGCGCTGGGATGATCCGGCTTTCCCTAAGGCCTTCCCATGGTTTAACAGCGAGCGTTATTGGTCAGATCATATTTTGCAGCTGCGGGAGCAGTTTTCGCGCTTGCAGGAGCCGGTCTTGAGGTTGCTTTAGAACACTCAGAGCAGTTCAGGAGCTTCGAGAGTTCGGGTATACCAAGGACCACAACCAGCGCCATAAACTGTTGCTGCCCAGCACTTCTCTATCTACCGCATCAAAAAACCGTAGCTGTCCCGCCGGGTCTGCAAAATAACCCAGCCGAGTAGTCATCTCCCTCTCGGGATCCAGTTCCTTCACCACCTTGGCCGGATTGCCCGCGACGATGACATTGGCCGGCACATCTTTGGTGACAACCGCTCGCGCCGCCACCACGCTATTTTCACCGACAGTGACGCCCTTGAGCACCGTGGCGTGATCGCCCAGCCACACGTTGTCGCCAATATGCACCGGTGTTGGCGTATGGCTGCGTTGGGTACGGTCGTACACAGTGTGCCAATCCGAGTCGGTGATGTAGGTACCGTTGGCCATCATTACTCCATCACCAATGGTGATCTCGTCCGACGCGCTGATGCGCGAACCCGGACTCATAAGCACACCTCGACCGATGCGGATGGTTCCAGCGCCAGCTTCTCGCCCCCAGACGCCAATCTCCACCCGGTGCATGGGCTCAGCCACGGCGGTAAAGCAGTCGCCAATATGGATATTTGGACCAGAGATGATCACGTAGCGGGGCTTCATAAAAGTAGAGAACTTACCGAGGCTGGCGCATTCCGGGCGTAAAAAATAATCAACATACCAACGGCGGTACCGAAGATAGGCTTTCTTGACCCAGTAAGGACGTAAATCATCACGCATAGCGAAATAGCAAATTTGCGACTATCGAAGCGCTAACCGTATCATCCCCGACCAGTCATTCACCATTGCGATTGCAGCGTATGCAGGCAGTATCCTCCAAAGTTCATAGCAGCCAAGCAGGCGTCCATCCGGGGCTGCCCGCGCTGGTGAAGCGTCATGCGTCCAGCAGTTGGCGTAAACCTGTGCAACAGGTAGACCTTCCGGCACTGGAACAGCTTGATGCGGCGCTAGAGAAACATCGTGGCGCTGTGGTGCTCGACTCGTTTTGCGGCACCGGCCGGAGCACCGCCATGCTCGCATCGCGGCACAACGATGCCCTGGTCATTGGTGTCGACAAATCAAAACACCGCCTCGATCGCGGACCGGAAGCACCCGACAACTGCTTGTTCTTGCAGGCACACTGCGAAGCGATCTGGCGACATCTCGTCGCCCGAGAGCAACGGCTTCTGGCACACTACCTGTTGTATCCCAACCCCTGGCCCAAGCCGGGGCATCTTGGCCGAAGAGTTCACGGGCACCCGGCGTTTCCTTTTCTTTTAGCTTTGGGCGGCCAACTGGAGCTGCGCAGTAACTGGCAGCTCTATGTCGAGGAATTTGGAGTGGCATTGCATCTTCTGAACCAGCCATCATGCGTTGCGTTGGTGCCCACAGACACACCCGCCCTGACCCTGTTTGAACACAAATACCGCGAGAGCGGGCATCAACTGTGGTCTGTGGCCGCCAAGCTATCGTAAAGCTAAGGCAAGAGAGCAGGCACCGCTCCATGAAGACTTGTCCGCAATCAGCTACTCTTAGCAATATGACAAGAGGAAGAATTTTATGATGCCCGGAATCGATGACCCGATCTGGCAGAGGATCTGTGAAGAAACACGGCAACACTCGCAGGACGAGCCCATCCTCGCCAGCTACCTTCATGCGACGATCTTGAATCACAAGCGAATCGAGCGTTCGCTGAGTTTCCTGCTGGCCAACCAGCTGGACAGTCCTGCAGCGTCTTCTTTGCTGCTTCGGGAAGTAATGCTCGAGGCCTTTGAAGCAGACCACAAGATTCTTGATGCGGTGCGAGCGGACCTGCTGGCAGTGTTGGAGCGTGACTCGGCAACGCACGAAATGTACATCCCGTTTCTTTATTACAAGGGCTTTCATGCGCTACAGGCTCATAGAGTCGCCCATTGGCTGTGGAAGCAAGGCCGTGAACCGCTGGCCATGTTTTTTCAAAACCGTGTAAGCACCAAATTCGCCGTCGACATTCATCCGGCGGCACACATTGGCCAGGGCATCATGCTCGATCACGCCACGGGCCTGGTGATTGGAGAGACTGCCCGGGTGGGCAATAACGTTTCGATACTGCAGTCGGTCACTCTCGGCGGCACCGGCAAAGAAGACGGCGACCGTCATCCAAAGATTTGCGACGGCGTGCTCATCAGCGCGGGCGCCAAAATCCTGGGTAATATTTGCGTCGGTGAAGGCGCCAAAGTTGGCGCGGGCAGCGTTGTGCTTGAGCATGTTGCTGCACACACTACGGTCGCGGGTGTTCCCGCAAAGGTGGTCGGCAAGCCTGCTACCGACCAGCCGGCGCTAGATATGGACCACTGCTGGCCCTGCTGCGACGACTAAGCGTCTGCGGATACCGCATACCGCGCCAATGGCGCACTGCGAATTGATTTCGCGGGACGCCAAAAAGCGTCATCCATGACAGGCTCGGCGAGCGCCATCCATGGCGCTCGACGCCCGCTCAATGCAATCCGCAGCGCACCACTGTCGCTGCCACGCTACATCTGGGTCCCGCAAAAGCCTGTCTAGCGTGCGCTAATGGCGCTGTAGGGCCAGATTAGAGCGAACTCAGTCTCGATGATACTGCGGCGACAACTCAATCACCGCATCAACAAACGCAGTGACGTGATCAGGATTTACCCCCGGTGTAATGCCGTGGCCAAGGTTAAACACGTGACCACTGCCGTGCCCAAAGCCCGCGAGAATATTGCCGACTTCTTCGCGAATACGCTCCGGTGATGCAAACAACATCATGGGGTCCATATTGCCCTGCAAGGCGACACGATCACCTACCACCTGCTTGGCCGTGGAGATATCTGTGGTCCAGTCGATCCCTACTGCCTGCGCGCCACAGTCGGCAATCGTGGATAGCCACTGCCCGCCACCCTTGGTAAACACAATGACCGGTACCGGACGGCCATCGGCCTCTTTGGGCAATCGAGACACGATGCGCTGCATGTACTTAAGAGAGAACTCTTTATAGGCTGCGGCACTCAAACTGCCACCCCAGGTGTCAAAAATCTGCAGAGCCTGCGCGCCTGCTTCAACCTGCGCCGTTAAATAATCGGCTACAGCGTCAGCCAGTACTGTTAACAACTCGTGCATTAACTCTGGTTGATCATAGGCCATGGTTTTGACCCGAGAAAAATCTTTGGATGAACCGCCTTCGACCATGTACGTCGCCAAGGTCCAGGGCGAACCCGAGAAACCAATAAGCGGCACCGAACCGTTGAGCTCTTTGCGAATAGTCCGTACGGCATTCATTACATAGCCAAGATCATCATCGGCTTTGAAGGAGTTCAGTCCTGCAAGATCCTCGGCACTGCGCACCGTTTTGCGAAAGCGCGGGCCTTCTCCGGTTTCGAAATACAAACCAAGTCCCAACGCGTCGGGGATAGTAAGAATGTCTGAAAACAAAATGGCCGCATCCATAGCGTAGCGACGCAGAGGCTGCATGGTCACTTCGCAAGCAAGCTCAGCATTTTTACACAGGTCCAAAAACGATCCGGCCTGCTCTCGCGTGGCACGATACTCGGGGAGATAGCGTCCGGCCTGGCGCATCATCCACAAAGGCGTGCGATCTACGGGCTGTCGCATCAATGCGCGCAGGAAACGGTCGTTCTTCAGTTCACTCATCGTTATTTTTTTCCTCAAACGGGCCCCAGGGACCCGTGTTTAAAATACTCAATCTGTCAGCCGCGCATTACGCACCAGCAACTAGACTTCCAGGTAATCCAAGATACCTTCGGCGGCCTGGCGTCCTTCCCAGATCGCAGTCACCACAAGATCCGAACCGCGCACCATGTCACCACCGGCGAAGACTTTTGGGTTGCTCGTCTGAAAGCCAAAGGTTTGATGCTCAGCAGCTACGACGCCCCCCCAGTCATTAACTTGTACGTCTACGTCTTCAAACCATGGGGCAGGACTTGGCTGAAAACCAAAAGCCATAATAATAATGTCGGCCTCCAGAACCTGCTCACTTCCAGGGATCGGCTCCGGACGGCGACGTCCATCGGGACCAGGCTCACCCAGGCGCGTCTCGATAGTTTTGACGCCGCAGGCATCACCAAAATACTCCACCACTTCTATGGGCTGGCGGTTAAACAAAAACTCTACGCCCTCTTCTCGGGCATTAGTTACTTCCCTGCGCGAGCCCGGCATGTTTTCTTCATCACGACGGTAAGCACAAATTACATGTTCTGCCTGCTGACGCACGGCAGTGCGCACGCAGTCCATGGCCGTATCACCACCGCCGAGCACCACCACCCGCTTGCCTTTGAGATTAATGTAGGCATCGGGATGTTGTTCAAACCCAAGGTTGTGGTTGACGTTGCCAATAAGGAAATCGAGAGCCTTGTGCACGCCCGGCAGATCTTCCCCGGGGAAGTTACCCTTCATGGGCGTGTAAGTACCCATTCCCATAAACACCGCGTCGTATTCTTCCATCAGTGTTTCCATGCTGATGTCGCGACCTATTTCGGTGTTCAGGCGGAACTCCATGCCCATATCGGTAAAAATCTCCCGGCGGCGCATCATCACCTGCTTTTCGAGTTTGAACTCCGGAATACCAAAGGTCAGCAGGCCGCCGATCTCCGGGTAGCGATCAAAGATCACCGGCTTCACACCCGCGCGCACCAAAATATCAGCACAGCCAAGTCCGGCGGGTCCCGCGCCAATAATGGCAACACGCTTGTCGGTAGGCACAACGTTAGAAAGGTCAGGACGCCAGCCCATGGCCAGCGCCGTATCGGTAATGTACTTTTCCGCAGAGCCAATAGTCACAGCGCCAAAGCCGTCGTTCAGCGTACAGGCCCCTTCGCACAACCTATCCTGGGGACATACCCGTCCACAGACCTCTGGCAGCGTATTGGTTTGATGACTGAGCTCTGCCGCCTCGAAAAGATTTCCCTCGGTAACCAGCTTGAGCCAGTTGGGAATGAAATTGTGCACCGGGCACTTCCACTCGCAGTAGGGATTACCGCATTCGAGACAGCGATCGCTCTGGTCTTCTACCTGTGCCTTGGTAAAGGGATCATAGATCTCTACGTACTCGGTCTTGCGAGCAGGCAGGTCTTTTTTATCGGGGTCGGTTCGACCGACATCGATAAACTGAAAATTATTACTTACGCGTCCACTCATAGAGGTCGCTCCGGCGTATGCCTTAGTCCGTTTCTCGCAGGCGGCTCAGCAGTTGCTGAAGATCGGCGGCCTTGGGTTTAACCAGCCAGAACTTGCCCACGTAGTCCTCAAAATTTTCTTGAATCTCGCGACCCCATTCAGAGCCAGTCTCAGCCACATGCTGCGCGAGAATGTCTCCCAAGTGGGTACGATAAGCTTCCATATACTCGGAGCTCACGCGATGAATCTCCACCAGTTCACTGTTGTAGCGGTCAATAAACTGTCGCTGTTGATCAAGCACGTAGGCAAAACCACCGGTCATACCGGCGCCAAAGTTGACCCCGGTATCACCAAGGACAGTAACGCAGCCCCCGGTCATATACTCGCAGCAATGATCGCCTGCACCTTCTACAACAGCGTGCGCTCCGGAGTTTCGCACCGCAAAGCGCTCTCCGGCGATGCCCGCCGCATAAAGCGCACCACCGGTAGCACCGTATAAACAGGTGTTACCAATGATGGTCGTTTCCTGAGACGCATAGCGGCTGTTTGCCGGCGAATAGATCACCAGCTTGCCGCCGGCCATGCCTTTGCCCACGTAATCGTTGCTATCGCCCTCGAGGTACATATGCAAGCCGCCGGCGTTCCAAACACCAAAACTCTGACCCGCCGTGCCCGTGAGCCTGAGAACCAATGGCGAAGCTTCCATTCCCATATTGCCGTGACGTCTTGCGATCTCACCGGATAGTCGAGCGCCAATAGATCGATCGCAATTAGTAACACTAAACGCAAACTCGCCGCCGCTGCCCGCCTCAATGGTAGGGAGCGTCGCCGCAAACATCTCCTCGGCTTTCTCGCCGCGATCCCAGGGATCGTTAGAGGCCACCATGCAAAACTCGGGTTGTCCCTTGGCATCCTCAGACTTGTGCAAAATCGGCGCGAGATCCAGCGATCGCTGCCGCGCAGTGTCGCCCGGCACCCGGTGTAGCAAGTCCGTGCGGCCAATAAGCTCTTCGAGAGATCGCACTCCCAGACTCGCCAGCCACTCGCGAGTTTCCTGTGCGACGAAAGTAAAGAAGTGCACCACCATTTCTACGGTGCCGTTGAAATGGTCATCGCGAAGCTGTTCGTTCTGGGTGGCAACGCCGGTGGCACAGTTGTTCAAATGGCAAATACGCAGATATTTACAGCCCAAAGCCACCATAGGCGCCGTGCCAAAACCAAAGCTCTCTGCGCCAAGAATCGCGGCCTTGATGACATCAAGTCCAGTCTTCATGCCACCATCGGCCTGCAGGCGCACGTTGCCCCGCAGCCCATTACCGCGCAGGGTTTGCTGCACTTCAGCAAGACCGAGTTCCCAGGGTGAACCTGCGTGACGGATCGACGTGAGCGGACTGGCCGCCGTGCCCCCGTCATAGCCACTGATGGTGATCAAATCGGCGTAAGCCTTGGTCACGCCCGCCGCAATAGTACCCACGCCGGGCTCGGACACGAGTTTGACCGATACCAGGGCTGTCGGGTTGACCTGCTTAAGATCAAAAATCAACTGTGCCAGATCTTCAATGGAGTAAATATCATGGTGCGGTGGCGGCGAAATCAATGTCACGCCGGGAACTGAGTAACGCAAGCGTGCGATCAACTCGTTGACCTTGCCGCCGGGCAGCTGCCCGCCCTCACCTGGCTTGGCGCCCTGAGCGACCTTAATTTGCAGCACCTCGGCGTTTACCAGGTAGTGCGGTGTTACCCCAAAGCGACCCGATGCAATTTGCTTGATCTTGGACACCCGCTCGGTGCCAAAACGAGCCGGATCTTCGCCTCCCTCACCAGAGTTTGAACGAGCCCCCACGCGGTTCATAGCAGTTGCCAGAGCTTCGTGTGCCTCGGGGCTGAGTGCGCCCAGTGACATACCGGCAGAATCAAAGCGCTTCATGATCGCCTCGACCGGCTCAACCTCATCGATGGGAATAGGTCCGTTACTGGATACCGGTGTAAACAAATCCCGAAGAGCCGCCACAGGCCGTTCATTGACCAGTTTGGCGTAACGCTCGTAGTGAGCGTACTCGCCGGTGGACACAGCCTCTTGAAGGGTCATCACCACATCAGGATTAAAAGCGTGGTACTCCTGACCGTGCACGTATTTCAGCAGGCCGCCCTGAGAGATACCTTTGCGCTGGCTTCTTGCAAGTCGAGCCAGGGCTTCTGAATCTTCTTGAAGATCTACAAAGCCCGCGCCATTGATGCGACTCGCCACACCACAAAACGCCAGATCCACCACTTCGCGGGCCAGGCCAACAGCTTCAAACAATTGGGCACCGCGATAAGAACTCACCGCAGAAATGCCCATCTTGGACATAATCTTGAGCAGGCCCTTGTTGAGGCCCCGACGGTAATTCTTGTAGCAGGCTCCTGGCTCGCCGAGTAACTCGCCGCTGCGCAACAACTCCTCTAACACAGAGTAGGCAAGATAGGGGTAGACCGCGGTAGCACCAAAGCCCAGTAAGCAGGCGATCTGATGAGAATCACGGGCGCTGGCGGTTTCCACCAGCAAATTTGAATTGCAGCGCAAACCCGTTCGAATCAGGTGGTGATGCACCGCTCCTGTGGCTAGCAAACTGTGTATGGGTAGCCTGCCATCTTCGATACGCCGGTCTGATAGCAGCAATATGGTGCTGCCATCACGCACAGCGGCTTCAGCTTGCTCGGTCAGCGCTTCGAGGGCAGCACGGAGATCGGTTTCGCCGGGATCGTAACTACAATCAATATCGGCTACCTGAAAACCCGGGCGATCGAGATTAATCAGGGTGTTGAATTTACCCAGAGACAGCACCGGAGAAGTGAGAATCACCCGGTCGGCATGCTCGGGTCCCAAATGGAACAGATTACGTTCTACGCCAATCGCGGTTTCCAGCGACATCACTATCGCTTCGCGCAAAGGGTCAATCGGCGGATTTGTTACCTGGGCAAACTTTTGGCGGAAATAATCGTAAAGGGAGCGCTGCTTTAGAGACAGCACCGCCATGGGGGTATCGTCGCCCATGGATCCCACTGCCTCGTTGCCCGACTCCGCAAGGGGACGAAGAACCTGCTCACGCTCTTCAAAGCTCACCTGAAACATCTTCATGTAAGCCTGAAGGTCTTCGGGTTCGATTCCCTGGGTCACCTCGCCATGAAAGCTACCAACAATGCGTTGGGAGCTTTCTTTAAGCCAGCGCTTGTAGGGATGGGCGGATTTGAGTCGCTTGTCGATTTCGTCGGTCTGCAAAAACTCGCCGGTATGCGTGTCGATGACCAGCAGCTGACCGGGACCCACCCGCCCTTTGGCAATGACATCCTCGTTGCGATAGTTGTAAGTGCCCACTTCCGACGCCACGGTAATAAAGCCGTCGGTGGTGCGAACCCAGCGCGCGGGGCGCAGACCGTTTCTATCCAACAGGCACACCGCATAACGTCCATCCGTAAGTACAATTCCTGCCGGACCGTCCCAGGGCTCCATGTGCATGGAGTGATATTCGTAAAAAGCCTTCAGATCAGGGTCTATGGACTCAATGTTCTGCCACGCCGGTGGAATCAGCATGCGCAGGGCCCGGGGCATATCCACACCACCCGTGAGCAAAACATCCAGCATATTGTCCAGGCTCGATGAGTCCGAACCGCTGCGGTTGACCAGGGGGGCAATGTCGGCAATGTCTGGCAACCGGTCATTTTCGAACAAAGCCGTTCTTGCCGTTGCCCAGTTACGGTTACCGTCGATGGTGTTGATTTCGCCGTTGTGTGCCAACAAGCGAAACGGCTGCGCAAGAGGCCAGCGCGGCATAGTGTTGGTAGAAAAACGCTGATGGAACACGCAGATAGCTGTTGTCAGTCGCTCATCCGAAAGATCGTGGTAGAAGCGCGGTAAGTCCACCGGCATCACCAAACCTTTATAAGCAATCACTCTGGAAGACAGGCTGCAAATATAAAACTCAGGATCGTCTGTGGTGGCAATCTCGGTCTTGCGACGCACGACGAACAGTGCGGTAGACAGCTCATCTTGCGTCAACTCACCGGCATCGATAAAAATCTGCTCGATGCGGGGCAGTCCCGCGAGGGCTATTTCTCCGCAGACTGCGGTGTCAACGGGCACTTCCCGCCAACCTATAACCGTCAGGCCACGATCACCAAGAGCGGTCTCTAAAGCGTCGCGTCCAGCCTGGGCAGCGTCGGCATCCTGATTGAGGAAGATCTGACCTACTGCCAAGCGGCCGATTTGATCTGCGCCGAAGTGTTCTTTGGCCAAGTCGCGCATAAAGGCTTCAGGCATTTGCATCAACAAACCGCAGCCATCGCCGGTACGTCCGTCCGAGGCAATGCCACCGCGGTGGGTCATGCAGGTCAGCGACTCGATCGCCACCTGCAACAGACGATGACTCGCATCGCCCGACTGGTGTGCGATAAGACCAAATCCGCAGTTGTCGCGGAATTCCTCAGGACTGTATAGGCCTGCGCTCATACTCAGCTTATATTCCTTAAAAAACAGTTACTTGTGGCTTAAAACGTCAGCCGATACCTGCTGTAGCTTGCTTTTTATTGCAGGCGGGGGGGAGCAAGTTTACACAGATGCTAAAAGCGGAACAAACCTGTTTAAACGGGCGAGAAAGTGGCCACAAATGCCTCTAGCTCGGCCTGAGGCAGATCATCGACAATGCAGGCCTTTCCAATCTGCTCAAGCAACACAAGTCGAAGACGACCGTCGATAACCTTTTTGTCCCGCAGCATATGTTCGGTCCAGGTGTCCACGGACATATTGTCCGGCGGGGCGGTAGGCAATGACATTGCTTCAAGCCACTGCACCAAGCGGGCAACCTCAGCATCAGTAATCCATCCTTGATTTACGGACAAGCGGGCAGCGAGCACCATCCCGGCCGAAACAGCCTCACCGTGCAGCCAACTGCCATAGCCCTGCGCCGCTTCAATCGCATGTCCAAAGGTGTGCCCCAGATTGAGAATGGCACGAACACCACCCTCGCGCTCGTCCTCTGCAACAACGCGCGCCTTAGCGGCGCAGCTGCGCTTGATTGCTTCGCCAAGCACCGTTTTGTCACGCGCCACAAAGTCATCGCGGTGGTGCTGAAGCCACTCATAAAAAGCGGGATCGCAAATCAAACCGTACTTGATAACTTCGGCGAGCCCGGCGGCATATTCCCGCGGTGGCAGGGTATCGAGCACGTCCGGATCGATAAAAACCGCCTGGGGCTGGTAAAACGCGCCGATCATGTTCTTACCCAAAGGGTGGTTTACCCCAGTTTTTCCACCGACACTGGAGTCAACCTGGGCGAGCAGCGTTGTGGGTATCTGTAGAAAATTCACGCCCCGCTGATAGCTGGCTGCGGCAAAGCCAGCCATATCGCCCACAACCCCGCCACCGAGTGCTAAAACGGTGGTGCTGCGATTATGATTGTCCTGCAACGCCCTATCGAAGATTTGCTCGAGAACAGCCAGCGTCTTGTGCTCTTCACCGTCCGGCAGAAGAACCTGTGACACCTGAAGCGCTGGATCCAGACTGGCACAAAGGCGCTCCATAAACAGGGGTGCCACCGTGGTATTGCTTACCACAATGACCTGTTTGCCTTTGATGTGGCGATTCAGGAGGGCGCCATTGTTCAACACCCCGCTCTCAATGTAGATGGGATAGCTACGATCACCCAGTTGGACGTTCAGTGTGCTCATGTATTCATAGACCGCGCTTTTTGGTTGGCGCGCTAAGGTAACTGCGTGAGCAGTCTCTGCGCAATCACCTTGGGGCTGCTGCTATCGGTATCGATCACATGATCTGCAATCTCACGATAGTAGGGGTCGCGAACCGCAAACAGCTCTCTTAGAACCGCTTCCGGATCATCATTGTTGAGCAATGGGCGGTTGCGGTCGCCCCGGGTCCTGCGTATTTGCTCATCGAGGGTCGCGTGAAGGTAAATAACAAAGCCGCGAGAGGACAGCACTCGACGGTTAGCCTCGCGCATGACAACGCCGCCCCCGGTAGCAAGTACCGTGTGATCCAACAGCGTCATCTCATCGATGACCGACTGTTCACGATCACGAAAGCCTTCTTCGCCTTCAACATCGAAGATCCAGGCGATGTCCGCGCCGGTACGGGTTTCGATTTCTGAATCGCTGTCAGCAAAACCCAGCTTGAGGCCCCGCGCTAACAGCTTACCGATAGTCGTTTTCCCCGCGCCCATGGGGCCTACAAGAAAAACACGGTTGTAGTTGATCACAAGCCCGGTGCCGTCTTCCGTGTCCAGCACCGAGAACGCATTAGTCGAGTAATGTGTCTGCGAGGATCCGTGGAGTAATAAAGATCAATGTCTCCGTCTTGGTGCGCTGACTGGACTCATTGCGGAACAGGGCCCCCACATAAGGGAGGTCGCCAAAGAACGGCACCTTGCTGGTCGTCTCCAGGTTCTCAGTGCGGAAAACTCCACCCAGAACTACCGTTTCGCCGTTGCCCACAAGTACCTGGGTCGTCAGCTGAGTGGTATCGATGGCGGGAATCAGACCCCCCTGACCAGAGGGAACAAGATCACCCACTGAGTCCTGGTTGATCACCAGATCCAGCAAAATACGATCATCGGGCGTGATGTTGGGTGTTACGTCCAGCTTCAACACCGCTTCTTTAAACTGCACTGCCGTCGCGCCGCTGGCAGCAGCCTGCTGGAACGGGATCTCGGTACCCGACTTGATGGTCGCCGGCTGCTTGTCACCGGTAATCACTTTAGGCTGAGAAACCACTTCACTCTTACCGGCTGCTTCCAATGCGGACAGTTCCGCAGTCAGATACAGACTGTTAGAGGTAAAGCCCACAGCAAATCCGCTGGTTGCGCTACCGGAGCCCAGGTCCACCAGCAGTGCGCCCGGGTAAGACAGATCCGGTGTGGTGCCGTTAATCACAGAATTGTTCAGGTTTACAGCGTTAGCCGCATCGCCGGACACAGACAAAATGTTGCCGTTGGCATCGGGGTCGAGATAGCCACCACCCCACTGAATACCCAGTTCTTTTTCGAGGTCGGACTGCGCAATGACGATACGAGATTCGATCATCACCTGACGGATTGGGATATCTACCCGATCAATAAGCTCGCGAATCTCCGCAAGCTTTGAGGACGTCTCAGTTACGATAAGGGAGTTGGTTCTAGATTCAACGATCACTGATCCGCGCGACGATATCAGGCTCCCGCCATCTTCAGAGCCGGCCTGAAAGAGGCTGACAAGGTCTCCGGCATTGGCGTAGCGAATGCGGATGAACTCACTGCTCAAAGGAGCAAGTTCAGCAATCTGCTTGTTCGCTTCTATTTCCTGGCGCTCTCGCTCGGCAATTTCGGCCGCCGGTGCAACCATGAGCACGTTTCCGATCTGACGTTTATCCAAACCCTTGGTCTTGAGAACCAACTCAAGTGCCTGATCCCAGGGGACGTTCTTGAGGCGCAAGGTGATGCGTCCCGAAACGGTGTCACTGGCTACCAGGTTCAGTTCGGTAAAGTCGGCTATCAGCTGCAAGACTGCTCGAATTTCAATATCCTGAAAGTTCAAAGAGATGCGCTCGCCTACGTAGGTGAATTCGTTGCGTCGCTCTTCCGCCTCTTTTTTGCTCAGTGGCTTGATGCTTACGACATACTCATTGTCTGTCTGATAAGCCAGGTAATCGAACTCACCCGTGGTCTTCAAAGTCAGGGCCGTACCTCGCTCGGAGGTGTTTACGTCGACACTGTTCACCGGTGTTGCAAAGTCAGTCACGTCGTAACGGCGCAGCAGACGCTCAGGAATATCGGTATCGAGGAATTCAACTTTGATATCACCGCTCTCACTAAAAACATTCACGTCCACAGACGGGTCGGTGAGTTGCAGAATCAGGCGGCCTTCGCCCGCGGGAGACCGCTGGAACTGAAGGTCAGAAATACTTGATCGCGCGTTGGCCACGGCCTCGATCTTGGTTTTTACTTCGTTAGCCTCACCTTCTGGCTTGAAGTACTCCGCATCAGCATCCTGGCCGACAGTGAGGAAAAGACTATTACCATCAACGCGAGTTTCGTAGGGAACAAGCTTTACGAGGTTAAGAACCAGACGTGTACGGTCACCGGACTCAAGCACCAAGACACCGGTAGCGTTGCCGTAGGGTAGGCTGTAGCGCCGGCGCTCAAGCTCAGAAGTCGTGTTGGGGAAGTCGATGGAGATCCGCGCCGGTTTTTCGATGGTGTAGGACTGCAGTTCTGCCGGGGGGGCTTCGTCAAAGTCCAGGCGCACCTCAAACTTGCTGCCCGGACGGGAGCTGAACTCAATATCGGTGACTGCGGTCGCGAATGCCTGGGTACTACTCCAGCCGGCAATCAGCGCAGCTACTACACGCAGGACAGGACGGCGCAAGCTATTACGCCAGGCCGTGGGGCTCGCGCTTACAGGCATTGGGGCCCTCGCAGTTTGCATTCCATTCATGGTCTTCACCCAGGGCGACCTACAAGCCGCTCAGTTCTATGGTGCGCGGTCGCTCTACCCAACCGTCGCTTGTGCCGTCCGTAACAATTTCCACCACGGCCAAATAGGTATCCGTCATTTCAACAATTTTGCCATGATTGCGGCCGAGGTAATTGCCCACCTGTACTCGATGAATGCCCCCTTCGGGATCTCTAACGAGGGACCAGTTATTAGCGCCGCGCTCCAAACTTCCCACCATCGAAAGCGAGTCGAAGGTGTATTGCTCGAGAAACTCCTTGGCGCGGTTATCATCAGGCTTAATGGCACTGATGGACTGCAGCTGGGTAATTTCACGGACCTCAATGGGTCGGTCAAAGGGGCTTCGCAGCCGCGTCGCACTGTAGGCAAACGCCTCGTAAGCCTTAAATGTGGGAATCGGCGCAATAATACCGCCCGGGCGAGCGCGCTTTTCCTCCATAAAAGTATCAAGGTCAGAAAAATCTCTAGACGTACAGGCCACCACCAGAACAAACAACGGCAGGAGAAGCGCTATGCGTGCATACACCGCCACCATCAGCCCTCCCCGTCCTTATAACGATAGGTCTTGGCGGTGATACTCATGTTCAAGCCTGCTGAGTTACTGCCATCACCGGTAATAGTGAAATCGTGGAGGGTAACGATACGCGGCAAGCCCGCCATGCCACTCACGAATGCGCCGAGATCGTGATATGAGCCACTGGCAACAATAGCAATGGGGAGCTCCACGTAGAACTCTCGGCTGACTTCGGGCTGCAAATCAATGGTGCTGATTTCAAGGCCGTTAAGTAAGCCTTTGTTGGTGATGTCTTCCAGTAGGCCCGGCACTTCAGTATCCGAAGGAAGCTGACTGATCAAAGCACCAAAGGACTCTTCCATTTCGGCCATTTGCCGACGATAGGCATCCAGGTTCGCAACCTGGAACGCTTTCTTCTCGTAATCCTGCTTGAGCGTGGCTTCACGCGCCTGCACGCTGGCAAGCTGCAACTGCAAATCCTTCACGTGGTAGTAATAACCACCCACGAGCACCAGACCAAACAGCAAAATACAAAGAATGGCCTTAACTACAACCGGCAGCGTGCCGATGTTGTCGAGGCTAATATCATTGATATCAAACTCACGGAGCGAACGTAGCGTGTCATCTAACGCCATCGATCAATCCCCCGACCCATTGTCTTTGGCTGGCAAATCTACCTTCACGCTCAAATCAAAGGTGTTCGCCTGCTCGCCATAAGTTGGTGCCGCACGCACAGCATCCAGATTAGGCTCTTTCAACCAATCGGACGCATCCAGGCGACGCATCAGGCTGGACACCCGGTTGTTGGACTCCGCGACACCTTTCACATTGAGATCGATACCGCGAGCACTCACGTTGGTGTAAAACACCCCGTCAGGAACGGTTCGTACCAGTTGATCCAGGACACGAACGATAATCGGCCGGTTACCCTGCAACTCCTGAATCACCCGCATGCGCTCAATGAGCTGATTACGCTTACGCTGCAGGTCTTTGATTTCTTCGACTTGCTTGTCGAGCTCGCGGATGTTCTGGGTGATGTAATCATTGCGCGCATTCTGGCCGTCAATTTGAGAGTTCACAACGCGATCAGCAAGCATCACAAGCACAACTGCGGACGCAGCCACCAATCCAAGGATACTCAGAAAGGCGCGCTTGAGCTCTTCGCGCCGGGCCTCTCGCCAGGGGAGTAAATTAATACGTGCCATTAGTCGAAGCTCCGCAGCGCCAAACCGCAGGCAATCATCATGGCTGGAGCATCACTGCCTAAAGCCACGGCATTCACTCTCGGAGAAATCGTCATCTCAGCAAAGGGGTTTGCAACCACGGTTGGCGTGCCGAGCTGCTGTTGAACCAGCTCCGACAGGCCGTCCATAAATGACACACCGCCAGCCATGATGATGTAATCGACATCGTTGTACTGACTGGAAGAGAAAAACAACTGGAGTGATCTCGTGACCTGCTGCACCACCGCATCTCGAAACGGATTGAGCAACTCCGGCTCATAATCATCGGGAAGTCCGCCCTGCTTCTTGGCAAGACCGGCTTCCTCAAGAGGCAAGCCGTAACGGCGCATGATCTCGTCGGTAAGTTGCTTGCCACCGAAAAGCTGCTCGCGTGTATAAATAGTATTACCGTTTTTGAGAACGCTCAGGGTGGTCATGGTCGCGCCGATATCGACGATGGCGACGATACTGTCTTCTTTGAGTTCGAGATGCTCGCGGATGAGAGCGTAAGAACGCTCCATGGCGTAGGCCTCAACATCAACTATTTTGGCCTCCAGGTCAGCACCTTCGATGGCCTCGACGCGAAGGTCGATGGTCTCTCTGCGACAGGCTGCCAACAGCACCTCGACCATGTTTTCTCTCTCGGCCGATGGGCCTTGCACTTCAAAATCGAGCGCAACCTCTTCCAAGGGATAGGGAATGTACTGGTCTGCCTCCAGGGTGAGCTGCGTCTCCATCTCATCATCGGAGAGGCCAGAAGGCATATCGATCAGTTTGGTAATGACTGAAGAGCCGGCCACCGCGGTGGATGCCAGCTTAAGTTTGGAGCGTGATTGAGCCACCACGCTGCGCACAGCGTTAGACACACCATCAACATCATTGATGGCTTTCTCAACTACAGCGTCCTGGGGGAGCGAACACACCGCGTAACTCTCTACGCGATACTTGTCCCCAGTGCGACTGAGCTCCAGCAGCTTGACCGTCGTGGAGCTAATATCAATCCCCAAGAGCGGCGTCTGCTTACGTTTTCCTAGCAACCCAAGCAAGTCGTTTTCCTATAAGTTTCACGGACTTAGCTTTACTTTATGTTCTTATACTTCAATATTAAGCGTTAAGATAGCCTACAATGCAATCAAAACACAAAAAAAGCTTATAATTACCATCAACAAACATCCACTGTCTTGCGCGAAATCCGCTGAATTTACCGCCCCAACCGGCGCGAGTCATCGATCTCGAGCGAGCAATACAACTCCGGAGATACTGTGAAATTGCTGCGTTGGCCCCTGCGCCTTGCGGTTCTGGGCTTTCTTGGTGGCTGCTGGCTATTTGCCGGCATCTACTTATACCTCAGTCCCAATCTTCCGGACGTAGAGACACTGCGTGATGTTCGCCTGCAGACGCCCATGCGTGTGTATACCCGCGACGGCGACCTCATCGGTCAGTTTGGCGAGCAAAAACGTAATCCTTTGAGTTACGAGCAAATTCCCCAGCAATTTGTCCAAGCTCTCCTCGCAGCAGAAGACGATGGCTTTTTTAAACACGGAGGTATCGATTTTGGGGGCCTGCTAAGAGCGGTGTCGGAACTGCTGCTCACTGGCGAAAAAGGATCCGGAGGCAGCACGCTGACCATGCAGGTCGCGCGGAACTACTTTCTGACCCTTGAGCGCACCTTTATGCGCAAGTTCAACGAGATGCTTCTGGCTATTGAGATTGAGCGACGCCTGTCAAAAGAAGAAATCTTCGAGTTGTATGTGAACCGCGTGTTTTTGGGGCATCGATCATATGGCTTCGAGGCCGCCTCACAGGTCTACTACGGAAAAGGCATCGCCGAACTGACTCTCGCCCAGCATGCGATGCTCGCTGGAATCCCAAAGTCACCGTCGAGAAACAACCCCATCAGCGGACCGGAGGCCGGCAAGGATCGACGTAATTGGATCCTGCGCCGAATGGTCACGCTGGGCTACATTGATCAAGCCACCTACGACAAAGCAGCGGCTTCACCGGTTGTCGCCACTCAACATGGAGCGCGTATCACGCTGGAGGCCCAATACGCGGCCGAGATGGCGCGTCGTCAGATGGTCCAACGCTATGGCATGGCCGCCTACAACGAGGGCTACAGTGTTTACACAACGCTGGACAGCAAACTTCAACAGGTTGCCAACGCGGCAGTAATAGATGGACTCATAACTTATGACAGTCGACATGGCTACCGCGGACCAGAGCAACAACTTCTGGACAGCGATGTGCCCCCGGACGCTGCTCTGCCGCTTGCGCAATGGCAGGCAACGCTCAGTAGCACACCCGTCATCGCAGGCCTTGAACCCGCCGTAGTCACTGCCATCGATGATGAGGGAATTGGGGTGTTGCTCGCCAGCGGCGAGCAAGTGCGCATCGAATGGGAAAACGGACTGCGCCAGGCGAGACCCTATATCAGCGAAGATCGTATGGGTTCAGCGCCCACAGCGCCCGCAGACGTAGTGGCTCTGGGAGATCTCGTGCGCGTAAAACCCGGCGATGAGAATGAATGGCGCTTTGCCCAGGTACCCGACGCCCAGGCTGCACTGGTATCGCTGAACCCCAACAACGGGGCTATCGTCAGCCTGGTCGGCGGTATTGGCTTCGAAAAAAGTAAGTTCAATCGCGCCACTCAAGCCCAGCGGCAACCGGGCTCAAACCTCAAACCTTTTTTATACAGCGCGGCTCTGAATTCAGGTTTCACAGCAGCGAGCATCATTAATGACGCGCCGATTGTTATGCAGGACCGGTCGCTCGAGGGTGTATGGCGTCCAGAAAACGATAGCGGCCAATTCTTTGGTCCTACCCGATTGCGCTGGGCCCTTACCAAATCCCGTAACCTGGTTTCCATTCGACTGCTTCAACAACTGGGTATCCGGCGCTTCATCGATTATGCGCAGGAGCTGGGATTCGATACAGAGGACTTCGCGCCGGATTTGTCGCTGGCCCTGGGCACCCACGCCATGAACCCTCTGGAAATTGCCAGTGCCTACGCCATCCTTGCCAATGGCGGCTATCGCGTAGAGCCCTTCCTCATTGAACGCATAGAGACGCTGTCAGGCGACACAGTGTTTGAAGCGCGCCCACCCAGTGTCTGTCGCGATTGCGAACAAAACGCGGCCAAAACGGTGGATCCCGAAGAGCTGTCCATGGAACAGATCCTCTCGGCAGAAGAACAAGACCCCCTGCCCGGCGCACGGCGCGTGATGGATGAGCGGGTGAACTTCATCATCGACAGTATTTTGCAGGACGTGATTAAAGACGGCACCGGGCGCAGGGCGCTGGTGCTCAAGCGAGATGACCTAGCCGGTAAAACGGGAACCACGAACGGCCCCATGGACGCCTGGTTCTCAGGCTACAACCCCGATGTCGTCACCACCACCTGGGTAGGCTTTGATAACTACACGCCGCTAGGTCGAAGAGAGTTTGGCGGCACCGCCGCACTCCCGATTTGGATCAACTACATGCGCGAAGCGCTCAAGGATGTGCCAGAGCGCAGTCGGCGACTCCCGCCGGGAATCATCCACGTGCGGATTGATCCGGAGACTGGCTTACTGGCGCCCGCGGACCAGCGCAACGCTATTTTCGAATACTTCCGTAATGAACACCTGCCAGAAGCCGGTGAAGGTGCCAACACGGGCCCCACAGGCACAGACGATCTCATTCAGGAGATATTCTGAGGATCATCACGACTGTGTAGGCGCCTTGGCAGACTGCTGTGCTTCCAACAGACGCATTTCTCTCGCGATAGCCTCGGGAGAGCCCGTGCGCCGGGCAACAATGCTGTAGATCGCGGGCACCAGATACAGCGTGAATAGTGTCGCGACGCTCACGCCAAACAGCACGACGATACCCAGGACGTTGCGGCTCATGGAACCCGGACCCACCATAAGGACCAGGGGCAGGGTTCCCACAATAGTGGATACCGCAGTCATGAGCACCGGCCGCAATCGCAGCACCGAGGCTTTTACAATCGCTTCGGCAAACTCAAGACCCTCATCCCGCACCTGGTTGATGAACTCCACCAGCAAAATACCATTCTTGGTAGCAATGCCAATCAGCATCAACAGTCCAATCTGACTAAACAGATTAAAACTCTGGCCGGTCACGTAGAGTCCCAATAAGCCCCCTCCCAAAGCCAGCGGCACAGTCACCATTATTACCGCCGGGTGAACAAAGCTTTCAAACTGTGCGGCCATGACCAAAAACAGCACCAGCAGTGCTAAACCAAAGGCAAAGTAAATGTCGCCCGTGGACTCTTTGTAGTCCAAAGACTGACCCTTGTAGTCGACCTTGGCGTTGGCTGGAAGATTGGCATCCACGGTCTGCTCCAGGAAAAGGAGCGCATCGCCAAGGCTGACGTCTGCCCCCAGAGTCGCGTTGATCGTGACCGCACGCAGACGGTTGTAGCGCTGGAGCTCCGCAATGCCCGCGACGTTATCGGCCTGCAAAAGATTGGACAGGGGAATGAGTTCGCCGCTGGCGCTGCGCACCCGCACGTTACCAATGTCATCGGGGGTTGCACGTTGATCATCCTGCAGCTGAACGATCACCGGATACTCCTCCTGATCGACGGAGTAAGTGGTCACTTCCTGCTCAGTCATGAGCGCCTGGAGTGTCTCTGCAACATCCCGGGCACTCACGCCAAGAGATGCAGCCCGTGCCGTATCGATCCGAAGATGTACCTGCTGCTGAGTTTCCTTCAGGTCCGAGGTCAGCATGCCGAAAAGACCGCTTTTGCGGGCCTCGTCCATAACCACGTCCCGCCAGTCCGCCAGCGTCTGATAATCCGGACCTTGCAGCACAAACTGCACCGGCGTATTGGGTCCCCGCTGGCCCAATCCCGCAGGAACAAACGTCATCACGCGAATGCCAGGAACATCCCGCCAGGTGGCCGCCATTTGATCCCGCAGCTCAAAGGCACTGTAGTCTCGCTGGTTCCAGGGCACCATAGAAATACGGGAAAAACCCGTGGCCGTTGATGTGGAGTTGCGAAACGGCGCCACAAACAAAACCCGGGTCAGGGATCCGGACTTTTCGAGCTCCAACAACGGCGGCTGCAGGCGCTCGATTATCCCGCGCATAGATTCAATGTTGGTACCTTCCTGCGCAGTGATGATTGCCATCACCTGGTCCTGGTCTTCTACCGGCACGTATTCCTGCTTCAACTGCTGGAACAATAACGGCAACGCCACAAAGGCCAGAACCACCATCACCAGCGCAAGCCATGCATGACCCAGCAGGTAGCGCAAACTTGTCTCATAAGCAGACCGCAAGCGGCGCATGCCGCCCTCCACCACCCGGTCCAGCACACTGTGGCTGGTCTTTCGGCGAAGAACCTGACTACAGAGCATAGGTACAAGAGACAGTGCCAAGACAGACGATATGCACACGGCCACAGAAATCGTCACCGCAAGCTCTACGAACAATCGCGATGAAGCATCTTGCAAAAACACCACGGGACTGAACACAGCAAGAAGCACCGCGGTGGTGGCGATTACAGCGAAGCCCACCTGCTGGGCACCGCCTACTGCCGCTAGCAGAGGGGGCTCACCCTCTTCGACGCGACGGTAAATATTTTCCAGCACAACAATGGCATCGTCGACGACCAGGCCCACGGCGAGCACCATGGCAAGCAGCGTAATGAGGTTCAATGAATAGCCCATCGCCTGCAGGGCTATCACGGCGCCGAGCAGAGACACGGGGATACACACAACGGGTATGAGTGTTGCGCGGACCGTGCCAAGAAACAGCAATATAACGATAGAGACCAAAGCAATCGTCAGCGCGATGGTTGTGTAAACACCATTAATAGCAGCGCGAATAAACGCCGACGCATCTCCGGAGGACGCGATCTCCATGCCGTCAGGTAAGTCCGCCTCCAGAGCCAGCATTTCTTTATGCACCGCATCCAGCACTTCTACGGTATTGGCATCCGACTGTTTTATAACGCCCACCGAGACGCTGTTTTCACCATTGGAGTAAAAAAGACGACGCTTTGTTGACGGACCTTCCTCTACTCGGGCCACCTCGGCCAGGCGCACCAGGTGGCCGTCATCGCCGCGGCTCAGGACAAGACGGCGAAAATCATCGGCGCTGCGATAGCTACGTTCCACGCGAACGGGCAGCTCCATATATTGAGAGTCCAGACGGCCGGCCGGTAACTCAACGTTCTCTCGGCGCAGCGCGGCAAGAACATCACTCACCGCCAGTTGCCGGGCACTGAGCTTTTGACGATCCAGCCAAATACGCATGGAGCGTGGCGCGCCCCCAAAGACGCGCACCGTCGCTACGCCGGGAAGCACCGCAAATCGATCTACGATATAGCGCTCCGCGTAATCGGTGATATCCATGGGGGACATGCCCTCACCGCCGACACTCATATAGACCAGCGGCGTAGTCTCGCTGTCTGCCTTGCTCACCTGAGGACGTTCGGCCTCTTCGGGAAGGCGGCGGCTCGCGCGGGACACACGATCCCGAACATCATTGGCAGCCGCATCGATATCCCGACCCAACTCGAACTCCACGGTGATGGTTGAGCGTCCGTCGCTACTACTGCTGCGAATGGTTCGAATGCCCTCGATGCCGCCGATTTCATCTTCTATGGGCTGGGTGATGCGCGTCTCCACCACATCAGAAGCGGCACCTTCGTAGTCGGTAACAATGGATACCTGGGCGGGGGACATATCGGGGTATTCACGGGTCGAAAGCTGAAGAAAGGCCATGACACCAAAAGACACCAGTAACAAAGCGATGACCGTGGCAAAAACCGGCCTCTGCACGGAAACTTCGGGCAAGCGCATACGTTTATTCCCCGCCGCCAAGCGGCTTCTGCAAAGGACCCGCCTGCGCCTCGCGCACCTTAGCGCCCGGACGCAGCGTTATCTGCCCGTTGGTCACGACCCTGTCTCCCTCAGAAACCCCCGAGCGAATCTCCATAAGACCAGGCATTCGCCGGCCAATCTCCACTGAAACCCGGCGCGCGATAGAGTCCTCGTCCACCACAAACACCGTACTTTGCGCCCCGGTCTGGATCAGTGCAGTCTCAGAAACCACAATGCCCGGTGCTTCGCCGAGAGACACTTTCACCGCCATTAACATGCCGGGACGCAAGCGGGCGTCCGAATTGTCGATTAATGCACGTACCGAGAACGCCCGCGTAGCTGGATCCACTCTGCTGCCGATTTGAGTGACCTGCCCAGAAAAAACCTCGCCGTCCCAGGCTGTGCTGGCTGCGCTTACGACTTCTCCAATTTTGATTTGCGACAGGTAATGCTCTGGAAGGGTGAAATCAAGTTTCATGGGGTTGATGTCATCAAGCTCTGCAATCACGGTTCCGGGAGTGAGGAGAGCACCCACGCTAATTCGCCGTAAGCCAACAACACCGTCAAAAGGCGCTCTGATGGTTCTATCATTGATTCGCGAGCGTAGCGCCTCTAAAAGCGCCGCATTGCCATCAACCCGGGCTCTGGCAACATCGATTTCGGCCGCCGTCGCAATATCCTTGCCCAGGGTAAGCAGGCGATCCAATTGCAGCTGTGTTTCCCGCAGTTTTGCCTCAGCCTCACGCAGTAGCGCCATTTGCTCCACGTCGATCAATTCAACGAGCACATCACCCGCCTTAACCAGTTCCCCACCTTCAAAATAAACGGCACTGACCTGCTCGGTCAGTTTGGCCGTTAGAGTAACTGACTCGTTGCCGATGAGCGTTCCCACGGACTCAGCAGCCCGGGCAACCGACGTGAGCTTGGCAACTTCAGTCTCCACGAGTACGGCGTCGTTGACAGAGGGGCGAGCGCCGGAAGCCACACTGGAGTCCTCGCAGGCAGCAAGTGCCAAACAACACGCGATTCCAAACAACCATCGTTCGCCTAACATGCGGTACTCCTTGACCGGTGCCGCGAATCCAAACCAGAATTAGCCAAGCGCGCGGATCGCGATTATAGGCAGTATCATGGCCGCACGGGCAGATAAATTGGGCCCTCCAATCACTCATTGCGAAAATATTATGACCTCTACCCTTAAGTCTTTGCGACACCTGCTGCTTCTTACGCCTTTGGCCACAGCCTGCGCACCAGGACCCGACGTGGAGGCGTCTTTACCGGCGGCAGCAGTGACTCACACGACGGCCATGGTGGTCACGGCCAACCCCATCGCTACCAGCGTCGGCGAAGAGATTCTCAGTGCCGGGGGTACAGCGGTGGACGCGGCAATTGCTATTGAGGCGGCACTCAGTTTGGTGGAACCGCAAAGCTCTGGCCTTGGGGGCGGCGGATTCATGGTGTATTACCACGCCGCGGACCAAACTCTGGAGGTGTACGACGGGCGCGAAACAGCACCCTCCGGAGCCCACAGCGACATGTTTCTTCAGGAGGATGGCACGGTCTACGGTTACCTCGAGGCAAAAAACAGCGGTCTATCGATCGGTGTTCCCGGCATGGTGTCCATGCTGAGTATGGCGCACGCTGATCGCGGGCACCTGCCTTGGGGCGATCTTTTGCAGCCAGCCAAAAAACTCGCCGTAGAGGGCTTTGCGGTATCCCCGCGACTGCGCTCCTATTTTGACAAATACGGCAAGCGACTGGTGTCTACCACCGTGGAGCAAGGCCCTCTTGATGCCTACAACTACTTTTTTGACGATAGCGGCACGCTTCGCGATCGCATCGTTAACACCGACTACGCTGATACCCTTGATCTGATTGCCAATGATCCCAGGGACTTTTATCGCGGCGCTCTGGCACAAAGTATTGTCGATGCCGCGAGTCAACTTCCCCGGGCAGGCAGCCTCAGCATGCAGGATCTTGCACAGTATTCGGCGCGCAAACACGACGCAATCTGCATGGACTATCGGGAACTCACGCTTTGCGGCCCACCCCCACCCTCTTCCTGGGTAGCGGTAGGCATGGCCCTGGGCATGCTCGAGGCCACGGATTTCCCCACGGCAGATGAAATGACCAACTGGGCCATGTTCACCGAAGCCCAGCGCCTTGCCTACGCCGATCGCGATCATTACGTAGCTGACGATACCGTTGTGGAGGTCCCCATGGCGGGCCTGCTCAATCGCGACTATCTCGCTCAGCGCGCAGCTTTGATCAATCAGCCCGCCATAGAAAAAATCTTCCACGGCGATCCCTGGGCCTTTGAGCCCCAGCGCACTGCCTCTCTTTATGGGCAGGACACCACTATCGACTACGCAGGCACGACGCATTTTGTTGTGGTGGACCAGTGGGGCAACGCGGTCTCAATGACCGCGACGGTAGAGAGTATTTTTGGCTCTACCCGCATGGCCGGCGGTATGTTCCTGAACAACGAACTCACGGATTTTGCCAAGCAGCCCCGCGATGCCGAAGGTGTTTTGGTGGCCAACCATCCCGCGCCGGGCAAACGTCCAAGATCCTCTATGTCACCAACCATCGTGCTTAACAGCGATGGCAGCTTCCGCATGGCAACGGGCTCCCCCGGCGGAAACTCCATCATCGCCTACACGCTAAAAACGCTGGTGGGAGTTATCGATTGGGGGCTCACGCCGCAAGAGGCCGTTAATCTGCCCAATGTCGTGGCACGAGGCGACACGGTTCGGGTAGAGAGTGCGCGAGCCTCCGCAGAGATGCTGGATGCCATGCGGGAGTTTGGATTCACCATCAAAGAATCCGCAGGAGAAAACTCAGGCCTGAGCATGATTCTCAAACATGATGATGGTCGATTAGAAGGCGGCGTGGATCCTCGGCGAGAGGGCACCATCGCGACGATTCCAGTCAGGAATGCAGCGCAGCAAGCGATGTTTTAACTAGACGACCCAGATAAATAAACAGCATCTGCGGTCTCATCTACCGAGACCGTATTGTCGATATCGCATTGCCCTCAGTAAAGATTAAATATCCCTTGAATCGCCTCGGACTCAGTCGTCTTAGTCAAAGCAAGCATCAGTAGAATCCGTGCCTTATTGTCCTGCTGTCCCCGGGACACAATGGCAGAAAACGGATAGTCAGGCGCCGACACGATGCGCCCCTTTGGTACCCGTGAGGTAACAACAATCGGAATTCCACGCCTAGATATGCTGCTCAGTCCCGCCAGCATTCCGGCGCTCATGCGGCCACCTGCGAATGTGCGAACCACTAAGCCGTCCATGGGCAATTCTCCAAAATGCTTCACAACTGCCTCATCCAGACCAGTAAAGTCACTTAAGACCAAGACCGTTGGCAAGGTGCTGACAGCCGAGACGTCAAATTCTGACGCTAGGGTATGCGGCTGCAAGCTGCGGTGATAAAAACGAACGCCGTCGGGGTCAACGGCACCCAGATGCCCAACATTTACCCCGTCAAAAGTCTGGACGCGACGATTGTCGGTCTTCCAGACATCGCGGGCAGCACTGATGTCTTCATTCATTGCAACAAGGATGCCCTGGCCTATCGCCTCATCGCTGATTGCCACGCGAACCGCATTGATAAGATTTGCAGGTCCATCCGCCGACACTTCGTTTGACGATCTCATTGAGCCCACGAGCACCACAGGCCGCTTCGATTGCACTGTTAGATTCAGAAAGTAAGCGGTTTCTTCCAGCGTATCGGTGCCATGGGTGATGACAATGCCCGCCAGCTGCTCGTCGCTGGCAAAGATCTCATTGATCCGTCTGGCTAAACGCAACCAGTGGTCCGGCGTCACTTTGGATGATCCAATGACGCTAAATTCCTCAACGCTAACCTGGGCATAGTCCAACAGCTGAGGAACCGCTTGCACAAGCTCTGGCCCGCGTATCAGCGGGGCATCGCTGCGACTCGCGATGGTGCCGCCGGTGGTCAGAATAAGAACGCGTGGCTTTGTTGTGGCGCCGTCTTTGGCAGCAACCAGTCCCGCACACAGAAGAAGAACCAAGACTATCGTTGTTTTCATTGTCTGCATCCGCCTGTACGGTCGCCCCGCAAAACCGGGGCATAAAAAAACCCGCAGACACTTACCTGCGGGTTTTTAATATCGATCTTTAAAAAGTGACAATCAAGGCACTTTTGAACTGCTGCTTTATCGAGCAGTTCCACGCGCGCCAAAACGCTTCTTAAAGCGATCTACACGGCCGCCGCTATCTACGATCTTCTGCTTGCCGGTAAAGAACGGGTGGCAATTAGAGCAGACGTCAATATTGAAGTCCTGACCCAAAGTAGAGCGGGTTTGAATTGTGTTGCCACAGCTACAGGTCGCTTTCACGTCCTCGTAACGGGGATGAATATCAGCTTTCATGTGTATCTCCAGTATGTTGATGCCGCCACCCGAACCCACACGCACGTCTGTTTTGACAGTGTCGCGCTATGCCGAGCACCGCATCCGGGAGTCACCACCCCTGGGGGAGGCAAACGGGGCGCGGAGTTTAGCAGAATCCGCCGGCGACGCAATACGGCTGTAGCAGTGGACGACAATAGCTCAGATTAGCGCTTCGGTCAGGTCACTGCTTTGCTATGCTCGCCTCATCGTGACTCAATCCAACAAACCTATCGTTCTGCGACTGGCGGCTCCCGTGCCCCTGCGCCGACCGTTCGACTACCTTGCTCCTGAGGACCTGAGCCCCGAGTTGCTCAGACCGGGTATACGTTTACGCGTGCCCTTTGGCAGCCGGGAAATCACCGCTGTGCTTATGCAAACCGTTGATGAGTCCAGCGTCGACGAAAAACAGCTCCGCGCGGCAAACAGCGTTCTGGACGATGAGCCTCTATTGGGGCCCAGCATCATGGCTTTGTGCAGTTGGGCGGCGGACTACTACCAGCACCCGGTAGGTGAGGTTTTTAGTGCCGCACTGCCCAAGACACTGCGCGATGGCAAAGGCCTCTCAGAAACTCACTGGCGCCTAACAGTCCGGGGGAAGGGGCTGCCAGAAGGCGCCCTGAGTCGCGCGCCCTCCCAGGCAAAAGCCCTCGCTTTACTGCAAAACGGCGAGCAGGCACCCGCGTCACTCAGTGAAGCCGGGGTTTCCAGCGCCGTGCTGCGAGAACTGGCATCCAAAGAACTCATTGAGCGCTGCCGCGGCACAACTAAAGCACCCAACCCGGGACTCAAAGAAAGCGGGCCCACACTGGGAGAAGAGCAAGCTCAAGCGCTGGCCGCCGTGACACTGGGTGAGTTCAGCGTTCATTTACTCCAGGGCGTTACCGGCAGCGGCAAGACCGAGGTGTATTTACGCCTCATCGCCGCCTGCCTTGAGCGTGGCGATCAGGCACTGGTGCTGATCCCAGAGATCGGCTTGACGCCCCAAACGGTCGAGCGTTTTGAAGCACGCTTTAAAACACCGGTAGCGGTACTACATTCGGGCATGGCCGATGGCCAACGATTCGCCGCCTGGCAGGCTGCCCAATGCGGCAGCGCAGGCATTGTCATGGGTACGCGCTCTGCGATTTTTACACCGCTTGCGCGTCCCGGACTTATCGTTGTGGACGAGGAGCATGACGGCTCCTATAAACAGCAGGATGGTTTTCGGTATTCCGCGCGGGATGTAGCCGTCAAACGAGCGCAGTTGGAGGCTTGCCCGGTGATCCTTGGTAGTGCCACGCCCTCTTTAGAATCTCTGGAGAACGCACGCCGGGGCCGCTACCAGCATCACTTTCTTCGCGGACGCCAAGGTGGCGGCGAGTTACCCATGCTGCAAACCTTGGATTTACGGGGTCTACACCTTAACGCTGGAATCAGCGATTACCTCTTGGCAGCCATTCGCGACACCGTAGAGACCCAGGGTCGTCAGGCGCTGCTATTTCTTAATCGCCGGGGCTTTGCACCGACGCTTCAATGTCACGACTGTGGCTGGGTAGCCGGCTGCGATCACTGTGATGCACGGCTCACGGTACATCTGCGCAAACGCTGCCTGCGCTGTCACCATTGCGCGGCGCAGCGAGCCCTGCCGCCCCAATGTCCGGATTGCGGCGGCAGGTCATTACTCACCCATGGCTTGGGCACAGAGCAAACCGAGGAATTTTTAAACACCGTGCTGCGCTGCCCTGTACATCGCGTGGACAGCGACGCTATGCGCGGCGTGGACGCGATGCAGTCGCTGCTGGAGGTGGCCCAGGGTGAAGAGCCCTGTGTCATCCTCGGCACACAGATGCTCACCAAGGGCCACCACTTCCCTGCGGTGCAACTGGTGGGGGTAATCGACGCGGACGCTTTGCTTTACAGCGCGGATTTTCGCGGCGAAGAGCGCATGGCGCAGCTGGTGGTACAGGTAGCGGGGCGCGCGGGCCGGGAGGCCAGCGGTGGCAAAGTTCTCATACAGACTCACTATCCCGATGATCCATTGTTTGAATCTCTGCGCGATGGACACTTTGAGGCCATCACTACTTCATTACTGGAGAAGCGCCGCTCCTCGGGCCTGCCGCCCTTTGGTCAGTTAATGCTCCTGCGCAGCGATGCGCGGGACGAGCGCGATGGCGAGGCCTTTTTACGGGCGGTACAACGCGAGGCCCAGCAATATCTACCCAAGGATTGTCAGTTGATCGGCCCCTTGCCTTCAGCCATGCCACGCCGTGCTGGACGCTTTCGCTGGCAATTGTGGTGTATCGCGGCATCCCGGCGAAGTGCATTGGCCGCGGCCCATCTCTTGGTGGATCGCGCAGAGACCCTTAAAAAGCCCCGGGAGCTCAGCTGGTTTATCGATATAGATCCCAGCGACGTTTTGTAAACGATAAGGCAGGCAAATCTGGCAAAGGCGCGGGTGAAGCGGGATAATGCGCGGGCACGCCCTTTGCGGCGCATCGTCTACGGAACCAGTTCATGAAAGATACCGTTGCCGCACTTCTAGGTGAGGCACTACAAACCATCATTAGCGCACGAGGTGCCGAGATCAGCGCACCGGCGATTCAGGTAGAGCGCACTCGCGACGCCGCCCATGGTGATCTTGCCAGCAACATCGCCTTAGCTGCAGCCAAACTTTTAAAAATGCCGCCTCGGGAGCTTGCCCAGGCGATTTGCGATGCCCTACCCGAGAACACAGCGATCGATCGCACAGAGATCGCAGGCCCGGGCTTTATCAACTTCTTTTTATCCAAAGATAGCCAAGCTGCCGTCCTCCAGCAGGTGCTTCGCCAGGGCGCCAAGTTCGGGCATAACGACAGCGGCGCCGGACGCAAGGTGCAGGTGGAGTTTGTCTCGGCCAATCCCACGGGCCCACTCCACGTGGGTCACGGACGCGGTGCTGCCGTGGGCGACACGCTTGCGCGTATTTTGGATGCCTGTGGCTGGGAAGTGGTTCGCGAGTTCTACTACAACGATGCCGGCGCTCAAATCAATAATCTAGGCCTCTCGGTACAGGCTCGCTGCAAGGGCATGAGTCCCGACGACGAGGGCTGGCCCGATGATGGATATCGAGGGGACTATATTACGGAGCTTGCTCAGGCTTATCTTGCCGGTGAGAGCGTAGAGGCCAGCGACAAATCTGTTACTGCAGCCGGTGATGCGGATGACCTTGCTGCCATTCGTGAATTTGCCGTGGCCTGGTTACGCCGGGAGCAGGATCTGGATCTGCAGAGCTTTGGCGTGGCTTTCGATGTCTTTTTTCTTGAGTCTTCGCTGTACGAATCCGGCGAAGTAGAAACTACCGTCGAGCGCCTCATAGAAAGTGGCAACACCTACGTTCAGGATGACGCTCTGTGGCTGCGCACCACCAACTTTGGTGACGACAAAGACCGGGTGATGCGCAAGCAAGATGGTGGATACACCTATTTTTTGCCGGACGTTGCCTACCACCTCAACAAATGGCGCCGCGGATTCGAGCGGGTCATCAACGAACAGGGCGCAGACCATCACAGCACCGTCACCCGGGTTCGCGCCGGCTTGCAGGCTTTGGGCGAAGGTATCCCCCAAGGCTGGCCGGAGTACGTTCTGCATCAGATGGTGACGGTGATGCGCGACGGACAGGAGGTCAAGCTGTCCAAGCGTGCCGGCAGCTATCTCACCCTGCGTGATCTGATTAATGAAGTGGGACGCGATGCCACGCGGTACTTTCTGGTGGCGCGCTCTCCCAACTCCCAGCTCACTTTCGATATCGACCTGGCGCTATCGCAGTCCAATGACAACCCGGTGTTCTACATTCAGTACGCCCACGCGCGAGTTTGCAGCGTGCGACGCAAATTCCTTGAGCAAGGACTCTCTGTTGACCTCAACCTGGAGACGGTTGCACTGGAGCGTCTGGTGGAATCGCAGGAAATCGAAGTTCTCAAGCAGCTTGCCCGCTTTCCCGAGATTGTCGTCAGAGCCGGAGCCAGCGCCGAGCCCCAGCAGATCGCCAACTACTTGCGTGAGCTTGCCGGAGAGTTTCATGCGTACTACAACGCCCACAAAGTGCTTGTCGATGACGCTGAGCTACGCAGCGCCCGACTCGCACTCACATCGGGCGTAGGCCAGGTTATTGCCAATGGCCTGGACCTGCTGGGCGTATCTGCGCCAGAGAGTATGTAAGCCTTTATGGCACAGCAGCGAAAAAGCAGTCGCGGCGCCAGCCGCCAGAATGCGCCCAGCCAAAGCGGCAGTGGTCTGCGCTGGTACGGGGCAGGCGTGGCTAGCGGTTTGTTCCTCGCGTTCATGCTGTATCTCGTCACCTTGCCACCTGAGGGCGGAGCCGAGCCGGTCCCGCAAGTGGCGTCAGGTCCCTCGGTGACAACAGTAGAACCGGAGTACGAATTTTTTGAGGTCCTGCCCAATCAGGAAATGACCGTGGATGTAGACCCGGCGGACATTCCCAAGCCCCGCAGCGCAGGCACCGGGAAGCAATATTTATTGCAGGCGGGCTCTTTTCGCCAGGCCGCAGATGCCGACCGTCGTCGCGGAGAGCTATTACTTTTGGGTCTTAATCCTCGCGTGGAAGATACCCAAGGTGACACCGGACGCTGGTTTCGCGTCGTTCTGGGACCTTTTGACAGTCGTTCGGCCATGGCCAAAGCGCGCAGCATGACGGCTCAGCAAGACATCGACACGCTTCTGATTCAGCGCAATCGCGGCTAGAGGCGCCCGGCCTGCCCAAGGTCGACAGGGCATCAGCGCTTGAAGTTACGCACCACGCCCCCATAACTCGAACTCACGCGCCAAGGAAATCACCGTGGAACAATTCAGAGGCACCACCATTTTATGTGTGCGCCGGGGCAACAGCGTTGTCGTTGGCGGAGACGGACAAGTCTCCATGGGCAACACCATCATGAAGGGCAACGCCCGAAAAGTACGTCGTCTTTACAAGGATCAGGTGCTGGCAGGCTTTGCCGGCGGTACTGCCGACGCCTTCACCCTGTTTGAGCTATTTGAAGCCCAGCTGGAAAAACATAACGGGCAACTCGTTCGTGCCGCGGTAGAGCTTGCAAAAGCCTGGCGTACCGAGCGGTCCCTGCGCCAGCTCGAAGCACTGCTCGCGGTTGCCGACAAAGAAACCTCCCTGGTTATATCCGGCAACGGTGATGTCATCGAGCCCGAAAACAATCTCATCGCCATCGGCTCCGGTGGTTCATTTGCTCAGGCTGCGGCGATGGCTCTGCTGGACAACACCGAGCTCAGTGCCCGCGAGATCGTTGAAAAAAGTCTGGGCATCGCCGCGGACATCTGCATCTACACCAATGAGCAGCGCACCATCGAGCAGCTCGACTACGAGACGGATCAATAACATGTCAAACATGACTCCCCGGGAGATTGTCCACGAGTTGGATAAGCACATTATTGGCCAGCAGGACGCCAAGCGCGCCGTAGCCAATGCCCTGCGCAGCCGCTGGCGACGCATGCAGGTAGAAGAAACCCTGCGCGCCGAAATTACGCCCAAAAATATCCTGATGATTGGCCCTACGGGCGTGGGCAAGACCGAAATTGCACGTCGCCTCGCCAAGCTGGCTAACGCGCCCTTCGTAAAGGTAGAAGCCACTAAATTCACCGAAGTTGGCTATGTTGGGCGCGATGTTGAGTCTATCGTGCGTGATCTTGTAGAAATGTCGGTAAAGATGCTTCGTGAGCAGGCCATCGAAAAGATGCGTTTTAGAGCCGAAGAAGCCGCAGAAGAACGCATTCTTGATATTTTGCTACCCGGCGCCCGAGACCCCAAGGGCGACGCGGCAGGTCAGGGCGATGGCACGCGTCAGCTGTTACGTAAAAAGCTCCGGGAGGGCGATCTGGACGAAAAAGAGATCGACCTTGAACTATCCACACCAAGCAACGTCGAGATCAGTGCGCCGCCGGGCATGGAAGAAATGACCAGCCAGCTTCAAAGCATGTTCTCCAACATGGCTCGCTCCCAGCCCAAAACGCGCCGACTGCCCATCAAGGCAGCACTTGCAGCGCTTTGCGATGAAGAGGCAGCCAAACTGGTCAATGAAGATGACATCAAACAAAGCGCCCTGCAGGCAGCCGAACAAAACGGCATCGTATTTATCGACGAGCTGGACAAGGTAGCAAAGCGCGGCGAAACCGCTGGCGCAGACGTGTCTCGTGAAGGCGTTCAGCGGGATTTGCTGCCGCTGATCGAAGGTTGCACGGTCAGCACCAAGTACGGAATGATCAAAACAGACCATATTCTGTTTATCGCCTCGGGGGCGTTTCATCTATCCAAGCCATCGGACCTGATCCCGGAACTGCAGGGTCGAATGCCCATCCGCGTAGAGCTTGCAGCGCTATCGCCGGAGGACTTTCGCCGTATTCTTGTGGAGCCAGATGCTGCTTTGACACGGCAGTATTCGGCGCTGCTGGCAACCGAGGGCATGACTTTGGAGTTCACCAAGGACGGCATCGGGCGCATCGCCGAACTTGCCTGGCAACTTAATGAGAGTACCGAAAATATTGGCGCCCGGCGTCTGCACACGGTGATGGAGCGACTTCTGGAAGACGCGTCCTTCAGCGCTGCCGATGACGGTCTCAGCGCAAGCGTTCTGGCAGTCGATGCCGCTTATGTCGATTCACAACTTTCTGATCTGGTCATGGATGAAGATCTGTCCAGATTCATTCTCTGATCAGCCATGAGTGACTCTCCCCGCCCGATCAACATCCGTCTGCGCAAACAATCGCGCGTTCTGGAGCTTGATTACCCCGACGCCCAGAGCTACAGCCTTAGCTGGGAGTATCTGAGGGTGTACTCACCCTCCGCCGAGGTGCGGGGACATCACGCCTCGCAGGCAGTTCTGCAAACTGGCAAGCGTGACGTGGGCGTCATCGATATAAAGCCCGTGGGTCACTATGCCTTACAGCTGGTGTTTGACGACGGCCACGATAGCGGCCTGTATTCCTGGGACTACCTTTATCGTCTGTGCTCTCAACAGAGCGAGCTTTGGCAGGCATACCTGGATGATATGACCGAAGCCGGCGCGTCTCGGGATCCCCACACGCAGGTTTTGCACTTCGAGCCTTAAATCGCCCTCAAAGTCGCAAGCAATCCGGGCTGACAATCGATCTTCACAAGGACTGTTTCCAAGGACACGACAAGCTACAATGCGCCCTCGCAGTTGGGATGCAGAGCATGAGCGAAGAAGACACTACGCACTTTGGTTACCGCGACGTCAAAACCGACGAAAAGGCCGGTATGGTTCGGGGCGTTTTTGATTCGGTAGCCAGTCGCTACGACGTCATGAATGATTTGATGTCTGCGGGGGTTCACCGCATATGGAAACGCTTCACCATCGAGCTGTCCGGTGTGCGGCGCGGAAACCGCGTCCTGGATATTGCCGGAGGCACCGGCGACCTGGCTGCCAAGTTTGCACCCATGGTGGGGGACGAGGGCGAAGTCGTACTCGCCGATATTAATGCCAGCATGCTACGCGTGGGCCGGGATCGTCTGCTGGACATGGGGGTGCGCGGCAATCTTCACTATGTGCAGGCCGACGCGCAGTTTTTGCCCTTCCCGGACGATCACTTTGACTGCATCACCATCGCCTTTGGGCTGCGCAATGTCACCGACAAGGATCTGGCTCTGCGCTCCATGCTGCGCATACTCAAGCCCGGCGGCCGTCTGCTGGTGCTGGAGTTTTCAAAACCACGCAACCCTCTGCTGAGCAAAGCCTACGATGCCTATTCCTTTGGTGTTCTACCCTTTATGGGCAGACTGGTCGCCGGTGACGCCGAGAGCTATCAGTATCTGGCAGAGTCCATCCGCATGCATCCGGATCAGGAAACACTCAAACAAATGATGGAAGACGCGGGATTTGCCCGCTGTGACTTCCACAATATGACCGGCGGCGTAGTCGCGGTTCATCGCGGTTTCAAAAGCTAGGCATGTCTGATATTCGTATGCCCACGCTCCATACTGCGGGATTGGCCGCCGCAGAAGCTGCCGCCAATGCAGCACTGCGCCTGTCGCCCCACAGCATTGAAGCGCTCAAGCCTATCGCAGGACGAGTGTTAGCGCTTGAGTGCACACGTCCGGCGATTACTCTTTATATTCACAGTGAAGCGAACGGTGAGCTGCGCCTGCAGGGTGTTCATGATGGCCCTGTGGCAACGCGGGTGACCGGCACAGCCCAGGATTTTGCAAGCCTGGCTCAAGCCGCAGATCCTGCAGCGGCGCTCATCAATGGCGGCATTCAGTTAGAGGGTAATAGCAGCACGCTCCTTGATATGCAGCGGGTCTTTAATGATCTGGATATTGATTGGGAGGCGCCGCTGGTGTCTGGCCTTGGCGATGTTGCGGGCCATCAGTTGGCGGGCATGCTTAGCGCTGCGTTTCACTGGTCGCGGCAATCCGGCGACAACCTCCGGCGGCAACTGGAAGAGTTCGCCATCGAAGAAGCACGTCTTGCCCCGCCCAGACTCGCTCTGGAGCATTTTTACGAGGACGTGCAACATCTTAGCGAACGCAGCGAGCGTCTTGCGCAGCGTGTAGAACGCCTGCGACTGCGCCTAGAGCGCCTGCGCCCCGCCTGATGTCCAGCCTCCTTCGCAGCATCGAAATCATGCGCGTAGCGGGACGCTACCGCTTGGACGAACTACTCCCTGAGCAAGCTCGGCATCGCGTAATTAGCCCCCTGCTCCGACTCAACCCCTGGCGTATCGGTAGTTGCGAAGGCACCCGGGGCGAGCGCCTGCGTCGGGCGTTAGAAGAGCTCGGTCCGGTATTTATCAAGTTCGGCCAGATGCTGTCTACTCGCCGGGATTTGCTGCCCACTGACATCGCCGACGAACTCGCGCTCCTGCAGGACCAGGTACCTCCGTTTGATTCCCAGATCGCGGTAGACCTTATCGAAACAGCGCTGGGCGGCAATGTTTCCATGCTGTTTGAACGTTTTGATCGCGAACCGCTGGCCTCGGCATCTGTGGCGCAGGTACACAGCGCCCGGACCCGGGACGGTCGCGAGGTGGTGGTCAAAGTTATTCGCCCGGACATCGAGCCGGTGATTCGCAAAGACATGGCCTTGCTGGCCATGATCGCGCGCTTTATTGAGCGCTGGCTCAAAGACGGTCAGCGACTGCGACCGGTAGAGGTAGTGCGGGACTACCGACACACGATCCTGGACGAGCTGGATCTGGGGCGAGAGGCGGCGAACGCATCACAGCTGCGGCGCAACTTTGCCGATGGCGCTCTGGTTTATGTACCTGAGGTTTTCTGGGACTATAGCCGTCGCAATGTCATGGTAATGGAGCGTATTTACGGCATTCCAGTCACCGATATAGACGCCTTACGAGCCAAAGAGGTTGACCTGAAAGTACTGGGCGAACGCGGCGTAGAGATTTTCTTTACCCAGGTTTTTCGAGACAGCTTCTTCCATGCCGATATGCACCCCGGGAACATCTTTGTCGACGCCTCAGACCCCAGGGACCCGCGCTACATCGCCATTGACTGCGCCATCATCGGCTCCTTAAGCGAAGCAGATCAGTATTATCTGGCACGCAATCTCCTGGCGATCTTCCGCCGGGACTACCACGAAGTTGCGCAGCTGCATGTAGAGTGCGGCTGGGTACCACCGGATACCCGTGTGCAGGATTTTGAGTCGGCAATGCGCGCTGTCTGCGAGCCGGTTTTTGAGCGTCCTATCGCCGAGATCTCTTTCGGGCAGTTGCTGGTCTACTTGTTTCAAACCGCAGCCCGCTTCGATATGCAGGTGCAGCCTTCACTGGTGCTCTTGCAAAAGACCCTCCTCAACATTGAGGGTCTTGGCCGTCAGCTCTATCCACAGCTGAATCTTTGGGACACCGCCATGCCCTTCCTCGAGAAATGGGTGAATGAACGCTACTCCCCCCAGAGCATGATTAAACGCTTGCAGCAGCACGCCCCAACCTGGCTGGAGCAGCTGCCGCAGCTGCCCGAAGCGCTCATGGAAAATCTCCAGAGTCAGCGGGGCGATCAGAAGCGCAATGCCCAGCTACTCGTCGCAGAGCGTGAAAACCGTCGAAAAAGCCATACCCGAGCGCGACGTCGATACCTCGCGGCCATGGTATGTGTGCTCGCCGCCAGCGCAGCACTTCCGCCAGTGCGACAGATGCTTGAGCAAGCGCCTCCCGTGAGCTGGCTTTTACTGGCCGTGGCTGCGGGACTCGCCTGGCCAAGCCAGAGCGTCTAGATCGCTGCGTCTGCCCCAGCTTATGCGATAATCCCGCGCCTAATGAAAGATTCAGACAGTCCAAGCTATATCGATGAGGTCCTGTGGAACAAAGACGGCCTTGTTCCTGCGATAGCAAAAGACTGGAAGACCGGTAAGGTACTCATGATGGCCTGGATGAGCGCAGAGTCTTTGCGCTGTACCGTCGAAGAAGGTCGCGCGGTGTATTGGTCCCGGTCCCGCCAGGCACTGTGGCGCAAAGGCGAGAGCTCAGGAAACACCCAACGGCTCAAAGCGCTTCGTCTGGACTGCGATGGAGACACTCTCCTGCTGGAGGTAGAGCAGCTTGGAGGGATGGCTTGTCACACGGGTAGGGAACATTGTTTCTACCGCGAGCTGACAGACGGCGAGTGGCAAACGGTAGAGCCGGTGCTTAAGGACCCGAAAGAGATTTATGAAACAGGTAGCTAAAGAGGCAGCGAATAACGAGGTTCTAGGTGCTCTGGATAGTGTTCTTCAGGAGCGTAGAACCGCGTCCGGCGACAGCTCCTATGTAGCGAGCCTCTACGAAAAGGGTCTCAACAAGATCCTCGAGAAGGTTGGCGAAGAGGCGGCGGAAGTTATTATTGCGGCCAAAGATTGCAAAGGCGCAGAGGGCCAGGATGCCCTGCTGGGTGAAGTAGCGGACCTTTGGTTCCACACCATGGTCTTGCTGGCGCAGCAGAATCTGTCATCAGCAGATGTGCTGGTAATTTTAGAAGAGCGTTTTGGATTGTCGGGTCATATTGAGAAGGCCACACGAACCAGGTCTTAGACACGAGCGCAAACAGAATCAGGAATTTCATAAGTAGCAGGCCAATCACACCGACAGCCTGCTGCAGTAAAAGGAGATAGTCATGGGATTGGGTGGAATTAGTATTTGGCAGTTACTTATTATTCTCGCCATCGTGGTCATGCTCTTCGGCACCAAGCGTTTACGCAGCCTGGGCTCAGACCTTGGCAGCGCGGTGAAGGGCTTTCGCAGCAGCATGCAGGATGAGGGTGCTGACAAGGCTGGCGAAGACGATGAGTCCGACACCAGTGAAAATACAAAGGAAAAGAGTGACGTTTAGTTTTTAGTCGCCGCTCTAATCATTTAACAAAACAGTAGCCTCGTATGTTTGATATCGGCTTTGCCGAACTTTTGATTATCGGTGTCGTCGCCCTGATCGTGATCGGGCCGGAGCGCTTGCCCGATGCTGTTCGCACGGCAAGCGCCTGGCTCAACCGCATCCGGCGTGGATTTAACGACATCAAGCAGGAAGTTCAGCAGGAGCTACACAACGACGCAGTGATGAAGGATCTGCGGAGCCTGCGCGATACTGGCGAAGAATTACGCAAAGAGACTAAAGCCCTGAGTTCAGATTTTGTGGCTGGCCTGAACGTGCCGGATATCTCCGGCACCGCTGGCAGCACAGAAGCCCAAGAGCCCAGCGACACAACCCAAGCGGATAACAAATCCGGTGACTGACAGCGCAGAAGACACTCCGTTACCGCTTATCGCGCATCTTACCGAGCTGCGGGATCGGCTTTTGCGGTCGATTCTTGCCGTGCTCATAGTCTTTATTGTGTTGTTTCCCTTTGCCAACGACATCTATGGCTTTGTCTCAAAACCCTTGCGGGAGTTGCTGCCAGACAACGCGACCATGATCGCCACAGACGTCGCCTCGCCGTTTCTTACCCCCTTCAAACTCACGCTGTTTACCGCGCTCTTCATCGCCATTCCCTACGTCTTGTTCCAGATCTGGTCGTTTATTGCACCAGGCATGTATCGTCAGGAAAAACGTTTTGCGCTGCCGGTACTTGCAAGCTCAGTGTTGCTGTTTTACTTCGGCGCGGCCTTTGCCTACTTTGTTGTTTTTCCGCTGATCTTTGCGTTTTTTACCAGCGTAGGACCAGACGACATCGCCATCATGACGGATATCAACCGTTACCTGGACTTCGTGCTCAAGCTGTTTTTTGCTTTTGGTTTAGCTTTTGAAATACCCATCGCAGCGCTTATCGCTATATGGGCTGGAATCACAACACCCGAAGACTTAGGTCGCAAACGGCCATACATCATTGTCGGATGCTTTGTTTTCGGCATGTTGCTTACCCCGCCAGACGTCATTTCTCAGGCCTTGCTCGCGATCCCTATGTGGCTGCTGTTTGAAGCCGGTGTCATCGCTGGGCGGCTATTACTGAAGCGAAAGTCACAACAAGAACAATAAATATCGCAGCTTGAGCGCACCTTCCAGGGCGCTACACTGTCGATCACCATTACCATCTTTAGTTTCGGACACATCACGATGAATAGAGTCCTATCTGCTGCCTGCCTGAGTCTTGTGCTAGCGCTTTTAAGTCCCAGCTTGCTTTGGGCACAGGAAGAAACACAAAACTCTGCAGAAGACGCGGCTGAAGTCACCAACATGCGCGAAGTTCTGGAGTCCGAAAAGAAGGCCGAAGAGCTCATCAGGGAAAAAACCGCAGAGCTTGCCGGAAACGAGGAGCTCCCGCGTACACCCCTTCAGTTACTCGTTGTGATGTCAGATGCCTTCCAACGCCAGGACATGGAAAGGGCCGCAAGCTATCTGGACACGCGTTATTTGCCGGATGACTTCGAAGACTGGCCACCAACTGATCTTATGAATGCGCTGCGCATTGTTTTCAATCAGCAGAACATCATAGACATCACTGAAATGAGCGATCTGCCCGAGGGCATGCTTGATGACGGCCTGCCCGCGTACCGCGATCTCCTTGGATTTGTTACGAAAGATAACGGCGACGCGGTGCCTATCTACTTGCAGCGGATTCCCGATGGCCAGGGCGACAAGATTTGGAAGATTTCCAACGCCAGCGTTGCCCAGATTCCCGACCTGTGGGCTGACCTGGGTTACGGCCCCCTTGCCGTTTGGCTTGAAACACACCTTCCAAACTACACGGTCGCCGGACTACAAAGTTGGCAACTCATCGCAGGCGCTATTTTTCTGGTCGCCGCCTGGTACCTCTCTTTATTGGCAAGCTACCTCTTGATGCGAGTAGTGCTGCTGATACCCAATCGCTTCCCTCTGGGTATTGAGAGCTTCTTTAGAGGCTCGCTGCGAATCTTTTTGTTTCTGGCGTTCTTCCGCATGCTCATGGACCAACTGGCTTTATCCTTAACGGCCAGGGTTTATCTCAACTCTTCCGGTCTGGATTACGTTGCGTTTTCGATTCTTCTTCTTGGCGCTATTTCTCTGCTTCGGGACTACAACATCAGGCGCCTGGAGCGCGCGGGCAATCGGCAATATGTCGCCCTGCTCAAGCCTTTTACGACCATCGTCAAGTTTGTAATGCTTATGGTGATAGGTCTGGTCTGGGCTGAGCGCGCTGGCTACAACATGTCGACTATTATTGCTGGTCTGGGCGTTGGCTCTCTCGCTGTTGCACTGGCAGCGCAAAAGACTCTGGAGAACGTCATCGGAGCAATCACGCTGTACACAGCACGGCCAGTCAACCCCGGCGATCTGTGTCGCTTTGGCAACATCGTCGGTGTCGTAGAGGAGATCGGGCTTCGCTCAACCATGATCCGAACGCTCAACCGCACCATGCTGGCCGTACCTAACTCCGTCTTCTCATCGGTAGAGGTAGAAAACTTCAGTCATCGTGACCGAATTCGTTATTACCAGCATATTGAACTGCAGATGGCCACAGCCGATCAGCTCAGGGTAATCCTTGGAAGACTTCGAGAACTGTTCCTGTCCCACGCCGATGTGATGCAGGAAACCGTGAGCATTCGTCTGGAGAAAGTGGCCGCCGCTAACGCGGTGATTCGCATAGACGCCGGAATCAGCACTACGGACTACCAATACTTTCTTGCCACAGCCGAGGACCTGAACCTGCGAATGATCGAATTGGTACACGCAGCGGGTGCGGTGTTCAGTGGTCCGGGTCAGGTTTTACAGGTTCGGGACTTTTATCGGGCATCGGATGAAAAAATGGCCGAAGTGCAGTCACAGCTCGAAAGCTGGAAGGCCGAAGAGACGCTGCCTTTCCCGGATTACACCGAAGCCGAAAAAGCGGCATTGCGCGAGACCATTGACCTCCCGAGACGAGGGCACCCGTCCTGAATACTCCAGAGGAAAAAGCCAGCTCTACCATGGGCCCACTGAGGGCCCTGATTGTTCGATTGTCTCCCTATCGCTGGCGACTTGTGGCTGCAGCGATAGCGCTTGTGTTTACCGCGGGGGCAACGCTCACCCTGGGCAAAGGTATTCAGATACTCATCGACCGCGGCTTTGGCGGTAATGACCCCGGGGCTCTGGGCGAAGCGGTGGGTGTTGTGATGCTCATCACTACGGCAATCGCCATTGGTACCTTTTTCCGTTTTTACCTGGTCTCCTGGCTGGGAGAACGCGTAAGTGCTGACCTTCGAAGCGCTGTTTTTCGCAATATCGTGCGCTTACATCCGGGATTTTTTGAAGAGAATCGTTCCGGCGAGATAATGTCGCGTTTAACCGCTGATACCACTGTTTTACAAACAATCATCGGCTCCTCCATGAGTATGGCACTGCGCAGCTCGCTGACCCTCACGGGCGCGGTGATCATGATGCTCATCACCAACTTTCAGCTGACCTTAATTATTGTTGCCACTGTTCCCATGGTGCTCTTGCCTGTGATGATTTTTGGTCGTCGGGTTCGTACGCTCTCCAGCAGCAGTCAGGACAGTGTTGCCAGTGTTGGCTCCTATGCCGGCGAGATCATTCAAAACATTCGCACGGTGCAGGGCTTTAATCGCGAAAGCGCAGAATCAGACGCCTTTGATGCAGAAGTAGAGAAGGCGTTTGTCATTGCTCGATCCCGCATACGCCAGCGGGCGTTACTCATAGCCATGGCGATCATCATTCTCTCTGGCGGCATGATCGCCATGATGTACTCCGGGGGACATGATGTTATCAGTGGGGCCATCACCGGCGGCGAACTGGCGGCCTTTATGTTCTATGCAGTGATGGTCGGTTCGGGATTTGCCACGCTTTCAGAAGTCTGGGGCGATGTGCAGCGGGCCGCGGGTGCCACAGAACGCCTTTTGGAGCTCATAGAAACCGACAGCGCGCTTGCCGATATTGGTGACCGGGAGTCCATCTCCAAAAATCCCGCGATGCTGCTTCGAGATGTTTCTTTCAGTTATCCCTCGCGTCCCGACACGCTCGCTTTAGACCATGTGTCGTTGACCATCGAAGCCGGAAAAAGCCTGGCACTGGTGGGACCATCCGGCGCCGGGAAAACCACCTTGTTTGAACTACTGCAGCGATTTTATGATCCGCAAAGTGGTGCTCTTTTACTTGATGGCATCGATCTTCGGGAGATGTCGTTAGCACAACTGCGTTCAAACCTTGCCATCGTGCCTCAGCAGCCGACGCTATTCAGTGCAGATGTTCGCTACAACATCGCCTACGGAAAGCCCGATGCCAGCGATGAAGAAATACAGGCCGCCGCTCGCCGAGCTCATGCGCACGAGTTCATTGAGGCACTACCTCAAGGCTACGGCAGCTATCTCGGGGAACAAGGCGTGAGATTATCCGGAGGTCAGCGGCAACGCATTGCCCTTGCTCGTGCCATGCTCACAGATCCCAAAGTACTGTTACTTGATGAGGCGACCAGCGCGCTGGATGCAGAGAGTGAACATCAGGTACAGCGAGCGATCAGTGAACTCATGCACGAACGCACCACGGTGATCATTGCGCATCGTCTGGCAACGATCCGGGATGCGGATTGCATCGCTGTGCTGGATGAGGGCAAAGTCGTGGCCACAGGCACTCATGAGGAACTACTGCAAAGCTCTGAATTGTATGCACGACTTGCCAAGCTGCAGTTTCGCAATGAAACCGCCTAAACCACGGCCTTGGGAGTTATCGCAAGGTGGTTAGAAAGTGCAGGTGGTTCTCGTACTGACTGAGTACATCGTGCGAAATCTGTTCTCGGGTCCAGCCCATAATGCAGTAATCCTGCCCACCCTGAGACAAGTGCACTTCGGCCCGGTAGTAACGATCTCCCTCCGCCATGGATGAGATCGCTTCACCCGCCAGGCGCTCATCAGGCATGGCATGCACGCGACTCCGCACTTCATAAACAAAATCGATTTCACCACCGTTGAGCACTTCCATACGCACCGAGGGCTGATCATTGTTTTGCTCTGTCACCCTGGCTGCTACCTCATGACTTTTCAGCTCCTGGGCAAACTCCCGTAAGGCCGGCGCCGCCTGATCCTGAAGAAACTGGCGAACACTTTGGTCCGCGGGAAAGTCCAGTAGATTCGACAGTCGACTGCGCCAATCACCGTCGGCACCGGAGGCTGGGGATACGCTTTGGGCACTGCGCTGAGATGCATCCAAAGACAGAGCCCGGGCAAAGCCCCAGATTGCGCCCAGCAGGGCTACAGAAAACGGTAAGGCGCTGGCGATAGCCGCAGTCTGAAGCGATGACAGACCTCCGGCGATCAGCAGCACGGCAGCGATGGCAGCGATAACAGCGGCCCAGAACACGCGCTGCAGTACCGGCGTGTCGTCCCGTCCATTGGCAGACAACATATTGAGTACCAGTGCACCGCTATCGGCAGAGGTGACAAAAAACACCACAATCATCAACAGACTGACGCCGGACAAAAATGTCGAAAATGGCAGGTACTCAAAAAAACGAAACAGCGCGACCGCCTGATTGGCAGAGACCGCTTGTCCCAGCTCCTGTGCACCCTGGTTGAGGATCAGATCAATCGCGCTGTTGCCAAAAACGCCCATCCACAACAACGTAAAGCCACAGGGCACAAGCATCGCGCCGAAGGTGAACTCACGGATGGTCCGTCCCCGGGAGATACGCGCAATAAACAAACCGACAAAGGGAGACCAACTGAGCCACCAACCCCAATAAAAAATCGTCCAGCCGCCAAGCCAGTCAGTGGGATCGTAGGCATAGAGCGTAAAGGTCTTACTTACCAGCTCGCTGACATAAATACCGAGAAACTCCAGACTTGCACCGAGGATAAGAATTGTCGGGCCGGCGATGAGCACCCCGATTAACAGTAGTACCGACAGGGCGATATTGAGTTCCGAAAGGCGTTTGATACCGGCGTTGAGGCCCATCGCAACAGAGATACTGGCCAGGGCCATGGTGCCAATAATCAGTAAGACCTGTATGCCTACGGACACAGGGATGCCAAAGAGATATTCGAGTCCCGCATTGATCTGCAGAACCCCTAAACCCAGACTGGTCGCAATACCACAGGCGGTGCAGACAATAGCAAACACATCGATGGCGGCACCGGCGGGTCCGTAAATTCGCTCGCCAATCAATGGGTAAAAGGCGGAGCGCATAGTCAGGGGCAAGCCGTGGCGATAAGAAAAGTAGCCCAGCAAAAGTGCAACAATGGCGTAGATAGCCCAGGCATGCAGACCCCAATGGAAGTAGGTCAGAGTCATTGCATGACCCGCCGCCTCAACAGTACTGCCGTCGCCATGTGGTGGCTTCAGAAAATGCATCACAGGCTCAGCAACGCCAAAGAACATCAGACCGATACCCATACCTGCTGCAAAGAGCATGGCAAACCAGCTCAGAGCGCTGTAATCAGGCTCCGAATGATCCGGTCCAAGTTTGATATCGCCAAAACGCGAGAAGCTAAAAATCAACACGCTGAGCAGGACGATCGCGACCACCAGCACGTAGTACCAACTCGCGTAGGTAACGATGGCCGCTTGAACATCTTGCAAGAATTCATTGCTCGCATCGGGGGCAATTGCCGCACCTAGCACCATCAACAGCAGAATGCCCGTCGCCGGTAAAAACACCCCACGGTCAACGCTAAAGCCCATAAAGTTCCCGCTCACAGGCGCTTTGTCGTTGGCCGAACCACTCATTTAAATCCTTACTTCTGAAGTGTAAGGCGGAAGGGTACGCAGATTATTCAATGTCAGCAAAGCATTAATATATTGTTTATAAATTATTATTTCCTTCCTTTCTTGTAATTACTCTATATGAATCAGGTATTTAAAGAGCTCTCGGCGCGCCGAAAACAACACAAATGCTTTTACTGTAAACTATCGCCGCTTTTGTAACGCACTATTTTTGTCAGGGAGACAACATGCGGTCCAGTAACAAGCTTCAACTCGCCACCCGCGCAGCGGTTATCGCCAGCGTCACAGGCGGAAGCCTCGCCAGCGGTAGCGCCTTTGCACAGCTCGAAGAAGTCATCGTGACAGCCACCAAGCGCTCCGCGAGCACCCAGGACATCCCCCTTGCCGTGCAGGCGCTGGGTGAGAGCACGCTAAACGATTTGGGCATTACCAACTTCGACGACTATCTCGTGCAGCTGCCCGGTGTCACAGCAGGCGGCAGTGGTCCGGGACAAAACACTATCTATATCCGAGGTGTTGCCTCTACCACGCCAAACCTGACCACCGCCGGCGTTGCCGGACTGTCGCCCAACGTAGCCCTCTACCTTGACGAACAGCCTCTGGCACAACCCGGTCGAAATCTTGATGTATACGCCGCAGACATGAATCGCATTGAGGTTTTAGCCGGCCCCCAGGGCACGCTCTTTGGCGCCAGCTCACAAGCAGGCACAGTTCGCCTGATCACCAATAAACCCGACTTCAGTGGCACCTACGGCAAAATGAAGCTCGGCACGGCCTTCACCCAGGGCGGCGAAATGAGTAACAGCGTCGAGGGCATGATCAACGTCCCCGTTACCGACAAGCTAGCTTTGCGCGGCGTGGTATATGTCGATCGCATGGGTGGCTACGTCGATAACGTGGCCGGCACCCTTAATACCAGCGAAAGCGCCCGCTTTAGACCCGAAGGGACTATGCGCGCCAATGGTGTACCCGTAAGCGCCCAGCGCGCAGGCTTCCAAGCCGGCGCAGACCTGTCCGGCGTGAGTTTCATAGACGCAGACAACAGCACCAGAACCGAAGACGACTTTAACGATACGACCTATGCAGGTTTTCGACTCTCCGGTGTCTATACCATCAATGCTGACTGGGACCTTCAGGTCTCACACATGCAACAACAGCTTGATTCTGATGGTGTGTTTTTCTCTGACCCGGACCTGGGTGACTACGAGATCACTCGCTTTCAGCAGGACAATATCTCCGACGAGTTCAGCAATACGGCCTGGACCCTCACCGGGCGTGTAGGTGAACTTGAAGTACTGTACTCCGGCGCCTTTACAGACCGTCAAACAGATCAGCTGGTGGACTATTCCGACTACCTGTTTGTGGGTCAGTATCTGCCCTACTACATCTGCGACAGCTCCGTATCTTATCCCGGTGATGCGGCGCCCAGCGGCACTTGCCAGGCTCCGGACCTGTTTGTAAACAGTAAAACCGAAACCGAAGTCTCCACCCATGAGATCCGCCTCAACACAGCAGAAGATCGTCGCATTCGCGCGACTGTTGGCGCTTTCTACAGCGATCTGACGCTTACTGAGCGCAACGACTTCACCTACCCGGGATCAACACGGATTGACGGATACGGCGTTCAAACCGGGTTCTCGCCTAACTTCCCGTTCACCACCGGCTATATTTCAGATGAGGGTCCGTTTCCGGACGGCGTGATTTTCCGCAATGATGTACGCCGCACCGACGAGCAAATGGGTGTCTTTGGTGAAGTCACCATGGATTTGACCGACAGCTTTGCACTGACGGTAGGGGCACGCTGGTACGACATCGAAGTAGGACTGGAAGGCAGCGCCAACGCGTCATTCTGTAACTTGTTCCAGCCGGATTCCAACTCCTTCGGTACAGACATCTCGGATCTGTACAACGGCGATGGTCAAATCACATTCCGCGGCACCTGTAATCCAGACGCGCAGCTAACCTACACGCTGGACAATATTGACGAAGCGCCTGCACAGGTTGCAGCGGCGCTACGCGACGCGCCGACCAAGGCGCAAACTGACGGCGTTATAGGCAAGGTGAGCCTTGCCTATACACCAAACCAGGACCAGCTCTGGTTTGTGACGCTGTCCGAAGGCTTCCGCCCCGGACTGCTGAACCGCCCTGGCGGCGCAGCCGGTCCCAACGGCTATCAGGTTCCTTTTGCCCTGGATACGGACGACGTGACCAACTATGAGCTGGGTTGGAAGCTCGACCTCCTGGATCAGTCTCTACGTTTCAACGGCAGCCTGTTCTTTATCGATATTGAGCGACTCCAGACCACGATTTTCGACCCAAGCATTACTAACCTGTTCTTCTCGGACAACGCTGCCAATGCCGAGGTACTCGGTCTTGAGGGGTCTGTGGATTGGGCTCCGGCGTCTCTGCCAGGACTGGTGGTTTCCGGGTCTTTCTCGATGCTGGACACCGAGATAACCGAGGTCCTCACGCCCACCAACGATGTGCGTAAAGGCGACTCACTGGCATTTGCTCCAGAGCTGCAAGCCACCATTCGCGCCCGCTACAACTGGGACCTTAACAATGGTCTGCGCGCCCACGTCATGCCACATTTAGCCTACTCCGATGAGTCCTTCAGCGACATCATCGCGATCAATCGGCAGACGCTGGACTCCTGGATGATGCTGGGCTTTACTGCTGGCGTGTCTAACACCCAGTGGACTGCAGAAGTGTACGTCGACAACCTCACGAACGAGGCCGCGGAATTGTCCAACAACTTTGTTAACGACCGCAACCGGGTCACTCTGGCGCGCCCTCTCACCGGCGGTGTGCGCTTTACCTGGAACTTTGAGTGAGTCAGAGCGCCCGGCATCATCGCCGGGCGCAACTTCTCCCGGAGCCACAGAGGCACCAGTTAGCATTCAAGCCCAGGAGCTCATGCGCAAAGGCAAGATTTCTGACGCGCTGAAGCTACTCCAAACTCAACTACAACGAGACCCCGAGCACAGCGACGCTCTCTACTTTGCGGCGGTGTGTGCTCGCATGAGTCGCTCTTTTGCATCCGCGCAGGAGTATCTGCACAAGCTTCTGGCTATGGAGCCCGGTAATGGCCGGGCACTTCAGGAGCAAGCTCACCTCTACCGCGATACTGGAGACGCCACCGCGGCCATAGATGCCTACGGTGAAGCACTGCGAGCCAATCCGGCACTGGTGGCCAGCTACCGTCAGCGCCTGGCACTACTTCGCAGCACCGGCAGAGAGCCCGAAGCGCGCATTACTGCGGCCCAACTCCATCGTGTAGAAGAGCTGCCAAAGCCACTGCTGGCGGTTACCGACTTGTTGGCCCAGGGACGAATACTCAAAGCCGAGCAACTTTGCCGGCAGTTTCTCATGCAATCGCCCCAGCACACCGAGGGTATGCGGCTTCTGGCCGAAATCGGCTCACGTCTGGGTGCCCTGGAAGAGGCAAACTTTCTTCTTGAAAGTGCCTGCGAGCTCAAACCCGGGGACATCGCTCTACGCATTGACCTGATCCGGGTACTGAGTAAACGCCAGCGTTTCGAGGAGTCACTTAAGCAAGCCGATTTGCTGCTCCAAAGCGCGCCAGAGAACCTCCAGTTTCAATCCCTCAGAGCCATCGAGCTCCTGCAACTGGGCCACTACGACGAGGCCATAGAGGGCTTTGACCGAATCCTTGAAAAGTTGCCCGGCGACGCCATCACCCTCACGTCCAAAGGGCACGCGCTAAAGACCCTTGGTTCTGGCACAAAAGCGATTGTCTCTTACGAAGCAGCCTGTATGGCGCCGCAAGGTGGCGGTGAGGCCTGGTATGCCCTGGCTAACTTAAAGACCTACAGCTTCAGTGACGCGCAGATTGAAACCATGGGTGCACAACTGGCTGGTAATCCCCAGCTACTTGATCGTATTTATCTGGCCTTTGCTCTGGGTAAAGCCTTTGAAGACCGAAAAGAGTACGAACGATCTTTTGAGCATTACGCCGCGGCAAATAGCTTGAAGAAGGCACAGCTAAACTATCGCAGTGAAAGTTTTGAACGGGAGGTGGATGCTCAGTGCGCGACCGTCAGCTCTGAGCTTGTCCGCGCTCAGACGGGCTTGGGCTTTGAGGCTGCCGACCCCATCTTTATTGTTGGGATGCCCAGGGCCGGCAGCACATTGCTGGAGCAGATTCTTGCCACTCACAGCCAGGTGGATGGCACCCGGGAGCTCCCAAACATACTCTCCCTTGCCCAGCGGCTGCGCCGCCAACGCAACAAAGACGGTGACGGTGTCGGTTACCCGGATATTCTGGCGGACCTCAGCGCCGAATCACTCCAGCAACTCGGCAAGGACTTTATACAAGAGACCCGCGTACACCGTGGCGATGCTCCATTCTTTATCGACAAAATGCCAAATAATTTTCGACACATTGGACTGATCAAGCTCATACTCCCCGAGGCAAAAATAATCGACGCTCGGCGAGAGGCCATGGCCTGCTGCTTTAGCAACTTCAAGCAGCTGTTTGCCGAAGGGCAGGAGTTTAGCTACGAGCTTTCAGATCTTGGACACTATTACCGACAGTACGAGCGCCTCATGGACCACTGGAACTCGGTACTCCCGGGAAGCATCCATCGCTTACAACATGAAGCATTACTCGAGGATTTCGAAGGGGAGCTTCGCAGGCTGCTCGATTTTCTGGGGTTACCCTTTGAAGAACGCTGTTTGCGCTTTTACGAAAATGACCGCCCCGTCCGCACTCCCTCGTCAGAACAGGTTCGCCAACCACTATTTCGCGATTCAGTTGAGCAGTGGCAGAATTACGCACCGTGGCTAAGCCCACTCCAACGCGCGCTCGACTACCAAGCGCAGTAAAGAGATCGGATTTTCACTGATGGCAGACTTACTTGATGACGTGCTTGTATCCCTTCGCCGCATATTGCGTGCGACCAGTATTCATTCCCGTAAGTTGGGACGATCCGTGGGCATTACTGCACCACAGCTAATGGTTCTTCGGGCCGTCAATGCCAACGACGGCCTGACAGCAACTGAGGTCGCCAACGCAGTGAGCTTGAGTCAGGCAACGATAACGGCAATCGTATCCAAGCTGGAGGATCGGGAGCTGCTTAAGCGCGAGCGAAGCAGTGTGGACAAGCGACGAGTGCACGTCTCTCTTACTGATGCCGGCCGTGAGGTTTTAATCGAGGCACCCAAGCCTTTGCAGGAGAGTTTTTCCCGTCGTTTTGAGGCTCTTCCCCGTTGGGAACAATATCAACTGGTCTCTTCGCTAGAACGCATCGCCCTGATGATGGATGCCGAGGACCTGGATGCGGCGCCGGTACTTACCGACCATGTAGAGTTGCACTAACGCCATCTCGCGTCAGATCGTGCCAGTTACTAGCCAGGACGCCCAGCCCGGCGCAGAAGACGCAAGCGATCCTTGCGCTCGTCATTAACCCGCATTAGATCGGACACCGCGTCGCGGTAAACACCCTGAATTTCATCCAGCCACTGAAGGGTCAGGCGGGCATTGTTTGCGGCGCACAGCAGCGGTGACTTTAGGGGTTCATCGAGAACAATGTAGCTGGACTCCCGCAGCCCTGTCATAAACTGATCTCGGGTGATCGCGCGTCCACTTTGATTCGCCATACTCAGCACTTCGTAGGCTTCAAACAGAGATTCAATACTCACCCACTCGGCTACCGCCTGTCGCTCAACCCCGCGGCGCAGGCTACGACGCAGCTTACGCGCCATATTGCGAAACTCACGCTGAACCCGGCGCCCGAAGACCGGATCACCCACAGGCTTGAGTTGATCGTCTGCGGATAGCTCCCGCCAGTCAGCATGGGTCAGAACCGCATCGATCACTGGAAACACTTCCTGCTCCTCGAAACTCATATGTCCGTAGGAGGCCTGAACATACTCCCGACCCAGTCGCACCACCTCAGATCCGCTCAGATCACCCCGACGCCAATCTTCCACGGCCTGCAGCAGCTCCCGGCCATTGCGAAGCATATGATCATGATCTTTCTCAAGACGTCGACGGTCTTGTGCAAGTCGCTGGTCAACATCGGCCGCATAACTGTAAATCAAGTCTTCCCGAGGGTGATGAAAGCGATCCGGCCAGGTCACCATGTAGTCCATAATTTCATAGATCACATGTGTATCGACCAACTCGCTGCGTTCGATGGCGTTCAAATGATCAGATAAAAGTGCAAGAACACTCGCGATGTGCCGGTGCTCAGCTCGCAGAGCCGCCAGCATAGGCGCTTCGGAGACGTCGTTTTGATGTTGATCGGCGAAGGCCTGAAGGTCCATGGGTTCTGGACCTGAATTATTACTGCGCGATTTGGCAGATGCCGATCGAGCCTGACTGACCGCCATGGAAGTCACCACTAGCCGAAGATTGAGCGAGCAAGCCTAACGGGGGAGCACAATGTGAGCAAGCTGGCTCCCGGGACAGACCCGGGAGCGCCAATCAAGCTCAGCTATTTCCCAGCTCTCGAACAAGGCTGCCAATAGATTCCTTGGCGTCACCAAACAGCATGCGTGTGTTGTCCTTGTAGAACAACGGATTCTCGATGCCAGCAAAGCCCGAAGCCATAGATCGCTTGAGTACAAATACCGTGCGCGCCTGATCCACGTTGATCACAGGCATACCGTAGATGGGAGAGGACTCCACATCACGGGCCGCAGGATTCACTACATCGTTAGCGCCGATGACAATCGCTACGTCCATGTTTTCCATACGTGGATTAATCTCATCCATTTCCAGCAACTGGTCATAGGGAACATCCGCTTCAGCAAGCAGTACATTCATATGACCCGGCATACGACCTGCCACCGGGTGGATGCCAAAACTGACCTCCGCGCCGTTCTTTTCGAGCAGCTCGGTGAGCTCTTTGACCACGTGCTGGGCCTGTGCAACGGCCATTCCGTAGCCCGGGATAATCGCAACATTTGTCGCCGCTTCGAGGATGTAATAGGCATCTTCGGCGGAGATAGGCTTGATTTCGCCTTCGACCACAGTCTCTTCATTGCTCACGGTTGCAAAGCCACTAAACAGCACATTGGACAATGAGCGGTTCATGGCTTTACACATGATTTGCGTAAGGATGATGCCCGAAGCACCTACCAGTGAGCCTGCAACGATCAGAATATTGTTGTTGATCGCAAAACCCGCAGCACAGGCCGCCAGGCCCGAGTAGGAGTTCAGCAGCGAGATCACAACCGGCATATCTGCGCCACCGATGGGGATCACGGCCATGATGCCAAAAGCGAGCGACAGGCCGATCATCACAAATAGCCAAAGTGGCGTTTCGGGATTCTGGGTGAACATGTAACCGCTGACAAAAATGGCGACCACAATAACGCTGTTAACAACCTGCTGACCACTGAACTGCACTGCGGCGCTGGAGATCTTTTCGCTCAGTTTGCCGTAGGCAATCAATGAGCCGGTAAAGGTCACACCACCAATGAGAATGGACAACACAATTGTTACCAGTGTGAACAAACCCGCGTCCGCACTGATAGCGGCAGCACCGACCAGAAGACTGGCAAGACCACCAAAACCGTTGAACAGCGCCACCATTTCCGGCATGGAGGTCATCTGAACAAGGCGTGAGGCCGCCGCACCAATGGCACCGCCTACAATGAAGCCGGCAAAAATCCACTGATACTCCACAATCCCCTGATCGAGGAGTGCAGCAACGATGGCCAAAAGCATACCAACAGCCGATATCGTGTTACCCCGACGCGCAGTCGCAGCGGAGCCCAGCAGCTTCAGTCCGTAGATAAACAGTGCTGCGGAGACAACATAAGCCAACTCAGTTACAAAAGGAGAAACGTCCACAATCAGCCCCCTCTCTTCTTGAACATCGCCAGCATTCGGTCAGTCACCATATAACCGCCCACGACATTAATAGAAGCCAGAGCCACTGCGCCCGCACCCAGCCAATTCGCAAGGTCCTGCTGCCCGTTACCCGCCAGCGCTATGGCGCCAACAACGGTGATGCCCGAGATCGCATTTGCCCCGGACATAAGCGGGGTGTGCAGCGTTGCGGGTACTTTGGTAATCAATTCGAAGCCGAGAAATATCGACAACATTAAAATAAACGTCAGGAATATCGCATCCATGATCAGGCATCCCCCGCCAGAATGTTCTTGATGGTCTCGTTAACGACAGCGCCATCGTGCGTAATCACGCAACCGGGCAAAATATCGTTTTCCATGTTCAGTACAAACTCGCCTGCTTCTTTGTCCCAGGTGTCTTCCACCAGGTTGAAGAGGTTGTTTGCGTACATCACAGAGGCGTCACGGCAAACGTAGTTGGGTAAGTTACCAAGGCCCACTACCGTTACGCCGTTGATATCGACGACTTCATTTGGGACGGAACCTTCTACGTTACCGCCGGTTTCTGCCGCCATATCCACCACTACGGCTCCGGGCTGCATGCCCTCGACCATGGACCTGGGAACGATCACCGGTGGCTTGCGGCCAAAGACCTGCGCTGTGGTGATAACCACGTCGGATTCGGCGATAACTGCCGCCTGGGCATCCTGCTGCTTCTGAATTTGCTCGGGAGTCAGCTCTTTGGCGTAGCCATCGGAGGTCTGACCGGTATCACCCAGATCAATTTCAAGAAACGTTGCACCCAGCGACTGCACCTGCTCGGCAACAACCGGGCGGGTGTCAAAAGCCGTAACCTTCGCTCCAAGACGTTTTGCTGTCGCAATGGCCTGAAGACCGGCAACACCCGCTCCAATGATGAACACTTTGGCTGGCTTGAGTGTGCCTGCGGGCGTCATCATCATAGGAAAGATACGCGGTAGGCGCATCGCTGCCAGCATCACCATCACGTAACCGGCGAGGTTGGCCTGCGAGCTCAGGGCATCCATCTTTTGGCTGCGCGTAGAGCGGGGGATCATTTCCATGCTGATGGCAGTCACGCCAGCTTCGGCGAATGCACGCACCAAGGCATGCTCGTTAAAGGGGTCGAGATAGCTGATATGAATGCAACCGCGCTTCATCTGCGGTATCTCTTCAAGCTCCGGCTTGCGAAGACGAAGCAACATATCGGCGGAGCTTATGAGGGCCGCTCGATCTGTGACGATCTGGGCTCCTACTTCGCTGTACTCGCTATCTTGAAATCCGCTACCAACACCCATACCCGCTTCGATTTGTATGGTGGCGCCCAGGCGGACTAACTTTTTTGCCGTGTCTGGCGTCATCGCCACCCGGTTCTCGCCCGGGTAGAGTTCCTTAGGGACAGCTAACTGCATGTTTTTTTACCCTGTTTCTGTCAGTTCTCGGTGCGCTGGCGGGTCAACTCCCTAGCGCCTTCAAAGCCCCCATTTTTTGAGGGGGCAAGACTTTAGCACAGGGAGAGTGGGCTTCGGAATTCTCTGCCGCAGCCCAATAACCTTCAGCGTTGACAATCTGGCCTGCCTGCAGAAACCCCACAGGGTCTCTGCGAGTGCTTTGGGCCGCTTACTTAGCCTGCCTGCAGGCGAAGGAAGGGGTTCATCCAGCGATACTTCCAGCCGGTGAATCGCAGCGGGGCATCAATAACCGCCAAACACAGGCAGTCTTCATCAGCAAAGGCACGCGGTGCGTGGACTTCGTTGGCGCTGCGATAAATGAAGTCTCCCGGGTGATAACTACCACGATCGTCACTAAAGCCGCCCTGGAGTACCAGCGTCATTTCTGATCCCCGGTGGTCGTGAGGAGGGATTTCGCCGCCTGCCTTGATATGCAGTAAAGAAAACTCAAACTGCGGATCGCCTGTTCGGATCGGTGTGATACGCAGGGCCTCAGTGACCTTTTTCCACACCAGATCAGAGAAATCTCCAGCCATCAAACGACTGAGTAGTGCCGGTGTTGCATCCTGACCGCTGCGCTGCGCAGGCTGATAGCTCAGAGGCGGCTCTTCATCCAACCGGGCCAAAACGCGGTCCAAAAGAGCATCGCCTACAGGCTCCGGATCGAGGGACTCAAACATTGCTGCCCCTACCGCCTGTAAACGCTGCACTGTCTGGGAGCAGCAGTCACAATAATTAAGGTGTGCGGACACGCAGGCTGATTGGGCCAAAGACAAGCTGCCCGCCGCATGTTCCATAAGAATATCCAGTTCTGGATGATGTTTCGCCATGGTGTTCTCTTTAACCCTGTGTTCCTGTTTCATTTATCTACTCTCCTGAGACACTTCGAACTGAACCTGCATCTTTTGCACGGCCAGTCTGACCCGCGACTTCACGGTTCCCAGTGGTAAATCCAACTCGGACGCCGCCTCTGCGTGCGACTTGCCCTCCATATAGACCTTGGCAATAATTTGCGTTTGGTCGGCGGGAAGATTTTTCATCATTTCCCTTATTCGATCTGCGCTACGCCGGCTCTGAAGCTGCATGAAAGGCTCTTCATGCTCCTGATCCGGGCTAAAGTCCTCCGCAGCCAAAGGCGTGTCGAACTTATTCAGCCTGCGAAACATATCCGTACGGCAGTTTCGCGCAATCGTATATACCCATGTACTCGCCGCAGCCTTTTCTGGATTGAAACCACCCGCTTTTTGCCAAATTTTTAACATAACTTCCTGAACCAACTCGTCGGCATGCGTGGCCGAGAGTGCTGAGCCTGACAGGGCAAAGGCCTTGATCAGCGGCGCAAAGTGCCGGAATAGCCGGGTGTAGGCAGCGCGATCCTGCTTGTCGGCAATCAGCACCAGACATTCGCTCCACTCGTCTGTGCGACGCCCCGTCGGTATGCTTCTCACCGCGTCGTTCTGGTCGCGACTCGTGCTTTTCTTATCGTCCACAACTAATCCCTTTAATGACTAACAGTACATACGCCCACTCTACGCCGTTTGGATGACTTTCGGGCGTGCGATAATCTCAGCTGATCCAGCCCCTGCAACTGCGCGTAATTTTGAGGACAATACTGCGACAACAGGAATGCAAACCGGCACCTGGTGACGCTGTGTAAAAAAACAGATTTTAGTCCCTACATCACGCAAAGGAGTCACCCCAAGGTGCACATAGCGGTAATTGGTTCAGGCATCTCAGGGTTAGCGTGCGCTCACTATCTAAGTGCCGAGCACACAGTCAGCGTGTTCGAGGCTAACAAACGCCTCGGAGGCCACACAGCCACCATGGATGTAGAACTCGGCACCCGACGCTTCGCCATCGACACGGGCTTCATCGTTTTTAATGATTGGACCTACCCCAATTTTATTGCCCTGATGAACGAATTAGGGGTCAGCAGTCGCGAAACAGCCATGGGCTTTAGTGTGCGAGACGAGGACACAGGACTGGAATACTCGGGCACTAATCTGGACTCACTATTCGCTCAGCGACGCAATATCGTGTCGCCACGCTTTTTGAAAATGGTTCGGGACATCCTGCGCTTCAATAAAGAGAGTCTTAAGGATCTTGAGTCCGGAGACCTTGCTGACGACGAGAGCCTTGGCAGCTACCTGACACGTAAAAAGTACAGCGAGGCATTCAAACGCGACTACCTTATAGCCATGGGCTCCGCAATCTGGTCCTCTGACTGTGCCAGCATGCTTGAGTTTCCCGTTCAGTTTTTTGTGCGCTTCTTTAAAAATCACGGGCTGCTGTCAGTATCAAACCGCCCTCAATGGCGGGTGATCGAGGGCGGCTCCAGAGAATACATCGCACCGCTGTGTCGTCGCTTTGAGCAACGCATCCATACGGGCACCCCCATAAGTCGTGTGCGCAGGGATTCAGCGGGGGTCACGCTGGTTATGGAGAACGGCAGCGAACAGCGCTTTGATCAAGTTGTCATTGCAACACATTCGGATCATGCCCTGGCAATGCTCGATGCACCGAGCAGTGAAGAGCAGGAAGTTCTGGGTGCTCTGCCCTATCAAGCCAATGACGTCGTGCTACATACCGACACGCGACTTCTGCCGGACAACCGAAAAACCTGGTCGAGCTGGAATTATCGCCTCGGGGTGGATGACTCAAGGGCCGTGCTAACGTACAACATGAACATTCTGCAGGGCATTTCGGCCCCAGAGACTTTTTGTGTGACCCTCAATGACACCGCATCAATTAATCCACATAGAATTCTTGGACGCTTTACTTACGATCATCCGGTATTCAGCCTCGCTGGCATGGCCGCACAAAAGCGCTGGGCCGATATCAATGGTCAGCAGAACACCTGGTTTTGCGGCGCCTACTGGCATAACGGCTTCCATGAAGACGGTGTGGTCAGTGCGCTTCGAGTGGCCGAAGCAATGAATAAGCAGACTCGCGCCGCCGCATGAAGTCCCGTCTGTACATCGGGACGCTGCGGCATCGGCGGCATCTCCCTCGTGAACACGCCTTTAAGTACCGCGTGTTCATGCCTTATTTACACCTGGACGAAGTCGACGCTGTGCTGAAGCTAAATCGCCTCTGGTCGCGCTCGCGCTTTGCCCTGGCGAGCTTTCGTCGCGAAGACTTTCTGGGCGACCCGGAAAAACCCTTAAACGAGGAAGTGCGGCGTCGTATCCACGAAGAAACCGGCGTGGAGCATCAGGGCCCCATCTACTTATTGGCCAACATGCGTTATTTCGCTGTGCAGATGAATCCAATCATTTGTTACTACTGCTTCAACGAAGACGAAACCCAGCTGGAGTACCTGGTCGCTGAGGTTACCAACACACCATGGAATGAGCGCCACAGCTACGTTTTGTCGGCACAGCCCGGGCAACGCGTATTGCGTCAGGACTTTGACAAGACATTTCATGTGTCGCCTTTTAATCCCATGGACATGCGCTATTCCTGGCGAAGCAACACCCCGGGGGAACGTCTGGCGATCCATCTCGAAAATCACAACGAAAAGGGCCGGGTGTTTGACGCCACGCTGTCCCTGAGCGCGGAACCTATCACCGGTGCTGCGCTGCGCAGCATACTGTGGCGATTCCCCTTAATGACCGTTAAAGTAGCGGGCGCAATTTACTGGCAAGCGCTCAAACTCTTTATCAAACGCATTCCTTATCACCCACATCCCGGAACCAGCCTTCAATCTGGAGCACAGCAATGAACGAAGTCAGTGTCAGCAGGATTCCCCTACTGCCCCAAGCGAAGACGTTTCGCAACCGAGCAGAACTTGCGCGGCATTTCCTGCTGCAGGCCTTGTCGCACATAAGAGTTGGCTGCGTGACTATTCACGATGGTGAGGATACCCACCACTTTGGCGACCCCGAGAGCGACGGTCCCCGCGCAGAAATCGTAATGCACAATCGTGCTGCCTACGCAAAAGTCCTTATCGGCGGCACGGTGGCAGCAGGCGAGGCCTATATTGACGGTGACTGGTCCACTCCGGACCTCACAGAAGTCACACGGCTTTTCAGTGCCAATATGCAGACCATGGAATCGGTAGAGTCAAAACAGCACTGGTATACCAAGCTGGCGCTAAAAATCGCCCACTTCATGAATCGCAACACCCATGAAGGTTCCAAACGCAATATTTCTGCGCACTACGACCTTGGAAATGATTTTTTCCGCCTGTTTCTAGATCCCACCATGATGTATTCCGCCGCTGTTTTTGAACGCCGCGAGAACACCCTCGAAAAAGCTGCGGTGGATAAATTGGATGAGCTGTGCCGTCAGCTGGATCTCAAGCCTGAGGACCACCTTCTGGAGATTGGGACCGGCTGGGGCGGGATGGCGATCCACGCAGCAACGCACTACGGCTGTAAGGTCACCACCACGACCATTTCTCAGGAGCAGTTCGATTACGCCAAGGCGCGAGTTGCCGAGTTGGGTCTTGAGGACCGCATTACCCTGCTTTGCGAAGACTACCGTGCACTCACTGGCCAGTATGACAAGCTGGTATCCGTAGAGATGATCGAAGCCGTAGGTCACGACTTTTACAGCAGCTATTTTCAGTGTTGCAGTAAGTTGCTCAAGGACGATGGAAAAATGGTCATTCAGGCTATCACCATCAGTGATGATCGCTACGAACAGGCAAGGCGCTCTGTGGACTACATCAAGCGCTACATATTCCCCGGCGGCTGCCTTCCTTCACTGGAGGTAATTGCCAAGCACATCGCCAAAGACAGCAATCTACAAATGGTGCATTTGCGTGACATCACCGCCGATTACGCCCTGACCCTGGCGCACTGGCGAAAACGCTTCATGGAGCGTCTCGAGGAAGTTCGCGAGATGGGCTTTGATGACCGCTTTATCCGCATGTGGGAGTTTTACCTTTGCTACTGCGAAGGCGGTTTTCGCGAGAGGATTATTGGCACGGTGCAGATCGCATTTGCCAAGCCCGGCTACCGTAGCGCCTGATCGGCCTCAGCACCAGAACTCCGACAAGCGCCCTCAGCTGTCCTGAGAGCCGCTGCGCTGCTGTAAAACTATCCCCGGTAGAATCAACGCCAAGCCTATTACCGTCGCCGGGTGAATACTTTCGCCCAGGATCAGTCCTATAAACACCAGCGACAGCATCGGCGACAAAAAAATCAGATTGCCGACCCGGGATACGTTCGTAGCAGCGCGCAAAGCGGTAGACCAAAGCAGCCAGGTAAATCCCATCTCAAAAAGGCCCACGTAGACGGCACTGAGTAGCCCTTTGCCAGGGGCAGGAAGCCCTCCCCCGATACCCAGACAAAGCAGCAGTGCCAGTGGGGCAGCGCAAACAAAATAGGCCGCCAGGGAGATGGTCGGATCCTCTTCACTGCGCGCACTGAGCAGCCAGAACACTGCCCAGACCAAAGTACTGCTCAGTGCCAGCAGGACTCCGACACCGCTGGTGAACTGCAGCGACAAAGGATTTCCTTCTGTTGCGATAACAACCACACCCATATAACCGAGCGCAATCGCCAGCCAGTCCCGGGCAGCAAGCCGCTGGCCCAGAACTGGAATTGAGAGTAATGCCAGCATAATCGCCCAGGTGTAGTTAATGGTCTGGGCCTGCTGGGCCGGCAGAAGATCATAGGCAGCCAGGAGAATGCAGTAATACAAAAGAGGATTGAGGCAAGCCATACCCAAAAATATCAGGGGCGTGCTGCGCAAACTTTGCCAAAGTACGTTTATGCGGCCCTGCCAGGCGAGCGTGCCCAGTAGCGCAGTGGCTGATACCCATATGGCCACACACAGTAACTGCAACACCGTGAGCTCGGCCAAAGCCAGTTTGAAAGCCGTGGCTGCGGTAGACCATAACAACACGGCAGAAAGGCCCAGAAGCAAAGCGCGCCGATTATCTTTCACTCTGGTTCCTGTCCTTGGCCGATGGTGTTCCCACGCAGTGTACTTAACACCCCAGCATCTGGCTGCGTTTATAGCGCACTCCCTGTACCCCCGCAGCCTTTTGCGGCATGCTCACAGTCTTTTCTGGCAGGTGAACCCGTTTTGAGCTCAACGCAGCACCACAACAATCAACTAACGCCGGCGCTGGCAGCAGCACCCATCGTGATGCTCATCGCCATGTTGGCTCTTTCAGTATTCCTGTTTGGCTCCGACGCTTCTTACGGTGCCAATCAAATCGCCCTGGTGCTCGCTACCGGGATTGCGGCGCTCGTGGGGCAACACACAGGCGTTCGCTGGCGCGAAGCGCAGGAGGGCATCATCGATGGCATTGGTGTTGGGCTGGGTCCGACTCTGATCCTCCTCGTCGTCGGCATGCTCATTGGCACCTGGATACTCTCGGGCACCGTTCCCACCATGATTTACTACGGTGTGCAGATCCTGAACCCTCAGATTTTCTATGCTGCCAGCGCGCTGATCTGCGCCATTGTGGCCATCAGCGTCGGTAGCTCCTGGACGGTGGCCGGAACCCTGGGCATTGGCCTTATGGGGATTGCCGGGAGCTTTGACTTGTCACCTGCCATCGCTGCGGGCGCCATCATCTCCGGCGCCTACTTTGGTGACAAACTATCGCCCATGTCCGACACCACAAATCTGGCCTCCGCCGTCGCCGGCGTTGATCTGTTTGAACACATTCGACACATGCTCTGGACTACGGTACCCAGCTTTGCTATCGCCCTACTGGTGTTTGCTCTCATTGGCGGAGGGGACGCGTCAACTCCTCAGGAGATCGAAGCGCTGCAAAACAGTCTGCAGATTGAGTTCAACATTGGCCTTCATCTACTGCTGCCGTTGCTGCTCATGCTGTTTTTGGTCTACAAGCGATTCCCCGCTTATCCCGCGATTCTCATCAGCGCTCTGGCCGGCGGCGCCTTTGCGCTGATCTTTCAGCCAGATGTGGTGCAAGGTTTGGCGGGGGACAGCGAGCTTCCCAAGGGTGTTGCACTGATTAAGGGCGTTTGGATCGCTCTGTTTGCGGGGTATGAATCCAACAGCGGCAATGAGTTTCTGGATGCACTTCTGAGTAAAGGTGGTATGAGCAGTATGATGAACACTGTATGGCTGATCATCTGTGCTCTTGGCTTTGGCGGGATTCTCGAGCGAACTGGCATTCTCGCCTATTGGCTGCAGCGGGCGCTGCGCATGGTCAAGGGTACGGGCTCCTTGGTGGCTACGACCGTAGCAACCTGCGTTTCCACCAATGTCCTTGCCGCCGATCAGTTCATGGCTCTGGCACTACCGGGTCGTATGTACCGTGACGCCTACAAAGAGTACGGACTGTCACCTCTTAACCTCTCAAGAACGCTGGAAGATTCCGCGACGATCACATCGGCGCTAATTCCCTGGAACACCTGTGGCGCCTATATGTCGGCAACCCTTGGAGTCGCCACCGTGGTTTATGCACCTTTTGCGATCTTTAACATTGCCTGTCCGCTCATCGCGATTGCTTATGGGGTGAGCGGCATTGCCCAGAAGCCCCTGGAGCCGCTAGAGGCGGACCCGGTAGCAACAGCTGCCTAGGAATTAACCGTGAGCAATGATTGGGACTATGCAGAACCTTTTGTGCGCCGTACCCGCGTCGAAGCAACGGACGTAGACGCCTTGCAGCACACCAACAACACCATCTACGTACGCTGGTGTGAAGAATGCGCCTGGGAGCATTCGGCCAGCCTTGGCATGGATATCGACGCTTACCACAGGCTCGATCGCGCCATGGCGGTTGTAGAGGGAAACTACCGGTATCTGAAGGCTTCGCATCTTGACGACGAAATCGACACCGCGACCTGGATTACGCATTGGGATAAGCGATTAACCATGACCCGGCACTTTCAAGTACGCAGAGTGCGAGACGAGGCAACCTTGCTCCGCGCAGAGGTTCGCTTCGCTTGTATCGAAATCAGCTCTGGCAAACCCCGACGGCTTCCCAAAGAGTTCCTCGAGGCCTACGGCCCGGCAATTTTGGGTATAGAACCGAAATAAACCGCAAAACCGATGCGGCTAGGCCCGCGTCCAATCGAAGGGCATCACAGCCGACAGGCGGTCTGCACCCAGCTTGGCCATAAGCAAACGATCCACTCCCAGAGCAACACCGCTGCAGTCGGGCAAGCCTTCCAGCATCGCGTCCACCAACCGGGAATCCAGAACGCGCGGCTCCTGCCCGGATAACTGCCGGCGCTCGTTGTCGCTGGCCGCGCGCGCCATCAACTCCTTCGCATCAAGAAGCTCACGATAGCCATTGGCCAGCTCAATACCGTCCACATAAAGCTCAAAGCGTTCAGCGACCGTTTGACCGTTACGAACGCTGCAGCGCGCCAGAGCCGCTTGAGACGGAGGGTAGTCACACACAAACTGCAGACCTTGATGAGCAAGCACCGGCTCCAACACGTGACTCATGAGAAGATCCAACCAGCCATCGTGATCAAGCTCGAGTTGCCCAATATCCAGCTGCTTTGCAGCAAGCTCCTTGAGCTGTGCCACCGTGACTGTCCAGGGATCAACAGATAGCACCTCTTCAAACAGCGCTCTATAGCTAATGATGTCCCAACGGTCGCGGTCAAGGCATTCGCAGACCAATTCTCCGACTTCACTCATCAGTTGCTGGAGAGTGAAACCCGGGCGGTACCACTCCAAGAGCGTGAACTCCGGGTTGTGCTTTGCGCCGATTTCACCATCGCGAAAAGCCTTGCCCAGTTGATAAATAGGCCCGCTGCCGGCAGCCAGCAACCGTTTCATGGCAAATTCCGGAGAGCTTTGCAGAAACATCGACGACGCCTCTGCAGAAGATGGCAACACTCTAAGCGGTTCTATGGACGGGTCAGTGACACCGAATCGAGACAGCAGCGGGGTATCGACTTCAAGAACCTGCTTTTGGGCAAAAAAATGTCGCAGCAGCGCGAAAATTTCGCCCCGGGCCTGCAATGCGGCACGGGTGGACCCCGGCCGCCAGTCGCTCATATCAGCTCTTGCTCGCGCGGGCGACATATTCTCCAGAGCGGGTGTCTACGCGAATCACTTCACCCTGAGAGATAAACAAAGGCACGCGAACAACGGCGCCAGTACTGAGCGTTGCCGGCTTACTGCCACCCTGGGCCGTATCTCCCTTGAGGCCTGGATCGGTCTCAGTGATCTCCAGCTCCACAAAGTTGGGAGGCGTTACCGAAAGAGGTGTGCCGTTATAGAGCGTCACTTCACAGGCTTCCTGCTCCTTGAGCCACTTCTGTGTGTCGCCCACCGCAGCGGCATCCGCCTGGTATTGTTCGTAGGTGTTGGGCTCCATAAAAAACCAGAACTCACCGTCGGTATAGAGATACTCCATACTGATGTCCATGACATCGGCGCCTTCGAGGCTTTCGCCCGACTTAAAGGTTCGGTCCCAGACACGACCGGTTTTGAGGTTGCGCATACGCACCCGGTTGAAGGCCTGGCCCTTCCCTGGCTTGACGAACTCATTGTCAAGAATGCTGCAGGGGTCCCCATCCAGCATTACCTTGAGGCCAGAGCGAAATTCATTGGTTGAGTAATTGGCCATACCTGTGCACCCCTGATGATAAACGCGCGCGATGATACCGCACCGAGTTTGCAAAATCAGTGTTTGAAGTTAGCGCCAAACCCCGCAGTTGAGCTATGCTCAGGGAAATTCGCACCCGGCAAATAAGGACTGGGCGCCATGACGCCGATAAAACATTCAGGCCTGCGTCTTCCGCAGCAGGATCTCGAGCGCTGCAGCTTGTTCGATTGCAACGTTGAGGCCGTGGAAAGTTGGGCTCGGGAATTGCCTCTGGGCAGCCCTTTGCGGGCGGGATCTAACCTTCGCAATGCGATATCCGAGCTCAATCGGGTGGCACTGCCTCCGCAGGAACGCTTTGAGCTACTTGAGGTGCTGCGCACACCCCTGGATACAGTGCTAACGGCACTGATCCGCGGGTGCTTGAACCAGCCCATCATTCTGGATAACGACAAGCAGATTCAGGCGGATCTGATTACGGACCTTTGCTCGCTGGCAGCGGCGGGCTACACCATATCTGCCGTACACACGATCAAAGACAATAGCAGCGTCACCGGCATGAATCCTGCCAAGCTGGCCTGCGAATCCTTACATCGTGCGATGACCCTGTCAGGGCAGCGCATTCTCGTCGCTTACATTCTGTATCAGCCTGTGGAACTCAATGGCTGGGCGGGTCTGCATCAGCTGTACTCGCTGAGCGAGAGGCAACAGCTCGCCCGACTACCGGTGGAGGACAGTCTCAGAGGCACACGCAGCAACATCGCGCAGGAATACCTCCCAGCCCTGCTCTTGGCCTGCTCAAAGCCCAACCAGCTGCGACAGCACGACATTACCGGTGCCTACCGCGCTTTTCAGGAATGGCGAGACCTTGCCCAATTGCAGGATCCGGAGCTTGGCGAGGGCTTGTTCGCCGTAGATATGTTGAGTGATCAGGCCCCGGCATTCTCGGAACTTCTGGTGCGGCGAGGCAGCACGCAGTTTCGCTACATCAATACCAAGGCCCTGATCGCGCATCTTGAAGAACTCAAGAAGTCCCGGGGCACCCAGGGCTTGCGGACCATCGAGTTTGACCGGGAAACACGGCTGGATACCAATCTTTTGGAGCATCTGGTCAAATCTTTGGGAGAAATCAGTCAACGTAACTTTAATCGGCAACAGTCCCGAAGCACCCTGCACATCGCCACAGGCCTGAGCAACGTGCATTATTTTGTCGCTGGTGAGCGCAGTCTCGAAGAGGTCTTCCATGGCTCACAGTACGACGAAACCCAGTTTGCCATGGAGCAACAGAACCCGTTCTTGAGCCCGGCGAGTCACGGTGACAAATGGCAGCAGGCAAATTCGGACGATGAGATCGACGAACACGCACCCGATGAAGAGTTAGACCTTGGCGTAGATGCGGACAAATTCTCCAGCCTTGACGAGGAGCAGGCCGCTCAATCCACAAAACCCATTCGTCACACGGTCTACTCCGTGAAAACGACTAACACAAGCCCAGGTGGCTATTGTGTCGAGTGGACTGACCCACCTGATGGCATCCACATCGGCGACCTCGTTTGCATGCGTGAAGAAGAAATGGAGCAGGCGGACTGGACTGTGGCCGTCATCCGCTGGGTCAGTCAGGTAAAACATGCTCCCACGCTATTGGGACTTGAGCTCATCAGCCCCCGGGCCGGTGCCTATGCTGCACAAATCAAGATGCCCGATGGCGAGTTGTCAAAGCCCATCAGGGTGCTACTGCTGCCCGAGATCCCTCTGGTTGGCCAGGCACACACCCTGGTAGTACCGCGTATGGTGTTTAAGGAGGGGCAGCGCATTACGGTCACTCGCGAAGAGGATTCCGCGCTGGTGAAACTCAAACGCCAGGTCTCGTCTACAGGCTATTTCAGTCAGATGGACTTTGAGTATCTGCGCCAGCTGGACGATGATATTGAGAGCTCGAAACGTGAGCAGCTACCCACCGCCACGTTTGATTCAATCTGGACTGATATCTAACAGGCCCCCTCGGGGGACGCCCAGCAAATACAGCAAACCCTCAAGGGTGCTGTAGCTAACCGCGCAAGGAGCGGTTTTGCGCACCAGTGGCTTGGCGTGGAAGGCAACACCTAAACCCGCTGCAGCCAACATTGGCAAGTCGTTTGCTCCGTCACCTACAGCAACGGTATCCCTAAGATCAAAACCTTCGCGCTGCGCTATCTCAGTGAGCAAGAGAACCTTACGCTCACCGTCGACAATCTCACCGTTTACTTCGCCGCTTAGCTGCTCATCGACAATTTGCAGCTGATTGGCATGAACTTCATCAACGCCAATTCGAGTCTGTACCTGCTTCGCGAAGTAATCAAAGCCCCCGGATAAAATTACCGTGTAGTGACCCTGCGAGCGCAGGGTACGCAGCAACGAACGAGCGCCGGGCATAAGCGGTAGATGGGCACTAACCTCGTGAATCTCGGAGGCATGCAAGCCCCGCAACTTACTCATGCGCTCACGAAAACTGCTGCGAAAATCGAGCTCACCGCGCATGGCGCTGGCTGTGACCGCGGCAACCTCATCGCCCACACCTGCACGACGGGCAAGCTCATCAATAACTTCGCACTGAATCAGCGTTGAATCCATATCAAAAGCGATCAACCGCCGGCGAGGACGCTTGCTGTCGCTCGGCGCGAGCATCAGATCCACTTCCCAGCGCGTCGCCAGTTCCTGAAGCGCTTCACGACGACCAGCCAAGCGTGCCCAATCATCCAGATACAGCTCAAGTGCCAACTCCTGACCCGGACCATTGAGGGACAGCCGGCGCAGGCCTCGCAACTCGACATTCCATTGCGCAAGCGTTGCCATAAGCTCCGAAGGCACTTCGCCACCTGCCGGCACAATAAGAGTCAGCACCGCATCCGCATTTTGGTAAAGGGGCAAATCGTTATATGCCGCTGTATTTGATACGGCCTGTGCCTGCCAGCTCAATCCCAAACGAGACAGAGCCGCAGCAACGCGATCAGCTAATTCTTCGTCAGTCTCGCTATGCAAAACAAGCACTGGAGGCTCCGCAACAAAATGTACGGTGTCAGCCAACGCAAGCTCGGGCAATAACCACTGTAACGATGAGTAGCTTAATGTTGCCGGGAGGGAAAAACCCATTTTTGTCACGATGAGAGCCTGCTTTCCAGAAATTTCGGCCTTAATTCTAACTCACAGTTAAGACAGGGAGACGCCGTGTAGGGCGCGCGCTTATACTTCGCAAAATCGTATCGCAACGAATCGGTCATGCAACGCTTTAAAGATCTCAGCCTGAGTCTACAGCTACCTATTATGGCCGCCGGCTGCGCCCTGCTCGTGGGCCTTTGTCTTTTGTGGTTGGCAGCGACATCCAGCGCCTACCTTCAAAACGAGCGTGAGCGGCTTTACGGTGAATCCCTTGCCCAACAGGTGTCGTCCACGGTCCGCGAGGCTCTCCAGCGCGGAGACCTGCTCAGTGCCCGGGCCTCGTTGCAGCGATTTGTAGACAGCTCGCTAGCTGGCGGCATTACCATCCGCGACGTGGAGGGCATGGCCATGGGTACCGCTGGCATTATCAGTGGACCAGCTCTCACTCAGTACAGCGCACCGATACGTATTGGTGAAGACATCGCGGGTGAGGTACTCGTCTCGGTAGACGGCAGCTCGGGACAGGAAAGCCGCTGGCGTTTTCTCTTTTCTTTACTTGCTCTGGCTGCAGCCCTGAGTCTGCTGGTATTTATGGCAACCCGTGTTTTTGCACAGCGCCTGGCGACTTCATTGTTGGCGCTGGATACGCAGCTTGCGCTGCCAGGAAGCGTCGACCCAGGACTGGAAAACGAGATTGCAAAAATACGACAAAGCGTAGAGGTCCTCCCTTTGGATATGCTCCGGGGTCACGCCCCGGTACCTGCCGCGGCGACCGAGTTCCAGCATACGACGATTTTGTTTGTACATCTGGCGAGTCTGGCTCGCTACGTACACACTCTGGGCGAGTCAAATCTGCATCGTTACACGCGAAGGCTGCAACAAATCGTTCAGGCTGCCGCCCATTGCTACCGGGGTGAACTCATCGTTTCACGTCCTTTTGGCCTGGTTATCAGCTTTGGTCCGCAACCCAATGCAGGCAGTGAAGCCCTTCGCGCGGCGAGCTGTGCGCGCCTGATTGCCTTGATATCTTTGGGACTGCAAGAGCGCACCAATCTCTCTTTGGAGCTGGCAATGGCACTGGGACAGTGTGAACACAGCACAGACGATTCCAATGACATGTATCCCGAGCTACATCTGCAAGGTGCCATTGACGAGCTCCGGGACGTCTGCCTGAATCATGGACGCTACCCCGCGATTCTCCTGGCTGAAACTGCGCTGGCGGATGAACAGCTGATCAGCGCCGCAACGCTCGCCGAGGACGGCGAGGAGAACACGGGGGTCAGTGAGCTTCTACAGTTGTCATCGGAGCAGGAAAATCTACTTAGGCATCAGGCACAGATGATTGTCGAGCGCATCAAGCCACAGGCCACAAGGGACAACGCCTGACTGCGCTGTTCCCGCGCAGCGTCTACCTCACTCAGCGACATCCATTCTTTCTACACGCTGAAACCCTCGGGGTAATTTGTTGCCCCGACGTCCTCGCTCACCGTGATAGTGATCAAGCTCGGACCTCTTGAGCGTTAGATGGCGTTTTCCTGCCCACACGGTCAGTCCATCCCTTTCCTTAAGCACAGCGACGGCCACCACATACTCTTCCCGATCTCGCGCCCGAGGCCCGGGTATTGAGATAATTTTGTTGCCCTTACCTCGAGACAGGCTGGGCAGATCCGCCAGTGGAAACAGCAGCAAACGCCCCTCATTACTTACCGCTGCCACCCATTGCGCCTCCTCTTCAAGAAGCACAGGGCTCACCACCTTGGCTCCCGCAGGCAAACTCAAAGCGGCCTTACCCGCTCGATTTTTTGTTTGGAGGTCGCCAAGGGTGGTAATGAAGCCATAGCCAGCATCGGATGCCAGCAGGCAACGCTGGGATCCTTCACCCATCATCAGCCCATCGAACCCCGCTCCCGAAGGAGGGTTGATACGCCCGGTAAGTGGCTCTCCCTGTCCTCGCGCCGAAGGCAGATTGTGAGTGGCAAGGGTGTAGGCCCGGCCCGTGGAATCAATAATCACTGCCGGTTGATTGCTGCGCCCTCGCGCCGCCAGCTTAAAGCTGTCTCCGGACTTGTAGCTCAGCGTCGTGGGATCCATATCGTGCCCCTTAGCTGCACGAATCCAGCCTTTTTCGGACAGCACCACGGTAATCGGATCCGCCGTCATCAGCTCCAGCTCACTGAACGCTTTAGCTTCGTCTCGCAATGCCAGTGGCGAACGACGATCATCGCCGTACTTGTCCGCAATGGCAGTGAGTTCTTTCTTGATCAGCGTTTTGAGTCTTGCATCGGAGCCAAGGGTTTTTTCAAGCCAGTCGCGCTCTTTTCCAAGCTCGTCCTGCTCACCGCGAATTTTCATTTCTTCGAGCTTGGCAAGATTACGCAGCTTCAATTCAAGAATAGCTTCAGCCTGCACATCGGAGATCTCAAAGCGCTGCATGAGCGCCTGCTTGGGATGCTCCTCGGTACGGATGATGTGAATCACTTCGTCAATATTCAGGTAGGCAACCAGATAGCCTTCCAGAATATGTAAACGCCGCTCCACACGCTCCAGACGGTAGGACAAACGACGTCGCACCGTTTCGCGACGGAACTTCAGCCACTGAGTCAGTATTCCGTCGAGACTGCGCACTCCGGGGCGACCATCAATACCAATCATGTTGAGATTGACGCGATAAGTGCGTTCCAGATCCGTAGTCGCAAAGAGATGGCTCATGAGTCCCTCTCGGTCTATGCGGTTAGACCGAGGCACAATGACCAAACGGGTAGGGTTTTCGTGATCCGACTCATCGCGAAGATCCGCAACCATCGGCAGCTTTTTAGCCTGCATTTGCTGGGCTATCTGCTCCAATACCCGAGACCCGGACGCCTGATGGGGCAAGGCGGTAACTACGATGTCACCCTGCTCGAGCTCCCAAACCGCGCGCATGCGCAAGCCGCCGCGGCCGGTTGCATAAATCTGGGCAATGTCCTGGGGAGGGGTAATGATTTCTGCTTCTGTGGGGTAGTCCGGCCCTTGAATAATCTCGCAAAGCTGCGCAAGCGTTGTTTTTGGGGCGTCCAGAAGCGTAATTGCTGCAGTTACAACTTCTCGCAGGTTATGCGGCGGAATATCCGTCGCCATACCCACCGCGATCCCTGTAGTACCGTTGAGCAGAATATTGGGTACCTGGGCCGGCAGCAGCGAGGGCTCCTCCATGGTGCCATCAAAGTTCGGCACCCAATCGACAGTGCCCTGCCCAAGCTCTCCCAGAAGCACATCGGCGTAGGCTGTGAGGCGCGACTCGGTATAACGCATGGCGGCAAAGGACTTGGGGTCGTCCGGTGCGCCCCAGTTGCCCTGGCCATCCACCAGGGGATAGCGATAGCTGAAGCTTTGGGCCATAAGCACCATAGCCTCGTAGGCGGCGCTATCACCATGGGGATGGAACTTACCGATCACGTCACCCACGGTGCGCGCCGACTTCTTGAACTTGGCGGTGGACTTCAGGCCCAACTCACTCATGGCGTACACGATGCGTCGCTGCACGGGCTTCAGGCCGTCACCGATATGCGGCAAAGCGCGATCAAGAATGACGTACATCGAGTAGTCAAGGTATGCCTTTTCGGCATATTGTTTTAGGGAAATGCCCTCGATGCCATCGTCATCGATGGAACTGGTGTCACTCATTTATTGGGTCTCTTGGAGGGTATTTGCAACAGGGACAGAGCAGGCCTAATCGCCTCCCTGGGTATCTACCTGACTATTTACCGGGCTATCTTTACTGCCACTGCGCTGCTGCACGAGTTGCTCGTTCAGGCTGACAATGGAATTAGCCATATCGGTTAACAGGGCATGAATCGTCGCCGGATTACTCTTTATCAGATCCGTAAATTGGCTCGTGGGCACCTTCACAACACTGCAACGGCTTCGAGCACGTACCGTAGCACTGCGATCCGCGTGGGTCAGCGCCGCCATCGCACCGAAAATCTCTCCCGGGCTGATGATACCTACGGGAACATCGTCCACCAGAACATCCGCAAGTCCGGATGTAAGATTAAACACGTATTGCGCGCGCTCCCCCTGGGTGATGATGACTTCGCCCGGCTCGTAAAGGGCAAAGCCTGGCGTTGTGACGACATCAATCTGTGTTTGCATCGCTGTCAAACGCAGCATCATCCCGCTGTAGGTGACCAACATCCGCGTCCACAGCTTGGTCGTGCTGGGACGAGCGAATATCTGCTGCATGAATTCCAGAGCACTGTAGCTATTGAGGCTGGCGCCGGCTTCACTGCCATAAAACACCGCGGCATCCGGATCCCGTCCGCCGGCAATATCAGGTAGTAAAATATCGCCCTCTTCGAGCAAATACACGGCACGATTGGCATAGCGCGCCGTTACGGTACCGCTGGCCACCAGATAGAATTTTGCGGGATCAAAACCACGGAAATTGCCGGTTTGGGTCGGGGCAACCTCTACGCGTATGGGTAGCAGCTCAATTTCATCCAGCAAGGCTTGCACCAAACCACGATACTGCTGGTTCAGGAGCTTAAAATCAGCGGGTAATTCGACGCTCGCTAGCATGCTCGATCTGGCTACCATCTTATCGATGCGCTATGAACAGCGCGGAGACGCTGATGATACCAACTTCTCCCTCCAGCGAGAACAACTCAAGTGGCGAGAAAGCAAGCAAGTCGCTAGCATGGCGACCTTCCGAGCGGTCAGGCAAACAGAATGCTGGACGATAGCGGCTGGTCCTGCCAGCACTTTTCATCATTAAGTGGCACAGAGGTCTACGAATTGCTGCAACTGCGCTCCGCTGTCTTCGTGGTGGAGCAAAACTGCGTGTATTTAGACCCTGATGGCCTGGACGCTGCCGCATGGCATGTGGCCTATCGTGAAAACGGCAAGGTGCTGGCGTATCAGCGCTGCCTGCCGCCGGGCACCTCCTACGATAGCGAGAGCTCTATAGGCCGGGTTATTGTCGATCCAGCGCAGCGCGGTCGAGACCTGGGTCGTGAGTTGGTTCGCCGGGGTATCGACTTCAATCTCAAAAACTGGCCGGATCGAGAGATTCTCATCGGTGCTCAGGCATATCTGCAGCGCTTCTATGAGTCTTTGGGCTTTGTGGTGTGCTCTGAGCCCTATATGGAAGATGGGATCTCGCACATCTACATGACCCATGCATCCGCACAGTAGTACCGACGTCGCCAAGCAATAATGCCTAAGCTGATGTCGATATTTCTCACCGCTGCTGTCCTGCTATCTCTGTATAACGTCATCGTTGTCGCAGTGGCAATCGCCCGCAGCGGCGACCTGGCAAAAGCAAGCGAGCCTTTTAGCCAGAAGCCCGTGCATTCACAGCGCAAGATTCTGGTAGTTGGAGACAGCACGGCGGTAGGTACAGGCGCGACGTCGGCTAAAGACTCCATTGCAGGCCGCATTGCCGCCGACTTCCCTGGCACCACCGTGCTCAACCTCGCACGCGATGGAGTACTCACCGCTGCGGTCCCCGCTCAGCTTGAACGTGCGCCGCAAGACCAATATGACCTCATAGTCATGCAAGTGGGCGGTAACGATGCTTTACGCTTTACCCGGCGCAACCATCTTCGCGAAGCAATTGAGTCCAGCCTCACTGCGGCGACCGCTGTTAGTCCACAGGTTCTGTTGGTGAGCGTGGGCGACCTGGGAGAGGCCCCGTCCGTGCCATGGCCCTTGTCCAAGCTGCTCTCTTACCGCTCTCGTGTAGTAAGGGACATTTTCCTTGAGGCAGCTTCAAACAAAAACGTACACTTCCTCGACTTGCTGAGGCTCTCGAAAGAAGGCAGTCCTTTCAAAAAAAACCCGAAAAAATACTATGCAAAGGACGGCTTACATCCCTCTAGCGACGGTTATGGGGTGTGGTATCAAAATCTACGCTCCTCGACCCCTCTAAACCAATGGCTTGATGCGGACCTCCCGGCGCAGTAGCAGGTTCAAGATCCGGTTTTCTGTCAAACTCTATCTAGCAGTCCTGCGTAAGATTAATAGGGCGAATCGCAATTCACGGGGAGCAGGCATTGCACACGTTTAAACATCCACCCACTATCAATACCATCGCCGGACAAGAACGACGCGTAGGTTTTGAGGTGGAGTTTTCTGGAATCTCTCTGGAGACCACCGTGGGCGTTATGCAAAACTCCCTTGATACGGTGGTTGTAGACTCCAACGCTGCACAATGCACACTGAAAGCTGACGGTGTGGGCACATTCAAGGTTGAAGTCGACTGGGCATTCCTTAAACGAATCTCCGAGGAGTATGCACAGGATGACGACCCCCAATGGCTGGAGTCCCTGAGCAAGCTTGCCACCTCGCTGGTGCCGATCGAGGTTGTATGCCCTCCCATACCAATACAGAACCTGAACGTGCTGAACAGCATAAGCGCAGGGCTGCGCGCAGCGGGTGCCGTGGGAACAGAAGAGTCGCTTATTGCGGCTTATGGTGTGCACGTAAACACCGAGATACCCGCATTGGACGCGCAGACTATCGGACGATACCTTCGCGCATTTTGTCTTTTGCAGTGGTGGCTGGTAGATGCGCATGACGTTGATCCCGCCCGTAAAATCAGTCCTTACATCGATTTGTATCCCCAAGCTTATGTAGAGACCGTGCTTGCGCGGAAATCTATGAGCATGGATCAGATCTTTGATGATTACCTGGAGCACAACGCCACGAGGAATCGAGCTCTCGATTTGCTTCCTCTGCTTGCTGAGATTGATACCAAACGCGTTTTTGACACCGTGAATGATGACCGGGTCAATGCTCGGCCGGCATTTCACTATCGTATGCCCAATTGCCATATCGAACGCGACGACTGGGGCCTCAGCAACGCCTGGACGCTGTGGTGTGTGGTAGAGCAATTAGCGGAACAAGAAGACAATATGCAGGCGCTTTCGGAGCAATTTCTCCGTTCACGAAGACCACTGCTATCAGTTGATCGAACAAAGTGGGTGAAAACTCTGGATCTATGGCTACGCGACCACGCATTGGTGTAACCGGAAATGGTCGCCGCTGGGCGCCCAGCTGGTGGTGCACCCGATTAGCTCTCTTGCTTGTCGGCGCTCGGGCTGTGCGTATTTCTGTGCGACATGAGCCGGGCGAAGAGAGCCTTCATGCTCTGATCATTGGTGGTGGTGACGACATTGGCCCGGAGCGATACGGAGAAGCCAGTAACCCCAAGATTCGGTCTGACCCTGCTCGCGACGCGCTGGAAATACACTGGATAAAAAGGGTTGTGGACGAAGGTGTGCCGCTTCTGGGTATCTGCCGCGGAGCGCAGCTCATTAACGTCGTGCTCGGGGGAACTCTCCATCAGGACATTCGGGACCTACGAGAGCACACGCGTAACAGGCCCGGACTGCTCCCTACTAAAACCGTCGTCCTTGAGACGCACTCAAAGGCCCGAACAATCTTCGGCACCAGCAAACTCCGCGTCAATAGCCTGCATCATCAGGCGATCAAGGAAAGCGGCGAGACCTTGGAAATTGTCGGCCGTGATCGTGACAAGCTGTGCCAAATGATTGAGAGCAATGACGGAAAACTAATATTTGGCGTTCAGTGGCACCCGGAATATCTCTTTTATTTACCAACACAGTTACGGATTTTTCGCTGGCTGGTATCTCAGGCCGACCAGGGCTCATAGCTTGCTGGAGCGCTTAGGGCCTGCACTACTAAGTGTTCAGTAAAAAGCTTACCGGCCCGTCGTTGATTAAACTTACCTGCATGTCAGCGCCAAAACGTCCCCCGGCGACCGGTGCATGCACAGCATCGAGATAAGCGTACAACTGTCTAAATAGCGGCTCGGCCTCGGCCGGAGGCATGGCCGTAGAAAACCCGGGACGTAATCCCCGGGTGGTATCTGCGGCAAGTGTGAACTGGGAGATGAGCAGCAAGCCACCCGAGACGTCCCTCAAACTGCGATTCATACGGCCCTGATCATCGGAAAAAACCCGATAGTTGAGTACGCGCTCCAGGAGTTTTTCTCCTGCGGGGACGGTATCACTGGGCTCCAAACCCAGAAAAACCAGCAAGCCTGCATCAATACTGCCCGTGACCTCGCCGTCGATCTCTACCGATGCGCGCCGGACACGTTGAAGTAGTGCGCGCACCCTATGCTAGCCGCCGCGAGAGGCGCGCTTACGCTCGTGCTCCAAAAGCAGCTTTTTGCGCAGGCGAATGCTTTCGGGTGTTACCTCAACCAGCTCATCGTCCTCGATGAACTCCAGCGCCTGCTCCAGGGTGTGACGGGTAGGCGGGGTAAGAACCAGAGCTTCATCGGTGCCTGAGGCACGGACGTTGGTCAATTGCTTGGCCTTGGTTGGGTTTACGGTCAGGTCATTACCCCTGCTGTGTAGCCCGACAATTTGTCCTTCGTAAACCTGGACATTGGGGTCCACAAACAGACGTCCACGCTCCTGCAGGTTGAACAAACCAAAAGCCAGCGTTTTTCCTTTCACCATAGAGACCAAGACACCGTTGCTGCGATGACTGATCTCCTGATCCTTTACGGGTCCGTAGTGGTCGAAGATGTGGGTCAGGGTGCCACTGCCGGATGTCAGTGTAAGAAACAGGGAACGAAATCCAATCAAACCACGCGCCGGCACAATGAACTCCAGACGCACCCATCCCTTACCGTCGGGGCTCATGTTTTTAAGCTCCGCACGCCGGGCGCCGAGCTCTTCCATTAACGAACCCTGATGCTTGTCTTCACAATCGATAACCAGCTCTTCGAAGGGCTCATGGATGACACCATCGACTTCTTTACGAATAACTTCAGGGCGAGAGACACCCATTTCAAAGCCTTCACGCCGCATGCTCTCAATCAACACAGACAAGTGTAATTCGCCACGACCGGACACTTTGAACTTATCGGGGGTCTCACCCGGCTCAACACGCAGTGCAACGTTGTGGATAAGCTCACGCTCAAGTCGCTCCGCGATGTTGCGGGAGGTCACGTACTTGCCTTCTTTGCCCGCGAACGGTGAGTCATTGACCTGAAAAGTCATGCTGACAGTCGGTTCGTCAACGCTCAAAGGCGGCAGGGCATCTGGCGTAGCCGGATCACAAAGTGTGTCGGAGATATTCAGCGCCTCAATCCCCGTGACACAAACGATGTCACCGGCGCGAGCCTCGGCAGTCTCGATACGCTCAAGACCCATATAGCCCATTACCTGCAGAACCTTGCCTTTACGCTGCTTGCCCTCGTGATCAACTACTACCACCTGGGTATTGGGCTTGAGAATACCGCGACTTATGCGTCCCACCCCGATGACACCAACGTAGCTGTTGTAATCCAGCGCGCTGACTTGCAGCTGCAGCGGGCCGTCTACGTCAACGTCCGGCGCCGGCACCTTGCTAATAATGGACTCAAACAATGGCGTCATATCGTCAGCCATGTCCTCGTGATCCAGGCCCGAAATACCGTCAAGCGCTGAGGCAAAGATAATCGGGAAGTCCAGCTGTTCCTCGCTGGCACCCAAGGAATCAAACAGATCGAACACCTGATCCACAACCCAATCCGGGCGGGCGCCGGGACGATCAACCTTGTTGACTACCAAAATAGGCTTCAGGCCCTGGGCGAATGCCTTGGATGTTACAAACCGGGTTTGGGGCATGGGGCCATCAACCGCATCAACCAAGAGCAACACCGAGTCGACCATGGAAAGAACTCGCTCCACTTCCCCACCAAAATCGGCGTGCCCGGGGGTATCGACGATATTGATGCGGTAATCGCCGTAGTTAATGGCCGTATTCTTGGCAAGAATGGTAATGCCGCGCTCGCGCTCCTGATCATTGGAGTCCATGATTCGAACGGAATCAGCATCCCGGCGATCCAAGGTGCCAGACTGTCGTAACAGGCAGTCGACAAGTGTCGTCTTACCGTGGTCTACGTGGGCGATAATGGCGATATTGCGAAGTTTTTCGATCACAGCGATAGTCCGGCCCCGGCGCAGAAAGCGTTATCCGGCAGCTCATTAAGGAAGTTGGGGAGCTAAAAAAGGCCGCGATTATAGCGGCGGATTGCAAGCCTGCACAGCGGCGTTAGGCGGCATAATGCACACCCTTGATAAGCAAACGCCCTGCAGTGCACCAAAATAGGGCAAAGACGCACCACCGAATTGCAAAATACCGAAGACAACGCCTCGTCTAAGATAAAAACTATTACTTTTCAATTGCTTGTAAAAGGCACCACTGTGGCATAGCTCTTGCTATTTCCTAAGGCACTTTTACTGTTAAGGTGCACGACCTCCGGGGCAGTTTGTCCCGGCGCGAGTTGCACTACTTTTCCAACTGGAGGACCCACAATGTCAGAGAAGACTCTGAACCTGATTAAAGAAAGCGAAGCCGGCTGGGTAGACCTGCGCTTCACCGATACCCGCGGTAAAGAGCAGCACGTCTCGATCCCGTCCAGCGAAGTCGACGAGGACTTCTTTGACGGCGGCAAGATGTTTGATGGCTCCTCCATCGCAGGCTGGAAAGGCATCAACGAGTCCGACATGATTCTTATGCCAGATGACAGCAGCAGCGTTCTGGATCCCTTTACGGACGACACCACCGTAATCCTGCGCTGCGACATCGTAGAACCGATGACCATGGCGGGCTACGAGCGCGACCCACGATCTGTGGCCCACCGCGCTGAGGAATACCTCAAATCCACAGGTATTGGCGACACTGCCTACTTCGGGCCCGAGCCGGAGTTTTTTGTATTTGACGATGTGAAGTGGCACGCCGATATGTCAGGTGCTGGCTATTCCATCAACTCTGAAGAAGCTGCCTGGGCCTCAAACCACAGCTTTGACGATGGCAATATCGGTCACCGCCCAGGCGTGAAGGGCGGCTACTTCCCCGTGCCGCCGGTGGATTCTCTGCACGACATTCGTGCGGCGATGTGTGCTGCGATGGAACAGATGGGTCTGCCTATCGAGGTTCACCACCACGAGGTAGGCACAGCGGGTCAGTGTGAGATTGGAGTCAAGTTCAATACACTGATCCAGAAAGCAGACGAAGTGCAGATTCTGAAGTACTGCGTACACAATGTGGCGCACGCCTATGGCAAGACCGCGACATTTATGCCTAAGCCACTTGTTGGCGACAACGGTTCTGGCATGCACGTACACCAGTCAATCAGCAAAGATGGCGAAAACATTTTTGCCGGTGACGGCTATGCAGGCCTTTCGGACACTGCTCTTTACTACATTGGCGGAATTATCAAGCACGCTCGCGCTCTCAATGCATTTACCAATGCATCGACCAATAGCTACAAGCGCCTTGTTCCAGGCTTTGAAGCCCCGGTAATGCTCGCGTACTCAGCGCGCAACCGGTCGGCTTCCATCCGTATTCCCTACGAGCCCAGCCCCAAGGGCAAGCGCGTAGAGGTTCGCTTCCCTGATCCTACCGCTAACCCTTATCTGGCGTTTGCGGCCATGCTGATGGCAGGCCTGGATGGCATCCAGAACAAGATTCACCCTGGAGACGCTGCAGATAAGGATCTGTATGACCTTCCTCCAGAAGAAGGCAAAGCGATTCCCACCGTTGCATCGAGCCTGAGCATGGCGATGGAAGCTCTGGATGCGGACCGCGAATTTCTCACGGCCGGCGGCGTATTCACCGACGACATGATCGATGGCTACATCGCGCTCAAGTCTGAGGAAATTGAGCGACTCGATATGACAACTCACCCCGTCGAGTTCGATATGTACTACTCGTTGTAAACTGCTTAGCACAGACAGCAGTAAAGCCCGCTCCTGGAGCGGGCTTTTTTTTGCCCAACGATCTGCTACGGTGATCAGACAAGCATTGGAGATTCGCTATGACCCTGCAAAAGAAAGCCATCCTTGTAGCTTTAACGACGCTCATAGTGGCTCCTGCGAGTCATGGCTGGGGCCAGATATATAAAGTCATCGACGGCAAGGATGGTGTTGTTTTTACCGATAGCCCCGGCGTCATCGGCAACACTGATAGCCAAAGCGTCGAAAAAATTGAGCTGGAAGAAACCAACAGCGCTACCCCCATCCAGGCGCGACCGCCGGCGGCGTCAAGCGCGAATCCCAGCGCCGAATCTCAGACGATAGAAAAACCCAGGGTAAGCATTGCGGCACCGGCCAACGAAAGCACCATTGCCATGGGTCCCGGCAACTTTACCGTGAGCGCGTCGGCCAGCCCTGCCTTGACCTCAGGCGAGCAACTCATTCTCTTGATGGATGGCGTCCCCCAGGGTGGGGCACAGTCGTCCGGCAACTGGACTATTGAGGGTGCTTTGCGCGGCCCCCACGATCTGGTAGTGCAGCGAACAACCTCCCGAGGAAAGGTGGTTGCCTCGTCCGAGCCCGTGAGAGTGTACGTGCTGCGCCCCTCAATCATCGGGCGCTAATTCTCGAGGCCGCCAAAACGCACTATTTTGGCGCAAACGCATGATTTAGAGCCATAATGCTCGTGATTTCGTGCGTTTGTCATTCCAATTTAAACAGTAAGTGAGTGTTTACTTTCAGAAAAAGTCCCAACCTTATGCCGTCCTAAGCTAGGCAGTAAAAGACAAGGACATGGCTTCATTTTTGCTTCATTATCAAGCACGTTGAGCGAAAGTGGGCGTAAAACAGCTTTATATGCTGCAACAAGACATCATCGACAACATCAGTAGCGGCATCATTGGCCTTGATGCCGACTATCGCGTGCGCATGATAAACCCGTCTGCGGAAGCGCTGTTGCAGCTATCTGAGGCACGGATTATCGGTCAGATGATCTGCGAACTGGAGCGACCGGACGTTCCCTGGCGAGCCACTCTCGACCAGGCGGCAGAAGAAGGCCGCGCCATCGTTCGCCGAGGTCTGGCATTGGATACCCGGGACGGTAAACCCACTTATGCAGACATTGTGGTCTCGCCCATGCGGGAGGTGGCGTACCTGGCTTTTCTCATCGAACTACAGCCGGTGGATCGCCTGCTGCGCATCAATAAAGAAGAAAATCTGGTGCACGCTCAGGAAACGACCCGCACAGTTGTTCGAGGTCTGGCTCATGAGATCAAAAACCCGTTGGGAGGTATTCGCGGAGCGGCACAACTGCTGGCGCGAGAGCTTCCCCAGGGCTCCCTTCAAGAATACACCGGCATCATTATTCAAGAAGCTGACCGACTCAGAGATCTGGTGGATCGATTACTCGGGCCTAACAAACAACCCGCCCTGCTACCCCTGAACGTGCATGAAGTGCTGGAGCATGTGCTGCAGTTGGCAGTTGTAGAGGCCGGCGAGCGGCTCGCCATTGTCCGCGACTACGACCCCAGCCTGCCGACCATCAGAGGTGACCGCGCACAGCTCATACAAGCCTTGCTCAACATCGTCGGCAACGCTCTCCAGGCAACAGACAAGCAACCTCAGTGTGCGCTTACCCTACGCAGCCGCTCCCAGCGGCAGTTCACCATAGGCGAGCATCGTCACCGGCTGGTATGTCAAATCGACATTATTGATAACGGCCCTGGCATACCAGAACAGATCACCGAGAATCTGTTTGCGCCGATGGTCAGCGGACGTGCCGAAGGCACAGGTTTGGGGCTCTCGATCTCCCAATCCATCGTTCATCGCCATGGCGGCTTGTTGAACTACGACAGTCGCCCTGGCGAAACCTGTTTCACCATCTATCTACCCATGGACAACTGACATGCAAAATTCTGGCTCGGTATGGGTCGTTGATGATGACCAATCTATACGCTGGGTCCTTGAGAAGGCCCTTGTACAAGCTGACATTGATAGAGAGTGTTTTGCCGATGCGGAGTCCATGCTGCAACGCATGGAAGACGAGCTCCCGGACGTGGTTATCAGTGATATTCGAATGCCCGGAATGGATGGGCTCGAGCTGCTGCAGCGAATTCGCGAGAATCATCCTGAGCTGCCGGTAATCATCACCACTGCACACTCAGATCTGGACAGCGCGGTCGCGTCCTATCAACAAGGTGCTTTTGAATACCTGCCCAAGCCCTTCGACATTGACGAGGTAGTGGCAGTAGCCGAGCGCGCTTTAGCGCAGGTGCGCGAGCGCGGTAAGGGGACTCCAAAGCGCACAAGCAGTGGGGAGCCCACACCAGAGATCATCGGCGAAGCACCGGCCATGCAGGAGGTGTTTCGTGCCATTGGTCGCCTCGCGCACAGCAACATCACGGTACTTATCAATGGCGAGTCCGGAACCGGCAAGGAACTCGTTGCCCGGGCTTTGCATCGCCACAGCCCCAGAGTAAATGCTCCTTTTATTGCCTTGAACATGGCCGCCATTCCCAGGGATCTCATGGAATCCGAGCTGTTTGGGCACGAAAAGGGGGCATTCACCGGAGCTAACACCCGTCGAGAGGGCCGTTTTGAGCAGGCCAATGGCGGCACGCTGTTTCTCGATGAAATTGGCGACATGCCGGCAGAAACTCAAACCCGACTCCTTCGCGTTCTAGCCGATGGTGAGTTTTATCGCGTCGGTGGCCACACATCACAGCGCACAGACGTACGGATCATTGCTGCAACTCATCAGGATCTGGAGGGGCTGGTACGCCGCGGCGACTTTCGCGAAGACCTCTTTCACCGCCTGAACGTCATCCGCATCCACATACCAAAGTTATCCGAACGTCAGGAAGACATACCGCGGCTCATGGAGTTCTTCTTCGATAAAGCGGCCAAGGAGCTTGGCGGTGCACCCAAAATTCTGCTTCCGGAAACCCAGCAGTTTTTAAGCTCACTCACCTGGCCTGGAAACGTGCGCCAGTTGGAAAACACCTGCCGCTGGTTGACGGTAATGGCATCGGGACGAGAAATACACCTGTCTGATTTGCCGCCCGAGCTTGGTCGCAACGACGTAGAGAGCGCCGGCGAACAGGAAACACAATGGCAGGAACTGCTGTGCCAGTGGGCTCGCACAGAGCTGGTCAGCGGCAAGCAGCACATCCTTCGCGATGCCGTCCCGGCTTTCGAAAAAGCACTTATTGACGTTGCGCTGGCACACACCCGCGGCCGCAAACGCGACGCAGCAGAGCTCTTGGGCTGGGGCCGGAACACCCTCACACGAAAAATGAAAGAATTAGAGAGCGACGAAGGGTAAATCATGCTGCAAGTCGCACTGTATGAGCCGGAAATACCCCCGAATACGGGGAACATCATGCGCCTGTGCGCAAACACCGGATGCGTACTGCACCTTATCAAGCCTCTGGGGTTTTCCCTGGAGGACAAACAATTACGACGTGCCGGACTGGATTATCGAGAATTTGCAGACGTTCGCGTTCACGAAAGTTTGGATGCAATGGTGGCAGCGCTGAATAAACCACGGATCTGGACACTGAGTACCCGAGGCACAAAAACATATACCCAGGCGCAGTTCCAAAAAGATGATGTTCTGCTGTTTGGACCGGAGACTCGGGGCCTGCCTGTCCCGCTCATCGATGAACTGGGTGTTCATCGCTGCTTGCGCGTACCCATGCTCCCCGACAGTCGAAGCCTCAACTTGAGCAATGCAACAGCCCTCGTACTTTACGAGGGACTGCGGCAGTTGGGTTTCCCGGGCATGGCTTAGACAGCCAAGCGCGGGAACCCTTTACCCGAGGCTTAGTGAGTAGCCGGTGCTTCTGCGGCAGCCTGCTGTTGTGCCTGCTGAGCCAAAGCCTGCTCAAACAGCGCATCAAAGCTTACCGGTGACAGCATAAGAGCCGGAAAACCGCCCTTAACTACCAGGTTGTCGATTGTCTCGCGAGCGTAAGGGAACAAAATATTGGGTGCTGCTGTTCCCAAAACGCGACGCAATTGATCGGGCTCAAAACCAGTGATAAAGAAAATACCGGCTTGCTGAACTTCAACCAAAAACGCGGTGTCTTCTTCCATCTTTGAGGTCACAGTGATGGTAAGAACCACCTCGAAGTTGCCTTCTTCATCTATAGCATTGCTGCGCGTGTTCAGATCAACATTGACCTTTGGCTGCCACTGCTTCTTAAACACTTCTGGCGTCGCAGGAGACTCAAAAGACAAGTCCTTATTGTAAATGCGCTGCAATACAAACTGCTGCTGTACGGGTTCCTGAGTTGCTGCTGCCTGTTCGTCGGCCATCGTTCCTGCTCCTGCTTTTTTAAAGAAAATATAAAACTACGTTGAATTCGTTGTTAAGTGCCTGAGGCTGCGTTCAAAAGACCGTCGAGAAGACCCCGTTGCTCCAGGGCCGCAAGATCGGTGTATCCGCCAACATGCGTCTCTCCAATCCAGATTTGCGGCACTGTGCGCTGCCCGGCGCGCTTGGTCATTTCTTGCCGCAACTGCGCATCCCCATCTACGGGAATGTCCCGATAGCTTACGCCCTTCGCGTCCAGCAAGCGCTTTGCCGCCACGCAGTAAGGACAAAATCGTGTGGTGTAAAGAGTAACGTCGGCACTCATGGTCAGGATCCAGCTACTTGTTAACGGTGGGCAGCTGCAGACTTGACCACTCCATCATGCCACCTGCCATTTTGTAAACCTGGTTAAACCCGGCGGCACGCAGTTGCTTACCAGCGGTGGCGGCCTGCTGCCCCATCTTGCACACAAGCACCACGGGCTTGTCTTTAAAGGAGTCCAGTTCGGAAGCGCGCTCCGCAAGCTTAGCCATGGGAATGTGTCGCGCCTCCACGATATGACCCTGCTTGAAGGCAGCGGCGTCCCGCAAATCCACAAACACACCATCCTCACGATTTATGAGGTTGATGGCCTGCTGTGGGCTCAACGCGGGGCCGGATTTTCGGCCTTCGTGGGCGACCAACATTCCAATGGCAACCGCCAGTGCGGCCATAAGAATCCATTGCTGAGCTGCAAATTCTAGAAAAAGTTCCATGATCCCGTAGGTATACCGACAAGGCCCTAAGGCCGAAAAGGTCGCGAAGTATACAGTTTGACCGTATGTTGCTCCACCCCGAAAAATGCGCCCATGGCCGACAATCGGTAGAATCACTTTTCAGGAGCGCGGGGCCGGACAAACCAGCCAGAGCGCCAGACACATTGATACAACGATCCGGACTAGCCGAGTATGCAGGAACAGCAAAAATCGCCCACCGTTTTAATCATTCTCGACGGCTGGGGTTACCGCGAGGAGATCCAGGACAACGCTATCGCAAACGCGGACACGCCTACCTGGGATCGCCTGTGGAGCGAATCGCCTCACACACTGATTTCTGCGTCAGGAGAAGATGTAGGCTTACCTCAGGGTCAGTTCGGGAACTCAGAAGTAGGGCATATGAGTCTTGGCTCAGGACGTGTGCTCTACCAGAGCATTTCGCGTATCGACAAGGCGATCAGTGACGGCAGTTTCGACACCAATCCAGCGTACTGTGAAGCCATCGATGCAGCCATCGCCGCAAAGGGCGCTGTACATGTAATGGGCCTGCTGTCGACCGGCGGGGTCCACAGCCACGAACGCCACCTATTTGCCGCGCTGCGACTTGCCGCGAGCCGTGGCGCTACAAAAATTTATCTGCATGCTTTTCTGGATGGCCGTGACACACCTCCGCGCAGTGCAAAAGCATCGCTAGAGGCTGCCAGGAAGTGCTTTGATGAAATTGGCATTGGACGCATCGCCAGCATCACCGGCCGCTACTTTGCCATGGACCGGGATCAACGCTGGGAGCGTGTAGAGCCCGCGTACCGATTGCTGACGCAGGGAGACTCAGAGTTCTCGGCAGAAACCGCTATGGAGGCCCTCGATGCAGCCTATGCACGGGACGAAAATGATGAGTTTGTAGCACCTACGCGCATCGCAGCGCCTGCTCCCATAAGTGACGGGGATGCGGTGCTGTTCATGAATTTCCGCGCGGACCGCGCAAGAGCGATAAGCCAGGCCTTCGTAGAAGACGATTTTAAGGGCTTCAAGCGAGCAGAGCGTCCCAAGTTATCGGGTTTTGTAATGACCACTGAGTATGCGGCGGGGATGCCTGCTGCCTGTGCATTCCCACCCAGCAAATTGGATAACGTATTGGGCGCCTGGATAGCGGACAAGGGGCTCTCGCAACTTCGCATCGCGGAAACCGAGAAATACGCGCATGTCACGTTCTTTTTTAGCGGCGGCCGGGAAGATGAGTTCGAGCACGAGACTCGCATCCTGGTCCCGTCCCCCGATGTGCCTACCTACGATCTTCAGCCTGCCATGAGTGCCCCACAGGTCACCGACAAGCTTGTAGAAGCCATTAGGTCCCGCAAGTACGATCTCATCGTGTGCAACTACGCCAACGGAGACATGGTGGGCCATACCGGTAATTACGCGGCGGCAATGCAGGCTGTGGAGGCGCTAGACGGGTGTCTTGCCCGTGTGGAAAGCGCCCTGAAAGACGTAAATGGTCAGGCGCTCATTACCGCGGACCACGGCAATTGCGAGCAGATGCAGGATTACGAGTCCGGGCAGCTTCACACGCAGCACACCACGGAGTCAGTACCTCTGGTTTATCTGGGCGATACGCCCCTGGCTCTGAATCCCCAAGGCGGCATTCTGGCGGACATAGCGCCGACACTACTCTCACTGATGGCTCTGGACCAGCCTCAAGAAATGACTGGCCACAGCTTGATCCAGCCAATCAATCCCAGCGACCCGGAGTAATCACTGCCCGTGAGGCGCACTGCTTCAGCTAATCGCAGTCAGCGGGCGCTTTTTACCGCGCTGTCATGGTCGCTGCTTGGGAGCTTGCTACTTGCTACGATAGTCACAGCACCCTTGTCGCAGGCTCAAAACAGCAGCGCCGACGCCAAAGAGACCCGGGAACGCCTGACGCAGCTCGAAAAAGACATTGCGCGCATCGCTGCGGCGCAAGCCACCCGGGAGAAACAACGCAGTGGCCTACAGGCTGACTTGCGTCGCAGCGAAGTCGCTTTGGGACGTCTGCAGGAGCAACAACAGGCAACACGCTCCGCAATAAGCAGCAATCAAAAGGAAATAGCCAGGCTGGGAGTAAAACAGGGCCAGCTTACAGATGCCGCCGACGCTCAGCGTGATGCCGTGGCCCAGGAGATTCGCAACGCATACAAGGGTGGTGGTAATGATCAGCTCAAACTCCTGCTCAGCGAGGAGGACCCTCAGGTCCTGACTCGCATGCTTGCCTACTACCGCTACATTCTGGCAGCGCGCAGTGAACTGCTGGACGAATACCGAATCACCTTAAGCGAGCTTGTGGACCTCACACAGGAACTAAAGACCCGCGAAGCTCAGCTGGAGGAGCAGCGTATCGCTCTGGCAGGGCGACAGCGCACACTGGAGACCCAGCGCAGCGAACGCAGAGCCCTGCTGAAAAAAATCGACAGCACCCTTAAAAGCGAAGCTGCGCAGCTGGCGGCCCGGCAGCAAGACCGGGAGCAACTGGAGATTCTCCTCGGTGAAATCGACGCAGCGCTGGCGCAACTTATACCTCAGGACGATGTCGAACCTTTCAGTGCTGCCAAAGGCAGTATGCGCTGGCCAGTCGAGGGCAGAATTACCAATCGTTTCGGTCGCCCCCGCAACCAGGGAAAAATGCGCTGGCAGGGGGTTCGCTTAAAAGCCGATTCCGGAAGTACCGTGGCCGCCATTCACCACGGTCGCGTAGTCTATGCCGACTGGCTTCGCGGCTCAGGGCTTTTGCTGGTGATCGACCATGGTGAAGGCTATTTGAGTCTTTATGCGCACAATGAAAGTCTCCTGCGCGAGGTTGGCGATTGGGTCACAGCAGGAGCGCCGGTATCCACCGTGGGCGATAGCGGTGGTCAGAGCGAGGCTGGCTTGTACTTCGAAATTCGTAAAGACGGTAAGCCGACCGATCCTCAGGGTTGGTGCCGTGGTTAGGCGCACTTAGGTACAGCGCCGATTAGGCTACACTGATGTTTCTATATAGGTTTCCAAAATTTAACGATGCATGCCATGAAAACGACACGTACACCACTCCAACGCTTTTTTGCCGGCGCCGTCGCAAGTCTATTGCTGGGCACCGGTGCGCTTGCTTTTGCTCAGGACAACGCTGACCAAACAGAACTCCCACTGGATGAGCTGCGCACTTTCGCTGATGTCTTTAATCAGATTCGCATGGGCTACGTCGAAGAGGTCGATGACAGCACTCTTCTGGAGTACGCCATAAAAGGCATGCTCAGTGGCCTGGACCCGCATTCGGTTTACCTGGAGCGCGATGCCTACGAGGACCTGCAAACATCAACGACAGGTGAGTTTTCAGGTTTGGGGCTGGAAGTGGGAATGGAGAACGGCTTTCTCAAGGTGATTTCGCCCATTGATGGGTCCCCGGCAACGGATGCTGGCATTCAATCGGGCGACGTGATTCTCAAATTGGACGATGTCGCCATTCGCGGAATGAGTCTCAACGAAGCAGTGGAAAAAATGCGCGGTCCCAAGGGCAGCGAAATTGTAGTGTCCATTGGACGTCCGGGAGAGCAGGAGCCCTTTGATGTCACCCTGGTACGAGACACCATCCGTGTGGCAAGTGTCCGCGAGCGATGGTTGGAGCCGGGCTTTGCGTATCTGCGCATCTCTCAATTTCAACAAAAGACCGGCGACGATGTAAAAGCCTCCATCGAAAAGTTACTGGCCGAACAGCCTTTGAAAGGCCTGGTGCTGGACCTGCGCAACAACCCCGGTGGAGTACTTGGGGCTAGCGTCGATGTCGCGGGCCTGTTTATGGAAAGCGGCAACGTTGTTTACACCGAGGGTCGCTTGAACAACGCAGCGCAAAACTACGCCGCCGCCGCCGGTGATATCACCGAGGGCGCGCCGCTGATTGTTCTGATTAATCGTGGTTCGGCCAGCGCTTCTGAGATTGTTGCCGGCGCACTTCAGGATCACGCTCGAGCCGTAGTCATGGGTACCCAAAGTTTCGGTAAGGGGTCCGTGCAAACCGTAATGCCTATTTCTGAGTCTCGCGCTGTAAAATTGACCACGGCGCGTTACTTCACGCCAAACGGTCGCTCGATTCAGGCCGAGGGTATCAAGCCCGATATTATTGTCGAACGGGCAAAGGTAGAAACCTTTGACGACTCAGGCCGCGTTAGCGAGAGAGACCTTGCGGGGCATCTGGACAACACCACCGATCAGGCGGCGGTGGCGACGCAAGCGAGCAAAGGACTTATCTCCCGGGACAACCAGCTTTATGAAGCGCTGATCCTGCTAAAAGGTCTCAACATCATGAATCCCAGAGCGCCAAAACCGCTGCCTATGGATCAACAAACTGTCGCTGTCAAAGACAGTATCGTTGAGTCCTGATTTCGCGACAGGTACCAACAAGCAGCAGACATAGAGACAGACCTTACACATGACAGGTAAACAGATGGTATTAACCGGGCTTGCCATCATTGTTGCAGGTCTGGCGGTGGGCGGATGGCTCACCAAGCCAGCAGCTTTGTCCCCGATAGCGCCGGTCATCGCTGCGCCGGAAAACATCGACGAGTATCTGCGCAATCAAGAGGCGGCTGTCGCGGCGCAGTTTGGTATTACCGAAGGAACTGAGAAACGTGTTGTCTGGGCAGGCGAGCCAGGACAGCGCAGCGAGTATGTGTTGGTGTATTTACATGGTTTTTCGGCCACCCGCCAGGAGATAGCCCCGGTTCCTGAACTCATAGCCAAAGAGCTTAAGGCCAACCTGTTTGAGACACGCCTGTCCGGTCATGGTCGTGAGCAACAGCCATTAGCCAATGTCAGCGCCGAGCAGTGGATGAACGATGGAGCGGAGGCACTCGCTATTGCCAAGGCCCTGGGCGACAAAATAATTCTCATGGGAACATCGACCGGCGCCACGGTGGCGTTGGCCATGGCGAGACATGCGGATTTTTCTCTGGTGCATAGTCTTGTTTTGGTTTCACCCAACTTCGGACCCGCCGGCGGTGGATCAGGCATCACCACGGGACCCTATGGGCCACAGCTGGCACGACTTATCCTGGGGGAACGGCGATCCTGGGTCGCCGCCAATCCGCTTCAGGAGAAGTATTGGTCGACGGACTATCCCACCACGTCGATTGTTGAAATGATGCGCCTTGTTAATCTGGCAAACACCCTGACTCCCGAAGCCGAAACTCCCAACGTAATGCTGGTGTATTCACCGCAGGACGATGTGGTGTCGGTGAGTAAGCTACTGGCTGGCTTTGATACATTGCCAGCAGCGCGGAAGAAGATTCATAAAGTTGATAATCCGGACAGCCTCAGTGCGCATGTGCTTACCGGAGACATCCTCGCGCCGGGCACAAGCACCGGCATCGCGGCGCTTGTTAGCGCATTTATCGCCGAGTCTTAGCTAGGTCCGAACCTCGATCCCGGCCTTGGCCATATATTCCTTGGCCTGCCCCACGGTAAATTCACCAAAATGAAAAATACTCGCGGCCAGCACAGCGTCAGCGCCGCCCTGGATTACGCCATCGACCAGATGCTGTAGCGTGCCTACGCCACCTGAAGCAATCACCGGAATATCTACCGCGTCAGTAATGGCTCGGGTAACACCCAACTCAAATCCATCGCGGGTACCGTCGCGATCCATACTGGTTAGTAAGATCTCCCCGGCGCCGAGCGCAGCCATGCGCTGTGCCCACTCCACAGCGTTGATGCCTGTGGGCTTGCGACCGCCGTGGGTAAAGATCTCATAACGCGGCTGTCCATGGACATCATCAACACGTTTGGCATCGATAGCCACAACAATACACTGGGCACCAAAACGCTCCGATGCACGGCGCACTAAGTCAGGATCATGAATCGCTGCGGTATTGATGCTCACCTTGTCAGCACCGGCGTTGAGCATGGCGCGAATGTCTTCGACACTGCGAATACCACCACCGACCGTCAGCGGTATAAACACCTCACGAGCAATGGCCTCGACCATGTGCACTGTGGTGTCGCGATTCTCGTGACTGGCGGTGATATCCAGGAAGGTGATTTCGTCAGCGCCCTGCTCGTTGTAGCGTGCGGCGATCTCTACGGGGTCTCCAGCGTCTCGAATATCCACAAAGTTGACGCCTTTAACGACGCGTCCATTGTCTACGTCCAGACAGGGAATAATGCGCCTCGCAAGCCCCATCAGGCGTCCCGCTCATCACAGAATTTTTGTGCTTCGGCCAGATCCAGGGAGCCTTCGTAAATCGCCCGGCCCGTGATCGCACCCATGATGCCGGCACTCCCAAGCTCAGCCAATGCCCGAATGTCGCGCATATTGGTGATACCGCCCGACGCGATTACCGGGATACCCCCAGCCTGTGCCACATCCAGAGTGGCTTCGACGTTCACACCCTGCATCATGCCGTCCCGAGCTATGTCGGTGTAAACAATGGCACTGACGCCATCATCCGCAAAGCGCCGGGCCAGATCCGTAGCCTGAAGCGCCGATACTTCGGCCCAACCGTCTGTGGCAACCCGGCCATCTCTCGCATCCAGACCAACGATAATTTTGCCCTCAAACGCCGCGCAGGCCTCGGCGACAAAAGTCGGCTCTTTTACCGCCTGGGTACCAATGATTACGTAACTCACGCCTGCCTTAAGGTAAAACTCTATAGTTTCGAGGGTACGAATCCCGCCGCCGATCTGTATAGGCAGATCCGGAAACTTCGCCGCAATCGCCGTCACGGCATCGCCATTTACCGGCGTCCCGGCGAAAGCGCCGTTCAGGTCAACCAGATGCAGGCGTCGGCACCCCGCATCCACCCAGCGCTGCGCTGTTGCAACAGGATCGTCAGAAAACACGGTGCTATCGTCCATTTCGCCCTGACGAAGCCGGACGCACTCGCCGTCCTTTAGATCAATGGCAGGGATAATCAGCATGTTCCATTCCAATCAAGAAAATTACTCAGAAGCTGCAAGCCCGCCCGGTGACTCTTCTCCGGGTGAAACTGCACCGCAAACAAGTTATCGCTGGCCAGAGCGGCGTCAGCTTTAACGCCGTAATCAAGACTTCCTGCGAGAAGTGACCGATCACTCGCGTGTACGTAGTAGCTATGGACGAAGTAAAAGCGCTCGCCATCGGCAATGTTCTGCCATAAAGGGTGAGGGCGTTCCTGGTGAACGCGGTTCCAGCCCATGTGAGGTACTTTAAGCCGGCTACCGTCGTGATCCGCCAAGGGGCTGCCAAAGTGTCGAACCTCACCATCGAGGAGGCCCAGACAATCGACGCCGCCGTTCTCTTCTGAGCGCTGCATCAGAGCCTGCATGCCCACACAGATCGCCAACACCGGCTTGTGCTGCTCGCGCAGCGCGGTGTCCAACAATGCATCGCAATGCAAACGACGAATCTCCGACATACAGTCACGTATGGCTCCCACACCAGGGAACACCACCCGGTCCGCGCTGCGGATAAGGTCAGCATCGTGAGTGACGATAACCTTCTGGGCACCAACGTGTTGCAAGGCACTCTCCACAGAATGAAGATTGCCCATGCCGTAATCAATTACTGCGACCGTTTCACCCACAGTGGGTCTCCCTAGCGCCCTTTAAAGCAACGCGTTCTAACAGCACCCGAAGTGCTTAGAGAACACCTTTGGTGGATGGCGTAACACCGGCCATTGCCGGATCTGCACTCAGTGCCATGCGCAGGGCCCGGCCAAAGGCTTTAAACACAGTCTCGATCTGGTGATGGCTATTTGCGCCGCGCAGATTATCAATATGCAGAGTCACCAAAGCGTGATTCACAAAACCCTGAAAGAACTCGTAGAACAAATCGACGTCAAAATTGCCCACAGCCGAGCGAGTAAAGGGAACATGAAACTCAAGGCCAGGACGCCCTGAGAAGTCGATGACGACCCTTGAAAGCGCCTCATCCAAAGGCACATAGGCATGTCCATAACGCTGGATACCCTTGCGCTCGCCCACCGCTTTGGTAAACGCCTGCCCCAGAGTAATGCCGATGTCCTCGACGGTGTGGTGCGCGTCGATATGCAGGTCGCCATTGGCCTTAACATTAATGTCCATCATGCCGTGGCGGGCAATCTGATCGAGCATATGCTCGAGGAACGGTAAGCCCGTATCAAATTCGGCCTTGCCGCTGCCGTCAAGATTCACGGACACGGTGATCTGTGTTTCCAGCGTATCGCGGCTAACAGTTGCGCTGCGTTGTGACATAGTTGTTCTCCAGCTCGCGAAGGAATTCGCGAAAGCGCGCCATTATAGGGGAGCAATCCAGCCAATTCATTGGCAATTCTGCCGCTGCAAGGATAGTCTCGCCACCGATTATGGACGACTTCGCTACACGCCTGCTGGCCTGGTATGACGATCATGGCCGCCACAACCTGCCCTGGCAGCGCGATGCTACGCCATATCATGTCTGGCTTTCAGAGATTATGTTGCAACAGACTCAGGTTGCCACGGTGATTCCCTACTACGAACGGTTCATCGAAAGCTTTCCCGACATACATGCGCTGGCCGGTGCCGATACGGACGCCGTTCTTCATCATTGGAGTGGACTGGGCTATTACGCTCGCGCGCGGAACCTGCATAGAGCGGCCAAAACGCTCGTGAGCGATTTCGCCGGGGAGTTCCCGGCCGACATCGACGCTCTGCAGGCATTACCTGGCATAGGCCGCTCTACCGCCGGCGCGATTTTGTCGACAGCCCTGGGGGGCCGAGCCGCGATACTCGACGGCAATGTGAAGAGGGTGTTGGCGCGTTTTCATGCCGTAGAGGGCTGGCCGGGCAAGACAGCGGTTGCGGCAACGCTTTGGCAGCTGGCAGAACAACATACCCCCGAATCACGCGTTTCAGACTACACCCAGGCCATTATGGATTTGGGCGCAACGCTATGCACCCGCTCCAAGCCAGATTGCCAGCGCTGTCCTCAGGCGCAGGGCTGTACCGCGCTGCGACTGGAACGTCAGGGTGAATTCCCAGGTAAAAAACCCAAGAAATCCATACCCACCCGGCGCACGCACTTTGTCATCGCGTATACACCGAAGGGAGAGCTTTTGCTGGAACGCCGACCTGCCTCAGGTATTTGGGGCGGACTGTGGTGCTTTCCTGAAGTCCAGGATGCCAAAAGCGCCAGCCGTTATTGCGAAGAGACTCTTTTTGCTGATGTTGCCGCGATCACGGAATTACCGAGCCTTCGCCACAGCTTTAGTCATTATCATCTTGAGATAAGTCCACTGCTGCTTACACTGTCGCGAGCACCGACACTGATCCGTGAGCGCGATGAGTTACGCTTCTGGCCAGCCAAGGAGTCACCGCAGGTGGGCTTAGCAGCCCCGGTCAAGCGGCTCTGGCAGGAAGCGGCTGCAGTCCTCACAAATTCGAAAAAAGGAGACAAGTGACAATGAGCCGACAGGTTTTTTGCCGTAAGCATCAACAGGACTTACCCGGACTGGATGCGCCGCCTTATCCCGGCCCCAAGGGGCAAGATATATTCGAGAATGTCTCCAAGCAGGCCTGGGGAGAATGGCAGGCGCATCAAACCATGCTCATTAATGAGAAACAGCTGAGCCTCATCGATCCCGAAGCTCGAAAATATCTGCAGCAAGAGATGGACAAGTTTTTAGCGGGGGAAGAATACGACCAGGCAGAGGGTTACGTTCCACCAGAGTCGTAAAAAAGGCCCTGTGGCGAGGAACGCCCCAAGGCCTGGCCGTCCATCCCTGGACTACTAATACATAGTCAGCGTTTTAGTGGGCAGGCTGTCAATCACATCGTCAGGGACGAAGAAGTCCCTGAACAACTCTTCTCCGGGCACTACCGCGTACTGATCAAAGTCCGTGACGCCGGCATCGCGCAGAACAACCTCATCAATAAAGAAGTTACCCGTGCACTCGGCAGAGGGACGCGTGAGGATCTCATAGGCAGAGTCCGCCATAATCGCAACGGTACGGCTACCTTTGCTCATGGAATCTCCGCCCAGAACATTGCGCACAGCGGCAGTATCAATGGCGGTGAGCGGCCATAGAGAGTTCACAGCAATGCCGTCTGGTTCTAGCTCCTTGCTCATACCCAAGGTGCACAGGCTCATACCCATCTTGGCGATGGTGTAGGCCACATGCGGTGCAAACCATTTGGCTTCCATATCCAAAGGTGGCGCCAGATTCAGAATATGGCCGTTCTCGGACTTCTGAAGGTGAGGGATACAGATCTTGGAGGTCAAAAACGTGCCCCTTGTATTGATCTCGTTCATGAGATCGTAACGCTTCATCTCGGTAGCCAACGTCGGTGTGGGGCTGATGGCGCTGGCATTGTTGATGCAAATATCGATACCGCCAAAAGTCTCTACGGTCTTGTCTACCGCCGCCTGTACCTGCTCCTCAAAGCGAATATCGCAAACCAAAGGCAGCGCTTTTCCACCTGCGTCCTCAATCTCTTGTGCAGCGGTGTAAATGGTACCCGGCAACTTGGGGTGGGGTTCGGTAGTTTTCGCAGCGATAGCCACGTTGGCGCCATCAGCCGCAGCGCGCTTTGCGATCGCCAGACCGATACCGCGGCTCGCGCCGGTAATAAATATTGTTTTTCCTGCTAAGCTCATGGTTATTCCTTGCTTGGGCATGGGATCGATCGATATCCAGCCGTGTTCGGGTTTTATCACTATACGTCGCAGTAAATACGAACGCTGTTTCTTTTACGACAGGGCGCAGAGTAACGGATGTCAAAACTATAGGAAAACTCATGACGGTTTCTAGACTCATACTCGCACTTTTGTTTTGCACTCTCGTTTTCAGCGGCTGTGCCAGCGTTGGTATGCTGGACTTTGATGAACCAGAAGTAGAGCTTTTAGCCCTCGAGCCGCTGCCTAGCCAGGGCTTGGAAGCGCGATTTCTTGTAAAGCTGCGGGTTATCAACCCCAACTCCATCCCCCTGGACATCAATGGCATGTCCTACGAGGTATTCATTCGGGACTCAAAAGTGTTGTCAGGGGTTAGTAATGAGGGACTCAAAGTAGGTGCGTACAGCGAAAGTGTGGCCGAACTTGAGGTCGCCGCAGGGATGTTTGGCTCGCTCGCTTTGATTAGAGATCTCATGTCTAAGCCTACAGATGGCGGCCTGCCTTACAAACTCAATGCCAAATTATCCCGATCAGGCCTCGGTGGGGCCATCCGCGTCACCCGCGAAGGCACCATAGATTTGAACGCTCGCCCTTGACTGCGCGCGGACCTATAGGTTTAATACGCGGCCCTTGCATAGTGGTCGCGTCAGGTGACCAAAGATTGATGCAAAGGTTTGTGCCCGGATAGCTCAGTCGGTAGAGCAGGGGATTGAAAATCCCCGTGTCGGCAGTTCGATTCTGTCTCCGGGCACCATTTCTTGTGTATAACACCTTGAAGAGCCTACGACGTCTAAAAGCCTGCGACTTCGGGCTTGCCCGTATCTGTGGGTGATGGGAGACTCTGAAAATCTTTTCCTGAGTCCCCGCCCATGCAAAGCCTTTTTTCTACGCGCTGCCTTAAAAAGCTAAGTCCTATCGCGGTGCTGCTGCTCACCACGCCATGCATGGCGACAGATGTGCTTGAAGTCGGTGGCAATGGTCGTAACTGCAATGTCGATGAGCAGTGCATCAATAGACTTCACCCCGATATCCCCATGACGGCAATCGCAGACCCCGGTCAAACCATAGTCATGCATACGCGTAACGCCAGTGACTTTGATCTCGACCCGGCAAGCACCTACGAGGACCCACGTCGCGCAACAGGCAATACCGGGCATGCCCTGACCGGTCCCGTACATATTCGCGGCGCAAAAGCTGGCGATACCCTCGCAGTAACTCTAATGGCGGTAGATCCCGGCCCCTGGGGGAAAACCTGGGTGGGCAGCGGAGGGTTCCTTGCAGACAAGTACCCTATCGGCTTTGCGGCCACCTGGAAGCTCAATTCCGATTACGCGACCTCACAGCAGATCCCCGGTGTTCGTATTCCTAACAGCGCCTTTCCGGGCGTCATCACCACACTTCCTGACGCCGAGCTCGTCAAAACATCGCTGGCACGCGAGGCGGCCATCGCTGAGGTCGGTGCCCGCGTGTTTCTGCCAACGCCGGTCAACGCGACGCCTGCGGAAATTTGCGGACCCGATGGCAGTGTGAAAGATGAATGCCTGCGGACTATCCCACCCCGGGAACACGGCGGAAACGTGGATATTCGCTACATACGACCCGGTGTCACTTTGTATCTGCCGTGCATGGTCGATGGCTGTGGCCTGGCGATTGGCGACGTCCATTTCGCTCAGGGCGACGGCGAGGTCAGCGGCACAGCAATAGAAATGGATGCTACGGTCACTCTCACAACTGCTGTGCTGGACAAGGCCCCTGCGACGGGAGTCTCGTTTACCGGACCCGCATCAACCCTGGCAATCCCCAGCGAAACTTACTTTGCCACCACAGGCCTACCCATTAAATCTGAGGGAGAAGTCCCACCAGACATGGAGTATCTAAACTCCACTTTGATTCCCCAACTTGAAAGCCTGCCCGATGACATTGCGCTGGCAGCCCGCAATGCGCTTGTCGCGATGATCGACTATCTGGTTGAACAGCGAGGCTACACCATCGATCAGGCCTATGTGATTTGCTCGGTCGCGGTGGATCTTCGTATTGGTCAACTGGTCGATGCGCCTAACGTCGGCGCTGTAGCACTGCTACCGCTGGATATCTTTGAGTAGCTAAGGGCCCGCGCCCCGTCGAAATTTCAAGTCGCGACAAAACCCCCATCTACCGCCAATGACTGGCCTGTCACAAAGGACGCGGCATCAGAACAGAGCCACACCACCGACTCGGCAACCTCCTCGGCGCGACCGAAGCGACGCAATGGATACTGAGCGCGCACAACGTCCTGCAGCTTTTCGTTATCACCCATGGAGCGATCAGCCATATCGGTCTCGATCACACCGGGGCAAACAGCATTGACGCGAATCCCAGCGCGACCGTACTCGATCGCGGCGGCTTTAGTCAGACCTACAACACCATGTTTGCTGGCAAAGTAGGCGGCGCCAAAAGTCCCGCCCACCAAGCCCGCAATCGACGCAGTGTTAACGATGCTACCGGTGCCGCGCTGCTGCATATGCATCAGCTGGTACTTCATGCACAAGAACACGCTCTTTAGATTGACATCTAACACCCGATCCCAGGTTTCCTCTAAGGCCTCGGTAATAGGCACGGCTACATCACCCTCGATACCCGCATTGTTGAACGCACAATCGAGCTGTCCGTAGGTCTCAATGCACTGATCAACCATCGCTTTAACATCGGCGGCTTTGGAGACATCTGCCTGTACAAAGTGGGCATCCCCACCATCGTTGCGTATGGCATCGACCGTTGCGCTGCCACTTGCAGGGTCGATGTCCGACACGACGAGCCTGGCGCCCTCTCGTGCAAAGGCGTGGCACGCCGCCTGGCCAATCCCCGCACCACCGCCGGTAACAAGAACAATTTTATTTATCATTCGGTCGGACATTTATCTTCCTTATGTTGGCTTTAAATAGATAATGTTCAGTGTAACGAATCATCACCGCTGGCAAGCCTCTGCCTGTGCACAAGCTGCCTGGACAAACGCTATGGACTGGAAAATTTTTTTAACGGTACTTGCTTCAGTTTTTATCGCGGAGCTGGGCGATAAAACCCAGCTGGCCACTATGCTGTTTGCAGCGGATAAAGAAGTGAGTAAGTGGACGGTGTTCTTCGCTGCGTCGGCAGCGCTGATACTGGCATCGGCCATGGGTGTGCTGGCAGGGAGCCTACTGTCTTCATACATCAACGAAAAGGTGCTGCACTACATAGCGGGGGTGGGCTTTATCATCATTGGTGCATTCACACTTTATAAAGCCTAAAACACGCGGTGGTGGGCGCTACAAAGGCCCGTAGCCCAATCTTTCTCGCCCTCTTTCAATGTCGGCTCTCATGTCTGCGAACAAGCTGTTCAGCCGTACCTGATCATCAATGAGCGCCCAGATTGCTGAGTCCTCTTCACCCGCCTCCCGCCAGCCCTTTTGGTACGCCGATTCAAACAATGCCAGTGCTTCTTCTTCACGGCCCTGTAGCAATCGTAATATCCCTTCCTGAAGATCGAAGCGGGGAGCTTGCAAGCCCTGAGATCGAGCAAGTGCCATATTCGCCGCAAAAGCATCCAACATTGGCAAAGCCAAAGGATGCTCTGTGACGTGCAATGCTGTTGCGGTCTCCGAAAACGGCGGTACGCCGGGAATATCTTTAACAAAGACCGCCACATCACCCCAGGTACGGTCAAAATAACGGGCAAGCTCCTCCCACTCTCCTGCATCGCCCAAAATTCGAATAAAACGCAGCTGCTGGCGATAAAATTCAGGCCGCTGGGCGAGCTGTTCGCGAGCCAGTGCGAGCGCTTCGTCGTGTTTGCCCAGACGCAAAAGAGCCCAAGGGTGCAGTGACTCAATGGGAGACTCCAGAACACGCGTGTACTCTCCCAGATCAAGGTAGATATCGTTCAAACGACTTAAAAAATAATTCTGTCCAGGCTCGAGTACCGTTGCTGCCTCGGCGAAGCGGATCGCCTCTACAAAGTCGCTTCTTTTCCACGCGTAAACACTCTCAGCTCGCAGCCGATTGGCATTATTAGGCGCAACCTGCTCCCAACGATCCAGTTGCTCGCGAACAGCTGCTAAATCGTTCAGCCCGGCATACGCCGAGACAAGATTGAGGTTGGCATCGACGTAGGCCGGGTCGTGCGCCAGCGCTTGCTCTAAATAAACGACTCCCTCTTTTACCTTTCCTTCTAATGCGAGAAAAAATGCCAAGTCGTTTTGCGCCACAGGAAAGTTCGGCTTAACGTCTATGGCCGCTCGGTAATACCGAATGGCAGCTTCATCATTATTTGTGTAGCCAAAATAGCTGGCAAGGCCAAACAGCGCATCGGGCGATTCTGGATCAAGATCAATCGCCCGGTCTATCCAGCGTTTTGCCCGCGGCAAGGCCTCCTCAAAGGGGATATTGCCCCAGGCGCCCTCACCATCCGACATTTGCAGCTCGTAGTAGGCACGCCAGACCAAAGCAGGCACATAATCCGGGTCAATCTCGATGGCCCGGTCCAGCGCCCCGGCAGCGGCCTGCAAGCCCTTTAAAGTGCCATCAGATGCGTGTTGTTTGGAGATCAGGTACAAGTCGTAAGCGTCAAGATCTGTTGCCGAGACCCGCACCTTGTTTGTTAGCTCTTGATTCTCTCCCAATAGCTGTGGTGTCAGCTCTTGCAGGATGGAGTTTGCAATGGAGTCCTGTACACCAAAAATATCCGTCAGCTCGCCATCGTAGGTGGCAGACCAGAGGTGATAGCCGTTATCTGCTTGAATCAGCTGCGCGGTGACGCGAATCTGGTTACCGGCTTTGCGCACAGAGCCCTCAAGGACGTGATCAACATCCAATACCTGAGCGATTTCGCGTAAATCGGTACTCTTGCCCTTAAAGGCAAAGGCCGAGGTCCGGCCCGCGACACTCAGGCCTTTAACCTGAGCAAAGACATTCAGCAGCTCTTCTGCAATGCCGTCGGCAAAGTACTCTTGATCACCATCCGGGGACATATCCACAAACGGCAAGACTGCGATTGACGGCTGGCCCGCAAAAGCATCAACAGCGGGCGAGCCTGAGTTGGCGGTCTGATCATCGCTAGTGGTCGCGTCCGGTAAAAACCGATCGCCGAGCACAATTCCGCCAAAGACCACTAGCGCAGCAATCAGAATGCCATCAAGGCGACGCCCCGTGTTCGTAGCAATGCTTTGGGATTCATCAACAGACTCGGTGCGCTTGACCCCCTCGGGCGTCAGCTCAAATGCCCAGGCAAAAATCACCGCCACGGGAAAACCGATGAGTAACAACAGCGCGACAAAGCCAGTCACCCACTCTGGCAGGGCAATGGCTGGAGCGAGCACATCGGTAATCTGCAACAAGCCCCAGGACACAGCTGCGTACAGTGCGGCCACGCGAAACACGTTGCGCCTTTTTAGTTCATTAAAAATCGAACTCATACCGTTACGCTCGCCAGGAGGTCTGGCCAATTTTAGACCCTTGCAGTGTATCCTGACGCTTGAAGAAATGCTTGATCGACCTTTAGCAATCCTCAACGTCCAATAAACAAACATCAACAAACAGTGGCAGGCTCCTATTCGCAATGACAATTTTTTCCAGGTTGCGTACCCGACTTACCGGCGGCACCGAAACCAGCGTGTATCTGGGCCGCGCTCTGGGTGAAATTGCGCTAATCGTCATTGGTATATTGATCGCCATACAGGTCGATAGCTGGAATCAAAACCGCCAGGAGCGACAGCAAGAGCAACGTTATATCGAACGCCTGCTGGAGGATATGCGCTTTGACATAACGCGAAGCAGTCAGTGGTTTGATCGCTTTGACGCTAAAGTCGCGGGCCTGCAAGCAGGCAAAGACTACTACTTTGGGGATTCAACGGCGCCGGAAACATCGCAGCTTCTGCAGAAAATTGGTATGGGAGGGGCTGGGAGCCGCGGCCAGACACTGCTGCCAAGTCCGACATTTCGAGAACTTATCAGCACAGGCAATCTTCGCTACATCAGAGATGCCAAGGTCAAAGCCGAAGTTCTCGACTATTACGCTTACAAAGAATTCATGGAGATCTACGTTGGGAATATGCGCAGCGCCTTTGCCGATTACGTCAACGCCGGCCGGCCCTTCAGCCCCGACGGGACTCTTCAAAATGATGAGCGTGACCTGCCGATTGCCTTTGCGCGATTTAAACGTCCGGAATTTTTGGAACTCATCAACGAGGAAATGACCTTTGGCTATTCCATCAACGCCGTGATGCGACTACAGATCGAGGATGGACAAACGCTTATCGCACTTCTTGAAGACTATCTGGACAGCTTTTAGAACCTGATGATCACCGCCAGGCAAACAGCGGCTGATCAAAATGCGCGACGCGGGTTTGGCGACCGAACATCGCCACCTCGCGAAACTGGTAGAGCATGGCGCCCGTGGGGGCAAAAATGGCGTCGTCATGAAAATTCATCGATAGCACTTCATGCTCGCTTTCTTTGATTTTTTGCAAATTCGGCGAATCACGCCGGGCGAGCTCTTTGAAAGAGAATGGCATTATCAGTTCGACCTCATCTGGATTCGGCTCCAGGTCACGCCAGTCCTTGTCGGTCCAAACCACCACGGGCGTAATCACGTAGCCTGAGCGCGTCGCGTAATCATCCAAGACACCCAGGACGCTTTCGGACCCCGCAAGAAGACTCACTTCTTCATGAAGTTCCCTAAGCGCTGCTTCAACGGCGGTCTCACCCTGATCCCGGCGACCTCCCGGCAGGGCCCATTGCCGAGAGTGGGCTCTCAAAGAGGCACTGCGTCGGGTGACAATAACGGCGGGACGATCATCGTCGCGACACACCGTTAGCGTGACAGATGCAGCCCGACGGCGGTTTAGCGCCATCTCTCTCCGCTCAAAAGAGCGCAGATGCTTTTCCAAATAGCCTCGAAGCAGCGGACTATAGCGATACAAATCCAGGGAAACTCTCCAGCAGGCAAAGCCTATGTGACCGGGTTTTGGGGTTTCAGGCCTAGCGAACTCTGATAAAACGATCGCCCTTGAAAGCACCAATATACAGATCGTTACCCACGGGCAGGGCTACCGTGCCGCCGCCTAACTCCTCGCCCTCAGAGCGATAGCGCACGCTGGGCTCAAAACTTTGCAGGTCCAACTCGACGATCTCAAAGGCAATTCTGTTTCGCTCGCCGGCTTCGGACACAATCGCCCGCAGCAGCGCAAACAAGGAAGCGTCATGCGAGGCCACTAGCAGAGTCCCGCTGTCAGACAGTGTGCTGTTATCGGGCTTACTCACGGCGACCCGCTTAAGCACCTCTCCGGTCTCAAGGTCATGTTCTCGCACCTCGCCATCTAGATAGAGGTTGAGATAAAAACTCTGACCATCGGCACTGAGCGTAATGCCGTTGGGATAAGCCCCGTCAGTGTGAGGAATAGCACTGTAGCCAGACTGTGGACGCCAACGATAAGCCCGGCCAGTATCCATGCCCACAGACCCCAGGAGCATCCGGGGTAACTGCATGGATGCAGTTATCGGGTCGGTAGCAATAAACCCGCCGTCTGCAAGACCTGCCACGTCATTAAATTGCGCATTCTCGGCTGCCATTACACAGCCTCGCCACTGCAAGCGCGGCGCAGCCTCACCACCACCTGTTACCTCAAAAAACTCTATGGATTCACGGCCCTCGTGGTTCACCACCAGCAGTTGCCATTGCCCGCTGGCGCGCCGGGACAAATCAAGGCCGTGGCTCAGTATCTGCGTGGGCACGCTGCAATCGGTATCTCCCCAATTCTCTGCGGCAACGACAGGATCCAGAGACGTTTCCACCGCAGCAACCGTTTCGCTCGCCAAAGAAAAGCCAAACAAATGCTTTGCCGGGGCCATGGAGCTGAGCAGCAAAAATTGATCGTCAAACAGAACAATATCTTCTGGTGCGTCTACGCCACAAAAAGCGTCTACGTCATTGTCTGCCGGTGGGTCGCTGCACGGTGCCGCCAAAGTGTTTGCAGACAATGCTAATGACGCTGCCAGGCCAAAACCCAAAGAAAGTCTAAGCGCAATTCTATGCATGGAGCGGAGTTCCTGGTGGAGGGCGACGCGTCGCGAAGGGTTATATCTTAATCCGAGAGCTCACCGTGTAAGAGTTCGTCCAAGGCCTTTTTATTCATTGCGGCACCTTCGCGGCTCTGCATAAACCGCTGCCGGTGTTTGGTGGTCTGACCACTTGCACGCTTGCGCCAGCGCCGAAAGCTCGATGGCTTTAGCTCTCGCCGCATGACACGGATTACCGCTTGCTCGTCGAGTCCCGTGCGCTCACGAATCTCGTCAAAACTCACGCGATCTGCCCAAGCCGCCCATATCACCCAGTCACTGGAGTCAGCCGGGGGCTCCGGCTTTCGCGTAAGCGTATAAGGTCTATCTCCTGTACGTGCCATTACGCCACCGTGGGTGACGATCGTGGATCATCACCATAAGCAAGAAAGTTGAAAGCTCGATCACGATCCTCAGTGCCAAAAGCGCGCATATCCACGCCAGGAAACACCTTGTCCTCCCAGGCAATCACGCTTTGCAGCCATTTTTTATCGGTAACCACGGCGATCTTTTTGAAGAAGGACACACCAAACTCAGAGAGAAACCGCATTTTGTCCTTAATTACGTCAAGTTCCACGCCGCTAAAGCCTTCGATCTCCTGGTACACCGATACCTTGCCATGCGCTTCAATTTTGTCCCGCAAGGCGTCGAGCGCCAACTGCATATCCTCTTCGGTAACCTTTCCACTGATTCGCCAGGCCACGGCATCTTCAATATCAAATTCTATAAATTCGAGCATCGTCATCCCCTTTTTTGGTATCCACGCTGGCTGTAGTTAAGCTAATAGCAGCTTAGACCATGAAGGCAGTTTGCTCCCTGAAACTGTCAGGCGCGGCGCTCGGAAAAAATACACAGCATATTCAACGCAAGCGTTGCGCCCGCCAGGGCGGTCACTTCTGATACGTCATACGCAGGTGCGACTTCAACCAGATCCATTCCTACCAGATTAAGTCCGCCCAAACCGCGCAAAATACGCAGGGCCTGGTGCGTAGAGAGGCCTCCAACAACGGGTGTGCCTGTTCCCGGTGCGTAGGAGGGATCCAAGCAGTCAATATCGAAGGTGAGGTAACAGGGGTTGTCGCCGACAGTTTGTCGAATCATTGCAATGGCTTCAGCCGCGCTGTGATCGTGAACCCAATCCGCGTCATAGACGTTGTAGCCATGAGTATCGGGATTGTGCGTGCGCATACCCAGCTGTATGGAGCGTGAGGGATCTACGGTGCCATCCTGAGCGGCGTGCCAAAACATGGTGCCGTGATCGATGCGCCCGGCTTCGTCTTCCCAGGTGTCAGAGTGCGCATCAAAGTGAATCAACGATAAAGGCCCATGCTTAGCAGCGCATGCTTTAAGCATGGGATAAGTAACAAAGTGATCACCACCTAAGGCAAGTATCGCGGTATCCGTTGCCATAATGTCCCGGGCCTGAGCTTCCAGCACCGCAGGGACCTCGGCCGGAAGTCCCGGATCAAAACCAAAGTCACCGTAATCGACCACTGAAATACGATCAAAAGGGTCAAAGCCCCAGCCATTTACCGCCGTTTCCCAAGAGAGATTGCCTGAGATATTGCGAATAGCCCGAGGGCCCAAGCGAGCTCCAGATCTGTTCGTCGTAGCCAGGTCATAAGGAATCCCCACCACCGCAACATCAATACCCGCAAGATCCCGAGTGTAGCGCCGGCGCATAAAACTCGTAGCACCACCGTAGGCAGGCTCAACAATTGTGCCGCGATCACTATCGCGCATAAACGCAAGATCCGTCTCGAACTCCATAACTGTTTTCCTAAACTCCTTTTATACGATCAGAGCATAGCGCCCTTGACGCGGCAAGAGCGAGCTCCATAGGTTTACGCATTTCGCTCGCTACGAGCAAGGCGTAGAATGCTGAAAGACTCAGGCAATCGGTGCTAAATGCTTAAGGTATTTCTTATTAACGGCGCGGTCATCGCGCTTGCCGTGGTGATTCATTACGAATTTCTTTACCAGTTCACGATGGTAATGCCGCGGCTGCGTATTCGACATAGATTCCGCATCTTGCTGGGTGTTTTTGCCGCTCTCACGGCACATACCCTGGAAATATGGATCTTCGCCGCAGCCTACTTTTTTATGGACAAGACGGCAGGCTGGGGACACTTACAAGGAAGCTATGACGGCTCGCTACTGAGTAGCGTGTACTTCTCGTTCACCGCATTTACGACGCTGGGCCTGGGTGACATCGAACCCACGGGCAACATGCGCTATCTGGTGGGGCTTGAGTCTCTTACCGGTTTTGTACTCATCACCTGGACCGCATCATTTTTATACCTCGAAATGACTCGCTATTGGGACAGGGACTAATACGGAAGGCACCATGAGCACACTGAACATTCGGGAAGCCACACCCAGCGATGTAGCCGAGATTCTGCGTTTCATCACTGAACTGGCAGTATACGAGCGTGAACCTGATGCCGTTCTGGCAGACGAATCACATATTCACAACACGCTATTTTGCGAGGCGCCCAAAGCCTTTGGGCTGATCTGCGAGCAACCTGGCAGCGATGGCTCTGAACCGGTAGCCATAGGCTTTGCGATCTATTTCTTCAACTACTCAACCTGGTTGGGTAAACACGGGCTGTATCTTGAAGACTTGTATGTCACGCCCGAAGCAAGAGGCTTGGGTGCCGGTAAATCGCTGTTAAAAACTCTGGCGAAAATCGCGCTGGACAATGATTGTGGGCGCTATGAGTGGAACGTATTACGCTGGAACACACCTGCCATCGAGTTCTACGAGGCCTGTGGAGCCAAGCCTTTAAGTGAGTGGGTGGGCTATCGCATGGATCGTGACGCTATGGAGGCATTTGCCAACAGCCCAGAGTAAACAAACCTCAGCCGTCTTGCTCAGTGTCGCTGTCGTCGGCACCTGTCCAAGCAAAGCGAGGCATTGAGCTACCCTCCACAACAACATCTTCCTGAAACATTGCCAAGGGGCGAACCCACAAACCCCGGTCCCCATATAACGGGCGGTACAGAGCTAGATATTCATCGGTCTCTGAATGTCTCGCCACGCCAATGACCTCATAGTAAGCACCTTTGTAATGCTGGTATCGCCCGGGCCGTAACGTCATAAAAGCTCCTTAAGTGATTGAAGAACTGCGGTAAACCGTATCGATTATGCGACAAGCCACGAAAAACACAGGTCGCAGGACGCGTCAGTCTCTTTATAATGGATGTTATGCCTCTCGATCGCGTTATTGAAGACAAGCGACGGCTCTTCTGGCTCCTGCAACTTGGGGGTTGGAGCAGCTGGGCGGCTACGTTTTATCTGGGCATTATCGTTTGGGGCGAGCCACCGGAAAATTATCTGGTTTACCTCCCCATAATCGTCTCAATCGGTATGTTTATTACCCTGGCGCTACGCTGGGTTTATCGCGTGACCTGGGATCGAGCATTGGGGACCCGGGCATTTGCAATTTTGGGAGCCTCCTACTGCGCAGGCGTGGTCTGGGTGCTCTGTCGCTCGGTGCTTTTTTACAACCTGTTTCCCGAAGAGCTCGAGAAACTGGAACCCGAACGCCTGAATACCCTCGCCATGTACTTTAGCAATTCCATTTCCGGCGTCTCGGTGATGCTGGTATGGAGCGCCCTATATTTTGGCATCAAGTACTACCTGCTGAATCAGGAAGAAAAGCAGCGCTACCTGAAAGCCATATCCATGGCCCATGAAGCCCAGCTAAAAATGCTTCGCTATCAGCTAAATCCCCACTTTCTGTTCAACACGCTTAACGCCATCTCGACGCTGATCCTCGATAAAGACACCGAGCTTGCCAATGGCATGGTCATGAAACTCTCACGGTTCTTGCGTTACTCCCTGGACAATGACCCCATGCAGCAAATCACCGTTGCAGAGGAGGTCGAATCCTTAAAGCTGTACCTGGATATCGAGGAAGTGCGCTTCGCCGAGAGGCTCACTCTGCACTTTGCGATCAGTGAAGATGCCCAGCAGGCCTTAATGCCCTCGCTATTACTACAACCTCTGGTAGAAAACTCCATCAAGTATGCCGTGTCGCGATCCATCAATGGGGGCTCTATTGCCGTTTCGGCCAGTGTTGAGGACGGCTGCCTGCAACTGTCTGTTGCCGATGACGGGCCGGGGCTGGATCTCCGCCAGGGTCGTCTACCCAAAGGTGGGGGTGTGGGACTTGCCAATACCCGAGAACGGCTCACACAAATTTACGGAAAAAAACAAAGCTTTCGCCTTAGCTCTACCGAACCCCACGGCCTCACGATTACCATTTGCATACCACTTAGCTACGCCACACAGGAGGCTGCATGAGCACCTTATCCGCGATCATTGTCGACGATGAACATCTAGCGCGACGTGGACTGTCCGTCCGTTTGCAGCAACTACCAGAAGTAGACGTCATTGCCGAGTGTACTAATGGAGAGGAGGCGCTGCGTGCCGTTGCCCAACACAATCCGGATTTACTGTTTTTGGATATACAGATGCCCGGCATGGACGGCTTCGAGGTAGTCGAGAACCTCCAGGGCGATGACATGCCTATGGTGATCTTTGTGACGGCCTACAACGAGTATGCGGTGGATGCCTTTAAGGTCCATGCCATCGACTATGTACTCAAGCCCATAGAAGACGATCGCCTCCACGAAGCCGTGCAGCGTGCCATCGCCCATCGCGAACAGGAAGCCAGCACCTCCGGCAAGGAAAAACTCGTCAAGTTATTGATGAGCATGACCGGTGAAAGCGCCGCCGGAGTAGAAGCCATGGTCGAAGGTAGCGGCGGTAATGGGGATAGCTGGCCAGAGAAAATCACCGTCAAGGACGGCAACGATATTCAATTTATTCGTGTCACAGACATTGAATGGGTAGACGCGGCGGGGGACTACATGTGTATCCACGCCTCGGGCAAAACGCACATCATGCGCATCACCATGAAGCAGCTTGAGGGAATGCTGAATCCGGCCGTATTTTTGCGAGTTCACCGCTCAACCATCGTTAACAATCGCTGTGTGACTGGTGCTCAGACCCTAACTAACGGTGAATACCTCCTCAATCTGGAGGGCGGCACCCAGTTAAAAGTGAGTCGAAGTTACAAGGATCGTATTCGAGAGTTTCTTGTCAGCTAAAACTCAAAACCGGTGTAGCCGCACCGCTGACAGCTTCTTTAACCGTTCCGATAATCGTCGATTCAACACCCCGATCTTGCAACGCCCGCCGGGCGGCCTGGGCCTGCGTCCCCGGGAACGCCATTAAAAGGCCACCACTGGTCTGCGGATCAAACAGTAACTGAGCCTGCAGTGGCGACTGCGCGGGCAGTAACCAACGCTCTGCCAGAGCCTGACGGTTTGGCTCATGCAAAGTGCTGAATACCCCTTCAGCCATGGCCTGCAGAGCACCTGGCATGACCGGAAGCTGATCCAGACATAATTCTGCACAGAGCGTCTCATCAAGCATTTCCAATAAGTGCCCCGCCAAACCAAAGCCAGTAATGTCAGTGACTGCTGTAGCATTGAAGTCCCGAGCCACCGCGGCAGCAATGGCGTTACTCTGCTCCATGCTCATCAACGCGTCTTCAACATGACGGCCATCGATCAGGCCCTGCATATGCGCCGCGCATATCGCACCGCTACCCAGTTTTTTGCTTATCAGGAGCTGATCTCCCGCACCAGCGCCGCGCTTGTGCAGCGCCGAGCACCCTACTTGCAAGACGCCGTTGACCGCAAAGCCCAACTGTAGCTCGGGTCCCTGCATGCTGTGGCCCCCATTGAGTCGGCAGCCCGATTCTTCAAACACCGACAAAGCACCCTCCAGAACGAAGCGTAAGTCTCTGTGCAGCAATGACGGCGCCGCAAAGGGCAGTGTCACCAACGCCAGGGCGGAGTGTGGCTGGGCACCGCTGGCATAAAGGTCTGACAGCGCATGTTGAGCTGCAATGCGGCCCATGCGCCAGGGGTCGTCTACAAGCCCCCTTATGGCATCCAGAGACTGCACAACAGACAGCGTGGTTTCCAGAGGTGCCGCGTCATCAAGAGCTCCGGCCTCAGGCATAAGCTCTGGATACAGCTCGCGCAACTCGCCAAGCACCGCATGCAGCGCATCGCCGGATACTTTGGCACCACAACCACCACAGGGAGCTTGCTGTGGGGAGGGGTCCCGGGAGTTCTGTGTTTTTTCAGAGCCGCCCATTTCGAGCGTCGGCAAGTTGCTAAAGCGCTGCATAAACTCCCGGTCAATGCGATCTTTCCAGCGCCAAACCCAGGCACCACGGACGCTGAGACCATTACGCTGCGCCACGGCCAACTTTGGACCTAATGCCAACATAGAAAGGAACCCCGTCTGAGGCTTGTGATTGCGCAGCGGAGCTCCCGTAACAAATGATCCAAGATTATCGGCGAGAACCGGCCCCTGCCGCACCGCATACACACCCGCCTTCGGTCTGGGATGTCGATACTGGGTGGCGATATCACCGGCGCCAAAAACATTGGGAAATTCCGTGCTTTGCAGACTGTCCTCAATCCGCATGAACCCGCGCTCATCAACGGGCAGCCCACTTTGCTTTATCCAAGGTGCAGCGGCTGCACCGGTACACCAGATGAGAGTGTCGTAGTGCGCGGCATCTGCCGAATCAAATTGCAGCCGGGTGCTTGTAACCTCGCTAACGCGATGACCGCACAGTAGCGAGACGCCGAGGGTTTCCAGTTGGCGTTCCACAGCCCGTTGCACACCTCGCGTGTAGCCCGCCAATATCTGCTGGCCACCACAGTAAAGGGCGATGGCCGGCTTTTGTTCACCCAGGCGATGCGCAACGGCTAGCGCGATCTCAACACTGCCGGCACCTCCACCGACAATAGCAATACGGCGGCTTGCCAAGTCGTCGTCGCGTGCCAATGACTCCCAGCGATTCCAAAGCCCTGCCACCGGCTTTACCGGGATGGAAAACTCCCGCGCGCCGGGAACCGAATCCAACTCTGGCTCAGAGCCAATATCAATGGATAAAACGTCATAACCGACTTGTTTACGTGCCCGGCAATGCAGGCGGCGGGCCCGGGGATCGAGGGACTCCACGGTATCTACCAAAAAGCGTACGCCCGCCCATTGGCAAAGACGCCGCAGGTCGATATGGGTTTCTTCAAAGCCATAGTGCCCGGCTAATAAACCCGGGAGCATGCCCGAGTAAGGTGTGAATACCGCAGGGGAGATCAATGTTATTCGCAGCCCGGACGGTCGAGCCATCGCCAGCTGTCGCAGCACCAGCACGTGACTGTGACCTCCGCCTACCAGTACCAGATCCTGCTGCGCAGGCTCCCTAGCTAGCATCGACGAGCCGCTCGCTCAAAAACGCGCGCAGTTGACTGCGGTCTCCGCTGCACAGGCGACGTCCTTCGCGTCTGGAGAGTTGGTAGGCATACATTGGGTCGTAATAATCAACGAGCATGCGCCGAATCCACTCCCGGTGCTCCTCGGCATTCCCGGTGTGTTGCTGTGTATCAAATGCCGACTGCATGAGTTTGGCTATCTGTTGGTAGCGCTCGCCCCCCAGACGTTTTTTGGTGCGCTCAAGATCGCCCAGCAGTCTCTCACAGTGGGCATTCACACTCGCCTGGCCGTGAACTTGTCGAAAACGCTCTCCGAGATCGAGGATGTAGTCTTCGAAAACTACCTGAACACGCTCCTCCACCGGATACTCAAGAACCAGTAGCGAAGCCTCGCTCATGCGTTTACGCAGCGAGTCCGGCAGCGCTAAACGGCCAATGAGCTGCCCTTCATCCTCGAGTATCACCGGGCCTTCGGCTTGGGAGAGCTTTAGCAGAGCGATAGCAAGCGCGTTTTCAAAGTCGATTTGAGTGGGCTGTTCTTCGATCAGTCGCCCAAAGGCTGAACCACGATGTTTTGCCAGGCCTTCAAGGTCGATAGATCTGGGAAGTTCATTAATGAGACGGGTTTTTCCGGTACCCGTTGCGCCGGCAATCAAAAGGATTTCGGCCCGCTGGGATAAGGTATCCAGGGTATCAATAAGAAAACGCCGCATGGCCTTGTAGCCACCGGTGATTCGCGGGTAATCGACGCCACTGTCACGCAACCACTGCTGCACCAACTGCGATCGCAGGCCGCCGCGAAAGCAGTAGAGATAGCCATCAGGATGCTCACTGGCAAACTGTTTCCAGCGGGTCATTCTTTGCTCACGCAAATCGCCGGCAACCAACTGGTGACCCAGCGCAATCGCCGCTTCCTGTCCCTGCTGCTTATAACAGGTCCCCACCGCCGCCCGCTCATCATCACTCATAAGCGGCAGGCTTTGTGCGCATGGGAAGGCCCCTGCAGCAAACTCTGTGGGTGCGCGAGTATCAAGCAAAGGGGTGTCTGCTAAAAACAGACGGGCGTAGTCAGCGCTGTCACCCCGGGATGTCATGCGCTAGCTGTTGTCTTCGCCACCGAAGAGCGCGATGAGACGATCCTGTATGGCGGTAAGCGCTGGCGCCATGAGCGCAAAATCCGCGTCCATTCGCGCCAGGCGATCTTCATCCATCAATTCATCGTTCTCCTTGACCAGAGACTCCGAAAACTTGAGTCGGCGAAGACAAAGATCATCACCCAACACAAACTGCAGCTGCTCGTTCCACCCCAGGGCGATGCGCACCACCTGCGTGGTTCCTTGTAGATGCTGACGCACCTCATCACTGTAAAGATCAAGCCCGCGACAGCGTACCACCGCAGCCTGCTCGCCCACATCCCGAAGCTCGCACTCATCCCGGGCCTGCAGGTCTTGTGGGAGACTGGAATGGGCCAACCAACTGGTCATGGCTGCCGCAGGTGCATGGGCGGTCTGAGGCAAGATCACCGGAAAGCTACCGACACATTCTCGCAACAGGTTCAGAGCTTCTTCGGCCCGGGAGGCACTCGCAGAGTCCACCAGCACCCAGCGAGCCTGCGGGTCGATAATCAAGCGCAGTTCGGCATGGCGGCTAAACGCTCGGGGCAGACAGTCCTGCGTGACCTCGTCTTTAAGCGAAAGCTTCTCTTTACGGTAGACCTTTCGTCCCTGCTGCGCCTCAATGCCCTCCACACGCTCTTTTACCAGGTCACGCACCACAGAAGGTGGAAGAATTTTCTCTTCCCGGCGCAGGCAGATCATTAGACGACCATCGGCAGAGTGCACAAGGGTTTGCGCGCCCTCGCCAAGCGCAGGAACCCAGCCCACGGATAGGGGCTGGGCTGGAGTGCAGGCTTTGAACTCCCGAGTAGAGAGCTTTTCTTCAAGCTGCTGCGCAGAAAACTCAAGGCCGCGAGTCATGCGGTATGCCCGCAGATTTTTGAACCACATAGCTAAGATTGTCCGGCGAAAGGGCGGCACATTCTACACAAGCAGTCGGCCAATACCACGACAAGAACACCGCGATATGAACCCGAGAACCCAAGCAATCACCATAGACTTGCCGCCGGGCGGGCAGCTGCCTAGTATCAGGACACTTTTGTTTAACAGGATGACTTACATGCGCTATCTGCACACCATGGTTCGCGCGCGCGATCTCACAGAAACATTGGACTTTTACTGCAACAAGCTGGGCCTGGTGGAAACCAGCCGCTACGACAGCGAGCAAGGCCGCTTTACCCTGGTGTTTCTGGCAGCTCCCGGAGACATCGCAGAATCTGGTGATAACAACGCGCCGATGGTTGAAATCACCCACAACTGGGACCCCGAGGAATACGACGGCGGGCGCAATTTTGGCCACCTGGCCTATCGCGTAGATGATATCTACGCGACCTGTCAGCAATTGATGGATGGCGGCGTCACGATCAATCGTCCTCCACGAGACGGTCACATGGCGTTTGTACGCTCTCCCGATGGCATCTCCATCGAGCTGCTTCAGGCCGGCGAATCCCTTGCGCCTCAGGAACCCTGGACATCCATGCCCAATACCGGCAGCTGGTAAGCAGCGCCGGTGAACCAGTCCTTCGCCACACGGCTCATTGTCCGGGTCACCACGGTGGCCGCAGTAGTCATTACAGGGGGGCTGTTTATTGACTATTCCATATCCCGGGAGCGGATTGTGGATAGTCTGGAACAGGGGGCACGCGGCTCTATCTCCGCCGCTGTGCTACGCATTGCGGAACTTACTACGGGACTGGAGGCTTCTGTACGGTTTTTGGGGGAGGCTATAGAGGAGGTGCCCAACGAAAGCAGGATAGATACCGTCTTGCGCAGCGTACTCGACAGCAACCCTCATATATTTGCCGCCGCTATTGCGCTGGATACTGCCTACACGAGCTCGTCTCAAGGCTTGGCGCCCTACCTTTATCGTAAGGCTGGCAGCCTTCAGCGAACAAACCTTACCGGCGCGCGCGCCCCCTACTGGGAAGAGCCCTGGTTTGCCAAAATCAGAGATTCGGGACGCGCAGCATGGGTGGAGCCCTACTTTGAACCCACCGGAGTCAAAGCCCAGATAACCACCTTCTCTGCGCCTCTCTATCGTCAGACAGTTAACGGTGCAAGGGCCTTTATTGGCGTGGCGACCATCGATCTGCGTCTCACAGATCTTTACGAGTACCTGGACGACTTGAGTATCGACAGTGAGGGCTTCGGATTTTTGCTCACGTCCCGGGGCACATTGATAGGCGCTCCTGAGCAAAAAGTCATTAGCGCACCTATAGCTGAGGTTCTGGACAGTGAAGAGGTTTCAAACTGGGGAGAGTGGCTCAAGGACACAAGCGCCGACCCCAGACGCACCACCGTCAGCTGCCTCTCAGGCCAGGGGCTATGCCAACTGCGCGTCGCAGCAATAGAAAACAGTCAGTGGAGCGTTGGCGTTGTTTATTCCGAAGAGACCTTGCTTGGGCCCCTGCGTGATTATCAAATGCGTCTACTGGTTATGGGCGCAGGAATGCTCATCCTTATGGCTGTTGTGGTCAGCATGATTACCAAACGGCTCATAGCGCCACTCGTCGCTCTATCTGCGGCAAGCCAATCGATTGCCAGAGGCGAGCTTGATGTGCCTCTCCCCGAAGTAAAAGCCACTGATGAGGTCGGTCAGCTGGTCAATGCCTTTGACAGCATGCGACAAGATCTGGGCCACTATATCCGCGATCTCGAATCCGCGGCAGCACAGCGAAGCAGGATGGATGGCGAGCTGAGCGCGGCACGCGAGATACAGATGGCAATGCTCCCGCAAGGCGGCAAGGCCGAGCTACATGGGGAGTCTGTGGACCTCTGGGCGCACGTGCGACCCGCGCGCGCCGTGGGGGGCGATCTTTATTCTTTCCATCAGGTCGGACAGCAACTGCTCATAACCATCGGCGATGTTTCTGACAAAGGTGTACCGGCGGCACTGTTTATGGCCAGGGCAATCAGCCTGATTCAGCAGTGGGAGGTCCTGCCTGCCACTGTCCCCCCAGAAATAGCATTACAGCAGCTCAACGAAGGATTAACTCGAGACAACGACAACTGTATGTTTCTCACGCTGTTTATGGGCGTGCTTAACCTCGATACTCTGGAGCTACGCTTCGCGAGCGCCGGTCACAGTGCACCGGTGTTACTGCGCGAGGGACTGACGACCCTGCTTGAACAGGAGCGAGGCCCAGCCCTGGGGCTTCAAGAAGGACTCAGCTTTCCCGTCAATCACCTGCAACTTCAAAGGGATGATCGGCTCGTGATTTACACCGACGGTTTTGATGAGGCGCAGAACACCGCAGACAAGATGCTCGGAGAAGCGGCGCTGTGTGAGATTCTTGCTGGTCCGGATATCCTTCCATTAGATGAAGCCGGAGAGGCGATATTTGCTGCCGTGGACAAATTTACTGACGGCGCTGTGCAGTTTGACGATATGTCCCTGATGCTCCTGGAAGTGCCGGGCGAGCGACGCGCGGCTTTGCAATCGGAGCACAGCTCTCTGGAGATTAATTCCGCCTTGCCTGCTCAGGCCGCACGCTGGCTCGAGAATCAATGGCAAGCCCAGGGCCTGCCAGAAAATGCGCTTCACGATATGCAGCTGGTGCTCGAAGAGGTGGTCTGCAATATCCGTGACTACGCCGAAGTAGGAGACAAGGCTACGCTCAGCCTCGGTCTGGAGCGCTTCAGCGATCGCGTTGAACTTCAGTGCATCGATCCCGGTCACGCCTACAACCCGCTGCAAGAAGCCCAGCGCTCCGCCCTGGGCCAAAGCACAGAAGAGGCCAGCATCGGTGGCTTGGGACTGCATCTGATAACGCGGCTCACCACACGACAGTCCTATCACCGTGAGGAGGGTCGCAATATACTCCGCTTACGAATGAACCTACCGCTAGACGGAACAAGCACCGCCACCGGAGATTGAACCATGAACCTCGATACCCAACTCCACGAAGATAAAGACAAATCCCTTCTTCGCGTGAGTATGATTGGCGGCCTGAACACCGATACTGCACCGGGCTTTGAAGCCACGCTCGCCACTGCTATCGCCGATGGCTGGCAAATGGTTCTTCTGGACATGAAGGCGCTGGACTACGTCAGCTCCGCCGGTCTGAGGGTCATTTTCAAAGCCGCAAAGCAGCTCAAAAGTGCCGGGCGCAGTCTCGCTGTTGCCAACCGTCAGCCACAGATAGAAAAAGTCTTTGAAATTCTTCAGGCCTTACCTGATATGGCAGTTTTCTCTAATGATGCCGAACTGGATGAATACCTGGATGCGATGCAGGCCAAAGTGCGGGATTTGGGTTCTCACTAAGGCTCGGTCTCAGCAGCCTGATTTGTCTTCCTCAGCTATCTGCTTCTATTTTCTTAAAAATCGCAGTATCCACTGAGCCATACGCTCTGTGGCCGGCTCCTCAGAAAGAGATGCAATACCTGATTGGTAGACGGGCTCCGTCACGATCTCTCGACGAAACTCCATGATTGCCCGAGAGTAATCGTTCACAAATTCAGGGTGTCCCTGCAATGTCAGAATATGCTCGCCAATCTGACAAACCGCATTAGGACAAAAGTCGCTGCTCGCCAGCACCTTCGCGTTGGGAGCATTCAGGGTTACCTGATCCTGATGCGTAACCAGAATCGGAAACTCAAGATCTCCATCGTCAAACCAATCAGGCCGCTGGGAAAAACGATGCCGATGCATGCCAACGCCCCAGCCAGCACCCGCTTTTTCTGTACGTCCGCCCAGAGCCTGAGCGATGAGCTGATGCCCAAAGCAAATACCCACGAGCTTTTTACCTCTGGCATCGAGTTCGCGCACAAAGTTCATCAGCGGCTCTATCCAGGGAAGGTCGTCATACACACTGTGTCGGCTGCCCGTCATGAGATAAGCGTCTACTTCATCAATCTCATCTGGGTACTCGCCCAGGCGAACGTCGTAGGTGACAAACTCAAGATCAGCGTCTCTGCTGCCTAGTAGCTTGGCAAACATATCCGGATACTCCCCGAATTCGCCGACCCACTCATCACGCACTGCATCAGTTTTTAAAATTCCAACTTTCACGGATTACATCCCGACAAGAAGTAAGGAGCGAAGTCTACGAATCCTGATCACCAACTGTCTATATCCCGCAAGAGGGAGGCCCAGAGTGCGTTACCATGCACGCATGAGAAATCGTGTTTTTACAGCGCCTCTGCGCAGCCTCTTTCTGCGTCGAATTTTCACTCATTCGAGAGCGAAAACTCGCATTGCCATGGCACTGTTACTCAGCTGTGTTGCTGGCAGCGGTATTGCTGCAGACGCGACAACTGCCACATTCGTTGGTAGCGACACCTGCTCCGGCTGCCACAAAAGCGAACACACCCAGTGGCAGGGTTCTCACCACGATCTCGCTATGCAAAAACCGGCTCCTGACACTGTCTTGGGAGACTTTGATAACGCCAGCTTTGAGTACTTTGGTGTGCAAACCCGGTTTCTTACCCGCGACGGCAATTACTTTGTGCGCACAGATGGACCCGACGGCAGCATGAGTGAGTATCAGGTGGCCTGGGTGTTTGGTGTGGATCCGCTGCAACAATATCTTTTGCCCATGGAAGATGGGCGCCTGCAGGCCCTGGCCATCGCCTGGGATAGCCGCCCGGCGGATGAAGGCGGGCAACGTTGGTACCACCTTTTCCCTGATGAAGAGATCCTCTACGACGACCCTCTGCACTGGACCGGCCCTTATCTGAACTGGAACACGCGCTGCGCCGAATGTCATAGCACCGATGTACAAAAAAACTATCAGGCAAGCAGTAGAACCTTTGCAACCACATTCTTTGAAGAAGACGTCAGCTGCGAAGCCTGTCACGGCCCCGGGAGTCAACATGTGGCCTTAGGGTACGAGGGACGTCTTGCAAGCGACTCACCTACAGGCCTGCAAACAGACTTGAGCGCCCGGGGGCGATGGTACTTCCCCGAGGGTGAATCCATCGCGCGGCGCAAAACGCCGCTTACCGATCAGCGTCAGATCGATAGCTGCGGCCGCTGCCATGCGCGCCGAGGCACTCTTGGAGACTACGAGCACGGAAAGCCTCTATCGGACACCCACCGACTCTCTTTGCTGGGGCAACCGCTGTATCACCACGACGGACAGATTCTGGATGAGGTGTACGTGTATGGCTCCTTTGTGCAAAGCAAAATGTCGCAGGCGGGCGTGGTCTGCGCCAACTGCCACGAACCACATTCCAATGAGCTTCGTGCGAAGGGTAATGGAGTTTGCGCCCAATGCCACAAGGCTGAGGTCTTTGATTCGCCGCAGCACCATAATCACCCGGCCAACTCGCCGGGCGCACAGTGCGTAAATTGCCATATGCCCGCACAAACCTACATGGGTGTTGACGCGCGCCGCGATCACTCCATGCGCATCCCACGCCCAGACCTGAGCGTGATGATCGGAACACCTAACGCCTGCACTCAGTGTCACACTGACCAATCACCCGATTGGGCTCTGAATGCTTTGCGCGACTGGGGTAGCAGCTTTGGAAATAGCAGCAACCATCCCGCCGTTGCCATGGCGGCGTTGCAGCGCGGCGATAGCCGCAGTGTTCCCACACTGCTGGAACTGGCCGCAGACGAAACAGCAAGTTCAATCTGGCGGGCAACCGCGTTGGATCGGGTCTCTGCCAGTGGTGCACAGGGTGTGTTGCAGGTCGCCCAAGGATTACTCATATCTGACGACCCTCTGTTACGCATATCCGCAGTGAGAGCATTGCAGTCGCTTCCTCCCATGCGCCGCTATCTGGCTCTGGCCCCATTGATCAAAGACCCAGTGACCGGGGTCCGTATGGAAGTCGCCATGAGCCTTGCCCCGGTTCCTCTGGCCGAGCTTGGCGCCGAGCGGCAACAGTCACTGCTGGCCTTGTTCGACGAATACAAAGCTGTGCAAAGGCAACATCTCGATATGCCCGCTATAAATATGCAGCTGGGTATTTTTAATATGAACCGGGGTGATTTTCCCGCTGCAGAAGCCGCGTACCGAGAAGCACTGGCACTAAACCCTCAGCTCATATCTGCCTATCTGAATCTTGCTGATCTGTTACGCGGGCAAGACCGTGAGAGCGAAGCAAAGAGTCAACTGGAAGCGGCACTTAAGGTCAGCCCTCAAAGCGGTGATGCCATGCATGCGCTGGGTTTGCTGGAAGCTCGGGGTGGCAATCGCGATGCAGCGCTGGCCTGGCTCGGCAAAGCCGCCGCCGTTGAGACAGTCGGCTCGCGCCACCGCTTTGTTTACGGAGTGGCCCAACATGACTTTGGCGATATGACGGGCGCGCTAGCCACCCTGGGACAGCTACACAACGCACTGCCCGCAGATGAGCAGGTTTTGCTGGCGCTAGCGAACTACAGCGTGGAAAGCGGCAATCGTGATCTTGCCGGGCGCTATGTTAAAAAGCTGATCTTGCTGGCACCGCAGAATCAAAACTACCGACGTTTGGCCGCCAGCCTGGGAGTTAACCCGGAGGCGTAAAAACCAGCTGTCCCGAAACGGGTACAGCAGTACTGATGCTTTTAAGTCCTGCAACTTCTCGAAGAATTTCGATGCCTCCATCGAGACCAAAGTCTGCCGCTTTCACCACAATGGGCTCGCTGATCACGACCTGCAAGCCACCGTCATTAAGGCGTGTTACCAGCACCTCGGCAAGATAAGACTGCGTCGTTCCATGAAGATCGACCTCGACCTCTATGGATGTATCGCGAGTTTCACCCACAGGTAATTTCGTCAGTGAGGGGGGTACTTCGGCGCGCAGCATTGCGGCAGGAAAACGCACTGTCTCAAAAAGCAGCTCGCGCATGCGCTGATTTCGAATCGGTACCAGTGTCTCCACACTGTCTAAATCCAGCGCGACCTGCGCTGCACCGGTATCACTGATGCCGCCGGTAAGAGCCCTAAAGTGATGCAGCTCAGCCACGCTGGCATTTTTCACCGACATAAACTGCACGGTGGACCGCTGGCCATCAAGCTCCCAATCTGCGAGGGCTCCAAGACTGCTTGTGAGTAACAGGAGTGCACCGGCTAAGGTGGTGACCGTTTTTGACAGCAATTTCATTGCATTTTCTCTCGTGTTTATTTCGTAGTTTTCTAACAACAAGCTAAAGGCTAGCAGCTTCCCTGCGCATTAACAGGTCGGCGCCTGGCTTTAGTGTGAGCTCTGCCACTTGGCAAACTCGTCTACCGTGGCATAGGAGGTTTGCGTACCTTTGCCGGTAACACTGTGCGAGGCGTAGCTCACCGCACGGCCAAGTGCGGTTGCAACGTCTGTGTCCGCCGCAAGCTCTGCGGCAAAGCAGCCAATAAATCCGTCCCCGGCACCGGTCGTATCCACAGCGCTTACCGTGGGCGCACTCACATGCTGTCGCTGATCACCGTGCATCCACAATGCGCCCTTATCGCCAAGGGTCACAATGAGGTTCTTGAGTCCTTTTGCTAAAAGAGTGCTAGCTGCGGCAGCAATCTCGTCATCATTGCCTACCGGCATGCCGGTGAGAATCTCCAGTTCAGTCTCGTTAGGCACGAAGTAATCGCAACGACAGGCGTAATCGATATCAAGCTCGGTACTCGCCGGCGCTGGGTTCAGCAGTACGGGAATACCATTGCTGTTACCAAAATCGATGGCCGCGTAAACGGTCTCTAAAGGAATCTCCAGCTGCAGGATAATCATGCTGCATTGTTTTAGCTCTTCGGCAGCAGCATGGAGATCAGCAGGAAGCAGGTGCATGTTGGCGCCAGGAATAATCAAAATACGGTTCTGAGAATCCGCATCTACCCATATAGGCGCGACGCCACTGGAAACACCGGGAACCTTGTTCACGTGCTTTGTACTAACGCCATACTTCTCGAAGTTAGCCAGCGTATTGTCGGCAAAGGCGTCGTCACCTACGCGGCCCATCATCAGGACATCCGCGCCAAGTTTCGAGGCTGCGACGGCCTGATTCGCGCCCTTACCCCCACAACCCATAGCAAATTCGTTGGCGACCAGCGTTTCTCCAGCCTTGGGGACGGTGTCGGTATAGGCGATGAGGTCGACCATGCAGGAGCCGATAACAGCAATTTTCATATGTGTGCTTCCGTTCTTATTCGATGCGCGACAGTGTAGCCTAACCGACCTTAAATTCGTCTGCATCAAGGGCTTAATACATGGATAGCAACAGTTATGACAACGCTGCCATCGCAGCGGCCATCGATCACACCCTGCTCAAGCCCGAGGCCCGCGCAGTGGACATCGATCGCATTTGCGAGGAGGCGCTGGAACACCGGTTTGCTGCAGTGTGCGTTAACAGCCTCTGGGTCCCACGGGTAGCCGCGACACTTGCAGGCAGTACAGTCAAAACCTGCTCAGTGGTGGGATTTCCTTTAGGCGCATCACTCCCCGCTGCAACTGCTGCAGAGGCGCGCGAGGCCATTGATGCCGGCGCCGGCGAAATCGACATGGTGATGTCCATTGGCGATGCCCTCGCGGGAGACTGGAAACTCGTTCGCGATGGCATAGCCACGATTTTGGCAAGCTGCGCGGACACCCCGCTAAAAGTCATTTTGGAGACCTGCCTGCTCACCGAGTCGCACAAGCGCCTGGCCTGCGAAATCTGTCGTGATCTGGGCGTAGCCTTTGTAAAAACGTCCACAGGATTCAGTACCGGCGGCGCCACCGTTGAGGACATTGCCCTGATGCGCAGCGTGGTGGGCCCTGATCTTGGCGTCAAAGCGTCCGGTGGAATTCGAGATCGAGAAACCGCGATAGCCATGCTGGAGGCCGGCGCTAATCGCCTGGGCTGCAGTGCGGGAGTGGCGATTGTTACCGGTGGGACGGGGTCAGAAGGCTACTAGGCCCCCGTGCATCTTAGCGAGTCTGGAGCGCGACACAGGCCACTGCATTCGGGGGTCGCAAAAAGCGCCATCCATGGCAGCTCGGCGGCGTCCATACCCATAAACAGGGGCAGACTCTCCATGGACGCCGACGCCCCCTTATCGCAGCAACCTGCATCGCGCTCCAGACCGTGCAAAGAGCCAGCGCCTTACCTCGAGTAAACGATCAGCCCAAGACCGACAAAGAACAAGGCGAACATCGCGGTGATCATGCTGGATGTGCCGGCCGGTGCGTCTTTGAACTCTTTCCAGATAAACACGCCCCAGAAAGCCGCCACCATGGTTGCGCCCTGACCTAGACCATAGGAGATCGCAGGACCTGCGGCGCCCGATGCGATAAAGCTAAAAGAGAAGCCGACACACCAAATCGCACCGCCCAAAATACCTACCAGGTGCAAGCGCGGGGTTCCCTTACTGAAGTACTCACCGATGGGCGCAACCTCACCCGAGATAGGCTTGTACATTAGTGGCACAAGCCAAATAACGTTCGAGACAAGTAATCCCACCGCAAACACAACGCCAGCGCTGTAGGGCGTCATGAGACCCGCTTCGGGGTTCGCAAAATCCATAGAGATAGAAGCCGCGACAAAGCGATAGAAAAATCCCATAGCGATGCCGGCGATCACAGAGATTGCCAGGCCTTTACCCACGGAGCGCCCTTCATCCTGCGGCAATCGCGCATAAATCAGTGCGCAGACGATAATCGCAGCGGTGACCAGACCCACACCCGCAAACAAAAACACCGGATCACCGAGCGGCTCTGCCAGGTAGTTGCTCACAACGCCGATAACCAGAGCCAGACCGATAGCAACCGGGAATGCCACAGCCATACCGGCAATATCAATCGCCGTAACCAGCAGAATGTTAGCGAGGTTAAAGACAACGCCACCGATCAAGGCGGATTGGATGGCATCTGAACCTGCCTGAGAGATATCAGGCATAAAGGCTCGGCCTTCTTCGCCGGTAGAGCCGATGGTAAATGCGAACAGCAGTGTCAGCAGCAGAACACCCAGAGAGTAATCCCAATAGAAGAGCTGGAACTGCCACTCGTTGCTGGCGAGCTTTTGGGTGTTCGCCCAGGACCCCCAGCAGAGCATGGTAATCAGGCACATCGCGACGGCGATGGTATAGGACTCAACAATGAGCATGGCAGTTTCTCGTTTTTATTAACCAAGGACCGCCATGATCGGGCTGCGGGGTAAAAGTTTCAAGCGCTACTACGAGAGAACAGAGCATTAATAAACATCATCAGGGGTAATGGGAGCTCGGTTATCGATACGCTGTGCGTCATTCAGCTAAATCGGCCCTTACCTGATCAACTTGCGCGCTGGAATACTCGGCGGACATCTCAAGGTTTCCCCACACCGGTGCTGGCCAGCAGGGGTCGCCCTCCCGCCGCCCGATAACATGCAGATGCAGCTGAGGAACGACCAAACCCAGAGCACCAACGTTTACCCGGGGGTATGCGAAGGTCTCCTTCAAATAGTGGTTGATCCGACTTGCTTCGCTCAGCAGACCCTCACGCTCATCCGCCGGTAAATCCAGTAGATCTATCGAGTCTGTATGGGGCACAAGAATGAACCAGTGCAAGGCGGCGTTGCGATGTAAGAGCAGCTCCGCTGAAGAACTTGTGCGGACCCTGTGACAGTCCTTGGCGAGCGTAGGATGTAATTGCCACTGTTTACTCGTGCTCATTCAAGCCTCAAAAATATACGCGTACGGCACAGCATTCTCCGGTGCAATGATTTCAAGGTCAAAGGGACTGCGGGATCTGTAGGGCCGGTGCACTGAGATCTGAATCACAATTTTTGAGTGCAAAAGCGCCGAAAAGTGATGCAGCTCGCACAGCAGCGGCTGGCGACGTGTGCTCTTGATGCAATTAGGGCTCAATCACCGCAAATCCAAACACAAGCACCAACTCATGCGTTACTCAAATCTTATTGCCGGCCTCGCTCTCGCCACCTGTTCAGGTATAGCCAGCGCAGGACTTGTTATTGATTCCATCAATGTACAGATGGTCAGCACAAAATTTTCTGCACGAAACCTCAAAGGTACCGGGGATGAGAACTTCGCGAAGGCATTAAACGCCTTTGAGTCCAGCGAGGGCTCAGTTTGCAACGAAGATCTCGATGCGTTTGAGGGCGTTAGCTACAGTGGCACCTGTGGCGGCGGCAAGAGAAACTACGGTGCGCTTTACACAATCGCCGGGAGTTTGACCGGAGCTGCTGAGTTCCAGTTCGGACTCGACTGGGGGCGCGGTGGATTTATTGTTGCGGACTCCAAAGATGCGTCAGTTAAGTACTTCAACGAGGACATCTGGTGGGCTAAAAACTGGAACAAGAAATCTGAAGTAAAAAACTATGTCCTGGAAGATGTCGGCAAGTTCTCCCTCACACTGCTCGGTTTTGAGGGCTGCTGCGATGGCATTAACTCAGCGCAATATCGCACCTGGGACACAAACACAGTTCAAACACTGCAGCGCAGCAGACTGCCTGAGCCCTCAGAATGGCAGACACTTGAAGTCAACGCTGTCCCCGTCCCAGGCTCACTCCCTCTGATGGCTATCGGCGCACTGCTAATGTGGCGTCGCCGTCAGTCGTAAACCACTGCCTCGATGATCGCTAAGTGATCATCGACGCCGGCGCGAAACGCAGCTTCGCTGATACGCTCGTCATTCCCGTGGATCCGAACCATTTCGGCCTCAGGAATGATGGTCGGCGTAAATCCATAGCTGGCAATGCCGGCATCGCGCGTAAAGTGACTATCGGTAAAACCCGCTGAGACCGACGGCATTACCCGCGAACCCGGGTGACGTTCGGCGGTGATGTCGGTAATCGCGCTATAAAGTCTAGAGCCGGTATCAGTAATCGCCGGCGAAAAAGCCATAAGCACTTCCACCTCTACACCGCTGGGCGCCACCAACTCCCGAACCTCTTCTACAAAAGTATCCACCGCCTTGTCGGGCAGAATGCGGCAATCGATCTCTCCCCAGGACTCCGGGGGAACAACATTGATTTTGTTAGATGCCGACAGCCGTGTGATAGAGCAGGTGTCCCGAGTCAGCGCATGCATAGGCGGTGAAAAGTCCTGAAGACGCTTTAGAAACCCAGGCTCTTCGATAGACTCGGCCATATTGGCAAAGGATGGCGCCCACTCTGGCTCAGCGCTTTGCGCAATACTTCTGAACATGGCATCCACCGGCGGAATGATTCGCGCCGGGAATGGGTTAGTTCGCATGATTTCCATCGCCTGCACCACCCGCGTCACCGAGGATGTGGGATACGGCATAGAGCCGTGTCCGGGCCTGTCGATGGCGGTGAGTCGCAGCCAAACCGGCACTTTTTGAGTAAGCTCTACGGAGAATATGGTCTCGCCCTTGGCCGTCAATCGTCCGCTACCACCCTCATTGAGCAGTAATCCGGCGTTATCAAATACCTCTGGGTGGTTCTTGAGGAGCCAACCCGCGCCGTAAAGGCCTCCAGCTTCTTCATCGGCCGTGGCAACAAACACCACGTCACGATTCAAGGGCTTGCCCGCACGGTGCAGACTCAAAAATGTAGCCAGCTGAGTAACGCCTGTGCCCTTCATGTCGATGGCACCGCGGCCCCAGATGTAGCCATCGCGAATCTCTCCGGACAGCGGGTCCGTGGTCCAGTACTTGGGGTCGGCGGGTACAACGTCGGTATGCTGCAAAAGGATCAGTGCAGGCTCATCGCCCCCCTCAATGCGCGCCCAGATGTTGCCGCGACCCGGAGCGCTCTCTGCGGACTGCCAGGAGATGCCTTCGGCATCAAAAATCTTGCTGTAAAAATCCACCGCCCGGGACTCATTACCCGGAGGATTAATGGTGTCGATCTTCAAAAATGCCTGCAGCCAATCCACGGCCTCATCATCGAGGGTTTGTGCAGCGGCCGGTAAAGCGGTGGCCAACAGCACTGCAAGCGAGCCTCGCCCAAGAGATCTCGTTAACTTTCGAATCACCGTGTTGCCCAAACCCATTGCAAAGTCTTTATGCACCTGAAGCTCTCCTGCCCGCTGGCTAAGTCCTACGCTGTTTTATCGCGCCCACGCTGTGTGTCAGTTTCCACGCGATACTCAAAACACGAAAGTAGCGTATCGACAGCGATTTGGCGAACACAACATACGCTTAGTGCAGCTGGGGGTATCGGTATCGCTGCAGCCAGTCACCATCGTTTTCCCGCTCGCAGGCCTCCTCGCTATCACAGCGGAGCTGCCCGTCTTTGGGGTTTATGGGAATGTTGATCGCTTTGAGCTCGGTCTCAATCAAGTCCGACAATGTCTGATCCAACTGCAAGGCACAGGCGGCTCGCAATAGCTCATCCGTCTCGAACACGCTCACAATAACCAGCGACCTTGGAAAGTTCTGGTAATTGACGAAGTGCGTTATCCACGCAAACCCCGGAACCGTCTCCAGCGCCACATGGCATACACGGGTAAGAGCCGCGCTCAAATCTCGGTCTATCTTCTTGTCGGTTTTGCGCACGACTAATCAGCTCCCAGCATGCTTGCGATTTTGCCTACGGTATTCAAATTGCGTCCCGTCGCGGCCACGCCTAGGCAAGACTCAATGTTTGCCACAAGCTTTGAGCGCCCTATGCCGTCAGGAGCGTGGAGATAAAACACCTTGCCATGCAGTGCGTAGCTTTCTGAGCTTGCTAATAGCAAATCAAGTTTCGGCTGATCTAACGCCGGCTCGGCGTCACAGAAGTAAAAGTGGATAGTATTCCCGGCGCCCTCAAATGGGTTCGTGGTGTGCGCCGCAGAGAATTCTTCCTTGGCCATCACCATGATGGCTGGCTCAATTCCAAAAGATTTCTCGATCAATGGGCCAAGCTCGTCCTTAGGATTTGTGTCTGCGTCAAGAACGATATTACCGCTTTGGATGTAGGTCTGAACGTTGCTGTAGCCAGCGTCTTGCAGGCACAGCTTTAGAGCCTTCATAGGAAGCGGGTTGTTGCCGCCGACATTGATACCCCTTAGCAGGGCGACATAAGTACTCACTGCTCTACTGCCTCTATCTCACCGGCCTTGTTTTTGGTTTTAGCGTTATAGCACCTCTGCCAAATCGCCCTTGGTCTCTAACCAGGACTTGCGATCGCCCGCGCGTTTTTTTGCCAGAAGCATATCCAGCATTTCGTTGGTTTCGTCACCGGCTTCCAGCCGCAGCTGGACCAGGCGGCGGGTATCGGGGCTCATGGTGGTTTCGCGCAGCTGCAAGGGGTTCATCTCTCCCAGGCCCTTAAAACGCTGCACATTGACCTTGCCGCGTTTCTTCTCGGCTTCGATACGGTCCAGAACACCCTGCTTTTCGGCCTCATCGAGGGCGTAATAAACCTCTTTGCCTATATCAATACGATACAGCGGCGGCATGGCCACATACACATGACCTGCCGATACCAGAGCCCGAAAATGCCGCACAAACAGTGCGCAGATCAGCGTAGCAATGTGCAGACCGTCGGAGTCAGCATCGGCAAGAATGCAAACCTTGCCGTAACGCAGCCCGCTAAGGTCATCGTCCGCCGGATCAATACCCAGCGCTATGGAGATATTGTGTACTTCCTGAGATGCCAGAATTTCCTGGGAGTCCACCTCCCAGGTGTTCAGGATCTTTCCGCGTAGTGGCAGGATCGCCTGAATCTCGCGATCTCTCGCCTGCTTGGCGCTGCCGCCCGCCGAGTCACCCTCTACTAAAAACAATTCAGTTCGAGAGATATCTTCGCCCGAGCAGTCCGCCAACTTGCCGGGCAGTGCAGGGCCTGCGCTGACCTTTTTGCGGACGACTTTTTTGGCGCTGCGCAAACGGCGCTGGGCAGTGTTGATGCACAGCTCTGCAAGCGCTTCGGCATCGCTGGTGTGCTGGTTCAACCACAAACTAAATGCATCTTTGGCAACGCCGGAAACAAACGCCGCGGCCTCTCTGGAGCTCAGCCGCTCTTTTGTCTGCCCCGAAAACTGCGGATCTTCGAGCTTGGACGAAAGCACATAACTACAGCGTTCCCAGATGTCATCAGGGGCAAGCTTTACGCCGCGGGGTAACAGGGAGCGGATCTCGCAAAAATCCCGCATGGCATCCAAAAGACCCGTGCGCAGACCGTTAACGTGCGTACCACCCTGAGCGGTGGGAATCAGATTTACATAGGACTCGGTAATTAACTCACCGCCTTCGGGGAGCCACTGCACGGCCCAATCAACAGCTTCGGTACTGCCGCTGAAGCTGCCGGTAAAAGGCTCTGCAGGCAACGTTGCGAAACCATCGGTGGCTGACAACAGATAGTCGGTGAGACCGTCTTCGTAGTACCACTCTTCTTTCTCGTTTTTCTTTTCGTCAAGAAAGGTGACCCGAAGCCCGGGGCAGAGCACGGCTTTGGCACGCAGCACATGCTGGAGCCGGGGCACGGAAAAATTAATGGAGTCAAAATACTGCGGGTCTGGCGTAAACCGAACATTGGTGCCGGTATTGCGCTTGCCGCAGGTATCAATAACCGTGAGCTCTGAGGTCTTTTCGCCGCCGGCAAAGCTCATCTGGTGAACCTCGCCGTCTCGACGAATAGTCACCGTCAGCTGCTTTGACAGCGCATTCACCACGGACACTCCCACCCCGTGAAGACCACCACTGAACTGATAGTTTTTGCTGGAGAACTTACCCCCGGCATGCAGGGTGCAAAGAATCACCTCCACACCGGGCTTTTTTTGCTCCGGGTGCATATCCACAGGCATACCGCGACCATCGTCACTGGCTGACAGAGAACCATCGCTATGCAGCACTACGTCTATCTGCCGCGCAAAACCCGCCAGCGCCTCATCAACGCTGTTATCGATAATCTCCTGAGCCAGGTGATTGGGACGCGTGGTATCGGTATACATTCCGGGGCGCTTGCGCACCGGTTCAAGGCCCGTGAGAACCTCAATAGATTCAGAAGAATAATCGCTCACTGCGGAAAAATCGCCTGATTGGAAAGACCGCGGCATTGTACACGGGAGGATACAAAAACACCGCAGAACTGCGCTGCACGCGACGGCTAATACGCAAATAAACGCTAGAGGTAGCCGGAGGCCTCTCGATCAACAGGAAAGATTTGCGAAACCGCGCGGGACACGTCGGTTCTGATAGCGCCATCGGCATCCAGCTCTAACCAGCGGTAGCCTGGCGCCTGTGTATCCACGGCAAAATCCTGTTGCCCGGGCAGAAACTGTACACAGGTCGACGGAGTACATAGCAAGCGCAGATCTTCGCGGTACTTGTCCAGTTCCTGATGCACATGACCCCAAAGCAGGCCCCGAACCCGGGGATACCGGCCAAGAATCTCAAAAAACGAATCCGCGTCCGACACCATTTGCTCGTCGAGCCACTCACAGCCGATGGGAACGGGCTGATGATGCAGGCAAATCAATGTATGCAATTGCGCTTCGGCTCCGGCGTTGAGGCACTCCTCAAGGCGCTGCAGCTCGGGACGCCCCAAGTGCCCGCCAACTTCACCGGGAAGCTGGGAGTCGAGCATCACAATCTGCCAGGCTCCTACGCGAATTTCGCCAGGAACACGCTCAGCCCCCCCGACCTCAATCATGACATCGCGAAGATCGTGGTTGCCCGGTAGCCAAAAGTGTTCTGGGCTGACCTGATCAAAATAGCCAATGAGCCTTCGATAGGCATCACCAGCGCCGGAATCGGCCAAATCGCCGGTGCCCAGTACAAAATCAGGCTTGGGGTATTCTTTATTGGCAAGGTCAACCACGGCTTGCAAGGAATAGTCCGTGTCCAGACCTAACAGCTTGCCACCGTCGTGCGTCTTTAGATGGGTGTCGGTGAGCTGCACAATACGGATAGTTTCGACCTGCACACTCAGTTCACAAACACTGTTATGGATATCACTCATGAATACATCGCCCCTAGGCGTGTTCGGCCCCGGGCTTTAAAAGACCTGCCAGATCTGCTTGACCATGATGCAGGCAGTGCGACAGCCAATCTGCAAGAAAGCTGTTCTGTTGATTCTTTTCGTCCTGCTGATGCATGGACGGGTTTGGATATGCATAACGCCCCTGGGTCTTCCCGGCTGCCTGAAACCGCACGACTTCGATCATTCCCGCGTCGTGATACGCCCGAGCTTCCATCACCAAGGGCTTTAACCAACTCAAATCCGAGCTCTGGGAGCTATCGGTGCCGGCAGTGGGGTAACTCTTGAGACAAAACAAGGTGGTGTAACGGCTACGCTCTATAACTTCGATGTGTACTTGGGCCCCATCAACCGAAAAGTGCTTGCTGTTGCGGCTCTCGTAGTCCGAAAACAGGCGCAGCATGCGGGCATAGTTAGCCTCGCATTGAGCGTGCAATGCGCGTAAATCGACTTTGTAAGAGCCTTTTATCACCGCTTGTCTCGCTTCCTTCCTCATCTGTGGCCACTTATGCGCCATTGACGGACCTTGACCCAACTTTTTTCAACAAAGGCTAATGCACGCCTTACCGTGAACCAGTAGCTTAGCTTGTCACGTATTTCTCTTCGAGATGCAGCGCGTTTACCAACAAAATCGATCAAACGCAGCTTAAACACGATGGCTTGCACGAAAAGCGCTAGTCTTGAATTGAGTGTAACACCTAAGATTGTTGCCACGCGTGAGAAAGGAATAGTCACTATTGCGCACTGCGAAGTAGTCGTCATTACTGGTAAAATTTGCGCGGTTTTATTCCGTATACCCAAGGATTTGATTATGCATTTCCCCGGCAAGGTGTTCCTCGCCTCTTTGACATTGATATCCGCCACTGCGGCAAACGCAGAGTCCCTGCGTGACATTTACGAGTTGGCTCTGGAAAACGACGCGACGCTGAAGGCGCAGCAGGCTCAATATATGGCGGGTCTGGAGGACGAAAACGCAGCGTTTTCGGTACTTTTACCTCAGGTCACAGCTACTGCCGGCATCCAAAATACAGATACCGACACTACCAGTCCCGGTATTGTCGGCTTTGACAACAACGGCGTTCCGGTCATCGGTAACACCTTTGATAATACCGATGTGGACACAGAAACCTATCAGGTGACACTCCAGCAGGCGATTTTTGATCTCCCGGCGTGGTTTTCCTTTCAAAGAGGGAAGGAGCTTTCAAAGCAGGTAGAAGCAACTTTTGCGGCAAATCAGCAAAGTCTCATCGTTCGGGTGGTTCAGGCCTACCTCGATGTTTTGCGTGCACAGGACAATCTGCGCGCATCCGTTGCCCGGGAAGAGGCCTTCGGCCGGCAATTAGAGCAAAACCAACAGCGCTTCGAGGTTGGTCTTATCGCTATAACCGACGTCTACGAGTCTCAGGCAGCCTATGACCTGTCTCAGGTTGATCGCATATCAGACGAAAACTCAGTTGCAGTGGCCTTAGAGAATCTCAGCGTCCTGACGGGTAAACGACATGACACACTGGATGTGCTCGTAGAGACATTCAACGTCAACAAGCCGGAACCTGCCGATCGCAGTGCCTGGGTCGAGTTTGCCCTGGCGAACAACTTCAATCTCAAAGCCTCGCAATACGCCGAGGAAGCGGCCCGGCAAAATGCCAAGGCCCGACGTCTGGCGCATGCCCCAACGATCAGCGGCACCGCGCAATACACAGACTCAGAAACCAACGGCACGCGTTTTCAGGATCCGGCAGGCATTTTCAACTTCCCCCCAGAGCAGGAGCGCGAGCAGGCTTTGCTGGGCGTGCAGCTTTCCATGCCGATCTACACAGGCGGTGCCATCAGTGCCGAGCGTCGCCGTGCAGCACAGCAGTTCAACCAGGCTAGAGAGCAGCGCATCAACCTTACTCGCCAGACTGTGACTGATGCCCGCTCACTGCATATGACCGTGGTCAACGATGTTGCCCGGGTCGCCGCCAGAAAGCAGAGCATTCTGTCTTCCAAAAGCGCACTGGATGCCACACAGGCAGGTTATGAAGTGGGTACTCGGAACATCGTCGACGTGCTGAATGCGCAGAACACACTGTTTTCTGCACTTCGGGATTACGCAAACAGCCGCTACGACTACATCGTCAACACACTGTTACTGAAAGAGCAGGCGGGCCTGTTGAGTCCGGAGGATGTGATTACACTGGATAGCTATCTGGAAGCCGCCGCAGCGCCGACAAAATCAGCGATGGGTATCAAGTAGAGACTGTACACCGGTAAACAGGGCGTTCAGCGCGCCTCGATTAGCCTCCAGCACAGTTAGCGCCGCCGTTCCCCGGCGGCGTTTTTCGTTCTCATCCCCCAGTAAACGCTCGAATTGATCCAGAAGCTGTGCTTCATCGGCGCAGCGCTTCAGCCCCCCGGACTCGCTAAGTCTTTCGGTAATGTCTTCAAAATTGAACATTGAGGGCCCGCAAAGAATCGGCATGCCCCAGGCGGCCGCTTCCAGAGGATTGTGGCCACCTCTGGAGATAAAGCTCCCACCGATAACAGCAATGTCCGCCACACCAAACAATTGAGACAACTCTCCCAAAGAGTCCAGCAGCACCAGTTCGGTATTGCCATCCACAGGATCTGACTGAGATCGACGAGACACACGCAGCCCAGCATCACAGCACAACTCAAACACCGCGTTAAAGCGCTCGGGATGTCTGGGCGCGAGGAGTAAAAGTGCGTTTGTCTGCCTCTTACGCAACGCGGCGAAGACCGACAGGGCCAGTTCTTCTTCGCCCTCGTGCGTACTTGCAAAGATAATCACCGGCCGCTGTGATGTCGCCCACTGCTCACTCAGGTCCTGCACCTGTTCCCGCATTTCATCCGTAAGCTGTACATCAAACTTGATGCTACCCGTCACACTCATATGTCCAGGATTCATACCCAACTGTAAGAAACGGTCCGCGTCCGCGCTGCTCTGAGCGCCAAGCCAGTCAAGCGTGCCCAGCATTTCCCGCGTTGTGCGCGCTATCCGCGCGTAGCCCGCCGCAGATCGCGCCGACAAACGGGCATTGGCCAGTAAAATCTGACAGTGCGAACGCGTGGCGTAATGCAGCAGATTCGGCCAGAGTTCAGTTTCCATAAGAATCAGTAGCCGGGGCTGTGCACGCTTTAAAAACCGCTTTACCGCGCCGGGCGTGTCCCAGGGTGCATACACATGCAAGACCCTGCCGCCAAACAATCGCCGGACCTGCTCCGAGCCAGTAGGTGTGGTGGTCGTTATGAGTAATTGATAGTCCGGGTACTTCTCAAGTAAACGCTCTACCAGAGGTCGTGCCGCGAGGGTCTCTCCTAAAGAGACCGCATGGATCCATATACAGGGCCTGACATCATGTGAAGGAGAGAAAAAACCAAAGCGCTCCAGCAAACGCTGGCGATAGGCAGGCGCGTGGCGGGAACGCAGGAGCATGCGCAGCACAATAAAGGGCAGCAACATGACGAACAGCGCGCTGTAGGCAATGCGAATCACATCTGACGCTCGGATAAGGAGGAGGGCTTACAGCATAACCACCAAAACCAGCACAGACTACAGCTTGCCAGTGCCAGTGTGTATCGGTAGTGTCATCGCCCCAGCAAACTTGGACTGCATACTGTGTCCCAGCTCTCTACATTGTCGCTTCCTATCGACATAGACGCCGTTAAAGGCTTCCTGTCCCATGCCGAAGGTGAGGCACTTTTTCGCTGCGCAAGCGAGTTACCCCATGCGGCAACTGCCGTGGAGATCGGCAGCTATTGCGGTAAATCAACCGTCTATCTGGGTTTGGGTTGTAAAACTACCGGAAGCACCTTGTTTGCCATAGACCATCATCGAGGCTCCGAAGAGCATCAACCCGGTGAGATGTTTCACGACCCTCAGTTGCTGGACGATTCAGGGGCGTTCAGCACCCTTGGGAGTTTTCGTCGAACCATCAGCGCCGCTGATCTCGATGATACGGTGATTCCGATTCTTAGCACTTCCGCGCAATTTGCCCGCGCCTGGCACGGCCCCCTGGGCCTGGTCTTTATCGATGGAGGCCACAGCCTGGATGCTGCTTTATTGGATTACCGAAGTTGGGCGGGCTTTATCACGCCCAAAGGTCGCCTTGCTATTCACGATGTTTATCCGGCATCTGAGGCTGGAGGTCAGGCCCCGATTACCGTGTATCGACTTGCTTTGGCATCGGGCTTGTTTCGTGAGATTGCCGCCGTCGACAGCCTCAGGATTCTGGAGCGGCTGTAAGGGCCACCAAAAGCCTACTTGGCACGGCGCACGGGCGCTTGCGCAGCGCTGTCGGGGATTTCGACCCGGGTAAACAGGTTCGCCGCAGCGGTATGTCCAGTGAGCGCGTCAGCAGCCAATAAAACCGCTCCGGCGGTCCAGGTAGGCCGCTCATCTGGCCACAGCAGGTCTTCTGCAAACTGATAGCCCGTCCAATAGTCACCTTGATCACTGCGCCATTGATGCAGCCAGCTATAGAGCTCTACAGCGCGAGCATGATCTCCCGCAGCCAGTAGTGCCATAACCAACTCACAGGACTCTGCAACGGTTACCCAGGGCTCTTCGACAACACAGCGACAGCCCATGCCGTCTTCCACGAACTCATCCCACCTTGACGCCAGACGTTCGCGCGCCGCTGCACCAGTAATCACGCCGGTCAGCACCGGATAAAACCAATCCATGGAATAACGCGACTTACTCTCCCAGGTTCGATCAAAGCGCTGGGGACGATTGCGCAGGGCATCGCCAAGCAGGCTTCGAGCCTCAAGAAAGTTCGCGCGCTCCTGACCCAGAGTCACAGCTATATTGTGCGCGCACTCCAGACTTTTATGGATTGAGCTGCAGCCGGTAATCAGCGCATCACTGCGCGGCGTACCGTCTTCGTCTACCGCCCAATCGATATCTCCGTATTCGGATTGCAAAGAGATAACAAAATCCATAGCCGCATCAACCACCGGCCACAGCTCGGTGAGAAACGCGCGGTTGTCGCTAATCAGATAGTGATGCCAGACACCGGTAGCAACATAAGCCACAAAGTTAGTTTCTCTGCGCTCTCGATTATCTGGCACCCCGTTGCGATAGGCCGCCCACCAACTGCCGTCAGGCAGCTGCTGTTTTGCCAGCCAGCGATAAGCACGCTCCGCTGCTTCCCACTCGCCGCCGATAGACAGGCCCATGGCCGCCTCAACGTGATCCCAGGGATCCGCATAGTTGCCCGGTGACCAGGGTATTTCGCCATTCGATAGCTGAGCATCGCAAATCGACGCAATGGTCGGTGCGAGAAAGTCCCGGGGAAACATTCCGGAGGTAAAGTAGGGACCGCTCATTCGCTGCCCTTTCGAAAATACATAACGACGCTTTTACCAAGAACGGGGTTTAGCACACGCTCAAGCACGCGCGTAAAGGCTGGTTGGCTCATCATATCCCAGACCAGCAAGCGATGATATTGACGCACTAACCAGTTGGTTTCCCGGGACTTCCAGAACAAACACTGTAACCACCAGTAAATGCTATGTAGTGCATGGGCGCCATGCTCAAAATAAAGATCAAAGCCTTGTTTTTCGATATCCCTGCGCAAATTTTGAGTATTGAATATCCGCAGATGTCCGCCCATCACCTGATGATAGTCCCGCGATAAACTCCAACAAATACGCTCGCACCAGGCGCGAGGCACGCTGGCGCAAAACCGGCCACCGGGCTTAAGAACCCGGGCGATCTCTGTCAGAGCGCTACGGTAATCTGGAATATGCTCAAGCACCTCACTACAAATCACCGCATCGAAACTTGCATCGGCAAAAGGTAAGCGAAGTGCATCGCCGGCGAGGAGTAGAAACAGCGCGGAATCCTCTGCAGCGTCACCACGAAACTCCTGCATACGCTCCCGCGCCGTCGCCAAATCATTCAGAGACAAATCGACCCCTACGGCATCTACGCCATCCAGTGCACAGGCCGCGATCACATGACGCCCTTCGCCGCAGCCCAGATCCAGCACTCGCTGCCCGGCCTGCATGGGAAAGTAATTGCGATCAAGGGTTTGCATCAGCAATCACTCCTCGGTAATAGCTCAGCATTTGTTCGCCGCAAACGGTCCAGCTAAAGTTGTCCAAAATACGCTCCCGCCCGGCTTTCGCGAGGCGCTCTCGTTCGGCGCTGTCATCCAGAAGCTTGGCAATCGCTGCAGCTAAGGCATCCGCGTCGGCAGTCGGCACGATCACACCGGCGTCAGCGACGATTTCTGGTAAAGCCCCACCGTCGGTGGATACCACCGGAACACCACAGGCCATGGCTTCTCCCGCGGGAAGCCCAAACCCTTCGTAAATCGATGGGATCACGGCCAGGGTCGCTTCTGCGTAGTGACGCACCATCTCTCCGGTGCTGATCCCGGATACAAACTGCACGCGCTCGCGGAGCTCTAATCTATCGAGCAGCTGCTCTGTTTTGCCACCCGGCTGAGGCTTACCCACCACCAACAACTCTAAATCAGGATAGCTGTCTAACAACGCCGCATAAGCCTTCAGTAAGTAACGCAGTCCCTTAAGCGGAGCGTCGGCGGAGGCGGTGGCCATCAGGCGGTTGGACCGTCTGTGTATCTCAGCGTGAGGTCTAAAAACAGCGGTATCGATACCGTTATAAACAAGATCAATTTTGTCAGCGGGCAAACCAAAATCCGCGGCAATATCCTGTCTGGACTGCTCGGACACCGTAATCACGTGGCGTAATCGGCGCACGACCTTGCCTTGCATGCTCAAAAACGAATGCCAGCGACGCACAAACAGGCGTTCATGCCAGGTTCTTGCTGCACGCAGGGCGATGCGTAAGTCATGAGTAATGGGATGGTGCACCGTCGTCACCAGGGCAAAACCTTCATCCTGGAGTTTGAGAACTCCATAGCTGAGACTCTGATTGTCGTGAATGAGGTCATAGTGGCGACCCTCTCGGCGAAGATACTTCCGCACCCGGCGTCCAAAGGTATAAGGCTCGGCAAAGCCGCCGCTAAGCTTGCTTAACCACTCAGTCATATCCGTAAAAGACAGGAGGTGATGAGGCCGCAGAGAGCCAAGACCGTGGGTAAACAAGTCCAGGCTGGGAATGTGTATCAGTTTCACCCGAGGATCGAGTTCCGGATACGGCGGACCCGAGATAACGTCCACCTCATGGCCAGCCTCAACCAGGGCCTTGCTCAAATAGTGCAAATAGATGCCCTGGCCTCCGCCGTGGGGCTGACTGCGATAGCCAAGCAGGGCAATGTGCAAGGGACCCGACATGCTGCTCCGGATGGGTGGAATGTTTTGGGAAGCCGCGCATTGTATACACCGCAGGTCTTGGCACAAGCTCGGGCGGGGGCCTCAGTAGGCCCCGCGAAGACGCCCCAGCATAGCCCCTGAGCTCAATTGCTCCACCAGCTGTTGATAATCATGCCCGTCGTGCATCACGCCATCGACCTCTCGGTTTTCGTAAGACGCGCTTAGGTTAAGTGCGCAAAGCGGCTCCGCATGCCCCGCTCGAAGCATCTGCAGCGCCCGGTCACCTCCATCAAGAAGCTCCGCCATGACCAGAGGCGACAGCATGCCCACGCGCTCTTCGACGGAAAAAGCCGCAATGTTGTGCCAGGCCGTTAGCAGCTTGGGGCCAATAAACTGAGGCACAACCGGCGATTCTGTGCGCTCCAGAAGCAGCCGGGCACGATCCAGATAGAACGCCAAAGTGGGAGAGCCGGCGCTAAACTGCATCCAGGCGTTGTGAATTTTTCGATAGCGGCGCAACTTGCCGCCATCTTGTTGTATCCAACACTCCCGGCCAAATCGGTCGCCTGAGTCCGCGGGGGTGAACTGCTCAAAAATCAGAACATCGGCATCACACCAGATTGCCCGATCATAGCCAGATTCAAGCACTTCACGCATCCAATAGAGTCTTGCAAGGTCCGATAAAACAACCACTTGCGCGGCAAAACGCGCTCTTAGCGTCACAGGAATTCGATCAAACAGCGCGTCGCCATCAAGCAGGTAATCAAAACCCTGCTGCGAGGCCCAGCTGCTGACTGATGCGCAGCAACTGCCCATCCAGGTCGTCAGCCGATCCGATTGGTGCGACTGAAGTACGATAGTTTTCAGGTCCTTTCTCCCAGGCGCTGTGATTCAAGTCCCAGACTGGTGTAAAACTGGGCTCCCAAAGGCCCGGGAGCACGACAGCCCCCAAGCCCGACCGATATACTAAAGCCGTCTGAAACACACATGGATGTAACAGTATGAGCGGGACAGCCTACAAAGGCATCATTCTCGCCGGCGGCTCGGGCACGCGACTTCACCCGCTGACCAGCACGGTAAGTAAGCAGCTAATGCCGGTTTATGACAAGCCGATGATCTATTACCCCCTTGCGACGCTGATGGAAGCCGGCATCCGCGATGTACTGATTATTACCACCCCCCGGGACCAAAAAGCCTTTGCTGATCTTCTCGGCGGCGGCGAGCAATGGGGCATTAACATCAGTTATGCCGTACAACCCAGCCCCGATGGCCTGGCGCAGGCCTTTATTCTGGGTGCCGACTTTGTGGGTAATAGCCCCGTAAGCCTGGTTTTGGGGGACAATATTTTTTACGGCGATGGTTTTTCCAAGAGCCTTCGCCACGCCGCCGAAAGGCAAAATGGCGCGTCAGTGTTTGCCTACTACGTGAACGACCCCGAACGCTACGGTGTTGTGGACTTTGACAGCGAGGGCGTAGCCAGCAATATCGAAGAAAAACCGGCAAATCCGCGCTCCCATTATGCTGTCACTGGTTTGTACTTCTACGACAATGATGTCGTCGACATCGCAAAGAACATTCAGCCCTCACCCCGAGGGGAGCTTGAGATTACCGATGTGAACCTCGCCTATCTCAAGCGCGGCGACCTGCATGTGGAAGTCATGAGCCGCGGAACGGCCTGGCTTGATACCGGCACTCACAACTCCCTTTTGGACGCGGCCAATTTTATCCGCGTGGTAGAGGAGCGTCAGGGTCTCAAGATCGCCTGCCCGGAAGAAGTTGCCTATCGCATGAGCTATATCGATGCGCAGGCCCTTCAGGCCCTCGCTGCACCGCTGATAAAAAGCGGCTACGGCGAGTATTTAATGGGATTACTTCGCGAAGAAGGGGCTGTTCGAAATGCAATTTGAAGCCACCAGTCTTCCCGGCGTCTATCTGCTGACACCCCGGATATTTGGTGATGAACGCGGGTTTTTTATGGAAAGCTGGAATGCCGAGGTGTTCCGCGAGGCAGGGTTTGATCTGAGTTTTGTGCAGGACAACCACAGCCGTTCTGCTAAGGGAATCCTTCGCGGACTGCACTATCAGACTAATCACACTCAGGGAAAGCTCGTGCGCGTCACCGCTGGCAGCGTATTTGATGTAGCCGTCGACATGCGTCGGGACTCACCCACCCTGGGTCAATGGTATGGCGTGACCCTGGATGCCACATCACAGCAGATGCTATGGGTACCACCGGGCTTTGCTCACGGATTTTATGTCACTTCCGAATTCGCAGACTTTCAGTATAAGTGCACAGACCGGTACGACCCCAAAAGCGAAGTCAGCATTGCCTGGGATGACCCAAGTCTGGGGATAGATTGGCCATTGGTTGGCGGCGCAGCGCCCTCTCTGTCAGGCAAGGACCAGACAGGTATGGCCTTTGTGGACGCACCACGACTTCCCTAGGGCGCAGGACTAGGACGGCTCCAAAAGCCGAAAAACGATGCTGCCTTCCAATGATTCACCCGGACCCAAGAGTGTGGGCGCAGGTACCTCGGGTAAACGTCTATATGCCATGGCAGCGGTCAGATGCGTCACCGGCTCTACGCAAATCAGAGGCTTATCCGTCGGTCGAAAAACGTGCAGCGCGCTGAAAACAGGATCCGCCAGAAGTTCAAGTTGTCGATCCGGCCACCGCAGAAGCAGCTGTTGCTGCCAGCCGTCGAAATCATTATCGATTCCCAAGTCTGGCAGCTGACCCGTCGCCAGTGCCTCACACTCAGGCGCTTTAGATGTATAGGCCCGCGGTAACCCTGTGCGATCAACCGGTAAAAAAGCCCCCGCGCGGCCCTGAACACTCAGTAACCCGGCACTGGGGAACGCCGGATGTAAACCGAGTCCCGCCGGCATCTGTCCCGGACCGACATGCGTTAGCTTTAGGTGCATTCGCAGTTCTTTGGGCGCGATAACGCAGTTCAGCTGCGCACGATACTGCCAGGGCCAGGCGTCATGACGGCCGTCATAGCTCAACTTCAGAGCATCTGACTGCAAACTGTCCACATTCCACGGAGCCTGCCAGGCGTATCCGTGAATGGGATGCGCAGACAGGTCCGGGCGATTAGCGGCAAGAGCATGGCCGCCGTGTGCAAGCTTTCCCTCGGCAATGCGATTGGCGAAGGGGATGAGAGGAAAGCACGCCGGAACGCCGATTGTCTCGGCAAGCGCTTTGTCGACAAGCCAGTCATGATATTTTCCATGATGAAGTGATTGAAGGGATAGCAGCGCCGCGCCCGCCTCGGGAGCTATCTCCACACGCACACCAGCATGCTCCAGCCATACGGTGTTCATGCTATTGCTCGAGCCGCGATCAAAAGTTGTTCGGGAAAGACGGGTAGCTAAGCCTGAACCAGCGGGCGCCACCAGCTTTCGTTATCCAGATACCAGTCCAGCGTGCGCTCAATACCGGTCTCGAAGGTCTCTGCGGGCGCGTAGCCCAGCTCGCTCATAATCCGGCTTGCATCAATGGCGTAACGCCAATCGTGTCCAGCCCGATCGGTGACAAAACGAATAAGACTACTCGCTGACTCGCCGCGACACTGGGGCGCATCGGGATAGCGCTCCTGCAAGGAAGGGTCTGTGGAAAATCTCGCATCGAGACGCTCGCAGAGCAGGTTCACAATGGCCAGATTGTTCCACTCGTTGTTTCCGCCGATGTTATAGCTCTCTCCGACCTTGCCTTTGCCCAGCACCAAATCAATACCGCGGCAGTGATCTTCTACATAAAGCCAGTCACGAATATTGCTGCCATCACCGTAGACAGGTAACTCGAGGCCGCGAAGGATATTGGTCATACACAGCGGTATCAGCTTCTCTGGAAAGTGAAAGGGGCCATAGTTGTTCGAGCAATTGCTTGTGCTGACCTGCAAGCCATAGGTGTGCTGATAAGCGCGCACCAAATGATCCGACGCAGCTTTGCTCGCGGAGTAGGGGGAGTTCGGCTGGTACTGCTGGGCTTCAAAAAAACCGGGGGCGTCAGGCGCGAGAGAGCCGTAAACCTCATCCGTTGACACATGGTGAAAGCGGTGCGGTTTTCCGTCTCCTTGCAACCAGACCGTGCGCGCTGCCTTGAGCAAACTGTGCGTACCAATGATGTTGGTCTCGATAAAAGCATCAGGACCCGTAATGGATCGGTCCACGTGACTTTCTGCCGCAAAGTGCACAAGCGTGTCTACTGATTCATCGCGCAGGAGCTGCGTGACCCGCGATTCATCACAGATATCAGCATGCACAAAACTAAAGTTGTCCTGGACTTCGACGGCGGCAAGATTGGCACGATTCCCTGCATAGGTCAGTGCGTCGTAGCCAATGACACGGTCATCGGGGTGCGCTCCCAGCCAGTAGTGCACAAAGTTTGAACCAATAAACCCCGCGGCTCCGGTCACCAGTAAGGTTTTAGGCATGATCGGCCTCCTTGAGTCGTGTGAGAACAGCGCGAAGCTGACTGCGCCAATGTGTCGGCGGTATTTCTAAATCCAGCCAGCTTCGTGTTTTGTCCAACACGCTGTAAGCCGGGCGCTGAGCTGGCGTCGGGTAGTCTTGCGTGCGAATAGGTTTGACTACCGCCACTTTGGACAGCAGACCCTGAGCCTTAGCCTCCTCGCCAATGGCCACGGCAAAGTCATACCAGCTGCAAACACCTGCATCACTCCAATGGTAAATCCCCGACAGCCCACGGCGATGCGCCGCGGCCCATAAGGCGCCCGCAAGTGATAAAGCATCTGTGGGCGTACCGACCTGATCGGACACCACGCTGATCTCATCGTGGGACTCGTGGAGTCGTAGCATGGTCCGCATAAAGTTCTGTCCGTCGTGGGAATAAACCCAGCCGGTTCGCAGAATCAAGGCATCAGCACCGGATTCCAGCGTCGCCTGCTCGCCCGCCTGCTTGCTGTGTCCGTAGACGCCCAATGGAGAGGTCTGGGCATCAACTGCATAGGGCGAACTGCTTAAGCCATCGAACACAAAGTCTGTTGATACATGAAAAAAGCGAATGCCGCGCTGTGCGCAGGCTCGGGACAGTATGCCCGGGGCTTCGGCATTTGCGGCAAAGGCGGCGGCTGATTCTTCTTCTGCGCGATCTACTGCAGTGTAAGCCGCGGCATTGATAAGCAGCTCGGGACGCTGCTTGTCGAGCGCCGCTGCGACGGCGGCAGGATCACAAATATCACACTCAGAGCGAGTCAAAGCGCAGACTTCAATCGACGACGGCGCGCTTGAGCACAGGGCTGATCCGAGCTGACCGCCAGCACCAGTTACCATCACTTTGCTTAGCTGTTTGTCACGCATGGCCACGACCGATTGCACAGATTAGAGTCACACCTCATTCGGTCTGAATATGGGCATCCAGCCAATCTACAAGCTCACCCAGCACCTGAGCTTGCTCGGGCTCATTAAAAATCTCGTGGTACAAGCCTGGATAAAGGCGCAGTGTCTTGTCCAAACTACCCACGCTGTCAAAGAAATGCTGCGACCCGCTAACAGCGGCCATGACGTCACCCTCGCCGTGCATCACCAGCACGGGCAATGCGATATCACTGCGACGTTTTTCGAGATTATCCATCGCTGCAAACAATTCAACGAGCAGACGAGCGGTGATTTTCCCGCTGTGAACCAAGGGGTCTTCCTGATAACGACGGACAACCTCTGCATCGCGACTGACCTCGCTTGCATCCAATTGCAATGCACCGAGCTTGGGAACAATAGACGCCAGGATCCTGTTAATAAAAATCGCTATGCCACTGGGAGGTACGGGCACCTCAAAGGCCGCTCCAGAGAAAGCCGCACCCGCAAACCGGGACTGGTTTTCAAGAAGGTAATTTCCCGCGATCAAGCCACCCATACTGTGCCCGATAATAAAACACGGAACACCGGGATAATCAGCTTCAATCTGCTCGCGCAGCGTATCCAAAGCTGGATAAAACTCAGCAAACTTATTGATAAAACAACGGTGACCTGGAGTCAGGCCATGCCCTGGATGATCGGGCGCAAAGCTCGCGATACTCCGCGCTGCCAGTGCCTCGGCAACATGCTGGTAACGCCCGCTATGCTCACCAAGCCCATGCACCATAAGAGCAACCGCCCGCGGAGATTCTACATTCCAACGGCGATAGAAAACGCCGCTGTCCAAAGTCAGTTCCTGTACTGCAAGGCCAGCGGTATCACTCATGATCTTATCTCTTATTAGCTCGGGGTTTGTGCCAGCGGTATTTACCTAGGCAACAGGCGTTAACCAGTCAGCATTCTGCGATCGATTTCCGCGCACGGCATCGAAATACATCGATTGCATTTGTTCAGTAATGGGACCCCGGCTGCCGTTGCCAATTTCACGCCCATCAAGCATACGAATAGGAACAACTTCTGCCGCAGTACCGGTAAAAAACGCTTCGTCAGCTACGTAGACTTCATCGCGGGTAATGCGCCGCTCGACAATTTCCAAACCCAACTCTTCGGCGAAGGCAAACACGGTAGCCCGGGTAATACCATCAAGGCAGGAGGTGAGCTCCGGCGTATGAATTTTTCCCCGACGAACAATAAATACGTTCTCACCGCTGCCCTCGGCGACATAACCCTCGTTGTCCAGCAGCAGAGCCTCCTCGGCTCCAGAATCCAGGGCCTCGCGCAGCGCCAGCATCGAGTTAATGTAGTTACCGTTAGCCTTGGCTTTACACATGGTGATGTTTACGTGATGACGGGTGTAGGACGAAGTACGCACCTTGATGCCGCGAGCAACGGCCTCGGGGTCCATGTAGGAGGGCCACTCCCAAGCTGCGACCATTACGTGGGTCTTGAGCCCGTCGGCGCGCAGTCCCATACCCTCTGAGCCGTAAAAGCACATGGGGCGCAGATAGGCTTCCTCCAGGTTGTTCTCACGAACAACAGCACGCTGCGCCTCATTGAGGGTTTCCTTGTCAAAGGGCATATCCATGGTGAGAATTTTTGCCGAATTAAAAAGACGCTCGGTATGCTCATTGAGTTTAAAAATGCAGGTGCCACGATCCGGCGTGTTGTAGGCACGCACGCCCTCGAATACGCCAAGCCCGTAATGCAGCGTATGCGTCAACACGTGCACTTTAGCCTCGCGCCAGGGAATCATCTCCCCGTCGAGCCAGATAGTGCCGTCGCGATCCGCAAAATTCATCTTGTTCTCCTACTTACTATTTATGTTTCCGCCGGGCTTGAGACCATTCTCAGCTATCGTCGGTACTGTTTTCGTCCCCTTGGACCTTCGCAAAAAGCGACTCCCAGGCTAGCTGGACGCTGCTACGCTCCGCGGCAAACTGCGTTGCGGGCAAATTCCGCGACTGCTGCTGAAGTGCTAACTGATGCGTGGCGCTTCGCAATTCCAGGTAGGCCTGCACTAAAGACTGGCACTGCTCCTTTTGTAAATAACCACTGTGTGCCAGCGTTTCCAGAATACGCACGTTATCCGACCAGTCAGCCAGCGACGGGTCTTGTGACGCCCAGGCAAGAACCGCGTATTGCACCATAAATTCGATATCCACGATACCGCCGAAGCCCTGCTTGAGGTCCAGTTCCGTGTCATCGACCGTCACCTTGGCATGACTGCGCATCTTCTCTCGCATGGACACCACTTCTCGGGCCAAAGCTGTGGTGTCGCGAGATTCACAGAGAATGCTGCGACGGAGATGTTCAACCTTTTCAGCCAGCATCTCATCACCCGCCACGGGCCGGGCTCGCACCAGGGCCTGATGCTCCCAGGTCCATGCATCGTTACGTTGATACTGCTCAAAGGCGCCCAGGGTCGATACCAGCATTCCCGAAGCGCCGGACGGTCGCAAGCGCATATCAACTTCGTAGAGCTGCCCCAGGCCCATACGAGTCTCGAGAATGTGAATCATTTTCTGACCCAGACGCATATAAAAGGTCGCGTTGTCGATGGGCCGCTCGCCGTCTGTGTACCCTCCGGCCGTCGCGTCATAGATAAAGACCAGATCAAGGTCCGAGGCGTAGCTCAGCTCGATACCCCCGAGTTTGCCATAGGCAAGTACAACAAAACCTCGTCCGGTACCCTCCCGCGAGGGCTCTCCATAACGCAGGGACAGCTGAGCCCAGGCAAGTGCCAAGACCTGCTCTAGACAAACCTCTGCGATAAAGCTGAGTTTGTCGCTGACTTTCATCAACGGCAGGCGGCCGGAGATTTCGCTCGCAGCAACTCGCAACACCTGAGAGGCTTTGAAGTACCGCAGAGCGTCCATGTGCCCTTCCAGATCGTCGACGGTCAATCTTGCCAACTGCTGGCGTAATTCAGATTGCAGTGTCTCCTTCTCAGGCGCTGTGTAAAGGCTGGCGCGATCAAGCAACTCATCCAGAAGTGCCGGGCGTGTGCTGAGTTGTTCGGCTATCCAGGGACTGGCGCCACATAGTGCGGCGAGGTCTGCAAGTGCTGGTGGGTTTTCGATGAGTAACAGAAGATAGGCGCTGCGCCTTGCCACCGCGCTCACCAATGGCAAGGCGCGCTCCAAAGCCAAATCCGGATGCTCTGACTCAGCGCAAGCCTCCAGCAACAATGGCATGAAGCGATCGAGACGCTCCCGGCCCTCAGCCTGGAGCCTTTGCACCCGCCGAGACTCAAACAGCGTTCGCAATCGCTCGGCGAGGCCATCCGCATTCGTGAAACCCAAGTCTGCGAGTTGCTCAGGGTTACAGTCAGCACCCCACAATCCTGCGCTCTGTGGTGCCGGCGTCGAATCCTCCGCCTCGGCAATAAGCGCCGCGAAATGTTTGGTGACGCTATCTCGATATGCATCGAGACCCGCCATAAACGCCGGGAAGTCCGCAAAACCCATGCAAAACGCCAGAGCCGCGCAGGCCAACTCCTGATCCGGGAGCTCCTGAGTTTGTCGATCCTCCCAAGCCTGAATCACATGCTCAACATCACGCAGGAATAGATAGGCGGCTTGCAGTTCCTGCACCACATCCTGTGGCAGGCATCCCAGATCAGCGCACTGTGTCAGCACAGCGAACAACTCCCGGCGCTGCAGTGTGCTGTCCCTGCCGCCTCGAATCAGCTGAAAACACTGGGCTATAAACTCGATTTCTCGAATCCCACCACTGCCGAGCTTCACGTTTCGCTGCAATCCGCGACGACGTACCTCCGCAACAATCAGTTGCTTCATGGAGCGCAAGCTTTCGATGGCGCTGTAATCGACGTAGCGGCGGTAAACAAATGGATGGAGGCAGGCCATAAGAGCTTGGCGATACTGAAGCTTGCCGGTAACAGGTCGCGCCTTGATCAGGGCATAGCGCTCCCAGTCCCGTCCCTGCTCCTGGTAATAAGCCTCCAGGCCCGCAAAACTCTGCACCAGAGACCCACTCTCACCATAGGGGCGCAGACGCATATCCACACGAAACACAAAGCCCTCGGCAGTCACGGGGTCCAAAAGTGCAATAAGTGCCCTGCCAACGCGGGTAAAAAACTCTTCATTGCTAATGGAGCGAGCCGCACCCTTGGTATTACCGCGCTCAGGGTAGGTAAAAATCAGATCAATATCAGAGGAGAGGTTGAGTTCATGAGCGCCGAGCTTACCCATGGCCAGCACCACAAGCTCCTGATGTTCACCACTGTCACTGCCAAGGGGTTGCCCGTACTTAGCCTCAAGTTCTGCAGTGCAATGCTTCAATCCATGGGTAATACAGGCGTCGGCCAGCCAGGATACGTCTCTTGTAGTCTCCAGCGTAGGAGCCAGACGATTAAGGTCGCGCCAGATAATGCGTAGCATCTGCCGCTGTCTAAAGCGTCGAAGCACCACGGTCGCTTCGTCATCACTTCCGGCAAGCAACTCACCCAGCTCAAACTCCAGCGCGCCTTCTCGTAGGGGCGTTTCAAGCTCGCCGGCGCTGCAAAGTTGTAGCAACAGCCAGGGTCGGCGACGCAGCGTCTCTGCTGCATAACGGGATCCGGCAAGCACCACTGCTAATTGCCGCGATAAACCTGGTTGCGCCAGCAGCGACTCAAGGGCGGCCTGCTGTGCGGAGCCCGCAGCATCAAGAATGGCATTCCAGGACTGCTCGACCGTGCCCTTGAGACTCTCCGGTAATGCGGGGTGCTTAATCATTGCTCGCTGCCCTCGCCACGCTAAATACAGTCGCAGCCATGTATTACTGACTTATCGCAGGAGCGACTCGCAGAACCTCTTCTACAGTGGTCTCGCCCCGGGCCACACGGTTGGCGCCACTGACACGCAGAAACTGCATGCCTTCGCTAAATGCGATATCGCGCAGACGCGCGGTATTAATGCTAGCCACAATCTCTTCCTGAATCGCAGGGCTGTTCACAAGTACCTCGTAAATACCGCGACGACCGCGATAGCCGGTATCCCGGCAGATTTTGCAGCCCACAGCTTCATAGATCTCCTTAGGGGCGGGGATATCAAACGGCTGCACCAACTCACGCCAACCGTGGACATCCGCAGGTTTCGCGCGTTTGCATTCGTCGCACAGAATACGCACCAGTCTTTGCGACATAATTCCACGCAAGGTCGCCTTCACCAAATATGCCGGGGCACCCAGCTCAAGCATGCGGGAAATCGAACTTGGAGAATCGTTGGTGTGCAGGGTGGACAACACCAGATGGCCGGTAAGCGCGGCCTGAATAGCCATATTGGCGGTTTCCAGGTCCCTGATCTCACCAATCATGATGATGTCGGGGTCCTGACGCATCAGGGTTCGCACCCCTGTGGAGAAATCTAAATCAATCGCGTGATTGACCTGCATTTGATTGAAGGAGCCCTCGACCATTTCGATGGGATCCTCAATGGTGCACACATTAACGGCGGTGGTCGCCAGTTGTCTGAGCGTTGAATACAGTGTGGTTGTTTTTCCGGAACCCGTGGGCCCCGTCACCAGCACAATGCCGTTCCCCGTACCGGTCATCGCGTGCCAGCGTGCCAGATCCTCATCAGCCAAACCCAATTCTTCAAAGCTCTTTTGCAGAACTTCGGGATCAAAGATACGCATTACCAGCTTTTCGCCAAAGGCCGTCGGTAACGTCGAGAGACGCAATTCTACCTCTGCACCCTCAGGACTTCGGGTTTTTAGGCGTCCGTCCTGAGGTCGACGCTTTTCAGCGACATCCATGCGACCCAGAATCTTGATGCGGCTGGTTACTGCCGCGCAAACCTGCTCCGGCAGCTCATACACTGTGTTGAGAACACCATCGATCCGAAAGCGTACGTTGCCAATACTCCGACGCGGCTCAATATGTATGTCACTGGCGCGCTGTTCAAAAGCATATTGCAGCAGCCAATCCACAATACTGACAATATGCTGGTCATTCGCATCTGGCTCACGCATAGAGCCCAGCTGGAGCATTTGCTCAATGTTGCCAATGTTTCCAGCAGCAGCGCCCCTGCCAGCTGCGCGTGCTCCTCGAACGGACCCTGCCATGGTGTAGAACTCGGCGGTGTAACGCTGCAAGTCGCGCGGATCAATAAGAACTCGGCGAATCTGCTTGCGCAGCACCTGCTCCAAATTGGCCTGCCAGGCGCGCTGATAAGGCTCGGCGCTAGCAATGACAACCTCCTCATCACTTACATCGACCGCGAGAATACGGTGTCGCTCAGCAAACGCCCGAGACATAACCTCCGAAACCTCCGCCACTTTGATCTTAAGTGGATCAATTTCGATAACCGCCTGGCCCGTGCGGCCACTAAGCCAGGCAAGGAGGGCCGCCATATCCAGCGTTTGATCGGGGTTTTCGAGGTCCTTCAACTTTTGTTCGGCGAGAAATACCAAAGGATGTATGGCACCCGGTGACAGGCCCTGCAGACGACGAAGGTCACCCGCAGCAATACGTCCATCGGTTAGCAAGCCCTCCAGCAGGGTCTTAAGCGTGAGCAAGCGCTCTAAGGGCTCGCTGATTTCAGGCTTAAACATGCAAAAACCCCTGTTTTTACGGCTAATGGCGCATGCGCATGCTATCACAGCCAAGCGCCCGGGCCCTCGACTTCACAGCAATAAACCCGTATTAATAGTAAGGTCATATTTCATAATTCGAGACAAGACAGATGACACAATCAGGCCCTATACTCCGCAACTTCGCGAGACTAGAGATTTCGGTTTCATGACGAGTCCTTTGGGCAAACTATTTGGCAGGTCGCCAATAGAACCAATTCAGCAGCATATGCAGCTCGCGCAGGAGACCGTGCAGCTTCTTTGTGAGTTGTTGGCGGCCAGTGCGGATCAGGACTGGACCCGGGTGGCGGAGATTCACAGCGTCATCGACAGTACCACCGGCGAAGCGCGAAAACTTCGACGGGAGATACGCCAGCAGCTCCCGCGAGGCCTGCTCCTTGCGATGCCGCGCTCGGATCTTCTTGAGCTTTTGGATATTCAAAATCGCATCACTGTCTGCGTAAGAGAGATCGCCAGGCCCGTAGCACTTCGGGGCATGCAGTTTCCTTCTGCACTTCAGACGATTCTCGACAAACTTTGCAGCCTTCTTGCGGCGACTGTCGGCGAGGCTTTGACCGCGATCCGTGAGCTTGATGAACTGATCAGTCAGGGCTTTGGCAAACATGAGCGTAAGATCATGCAAAAAATGCTGGGCTCGCTAGACCGCCAGGTAAGGCGTTGCGATACACAGCAACAACGCCTGGTGCGGCAACTCAGCAGAACAGAAGATAGTTTTCCGGTCCTTGACGCAATTTTTTATTACCAGATCGCCGCGGCACTTGCTCAGTTGGCAGATGCCTGCGGAGAAGTGGGTGAGCAGCTTGAACTGCTCTTAGCACGCTAGTCTTAACTGAACCTACGGATATTCGATCTTGGAAATAGTCACTGCCTATGGCCCCCAGTTTTTGGGTCTTGCCTGCATAGCCGGATTCTTCATGGCTTGGGGAATTGGTGCGAATGACGTAGCCAATGCCATGGGAACCTCCGTGGGCTCTGGCGCTCTGACCATTCGTCAGGCAATTCTCATCGCTATTGTCTTCGAGTTTCTTGGCGCTTATCTCGCCGGAGGCGAGGTTACCGAGACTATTCGAAAAGGCATCATTGACCCGGGACTGTTAGAGGGATCTCCGGAACTTTTAGTCTACGGCATGATGTCTGCCTTGTTTGCCGCAGGTACCTGGCTACTTATAGCCAGCGTCCGCGGGTGGCCAGTCTCAACGACGCACTCCATAGTCGGCGCTATTGTGGGCTTTGCAGCCGTAGGGATCTCCATGGACTCCGTGAACTGGGGGCAGGTCGGTACCATTGCCATGAGTTGGGTTATCTCGCCGGTGCTCGCAGGAAGCATCTCCTTTGCGCTGTTTATGAGCGTGAAAGTACTTATTCTCGACCATGATGACCCCTTTAAGCGCGCCAAGCGCTTGATACCCGTTTATATGTGGATTGTGGGATTCATGATCTCCATGGTGACCTTGCTTAAAGGCCTGAAGCATCTGGGCCTGGAGCTGGATTATGGCCTGGGATCAAAGTTTGCAAACGCCATGCCCCTGTCTTTTGCAGTTGGCCTCATCGTAGCCATTGTTGGGGCGCTGTTGTTACGCAACATCCAATTCGAAGACAACGAGGACAATCGTTTTGCCAGCGTGGAGCAGGTCTTTGGCGTATTGATGATGTTCACTGCATGTTCCATGGCCTTTGCCCACGGCTCCAACGATGTCGCCAATGCTATAGGGCCATTGGCAGCGATCACCAGCGTTGTGCAATCCGGCGGCGCGGTGAACGCAACTGCGGTAATGCCTGGTTGGATTCTCTTGATTGGTGCTCTGGGAATCGTTGCAGGACTGACCACATATGGATGGAAAGTAATTGCCACCGTAGGCAACAAAATCACAGAACTCACTCCCTCTCGCGGGTTTGCCGCCACCCTTGCCGCTGCAACTACAGTGGTCTTTGCCTCAGGCACCGGGCTACCCATCTCCACCACTCACACCCTGGTGGGCGCGGTACTTGGCGTTGGCCTTGCAAGGGGCATTGCGGCAATCGATTTACGCGTCATCGGTTCGATTTTTCTAAGCTGGCTCATCACGCTTCCGGCTGGTGCCGTACTGTCTATTATTTTCTTCTTTACGCTTCGCGGCATTTTTGGCTGAACCCAAAAGGTAAGCTATTCCCGTAGTAATTCAGCCACAGCGCACCTATGCTCGAAATATGACTGACCAACAGAACTCGCACATTTCATGGTTTCGTAATACCGCGCCGTATATCAACAGGCATCGCGGTTCGACCTTCGTGATCGTTATACCCGGAGCGGTGCAAGACAGCACTGCATTGCCGCGGTTGCTCAATGATCTTGCCTTACTTAGCAGTCTCGGAGTAAGACTGGTTTTGGTGTTTGGTAGTCGGCCGCAAATAGATCGCCGCCTGCAGGAGTATGGGGTCCCGAGCGCCTTCCACCGTGAGCATCGTATTACCGACAGCGAGTCCCTACCGCATGTGCTTCAAGTTGTCGGCGCCCAGCGTATAGAGCTGGAAGCGCTGCTGTCACTCGGCCTGCCTAATTCACCTATGCAAGGTGCCAAGCTGCGGGTTACCTCTGGGAACTTTGTTGTCGCTCAGCCCTTGGGCGTGGTGGACGGCATAGACTATCAGCTGACAGGTCGGGTGCGACGCGTAGACAGCGAGGGCATTGAATCCCTGCTCGAAAGCGGCAACCTGGTGCTCCTTTCATCTGTAGGTTACTCGCCCACTGGAGAAGCCTTCAATCTGGGCCTCGCCGATGTTGCCATCAGTGCCGCTCGGGATTTAAAGGCCGACAAGCTGATTGTTCTCGGTAGCAGCCCAGGCGTACATGATCGCGATGGCTCACTGATCAAGCAATACGCCGTGGATCAGCAGGCCGTGATTGACCCTACGGATGACGAAGAAGCCAGACTCCTGCACATGGCCTGTGCCGCTTGTCGTGCTGGCGTTCCCCGAAGTCATATTGTCAGCTTCTCTGACCCCGATGCCTTGTTGGCTGAGCTCTTTACCACGGACGGCAGCGGCACCCTGGTGGCGAGCCGTCCCTATGAGCAATCTCGCTGGGCCAGCATTGGAGATGTGGGCGGTGTTTTGGAACTCATTAGCCCTCTGGAAGAATCCGGCGTTTTACTCAAGCGCTCCAGAGAGCTGCTCGAGGCAGAGATAGGTCGTTTTAGAATTCTCGAGCGAGATGGCCGCACCATAGCCTGCGCAGCGCTATACCCCTTTTTAGAACAACAAAGCGCCGAACTGGCCTGCATTGTGTCGCATCCAGATTATCGGGGAGAACAGCGGGCAAAGCGACTCTTGCAGGAGTTGGAGCAAGAAGCTCTCGCGCAAGGACTTGCTGAGGTTTTCGTATTGACGACCCAGACGGCGCATTGGTTTCTTGAGCAGGGTTTTATAGAGAACGCTCTGGATACGTTGCCGCCGGCCCGCCAGGCCCTGTACAACTTGCAGCGTAACTCCAAGGTCTTTTCCAAGAAACTGACACAGCGCTCCTGACGCTCGCACCACTGGCTTTGCAAAATTGGCGTGGAAAACTAATGTGCGGCCGCCGACTGACTCTCACCCTGGCTAATCAGAAGACTGAGATCATCTCGAAACCCGTCAATCTTTTTATGCAAACGGATATCCTGTTTTTCACTGCGGTTGTTCAGCACATCCACCATTGCTGACTGCACAACGGAAGTGTTGTGATCGTAGAGCGCCTCGACCTCGGGATCGAGCCCGGCCTCCCAGTCATGAATAATCGCTATCACGCGCCGCTGCCAACCCGGTTCACGCTCCAATGCCCTGGCAAGCTTTGCAGTCCAGGCGCTACGTTCTTGCAGCCAGACAGCGTCGGAGCGCAGAAGCTCTCCCGCCGCCACTCGCAGACGCTCTTGCTGAGTCTTGTCTAGCCGCCCCAGATAGTCCTCGAGGGTTTCCTTCAGACTCTCAAAGGCATCTTTACGCATCTCCTCGTCATCACGGCTCAGATACTTGTCCTCGTACTTCCTTTGCTTTTTGTCCATCTGCGCAATGAAGTCTTTAATTTGCTCATCACGCAAATCTTCGCCAAGACGAAGAAGTAGCTCAAGGCCAGGATCGCGGATACGAAACCAGGCCTGCTCAGCGCGATCAGCATAGCTTTGCAGCTGCTCAACGTTCAGCGGAGCAGCGATGTTGCGATCCAGATCGCGCGACACCGTATTGAGGAACTCCAGATAACGCGGCAGCTCCTCGCGGCGATGCCAGTCGAGCATGGTCTCTAGCGCTAAATCCAGTTGCCCGGACTGTGCACGATCAAGATCAACGTAACGATCCAGGTACCAGGGCAGGATAAAATCGAGGCGGTTATAGAAGAACGTAGTACTGCTGCAAGCCGACAAAAAAAACAGCGAGGACAACAGTAGACACCATCGCCAAAGCCGCAGCCTCTGCCAAGCTTGAGAGCTCACAGGAATACTATTCGTACTCAAAACCATCGGTGGCAAACAGCATCTCGGGATTACGAAAACATTTGAACTCAAGGTGATTGCCCGCGGGATCACGGATAAAACAGGTGCGCTGTTCGCCGCGACGACCCGCAAATCGTGTAGTCGGCGCTATGGCATAACCCACTCCCGCCTCCTCAAGGCGACTCTGGAGCGCATCCCAGTCGTTCCAATCAAGCACGACGCCAAAGTGACTTGCCGGCACTGCCTCTCCATCAACCCCGTTGCGCGCTACCGCAGGTAAGTCTTCGATCGCTACTTTATGTACCACCAACTGATGTCCATAAAAGTCGTAGTCAATCCAACGCGGTGAGGATCGGCCTTGAGGGCAATTCAAAATTTCGCCATAGAATCCCGCTGCGGCTTCAAGGTCGTCCACAGGAAGTGCCAGATGAAAAGCAGTGCTAGGCATAATGTCTCCAGAACAATATTAGATATTAGCGATTTTCACCTTGCGGATCATAGCGAGTCTTTTGCTCAGGGGAAGACGCAAGTCGCATTTAGCCTGTGCTAATGTGCGGCGTTTGCTCATGGTGGCCAAGGCATGCTGGGTTTAGAAGAACTTTCACTGCGATTCGTTAATGCCGTTTGGGGCACGCCGCTGGTCACGCTGCTATTGGGGGGAGGACTGTTCTTTCTTATTTACTCCCGGGGTCTGCCCTATCGGCACTTTGGCCACGCGGTGGGCATTATGCTGGGCCGTCATGACACCCCGAACGAGGCCGGCGAGTTGTCCCATGGGCAGGCATTGGCAGCCGCGCTGTCCGGGACTATGGGACTTGGCAACATCGCAGGTGTTTCTCTGGCGATCGTCGCCGGTGGACCCGGCGCCGTGTTCTGGATGTGGATCTCTGCCCTTGTGGGTGTGGCGACCAAATTTTTTACCTGCTCCCTTGGAGTGATGTACCGCGGCGAAGACAGCCTTGGAAAACTCCAGGGCGGGCCCATGTATATCATTCGCGAGGCGCTACCCCGGAAGTTCTATCCTCTGGCAATTCTGTTTGCTGTCGCGGGTCTGGTGGGCACGCTTCCGCTGTTTCAGGCAAACCAACTCACCGCTCTTGTAGGCGACACGGTGTTTGCCGGTAACATGCCCGCATGGGGGGGGCCAGTCATCGGCCTATGCGTAGCGGCTTTAGTGGCGGGCGTCATCTTCGGCGGGCTTCCGCGGGTGGCCAGCGTCGCCATCACGGTCCTACCGAGCATGGTCGTGATCTACATGTTAATGACTCTCTACGTCATTATTAGTAACGCATCAATGGTACCCGCGGTGTTTGCCAGCATCGTCAGCGAAGCGTTCACTCCCCAGGCGGCCGGCGGCGGCTTTATTGGCACGTTGCTCATTGGCATCAGTCGCGGCGCGTTCTCCAACGAGGCGGGCGTGGGTACCGAGGTTATGGCGCATGGCGCGGCTCGCACTAACGAGCCGATTCGCGAAGGATTGGTCGCCATGCTCGGGCCGGTAATTGATACCTTGCTGGTGTGCACCTGCACCGCTTTGGTGATTTTGCTCACAGGCCAGTGGCAAGTGCCGGGCGAGCTGTCGGGGATCACACTCACAGCCAACGCATTTGTGGGTGAGATGGGCCGCTTCGGTTTGATACCTCTGGCTTTTGTCACGCTGGTCCTGAGCACCACCACGATGTTTACCGGCTGGTACTACGGAGCCAAGTGCTTTGGCTTTTTGTTCGGCGCACATCTCCAGCACCACTTTCGCTGGGTATTTGTAGCAACGGTAGTCATCGGCGCGAGCGTGAGCATCGATGTGGTGTTCAACATTATTTCTGGTGCCTATGGACTCATGGCAATACCCACCATGGTGAGTACGCTAGTGCTGGCACCTAGAGTGATGGCCGCTGGGCGAGATTATTTTACTCGCCACCCCTATTGAGGCGGCGATCAGGATAGGCGCTCGGGACTCTAGGCTGCGGCGCTGGTCGATAGTCCCGGTGAACGGCTCAGCGCACCAAGGATAGCCAGCAGAGACGCCTGCACGATATCGTGGCTGCGCCCTACGCCGCAGCTGCGATCCCCATCAATGTTGAGCTGGATATAGCAAACCGCTTCTGCGTCAGCGCTTTGTGACAGCGCGTGCTCACTGTACTCCACCAGTACGATGGACTTACCAACAAAACCCTCCAGAGCATTAACGAACGCGGCCACAACACCGTTGCCGGTACCGGCAAGTTGCCGGGACTGGGCTCCGTCCTGAATCGTCAGCTGTAACTTGTCGACGCCATCGGCGCGACTGAGCTGATAGTCGTGCAAGCGCCAACGGGGCGTTTCGGGCAAATAGGTTTGCTCAAAAAGGCTGTGAATTTCCGTTGAGCCGACCTCTCCCTCAGTGTCTTCTGCGTACGCCTGCACCGTGGCACTAAAGTCGATTTGCAGCCACCGCGGAAGGTCATAGCCGTGGTCAGCCTGCATAACATAAGCAACACCACCTTTCCCCGATTGACTGTTGATGCGGATGACCTCCTGATAGGAGCGTCCAATGTCGGCCGGATCGATAGGCAGGTAAGCCACTTGCCAGGGTTGGCTCTCATCTTCCCGCTTGGTGAGACACTTTTTGATGGCGTCCTGATGACTGCCAGAAAACGCGGTAAACACCAGCTCGCCCGCATAGGGGTGTCGTGGATGCACGGGCAACTGCGTACAGGCTTTTACGGTTTCAATAATCTCATCCATTCCCGCTAACTGAAGCTGTGGGTCAACGCCCTGGCTGTAGAGATTCATAGCCATGGTAATAATGTCCATGTTGCCCGTTCTCTCGCCGTTACCCATGAGCGTTCCTTCGATGCGATCTGCTCCGGCCATAACGCCGAGTTCTGCTGCCGCCACAGCACAGCCTCGATCGTTGTGGGTGTGCAAGGACACAATAATGCTGTCGCGCCGTGCCACATGATCACAAAACCACTCGATCTGATCGGCGTAGACGTTGGGTGTGCTCATCTCCACTGTCGCCGGGAGATTAATGATGACTTTTTTGTCCGGCGTGGGCTCCCAGACACTGGTTACGGCATCGCAGACTTCTACGGCGTAATCCAACTCGGTGCCGGTAAAACTCTCTGGTGAGTACTCAAAGGTCCAGTCAGTATCTGGATAACGGCTCGCGTAATCCTTAACCAGGCGCGCGCCGTTCTCGGCAATAGCCTTGATACCTTCGCGGTCCAGACCAAACACCTGCTCGCGCTGCACGGTCGACGTAGAGTTGTAGACATGCACTATGGCCCGGGGCACACCTTCCAGAGATTCAAAGGTCCTGGCAATCAACTCTTCTCTAGCCTGAGTGAGCACCTGAATCGTGACATCCTCGGGAATACGGTTGTTTTCAATGAGATTGCGCACGAAGGCAAAGTCATGACCTGATGCCGACGGGAAGCCGACCTCAATTTCTTTAAAGCCGAGCTTGAGCAGCAAATCCCACATCCGAGACTTCTGCGAGGCGGTCATAGGCTCGATAAGCGCCTGATTTCCGTCACGTAGATCAACGCTACACCAACCCGGCGCGCGACGGATCTGACGATCGGGCCAGCGCCGGGAGGTCATCGGTACAGGAGGAAACGCGGGGTATCGACGGTAATCAAAGCGACTCATGTTCAATTCCAAAAATTTTGCTAATCAGCAATCTATCACTCAACAGGGAAGGCGATTTTAACAGCGAGCAGCTGCACGCACACCCAAAGCTGCAATGTGAAGAGGGGGCTGGCGACGTTGCCCGGCAGGCGTACCTTGTGAGCATTGCCGACGTTGCTTAGGGAGTGGCTAATCAACGGCGGGACAACGTTTGCACCAGAGACACAAATTATAGGCCCCACCGCGTAGCTAATTACTGCAAACTGACGCCTGTTTTGCACTTTAAATAGGTATATTCTCTATGAAATAATTTATTTTGAGCTAATGTAGCTATTTTAGTGTCTTTGCCTGGAGTTTATAACTGTGCCTACGCCTGAACTGGATCGCCTTGATCGCCGCATTCTCGAGCGCCTGCAGGCCGATTCACGAATCAGCAATCTGGATCTGGCTGCCGCGGTAGGGCTATCACCCACACCCTGTGCACGCCGCGTCAGACGCCTGGAAGAATCCGGACTGATTCGTGGACATGTGACCTTGCTTGATCAGCAGCAGCTCGGCCTGAGTCTCACCGCGTTCATCAGTATCAGCATGGATCGGCATACGCCCGATCGCTTTGAGGCATTTGAAGAAGCTGTCCGTGACTACCCAGAAGTTGTGGAGTGCAATGTTGTCACTGGCCAGAATTCAGACTACCTCGTGCAGGCTGTGGTTCCTGATATGACGTATTACGAGCGCTTTCTTCTCGGTCGGCTCACGCGTATTCCGGGCGTCACCGGTGTGCACTCCAGCTTTGTACTGCGCAGAGTGGTCCAGCGCACGGCGCTGCCTTTGGAACACACGGCGCGCGAAAATGGATGAGCTAGCGCGACAATCCAGCCAAGGGCCAGGACGGTATCTGCCCACAGCCCAAATCCTGATACTCCCGGGTCACGAACTGCTCGCTCAATCCATTGTTGTTCAAAAACAAATCAACATAGAGCGCACAGCGTAAACGCTCGGGTAAAGTGTCTTCGGCTGCCAGACGGCGTTTCACATCATCTACGGTGACGGTGAGGGACTCTGGACGCACCCCGCCGTCCTCCTTGCTATCCAGAAGCATCAGCAGGGGTTCATCTACACTCCAACTTGGCCATGCCACTTGCCCGGCGCTTCGCCCGCTACCAGGCCGTCCGCTATAGGCAAACCCTGCCCAGTAATCTCGCATCGTGCGCCCCAGCGCCTCCCGCTCCTGCCGATTACCCTCATAGAAAACCCCGGGAACCACTCGACTAATTAAGGGGCCAAACAAAAAATCCAACTCCAGTGCATGGGCAGCACCGAGTAACTGCGGCAAATCTACCAACCAGTTTTTGCGCATGCTGTCCCAGTCGAAACGGTAGGCGTACAAATTGCTCTTTGAGCTACCTTGACTGATTAGCGACAAAGGAAGATCAACCCCCAAGGCCTTCCATCCATCGCTGTGAAACCGGTTGAGCAAGTCGTAGCGCTCGGCATCGCGCGGTGCCGGTATGAAGCCAAAGCGCTTACCCGCATGCTGATCCGACAGAGCAAGAAACAGTTTCATCTCATCGCGATTACTGCCCACCATTAGGGGCATTTGGTTCCAGCGCGTGGGGTCGGCAAATACCTCTGTAAGCGGCTCTTTGGGCAACACCACGCCATCACGAAACAAGGCAGGCGCGGAGTACATTCCACCGGGAACCTGCAGCGGGGCCAGCAGCTGTTCTACGCTAATGCCGCGCAAGTATTGCGCGAGATCCTTCGCAGGCATGCGATCGAGGCGTTCAACGCCCCCTGGCTCATCACCCTGCGCAAGCCAGGCGAGAGCCAGGGCATAGGAACCATTGGGGTGTCCCGGCTGCGGATCGTCCGCGGGCTTCTCGGCCCGTGCTCGGGTGAACGTGCCGGGAAAGCCACTTTGAATAATCGCGCCATGAAATAAATCCGCAGCCAGCGGCGAGGCCAACAGGCCATAGATATTCCGTCCTCCGGCGGACTCGCCAAAAACCGTCACTCGCGCAGAATCACCGCCAAAGTTTTCGATATTGTCTCGCACCCATTTCAGGGCAGCGATCATATCCAGCAAAGCAAAGTTGCCCGAGGCATCTTCAGGCGATGCTCCATCGCGCAGGGCAGCGTGGCTTAACCAACCTAAAGGCCCCAGACGATAATTCAGGGTGACCATCACTACGCCTTGCTCTTGTACAAAAGCAGACCCTTCGTAGGGGATGGCTGAACCAATGGTGTTGCCACCACCATGGATATAGACCATCACGGGCAAGGCCGCGTCACTTCCAACTCCACCCGGGGAAAACACATTCAATGACAGGCAATCTTCGCTACCGATTAGTGTCCCGGGCTCAGCATTAGACGCAGACAGGCGGCTGGCAAATTGCGGACACACAGATCCAAAGGCGAGGCTCTGCCGGGCATTGAACCAATCTGCAGCTGGCGCTGGCGCGCGCCAGCGCTTCTCGCCCACCGGGGCTGCTGCGTAGGGAATCCCAAGCCAAACCTGTGCTCCCGGGCGGCTAATGCCCCCAAGCACCGGGCCGGATGCAGTATCACGAAGCGTGCTCATATCTGCCTGTAGCAAAAGCGGACCATCGCTTGTGTCCTGGCGATCCAAAAACAAACCACCAACGACCAAAACCAAACCCGTAATAAGTACTAGCCAACGCATTAGATTCTCCTTTGTGCCGGTACTGTAACGCTAGCGAAGGCTCCTTAGAACAGGCGTTGCAAAAGGACGCTGCCTTCTTGATGCCGCTGTTTCATTTCAAACTGTTACCGTAGTGTAAGATTGCGCGCCGATGCCCAACTCTCCCCACACTAGCAAGCTAAATTCTGAGTCCAAACTTACGCTGGTATTTCTTGCTGCGCTGGTGGCATTAGGACCCCTGAGCGTCGATATGTATTTACCGGCCATGCCGGCAATGCAGAAGGCTTTCGATACCGACATCGTACATATGCATTTTACGCTCAGCGCGTACCTGTGGGGCTTTGCACTATTTCATCTTGCCTGCGGTCCGCTCGCAGACCGCTTTGGACGAAAGCCCCTCCTCATCGCGGGTACCGGCCTGTTTGTGCTCGCTTCAGCAGGTTGCGCGATGGCAGCTTCAGTACAGGAATTGACCGTTTATCGCTTCATACAGGGTATTGGCGCCTGTGTCGGCCCCACGCTGGCACGTACGATCACTCGGGACGTATTCGGTCCGCGGGGTGCCGCCCGCGCACTTTCGCTCATCGCCATGCTCATGGCTCTGGCGCCAGCGATCGCACCGGGCCTTGGTGGCCTGCTCCTTCGCTATGTGGAATGGCCGGTTGTATTCATTTTTTTGGGCGTCTACGGAACCGTTGTATTGGGCATCATTGTTTACCGCATCCCAGAAACACTGCCCGAGCCGCAAAGTCTTCGCCCCGGCAACATCGCCGCAAACTACATACTGCTACTGCGAGATCCGGTGTTTTTGCCCATCGCCGGAGCTAGCGCGCTGGTTTACGCGGGCCTCATGGCCTATCTCGCCTGCTCAGGATTTGTCTTCATCAATATGCTTGGCGTCCCCGTAGAGTACTTCGGACTAATATTTCTAAGCTCGGTATTTGGTTACATGGGTGGCAGCGCAGTGAGCGCCCGACTCGCCGCAAAGTTGGAGCCATCACAATTACTCCTGGGCGGCGGCCTGCTGGCGACATCGGCAGTGCTGCTAATGCTTGGCTTGCACCTGCTGGCACCGCAATCAGTTTTTGCACTGATACTGCCGATGAGCTTTTACTCAGCCGCACTGGGTTTGGTGCTTCCCCAGGCTATGGCAATGGCTATGGAGCACTTCCCAAAAATCGCCGCCACCAACTCATCTTTGTTCGGCTTTTTGCAGATGGGTCTCTCCGCAGTGATCACCGGAGCGGTGGGCAGCGTATTAGTGTCATCACCACTGCCGATGATTTTAACCATGACGATAACGCAGCTATTGGCGCTGTTGCTCATCGTTTATGGAAAAATACAGCATCGGAAGTATCAGCCTCTTTGAAACCCTCTTACGGAGTCCACAAATCCATGAAAATCGGCATTATCAGCGGCAGTCATCGCGAAGACTCGCAAAGCGAAAAAATTGCTCGCTACGCCGTCACACAACTCGAAAAGCACGGGCTGTGTGACGAAACCTATCTATTTGCTCTGGCAGACAACCCTCTGCCTTTCTGGGACGAGGGTTTATGGAACGGCGATCCCAAATGGGACGAAGCTATCGGTGAGTTGCGCGAAGAACTAAAAAGCTGCGATGGCTTTATCGTCGTGAGCCCCGAGTGGCATGGCATGGTGCCCGCAGGACTCAAGAACCTGTTTTTGATGTTTCCCGGAAGCGGCGAGTTAGCGCATAAACCGGCGTTGATTATCTCAGTATCCGGCGGCGCCGGGGGTGGCGCGTACCCCGTTGCAGAACTGCGTATGAGCAGCTACAAAAACAGCAGAATCTGCTACATGCCCGAACATTTGATCGTGCGTCATGCGGCGAAGGTGTTTAATGAAGACAGCGCAGAAAACGACGACGAGATGCACGACTACCTTCATGCACGCCTCTGCTATTGCCTCGAGATGCTCGCAGAATACACCCAGGCATTTCAGCAAATCAGAGCAAGCGGGAAGACTTCTCTGGAGACGTATACCAACGGGATGTAAGAACCGGCGGGGGCTGTCAGCTAGATGACGCAAGGGCCCATGGACGCCGACTCTTGAGCTAAGATGAAACACCCCCGCCGCGATCAAGCGGTGGGGGTAGCGTAGCTATCAGGAACCTGCTTGAGATACCTGCATTGCGCGTTCTTTTTCGATAAGAAAATCCGCTATTTTCAGCATGTTTGCCTGACCACCGGCCTTGCGTGTGCTGATGCGGTATTTACCGGCAACCATAAGTTCAGGTGTTCCGGTGATCTTCGCAGCACGAGCACGAGCGTTCGCCTGACGGGCCTGGCTACCCACGCCAAAAGAGTTAAAAGCCTTGGAGAAATCTTCACGATCGACGCCATGCGCTGCAAACAGGTCAGCGAGCTCGTCTTCGTCCGCTAAACGCTTACGGTCTACATTCAGGGCTTGAAAAAGAGGGATGTGCACTGTGTCTAAAACACCCAGCGCCTGAGCAGCATAAAAGGCTTTGGCGTGAATCTCCATGGGGGCATTCCACATAGCGGGCGACCCCTTAAGTACCACGTCGTCAGCTAAGCTCTTTTTCCACTGCGCAAGCTGTGGCTCAAAGTTGTAGCAGTGCCCGCAGCCATACCAAAAAAACTCTGTTACCTCGATCTTATCTGAGCTACCGCGAATCGCCGGGGAAATAAGGTCATAGTGCTCTCCCGCCACATAATTTTCATCTTGGGCTTGAGCCGTCAAAGCAGCAAACTGCATAGCCAGCGTCGCAAAGGCTGCGAAGCATATACGCTTGAACATGGTGTTCTCCAGATTTTCTAGATGATGATGAATCAGACAGGCATCCTAACGAAAAGTTCGTCCTTTTGGCACTACCAGGCGCTCTTTAACTGAGGGTTAATCAGTCCATTGCGGCATGTCACTATGCAGCGGTCGGGCCGGGAGCGGCCACTTCGGCGCCGCTAAGCCGCTCACCAGGGGAAAACGAATGCGCCGCGCCGGCCCCCAGTACGTGGACTCAAAACCGGGTGCAAAATCCCCGCTGCCTTCACTAGCAAAAGCTTCTGGCGGTGTACTCAGAGAAGTTTGCTTGAGGAGTTCTGCGGTACGCGCCAAAGACAGTCGTGCCGATAGTACGGTGCCGGATTCACGAACAACACGAAGTGCACGCAGCGCTGCCGCGGCCATCAAATAACCCGTAGCGTGATCTAGTGCCTGCACCGGGAGCGGGGTTGGAGTCTCTTTATCTCCACGAAGCATACCCTCGTGCGCAATACCGGTGCTCATCTGCACAAGACTGTCGTAACCCCGTCGTTGTGCCCAGGGTCCGTTATGTCCGTAAGCTGATAAGGACACATCGATAAGCTTGGGGTTCAGCTCCAGGCGCCGATTTGCGCCCAAGCCAAGGTCATCCAGTGCCCCCGGGCGATAGCCATGAATGAACAGGTCGGATTTTGCCAGCAAGGCCTCAAAGCGTGCTTTGTCGGGCGGTTCCCTGAGATCTAGAGTCGCCAGACGCTTACCCAGTGTGACCTCGGGTTCAACGTTAGCCTCGGCCCAGGCGGGAGGATCTATACGGAGCACCTCGGCGCCAAAACCAGCGAGCAGACGTGTACAGACGGGCCCTGCAAGTACCCGCGTGCAATCCAGGACGCGCAAACCCCGCAATGGCAAATCGCTAGAGCTCGACGCGACGATTGGCGCTCCCTGCTGGGTGGGCGTCCAGGCAATCAGGGGCTCGCTTGCGACGGCTTTGCCCTGAGGGTGAGCATCCCACTGCGCCATGCTGCGCAGTAACGCGGCGCAACCGCCATTCGCTACGATGGCCTGCTCAAGGTCCTCGGCAGCCCAATCGGCAACCCGTCGCGCCACAGCATCGCGCTGCGCGTCACAGTCGAGCACCTTAAGTGCCGACTCACGGTGGAGCGGGGCATTGGTATGTAATCTAATCCAGTGGTCTTTTGCGCGATAGAGTCCGGCAATAGCATCCCAGACAGGTGGCATTTGCCATTCTTGGGGTCGGATAGTCATGTCAAACCAAAGCGAGGCGAGACGGCGACTTAGCAATAGATCCTGCGCTGACGCTGCTGATGAAAGTGCAGCCAACTCGGCGCAAGCCGCTCCGATGCTCGAAACCGCAAGACCGGTGACATCAAAACAGGACTGCAAGCCAGCATTATCCTCGTCCCCTTGGAACGTAGCTGTGGGTGAGCTCACGGGATGGAGTGCTCCAGTGATTTCTGCCGCCAAATCTATTGGGATTGAAACACCGTCCATGCAAAGCTCCCTTTTCCCGAAACAGCAGTCCTCAGACCAATCCAGCCGAGCGCCCTGCAGAACGAAAAACGGCTCGCATTTGCGAGCCGTTCATCGGTGTATTGACGCGATGAAGGCTTCCCGTTACTGCAGACCCGACACGTAAGCCGATACAGCCTGGATTTCCATATCTGAAAGACCAAAGGCATTGCTGCGCATGATTTTGATATCACCATCAGTGACGCGCCCAGTAGGATCTTCGTAGCCTTTACGATAGGCCTTGAGCTGCGTGGCAACGTAATCAGCATGCTGTCCTCCCAGTGCAGGGAAGCCTGCAGGAGCGTTGCCCGCTCCGCGAGCGCCATGACAAGCAATGCAGGCCGCAACATTTCGGTCAGCGACGCCGGCACGATACACCTTCTCGCCCAGTGCTATGAGCGCTGGGTCAGCCTTTTCTACGCTGCGTGGCTTACTGCTGAAATAAGCAGCAATATCAGCAAGATCCTGGTCTGACATATTGTCGACCTGCCCAGCCATTTGAGCTACGGGACGAAGACCATCACGGATATATTGGGTCTGTTGAAGCAAGTACTTCTCACCCAACCCGGCGAGCTTGGGGAACATGGGAACCATGCTGTTACCGTCAGCACCATGGCAGGCACCACAAGCAACGGCCTTTTGCTCGCCGGCAGCTGGATCACCCTTAAGGATGTCCGCAGCCTGCACACTGACAGTGCTTGAGGCGGCGCCAAAAATGAACGCTCCGAGAATGAGCAGCTTTTTCATAACAACAGGATCCTTACTCTCAATTGCTGGCTGGTTATTCAGCCGACGTAGACATGTACTTGATCAGTTCCATGTACTCTTCGTCCGAACAGTCAAAACACATGCCCATGGGCGGCATAGCGTTCAGGCCATTCTTAACAGAGGCCATCAATGCATCCATACCTTTAGCCAAACGTGGCTCCCAGGCGGCGGTATCGCCGATCTTAGGTGCACCGGCAACACCGGCTGCATGACAAACTGCACAGCTCTTACCGTACTTTTCCATGTTCGGCTCTGCTTGCACAGCCATGGTAAATACAGCTACCGCAGCGGCTAATATAATTTTCTTCACGGTAAACACCTCCAAATGGTCAAAGTCGGCGCCCTGTGCCCAGAATTAAAACCTGTGCAATAGGCCACCCATATTTCGTGCCCCCCAAGTAGGAGGGCGCGCTATTATACTCAAGATGGATACCCCAACAAATCACCAAGATGAGCAAGTTTCGGACGACGCGATTAGCAAGCCCAGCTATCGTAAGGCTGAATTTCTAACCAGTGCGGCAAAAGTGAGCCAATGTCCCCCCGATAGTGGCTGGGAAGTAGCATTTGCCGGACGCTCAAACGCCGGCAAAAGCAGCGCTATAAACAGCCTGACGCAAAATCACAAGCTCGCTCGAACCTCGAAAACACCGGGCCGTACACAATTAATCAACTTTTTTACGGTGGGCGAGCAGCAACGGATTGTTGATCTGCCCGGCTACGGTTATGCCAAAGTACCGCAAAAACTCAAGCAGGACTGGACCCGCCAGATGGAAGCCTACCTTCAGGAAAGGCAAAGCCTGCGCGGTTTGATCCTGCTCTCGGATTGTCGGCACCCCCTGCAGCCCTTTGACCAGCAAATGCTCGGCTGGGCGGCAGAGGCAGAAATGCCGGTACATATGCTGCTCACCAAGTGCGACAAACTGTCCAAAGGGGCTGGCAAACAAACACTACTGCAAGTCCGAGGCAAAGTTGCTCATCTGGGCGATCTGGTGAGCTGCCAGCTATTCTCCGCTCTAAAGCATCAGGGACATGGCGAACTTATCTCAGTTCTCGACCACTGGCTCACAGATACCACAGTCTTTGACGACGACGAACCAGCAGAAGATTCCTCCTGGGCCTAGGGCCAAGCGAGCCAGCACGGTGCCAAGCGAGTAAGCGCGGGACTGTTTCGCGAAGCGTAGAAGCGCAAGCAGCGAGCGAAGCAGTCACGTGATTGCTCGCGATGTCGCCACGACTAGCCCGCTCATCAGCAGAAGATACCGCTCACTCCCCGAAAAGACTTGGGGGATCGGTGCGTGAGCAGTATCTCCCACTAATTCGCTGGCTCTGTACCAAGCGAGCGAGCGCGGGACTGTTTCGCGAAGCGTAGAAGCGTCAGCAGCGAGCGAAGCAGTCACGTGATTGCTCGCGATGTCACCACGACTAGCCCGCTCATCAGCAGAAGATACTGCTCACTCCCCGAAAAGACTTGGGGGATCGGTGCGTGAGCAGTATCTCCCACTAATTCGCTGGCTCTGTACCAAGCGAGCGAGCGCGGGACTGTTTCGCGAAGCGTAGAAGCGTTAGCAGCGAGCGAAGCAGTCACGTGATTGCTCGCGATGTCACCACGAGAACAGGTATTGTCGGAATTTCGGGCAAAAAAAGGCCCGGTTGCAAAACGAGGAGAAAAGCAACCGGGCAGTCAGGGTCTCTCAGGGGTATCGAACGGTGGGAACCATGCTAACCACCATTCTGTGACCATGCACTTCACTTCATTGTCACAATAAGTTTGAGGACCCGGGAGTACAAAAGTTCCGGTTGAGCCAAAAAAGTTTTAGTGCGCTTCGTCCCAGTTGGCGCCGTGCCCGGCTTCAACCAGTAGTGGAACGGCCAGATCTGCTGCTGCCGACATCAGGCGGCATAGCTCATCACAGACTGGATTCAGTTGAGATTCGACTACTTCGAGCACCAATTCGTCGTGAACCTGCATGATCATCTTTGCATCGACGCCATCGTCGGCGATCCACTTATCCACCGAAAGCATGGCTTTTTTGATGATATCGGCTGCGGTGCCCTGCATAGGGGCGTTGATAGCGGTTCGCTCAGCCGCTTGCTGACGCATTTTATTGCGCACATTGATTTCTGGCAGATAGAGACGCCGTCCAAACAAGGTCTCGACGTAACCCTGCTCATGAGCCAGGGCGCGCGTGCGGTCCATATACTGGCGGACGCCGGGATAGCGCTCAAAATACACGTCGATATAACGCTGCGCCTCGCCACGATCCAGATGCAACTGTTTCGCAAGACCAAAGGCCGACATTCCATAGATCAATCCGAAGTTGATTGCCTTGGCTTTGCGACGCTGGTCGCCGGACACAGCATCCAAAGGAACGCCAAAGACTTCTGCAGCCGTGGCGCTGTGCACATCGAGATTCTCTCGGAACGCGGCCAACAATCCTGGGTCTTCGGACAAGTGCGCCATGATGCGCAATTCAATCTGCGAGTAGTCGGCTGCGACGACCTGATAGCCCTCGGCAGCGATAAATGCCTGCCGGATTCTGCGACCTTCTTCGGTGCGAATCGGAATGTTCTGAAGGTTAGGGTCAGAAGAAGACAGTCGCCCCGTCGCGGTCACGGCTTGATGATAAGAGGTGTGAATACGACCAGTATGCGGGTTGATCATCCCTGGAAGCTTATCCGTGTAAGTGGACTTGAGCTTGGACAAACCGCGATGCTCGATGAGCAACTTTGGCAGGGGATAATCCAACGCCAGTTCCTGCAGCACTTCTTCTGCGGTCGAAGGCGCCCCTTTGGGCGTCTTTTTCAGAATGGGAAGCTCCAGCTTCTCAAACAGAATCTGGCCGAGCTGTTTGGGAGAACCGAGGTTGAAAACCTGGCCAGCCACGTTGTGAGCTTCCTCTTCCAAAGCCTGGAGTCGTTGACCGAGTTCGCGACTTTGCTCCCAGAGGCGCTCCTCGTCCAAGAGTGCGCCACAGCGCTCCATGCGAGACAGTACCGACACCAGCGGTAACTCAATGTCCGTAAAAACGCTCTGAAGACTGGGTATTTCCTGGAGCTTTGGCCACAAAGTCTGGTGCAGAGCCAGAGTCACCTCCGCATCTTCGGCTGCGTAAGCTGCCGCCTCTTCAATGCCTACTTTGTCGAAGGTGATCTGCTTGGCGCCCTTGCCCGCTACATCTTCAAAGTGCGTGGTGCTGCGACCTAAATACTTAAGCGCGAGACTGTCCATATCATGGCGAGTGCCTGTGGAATCGAGCACATAAGACTCAAGCATGGTGTCAAAGGCAATACCCTGCATCGCTATGTCGTAGCGCGCCAATACGCTGGCATCGTATTTAAGGTTTTGACCGAGCTTGGCCCGAGCAGGATCTTCGAGCAGTGGTTTAAGCGCGGCCAGCACCGCATCTCGATCAAGCTGCTCTGGCGCACCGGGATAACTGTGTGCGAGCGGCACATAAGCGGCCTCACCGCGTTCCACAGCAAACGATACGCCGACGATTTCAGCTTCCATGTAATTAAGGCTGGTAGTTTCCGTGTCAAAGGCAAAGAGCGGTGCTGCAGACAATCGGGCCAGCCACTCATCCAACGTATCCTGATCCAACACCGTAACGTAGTGTTGCTCTTGTGTATCAACGTCCACCGGTGCACTGTCAGTGAGGTTCGCACCCTCGAGCTCATCGATCCAACCCTTGAATTCCAGCTCCTTAAACAGCTTCAGGAGTGCTGCGTTATCTGGCGGAGCGTTTGCAAGATCAGCATAAACCAGGGGCAATTCGAGATCTGTCGCGATGGTAGCCAATGTGTAGGAGAGATAGGCGTTATCCCGTTCTTTTTCGAGTTTGGCGGCCATGGTTTTGGCCCCTCGAAAACTCAGGGTCTCTACCTGATCAAGAGACGCGTAGATTTGGTCCAAACTCCCAAGACCCTGCAGCAGACCTAAGGCGGTCTTCTCTCCGACGCCGGGAACACCGGGAATGTTATCGACCTTGTCGCCCATGAGTGCCAGAAGATCGATAATGAGTTCCGGCGGAATACCAAACTTATCGACGACGCCCTGAGGATCCAGGCGCGTATCGTTCATGGTATTGACCAGGGTGATGTGCTGGTTCACGAGCTGAGCCATATCTTTATCGCCCGTAGAGACAATCACCGGACAATTGTCTTCGCTCGCCTGGCGCGCCAGGGTACCGATAACATCATCAGCTTCTACGCCGGGCTCGCACAACAACGGCAGACCCATGCCCCGAACGATGTCATGGATAGGCTGCACCTGCTCTCGCAGATCATCGGGCATGGGTGGGCGATTCGCTTTGTATTCTTTGTAGATGTCATCGCGAAAGGTCTTTCCTTTGGCATCAAACACCACGGCGATAGTGCTATCGGGATAATCTTTCTGCAGACGGCGCAGCATATTGATGACGCCTTTTACAGCGCCAGTCGCCAGACCCTTAGAGTTCGTGAGCGGCGGAAGGGCGTGGTAGGCGCGATAGAGGTAGGACGAACCGTCAACCAGGATCAGGGGCGTCTTTTCACTCATATCAATGGTCCCAGATGTAGCGTGCCGCTCGGTAGGTTACCTTCATTTTGGCAAGATCCAAGGGCGCTTTAAAAAACCCATGATAGTGCCCGCGAGGATTAATCAGCACAACATTCGCACTGTGATCGACCTGGTAGTCCTCGCCTTGGCCAGCAACTTTACGAAAAGGCGTATTCAGCGCCGTTGCGAACCTGAACAAATCCAGAAACTCCCCGGTCACCCCGGTGAAGTCCTTATTAAAATAGGGCACATAACTGGCCAGCTGCTCTACGGTATCTCGGGCCGGATCCACGCTGATCATCACCACCTGTGTATCTTTTGCTTCTGTGCCTTCGAGCTGGCCTACAAACTGATCCAGAAAAGCCATTGTGGTGGGGCAAATGTCCGGACAGTAGGTAAAGCCAAAAAACACGAGCGTCCACTGATCCTCAAGCGAAGCAGGTGTGAAAGGCTCCCCGCGGTGATCAATGAGAGAAAAGTCACCAAAGTCCCGCGGTGGGTCCATCAGGTAAAGGCCATTAGCCTGCAGCTCACCATCGGACATTAATCGCGGCTGACCAATGCGATGAATAAACCCAGCCACCACAATGAGTATAAAGGTCAGTACAAAAGCGATGGTCAGGCGGATACCCCGACGCTGACGCTGTTCCTGACCGCTGGTGGTATCACTCATGCGGGGTAGGCCGGCAGGGGCAGAAGATAGTGGTCTAACAACATAATCAGAAACAACAGCATCAGATAGGTAATGGAATACTTAAACGCATAAATAGGCGCCTTGGGGTTTTTCTCGCGCCAGATCTCGATAGACCAGTAGAAAAAGCGCAAGCCCAGCACGACGGCCCCGGCCAGATACAGCCAACTGCTCAAGCGCGTCGCAAAGGGCATAAGCGTTATCAAAAACATGATGATCGTGTAGAGAATGATATGCAGCTGTGTGAAGCGCACACCGTGCGTGACCGGCAGCATGGGAATGTCCACTAAGGCATACTCTTCCCGGCGATGAATCGCCAATGCCCAAAAGTGCGGCGGGGTCCAGGCAAAAATTATGAGCACCAACAACAGGGCGTGCCCGTGGATTTCGCCGGTTACCGCAGTCCAACCCAGCAACGGTGGCGCAGCGCCGGCAAGGCCGCCAATTACAATATTCTGTGGCGTGGCGCGCTTTAAAAATAGCGTATAAATAAATGCATATCCCACCAACGATGCAAAAGTCAGCCAGGCAGTAAGCGCATTAATCCAGATGAGCAAAATAGCCATCCCTGCCACACCTAAAGCCAAAGCAAAGATGATTGCGTTGCGATTGCTCACCCGGCCCTTGGCAAGGGGTCGATTACGGGTGCGCGCCATCTTTTGATCAATTTGCTGGTCAACAACATGATTGACCGCGGCCGCGGCCGCCGCACAAAACGCAATTCCCAGATTACCCAGAACAAGCACGTCAAGCGGCACCCAACCCGGCACAGCCATACACATGCCAATCACAGACGTGAGGATCAGCAAGGCCACTACCCCGGGCTTGGTCAGCTCTTTGTAGTCCCGCCAACTGGCGCGGGTTTCGAGAGCCTCGTCTGACACGGTCGCTGAATCAACCATTAGAGTTCTTCATTAAGAATTTAAGGTCCGAGATCACGTCCTTGTAAGTCACGGTCTGGTCATAACGCATCATGACCCACCCGGAAGGATCCATGACATACCAGCTATCGGGATACTCGGCATACTCGGGAAACATCGTTGAGAAATCGGCCTGGGATGTCTGCCAAAGACTCATGCCGCGCTGCTCGTCCGCAACGTAGCTGGCAAAGCTATCGGGTAACGGCCGCTGATCACTCAATGCATCAACATCTAAGGTGACCGCATCCAACGGTACATCAGTAATCATTGCCCGCTGCGCTCGGCCCAGCTCTTTGCCAAGAGCCATATGGATTTGACGCACCTCGTACAGGCGTTTCTCACAGGCGGCATCGCAGCTGGCGCCGCGCTGAGGGATAACCAGTGTCCACATAGCAGTGCTGCCGGGAACAAAGGCCTCACCATCGGCATCCTGCCAACCCGCTTCGGTAGCCTGTCTGGGCGGCTGAACCAACTGACCGCGATTAGCGGTTCCCAAAGCGCCTACAAGGTCCAACTGACCGTTGGCTACGAAATACCACATCCAACTTGCCGCCAGAACAACGACCACCGGGATACCGGCTATCAGTAATAGCGTCAATCGGCCATTGCCGGGCTCTGGCGCCGTGCTTGGCGTGTTTTGATTTTCTACGCGGCTCACGCGCTCAATGCTCCTTTGTATCAATAGAGCCGGAAGAACTGCGTCCCCGGCGAAAACTCAAAATATTGCTGCTACGAAACACAAAAAACAGCAGTAAAGCGGCGGCCATGGTAAACCATTGCAGCGCATAGCCTTGGTGTTTTTCAGGCGATACATTCAGCACCGGCCAGTCGCGGCGAAAGCCCGTAGGACTCCCAGCAGCCAGACGCAGTTCCGTCGCAAACACTTGGCCGGCGAACTTTTCTTTCAGTAATTCATGCAGGGCATCCGAAGCCACGGTCTGCACCAGTAAGGGCCACTTAAGGTCAGCGAACTGGTCCTCGGCAAGCAGATAGGGCTTACCGGGAGGCACATAAGCAGTGGCGCTCAGGGCAAACTCCCCGGAGGGCACATCAACCTCAGGAAGACTGCGACGCGACGAGTCACCCTCTACCCAGCCCCGGTTCAGTAAAACGTATTGCTCACTGGGCTGATCGTAGAACACACCATACACATCGTGGCCATAGCGGCCATCACGCATCTGATTGTCGAGGAAAATCACCGCATCTTCTACATAGTGACCGCTCACTATCACTTTGCGAAAAGCCTGCTCTTCCCTGGCAACCGCCGTCAATTGATCGAGACTCACCGCAGCTGCCATCGCACGCTCACTTTCTCGATGCGCGATGTCGGCTTTTTCGTCCGCACGATCAAGCTGCCAAAACCCCAGTGCAATCAATCCGGGAAAGAGCAGCAGACTCATCAATGTAGTACGCCATTCCAGATCAAGCTTCAGCGCAGCCATTATCGAAGCGCCCGCGAAGCAAGATGCCGAGAGGCTCCGCTATACTGTGGGTTTGGCTTCAACAAGGTACCGACTGTGCTGAAATTCTTAATCGTCCTTTTCATGATAATGCTGGTGGGAAGCCTCGTTAGTGGTGCGTACTTCCTGATGGTTGATCAGGGCGACAAAACAAAACGCCGCACACTCAATTCACTGGGTGCACGGCTGGGATTGGCGATAGGTTTGATGAGCTTGATTATTTATGGCGTTGCGACCGGACAGCTGGGTCATCGCAACCCCTGGGACAGCGGCCCGCAGGGGACCGCTACTCAGGAACAGCAGTAATCTGCTTTAGAGGATATAAACAAACAGGAACAGGAACACCCAAACCACGTCGACAAAGTGCCAGTACCAGCTCGACGCTTCAAAGCCAAAATGATCGCCGGCTGTGAAGTGGCCACCTCGCAACGAACGCATCAACTGAATGGCCAACATGGTCATACCCATAAATACATGGAAACCGTGGAAGCCGGTCAACATAAAGAACGTTGATCCGTAGATTCCAGAATTCAGTGTCAGGCCAAAGTGAGCGTAGGCTTCGTAGTACTCAGCAATCTGCAGAATGACAAACAGAACGCCCAATGCCACGGTACCGCCCAGCCACAGGTTGAACTTCTTCTTGTTCCCATCAAGCAAACCCGTGTGCGCGATATGCACGGTCACAGATGAGGACAGTAGAATGATGGTGTTCCAAAGCGGCAACCAGGCATACCAGTGATGTGCTTCGGCAAATGACATGCTTTGCTTGGCACTGGCAAAAGAACCGTTGTTGGCAATCAGTTGGGTTGCGGCGCCGCCCACAGCTTCCTGAGGTGTCTGCATCATGGGCCAGCTAAACTGAAAGCCTTCCCACAGTAGGTAGTTCATACGACCGCCTTCACCCTCAGCGGCTAACCATGGCCCCGCGAGGTTGCGCACGTAGAACAGCACTCCGAAAAACGCAGCAAAGAACATTACTTCAGAAAAAATGAACCAGTACATGCCAAGCACGTAGGACTTCTTAAGCTGGCCGCTGGCCATCCCGGCGATGTTTTCGCGAATCGTTGTTCGAAACCAAACGAACAAGGTCGCCGCAAAAACAAACAAGCCTACGTACAAGATTGTGGGAGATGCTTCTCCCGCCTCGCCAAAGGTCAGCTGGTTGATGAAATTGGCAGCACCAAAAACGCTGAGAACAAGACCGATGGTAGCCATGACGGCAAGCGGGCTCTTCTCCGGTACGTAATACTTTTCGTAATCTGTGGAGGTCTGGCTTGTCATTGAATTTTCTCTCCAGTTAAACCGTCGGTCCCCCTGACCGACAGCCGTTAGCGTGCAGCGACGGCGCCTTGCGCCATGTCTGTCACGTCAAACAAGGTATAGGACAATGTGATTGTCTTAATGTCGCCAGGCAGCTCGCGGTCGATAATAAACTGCAAGGGCATCTCTGCCGAGCTTCGACCATCAAGCGGCTGCTGGTTAAAGCAAAAACACTCGGTCTTGTGAAAGTATTCAGCAGCCCGAGATGGCGAAACGCTCGGAATTGCCTGGGCAACCATCGCTTGCGGTAATGGGTTACGTGCGAGGAACACCGTGTCGTTAGACGCTCCGGGATTCACGCGCATCATGGTTGTAGACGGTCGAAACTCCCAGGGCATGCCATCATTGTTCGTCGCTACGAACTGGATGGTAATCTCCCGGCTTTCATCTACGCCCGCCTGTACCGCCGTGTACACCTCGCCCGAGGTCTTACCGTTGATGCCCAAAGCATCGCAGAGCACGTTGTACAGAGGCACCATCACCACAAACACAAAAGCAAACATCGCCACCGCTACCGTCACCAGCTTGATGACGGTATCGATGGACGGATTAGCGTTTAGGCGCAACATGTCTGCTCGTGGCTACTCGATGATCGATCAGGAATGCGCGTGCGCAGGATCGATGGTCGGTGGCACTTCAAAGGTGTGATAAGGCGCTGGTGTAGCCACCGTCCACTCAAGACCTTCTGCTCCGTCCCATACTTTCTCATCGCTAACTGGCTTGCCCGCTACGATGGTCGCAACCACGTTGTAGAGGAACAGGATCTGCGATCCGCCGTAAATGAACGCACCGATAGACGACATCATATTGAAGTCCGCAAACTGCAACGCGTAGTCAGGAATACGTCGGGGCATTCCCGCCAGGCCTACAAAGTGCTGCGGGAAGAACGTGATGTTGAAGCCGATGAACGAGATCCAGAAGTGGGTCTTACCCATGGTCTCGTTGTACATCTTTCCGCACCACTTCGGCAGCCAGTAGTACACGGCAGCAGACATGGAGAACACCGCACCGGCGACCATCACGTAGTGAAAGTGCGCTACGACGAAGTAGCTGTCGTGGTACTGGAAGTCCGCAGGTGCGATAGACAACATCAGGCCGGTGAAACCACCGATGGTGAACAGCACCAAAAAGCCGATGCTAAACAGCATAGGTGTCTCGAAAGACAGCGCGCCGCGCCACATCGTGCTCACCCAGTTAAAGACCTTCACACCAGTCGGTACAGCAATCAACATGGTCGCGTACATAAAGAACAGCTCACCAGCGACAGGCATACCCACGGTGTACATGTGGTGCGCCCAAACGATGAATGACAGGAAGGCAATCGCCGCCGTTGCATACACCATTGAGTCGTAGCCAAACAGCGGCTTACGGCTGAAGGCCGGAATGATCTGAGAAACCACACCAAATGCTGGGAGGATGATGATGTATACCTCGGGGTGTCCGAAGAACCAGAAGATGTGCTGGAACAATACGGGGTCACCGCCGCCGGCTGCCGAGAAGAAGCTGGTGCCAAAGTGAATATCCATCAGCATCATCGTCACCGCCCCGGCAAGTACGGGCATCACCGCAACCAGCAAGAAGGCAGTAATCAACCAGGTCCATACGAACAGCGGCATTTTCATGTAACTCATGCCGGGTGCGCGCATGTTCATCACAGTCGCGATAATGTTGATCGAGCCCATAATTGAAGACAGACCAAGAATGTGGATCGCGAAGATAAAGAAGGTGACTGAAGGCGCAGCGTAAGTTGTGGACAGCGGCGCATAGAAAGTCCAACCAAAGGCTGGTGCACCACCTTCCATGAACAGCGTAGATGCAAGCATCAGGAACGCTGGTGGAAGAATCCAGAAGCTCCAGTTGTTCATACGCGGGAGAGCCATATCAGGCGCGCCGATCATCATGGGGATCAACCAGTTCGCCAGCCCCACAAAAGAGGGCATGATCGCCCCGAACACCATCACGAGTCCGTGCAGGGTGGTCATCTGGTTAAAGAATGCCGGCTCGACAAGCTGCATACCCGGTTGGAAGAGTTCCGCGCGAATAATCATCGCGAAAGCGCCACCCAAGATAAACATTGCGAAGGAGAACCACAGGTACATCGTGCCGATGTCCTTGTGGTTGGTCGTAAACAGCCAGCGGCTGATGCCTTTAGCGGGTCCGTGTGCCATGGTTAATACTCCCCTCAACCCTTCTTGTAATTGAATACATCAATGGGCTGAACCATATCGCCCATATTGTTTCCGAATGCGTTGCGCTGGTAGGTGATCACAGCCGCCATTTCGACGTCATTGATCTGACCACCAAAGGCCTGCATCGCAGACCCCGGCACACCATTTATACCGATGTTCAGGTGCTGACCGAGCTCGCCAGTAGCAACCGCCGACCCAGCGATGGCATTACCGACACCGCCCTCACCGTTCGCGCCGTGACAGGCCAGACAAGCTCGTGCATAAACGGCTTTGCCGCGCTCCATGAGCTCATCCATGGTGAAGGTTTGCGCCATCAACTCACGCACCTGCGCGGCTTCTTTCTGCTTGTCACCTTGCCACTGTGCAAACTCTTCCTGGCTAACAACCTTAACCACGATGGGCATGAAGCCATGATCCTTACCGCAAAGCTCAGCGCACTGGCCGCGATAAATGCCTTCTTCTGTTGCCAGGGTCCAGGTCTCGTTAATAAAGCCGGGAACAGCGTCTTTCTTGACCGCCAGCTCTGGAACCCACCACGCGTGGATCACGTCGTTAGCAGTAACCAGAAAACGAACCTTGGTATTCACGGGAATCACCAGGGGCTCATCTACCTCAAGAAGGTAGTTCTCGTTTTTGTCAGCCGAGTTATAGATTTCTGACTGCGGTGTTTGAAGGTTGCTAAAGAAGGTGACGTTTTCGCCGTCTTCTGTCAGGTACTCGTACTTCCACTTCCATTGATACCCGGTAACCAGGATATCCATCTCGGCGTCTTCAAAATCATAAATTTCCAGCAGCGTTGACGTCGCGGGAACCGCCATGCCTATAAGAATCAAGAACGGCACTACGGTCCAGGCAATCTCTACCTTAGTGCTCTCATGAAACTGTGCAGGCACCACACCGCGTGATTTGCGGTGATAGATGATGGAGTAGAACATCACGGCGAAGACAGCGACACCGATCACCACACAGATCCATAAGATGATCATGTGTAGATCGAAGATCGACTGACCTACCGCGGTCACGCCAGGGCTCATATTAACTGAGCTTGTATTGTTGCCAGCGGCCTGAACAGGCCCTGCGGACAATGCCAGTGCCGAACTAACCGCGGCTGCGCCTTGTATAAACGCTCGGTTGATTGCTCCCTGCATTACCGGGTCTCCATCAATCTACTGTGTCGTCGCGTCTTGGGAACACATACTCCCAAGACTCCAAATCTAATTGTTTCGGCGAATTTGGGTGAATTCAACCGGCACACCAACCCCCAGGGAGGCACGTACAATACGCGCGCCTAGGTACGTTTTTTGCGCGACTAGCCGCACAAAAAGGTCTTCGGTGTGTATTTTTTCGCCAGTTGTAAACCATGTTTCCCCCGGGTTTACATGACTGACGGCGACAGGCTGGTTAGAGTTGTAGTAATTGTGGCTCATGGCCACTTCCCCCTGAAGCGCGGCGATTATAGCGAAAGCTTCTCCATAAACCTACTAACGCGCTGATTTACAAGTGATTTAGCAAACCCCCAAAGGAAGCCGTCTTGCACAGGGATAAACCCCAACATATAGCGATGCCAAAGGAGCTGGACGCCAAGATATGGGCTATTGCCTGGCCGGCAATCATCGCAAATATCTCTATCCCTCTCTTGGGTTTGGTGGATGCGGCGCTCCTTGGGCACCTCGATAGCCCCACACACCTGGCCGCAGTCGCCGTCGGCGGCGCCGTATTGTCGTTTCTATATTGGGGTTTTAGTTTCCTTCGCATGGGTACCACCGGCGAGGTAGCCCGGGCAAATGGGGCTGGAGATGTAACCCGGGCGCTTCTGGCACTCGCGCGTTCTGCGCTTATCGCATTGTCGCTGGCGGCACTGCTGCTTTTGTTTCAGGGGCCTTTGCTCGCGCTGGGCTTTGCCATCATGGGGACCCGGGCAGAGATCCAGATTCCCGCCGACAACTACGCCAGCCTGCGCCTACTCAGCGCCCCCGCGGTCTTGCTGACTTACACCGCGGTGGGTTGGTTTATCGGCCATCAGGACACCCGCTGGCCCATGCGCATTCTCATCATCACCAACCTGATCAATATTGTGTTGGATGCGCTGTTTATTCTGGGCTTGGGACTTGCTAGCACCGGCGCAGCCATCGCCACGGTCATCGCCGAATATGTCGGTCTGGTCATCGCTATCATCGGGCTGAGAAAGCAATGGATATCGTTGTTCAGCTCTGCGCTGTGGGCGCAGCTGCGCGAGCTAAAGCCCTATCTGCATCTGCTGCACAACAATCTAAACCTGTTTTTTCGCACCCTAACTTTGTTGTTCGCCTTTGCATTTTTTACCGCAGCGGGCGAAAGCCTTGGCCCTGAAGTGGTCGCTGCCAATGCCGTGATGATGCAATTTTTGTTGTTCGCGGCATTTGCCATGGACGGCTTTGCCTACGCAGCCGAGGGTCTGGCCGGAGAAGCACTGGGAAGTGGCAACACAAAGCGCTTCTTTGCGGTGAGTCGGCGTTGCGCGCTCTGGACCGGTGTGTCGGCCTTCGTGATCAGCGCAATAATTCTATTGGGTAAACCCTGGCTCTTTCCCTTATTGACCGGCTTACCGGAGGTGCTGCGCATTATGAGCGCCCAGAGTCTTTGGCTGGTCGCGTTGCCGCTTATAGCTGCACCAAGCTATCTGCTGGATGGTTTATTCATTGGCGCCGGAGCTACACGAGCAATGATGCTGAGCATGCTCTTTAGCGCACTGGTGGTTTATCTGCCCTGTTACTACGCGAGCACCGCGCTTGGAAATCAGGGCCTTTGGCTATCCTTCGCCTTGTTTAACGCCAGTCGCGGGATCACCCTGGCTGTGAGCTTTGTATATTTTACTCGTCAGCGTCGCTGGCAGCATTGGAGCCAGGATCAAGCAACCTAACCACTTGGGCCGGGGTTTCGACGCGACGCGCGGATGCTCGGCTCACCCGGGTTTTCACTTCTTGCACAGCAGGTGCCTCCGGCCTTCCTTCGCTGAAGCCGCAGGCGACACACTCGCGCTGGTCACTGTCCAGATCGACAACGATTTTGTCCATTTCGCTACAGCGGGGACATACTGCTCCGGCTATAAAGCGTCTGCGACTCTGAAATCCGCTCATTGGTCGTTCCTCAAGATTTACTTCCTCTTTTTTCTGCAGGGCTTCGGCCAAACAATCTGTGCGCGCAACAAAATCAGACCCGGTGGTCTGCTTCAGCGTTTGGGGCCACAATAATGTACTTGCTCATTATTACTAAGGACAAACAACACCGTGCATAAGCATTACACCAAAGTGAGTCTGCGAAGCTTTAGAGGACATACGCCCCAACTGGGCAATCGGGTTCTAATTGACCCCAGCGCAGTGGTATCCGGAGACGTAGTGCTGGGCGACGATGTTTCCGTATGGCCGGCAACGGTCATCCGCGGCGATATGCATACTATTCGCATCGGCGCGCGCACCAGCGTTCAGGATGGCAGTGTCCTGCACATTACTCATGCCAGCGACTTCAACCCTGCAGGCTGGCCTCTAAGCATTGGTGAGGAGGTCACTATCGGGCATAACGCCACTTTACATGGCTGTACGCTAGGCAACCGTATTCTTGTGGGCATGGGCTCGGTGGTCATGGACGGAGCCGTGGTTGAGGACAATGTTGTTATTGCCGCAGGGGCCTTGGTCACACCCAAAAAACGTCTGGAAAGCGGCTACCTGTATGCCGGCGCTCCGGCAAAACAGGTTCGCAAGCTCACCGAAAAAGAAATGGCTTTCTTTAGCTACAGTGCGGGTAATTATGTGCGCTTAAAGGATGAGCACATCGAAGAGCTCGACAAAGCGGCCGATTAGAATCAGGCCGCTGCAGCCAGTACGCCCCTAAGCTGCTGAACTACCGGTTGAGTTTCGGGACGCTGACGGTGCCAAACATAAAAAGCTTCTGCCGCCTGCTCGACCAGCATGCCCAAGCCGTCACTCACCGCCCAGGCAGCATTGTGGGCTGCCCAACGCATGAACAAAGTAGGCTCCGCCGCGTACAACAGGTCATAGCAACAGCAGCGCTCGCTCAATATACCGGCAGGAAGTGTCGGGCCCTCACCCTGGAGGCCGGCGCTGCTTGCGTTAATGACTAAATCGAACTGCCTGTCCGTGAGAGTTTCGTATCCGCCAGCCGTGACCTTGCCCAGCACGCCAAACTCTCTCGCTAATGTTTCCGCGCGCTCTACAGTTCGATTAACAATATGCACCGAGTCCGGAAGTTCACGCATCATAGGCTCAAGCACGCCGCGCACGGCACCACCGGCGCCGACGATCAACACCCGCATTCCCTGAACTCGCCACCCTAAATTCGCAACCATATCCCGTACCAGACCAACACCATCGGTTGTGTCGCCGTGCAACACGCCATCGGCGTCACGCCATAAGGTATTCACAGCTGTGGCTCGCGCAGCGCGGGGCGTGAGCTCTGCAGCCAATGCAGCTGCCTGTTCCTTGAAAGGCACTGTAATATTCAGGCCACTGCCACCAGCATCAAAGAATGCAGTAACCGCACGCTCAAAATCACCTAACTCAACTCGCAAAGCCCGGTATTCCAAGGGCACATTGCACTGCTTCGCGAAGGCAGCGTGTATCAAGGGCGAACGGCTGTGTTTGATGGGATTGCCAAACACCGCAAATCGAAGCTTGTCGGTCATGGCGCAGCTCCAGTGTCGTTCAGTTGCAGCCAGTCACGACCGGTTAGAAAATAATCGGTAAGGCGCGCCTCTTCCGTACCGGCGTCGGGCTTATAGGCGTATTCCCAGCGCACAAGCGGTGGGAGCGACATCAATATTGCCTCGGTGCGGCCATTGGATTGAAGGCCAAACAGCGTGCCACGATCAAAAACGAGATTGAACTCTACGTAGCGTCCCCGGCGATAGAGCTGGAACTGACGCTCGCGGTCGCCATAAGGCGTGTCCTTGCGGCACTGGAGAATAGGTCGGTAGGCTTCCAGATAGGAATCACCGATGGCTCGCATAAAGGCAAAGCAGGTCTCAAAGTCCCAGCTGTTCAGGTCGTCATAAAAAAGACCGCCGACGCCCCGAGGCTCGTCCCGGTGCTTGAGGTAGAAATATTCGTCACACCACTTTTTATAGCGGGGATACACATCGTCGCCAAACGGTGCACAGGCATCTGCTGCCGTGCGATGCCAATGTATGCAGTCTTCATCAAAGCCGTAGTAGGGCGTTAAGTCGTAACCGCCACCAAACCACCAAACGGGTTCCTCACCGGGCTTTTCGGCAATGAACAACCGAACGTTGGCATGCGAGGTCGGTGCATAGGGATTATTCGGATGGATGACCAGCGATACCCCAAGTGCCTGGTAACTTCGACCGGCGAGCTCGGGTCGTACCGCCGTTGCCGATCCGGGGAGCGAGTCACCCATCACATGCGAAAAGTTAACGCCGGCCTTTTCGAGTACTGCGCCATCGACCAAAACTCGGCTGCGTCCACCGCCACCCTCGGGGCGATCCCACTCCTCAATACTGAATTCTGCCTCGCCGTCTACCTGGGCCAGACCTTCGCAAATGCTGTCCTGAAGACCCAAAAGATATTCTTTGACCTGGTCGATCATTTCGCTCATGGCGCAGATCCTTTAATTAGAATTAATGTCGGATGAGTCGCTAAATCCCTAGGCACGAAACACCTCGTCAGTGAACAGGTCACGAATTGTTGACGGCCGCCCCGCAGCGCCCACATTCCCTGGAAGCAAGCCATCGAGCCGAGTGCCAAAGTACTTACGCACCTCAAGAAGCGTTTTGGGTGCCGCACGGCCCGCCACATTTGCAGAACTGGACACCAACGGCCCGCCGTACACGCGACACAGTTGTCGAACCCCCGGGTGGCCACTCACCCGCACAGCGACACTCTCAAACTGTCCATGCACTAAAGCAGGCACCCGACCATGGTGGGGCACCAACCAGGTATTCGGCCCCGGCCAGGACACGCTCACCTTTCGCCGGAGCGTTAGCGGGAGGTCTTTGAGCAAAAACTCCAGCTGAGATTCATCACCGGCGACAAGTATCAGCCCCTTGTGCGCCGGGCGCTCCTTCAGATCCAAAAGCCGCTGCACCGCGCTTTCACTGAAAGGATCGCAACTCAAGCCCCACACCGCTTCCGTAGGACAGGCAATCACACCACCGCCGGCCAGGACATTGGCACATAAACGCGTGCGAAAATTAGCGGGTGAAAACATGCAGCTCAAAGGAAGGTCCGGGACAAGGGGCGCCGATTCTAGCAACTGGTTCGAGACTGGCAAGGCTTGCGGTTATCGCGACAATAGCGTCCATCGCTAAGAGTCAGCCAGCCCTGGACTTCCAGCTCACTTAACAAGGCCAGCAACTGCGGTATCAACATGCCGGTGCTTTGAACGAGCGCTTGCAATGAAAGGCCATCATCGCCAAGCAGTTGCAGGATTTCTCCGGCGCTTCCCGAGGGCATTTGCTCAGGAGCATTCCTTTGCCCGGCAACACCAGGAAACCAGCTAGCAAGGTCCGCCAGCGCGGTAATGGGCGTCGCACCATCGCGTAGTAAGCGCAGACAACCGGCGCCCTGTGCATGAAAAATAGACCAGGGCAGTGCGTAGACATCCCGGCCCTGCTCCAGTGCAGCCGCCGCCGTATGTAAAGACCCACTGGGCAATGCTGCCTCAACAATAATTGTAGCCTGTGCGAGACCACTGATAATTCGGTTGCGACGAGGAAACTGGTGTTTGGCAGGGGGAGTCCCTGCGGGCAGCTCACTAACAAGACAACCGGTTTGCGTAATTTGCTCTGCCAAGGGACGGTGCCGTACAGGCGACGCGCGATCTATGCCCGAGGCAAGCACCGCCGATGTACAACCCGCCTTTAGTGCCCCTCTGTGCGCCGCACCGTCAATACCCAAAGCAAGGCCCGAACACACCGTATAACCAGCCGCGGCGAGACGCTCAGCGATGAGCTCAGCTCCACGCAAGCCGGCATGGCTGGCTCGACGACTGCCAACGACAGCTACCGTGGGGCGCAAAAGACAGGCTGGGTCGCCTCGACAGAACAACCACGGCGGTGGGTCGGGGGCTGCTCGAAGAGACGGGGGATAGTGCAAATCGCCAAAGGGGATAAAGATATCCGACGGAGCTTTTACAGCATTGACTGACGGTGCTTTGGAATTACGGCGCGGCCAGTGTTTTCGGGCAAGTCCCAGCGCACGCTGCGTTGCAGGTGGTGCTGCTGCCAGCTGCTCCGCCGCGTGTATATCCTGCCAGTTTGCCGTAAGGAGCGCCTGCGGCGTGCCATATTCGCGCAGCAATGCCCCAAGACCCTGTGTCTGGGGCCCAAACCAACTAAGGAGTGCAAGGTAATGTTCCCGCGTCATGTCATCCATGACGCAGGAGCTTACGTCAGGGGTTTTTAACTTTGTCCATCACTTTCAGCGGACGGTTGGATTTGAGTACCAGGGCATAGCTGGCCTTTTCTGCGACTTCAAAGACCATCGCCAGACCGGCACGAACGTCCGGCAGACTCACGTTGGTTTGCGCAATCTCATCAAAAACGACTTCGCCAGTTTGGTAAATAGCCAGTACGTGACCCACCTGCAAACCTTCACGCTCACCTTTATTCAGTACGACAATATCCCAGGTGCCAATCTGGGTAACGCCACCATCAACGGCGATCATAAAGGCATCTTCGACGTCTACATCGGGAGCCCGGGGCTGAAAAGTCGCGTCCAAAATTCGCTCATCCAGCGGCAGCAACCGGTCGCTGATACGAACCTCTTCGGTCACACGGGTAACTTCGAGCTCTACTACCGGGTCCGACAGACTGCTTTTGGTCTGCGCGTTACCAATGTCCTGAGCCTGATAACCCAAGATTTCGAGGGTGGTTGGGTCACGATACACATCTCCCGCGCGATAGATGCCATAAGCCCGCTCGCCCTCGGGAAAATAACCGCGACCATAGATTGTGTCGCCATTAGCGGTTATCAGATGCTCCTGCCCTCCGGCTACAACATAAGACGAGGACTCCAGTAAATCCGGGCCAATGATGCGATGACGCATCAAGAACGCATTAACATCGTCCAGAGGAATCACCGGGATGGCCAGGTCCAATGGTGTAATTCGCATATTAGGTGTGAGCTTTACGTCCCGACCCCGCGCCAGCGACAAGCGCGGACGACCGTCTACATAACTCAAATAAATAGTATCCCCTGGGAAGATCAGGTGGGGGTTATCTATCTGGGGATTAACATCCCATACCTCAGGCCAAAGCCAGGGCTGCTCCAAAAACATATCCGATATGCCCCAAAGCGTGTCGCCCTTCTTGACGACATAGCTCTCTGGCGCGCCGGATCTCACCGACGCATCCTGCGCCAGGCTTATCCCCGGCAGTACCAGGGCGCACATTAAAAGAACACTGGTCCACCAACCCCGCAGGCGGGGGCTGTTCTTACGTGAAGCTGAGGGGGCGTTAATCAGCCATTTTGTCATCGGTATTTCTCCCGGGCACGGAGCTTGCGCAGTGTTCGCGCATTAATGTCCACGTTATACTATCGCAGTCTACGGTAGAAGTTAGATTGATGGCAGTCCTCGATATTTTAGAATTTCCCGATCCGCGTCTTCGCACGGTGGCAAAACCCGTGGAAGTCGTCGATGACGCTCTTCGCTCACTCATCGATAATATGATCGAAACCATGTATGCCGCCTCGGGTATCGGTCTGGCTGCAACGCAGGTAAATGTGCATCAGCGCCTACTGGTGCTGGATACTTCAGAAGACCGCGATACGCCCATGGTCTTTGTAAACCCCGTAGTGACCATCCTTGACGATACCTTGGGCAGCTATGACGAGGGCTGTTTATCGGTGCCGGGCTTTTATGAAGAAGTGAATCGCCCCCAAACCGTCCGGGTCGATGCAATGGGACGTGACGGCGAAGCCTTTAGTATGGAACTGGACGGCTTGGCGGCCATTTGTCTCCAGCACGAGATTGACCATCTGGATGGCAAACTGTTCGTCGACTATATCTCGCCTCTCAAACGTAACCGAATTCGCAGCAAGCTCGAAAAAGCCCATCGGCTGCGAGCCTGAGCACGAGGTGTCTAAGCTGCGCCTGGCCTTTGCGGGCACGCCCGATTTCGCCGCTCAGCACCTGGCAGGACTCATAGGCTCACAGCACGAACTGGTTGCAGTGCTTACCCAGCCGGACCGGCCCGCGGGTCGGGGTAAAAAAGATCGCCCAAGCCCGGTAAAGATTCTCGCTGAAAATCATCAGATTCCACTACTACAGCCACCCAGTCTTAAAGACCCTCAAGCATTGGCGAGCATTGCCGCGCTGCAACTCGACGCCCTGATCGTTGTAGCTTACGGATTGATCCTGCCGCAGAACGTATTGGATCTGCCGCGCTATGGCTGTCTAAACGTCCACGGGTCTTTACTGCCGCGATGGCGCGGTGCCGCGCCTATACAGCGCGCAATAGAGGCCGGCGATAAAGAAAGTGGCGTAACCATTATGCTGATGGATGCAGGACTGGACACTGGCCCCATGCTCGCCCACGGTCCCTGCGCGATTTCGGCGCAAACAAGCAGTGGCGATCTCTATGAGCAACTTGCAGAGATTGGGCCAGCGCTGTTGTTGGAGGTACTGGATGATCTACCCGCGCATCTCAGCGCAGCCACCGTTCAAGATGACGAACAAGCCTGTTACGCGGCAAAGATCACCAAAGAAGAAGCCCTTGTTGATTGGACGGACGCAGCGACTGGCATCGCCAGACGCGTCAATGCATTTAATCCCGCACCCGGGTGCTATAGCTTTTTTGAAGGGCAACGCCTGAAGATATGGGAAGCTCAGCCTGTTGCCAGCGACTCAGATGAGCAACCTGGAAGTATTCTCACAAGCGACGATCACGGTATTACCGTGCGCTGCGGTGACGGCGCAATTGTGCTGCAAAACCTGCAGATGGCGGGATCAAAGGCAATGCAGGCGCGTGACTTGCTGCGCGGACGCGGTGATTTGTTTGCCCCTGGCAAGCGCTTTTCCATGCAAGCCGGCACATGAAGCCCGGAGCAGCGGTTCGCGCCTGTGCCGCTCGAACAATTGCTGAAGTATTGCGCGGAAATTCTCTGGACCGGGCGCTGGAGTCCCATCTCCCCACACTTCCCGAGCGCGACCAGCCCCTGTGCCGCGAAATATGTTTTGGGACTCTGAGGCAATACCCGCGCCTAAACGCACTGCTAAATCAGCTCTTACAGAAACCGCTTCGGGCCAAGGATCGTGATGTCCACGCCCTCGCGCTGGCCGGCCTCTATCAACTCACAAGCATGCGTATTCCTGCTCACGCGGCCGTAAGCGCCACGGTGGACGCCGCGACGGTGCTAAAAAAGCGCCAACTATCGGGGCTGCTCAACGCGGTGTTACGGAGGTTTCAACGTGAAGAGGACGCACTCAACAGCGCGCTCAGCGAGGCGGCAGCGGCCGCACAGCCCGACTGGCTGTGGGATGCACTGGGTGAACATTGGCCAGAATATCGAGAGCAAATAGCCCAGGCAAATAATAGTCATCCCCCCATGACCCTGCGGGTGAATCTGTCTCGGATTGAGCGCGATACTTATCAACAGCAATTGGCGAATGCGGGAATCAGCTCTCACGCCGGCGCCCTCAGCCCCGCGGCACTCACTCTTGAGCAAGCGGTTGATGTTACCCAGCTGCCAGGCTTTGGCGACGGCTTGTGCAGCGTGCAAGACGAAGCCGCACAGTTAGCCGCGCTGTTACTGGCTCCCAAGGCAGGGGAACGTATTCTGGATGCCTGTGCCGCACCCGGTGGTAAAAGCTGCCATATTCTTGAACAGCAATCCACAGGCCTTAGCCTCATCTCGATGGATATCAGTGAAGAGCGCTTACACCGTGTGCAGGAAAACCTGGATCGCTTAGGGCTTAGCGCGACGCTACTGGCCTGTGACGGCGCGACACCCTCAGCGGCATTGAGAGAAAGCGCGCCTTTTGATGCCATGCTGCTGGATGTTCCATGCTCCGCAACGGGAGTCATTCGGCGTCACCCGGATGTAAAAATTCTGCGTCGCGAAGAAGACGCCAGGAGTTTTGCGGCGCAGCAACGCGCGATTCTGGACGGAGTCTGGCCATTGCTTAAAGCAGGTGGGCGCCTGCTTTATGTCACCTGCTCTATCCTGCCGGAAGAAAACAGCCAGACGGTGGCAGAGTTTCTTGCCCGGCAAAATGATGCCACCGAAGAAACACTTGACCTGGCAAGTACGCAAGCCTGCTCGCACGGTCTACAATTACTTCCAGACATCAGCGGCACTGACGGACTGTACTTTGCGATGTTGCGTAAACAGGGCTGAGGTTTATTTCATGGCGACGTTTGAGCGGAGAATTCCCCATATCAGACCTGTATTGCTGCAAGTGATTGCAGTACTGTGCAGCCACCGCAACGCTGGGGTTATAGCGGCATGAAAATCATTATCGCGGGTGCCGGACAAGTGGGCGGAACGCTCGCAGAGCACCTGGCAAACGAAAAAAACGATATTACGATTGTCGATACTGACAGCGAGCGTTTGCGTGCCCTAAAAGATAGTCTGGACATCGGTACTGTAACTGGCAGCGCTTCGCACCCGGACTCCCTAAGAGAAGCCGGTGCCAAAGACGCCGAAATGCTGATTGCCGTCACCAACAGTGACGAGATCAACATGATGGCCTGTCAGGTTGCTCACACTTTCTTTCGTACCCCGCGAAAAATCTCCCGCGTTCGCTCGCAGGCTTATCTGGATCATCAGGAACAACTGTTCTCTGCAGAAAACATTCCCGTAGACGTCATTATTGGCCCCGAGCAGCTGATCACATCGTCTATAAAGCAGTTGATTGTCAATCCGGGCGCTTTGCAAGTGCTGGATTTTGCAGAGGGCCGCTGCCAACTGGTCGCTGTACGAGCAGTCCACGGTGGCCCTATTGTGGGCAAAGAGCTCAGTACCATTCGTGAGCATATGCCTAAGGTCGACACCCGTGTTGCCGCCATCTTTCGTAGGGACCGCGCAATTATTCCCAAGGGGGACACGGTCGTCGAAGCCAACGATGAAGTGTTCTTCATTGCAGCGAGCAAGCACATTCGCCAGGTAACCTCCGAGCTGCGTCGGGTTGATAAGCCCTATAAACGAATCATGATTGCGGGCGGTGGAAACATTGGTGCGCGGCTGGCTCAATCGCTGGAAACTGACTTTTCTGTAAAGGTTATTGAGTACAGCCGCAGCCGCTGTCGGATGTTGTCAGAGCAACTCAAAAACACATTAGTCATTGGCGGCAGTGCCGCTGAGCCGGGGCTCCTTGCAGAAGAAAACATAGATCGCACAGACGTTTTTTGCGCGCTTACGAACAATGATGAGTCAAACATCATGATGTCCATGCTGGCCAAGCGCATGGGAGCCAAGAAAGTAATCACGCTGATCACTAACCCAGCCTATGCCGAACTTGTAGGCGACGAAATTGATATTGCCATCTCACCGCAAGAAATCACCATTGGCAGTCTTCTTACCTATGTACGCAAAGGTGACATCAGCGCGGTGCATGCGCTGCGTCGAGGAGCCGCAGAAGCTATTGAGCTTGTTGCTCGCGGCGATGCTTATTCGTCAAAAGTAGTAGGCCGACGCATTGAAGAAATCCCCTTGCCTGACAGTGTCACCATTGGCGCTATTGTTCGCGGCGAGCAAGTACTCATCGCTCACCACGACCTGCTGGTAGAAAGCGACGATCACGTGATCCTGTTTTTGGTCGATAAACACAAAATCCATGCCGTGGAGAAGCTCTTCGCTGTGGGCTTTGGTTTCTTCTCCTAGGCCATCACATGCACTTTTCTATCAGTCTGCGCATTCTTGGGCTACTGCTGACTCTCTTTAGCGTCACCATGCTGCCGCCACTGTTGATAGCGGTGCTTGCTGATGACGATACGGTCACAGGCTTTATTTCTGCCTTTGCGATTACCTTGATGTCCGGTGCGACGCTTTGGCTACCTCTACGCGGAGTAAAACGCGACCTGCAAATTCGTGATGGCTTTTTGGTCACCGCGCTCTTCTGGATTGTCCTGGGACTGTTCGGCTCCTTACCTTTTGCCCTTACAGAATCCCTGAACATGGATATCACCGACGCCATTTTTGAGTCTGTGTCGGGACTAACCACCACGGGCGCCACTGTACTGACAGGCCTGGACGAGTTACCCGCATCCATTCTTTTGTATCGCCAAATGCTGCAGTGGTTGGGCGGTATCGGAATTATCGTAGTCGCCGTTGCGGTATTGCCCATGCTGGGTATTGGTGGCATGCAGCTCTATCGCGCAGAAACACCGGGCCCCAGTAAAGACAGCAAACTCACGCCCCGGATCACCGAAACGGCCAAGGCGCTGTTTACCATTTATCTGGCACTCACGGTGCTTTGTGCCGGTGCTTATAGTCTGGCGGGCATGTCAGGGTTTGACGCGGTCTGCCATGCCTTTGCAACGGTAGCCATCGGTGGCTTCAGTACCCACGACGCAAGCATGGGCTATTTTCAGAGCGACGCCATTTACATGGTCAGCACCATGTTCATGCTCATATCGGCACTCAACATCGGTTTACATTTTGCGGCTTTTCGTCGTCGCAGCATGGTTGGTTACTGGGAAGACTCCGAGGCACGTTTTTTTGCGGGCGCCATGGCCGTATGCGTGGGAATCACCTGTGCGTACCTGATGTTCTCTGAAACATTAAACACGCAGGACAGCCTGGTGCACGGTCTGTTTCAAGCCGTTTCCATCACCACGACTACCGGTTTTGCGACCCAGGATTTTTCGATCTGGCCCGGCTTTCTGCCCATGATGCTGTTGATGTTTTCGTTCATGGGCGGCTGCGTAGGATCTACCGGTGGCGGTATCAAAGCGATGCGCCTTATGTTGATTTATAAGCAGGGAATACGTGAGCTAAAGCAGCTGATACATCCGCATGCCATTATTCCTCTCAAAGTGGGTAACCGGCGTGTAGAAGCCACGGTAGTCAGTGCCGTGTGGAGCTTTTTTGCCGTCTATACCTTTGCGTTTATTGTGATCATGCTGGTGTTGATGGCAACCGGCCTGGACTTTATCACCGCGTTTTCTGCGGTGGCTGCCGCGCTTAATAATCTCGGTCCGGGCCTCGGCTCCGTCGCCGCTAACTACGGTGAGATCAGCAACTTCGCTAAATCCGTTCTGTGTTTTGCCATGCTATTGGGACGCCTCGAGGTGTTCACGCTGCTAGTACTGTTTACGCCGATGTTTTGGCGTAATTGACATTTAAAGGTCTGGGCTTTTCTCACTGTCGCCAAGTGAAGCCACAGTCTGGCGAATCTCCTCATAGAGCTTTGGATCACTGGGAGTAACCGACTCCGGATCAAAGCGCTCCCCAAAGGATCCCACGGAGAGAGAGGCCATGACCTTAGCGCCAAAAAAGGGCGCACCGGCCAGAAAGGTATCAAGCACGCCTGCCGCGCCGCGCGGGCCTGGGGATGCCGACAGGGCAATCAGCGGTTTTCCTTGGTAGACCTCGGGCCTAATTCGCGAGGCCCAGTCGAAGACGTTCTTGTATGCCACCGTATAGGAACCATTGTGCTCGGCGAAGGAGATAATCACGGCATCTGCAGTGCCGATTAAATCGAAGAAATCCTTGGCAGGTCCGGGAATTCCGCCCTCTACCTCTCGCTCGACACTGAATATGGGCATTTCAAAGTCGTTGAGATCAAGGTAGGTAATCTCCACCGCGGGGTTTAGACCGCGAAGGGCTTCACCTGCATAGCGAACCAGCATGCGATTGATCGACGTTCGGGAATTTGAGGCGGCAAAGGCGACAACGTTCATATTTGGTTTCTCCTGTTTAGATATTTGAATCAATCGATAGAGCCGAAATCACCGCGCTCATAGGCGGCAACTATTTGCTCTACATCTTTCTCCGTAGCCATGGCAAAAGGCCCTTTCTGCACGAAAGTCTCGCGAAGCGGTGCAGCCTCGACCACGACGATCTTAGCGCCCACCTGACTATGCAGCTTGAGTTGCACCTCGTCGCCGCCGGAGCGAAGGGAGATCGCCTGCCCTTGTTGCAGGCTCACCCGCTGATCATCGATGACAAGCTCCGAATCGCCGGATACCGAGTGAACCCAGGCGCTGTTTCCTGCAGCAACACTATGGGAATAAGTCCCTCCCGCCCGAAGCTGCGCGTCAAGGATAGTCAGGGGTAAGGCAGGTGAAGACGCACCACGCACGCCGTTGCTTTCACCGAGAACAACACGCACTCGATAGCGCTCGGATTCGACGGTCGGTATTTGCGCGGCCTTGACGTGAAGCGTCCGCGGATCATCGTACTTGTTAGCGGCGGGAAGATTCACAAACATCTGCAACCCATGCGTTCGGCCACCGGGTGCAGGTTTCTCGTCGTGCATGCCGCCTCGGCCGGCCTTTAGCCAGTAGAGGTCGCCGGGCATCAAATCGATGTCGTTGCCGAGGGAGTCGCGATTGTTGAAGACGCCTTCGCTGTCTTCGAAGAGAACCGACACCGCAGAAATTCCTGCGTGCCCGTGGGGGCCGAAGGTGGGCGCGGCCATGGTGAAATGATCGACCATGATCAGTGGATCCATGAGGCCGTCGAAATCCTCATGCCTGAACGTCAGCGCTTCGAAGCCACTCCCTATTCTCAGCTGCCCCGGATCAACGGGGTCTGAGATGACGGTAGGCTGGTGGGGGACCGGGCTGGCGATACTAACTTTAGCGTTCATGATCTGTCTCCGTGCTGAGTGATGCCCCTATAAAGCCATGGATTAAAGCAGACCAGAAGTGGCACAATCAGAAAGAAGCGTTCTATTAATAGAACGGTAGTGCCCGACAGGAGTCCCGTTTGGACCTGAACGACTATTTCTACTTTGTGCATGTCGTGGAAAAGCGCGGCTTTGCTCCGGCGAGCCGGGCCCTGGACATTCCCAAGTCTCGTTTAAGCCGGCACGTACAGCAGCTGGAAAAGCGGCTGGGCATCCGACTCATTCAGCGAACCTCACGGCAGTTCGCAGTGACGGACGTCGGTCTGGAATTTTATCGCCACGCGCGGTGTGCTATTGAATCCATGGAGGCGGCCGACGCCGCGGTTACCAACCATACGCAGACCCTGTCGGGAAGAGTTCGCATTTCCTGCTCCGTTGGAATGGCCCAATTTGCTCTTAGCCAGATTGTCCCCAATTTCCTGATCAACAATCCCAATGTGGAAATAACACAACAAGTAAGCAATGAGACCGTGGATCTGGTGGAGTCCGGCATCGACATAGCCCTTAGGGGACATATGGGCCCACTGCCTGACTCAAGCCTTATACAACGTGTCATCGCCCCTTCGCCCTGGCGTCTCTTCGCCGGACAGACTTACCGGGAGCGGGTAGATTTGCCCACGACGCCCGAGGAACTTCGCGGACATGCAGGATTAAAGATGGGTTGGACAAGCCCCCACGGTGAGTGGTCCCTGCGAGGCTCAAATAAGGAGCAGGTGTCGGTTCCCTTCTGCGCTCGGCTTTGCAGCGACGACATGGTGACACTCAAGCAAGCTGCAAGCGACGGCTTGGGGATTGTCGCGTTGCCCGCGTATGTGTGCCGCAAAGAAATCTTAAGTGGTCAACTGCTACACGTACTCCCGAACTGGTCAGCGGGGGACGCGCATATCAGCGTCGTGATGCCCTCTCGCAAAGGGGTTCCGCCGGTTGTTCGCGCATTTTGCGACGTCCTGGGCAAGGAGTTGCCGCGAGTAACCGCACTCTGATGCAAAAATCGCCTTAGCAATAGCTGGGAGCCTGAGGCACAGACATTGCCAAAGTATCAAAAATTGCTGTATCACTATCCCTATGAGCCAGATCACTTCGCTTTACGTCTACAAAGTCATCGACCAGGCGAGTCCAGGCGTGGCAACGGACGACCTGGTCGAAGCTTTGGGTCTCCGTCCTGAGGATCCAGTCGATGCAGCAAAAATGGTTTCTTCATCGGCGTACTACGACTTCTTTGCCCGGCTTGCGGACAGGGATCCCGACGGCCTGCGCTTGCCGCTTCGAATCGGGGCGGCCATGCGCAGCGACGACTATGGCGCTTTCGGTCTTGCATGGAAGTCAGCGCCCAATTTGCGTGGCTCCTATGTGAGGTCCGAGCGCTATGGGCATATCCTTGGAAACGCAGAATCCTATTCTCTTGAAAAGACCGTCGATGGCGTGTTCTTCCGCCTCGACAAAGTAAACGATGGTCACCCAGGAGCGCTTCTTTCAAATGAAGCGAGCATGTCGGCGGTGAATACCATTAGCCAGGAAGTCAGTACCACGAACTTCAAGCCCCTCGCCGTCTATTTTAAGCATGCGCCGAGGGGCGATATAGCTGTCTACGAAAATCATTTCGGCTGCCCGGTGCATTTTCGTTCCGGGCGCGATGCTTTGCTTGTCAGCCAGCAGAGCATGACGGCTCCAAACAAACTTGGCGACCAGACCATTGCCAAATTTTTTGACCAGCATCTAGAGCAGGAACTCGCTTTACGCACAGACGACACTGCATTAGAACAACAGGTTCGGCGCGTGATTGCCAACGTATTGAGCGAGGGGGTGCCGAGACTGTCACTTATTGCAAACGAACTAAGCATTAGCTCTCGAACGCTCCAGAGACGCTTATCAGATCAGGGGCTTTCTTTTCAAAGTGTGGTCGATATGGCACGTAAAGATCTTGCACAGCAGCTTTTACGCGAGACAGACTACAGCCTTGCCGAAGTGGCATTCCTGACTGGCTTTGCCGAACAAAGCGCCTTCACTCGGGCATTCAAACGCTGGGCGGGCCAAACGCCTCGCTCTTATCGATTGGAGACTATCCACCGCTGACGAAAAAACTTGTCGCCATTGGCCAAAACTTTGGCATGGACAGGCAAGAATCACCGCCCCTGCTTCCCACAGAATTGACTTGCACACACCACTAACGGAGCAAGTCCATGAAATCACCCATCGAATCACAAGACCTCACACTCATTCTGGGGGGTACCGGGAAAACCGGTCGGCGTATTGCAGAAGGTCTGAAAGCCAAAGGCTGCAAGGTACGGATCGGATCCCGGTCCGCGATCACTCCTTTTGACTGGAACAATCAAAGGAGCTGGGAGGCCTGCCTGGAGGGCGTAACGGCTGCCTACATAACCTATGCCCCGGATCTTGCGATGCCCGGTGCGCCCGATGCCATTGAAGCCTTTGTGAAGCTCGCGAAACAGCAAGGCGTCAAGCGTCTGGTTTTGCTATCAGGCCGCGGTGAAAAAGAGGCTCAGGCCTGCGAGCGGATCGTGCAGGAGTCTGGACTCGAATGGACCATCGTACGCGCGAGCTGGTTCAGTCAGAATTTCTCCGAAGGCGCGTTCATCGATATGGTTCTGAACGGTGCGATTACATTGCCCGCAGGCGATCAAGTCGAACCGTTTGTGGATGTCGATGATATTGCTGACGTGGCCGTCGCGGCCTTCACGGAAGATCATCACAAGGGAGAGGTTTATGAAGTAACGGGACCGCGGCTGATGAGCATGTCTGACGTGGCCGAGGACCTGTCGCGCGCTACCGGCCGCAAAGTCGTTTACGTTGATGTTCCGCACGATAGTTTCGTATCGGAGGTGGCTGACTCCGGTGCACCCGAAGATGTGGTCTGGATGCTGGACTACCTTTTTTCTACCGTACTTGACGGCCGAAACGCGCATCTGACCGACGGGGTGCAGCGCGCGCTTGGGCGTCCGCCCAAGGACTTTGCCGACTATGCCCAAGATGTCGCCGCCACGGGTGCATGGAGGCCGGTAGCATGAGCCGACTTATTACAAGAACCACGCTGGCCATCTGCGGAGTGATCCTGGGTCTCATTGGCTGTGCTTTGATTTTTTCACCGCAGGCGTTCCTGCAGATGAGCAATATAGTTGTGGAGAAGGACCCCGGCTTGATGTCAGAACTCATCGCACCAACGGGTATTTTGCTGATGAGTGGCGCGTTTATGATACTGGGCGCTGTGCAAATGCGCTTTGCAGGTCTTGGTCTGGTATGTGGCGCTATCGTATACGGCAGCTATGGAACAGGTCGTGTCGTTAGCGCGGTGATCCACGGATTTCCGTCGCAATCGTTGATCACGGCGGCGCTCTTTGAACTGTGTATCGCCGCCTTATTGGTGGCGCTTCTGTGGAGGCAGCCCCATGAGCTATGAATGGCCTTTGTATCTCTGTCTGTTTCTCGCTTTGTGGAGCGCGGTAATAGCCGGGGTGTTCTCCGCTTTTTCTGAATTCATCATGTCTGCACTGCTACGGGCCGCTCCTGCGGCGGGCATCGAGTCGATGCAGCACATCAACAGGACGGTACTCAAAACTCAGTTTGTCGCCGGTATATTGTTGATCTCGGTCTTTTCGATCTTATTTGCTGCCTATGGTTTTTTTGTCTACGAGGGTACGGCTTTAGCCTTGATCCTTTTGGCGTCGTTAGCCTATGTGTCCTGTGTTTTTCTTGTAACGATGTTTGGCAATGTACCGATGAACAAAAAACTTGAGGAATTCGACTATAGATCGGTCGCGGCAGCAGATTACTGGATTGAGTACGGACGTGTTTGGACCCGGCTTAATCACTTTCGATCTGTGGGGGGAATTTTGACCGCGGGGCTTTATGCCTTTGCGGCAATCATCCTTATTCACAGTGGGCAGGTCTGAAGCAGATGAAATTGTGAGGCTCAAGATGATCTGGGTAATTTTGGCAGGTCTTGCGACGCTCGCACTCGCCCTGGCGTGGGCTGCAGCGGTTTTCGTTGGCGGCAGTGCGTTAAACATTGACGCTAGTCACGCATGCCGGTACCCCGAGACTGTTTAATCAGCTCGTAAGCTGCCTGAATCTCCTGAGCTTTTTCAGTAGCAAGTTTCAACATATCCTCAGGTACACCGCGAGCGGACAACTTGTCGGGGTGGTTTTGGCTCATGAGTTTTCGATAGGCCCGCTTCACTTCTTTGTCCGGCGCGTCTTCACTCACACCCAGTGCCGCGTAAGCATCTGACACTGTCGGCGCCTCGGGATGCCCGGCCTGCTGATGAAAATGCTCCTGCGCCGTGGCCATGCGCAGAAACTCTTCAACCGCCTGAGCGCCGTATCCCAATAGCCCGCCGATTTGCAGCAGCGCAGATTTTTCACCGCTGTGTAATTGGCGGTCCGCCAACGCAAGCGTCACCAGGAACAACATCATAGTTTGCTTGAGCGCCGGATGAGCGCCACCGGCAAGCAAAAAGCTTTGAATGGTTTCGTCTGCAGAGAAGCCGTCATCCCCGCCTTGCTTAAACAGCAAAATCGCGTCATGACGCTGGTCGTCAGACAAACCCAATTGCCGAAAGATTCCTTCGGTATGCGCGATTTCGTCTTCTGATATGCGCCCGTCAGATTTTGCGACGTAACCCATGAGCAAAAACGTACTGCGAAAAAAGTGCTCTTTAACCTTCCCTAGATCGGCCGAGCCCATACCCAGAACACCCGCCAAGCCCCGATCAAACATGTGGCCCAGAACAAGACCAAAAATCAGACCAGGAAAACCCGCAACAAGTACGCCTAGAATTCCCGCAACCAACTTACCGAGAAACATTAATAACTCCGTTTGAATAAAAGAGATGGAACGAGAAAATGTTCAGTCTTTGCCTGGCTGCCAGTCTCGCGCATAGTAATCCACCGGGCCCCGTGGTCGGACACGAAAGCGCTTGTACTCCCACTGATACTGTTCGGGCGCCATTCGTACGCAACGCTCTACTCCATCGTTCAAGGCTTTTAACGATACCTGTAAATCATCGCTGTAAATGCCGTCGTCAGCAGGAATGTAATGCAGGCGGTAACCGCCGGGAATACGCTCGGCAAAACCAAAAAATGCCTGGGCCCCGCTTTTCGCCAGAAGCTTGCTTGCCAGGGTCATCGTAAAGGTGGGCACACCCATAAAGTTACTGTTCTCGCCTGACTCCACCACCGGCGGGACCTGATCCGGCAAAATGCCTGCAATGCCGCCTTTTTTAAGACACTTCACCAGTTTGGCGAGACCCCGAGGGTCCGTGGGAACCAACACGGAGCCGGAACGCTGCCGCGCCGCGCGCACCATATCGTCCAACTGCTTCATATGAGGCGGCTCGTATAAAGCAACGGATTCGCCCATCTCACAAATATGCAGTCCCACAATCTCCCAGTTACCCAAATGTGGACCCAGCATCATTACGCCGCGGCCACTACCAAGAGCCTCGCGAACGGTATCGTCACCCACGATTTCCAAAATATGGGCCCGCACCTGATCCCAAGGGCGGTTCCAGATATAGCCCATCTCCGCGGCCAGTTCACCGGTGGCCTGCAGCGAACGCTTTGCAAGCTGCTCTTTTTGCGGATCCGACAGCTCAGGAAAAGCCAGGCCAATGTTTCGCTCGGTCACCCTTCGGGGACTGCCACCCAACATCCAGGCAAGTTTGCCCAGCCCACGACCAATCGCCCTGGAGGCGCCTAATGGGAGCAAGGAAGAGGACCAGAGCAAAAATGTAATGAGACGGCTTTTCACAAATGTTATTCGGATTTGGGGCTTAGCTTGTGCAATAGCTGCGTATTGTGCCGCTGTTACTGACGGTATACTACGGGCCTTTTGCACCTCGCACAGGAATTCGCGTGAGCCAGTATCCCGATCAAGCATCAGACCCTATCAGTTTTCAGGAACTTATCCTCAGATTGCAGCAATTCTGGGGAGAGAAAGGGTGTCTCATCCTTCAGCCTCTGGACATGGAAGTAGGCGCCGGTACCTTTCACCCGGCGACTTTTTTGCGCTCTTTGGGTCCAGAGAGCTGGAATGCGGCCTATGTGCAGCCCAGTCGCCGCCCCACCGATGGCCGCTACGGTAAGAATCCCAATAGATTGCAGCACTACTACCAGTTTCAGGTGGCCATGAAGCCATCGCCGCCGGAGTTTCAGGAGTTTTACCTCCAATCCCTGCAGGCGTTGGGTATCGACACGCTCACCCATGATGTGCGTTTTGTCGAAGACAACTGGGAGTCACCCACCCTGGGTGCCTGGGGACTCGGTTGGGAAGTATGGCTAAACGGTATGGAAGTCTCGCAATTCACCTATTTTCAGCAAGCAGGCGGCATCGAGTGCTATCCGGTTACCGGCGAGATTACCTACGGTCTTGAGCGTATTGCGATGTACTTACAAGGTGTAGACAGCGTTTACGATCTCCTTTGGACACGCAGCCCCCAGGGCCCGGTACTCTACGGCGACGTTTTTCATCAAAACGAGGTGGAAATGTCGCAGTACAACTTTGAAGAGGCAGACGTGGATTTTTTGTTTGCGCAATTCGATCACTGCGAAAAAGAAGCCGCACGTCTTACCGAACGTTCACTGCCACTGCCCGCCTACGAAATGGTCATGAAGGCGTCACATACCTTTAACCTTTTGGATGCCCGCCATGCAATCTCGGTAACCGAGCGTCAGCGCTACATTCTTCGCGTGCGCACTTTGGCGCGAGGCGTTGCCCAGGCTTACTTTGATGCCCGCGCGGCGCTGGGATTTCCTATGGCCGAGGCAGGTATTCGCGACGAAGTCCTCGCTCAGTTAAAGGAGGCGGCAGCATGAGTCATCAGCCTTTGCTTTTGGAGATCGGCTGTGAGGAGCTGCCTTCGAGCAGCCTGGAGCAACTCGGTATTGCGCTCCATGACAATCTTGTCGCCAAGCTTGCAGATAAAGGTCTCACCCACGGCGCAAGTCGTTGGTTCGCAGCGCCAAGACGACTGGCCGTGCTCATTGATGATTTGCTTGATCAGGGCGCGGACGAAACCAAAGAAGCGCTGGGACCGCCGCTGGCACAGGCAAAAGGCGCGGACGGTAACTGGACCCGCGCCGCCGAAGGCTTTGCGGCCAAACAAGGCGTCTCTGCCGATGAACTGGAACTGATTGATACCCCCAAAGGACAGCGCCTGGGATTCAAACAAGTCGTCAGCGGTGCAAAAACGCGGGAATGTCTATGCGAACTCGTCAATGAGGCTATTGCGGAGCTGCCCATTGCAAAACGTATGCGTTGGGGGGCGGCTCGCAGGGAGTTTGTGCGACCCGTGCACTGGATTGTTCTGATGTATGGCGATGAACAGGGGTTTGGCGATGTTTTAGGCATTTGCAGTGGCAACGTCTCCAAAGGACACCGCTTTCATGCGCCAGAGCCCATCAACATTAAGTCAGCGAGTGACTATCCAGCATTGATGCGGGACGCATGGGTCATCGCAGACTTTAGCGAACGTAGCAATCTGATTCGCGAGCAGGTCGAAGCGGCCGCAGTGGCCGTTGGAGGCCAGGCACTGATTGATACTGATCTGCTTGGCGAAGTCGCAAGCCTGGTGGAGTGGCCCGTTGCTCTGGCTGGTAGCTTTGACACCACATTTTTAGAGGTTCCGGCCGAGGCTTTGATCTCGTCTATGCAAAGCCATCAAAAGTATTTTCCGGTAGTCGATGGCAGCGGCACCTTAATGCCCAACTTTGTCACGGTGAGCAACATAGAAAGCAAAGACCCCAGTCAGGTGGTTGCCGGTAACGAGCGGGTGATAAGACCCCGGCTCGCCGACGCGGCGTTTTTCTTTGAACAGGATCGCCAGCACACTCTCGCCTCGCGAGTAGAGCGACTGGGTGGGGTTGTGTTTCAGAAACAGCTCGGGTCCTTGCTCGATAAAACTCAGCGGGTTCAAAGTCTGGCTGGCGAGCTTGCGACGCTTATGGGTGCCGATAAGGCCCAGGCCGAACGCGCGGCAGAGCTTTGCAAAGCCGATTTAGTGTCGGACATGGTGCTGGAGTTTGCAGACATGCAAGGCATCGCCGGTGCGTATTACGCACGCAATGATGGCGAAGATCCGGCGGTGGCCGATGCCATCGCTCAGCACTATTGGCCGACACAGGCGGGAAGTGAATTACCTCAAGGTGATGTCGCGGTAGCCGTGGCACTTGCCGATCGTCTGGATACTCTGCTGGGAATCTTTGGTATCGGTCAGCCACCGACGGGATCCAAGGATCCCTTTGCTTTACGGCGCGCGTCCATTGCGGTGCTTCGCATAATGATCGAGAAGCAACTCACCCTGGATTTGCGTGACACCCTGGCCCTTGCCGCCCGAGGTTTTGCCGAGGGTGTTATCAACGACGAAGCACCCGAGGCCGTCTTCAACTATATGCTTGAACGACTTCCGGCACTGTATGAAAACGACAATATTCCTATCGAAGTTTTCCGGGCCGTGCGCGCCAGCGGTAGCGCCAGACCCAGCGACTTTGATCGACGAGTTCGCGCAGTGCAGGCCTTTGGCCAGCGTCCGGAGGCGGAAGCGCTCGCGGCAGCGAACAAGCGCGTGAGCAACATTCTGGCAAAAGCCAAGGACCGCGACGAAAGCATGGTCGTAAGCGCCAACTTACTCCAGGAGCCGCAAGAGATAGCCTTGGCTGCGGCTATCGAGGCAGCGGCATCAGATAATATAGAGGTACTGGCAAAGGCAGACTACGCGTCGGCCCTAAGTCGACTTGCGGAACTTAGAGAGCCCGTGGATGCCTTTTTTGATGGGGTGATGGTCAACGCCGAGGACCCTGCACTCAAGGCCAATCGACTGGCATTGTTGGCGCAGCTTCGCGCGCAATTTATGCACATCGCAGACATCTCTGCGCTGGCTGGCGGAAAGAGCGAGTGAGTAAATTCCCAGCGGCGGTGTGCCGGGACAGCAGTTGATCGAGTCGGCGCTCAACGATCCATCGCTGCTGTACGCCATGCTGGGGCTTGTCTGTGGCGCAGTAATAGCCTGGATGTGGCGCGGTGCAGAACTGTCTAAATCACGAGGCGATCTGGAGGAACAACGAGACCGCCTTCAGGAGCTGGAAATTGGTCATGCAAGCCTCTTGAGTGAGCGGGAGATTCTCGCCGAACAGTTCGAAAAACTGAGCATCAGAGTCACAGCGCTTCAGCAGGAGCGGGACTTACTCTCGTCGACCAATGCAGCTTTAAGCGCGCGACAGAGCGCCGATCAAGAAAAACACAAAGAACAAATGGCGCTGCTGGAAAACAGTAAACGGCAGCTGGCCATGGAGTTTGAAAACCTCGCAAATCGCATCTTCGAAGAGCGTGGCAAGAAATTTAGCAGCGATAATCAACAATCCATGGAGTCGTTACTCAAACCCTTTGGGGACCAAATCCATCGGTTCCAGTCGCGCATCAACGAAGTACACGAGCAGTCCATTCGCGGAAACGAAGGACTGGCGGTAGAGCTTCGCAACATGATGGGCGTGGGTCTGAAGATGAGCGATCAGGCCGAGAATCTGGCTAAAGCTCTCAAAGGTGACAAGAAAACCACGGGCAACTGGGGAGAGGTGCAGTTAGAGCGTACCTTGCAGCTGGCTGGCCTGGAGCCTGGCAGTCATTACGAGGCGCAAAGCAGTTTTCGTGACGTTGAGGGCAAACTGCGAATTCCGGATTTTGTTATCAAGCTGCCTGATGGTAAGCATCTGATCATCGACAGCAAGGTATCGCTGGTTGACTATGACCGCGCCGTGGCAGCAGAAACCGATGAAGAGCGCCACGATGCGCTCAAGGCCCATGGACAGGCCTTAAAGCGACACATCGATGATCTTTCTGCAAAGGACTATTCCTCGCTCAGCGGTATGAACAGTCCCGAACTTGTTTTTATGTTCATGCCCATCGAGGCGGCGTACATCGAAGCGCTTAAATTTAACAAAGAGCTCTTTAACGATGGCTATCACAAGAATGTGATCATGGTCTCTCACACCACGTTGCTACCGATGCTGCGCACGGTTGCCAGCCTGTGGATTGCCTATCGCAGCAATGAAGAAGCGCGGGCCATCAGTGAGATGGCTGGCGAGATTTACAATAAAGTCTGTCTGGTAGGGCAGCGCCTGGAAGACATGGGTAAAACGCTGAGCACCACCACCGACAAGTACAACAAAACCGTCACTGCCTTGGTGGGTAAACAGGGCCTTTATGGAAAGGTCGAGCGCTTTAAGAGCACCGCGGCCAACGCAAAGGGCGAGCTACCCAAAACAACAACGCAACATCCAACCATTGAGCATGATCGACTGGGTGTGTTGAGCGAGCCTTTAGGGCAAACACCGCCCCCGTCAAATCTCAAAGACGAACCTGAAATCTAAAGATGTAGGCTCTGATCCGTCAGTTTCCGCGCTCAGCAAGCTCATCATCCGAAAGGTAAACAAAGAACACGATCACGCCGATACACACTATGTACCGTTGGGCTGCGCCCAAAATGCCCGCACCCAGAGGGGTCTGCCACTGCTGAAACCAGGTTTCAGCGATGAGTATAAACACACCGAACAACATCGCGAGCATTACACCGCAGCCGACGATGCCCGCATGTTTGGCCCACTGAAAACTTGATGAATCTGATCGCCTGAGCGACCACATCCTGCCCACGCTCATGAGGCACAACAGCCCCGCGAGCGCTTTAGATAATGGGATGACCGCCCAACAGAGGGTGACGAACCAGGGCGTCTCTATTTTTTGCCAATCAGCGACCCCAGTCGCGCCATCACCAATCACCACCAGAGAGACAAGTGCAAGATCAGCTTCCATGGATGTAAGATTAAAAACAGCACCGATGAGGCAGAACAAGCCCACCATAAACAACATCAATATCTTGATAATTCGTAAGCTCATACTCTGGCGCTCCGTTGTCAAACAGACCCTAAGGCCGACACATGCTCAAAAATAGAGTAGCTTAAAAAGGCTGGCCCTACCTGAAAAGTTGATGGCCTGAACCTGGCTTCGAAGCTTGTGCTGCTATCTCGCTTATCTCAACATAAGCCAACGCAGTAATCACTCCGCCCCCATGAAAAGACCATCTCTAAAACAAATCGAATACATCCTGGCCGTGGCTAAGAGCGGCAGCTTTCGCGGAGCTGCTGACGAACTGGGTATCAGCCAGCCTACACTCACCGCTCAGATAGCCCGCGCAGAAGAACTGCTGGGGGCAAAGCTCCTGGAAAGATCCCGAAGCGGTGCTTACTTCACCCCCGTGGGCCGTTTGTTTGAACCACAGGCACGTCGGGTGATTGAAGCCATGGAGGAACTGGGGCAACAGGTTGGAGACTCGCGGGCCAACGAGAAAGCCACCTACCGTTTGGGGGTGAAAGGCACACTCGGACCCTACTTGTTGCCGCAGATACTTCCAGCATTGCGAGAGGCTCATCCGGGACTTCGGTTTTATGTGCGGGAAGACTCGCCACTGGGCTTAGAGGAGGGTATTGCCCATGGTGACTACGATTTGATCATTACATCCTTACCCATCAATACGCCAGACCTGGTACAGGAGCCGCTTCTGCGCGAAAAAATTCTCTTGGCAGCTTCTCAAGAGCATCCCCTGTCGAAAGTGTCTGTGTGGCAGGGAAAGCACCTAGCGGGTGAGCAAGTGCTTACTACGGAACATGGGCATCAGTTTGCACGGCAGGTTGAGGCGGTATGTAATCGACTGGGTGCGGAAGTGCTTCGGGACTATGAGGGGAGCAGCCTGGACGCACTGCGATTAATGGTCGTCATGGGCATGGGCCTGGCGTTTCTTCCCGCGCTTTACGTCGAATCAGAGATCAGTGCAGAAAGTGGTCTCACCGTAAAGGAACTCGATGACGAATCTATCGCCAGATTACATGTACTGGCCTGGCGACCCAGCAGTCCAGCCCGGGGGTTTTACAAAGTGCTGGCAAAGGATATTCGCGAGATTATTGGGGCGCGGTTGGGTCACGCGGTGCAGGTGCTGGATAGCTTATAGCGGTGATACCGCCGCGACGGTCACTTCTTCATTCGGTGCTGACTCAGCAATAGTCACCGCAGCGCAATTGCTAAGCCCCAGCGCCGGTGGGCTCAATGACAGCGTGAGCGGCGCAAACTTTTCGAGAACATTCAGGCCCAGCAGGTTGCGTCCTGCTCCGGGAACCACGATCACTTCGGTGGCCCCCAGCTCGCATCCTTGGCCAAGCTGCAGCCCGGTTACCGAATAGACACTCAATTTCCGAACGCGACCATCCGCCATACGCGCGGCAACTTCACGCACTTTGCGTGAAGATCCATGGTCATTGAGGCGATCAAACAAAGCGCTGTTAATTGTCGCAATCGCTGCTCCGGTATCGAGCAGAAATGTGGCTGACTCTCCATCCACATTCAGCACCAATTCCAGCGCACCGCCGGTACCAGCGCTTAAGGGAAAATCCACTGTATGTTGGGCAAGAGCGCTCGTGGCAATAACCAGAAGTCCAACAAAGCAAAACAGGTGGTGGGGGTGCTTACGCATGGGCACGGTGCTGCAAATGTTGCGCCAGACATTCATAAAGCCCGGTTTTGCTAGCCTGCAGTGCTCCCAAAGCGATGATTTCGGTAGTGAGTCGCTCCACAAACGTGCACTCAATGCGCTTATGCAGTGCAAAAATGCTCCAAGCGGAGCCAAATCAAGCAATAGATAGGGTTGAATTGTTGCCCAAGACCTAATATTGATAGATAAAATCTATTGTAAATTCTCAAGGGTTTGTTCAGGCAGTTGTTGAACAGGGGCTATGATTAGGTATTGAGTGGGGGCTCGTAATAAAGCTCAGCCACGGAATTCGACAATAGATCAGGAGGTTCGATTCAGTTATGAAATCAAACGCAATCCTTGGAGCCACAGTATTTATGACCGCGGCCGTACTGTCCGCATCGAGCGGCGTGATCGCTGAGAGCACGTCGTCCATGGACAATGTTGAGTATCGCTGGGAAGTCGATATGCGCGGCAAGCCGCCCTACAAACGCGAGCGCGTGCCGGTTAACACCATCGACGTAGCTGCAATGGAAATCATTGATGTAAACGTAGCGACCGAGGTCGTTTGGCAGACCGACTTTACAGGTCGCCCTCCCTTCAGTCGCAAGCAGGTTGAACTACCGGTAGTTGATGCCGCCGCAATGGAATTGATCGAAGACGAACCCAAAACCACCACATTCCGCGGGCGTCCACCGTTTAACCGACACCGCTAAGCCGGATTTGATCGAGAAGCCTCGGCGCTATCCTGTTGGAATGGCGCCTTTCTTCTATCTCACACTAAGATCCCAGACTTGTTAAACGCCGAAGACGCTTTCGGTATTTCTAACATGCGATACTCATCAGTCGCCTTTTAGGTACTTTAGCTTGAGGAAAAACGCATGGACCTCGCGACAATCTGGGTGACGTTCACAAGCTGGGCTGGTGCTTATTCATGGCAGGTCATCGTCACGCTAGCGATTGTGGGCCTTTATTTTCTTATAGACAGACTAACTATCCCGGTGCTGTCTCGCAGCGCGGACAACGCGCGACTCACAGAAAGCTCCGGCGATCGAGCGGTGGGCTTAGCTCGATTGTTGACCGGAACGCTGTGTGCTCTGGCAATGATGGTGGTTTGGGGGGTGCAGTTTGGCTCTGTCCTGGTCTTTGCAGGTACCGCTCTGACACTTCTGGGTGTTGCACTGTTTGCCAGCTGGTCGATCCTGAGCAACATCACCGCATACTTTGTCATATTGCTACACCCCACCTTTCGCCGCGGTACTTTCATACGAGTTCTTGATGCGGATAATTACGCAGAGGGCTACATCGCCGATTTAGGCCTGTTTAACTTGAAGCTGATCACCGAGAACCGCGAGGCAATTGTTTACCCTAACAACCTCCTGCTCGGCCGGCCCTGTGTGATCAACCCCCGGGATCGTTTGCGGGGCGTCGGCAAGTTGCCGCCCCTACCGCCCCTAGACGTGGTTCCCAACAATGAATGACTCTGGCTAGGAGCGCCTGATCCCGGCTTTTGTTCCGTCTAGCGTCAGAAAAAAGTCCGGGGCAAAGCCGCCACGAAATGTCCCTTGGGGGTAAGCCGGGGCAGAGGGTGCATCATCAATCTGTCCATCGGGCAGATCAACAAAACTACAGACCTGTAGATTGACATCCACCAACCATGAATAGGCCTGAAACTTAGCTTGCGTTGGATTAGCTGCTACAAGGCAGGTTTCGTTGAGCGGTCTAAACGGTTGGTCCAGAGACTCGGACACCATCCCGTACAACGCGGTGGGTGCTCCCAAACTTTGGTCGAAGGTCCATCCGTGTACAGACCAGAACAAGTAGTAAAGGCCATTGCTGTGCAATAAATGCGGACGTTCCATTTCATTGGTAACACCATCAGCAATCAGAAGCGGCGGATGTAATTCCCAGGGGTCACAAGAGTGCTCGCGCGACGCGATGCCAATAGCGGCATTCTTTTTAGTACTGGCCTCTACAGCAGACGCTGCAAACAGCAGGTACTCTCGACCGGACACAACATCTCTCAGCCAGAAGGGGTCACGGAAAGCCTTAATGCCGCCCATTTCTCCCGACCGCTCAAATGCCAGTTCGTACCAACTACCATCAGCGCGAATTTGCTCACCGAGATCCATCCAATGACTCAAGCGCGGTGTCTGTGCATCCATGGCCAGCTTCGCTTGTGCAGCAAAAATGCGCTGGCAGTAAGTCGGAGAAGCTTCACCGGCAGTACCCTTGACCGTGTAATACAGTGTGAAAACCCCATTTCGGTCAACGTTAGCCGCACCCGCCCATTCGCAACTACCGATGCTAAACCCGTCCGGGAGTAGATTCCCCCAGTCCTGCCAGTAACCCTCTGTTCGGGTGAGCAAACGCATCCTCACATAGTCGTGCCGGGACTCAGGAGGGGTCATTGCAGGTGCCGACAGCGTAATCCAAAGCTCCATAGCACCGAAGGAAACAGGCTGCCCCCCCTCATCACAAACAGGACATTGGTCCCAATACCATCGTTCCTTGTCGATGCACTGCAGAGAGTTTGCGTCGAAGACCTCAAGCTCTTGTCCTGGCTCGATTGTTAGACCGGCCAGAGACTCAGGCTGCCAATAAGTAGTCACTGGGTTATCGCGCCTCGCCGGCTGTGGAGGTCACGCTCAACCTGCTGCAAGGTCTGGCGATCAATGGTGTACCAAAACATGAGCGTCGCCGCCGCCAAAAAATAAACCGCTGGCACAACGTTGAACATCAGACGAATACCTGCCACTGCAACATCGTTTTGCGCCTGGTTTGCAACAAACCCAAACCAAGCCAGCATAAAGCCGGGAATCGCACCGCCCACAGCAGAGCCAAACTTCAAGGAGAACATAGAAGCTGAGATCGTAAGCCCCGCCGTGTTTCGGCCGGTAAGCCATTCACCGTACTCGGCGCAATCGGTATACATAGAAAACAACAGGGTAATGCTTACTCCGAAGGTGAAAATTCCGACGCTGTGTATCAATACAATTAGTGGAAACTGGTCTGGTGGGATCATGTAGCAAAGAGCCAAGCTCACCGCGTGTAACAAACTCATAAACATTACAAGACGATGCTTTTCGATCCTGGCGGCAAGAAAAGGCGTCACAAGCGCGCCAATGAGTTGCCCCATGAGACCGCAGGAAGTAAGAATTGCGGTTCTATCAAAAATCAGAAATATGGCTTCGCCACTGTCGTTCACATAATACTTCATGTAGTAAACGATGGACGCAAAACGAGCAATCAGGCCAACAACAATCAGGATTCCGGTGAAAACAAGAATCATCCAGGATCGGTTTTTAAGCAATGCCGTGATGTCATCAGCGACACTCCCAGTACTCGGCTGAGGCTTAACTCGCTCACGTGTGGTGGCAAAGGTAATCCAGAAAATGAGCACCGATAGCACGGCAAACAAAATGATAGTGAGTTTAAAACCGAGTAGCTGATCATCTCCCCCGAGCCATCCCACCAGTGGCGTTGCAAAAGCGCCTACCGTTAAGGTTCCCAGTGACGCAAATACAAAGCGAAACTGCGTCGCTTTGGTCCGTTCTTCCGCGACCGGGGAAATAACAGCGAGTAAGGCAGAATAAGGGACGTTGATCGCTGTATAGGCGAGCATTACCAGTGTGTAGGTAATGTAGGCGTAAATTAGTTTACCCGTAGGCGATAGATCGGGGCCCAAAAACAAAAGATAACCAAGACCGGCATAGGGAACCGCGGCCCACAATAAGTATGGACGGTACTTTCCCCAACGGCTGTTGGTTCTATCAGAGATAAGGCCCATTGCCGGGTCACTTATGGCATCAATAACCTTGGTGACCAGCAACATCGTTGCCGCCGCAGCAGGACTGATCCCAAAAACATCCGTGTAGTAGTACAGCAAAAACAGGCCGAAGAATCCCATGTAGAAATTCGAGGCCATATCGCCCAGACCGTAACCGACCTTCTCTGTAAAGGACAGCGGTGCTGTATCAGCTTTTTCGCTCATGATTGATCCGCCAGAGTTCAAGGGGACACGCCAGCAAGCGCATCGATCGGCAGTTTGAAAATGCGTGGGGGCCGATATGCGACGGCCCCCACTGGTGTCGCTATGCTATGACAGGAAGCCTAAAAGCGGTACATAAACCCAATGTTAGTCGAGCGACCATTCAGTGGACGTGCACGAATAAAGCTACCAACGCTGCCTGAACCTTCCTCCGACTCCGTGATAATAAACTCATCAGTCAGGTTATTTACATTTACATATGCCGTAAGGTCCGCGGTTATGTCCCAGTTCGCAAACAGGTTGGCCAAAATGTAAGCCTCTTGCTTCAAGTCGTTGTTGTCCTGAAGGTAGTACTCCGTCGAACCCTGCAGCACTAAGCCTGCAGTTAGACGCTCGGCTCGATACTCGGGAATCAAGGTGTAGATAAAGTCTGCTTGTCGACGAGGCGTATTCCCTACAACAGCGGCGTTGGTCTGATCGTCAGAAATTTCTGCATCAGTCCAGGTCATGTTGCCACGAATACCAAAGTTACCCGAGATGTCCCAAGTACCTTCGAGCTCCAAACCCGTGGACTCGTATTCACGAACAAAGGTCAGACCGCTGGTCAATTCCGCCTGCGTCTCTTCGGTAATGGTGTTGAACAGTGTTGCAAAGAACGACCAGTTGTCACCAAAGTGCTTGTAACCAAGCTCTAATTGCTGAACATTGTCAAAGCCATCAGTGGTGGATGATAAGCTGCCGTCCGGCCGCAGCGACCCAGGAACCTGAGTGAGCCTGTCGGCAACCGCCCGCCCACCGTCACTGTAGCGCGCAAATAGCGATGAGTTGTCGGTGAGCAGGAAGGTGCCGCCCAGGGAGAATGATGTGTTGTCGGCATCGTAGTTAACGTCGGTAACCGCGGCATTGTTCGAGTTCAGCACTCGTACACCGCCACTAATGAAGCCTGCCGAGGTTGCGCCGGGATTCTCAAGTAGGGCATCGCTATCGAGGCGGGTGATCACCCCGTTTGCAACGGTAAACTGACCTACCGATCCATCACCGTTCAGATCTACAGCCGTGTTACCGCCGCAACATGCGTCAAGACGTTGGCCACGTGCTTCTACCTCATCGTGGCGCGCACTCACATCGAAGCGCAGCCGGTCACCAAGATCAAAGCCTACGTTGATATACGGGGCGAAAGTTGTGTACTCAAGGTCCCAGTTCCATGCAAGGAAGCTTTGGGTAACCGCGCCATTGTCCGCAAGGGTGACATCGATGGCGGTACCGTTGGCGTCAATTCCAGCGCCATTGGCGACGTAGCTGATATTTCGCGAGTTAGCCCCGTCGAGAGTCTGCATGCGCGTTTGCCAGCTGTTCCAGGAGGTCTTAATATTTTGCTTCGAGTAGTAAAGACCTGCGGTAATCGCTAAACCATTGGTGTTTTCCCACTGAAACTGTAGGTCATTCACCATGAGCCCGAGATCATGAATCTCGGTATCAAAGAGTAGATTCGTATAGGCAAGCTGATTTGGGTCGGCCAGCTGGCCGTCAATCAGGGCCGTGACGCCACCGGAGCAATCAAGGCCAACGCCGCCAACACTCGCGTCCGCGCAAAGGGCGGCGCCTTTTGCGGCAATCGTGTCTGTGCCACCAGCAAAGCCATCAGTGAACGGAGCGATAAATCCCCCAGAGATGTCGGAAATTCGAAACTTGTTGGTGATCGATAGCTGGTCCGACAAGCTCTTGTTGAACTCGAAGCCGAATGCGTTGACCTTAGACTCAATACCATCCGACAGAGAACGGGATACGGGCGTACCGAACTGATCAAAAGTCGTGAAGTTGTTGGTTTGCTGCGAGTGGAGCGTTTGGCTGCTTGCATCGTAGCCCGGCACGGCGCCGTAAGAGTCGCCACTGTTCACCCGAACCGGAGAAGGCAAATAAGTCGTTACCCGATCGTTGAGACTCTTGGCGTACAGACGCAGATAACCATCATCGAACTCTTTGGTGAGGTTAGCTTTAATCTGACCGCCGTTGTCACCATTAAAACCGGTCTCGCGCACGCCCTCTCCATCGCGGAAGAAGCCACCAATGTGATAATGAATCGTGTCGGTTAACGAACCGCCATATTCGAAGTCAGTACGAAACTCATCGTAATCAGCACCAATACTTACTCCGACAGTACCTCCTTCCTGATCTCCGGTCTTGCTGATGATATTGATAATGCCGCCAGGAGAGTTGCTGGCGAAAGTGGAGGCAGAACCGCCGCGGATACTTTCAACGCGGGATACCGTCCAATCGGTACGCATCCAGTTGTCGGTGTTACCAAAATTAATATCGCCATACTCAAGAACAGGCAGACCGTCTTCATGCACTTGCATGTACTTGGAGCCACCAGTAGCAAGAGGAATACCACGGACCGTTAAGTTTGCGTTACCGCCGCCACCAGAGCTCTCGGATCGAATACCTGGAAGGGCTCTAAACAGCTCCGCGGTGGATCGCGGAGCAAGGTCAATCAGATCGTCACCGCCATAGGAAGACACTGAAACACTGGCCTCAAGTTTAGTGGCACCACCGGAAGGCACACCGGTAACAATCACCTCTTCCATGATAGATGGTTGATCAGAGGTCTGAGCGAACGTCGAGCTTGCAGGCAAAGCAGCAAGCAAAATGAGACCGATTGAAGAGTGCACAAAGAGTGCATCGCTGCGATATTTCATGGCGTATTCCTATTATTTGAATAATTACGATCACATACTTTAAGCATGGACATTTAAAAGATAGAACACTGTGCAATCGATTGCAAACAAAAATGTAATCGATTGCGTCTGCATTCAGGAACGCGTAGTTTCTCGTTTAGAGTATTAATCCAATAAATCCGATAACTTTGCGCGGGGACTGGCACGCTCCGTCTTGGTGTTAAGCGACGTAACGAGTACCTTTATGAGTGTGTCTGAAACTAAAGCCGGCGCCGTAAAAAATCTGCAGGATCTGGCTGACCTGGCAGGCGTATCTCGGGCCACTGCATCTCGTGCGCTGAACGACAACCCCAGAATAAGTCAGGCCACACGGGACAAAATACAGGCCTTGGCGCGGGACCACGGTTATGCAATTAATCGTCGGGCACGTGACTTTCGCTTACAGCGCACAGGCGTCATCGCCGTGGTGTTTATGTTGGACATCGAGTCCAAGCAGCATATGTCTGACCTATTCTTCTTAGACATGCTCGGTGGCATCGCTGATTCATTGGCAGAGCGCGACTACGACCTGCTGCTAGCACGCGCACCTGTGCTCGACGTGAGAGACTTAAACAACAGCCGCATGCTTAACCAATCGGATGGCGCGATTTTTATTGGGCAGGGTGAGCAGCACGAACAGCTCAACAATCTAGCAAGACAACGCAGCTCCCTCGTGGTCTGGGGGGAACCGGTCCCCGGCAAGCAGTACGTGCTCGTGGGTAGCAACAATGAAGTGGGCGGTTATCAGGCCGCAACACATTTAGTGGCGAAAGGCCGACGGAAGATTGCTTTTTTTGGTAGCACCGGCAACCCCGAAAACGCCGCCCGATTTGCCGGATACCAGCGCGCGCTGGCCGAGCACGGGCTTGAGTTTGACCCCGCACTCAAGTTTGATATTCCCTTCGACATGGAAGCTGCGCAAAGCGCCATACCAGAGCTGCTGCAAAGCTCACCAGATTTTGACGCTGTAATGTGCGTTACCGACGTCATGGCAATGGCGACGCTCTCGGCGCTTCAACACCGTGGAACGCGAGTTCCTGAGGATATAGCGGTTGTGGGTTACGACGATATTAGCCTGGCTGCTTACAGTAGCCCTCCACTGACGACCGTCAGACAGCATATTCGCGAAGCTGGCGCGGTTCTTGTTGATTCAGTCTTGGGGCTTATCAATGGAAACCCGGTGAAAGACACACTTTTAGATACAGAGCTTATCGTCCGCAGAAGCAGCGATACAAAAAGCTAATAATGATCCGAAGCACTACTTAGGACCTCCGTTGTGCTAGAAGAAAAGCCTCAACCTCATCGTAGGTAGGGGGCGAGCAACCCTGTCGAGATACATTAATAGCAGCGGCTGCACAGGCAAAGTAGAGCGACGATTCAAGACTCGCCGTCGACAAAGCTTGCAGAGCAGGCACTGATACCTCAGGCGCACTGCGGCATAAAGCGGCAAGCAGCGCCGAGTGAAAGGTATCGCCTGCGCCTACCGTATCGGCTACGTTGACGACTTTAAATCCCGGCACTTCCACAAGACCTTGCGGACTAAACAGGCAAACTCCACTGCCACCCTCGGTTAGAGCCAACATGCCGCCGTTCATCTCTTTGTACAAAATCTCGGCGCTACCGCGAGCATTGAAACCGAGTGAAAAAGCATCAATATCTTCGTCACTCGCCTTCACCAGACTCGCAGCGGGCAAAAGATCGCGGACACCCTGTAAATACTTCTCTCGATCCATAGAGCCTTTCAGACGAATATTGATGTCCAGGCTAATCGGCACACCCCGCCGCTGAAGCTCCCCAAACACCGTGCGTAGCTTGGGTAACTGACTGGGGGTAATGGCCAATGATCCGGTGTGAAAGAGGCTCAGGTCATCAGGAAGCTTGTCGATGATCTCTTGGGCGCTAATATCTTTATCCGCAATCCCCTCGCGATACAAACGGTAACTGGGCTGTCCATCTTCTTCGAGAGTAACCAATGCCAGAGAGGTCGGCCAAGCTGAACGGCGTGTTGTCGGCATAGCAACGTTTTCTCGAACCAGCGCGGATATCAACTGCTGCCCAAAGGCATCATCGGAAAACGGTGACAGGTAGCTGGCGTGTAAACCCTGTCGTGCAAGGCCAATGGCGACGTTAAACGGTGAACCGCCGAGATGGGGACGAAAGCTACCATCAGGCGCAAGAATGAGATCGACCAGAGCCTCGCCCAGCACAGCGATAGTCATGCATTTATCCTTAGACGTGTTTTTGTTAGTTCAGCACAACCTTGCGAAGCGCGCGTGTGCACAGTGGCAACGATAAACAATGAGTGCTCACTGATTCAATACATACTCGGCCAACGCCAAAGCCTCAACATCACTTAGTCCTGCCATGGGTGGCATGGCCATCGCCCTCCACTTACCGGTGCCACCACTTTTTATTGAAGCGGCCAGGGGTTTTGCCGCTTCCTCGGTCCCGGTGTATTTGGCGGCTACTTCTGTAAAAGACGGCCCAACTATCTTTCGATCCACCGCATGGCAACCGGGGCAAGCATTCATAGCCAAAAGCTGTTGAACATCAATCTTTGTGTCGCGGGCTCTTTCGGTGGCTTGTTTTTGCGCTGCTTCAGTTAATGCGAGCACCGGGGGCATCTGAGGCTTTCGCACTCCTGTACTCCACAGCCAAGCACGCACCGATAAGTTTGATATCCTCTTCATTTATTGGCGCACTGTAAGAGTGCTGCATCTTTTGGATCTCGCCAATCCACTGATCCAGGGTCATCCCCGGCGGCTGGTAACTGATGTAATTTGCCAAGTGACAGATGCCGCACTTTTGCTGCGCGAGGCTATAGCCGGCTAACTCCGATTGTCGAAGCACAGAGGTGTCTGACGGAAGCGTAACTTCAGCTGGCCTCTCGCGGCTGCATCTCTCCCTTGTTACTTGTCGCACGTACCATCAACGTAGCAGGGCCTTTATTGGCATCACTGACCGGTAGTCGCCATTCGCGGAATGAAAAGCGGCCAAGGTCCTCTCTCGGTTTTGCCGCGCGCCACTGCTGCCCACCGTCGGGAGACACCTCCAGCATCGCAATCATCAAACGTCCAAATTTGAAACGTACAGCGCATTCTGCTCAATAAACTCCCGACGAGGCTCCACCTGATCCCCCATGAGTGTCGTGAAGATCTCATCTGCCAACATAGCGTCGTCGATAGTCACCTGCAGCATACGGCGGCTTTCGGGGTCCATCGTCGTCTCCCAAAGCTGCTCGGGGTTCATCTCACCCAGACCTTTATAGCGCTGAATGTAGTAACCCCTTTTTGCCTCTGTCATGAGCCACTCGAGACCTTCCACAAAGTCCTGAGTCTGAAGCGTTTTTTCGCCGCGCTGGAAGTAGCCTGTTTCATCGATGAGACCTTTAAGGGTCTCACCAAGTGCCGCCATGGCCGCGTAGTCTTTTGATCTAAAGAATTCAGGCTTAAGCGCAATAGGACGCTCTACACCGTGTGCAAGCATACGCACCAGGGGGTACCAGACTTCCTGATCATCCGACCGTGGGACGACAGAATAGCTGGTTCCCTTGGTCTTAAGGGTGAGTAAGCGCTCACTCATCGCTTTGCAATACAGCTCAACCGCAGCTTCATTGGTAAGGTCATCGCCAACGAGGTGTGGGCCAAAAACCAGCTCCCAAATGAGCTCTTCGGGATAATGACGGCTGCGACGCTTAACAATTGCATCCACAGCCTGATACTGACGAATCAGTTCTGCCAAAGATTCTCCACTAATTCCCGGGGCGTCTGCGTTCACATACAACGCGGCTCCATCAAGCGCCTGAGCTGTAAGAAACTCAGCCAGAGCAGCGTCATCTTTAAGGTATTGGTGCTGCTTACCCTTGGCAATTTTGTACAGTGGCGGCTGCGCAATATACACATAGCCACGATCAATCAACTCTCGCATCTGGCGGAAGAAGAAGGTTAGCAGCAGGGTACGGATGTGCGAACCGTCAACATCGGCATCCGTCATGATGATGATGCGGTGATAGCGTAATTTGTCAGGATCAAACTCTTCCTTACCAATACCGCAACCCAATGCTGTCACCAATGTGCCAACTTCCACCGACGCTAGCATCTTATCGAAGCGGGCTTTCTCGACATTCAGAATCTTGCCCTTGAGTGGCAAAATCGCCTGAAAACGACGATTCCGGCCCTGTTTTGCCGAGCCGCCCGCCGAATCACCCTCTACCAGATAGATTTCTGAAAGCGCTGCATCTTTCTCTTGGCAGTCCGCCAGTTTGCCGGGCAGACCGGCGATATCCAGGGCACCCTTGCGACGCGTCATCTCTCGCGCTTTGCGGGCCGCCTCGCGGGCTCTAGCCGCATCAAGCATTTTCGTGACGATTGCCTTTGCCTCACCGGGGCTTTCCAGCAAATACTCACTAAACCGGTTGTTCATTGTCTGCTCTACAACGGTTTTCACCTCAGAAGACACAAGCTTGTCTTTTGTTTGCGACGAAAACTTGGGATCTGGCACTTTCACAGACACAATCGCTGTCAGACCCTCTCGGGCATCATCTCCCGTGGTGTTGACCTTGGCCTTTTTCGCCAGTCCTTCACGCTCTATATAGGCATTCAGGGTTCTAGTAAGGGCCGATCGAAAGCCCGCCAGGTGCGTACCACCGTCGCGCTGAGGAATGTTATTGGTGTAACAGAAGATGTTTTCTTGATACGAGTCATTCCACTGCAACGCCACCTCGACTGCGGTGCCATCTTCCGTATCCGCCTGGAAGTGAAACGCTTTATGCATAGGTGTTTTGTTGCGATTCAGGTAATCAACAAAGGCCCTTAAGCCACCTTCATAAAAATACCGATCATCCTTTCCTGAGCGCTCGTCGTGAAGAAGGATTTCAACACCAGAATTCAGAAATGCCAACTCTCGGAGGCGCTTTGCGAGTATTTCGAACTCGAACTCAATGTTGGTAAAGGTTTCTGCTGAGGGCTTAAAACGGATGAGTGTGCCCGTCTTATCGGCTTCACCGACATCCTCCAAGGCACCCTGGGGTACGCCATGGGCGTAGCGCTGCTCATAACGTCGACCAGCGCGCCAAATTGTGAGCCAAAGCTCTTCAGAAAGCGCATTAACCACCGAAACGCCCACACCGTGCAGACCGCCGGACACTTTGTAGGTGTTATCGTCGAATTTACCCCCGGCATGAAGAACAGTAAGAATCACTTCTGCCGCAGACACACCCTCTTCGTGCATGTCTGTGGGTATACCTCGACCATCATCTTGAACCGACACAGACTCGTCAGGGTGAATGGTTATTAGGATCTTGCCGCAATGACCGGCCAGCGCTTCATCAATGGAGTTATCTACAACCTCGAAGACCATATGATGCAGGCCTGTGCCGTCATCTGTGTCTCCAATGTACATACCTGGGCGCTTACGCACCGCATCAAGGCCTTTAAGAACCTTAATTTTCGATCCATCGTAGCTTTCTGATGCATCGCTCATTGCACTTACTCCAGTGTTTTAGCGGCCTGAGCCGTTTTTCATTGATTATTCGCATCTGAAACAAGAGATACACACCCTTGTTCCACGTGAAACATTGCCACTTCTTCGTCAGACCCCAGCCACTGAGCTGGGATTGCTGACCGACTAACGCAGGTGATCATTGTTTGCACCCGCATTGCCCCTAACGCTCTACACACGCGCTCGCAGCGTTCTGCATCCAACTCCGACGGCAAATCGTCTATTAAGTATAAAACGCCGCCCTGCTGCCCCGCCAATATTTGGCCCTGAGCTAACTTTAAGGCGCAAACAAGTAACTTTTGCTGACCTCGCGACAAGGTGTCTGCAGCAGAATAACCGCCAACAGTCACACGGATGTCTGCGCGCTGTGGACCAGATTGCGTAAACCCCTGCTCCTGGTCGGACGCCAAGCTGCGCTGCAAAGTGTCGGCATAGCTACTGCTTGCATCCCAACCGCGACGATAAGCCAACTCAACAGGGCCTATCTCTGGAGCCAGCTCACTGACTAAAGGCTCAAAAACACCTCTAAGGGCAGACAGAAAGCGATCACGGCCTGCGGACACAAGCTCCGCGTGGACAGCCAAATCTCGCGTCCACACCTCTAACTCGGAAGCCTGTAGTTTACCACGACGCAGGAGATGATTCCTTTGTGTAAGAGCTCGCTGAAATCGGCGTCGATGATCTCTGAGGTTATGTTCCACGTGAAACACTCCCCAATCCATAAACCGCCTACGGTTTGCGGGCTCTCCCACCAACAAATCAAAACTATCTGCATTTATGAGTAAAAGAGGCAGCTCATCAGCTAACTGCGATACCGAGCGCGACGGTTCACCAGCTATTCGAAGACTCATCCCTCCGCCTTTTTGTCGCTGAACCCCCAGACTCACGTTTCCACCCCCAGGCGTCCGCCGATCACCTTGAACCACATAGGTCTGTTTACCGTGGGTAATCAGGGACTTAGCTCCTCCGGCACGAAAAGAGCGCGCTGTTCCCAATATGTGTGCGGCTTCGAGGAGGCTTGTTTTGCCACTTCCATTAATGCCGCAGATGACATTGTGCAGCGACAAGGGGCCTAAACTGGCCTCGGTAAGGTTTCTGAGATTATGGATGTTAAGGGAGGCTAACAGGGGCGCACCCCTCCGCCAGAGCGGCTTAAAGCCGCATTGGCATCACAACGTAGAGAGAGTCTCCACCATCGGTTTCCTCAAGAAGTGCGCTGCTATTGGGGTCCGAAAGCGAAAACCGGATTTCGTCGCCGCTTAAAACACCGAGCACATCAAGTAGATACCCGACATTGAAGCCTATCTCAAGAGAATCCCCGGTGTAGTTCACGGGCAGATTTTCTTCCGCCTGCTCCTGTTCCGGATTGTTCGCGACGATTTCCAAGCTGCCATTAGATAATTTAAGCCTTACGCCGCGATACTTTTCGTTAGAAAGAATCGCGGTGCGAGTGAACGCCTGACGCAGCTCAGTTCTTGAGCTTTGAACGATTTTATCGGCGGACCGAGGCAGCACTCGCTCGTAATCTGGAAACTTTCCATCAACAAGCTTGGACGTGAAGGTAAATTCAGTGGTGGTAGCCCGCAAGTGGTTACTTCCCAAAATAATCGTGACGTCTTCGTCATCGTTCTGCATCAGCCGCGACAACTCAAGAACACCCTTTCTAGGGAGAATCACCTGTGTATCTTCCAGGTCCTTGAGTGTTCCAGGAAAGGTACAAATAGCCAGGCGATGGCCATCAGTAGCTACCGCACGCAAACGACCCGCACGAAGCTCCCAGTACATGCCATTTAAGTAATAACGCACGTCCTGCTGCGCCATGGCAAAACCGGTTCGCTCAATCAAACGCCGGAGCTGTCCCTGCTTTAAGGTGAATTGGTGAGTTCCAATGCTATCTTCAATGTTTGGGAATTCTCGTGCAGGCAGGGTAGCCAGGGTAAATCGGCTTCGTCCGCTACGTACCGTAGCCTTGCCTTCTGAGACCGAAATCTCCAGGTCCGAGCCATCTGGAAGGCTTTTACAAATATCGGCAAGCTTTCGCGCGGGAATCGTGATTTCTCCTGCGTCGCCCTCTGCTTCGAGGTTTACGCGTCCGACAAGCTCAACCTCAAGATCCGTGCCGGTAATCGACAAACGATTGCCATCTAGATTAAGCAAAACGTTTGATAGAACCGGCAACGTTTGCCGACGCTCAACGACCCCTGCAACCAGGTTCAGGGGCTTGAGTAGTGCGTCACGAGAAACTCGGAATTTCATTAAAAATCCTTAAATCAGCCGCGTACGACATAAAAAACCGCCATAGTTTAGCGCATCATGCCCGGATCGTGGCTATGAAAAATACCGCAATACGAGCACTAAACTTCGGAGCACAAATCCAGAGGGACGAGCCACTAATCAGGTCGTCAAAAGCCTTAATAAGTTTTTATAATCCTCATGAATGTCGGAGCTCGTTTCACGCAGCTCTCGAATTTTACGACAGGCGTGCAACACCGTTGTATGGTCGCGACCGCCAAAGGCATCACCGATCTCTGGCAAGCTGTAGTTGGTTAGCTCTTTAGCCAGCGCCATAGCAACCTGGCGGGGACGGGCCACCGAGCGGTTTCTGCGCCGCGAATTGAGATCAGCAACCTTTATCTTGTAGTACTCCGCCACGGTACGTTGAATATTATCCAGGCTCACCTGTTTGTCCTGCAAAGCCAAAAGGTCCTTCAGGCTTTCTTTCACCAGATCCACATCGATGGGCCGACGAGTGAAGTTAGCACTCGCTATCACCCTTTTAAGCGCACCCTCTAGCTCTCGGACGTTTGAGCGTATTCTCTGCGCAATAAAGAATGCCGCATCGGGCGGTAAATCCAGGCGTGCCTGGCTCGCCTTATTCATCAGAATCGCTACACGTGTTTCCAGATCAGGGGGCTCTACAGCGACCGTAAGGCCCCAACCAAAGCGTGACTTGAGGCGCTCCTCGAGTCCATCAATCTCCTTGGGATAACGATCACAGGTGAGGATCATCTGCTGACCACCTTCGAGCAAGGCATTAAAGGTATGAAAAAACTCTTCCTGCGAACGGTCCTTTTTCGCAAAAAACTGTATATCGTCAATCAAGAGTGCATCGACTGATCGATAGTAACGCTTGAAATCTGCGATGGCATTTAACTGCAGCGCTTTGACCATGTCCGCTACAAAACGCTCGGAGTGCAAATAAACAATCCGCGCATCCGGTTTATTGATCTTCAGTGCATTACCGACCGCATGCATAAGATGGGTTTTTCCCAGACCTACACCACCGTATAAAAAGAGCGGGTTATAGGCGCCACCGGGATTCTCGGACACCTGATTTGCCGCGGCCAGGGCCAGTTGGTTTGACTTACCCTCGACAAAGTTACTAAAGGTGTAGTTGCTCACCAGGTTGTGCTGGTGCTGCAGCGCTTCATGAACCTCTGATTTGCTTGCCTGCCCGTAATGCAGGGTCGTTTCTATCAAAGAAGGGGGTTTCTGTTTCGCCACTGTGTCGGTATCAGGCGGAGCCGTTGACTCTGCTGCATCGGCCGCCGCACCAGAGGCTGTGCCACCCACCACGGCAAGAGCGGGTCCCCGGGACACCGGTGGAGTGGCTGCCAGTGGCACAGATTGCACTGCGCTTGCACGAGACGATCCAGCCGCTATCTCTAACTGTAGCTCCGCCTCGCCGCTTTGCACTTCTCGCAACAGTTGCTCAATAAGTTGGCCGTATTTATCAGAGACGAAATCGCAGATAAATCGATTGGGCGCCAACAACTGTAGTGCCTGGTCTGTTTCTGTGGCCTGCAGAGGCCTGATCCATGTGTTGAACTGTTGTGGTGGTAATTCGTTCTGCAAACGAGTTTTGCAATGTGCCCATATTGCTTCTGACAAGGTTCACTCTCTTCTGCCGTCTGATCTCGAACAACCTGCCAGACGATCAATTCTCATGGTTTTTGTGGCCTATCAGCAAAAAAGCTCGGATTACTGGCTAAACCTCCGCATAACTGACAGGCGCTTATAGTGCGCTTTTGCAGCGATTGGACTCTTTTTAGCTCGCTTAAATGCTGAAACGTAACGACTTGCCGAGTACGGTGGATAGCATTGTTGATATCCTTACTCTGAACACCGTCGATGGGGCCATCATAACCGCGCCACGGCGACTTATCCACACCTTAAGTAAAAAAAACAAAATATTTAAGGTGATAAAAATCAACTACTTAGAGGGTTTGTGGGCAAAAAACCCTGTTGGGCCGTTTACATTTTCGTTTGTTTGATTTTGTGGATAACTTGTGTGTATCTTTGGGGAAAAGTGTTTATCGATTGCTGAAAACCGCGCCGCCACTGGGCCTGACCTTTTGTGCAAAACTTTATTTAGGCGCCACAAAGTGAGATGCATCCTTTGAAGCAAAAGTCCCGAACCTTTCGCAAACACACGCATTGAATAACCATCGCCGATTCACTACAATGCGCGGCCAAATTTTGCCAGCACTACCGGCATTAACTGAATAACGAGTCGGCCGCTCTGCAATCAAGCCCCAGGGCTTAGATAGCGATAGGTTTGCTCAATGCAAAAACTTAAGCGAGTAAGATCATGAAGAGAACATTTCAGCCCAGCGTTTTGAAGCGCAAGCGCACTCACGGTTTCCGTAGCCGTATGGCCACCAAAAGCGGACGTGCTGTTATCGCTCGTCGTCGCGCTAAAGGTCGCAAGCGTCTCGCAGCCTGATTCAGTTCAAGCCTGATTCGCGCGGCAGAAGCGGGCCGTTACTGTGGCTGCTATGTTTCGGCCCAGTCAACGGCTCCTCACCGCGGCTGACTATAGTCAGGTCTTTAAAGACCCGGACCATAAAGCAGGACAAAAAGAGCTTCTACTGTTAGCTCGACACAATGACCTACCCCAACACAGGCTCGGTCTTGCTGTTGCAAAAAAACACGTTCCGACCGCTGTGAAACGAAACGCCATCAAGCGCCAAGCCAGGGAACACTTTCGGGTGCTTGCAGCCCAAACTCCCGCGCTCGATATTGTAGTGCTTACCAGACCCGGTGCTCGAGACGCGAGTAATACCCATATAAAGGAAGCACTACAAAAATTGTTTGCTCGGCTAGGCCTGTCAGTGAATCCCTCATGAGCAACTTATTGAAATCGTTTCTTCAAATCCTTATCCGGGGCTACCAACTACTACTTAGCCCTTTTATGGGCCACCATTGTCGCTACTACCCCACCTGTTCCCGTTACGCTATCGAAGCTATCGAGGAACATGGGCCCATCAAAGGCAGCAATCTCGCTGTACGTAGAATTCTCCGCTGTCACCCCTGGCACGAAGGCGGCGCAGATCCTGTTCCAACCGCCTGCCAACATCAGGACTAATTTTTAATGGATATCCAACGCACGCTGCTCATCGGCGCGATCATGCTTCTGTCATTCATGTTATTGACCGAGTGGGTCAATTTCCGTGACGTTAAAGACGACGTAGTCCTTACTGAATCTCGATTGACGGCAAGCCCTGATCTTGTAGCCGACGCCAACGACTTTACGAACACTGGCGATCTACCGGCCGACCTTCCTGTCACTCAGCCTTCTAATTCGAGCACGACTGCTGATTCCGTAGAAGACATTCCAGCAGTAAGTGCGTCGGTTGACGCAAGTAATCCTGCTCCCGCGGTGGCCACCGCAGACAACATTATTCAGGTGTACACAGACAGTCTGCAAGTCGCTATCGATCTTAATGGGGGCGATATTGTAGAAGTCGCCTTAGCAAAGTTTCTCGCCAAGATAGATGACCCAGACACACCGTTCGTTCTTCTGGAAAACAACTCCCGTCGAGTCTATGTGGCACAAAGCGGACTCATAGGTCGAGACGGCATTGATAGCCAGAGCCGCGCTAAATATCAAAGCGCTCAGACTCGTTACGACCTGGGAGCAGATGAGAGCCTCCAGGTCGATTTACTCTGGACAAACGACGCGGGTATCAGTGTCACCAAACGTTTTAACTTTCAGCGCGATAGTTACGTCGTCGACGTCGAGTTCATCATCAACAACCAGAGCGATGAAAGATGGCAGGGCAATCTGTTCGGACAAATCAAACGCGATAGCAGTGCCGCCGAAACCACAGGCGGTGGCGGTATGGGCATGCAGCCGTTTTTGGGCGCGGCGACAACAACTGCCGACGATCGCTTCAAAAAATTCAGCTTTGACAATATGCGCAAAGAACCCTTTCGCGAGCAACACCCCGGTGGTTGGATAGCGATGATCCAACACTACTTTTTGAGCGCCTGGATCCCATCACCCCAGCAGACTCACACCTATAGTACTCGCGTTACCAATAGCGGCTTTAACATCGCAGGCTTCACTAGCCCAGCGATTACAGTAGACCCCGGCACTAGCAAAGAAGTAAGCGCTCGCTTCTACGCGGGGCCAAAGGATCAGTACAGTCTTCAGGAAATATCACCGTTTCTTGAGCTTAGTGTGGACTACGGATGGTTGTGGTGGGTTGCCCAGCCACTGTTTTGGTTGCTCACCAAAATCTATTCTTTTGTGGGTAACTGGGGAGCAGCGATTATTCTCCTGACAGTGCTCATCAAGGCCGTGTTTTTCAAACTCTCAGCCACGAGCTACAAGTCCATGGCCAACATGCGACGGGTTCAGCCAAAGATGGCGGATATCCGCGAACAGTATGCCGAGGACAAACAAAAGCAGTCTCAGGCAATGATGGAGCTCTACCGTAAAGAGAAGATCAACCCAATGGGAGGCTGTCTTCCAATACTGGTGCAAATGCCTGTCTTCATTGCCCTTTATTGGATGCTTATGGAAAGCGTTGAACTTCGTCAGGCACCTTTCATGCTGTGGATTAATGATCTGTCAGTAATGGATCCTTATTTTGTACTGCCGCTGATGATGGGTGCGAGCATGTTCTTCATGCAAAAGCTAAACCCTCCGCCGCCGGATCCAATGCAAGCCAAGATCATGCAGTGGCTGCCAGTCATCTTTACCTTTTTCTTCCTGTGGTTCCCGGCGGGACTGGTGCTGTATTGGGTGGTAAACAACTTGTTATCCATGGCACAGCAATACGTGATCACCCGGCAAATAGAGAACGCCGGCGCCAAAAGCTGACCCTTGTGTTGTGAACCTTTCCGTCGGCGTCAACGACACTATCGCCGCGATCGCTACCGGTCCTGGGGCTGGCGGCGTGGGGATCATTCGACTATCGGGCCCCCAAGCCTTTTCTGTTGCTCACACAATGACAGGAATCGCTGCAAACCCGCGCCAGGCTCATTACGCGCAGATACGTGATCACCAGCAGGAAATTCTGGACCAGGGCTTATTGATACAGTTTCCAGGACCCAACTCTTTTACCGGAGAAGATGTCGCCGAACTGCATTGTCATGGTGGGCCGGTTCTTCTGCGAACGATTCTTCGCGAATGCATTAATTTTGGTGCGCGCCAGGCCGCCCCCGGAGAATTCAGTCAGCGAGCATTCCTGAATAACAAAATTGACCTGGTGCAGGCTGAGGCAATTGCAGACCTGATCTCCAGCAGCACAGAAGCAGCTGCTCGCAGTGCCAGCCGTTCACTCAGTGGTGCGTTTTCTACGCAGGTCGATGACTTACTGGCCCAACTCATTCGTCTTCGCGTGTTTGTCGAAGCTGCGATCGACTTTCCAGAAGAAGAAATCGACTTTATTGCTGAAAGTGACGTTTTGGAACGTCTCGAAGCCATTGAAGCATCGATAGCGAAGCTCTTGAGGAGCGCGCGGCGCGGCCGGACACTGCGCGATGGCTTGAAGTTGGTTATCGCCGGAGCGCCTAATGCGGGTAAGTCCAGCTTACTGAATCAATTGGCAGAACAAGACACTGCCATCGTTACCGACATTCCAGGTACAACCCGCGATCTCCTTAGAGAATATATACAAATCGATGGTTTACCCCTGCATATTGTTGATACCGCAGGTCTTCGCAATTCGGCAGATGCCATAGAACAAGAAGGTATTCGACGCGCACGAACAGAGATGCTCTCAGCGGATCATATATTGCTGGTAATAGATAATAGTGCTGATGCCGCTGTGCTGGACGCTCCATCGCTGATCAGTTCCTATAAGGACGATCTTCCACCAGCGGTTCCCATTACACTGATTCGCAATAAGTGTGATCTCAACCAAACACCCGCTTCTTTAGCTGCCAACGACGCCGTGACAGAGATCTGTTTAAGTGCCCGCAATGGCGATGGTATAGATCTGCTTCGAAAACACCTTCAGGCAACAGCTGGAATGGCCGATAGCGAATCATCAGATTTTAGCGCTAGAGAAAGGCATGTACTCGCACTGGAAGACTGCGCAGAGCATTTACGTCAGGGCTTGTTTCAATTAAAGCAGCATGGTGCAGCTGAATTGATTGCAGAGGACCTGCGCTACGCTCAGGACAGTCTTGGAAGTATTACGGGTACTTTTAGCAGCGATGAGCTCCTTGGTGAAATTTTTAGTAACTTTTGCATAGGTAAGTAAGTGCGCTTCACCAGCTTATCCACAGCATTTCATTTAATACATGACTAAAAACATGCAACGCTCAATCAACACACAGACTTGTTAAAGCCATCCTGTGGTTTTCTAGCGATTACCGCCACTGGAGAGTAAGACAGCGTATAGACTCTGTATGACTGAGTACGTAACGGGGGATAAGACCGCTACTTTGCGACGTTCTAATACTTATCCCCGATTGACCAGCCTGTATTACATAGATGTTACAGAGTATGTTTACAGGCTTTAACGTGCGCTAGGTTATTGTTTTTATTACTATAAATAGACTTATACCGAAAACAGGCGGCCCTAATAATAACTACAATAAATAAACATACCTATATAAAGGTACTTTTAAACTTATATAAGTAATTACTTGCAGGGCGCTTTCGGAAACTTATAATCCGCGGCCCTCAAAATAAATAAGGTCTTCTCGATAACTTTCGACAAGCGCTCGCAAATACCTCATCCTGCGGCACAGAGTCGACAGCAGATACAATCAAACCATGGACCATCCCACACAATTCGATGTCATCGTCATCGGTGGCGGACACGCAGGCACTGAGGCTGCACTGGCCGCCGCCAGGATGGGCTGCGCGACTTTGCTGCTCACCCATTCGGTAGACACCCTTGGTCAAATGTCGTGTAACCCCGCTATCGGTGGTATCGGAAAGAGTCACCTGGTTCGCGAAATCGATGCACTTGGTGGCGCCATGGCAAAAGCTACTGATCAGGCGGGAATTCAGTTTAGGGTTTTAAACAGTCGCAAAGGTCCGGCTGTGCGCGCCACACGAGCGCAGGCTGATCGCGTTTTATATCGCAACGCCATTAGAACGATCATAGAAGCCCAAGAGGGCTTGCAGGTATTTCAGCAGGCTGTAGATGATTTAATCATTGAAAACGGATCTGTGCAGGGTGTGGTCACACAAACGGGCCTGCGCTTTAAAGCACCCAGAGTCATATTGACCACAGGGACTTTTCTTGGCGGTCAAATGCATATCGGTCTCAGTAAATCGGCTGGAGGCCGCGCCGGGGATCCGCCATCAAATACTCTGGCAGCAAGGTTGCGAGAATTACCTCTTCGCGTAGAGCGCTTAAAGACCGGTACGCCCCCGCGTCTTGATGCGCGCAGTATCGATTTAGAGAGTTTAGAAAAACAATGGGGTGATGAACCCCGTCCGGTAATGTCATTTTTAGGTGATCGTAGTCAACACCCGGATCAACGTTGCTGCTGGGTGGCTTACACCAATCAACACACCCACGATATTATCCGCGATGGTCTGGATCGGAGCCCTCTGTATACCGGTGTGATCGAGGGAGAAGGTCCTCGTTACTGTCCCAGCATAGAAGACAAAATCCAGCGCTTCGCCGACAAAAATTCTCACCAGGTGTTTGTGGAGCCCGAAGGCTTAAGCACTAACGAGCTATATCCAAACGGTATATCAACCAGTCTGCCTTTTGATGTGCAGATGGAACTTGTGCGCAGTATTTCAGGTTTTGAAAACGCCCATATCACTCGACCGGGGTACGCAATCGAGTATGACTTTTTTGATCCTCGTGATTTATTGTCGTCTTTAGAAACGCGCACAATTTCGGGTTTGTACTTTGCAGGTCAGATAAACGGAACCACTGGTTATGAAGAAGCTGCTGCGCAGGGTTTGTTAGCCGGTATTAATGCGGCTCTTGCCATACGCGAAGAAGATCCTTGGTGTCCCCGTCGCGATGAGGCTTATCTGGGCGTTTTGGTTGATGATCTGATCACCTTAGGCACAAAAGAGCCTTATCGAATGTTTACCTCGCGTGCTGAACATCGTTTGTTACTGCGTGAAGATAACGCTGATTTACGTCTTACCGAGCAAGGACGAAAGTTAGGCTTGGTGGACGATGAGCGTTGGTCGCAGTTCAGTGAAAAACGCGATCTTATCGACGCCGAACAAAGCCGCTTGCTTCGAAGCTTTGTGCACCCGGGCAGTCCTAGCGCAGAGACTTTGAGTTCCAAGCTTGATAAGCCGCTTTCGCGAGAGTACAGCTATGCTGAACTGTTGAAACGTCCTGAGCTTGAGTATGCAGATATTGCGGCTCTGGATTCGCAGGGGATTCACCACGAACAGGCATCACTCCAGGTGAGCATCCAAGCCAAGTACGCGGGTTATATTGATCGGCAACAAGGTGAAATTGATCGCGTGCGCCGTTATGAGGGTCTATCGCTGCCAAGCGATATGGACTACACGCAGGTCTTGGGTTTATCTCACGAGGTGCGAGACAAGCTTGTCGCTCAAAAACCCGAAACTCTGGGCCGTGCATCGAGAATCCCCGGTGTAACGCCCGCTGCGATTTCTTTACTATTGGTTCACATGAAGCGTCGGCAGGGAGCACCTTCAAAGGACTCTGATACAGAAGTTTCGATGACGGAGCCTCGCGAAGCACGCCAACAGATACACTGATCGATGTTGGACAAGGAATTAAGTGAAGGCTTAAAGGATCTCGAACTTGGTCTCGGTACAGCCCAGCAACAACTGTTGCTCGATTATCTAACACTCCTGTCACGCTGGAATAAGACCTACAACTTAACCGCGGTACGTGATGAGCGTGCAATGGTGACTCGCCATTTGCTGGATAGTCTGTCGGTGCTTCCCCATTTACAAGGACAGCGCTTTATTGACGTTGGGACCGGCGCGGGGCTACCAGGGATACCTTTGGCAATAGCCGCACCCACTCGTCAATTCACTTTGTTGGATAGCAATGGTAAGAAAACCAGGTTCTTAGTGCACGCCTCCAATGAGTTGGGGCTGACTAATATTGAGGTAGTTAAATCCCGCGTCAGGGACTATAAACCCACACATATTTACGACACGGTTTTGTCCAGAGCCTTTGCTTCGCTCGATGATATGATATCCAGCTGTCAGCATTTATTGGTTCCCGGTGGGGATTTTCTGGCTATGAAGGGCCAGCATCCGGACGAGGAACTGCAGAGCGTTGAATCCGGCTCGTTTCAGATTTCAACGATTGATTTACAGGTACCCGGGTTATTCGAAGACCGTTGTTTAGTTCGGATACAGACAAACCCCGATGCCGATAGAGACAAGTGATGATTAAATCATTAGGAGTTAAAGAGAGAGTGGGATCTTGGCGCGGATAATAGCCATAGCCAACCAGAAAGGTGGCGTGGGAAAAACCACCACCTGCGTTAATTTGGCCGCGTCCCTCGCAGCTATGCGCAAACGCGTACTGTTGGTAGACCTTGATCCCCAGGGCAATGCGAGCATGGGTAGCGGCGTCGATAAGTACTCGCTAAAACGCAGTACCTACGACGTGCTTGTCGAAGCCTGTGCGGTCTCTGACGCTATTCAGACTCCGCCAGAAAGTGGTTTTGATGTACTTCCTGCTAACGGTGATGTGACGGCCGCCGAAGTAGAGCTTATTCACGTAGATGGCCGTGAACGACGTCTTCGTTCCGCTTTGGGAAAGGTACAATCCAGCTACGACTACATGCTGATTGACTGTCCACCCTCGCTCAACCTTTTGACACTCAATGGCCTAGTCGCTGCCGATGGCGTGATTATCGCAATGCAATGCGAATATTTTGCGCTGGAAGGGCTGTCAGCATTACTCGATACTATTGAACAGGTACGGTCCAGTGTGAATGTCTCACTAGAGGTCGAAGGAATCCTGCGTACCATGTACGACCCCAGAAATAGTCTTACCAATGCAGTTTCTGGCCAGCTACATGAGCACTTTGGCGATAAAGTTTATCGAACAGTGATTCCCCGCAACGTTCGTCTTGCGGAAGCACCCAGCCATGGCGTTCCAGCGATGCATTACGATAAGTATTCGCGAGGTTCCCGGGCGTACATGGCTTTAGCCGGTGAAATGATTCGTCGCGAGGAGCGCCTCCGCTCACCCAATGACATGGGAGCCTGATTATGGCCACTAAACGTCGCAGTCTGGGTAAGGGGCTTGATGCGCTGCTAGCCGGCAGTAGTCGTCCCGAAGAAACACGGGCAGTAGAAACGTCCAGTAACGAAAAAGGCTTGTTACGGGAGTTGCCTGTGGATCTTATTCAGCGCGGTCAGTACCAGCCACGACGAGATTTTGATCCCTTTGCTTTGCAGGAACTTGCGGACAGCATCAAAGCCCAGGGCGTTATGCAACCGATCGTCGTCCGTCCCATTGCCAATGAGCGATTTGAAATTATCGCCGGGGAGCGGCGTTGGCGGGCTGTGCAACAGGCTGGACTGGATAGTATTCCCGCATTGATTCGCAATGTATCTGACGAAGCAACGGTTGCGATGTCGCTCATAGAGAACATTCAAAGAGAAGACCTCAATCCCATTGAAGAGGCGTATGCCCTCGAGCGCTTGCAAGACGAGTTTGAAATGACGCAACAGCAAGTTGCTGATGCCGTGGGAAAATCGCGCTCCGCTGTTGCTAATTTACTCCGTCTTACTTCCCTGCCGCATGACGTGCGTACGCTTTTGGAGCATGGTGACCTGGACATGGGGCACGCACGCTGCTTGTTAACCCTTGAGGCAGAACAGCAAGTACAGTTGGCCCGGCGTGTGGTCGCAAAAGGACTGTCTGTGCGCCAGGCAGAAGCTTTGGTTCGCCAGCTACAATCTGACAAACCAAAGCCCAAAGCCAAAACCATGGATCCAAACATCCGCAGCCTTCAGGATGAACTGTCGCAAAAGCTGGGCAGCGCCGTGCATATTCAGCACAGTTCCAGTGGCAAGGGTAAATTGATTCTGAATTACGGCAGCCTTGACGAGCTCGACGGTATTTTGAGCCACTTAAAGTAGTTCGGGACACTCTCCACCAGATATAGATGCCAAACTACTTTATTGCTCCAGATGTAGTGGGGTTGGGAAGCAGCGTATATTTTAACTGCTTCTGGCGAAGGCACTGGTAATTGAGAAAGCCACCCCTAATTCGCAAGTAGATGTGAAATAAGGAATTTTTCTAGGAACGCGGCCCCTACAAACTTGAATGCGGTAGGTTTAACTTCTATAATGCGCGCCGCCCAAATCAGGACGTACGTTTAGTGGCGCAAGATAGGGTGAGGGAACAGGCTACTCAGGCCACGCGCAAGACGCCCCCTCGGCCGCAGTATCTGCGGACCACGCTGATTCAGTTGTTGCTGCTGTTGATTGGCGCGCCGATCGTGTATTGGGCGGCTGGCTTGGTCAGTGCAAGTTCGATGGCCTACGGTGCCTTATGCAGTGTTCTGCCTCAGGCGTATTTTGCGGTTCGAGTAACCGTGGCGTCCAAGCACAGCGCACAGCAGGCGGCCCGAGCAGGTTTGGCCGCTGAAGGTGGAAAGTTTGTGCTCAGTGCGGTGTGTTTTGCACTGGTGTTTGCAGTTTTAAAACCTGAACAACCCGGGTTGGTGTTTCTTGGTTTTGGGGTGTTTTGGGTAATACAGGTTGGTGGCGGGATCCGCCTTTTGCGAGATTCGCGTTAGCAATTTACATCAGCCAGTCACATTAGCTGTTTACGGAAGAAAAGAGAGTTGGCCCCTCAATATCGGGGTCACACACACGAAGGTCATAGGAAGAGCGCAGGGCAAAGAGACACATGGCAGGCGAATCTCAGACAATTTCCGACTATATCGTCCACCATCTGACGAATCTCACCTATGGAAAACTTCCTGGTGGTTATCACCGGCATGATGGCAGCACTGTGCAAGAGGGCGGTGTCTGGACCATGGCTCACGGTGGAGAAGAAGCGACCGCTATGGGCTTCAACGCCATCCACGTCGATTCAATGATCTGGTCTATTGGTCTTGGAATATTGTTTTGCTGGTTGTTTCGTAGCATCGCTAAAAACGCGTCCTCTGATGTTCCTACAGGACTGACCAATGCGATTGAGATGGTTGTTGGTTTTGTTGATAACACCGTAAAAGACACTTTTCATGGCCGCAACCCCATGATCGCGCCACTTGCGCTGACCATCTTTGTCTGGGTGTTCCTGATGAACCTTATGGACCTGTTGCCGGTCGACCTAATTCCCCACACCTTGATGCTCGTTGGTGTCGAGTATCAAAAAATTGTGCCATCTACTGATCCCAACATCACCATGGGCATGGCTGTGGGCGTATTTATTTTGATGCTCTACTACTCAATCAAAGTTAAAGGTTTCGGCTTTGTAAAAGAGCTGACACTCAACCCGTTTAACCACCCGCTTTTCATTCCCGTAAACCTGTTTATGGAAGTTGTTGGCTTGCTCGCAAAGCCCTTTTCTTTGGGTCTACGATTGTTTGGCAACATGTATGCCGGCGAAATGATCTTTATTCTTATTGCTGCGCTGTTTAGCGCAGGCGTTATGTGGATGTTACCCGCGGCCTTGATGCAGGTTGGTTGGGCTATCTTCCACATCCTGGTAATCACTTTGCAGGCGTTTATTTTTATGGTGCTGACGATTGTATATCTCAGCATGGCTCACGAAGACCATTAATTAATATCTACCGATTTACAAACGAAACCTTAGAAACTTTTAGACTTTAGGAGAACACAATGGAACTGATCTACGTTGCTGCTGCAATCATGATGGGCCTGGGCGGTCTTGGTGCTGCGATTGGCGTAGGCCTTCTCGGCGGCAAGCTGATTGAAGGTTCTGCACGTCAGCCGGAGCTTGCTCCCAAGCTGCAAACCACCTTCTTCCTCGGTGCTGGCCTGGTAGACGCTATCCCCATCATTGGTGTTGGTATTGCGATGTTCCTGATCTTCGTTGTTGCACCTGGTGCAGCGGCTTAATACGCCGGATTACTTATCCCATGACGGCGGTTGCCGTCTGCGTGTTTTCGCAAGGAGCAGGTAGTGAATATTAACCTTACCCTCATCGGGCAAATGCTGGCGTTTGTGGCCTTCGTCGTCTTCTGTATGAAGTACGTCTGGCCACCAATTCTGGCCGCGATGCACGAGCGTGAGCAGAAAATCTCTGAAGGCCTGGCAGCAGCCGACAAGGCCAGCCATGATCTCGAATTGGCTCAAGAGAAAGCTGTTGAGCGCTTGAAAGAAGCCAAAACCGAAGCTGCGGGCATCGTCGATGCCGCTAATCGTCGCGCTAGTCAGATCGTTGACGAAGCAAAAGACGCAGCAGTGGCAGAAGCTGATCGCGTTAAAACAGCAGCACAGGCTGAGATTGAGCAAGAAAGCAACCGCGCGCGGGAACAACTGCGCAGTCAGGTAGCAGCTCTATCATTGGCTGGTGCAGAAAAAGTTCTAGGCGCTTCTATCGACGCATCAGCTCACGCTGATATCGTCGACAAGCTCGCCGCTGAACTCTAGGTCTGATTTATGGCAGAGCTCAGTACTCTCGCACGGCCCTATGCTCGAGCGGCGTTTGAATACGCCAGCACAGAGAATGCTCTGAATGAGTGGCTATCAGAGCTACAACTGGTTTCGGTTGTGGTGGCTGACGAGGCTGTTCGGAATCTTCTTGGTGATCCATCACTAACAACAGAGAAGCAGGCCGATGCGTTTATCGGGCTTCTTGGTGATGAGCTTGGCGACAGTCGTAAGCGATTCCTGCATGTACTTGCAGAAAACCGTCGTCTTGGCCTTGTGCCGAATATTTTGACGCAGTTTGCGCAGCTTAAAGCGCAGCGAGAGCAAAGCGTCGACGTGGAAATGGTTTCGCCCTTTGAGGTGCCGGATGCGGTTCGCGATCGTATTTCGCAAGCACTGAGCAAGCGCCTGGACCGCGAAGTGGTTATGAGTACCAGTATCGACAGCAGTCTTTTGGGCGGCGTACTGATTCGCGCAGGCGACCTGGTTATTGATGGCAGTGTTCGGGGACGGCTGAACAAGCTGGCCGAAGCACTGACAAACTAGTTTTTGAGGAACAGATAATGCAGCAACTGAATCCATCTGAAATAAGCGATCTGATTCGCCAGCGAATCGATCAGCTGGACGTCAGCAGCGAAGCACGTAACGTCGGCACCATTGTTTCGGTAACCGACGGCATCATCCGTATCCACGGTCTTACCGACGTGATGTACGGCGAGATGATCGAGTTTGATGGCGGCGTTTACGGCATGGCGCTTAACCTTGAGCGCGATTCTGTGGGCGCGGTTGTTCTGGGCGACTACAAAGGATTGGCCGAAGGCCAGTCTTGTCGGTGTACCGGCCGTATTCTGGAAGTACCCGTAGGTCCTGAGCTTCAGGGTCGTGTTGTAGATGCACTGGGCACGCCTATCGATGGAAAAGGCCCGATTAATGCTGCTATGACAGACGCGCTAGAAAAAGTTGCACCGGGTGTCATTGAGCGACAGTCGGTTGATCAGCCCGTACAGATTGGTCTCAAAGCAATCGATGCCATGGTTCCTATCGGTCGAGGTCAGCGTGAGCTGATCATTGGTGACCGTCAGATTGGTAAAACAGCCATCGCGATTGACGCCATCATTAACCAAAAAGGCACGGGCATTAAGTGTGTTTACGTCGCCGTAGGCCAAAAAGCTTCTTCTGTAGCATCGGTCGTACGTAAGCTCGAAGAGCATGGCGCCATGGACCACACAATTGTGGTTGCCGCCAACGCTTCTGATCCGGCCGCTATGCAGTATCTTGCCCCGTTCGCCGGTTGTACCATGGGCGAGTATTACCGTGATCGCGGCGAAGACGCCTTGATCATTTACGATGATCTTACCAAGCAGGCCTGGGCCTACCGTCAAATTTCGCTGTTGCTTCGTCGACCACCAGGTCGTGAAGCTTACCCTGGCGACGTTTTCTACTTGCACTCGCGTCTTCTGGAGCGCGCTGCTCGTGTTAATGCAGATTATGTTGAGAAGTTCACCGACGGTGCTGTGAAAGGCAAGACCGGTTCTCTCACCGCTTTGCCTGTTATCGAGACACAGGCCGGTGACGTATCGGCGTTTGTACCGACCAACGTGATCTCTATTACCGACGGACAGATCTTTCTCGAGACAGACATGTTCAACTCTGGCGTACGTCCAGCGATGAACGCGGGTATCTCGGTATCTCGAGTAGGTGGTGCGGCACAGACTAAAGTCATCAAGAAGCTATCCGGTGGTATTCGTACAGCACTGGCACAGTATCGAGAGCTTGCAGCATTCTCTCAGTTTGCCTCTGATCTTGATGAAGCCACAAAAGCGCAGCTTGATCACGGTGAGCGTGTAACCGAGCTTATGAAGCAAAAGCAGTATTCTCCGCAGAGCATCGCTGAGATGGGTTTGATTCTTTACGCCGCAAACGAAGGGTATCTGCAGGATGTCGACGTCGCCAAGATTGGAGACTTCGAAGCTGCGCTTCTGTCCTTTGCGCATGCAGAATACAGTGAGCTGATGAAGAAAGTAGTTGATACCGGCGATTACAACGACGAAATCGCAGGTAGCTTCTCGGAGCTTCTTCAGAAGTTCAAGTCCACGCAGACTTACTGAGTCCGGAGAAGCATAAATGGCAGCCGGCAAGGAAATTCGCACTAAGATCACGAGTATCCAAAGCACTCAGAAGATCACCAGTGCGATGGAAATGGTCGCCGCAAGTAAAATGCGGAAGGCTCAGGATCGTATGGAAGTTGGTAAGCCTTATGCTCGCCGAATTCGATCGGTCGTTGGCCACATAGCCAACTCCGCACCAGAGTATCGTCACGTGTTCATGGAAGAGCGCGAGGTAAAGCGCGTAGGTTTTATCGTTGTTTCCACGGACCGTGGTCTTTGTGGTGGCCTGAACATGAACTTGTTCAAGGCAACGATTCGAGCCATGAAAGAGTGGGCTGACCAGGACATTGAAATTGATTTGTCGTTGGTGGGCAGCAAGGCGATTGCATTCTTTAATAGCTACGGCGGCAACGTTATTGCTGTAGCGCGAGATATTGGTGAAGACCCCTCGCTGGAAGATCTCATTGGCGGCGTTAAAACGATGCTTGACGCCTACGAAGAAGGCAAGATCGACCGCCTGTTCTTGGTGAGCAACGAGTTTGTTAACACCATGACTCAGACGCCAACAGTGGAGCAGGTGCTCCCGCTGCAGGCTGAAGACAGCGAAGAGATGAAGCATCACTGGGATTATATCTACGAGCCCGAAGCCCGCGACCTCCTTGAAGGTTTGCTAACTCGGTACATTGAGTCTCAGGTATATCAGGCGGTTATTGAAAATGCCGCCTGTGAGCAAGCAGCACGGATGCTCGCGATGAAGAACGCGACCGACAACGCCGGTGACATTATCGACGAGCTGCAGCTCATTTATAACAAAGCCCGTCAGGCGGCGATTACTCAGGAACTGTCTGAGATCGTTAGTGGCGCGGCGGCAATTAGCTAGACATAAACATTGTTCTGGCGCTGTGCCAGAGTGAAACAAGCAACAGAATAGTCGGCCGCGCAACCTGGGTGCGACCGAACAATTTGCAAGAAGAGGAACGCACATGAGTAGCGGACGAGTCGTACAGATCATCGGCGCAGTTATCGACGTGGAATTTCCCCGTGATGCTGTCCCGCGGGTTTATGACGCGCTGAAGATCACAGAGAAGGACATCACTCTGGAAGTTCAGCAGCAGCTTGGTGATGGCGTAGTTCGCACAATTGCCATGGGCTCTTCCGAGGGCTTGTCCCGCGGATTGGGTGTAGAAAACACCCAAGCGCCAATTGCTGTGCCCGTGGGCAACGAAACGCTGGGCCGCATTATGGACGTGCTGGGTAACCCCATCGACGAGCGCGGGCCTATTGGTGAAAAGGAACGTGCCTCTATTCACCGCGCGGCACCTACCTATGAAGAGCTGTCTGCTTCGGATGACCTTCTAGAAACAGGGATTAAGGTCATCGATCTCGTCTGTCCATTTGCCAAAGGCGGTAAGGTTGGATTGTTCGGTGGTGCGGGTGTTGGTAAGACCGTCAACATGATGGAACTGATTAACAACATCGCTTTGCAGCACTCAGGTCTGTCTGTTTTTGCCGGCGTTGGTGAGCGTACTCGTGAAGGTAACGACTTCTACTACGAGATGCAGGAATCAAAGGTTGTAGATCTTGAGAACCTGCCTAACTCTAAAGTAGCTATGGTTTACGGGCAGATGAACGAGCCCCCCGGTAACCGGCTGCGTGTAGCACTAACAGGCCTGACCATGGCCGAGAAGTTTCGTGACGAAGGCCGTGACGTTCTACTGTTTATCGACAATATTTACCGTTATACCCTCGCGGGAACCGAAGTATCGGCACTGCTTGGACGTATGCCGTCAGCGGTGGGCTACCAGCCTACACTGGCCGAAGAAATGGGTGTACTTCAGGAGCGTATTACTTCTACTAAGACCGGCTCTATTACATCGATTCAGGCGGTATATGTACCTGCCGATGACCTTACGGATCCATCGCCAGCGACAACGTTTGCTCACCTGGATTCTACCGTTGTACTGTCGCGTGATATTGCCGCAAAAGGTATCTACCCTGCGGTAGACCCTCTTGATTCAACATCTCGTCAGCTGGATCCTTTGCTGATTGGTAATGAGCATTACGACACTGCGCGCGGCGTACAGAACGTACTTCAGCGCTATAAAGAGTTGAAAGACATCATTGCCATTCTTGGTATGGACGAGCTGTCTGAAGAAGATAAGCAAACCGTAGATCGCGCTCGTAAGATTGAGCGTTTTCTTTCTCAGCCTTTCCACGTAGCAGAAATCTTTACGGGCGCGCCTGGAAAGTACGTGTCCCTGAAAGACACCATTAGCGGGTTCAGTGCGATTCTTGCCGGAGAGTATGATCACCTGCCAGAGCAGGCGTTTTATATGGTTGGCAGCATCGACGAAGCCGTCGAGAAAGCAAAGAACCTGTAATCAGCGCCACCCAGAGGTAAGACTATGGCCATGACCATTCATTGCGACATCGTCAGTGCGGAGGAAGAAATTTTCTCTGGCCTGGTTGAGTCGTTGGTCGCCACCGGTGAAGTTGGTGAACTGGGGGTGAACTACGGGCACGCTCCTTTACTGTCAGCGCTGGTTCCCGGTCCTGTTCGCATTACGCTGCAAAATGGCGATGAGCAGGTCTACTACGTATCCGGTGGCTATCTTGAAGTTCAGCCTGGCGTTGTCTCGATTCTGGCTGATACAGCAGTGCGTGCTCATGACGTAGATGAAGCTGCAGCAGAAGAAGCACGACGTGAGGCCGAGCACGCATTGGCAAATCAAACGGGTGACTTTGATTACGGTCGTGCATCATCTCAGTTGGCAGAAGCAGCCGCGCAGTTGGCTACGCTCCGTAAGATGCGTAATCGATCGGGTCGCGGTAGCTAAATTTGCTGACAGACTGACCTTAAAACCCCGGTGCTACCGGGGTTTTTTGTTTCTGACTTTTGTCCGGCGGGACTATCAGGACTCGTTGAGTTTTTTAGGTCGCCAGTTCAAAGAGCGCTCCACAGACGCAATCATGTCTGAGGCAATGTCTTTGCCTGTGGCTGTTTCTATACCCTCAAGACCGGGAGAAGAGTTGATCTCCAGCAATAACGGTCCTTTGGCAGAGCGAATAATGTCGACCCCCGCTACCTGCAAGCCCATGGTTTTAGTGGCTTTTATGGCTAGTTTTCTTTCTTCCGGCGTGATTCTGACCAATGCAGCCGTTCCGCCCTGGTGAAGGTTTGCGCGGAACTCTCCCGGTGCTGCCCGACGTTCAATCGACGCAATAACTTTACCGTCGATAACAAAGCAGCGCAGGTCGCGTCCTTGGGCTTCCTTAATAAACTCCTGAACCAACAGGTTGGCGTTCAAGGACTTAATCGCATTGATAACGCTTTCGCCAGCTTTGCGAGTTTCGGCGAGCACGACGCCACGGCCTTGGGTACCTTCCAAAAGCTTTACGATGAGCGGTGCTCCGCCGACCATATCAATAAGGTCTGAGGTATCCATGGGCGAGTTGGCAAAGCCCGTGGTGGGAATATCAAGCCCTTTGCGCTGCAGTAGCTGTAGGGAGTAAAGCTTATCGCGGGAGTAACTGATTGCAGATGCGCTGTTTAAGGGGTGCACCCCGATACTCTCGAAGTGCCGAGTCAGTGCGCAACCGTAGAAAGTCAGCTGCGGGCGTATTCGTGGAATGACGGCATCGAAATCGTTCAGAATCCAGCCGCCGCGATAGTGGATCTCGGGTGTTTCGGCATCAAGCTTCATGTAGCACTGCTTAATATCCAGAAAAACCATGTCATGACCGCGGTTCGCGCCCGCCTCCATGATCCTTTTGTTGCTGTACAGCTCGGGGTTTGACGCCAGAACGCCAATTTTCAGGCCCGATGATGGCTCATTAGCGACGCCGTACATTTGCGACAGTTGCGTGGGCGTGAGGTCGCCAACGCTGAAGCTGGCTGCGGGGTCTACCAGCATGCGACCGCTCATCGCCTCGCGACCCAGCAGCATGCGATAGCCCATCGTGTCGCGATTACTCAAGGTCAGCTCGATGTCAAAACTCGATCCGCCAATGTGTACGGTGCTTGCAATAACGTAGCGCTTTTCCCTATCTCCACTGGAGCTTTTTACGAAGCGTCGGTCTACCACGGGTGCTTCACAGCGCACCGTAGTCTTTCGATTCCGTTGGATGGGATGCACCTCGAAACTTATCCATTTCTCTCCGCCGCGGTTAAACATATGAATATTAAACGCGTGTAATGAGGAGGTTTTTGCGCCGCTGTCCACCCGCGCTTTCACGGCTGGAATACCCAGGCCTGGAAACGAGCACCACTCTTCGCTACCTACAATAAGTTTTTGATCGTGATTCACGTTGTGTTCCGTCCATAAGGTGCTGGCACGAGAGGCTACCAGCGATTGCCCGCCGCTGTCTGCTAGTGTTTTAAGCTGTGAACCAGTCGGTAATACTCGTGTTGTAAAGCTTCTTGCAGTCGGTACTATCGTGTGTCGGATTATTAAATAAGGCCGGTCAATAACCGGACGCTTTGCTATGAAGCTTGAAGTTGTCATTCTTGCCGCAGGTCAGGGAACGCGGATGCGTTCTGCTTTGCCAAAGGTTTTGCATCCTCTGGCCAAGCGACCACTGCTTGCGCATGTTTTGGACAGTGCTCGGGCACTTATGCCCGTGCGCATTCATGTGGTTATAGGACACGGCTCCGAAAAAGTTCGCGACGCTTTGGATGACACAAACATTGTTTGGGTGATGCAGGAGGAGCAGCTTGGCACCGGTCATGCGGTTCTTCAGGCGATGCCAGGTGTCGATGCCGATTCAACGGTATTGATCCTTTATGGCGATGTACCTCTACTGCGTTCTGGCACCTTGCAAGACCTCGTGGATAATGCGCCCGCGCTTTTGACGGCTGAGCTTGATGACCCCCACGGTTATGGCCGAGTGCTTCGCGATAGCGGCGATCAGCTCCTGGGCGTGGTTGAGCATAAAGATGCGACCGAAGAGCAACGCGGCGTAAACGAAATTAATACAGGTGTGCTCGCCTATCCCGCCCAACTACTTGCGGATTATCTTCCTCGAGTGGGCAACGCCAACTCACAAGGAGAGTATTACCTCCCCGATGTGCTGTCTATGGCGGTCAAGGAAGGCCGCTGTGTCGCCGCACTTCGCGCTAATGAACCCAGCGAGGTGATGGGGATTAATGACCGTGTGCAGCTTGCAGAAGCAGAGACCGTTTATCGTCGCCGCGCCGCAGAGGAGTTAATGATTGCGGGAGTGTCTTTGGCAGACCCTAGCCGTATCGATATCCGTGGCCGTTTGCACTGTGATCGTGATGTATTCATCGATGTGAATTGCGTATTCGAAGGCAAAGTGAGCCTTGGAGAGGGGGTGCGCATTGGCGCTAACTGCGTCTTGCGCGACTGCTCAATCGCTGCGGGTACTGAAGTTCACCCCATGAGTCATATTGATGGAAGCGAGCTTGGCCGGGACTGTTCTGTGGGCCCTTATGCGCGGTTACGGCCGGGCACGGTACTGGCCGACGGCGCTCGTATTGGCAATTTTGTAGAGACCAAAAAAGCCGTTATTGGCCAGGGAAGCAAAGTAAATCACTTGAGCTACATCGGTGATGCAGAGCTTGGCACCGGCGTAAATATTGGCGCTGGCACAATCACCTGTAATTACGATGGCGTCAGTAAACACAAAACATCGCTTGGCGATGGTGTGTTTGTGGGCTCCAACAGCACCCTCGTTGCACCGCTTGAAGTCGGAAACGGCGGTTTTGTAGGCGCCGGCTCTACCGTGACTCGAGATGTTCCCGACAGCGCCCTCGGTGTGGCCCGGGCCAAGCAACGCAATATCGATGGATGGCAGACGCCTAAACAGCGCGCCGAGAATGACAACAACCCTGGTCGGGGAGACTGATCAATGTGTGGAATAGTAGCTGCGACGGCGCGGCGCGAAGTATCAGAAATTCTCCTCGAGGGATTACGGCGCCTTGAGTATCGTGGCTATGACTCCGCAGGTATGGCGCTCATCGACAATGAGCATCGGCTGCAATTACATAAGTACCAGGGCAAGGTGGCTGCGCTGGAAGAGGCTCAAACCCTTAATCCTATCCTTGGCTGTACGGGCATTGCGCATACACGCTGGGCGACTCACGGCCAGCCGTCGGCGGCGAATGCTCATCCGCATATTTCGGGGCAACGGGTGGCTGTTGTTCACAACGGAATCATTGAAAATCATCAGGTTTTGCGTGAAGAGCTGCGTGAGGCCGGCTATGACTTCGTCTCTGCAACAGACACCGAAGTAGTTGTTCACTTACTCCATAGCAAAGTAAATGAAGGCCTCAGCCTGTTTGAGGCAATGCGTTACACGGTGTCGCGGCTCCACGGCGCCTACGCTCTTGCCGCTATCGATACGCACTGCCCAGAAGAGGTTGTAGCCGCTCGTTCCGGAAGTCCGTTGGTGGTTGGCGTTGGCATTGGTGAGCACTTTTTGGCCTCGGACACTATGGCCCTTAGGCAGGTGACTGATCGGTTTATCTACCTTGATGAGGGTGATCTGGTTGTTTGTAGCGCTGCGGGGCTCGCTATCTATGACCTGCAGGGTGAGCCTGTGCAGCGGGAGATGAAGCGCATCTCTGGTGATATAGAAGATGCTGACTTAGGTGATTTTGAGCATTACATGCTCAAAGAAATTTATGAGCAGCCTCATGCCCTGGCCGCGACATTTGCAAAAGCCGTGGGTGAAAAAATCGATGACAGTATCTTTGGTGAGGGTGCTGCAGAAGCGTTTGCCAAAACCCGGGCCATTCAGATTGTGGCGTGCGGCACCAGTTATCACGCCGGTCTGGTAGCGCGCTATTGGCTGGAAGACATTGCCGGTATTCCCTGTCAGGTCGAGGTCGCGTCAGAATTTCGCTATCGAAAGCGCGTGGCCCACCCTGGCACCTTGTTAGTGACCATATCTCAAAGTGGTGAAACTGCCGACACACTTGCGGCGTTGCGCCATGCTGCGCCCGATGAATTCGTGGCCAGCCTGGTGGTGGCAAATGTGGATAACAGCTCACTGGTGCGCGAGAGCGACATGGCCTTTTTGACTCGTGCGGGTATCGAAATTGGCGTGGCATCGACCAAGGCCTTTACCACTCAGCTGGTTGGTTTTTTGATGCTCGCTCTAACTCTGGGTCGTCATCGTGGATTGAGTCCGGAGCGTGAGCAGGAGCTTGTTGATGGTTTGAGGCAGCTGCCTGACCTGGTTAAGCAAACGCTAAAAATTGATCCACAAATAGAAGCTATGTCCTCGGCGTTTATTCAAAAGCATCATGCCTTGTTTCTAGGCAGAGGTATTCAGTATCCCGTTGCTATGGAGGGGGCGCTAAAGCTTAAGGAAATTTCGTACATACACGCCGAAGCCTACCCCGCCGGAGAACTAAAGCACGGGCCTTTGGCCCTGGTTGATGCGGATATGCCCATTGTTGCTGTGGCACCCAACGATGATTTGCTGGACAAGCTCAAGTCCAACCTGGAAGAGGTGCGCTCCCGCGGCGGTGAGCTGTATGTGTTTGCGGATGTGGACGCAGGCTTCAAAGATGAGCCCGGGGTGCACGTGCTAGCTATGCCCCATACACCCGAGATATTGCAGCCAGTGATTTACACCGTGGCGCTGCAGTTATTGGCATATCACGTAGCCCTACAAAAAGGCACTGATGTGGATAAGCCGAGAAACCTGGCGAAGTCCGTCACCGTTGAGTGAGTATTTTGCCAGTTATTGTTGTGAGTCTGTGCTGCTATTGAGTTGATTGTTACCTCGCTTGTTCTATGTAGGCCAAGGCCGTTATCGCGTGATACGTGGTGTTTTCATAAGGCACGGTTACGGGCTCGGGATCTACTATCTCAATGGGGATACCCCGCGCCATGGCGGTTTCCAAGGCCATCATGGTGATGTTTACACTGAAGGATGTGCCCATAAACACCATGCGCGTCGCGTCGCGCATACGCCTTTGTGCTTCCGATATGCGGTACAGCTCTGTGTAGTATTCATCAAAGAGCAGTACGAAGGGTTTGTAGGACTCATTGATCTTGGGACGACCACTGATCTTGAAAACCTCAAGAAGGCTGCCATCGAGCTGTTCTTCGTCTATCTCATCCCAAGGGGTGGTGGTGGGAGTGATTTGATCGGCAGAGTTTTGATCATGGAAGAGAGTCATTTGATCTAGACGGCCATGGATAGCGATGTAGGACTGGTTGCCAGCCTTGCCATCCAGGCCATCGATGTTTTGGGTAATCAAGTCTTTGTCGGCAAGCCAGTAATGCACGGCATTGGGTCCATGATCGCGGTAAGTCGCAAAACGCTGGTAGTACCAACGCAGGAACTGCAGCGTGTGGCCTTGGTACATGGCGCGCGTCGCCATTTCCTGTGGCGTGTAGTTGCGACTGCCAATGGTCCAAAAGCCGTCCTCGCCTCTAAAGGTAGGAATGCCGCTCTCGGCGCTCACGCCTGCGCCGGTGATGTAGAGGGTTGTCATCTAGTTTTGCGACCCGAACCACAATTTCTTGTTTCAAGTTAGCAACTTAGCAACGAACCCGCTAGTGTCTAGGCTGGCACTGCGTGGTATGCGCTGTTTAACAAAGCTGGTAACGCGCGGCAGAGCCTTCCCGGTTAAAGGGAGAGCACGAAATGAAGAAAGGTGGAGATACAATGACGGATATGGCAGTTCCGACGCAGCAGCGTAGTGGTCACAAGGAAGCCCTTAGCAAGCATGAGCAGGCAACGGTGTCTGCTATTTGCAGCCGCGTGGTACGAGTTCTGGGTCTTCAGGATTGTGAGGGTCTTCGGCAGGATATTGTTATTGTGCAATCAAACTGTCCCATAGATCTGGATGCTCTTGCCGCCGCTCCGGACAAGGTCTTTATGGATGAGTTACTGACCATTGTCGATTCCACTGATCGGACCACGGGCTCGCTCAAGGCCAGCTTTTACTCACGCTTTATGCTCGATGCACCGACCCTTACACTGGTCTGAGTTTCTTACTCGGAGGCGCTATGAGCGCATTAAAGACCTTTCACGGCGGCTGTCACTGCTCAGATGTTCGTTTTAGTGTGCAGGCACCAGATAGTGTAGAGCTTGAGCGCTGCAACTGTTCTATCTGCAGCATGGGCGGCTATTTGCATCTGATCGTGCCCGCCTCACGCTTCCAACTATTGCAAGGCAAAGAGAAGTTAAGCTGTTACCAGTTCAATTCAGGTATCGCCAAACACTACTTTTGTAAAACCTGTGGCATCAAACCCTTTTATATCCCGCGCTCAAACCCCGATGGGGTCGACGTTAACGTTAACTGCCTGGACGAAAAGCCGTCGCAGATGACCATAGTTGAGTTTGATGGGGATGACTGGGAAGCAAACGCCCATACCCTCGCGCATAAGTCACAAGAGTAATCAGCGCCGATAAGCCGATCTTACTTGTTGGCGGCTTTGTAAGCTCGCAGTGAGACGTTAAATTCCCCCGCAACCGCTTCTTCAGCAGACACGGCCGCGTTATAAGCGTTGATCGACTTTGTATATTGCGCGCGAGCTTCTGCTTTTTTGGTACCGTCTTGGGAATTCTTTGCTGTGGTTTCTGCTGCAGAGTATTCGCGTTCCAGGCACTGCATGTACTCCATGTTGCTTGCCTGAAAAGCCTTTACGGCTTTTTGTCCGGCCAACATTGCCTCCATAGAAGCTTTTGAGCCATCAGGCATTTTAGGTCTAGTGGGCTGACTACATGTCTCGTCGGCCAGCACAGACTTCGACGAAAATACTGCGGTACTGAGATACACACTAAGCACCGCGGCAAATAGCGAAAAGAATTGAAGTCGTTTAGAGCCGAATAAGGTGTTATTCATGATGAAGTACCTGTCGTTTTCAGTTTTTTCCTACCCATAGCCTGGGAAGCTGATATTGCCGTTCTAGCGCGGTGGCAACACGCTCGGCGGAATCCTGACTTGAAAGCCCAATCACCCTCACCCGATACAGGGTCTTGTTTGCAGCAGTTGCTGTTTGCACGATCACCTCACCGCTTTCTACATCCAGCTTGTTGGCCCAGCGCTGTGCAATGGTTCGATCCGCATAAGACCCAAAGTTCACAAACCAGGGTCCTTTGGCTGCAGCGCTACTCGCTGAACTTGCGGTTGATTGCGCTGCTGCTTGTTTCTTCGCTGCGGCCTGCTGTGCCGCCCGCTCGGCGGCAGCTTTCGCCGCGGCTTCTTCTTGCGCACGTTTTTCTGCCGCCGCACTAATTTGGGCAGCTTGTGTTGCCTCAAGTTCCGCTAACTGCTGTGCAAGAGCGCTATTTTCTGCGCTAAGGGCTTCCAGCTCTGTACTCAGCGACTCATTCTGTAACTGGATCTGCCTTTGTCTTTCACGCTCCGCCTGCGCTTCTTCAGGACTGATGGTAGTAGCCAGCTTGGCCTGCAGATCACGGATTTCTGCCTGCATATCGCCGCGTTGTTGCATGACGCCATAGCCACCGATGCCCAGCAGTACCAATGCGACACCTACAACCGCAATCATCCCCAGAGGAAATGCCCGGCTTTCTTCCTGTGCGGTGGTTTGTACTGTTCGCACGGCTGCGTGACTTGATTCGGAGTCCAATTCTTTCGCCTCACTGGCATCATAGGGAGCAGCTCTTTCGACGCTGCTTGCCGCGATAGTCGCTGTGGCCAGCATGGGCACATCGAATTCGTCCTCAAAATCATCAACCTCCGGAAGCTCTTCTTCCTCCGGGGGATCAAGGTCGTTCAGAAAATCGTCGACAAACTCTTCCTCAAAACCCTCTTCTGTTTCGTCAAAGGCTTCATTTTGCTCCGGCAGTGGTTTGTCGTTGTTTTCATCGTCAAGGATAAAATCCCCGGCTGGAAGGTCAGGCTCGTCGTAGCTGTCGGCTGCCGAAACATCATCACCATCCACGACATCCGGCGCACTTGAATCGGCGCTTTCGTGCGCATCATCAAACACAGCGTCGTCGCTGCTGTGACTGCTAAAGGACAACAAGACCTCGTCATTGCTTTCATCGTTTGGGCTGTCCTGAACCTGTGAACGAGGGTCTGAATCCAGCTCAGGCTCGGACTCCTGTTCAAAAGCGTCGGTGGCAGCCCGTTGGTCCAATGCTTCCTTCTGTTGGCGTACCTCAGGCAGGTCCTCCAGGGGAGCATCAGGAGATGGCCAGTCGGCGAGGGGGTCTTCCAGTTCGCTGGAAAATGCGGCATAGCCGGGATCTACGTTCTCGGGCTCATCGCTGGAACCCGGGAATTCATCCCCATAGTCACTGTCAACAAATGGCGAGCTGCTATCGTCGTCGCGGTCTATGAAGAGCTCGCGATGCTCCTCGTCCTGTTTGTTGTTGCCCTCGTGTGAGGCACCAATTTGAGGGTCTTTATCGTCTTCTGCCATGAACTTTAGCTACCGGCTGTGGCTCGCTGTCGATAGTAGCAGAGCGTAAGCAGTCCTGCCCTTTTTCGTGAGTGCAGCAAGGGAAGCGGTTAGAATGTGCGCATGGACGTAAGTGATATTTTGACAGGGTTAAACGACGCGCAACGCGACGCCGTGGCGGCGGACAGCGGCAATATGTTGGTGCTCGCAGGAGCGGGGTCAGGAAAGACCCGTGTTTTGGTGCATCGCATTGCCTGGCTCATTCGCGCCGAAGGTTTGTCGCCCCATGCGGTGCTGTCCGTTACATTTACCAATAAAGCGGCTCGGGAGATGCGGGGACGCATCGAACACATGCTGCAAATACCCACGCATAGCATGTGGGTGGGTACGTTTCATGGTCTGGCTCACCGATTACTCAAGACCCATTGGAAAGAGGCTCGCCTTCCCCAGAACTTTCAGATTCTCGACAGCGATGATCAGCTCCGGCTGGTAAAGCGGGTGTGTAGAGAGCTCCAGCTCGATGAGTCCCGGTGGCCGCCCAAGCAAGCGCAGTGGTACATCAATGCCCAGAAGGATGAGGGTCTTCGCGCAGCGCATATTGAGCCGCCTTTGGGTGATTTGTATATCAAAACCATGTTGCGTGTGTACGCGGCTTATGAAGAAGCTTGCGAGCGGGGCGGCATGGTTGATTTTGCCGAGCTGCTCCTGCGAGCCCACGAGCTGTGGCTTAAAGCGCCGGAGGTGCTGGCGCATTATCAGGGACGCTTTCGTCAGATATTGGTAGATGAGTTTCAGGATACCAACACCATTCAGTATGCATGGCTGCGAGTCCTGGCGGGTGATCAGATACCCGTGGTTGCGGTGGGTGATGACGATCAGTCCATCTACGGTTGGCGCGGCGCCAAGATCGAAAATATTCAGCGTTTTGGTGAAGACTTTGGCGGCACTCAGGTTGTGCGTCTGGAGCAGAACTATCGATCCACCCAGACAATTTTGCAGGCCGCCAACGGCGTTATTGCTAACAACAGTGGTCGGCTGGGTAAGGAGCTATGGAGCTCTGGCGAGACCGGGGACCCGGTGCAGCTGTACGCGGGCTTCAATGAGCAGGACGAGGCGCGATTTATTGTTGAGCAAATCGAAAGCTGGGTGAATAACGGCCAGACTCGTCGCTCTGCTGCGATTTTATACCGCTCCAATGCGCAATCTCGCGTTTTGGAGGAGGCACTATTGCGTAGTGGCCTGCCCTACCGCATTTATGGCGGTCAACGCTTCTATGAACGTTTGGAAATTCGCAACGCCATGGCCTATTTGAGGCTTCTGGTCAGTCGGGGCGACGATGCGGCCTTTGAGCGGGTGATTAATACGCCGCCCAGAGGTATCGGCAGCAAGACTCTGGATATATTGCGCGCAACCGCCCGAGAGAACCAAATCTCGTTGTGGCAGGCCATACAAACCTGCCAGGAGCATAAATTGCTTCCCGCCCGAGCGCTAACGGCCATGGACGGATTTCGGGTCCTGGTCGATGAACTCGATACGCTCACCGATCCGATGACTCTGGAGGAGCTGGTGGATCAAATGGTGCGCCGCTCGGGTTTGATCGCGTATCACGAGAAAGAGAAGGGTGAAAAAGGCCTCGCCCGGGTAGAAAACCTCGAAGAGCTGGTGAGCGCTGCGCGAACCTTTGTTCCCGAGAGCGACGAGCTATCGCCTTTGCAGCAGTTTGTGGATAGCGCGGCACTGGATGCCGGCGAAGGTCAGGCTGATCCCCACGAAGACAGCGTTCAGTTAATGACTTTGCACTCTGCTAAGGGCTTGGAGTTTCCCCTGGTGTTTTTAGCAGGCATGGAAGAGAACCTGTTCCCCCACCGCATGTCCATTGAGGAGCCCGGTCGTCTCGAGGAAGAGCGACGTCTTTGCTATGTGGGTATCACCCGGGCTATGGAGCGCTTGATTCTCACCTACGCGGAGAGCCGCCGTTTACACGGCAGTGACAGCTATAACCCCCCCTCGCGGTTTGTGCGCGAAATACCTTCTGAGCTCGTGAATGAGGTGCGATTGCAGACGAAGATTAGTCGCCCGGTCAGTCAGCTGTCGGGTAGCACGCCAGCTGCAGATACCGGGCTTAATTTAGGTCAGCGGGTGTATCACCAGATGTTTGGCGAGGGCGTTGTACTGAACTTCGAGGGTCGGGGTAGTAACGCCAGGGTAGAGGTTAACTTCGCCTCTGAAGGAACAAAATGGTTGGTGGTGCAGTATGCAAAACTACAGGCGCTTTAGCGGCGCAGCTTAGACAATCGAGCCAGAAAATTTCCGGCAAGCAAATCAAATAAGAACCCTTAAAAAGGGGGTTGGGGTAAAAGCAAATGAGCAAATCACAGGGAGTTAATCGCGAGGCTCTGGCAGTTTTACTGCTCGCAGCAGCGCTGGTATTGCTCATTGCACTGTGGGCCTTTGAGCGCGTTAGCAGCGATCGCGCGGCCGGACCCGGTAATGCCGGCGAGCTAGGCCAGGGTGGAGAGCGTATCGAATGGAAGCTTGTGACTACCTGGCCCAAGAATCTTCCGGGCCTTGGTCACACGCCGGAAGTGTTCGCGCAGATGATTCGCGAGATGAGCGCAGGACGCATGGATGTTCGCGTCTATGGCGCCGGCGAGATCGTCCCTCCCTTTGAAGTCTTTGATGCGGTGTCATCCGGCGTTGCGCAGGTAGGCCATGGGGCGAGTTATTACTGGAAAGGCAAAATTCCCTCTTCGGTCTTTTTTACTGCTGTTCCCTTCGGCATGACCGTGCAGGAAATGAACGGCTGGCTACATTATGGCGGCGGTATGGAGCTCTGGCAGGAAGTGTACGCCCCGGCGGGTCTTGTACCCTTTGCCGGCGGTAGCACCGGCGTGCAAATGGCCGGATGGTTTAATCGAGAGATCAAGTCCCTGGAGGACCTTAAAGGTTTGCGTATGCGTATTCCGGGTCTGGCGGGCGAGGTATTTAGCGAAGCCGGTGGCGAGGCCGTGCGTATCCCTGGCGGTGAGGTCTACACGGCTTTGCAGACCGGTGTGATTGACGCCGTGGAATGGGTTGGACCCTACAACGACCTGGCTCTGGGACTTCATGAAATTGCCGAGTTCTACTACTACCCCGGGTGGCATGAACCGGGCTCTATGTTGGAGTTCATCGTCAATGAAGACGCCCTGGAGGCGCTCCCGGATGACCTACAGGCGATTGTTCGCTACGCCGCGCGGGCCGCCAATCAGGACATGCTGGATGAATTCACGGCCCGTAATAACCGCGCCCTTCGCGAGATGATAGATGAGCACAACGTCAAGCTCAGGCGCCTGCCGGACGACGTACTGCAGGCCCTGTATCGCGGAAGCGAAAAGGCGATGGCAAAGCTGATAGCAGACGATCCAATGGCGGCAAAGGTAAATGCCTCGTTTCAGGCATTTTTGACCGATGTGCGGGCGTATCACGAGATTTCTGAGCAGTCTTATATCAATGCGCGCCGTGATCTCATGGGGCCGCTAATCAAAGAGTAGGGCTGGAACTCGGGCGCGGGGCAGAGCGCCCTGGGCGCCCAGACATACTCAATTGTGAGTAATTGTTCGAGTGCGTCGCTGCTCATCAATGGCAACAAACACAAACTCCCCCTCTGTCACTTTGATGGGTTCGCCATCGTGGGGAGAGTTGATCCATACCTCAACCATAATACGAACGGATGATCTTCCGATCTCAATAACATCGCAGTAGCACGACACCACGGCACCCACATGCACCGGCGTAATAAAAGCCATGCCATCAATAGCCACTGTAGCCACCCTGCCCTTGGCAACTTCTCCTGCGGTGATTGCACCGGCAAGATCCATTTGCGACAGCAACCAGCCACCAAAGATATCCCCCGAGGCATTGGTGTCTTTAGGCATGGCAATGGTTTGCAGGGCGAGCTCGCCCTGGGGCAATGGTGTGGAATCTATGTCGCTCATGGTCTGTGGTTCTGCTTTATTTGATGAAGTTTTGTGTGGCTCTCGGTTCCAGGTCAACGATGACCCCAAGCGTCATCATAGCTGCGAGGGCAGCCAGGTAGCCAGAGATGGCCAGAGCCAAAGTGCGGCTAAAACCAGCAGCTGGATCACAATAAAGGGTATCACGCCCCGGTAGATAGCGGAGGTAGGCACGCTGTCTGGAGCGACACCACGAAGATAAAAAAGCGCGAACCCAAAGGGCGGCGTTAAAAACGACGTTTGCAGGTTAATGGCTATCATGATGCCAAGCCATACGGGATCTACGCCCATAAGCAGCAAAATCGGGCCGACGATGGGGACCACCACAAAGGTAATCTCGATAAAGTCGAGCACAAAGCCCAGCGCAAAAATCACCACCATCACTAATAGTGTGGCAGAAAACACTCCCCCGGGGAGGTCGGCAAAAAATGTCTGAATGAGTTCTTCGCCACCAAAGCCCCGGAAAACCAGCGAAAACACCGCCGCTCCAATAAGTATCATGAAAACCATAGCGGTGGTTTCCAGGGTGCTGGTGACAATTTCCTGAAGCTTTGGACGGTTGATTTCACCGCGCAGTGCTGCCAACAACAGCGCACCGGTAGCACCTACACCAGCGGCTTCTGTGGGGGTTGCAGCTCCTGCGAGTATGGATCCCAGCACTACTGCAATCAGGATCAGGGGTGGGATCAAACCATGAAATAGCGTCCTCCAGGACATGGTGCGGGTTTGCGCGGGCGGCACACTCTCTGGGCGAAACAGCGCCATGCCCAATATGTAGATGCAATAAAGACTGACCAGCAGTAATCCCGGGATGATAGCGCCCACAAAAAGATCCCCCACCGATACGGTTTGAGGGTTGAATACATTAAGTTGCAGCTGCGCTTGCTGATAAGCGCTCGACAGAATGTCACCCAGTAGGACTAGAGCAATAGAGGGTGGAATAATTTGCCCGAGGGTTCCGGTGGCGCAAATCGTCCCGGTCGCAACACTCGGTGAGTAGCCTGCGCGCAGCATACTGGGCAGTGACAGTAAGCCCATGGTGACCACTGTTGCGCCAACAATACCGGTACTTGCCGCCAGTAGCATACCCACGAGTACCACGGAGATAGCCAAACCTCCCGGTAAGCGACCCAGCAGTGCCGACATGCTTTCAAGTAGTTCTTCGGCCACCTTTGATTTTTCGAGAGTCACGCCCATCATCACAAACAGGGGTACCGCGATGAGCGTGACATTACTGATGGTGCCGAACAGCCTCCCCGGTAATGCCTCTAAAAATGCCGGATCAAAGGTACCGGCGATAGTACCTACCGCAGCAAAGAGTAGAGCGGTACCGGCCAGAGTAAATGCCACGGGATAACCCAGCATTAACAAGCCACAGACGGCCGCGAACATCCAAAGAGCAATAGAGCCTTCCATCAGTGACTCTCGTGACGAATTAAGTTGCGGGCGTTGCGCAAAATATCAGCGATACCGGCTATGGCCAAATTGATCGCCATAAGCGGTAGCAGCGTTTTGAGGACATACATGTAGGGAATGCCACCCGGTTCCGGGGAGCTCTCACGAATCTTCCAGGCATCACCCACGTAGCCCCAACTGACAATCACAATTACCGCACACAGCGGTAGCAAAAAGACGATGCCGCCCAGGGCATCGACCCACGCCCGCTGGCGAGTGCTGAACTGGCGATAAAAGATATCTACCCGAACGTGGCCGCCCGATGTGAGAGCGTAGGCGACGCCGAGCATAAAAAGACTACCGTGCAGATAAGTGACGGCTTCCTGCATCGCGATGGAGCCGGTAGAAAACCCGTAGCGTAAAATGACGATAGCGGCAGTCAGCAGTGCCATGGCCAGGGCGCACCAAGCAAGCAGGCGTCCAAACAGCAGCGTAAAGCGGTCAACCGTCTGTATCAGAGACGCCCAGTTAAGCACTTGTTGACTGCCTTTCTTAATGCCGGAAGGCGAGGGTATCATAGCCCACCGCGAGGTCTCTTCTTTACCGAATACACTGAGTACCCAGCTAAAACACGAATCACAACTCACTTCATCAGTTAGCAAGGATACTGGCAATGCTGAGCGTTATATCACCGGCCAAAACTCTCGATTTTGACTCGCCCGTTACCACTCGCAAGGCGACGCAACCGGAGTTTCTGGAGCGCTCCCAAGCGCTCATAGAGGACGCTCGACGCTTAGATCCCGCGGACATTCGATCCTTGATGGGCGTATCCGAAAACATCGCGGCGCTGAATCATCAGCGTTTTATGGACTGGCATCAGCCTTTTGACAAAGATAATGCTCGCCAGGCGATCCTCGCTTTTAAGGGCGACGTTTACACAGGCCTTGAGGCCGAGACCATGGACGCCAAGCAGCTGACCTATGCCCAAAAACATCTTCGTATTCTGTCCGGGCTGTATGGGTTGCTGCGGCCCCTGGATCTTATGCAGGCCTATCGTTTAGAGATGGGACTGAAGTTTGCCAACAATGGCGGTAAGAACCTCTATGAATTTTGGGGAGAGTCTTTGACCGAGAGTCTTAACAAGCAGTTAAAAAAGACCGGTACTGCTGTCCTGCTTAACTTGGCATCCAATGAATATTTCAAGGCCGTTAAGCCCGGGGCACTAGAAGCAGAAGTGGTTACGCCGGTTTTTAAGGACCTCAAAAACGGCAAGTACAAAATTATCAGCTTCTTTGCGAAAAAGGCTCGGGGGCAGATGGCGCGATACATCATCGATAAAGAAATCAACGATGTGGCGGCGCTCAAGAAATATCGCGTTGCTGGTTACCGCTACAACGCGGCTGAGTCATCAGCGCGCGAGCTGGTGTTTACCCGGGACGAAGCACCCAAGAGCTAGCTTCGGCTAACACGCTGAGCAAAAACCCTCACTACAGTTATAACAATGACAGGGAATGAACAATGAGCTTAGATACGAGCGCAGAACCGAGCGCAGGAACATCCGCCCATCAGGTAGTCATTATTGGCGCGGGCATGTCCGGTCTGTGTATGGGTATCAAGCTTCGAGAGCGCGGCATCACCGATTTTGTGATTCTTGAGAAGTCCCCCGAGGTCGGTGGTACCTGGTACGACAATACCTACCCTGGCGCCTGCTGTGACGTGGCCTCAGTGTTGTACAGCTACTCTTTTGCACCCAATCCTGATTGGTCCCACAAGTTTTCGCCGCACAACGAGATTAAGGCTTACTTTCAGCGCTGTGCCCAGGAGTTTGGTCTGCTCCCGCATCTGCGTTTGAGTACGCAAGTCGAGCATGCGCAGTGGCAGGAAGATACCGGTCTTTGGGAGATTCGTCTTGCCAATGGCGAAACACTGACGGCACGCAGCGTGGTCAGTGGCTTGGGCCAGCTAAATCGACCGAACATTCCGGACTTTGCTGGCCGCGACAGCTTTACTGGGCACGCTTTTCACTCAGCACGCTGGGATCACGATTATGATCTGAGCGGCAAACGTGTGGCGGTAATCGGAAACGCAGCCAGCGCCCTACAGTTTATTCCGCATATCGCCAAAGAGGTTGAGCAGCTGTACGTCTATCAACGCAGCGCAAACTACGTAATCAAGCGCGATGACCGAGCCTACAAGGACTGGGAGAAGTGGGTCTTCCGCTATGTGCCCTTTGCACAAAAAGCGGCGCGGGCCATGGTGTACTTCCGTGGTGAGTGGTTGTTTTACCCAGTGCTGCGCAACAGTTCTACATGGCTGCTTAAACAGTGGGAAAAGTGGTGCAAGGAGTATCGCGAAGAAGAAATCCCAGACCAGGAGCTTCGCGACAAGCTAACCCCTGATTACCGTCTGGGCTGTAAGCGCATTCTGATTTCTGATGATTTTTACGGAGCCTTTGTCAGAGATAACGTTGAGTTGGTTACCTCCCCCATCACCGGCATGGGTGAAGACAGTGTTCGCACCGAAGACGGCGTCGATCGGCCGGTCGATGCAGTTATTTATGCCACCGGATTTAAGACCTCCGAGATGCACAGTGCTGTGGACTTTAAGGGCGAAAACGGCGTGTCGCTGCAAGAAGCCTGGCGCGACGGTGCAGAAGCCTATCGTGGGGTTTGTACCCATGGCTTCCCTAACTTTTTTATGTTGTATGGACCTAACACCAACCTGGGCAGTAACTCGATCATTTTTATGGTGGAACGTCAGGTCGACTATGTTGTTAATTGTATCGACAAGCTGTTGAGTCATGAGTTGCGAGCCTTGGATATCAACCAGAGCGTGCAGATGGCTTATAGCGAGCGCATGCAGGGCGAGCTTGCGCAAACGGTTTGGGTGGCGAGCTGCGAGAGTTGGTATAAGAACGCCGCGGGTAAAGTGACCAACAACTGGCCTCGATCAACCTTGGCCTACTGGTGGCATATGCGCAGCCCGGACTTTGCTGACTTTGATATGCGCGTTTAGCGATCGTGGATCTGCCTTTTTCTCAGGCCGCAGAAAACAATCGCGAACCTATTCTGGATCAGCTGCAGCGGCTTTTGGTTGATGCCGGCTCCGTGTTGGAAATTGGCGCCGGCACCGGCCAACACGCTTGTGCCTTCGCGGCTGCAATGCCGCACTTACAGTGGCAGCCCAGCGAGCATCCCATGTCACTGGATACCTTGCGCCCCCGCTGCGAGTTGGCAGGCTTAGACAATCTCCTATCACCGATCACCTTGGATATATGTCAGACCACCTGGCCTTCACCCTGGCCCGATGCGGTTTACACCGCTAATACGCTGCACATCGTGTCCAAAGAGTTGGTGCAAGCCCTGTTCAACGTTTGTGCCGCTCAGGCAACATCGAATTCGCAGCTGATCGTCTATGGGCCCTTTAACTATGGGGGGCAGTACACCTCAGAATCCAATGCTAACTTTGATATCTGGTTAAAAGATCGTGACACCGATAGCGGTATTCGCGATTTTGAATGGGTGGATTCTCTTGCTGCAAACGCCGGCTATGCTTTGCAGGAAGATATTGCGATGCCTGCTAATAATCGCCTGGTGCTGTGGCAAAAGCGTTAAGGTCGCCCATTCGATCTGCTGTTGAAAGGCGCGACATTACGGTTTCACTAGGGAGCGTAGTAGTAATACTTCCCGGCATAGGTCGGAATCGTTGTGTATTTCGAATGCAGGAACTCAGCTACGTCAATTAACTGGGCAACACTCATATCCCCGGTGAAGTTCGGCATTGGAGACGCCTCAATATCTTTTTCACCGGTGGGGGGCTGATACCTCGACGATATACGATGATCTGGAATCACTATCGATGTCAGCAAGTCACCATAATGCTTTACATAGCGTATATTTCCACCGAGCTTAACTTGAATTTTTGAATCCTGCGGCTGTTGAATATCCGAGTCAGCAACCGTGTGACACTGCGCGCAGCCCATTTCTACGAATACCATTGCGCCCTTTTCTATGTCGCCATCCGGGAGGACGAACCCTTTTACCGGGGGTTTTTCTCCAGAGCATGCACTCAGTAAAACGCCTCCAAAAACCGCGATCAGCCACCTGAAGCGCATTGCTTTTATTGCTATGTTCATAGGCTCCCCCTCATCACAAACTTAGCCGCTTTTTGTAAATAATCCAGAAAGCTCTGCAAGTCTGTATTGATGCGGATCAAGACAACTGTCTTTAGTTGCCAGAAGCGTCTTAGTGGTCTTGCGATTCCTTGAAGGGGAGCAGGCTCATCGCATCTTTACGGTACTGCTCCACGTGCGCCTGTTCCTGCTGCGTAAAGTTGCCCACGGCGGCATCAAGTTCAGGGCTCGCCACCCAATGGCATGACAAAGTGGTAGTCGGTTCAAATCCGCGCTGGATCTTGTGTTCGCCCTGGGCTCCGGGATCAAAACGCTTGAGTCCGTGACGAATACAATAGTCGATACCCTGATAGTAGCAGGTCTCAAAGTGAAGGCAGTCATACTCGCGGCTACAGCCCCAGTAGCGGCCGTATAGAGTTTCACCATCGCAAAAGTACAGTGCACCGGCTACGGGGACGCCGTCTATCTCGGCCAGTGCCATGAGCACCTGCTCTCCCATGTTGGCTGCCACCTCTAAAAAGAACTCCCGGGTGAGGTATCCGCCATGACCGCTTCTTTTTGCGTAGGTCATCTGGTAAAAGCGATGAAACACCGTCCAGTCATCTTCGCTTAACTCGGTGCCGTTGCGCATGGTAAGCGTTAAACCCTGCTCGCTTACGCGACGACGCTCTCGACGAAGGGATTTGCGTTTGCGACTGGAGAAGGTATCCAGAAAATCATCAAAGCTCTCATAGCCACGGTTGTACCAATGAAACTGCACTTGATGTCGGGTATGCATACCTGCTGCAGCGAGGGAGCGCGCGTCGTGGGCTTGTGGGAACAGCACGTGCCAGGATGAGACTCCCAAACGTTTAGCCAGTTCTGGCATTTGCTCACGAAAGGTCGCCCAAACAAACGATGCGTCAACGTCTTCGCCGTGCAGCAGACGAGGTCCCGTTGCCGGCGTGAAGGGAATCGCCGTAAGCAGCTTTGGGTAGTACTCCAAACCCATGCGCCGCCAGGCGTCCGCCCAGGCCCAGTCAAATACATACTCTCCATAAGAATGCGTTTTTAGCCAAGCCGGGAGTATTGCAAGGGTGCGGCTCTGGTCTTTAAGGCGTAAGTGCGCGGGCTCCCACCCGGCTGCAGCGGTCGTGCAGCCCGCCTGCTCTAGCCCCAGCAAAAAGTCATGACGTAAAAAAGGGTAGTCATCCCGGCGCAGTGCTTCCCACTCGGCGGCGGGGATATCGGCAACAGAGCCAAGCACCTCTAGTTGGAGGTTCATGAGAGGTTTAGCTGGCTCAAGCCTGGATCGCGTAGCTGGCAACAATGCCCGTAAAAACGGTTAAGCCGACCCAGTTGTTGTGGAGAAATGCTTGGAAACATGCGGCCTCATCGCGTTCGCGAATCAAGTAAAGGTGATAGGCAAACAGCCCGGCCGCAATCAACAAAGACAGATAGTAGGGCCAAGCCAGGCCGAACTCTCTGCCCGCTAGGGCCAATGCTGTAAGACACAGTACTTGTAATACGGCGATAACACTGCGATCGGACTCCCCGAACAGGATGGCGGTGCTCTTTATGCCGATTTCGAGGTCATATCTACGATCTACCATGGCGTATTTTGTGTCATAGACCACGGTCCACAACACATTGCCCGTGAACAGCAGCCATAGCGGCGCAGGCAAACTACCTTGCTGGGCCGCAAATGCCATGGGAATGGACCAGGAAAACGCGAGACCTAGAACTACCTGTGGAAGATGGGTGTAGCGCTTCATCAGGGGGTAGCACGACGCGAGGATTAAGGCAGGCACCGATAGCAGTATGGTCAGAAAATTGGTCATAAGCACCAAGCCAAAGGCCAGGAGACATAGCACTGCAAAAAATGCCAGCGCTTCGATTACTGTGACGTCCCCCGTGACAAGGGGTCGGTTCTGGGTGCGCTCTACGCTCCCGTCCAGATTTCGATCAGCCAAATCATTGATGATGCAGCCGGCGGAGCGCATAAGGAGCGTGCCCAGACCAAAAATCACTAAAAGTTTGATATCCGGTACACCCTCCGCCGCGATCCACAGCGCCCACAGGGTGGGCCAAAGCAACAGCAGTGTTCCGATGGGGCGATCCCAGCGAATCAGGCGCAGAAGCGCCGAAAGCTTGCTGGGCGGATCAGAAGGCAATGCGGTGCTGTTGCTCATGAATGGATTGCTGTCTCGTTGTCAGGATCGGAATCGGCCAATTGTAGCGCTGACTTGGCCTCGCCGGGAGCGGTGAAGCGGTGTCGCCGATTGCCAACTAGGAAAGTCCTTGAGAAACACTTCACTGACAAGCATGGGCTTATCAGCTACCTCAAAACAGGAGCGGCGGGCCCAGGCCTCTGTATCTTGATGGAGTGACTCTGGCAGATAGGGGGCATCGCCAGCTAACAACGCGATCTGAAATGGGCTGCGCCGCATATCGGGGCGTGAGAACAAAAACGCACCCAGGCTTTTGTTGTGTAAACGCCGCAGTCTCCGCAGTGGGCCATTGAGTGTGCTTATGGGAAACACCGAACGGGCATAAACCACCGCGTTGCTGTCCAGGCGCATGACGATCTGACGCACCATCGCGAGTTCCTTTAGCGGCATTTGCAGCAGTTTGCGTTCGTCCGGGCGTGGGGCTTCCCAGCACTGATGCCAGCGCTCCAAAGAAAACTGCTTACCAGTGTTGAGTAAATGCTGGGTCAGTGAGCCGTCGTCGAGCAGCCAGCTACGCACCGGTGCCAGTAACGCGGTGGACAGCTGTTCTTCGCGTCGCCAGTGCGGGACGCCTGCGTTGCGGCTTGCTTGCAAAATCATCGGGATCTAGCCGGTGGGGAGGCCGAGAATGCGTGATGTTTGTCTCGCATGCAAGCCGATTGCATGGGTTTTCAGTGCAATTGTATGACGTGTTAATCTTGCCGCCCGCCGGAAAAAACGCAGCAAAAAGAAGGAGCTCTTCAGCCATGCGCAAATGGGAATGTATCGTCTGTGGACTGATCTATGACGAGGCTAAAGGCTGGCCCGATGATGGCATAGCGCCGGGTACGCGCTGGGAGGATGTTCCCGAGGACTGGTTATGTCCTGACTGTGGCGTCGGAAAAGAAGATTTTGAGCTTCTCGAAGAGGCTGCACAGGACGATGCGCCGCACCATGAAACCCCCGGCGCCGAGGCGCAGCCCGCTCCCGTGGTGATTATAGGAACTGGGCTTGCCGGTTACGGTATTGCGCGGGAGTTTCGTAAGCACGACAGCGATACTCCCCTATTACTGATTACCGAAGACGATGGCCGGGCCTATTCCAAGCCTATGCTTTCTACCGGTTACACCAAGAACACCGATGCCGAGGCGCTTACGCAGAGCGATGCGGGCACCATGGGGGCTAATCTTAACGCCAGTGTCTGGACTATGACTCGTGTGCAGGCCGTGGATACCCAGCGCAAGGTGCTGCGTCTTGCTGACAGAGAAACCGAAGTGCATTACGCCGCGTTGGTTTTCGCTACTGGCGCCAGCGTGATTCGTCCTCCCCTGGGCGGCGATGCCCTGGAGCGCGTGTATTCTGTCAACGATCTAATGGATTACGACGACTTTCGTACTGCGATGCAGAGGCTTGAGGTCAAGCGCGTCGCAATTATTGGTGGCGGCCTTATCGGCTGCGAGTTTACCAACGACCTCCTCAATGGCGGTTTTGAGATCGATGTCATTGACCCCCTTGAGCATTGTTTGCCCACATTGCTGCCCGAGCCCTGTGCCCGCGCCTTGCAACGCGGACTCGAAGAAAAAGGCGCACGCTTTCACTTCGGTCCCCTGGTCACCGAGGTGAATTTTCCCGCGGGGAGCACCGACTATGTACAGGTCTCGCTCAGCGATGGTCGTATGCTCGACGCAGATATTGTGGTGTCCGCTGTGGGCGTACGGCCGAACATCGAGCTTGCCAAGGCTTCGGGTATAGCGGTCAATCGTGGGATCGTGACTGACCGACACCTCAAAACCAGTGCGGCCGATGTGTATGCCCTGGGTGATTGTGCCGAAGTAGATGGACACGTTCTGGTGTATGTGGCCCCGTTGATGGCGGCGGCTCGAGCGTTGGGCAAAACTTTGGCCGGTGAGCCCACCCAGGTGAGCTATCCCGCCATGCCTGTGACCATCAAAGTGCCAGCCTGTCCGACGGTTGTTGCGCCACCGGCGGTGAATGCCGACGGTGAATGGACTTTTACCGTGGATGGCATGAGTACCCGGGGAGAGTATCGCAATGCGGCGGGCGAGCTATTGGGCTTTGCGCTCACTGGCGATGCAACCAAGGAAAAGATGAAGTTGCAGAAGATGCTGCCACCGATTTTGGCCTGAGGCGCTTAAGCCGGCACTAAACGTTTGCAAACGCCTGACGGTCTCCGGCCCAGCGTCGGATAAGGGGTTGCACCGCCTGCGGCTGTGACACCTGAAGCTCTTCGGCAATGTTTTGAACCTCATCCAGCAGATGCTCGTGTTCTGGTAGCCGCGCGACGCGAAACTCCATAAGACCGGTTTGCCGGGTACCCAGCACTTCGCCAGGACCGCGTTGGCGCAGGTCTTCCTCGGCAATATAAAAGCCATCGTTACTTTCGCGCATGACCTGTAGGCGCGCTCGGCTTTGTTGGCCAAGAGGCGACTGGTACAGAAGCACGCAGTGACTAGCCGCACTGCCTCGACCGACCCGGCCCCGGAGCTGGTGAAGCTGCGCCAGGCCCAGTCGTTCGGGGTTTTCGATGATCATAAGCGTCGCATTGGGCACGTCCACACCGACTTCAATGACCGTTGTTGCCACCAGCAGTTGATATTCTCCGGCTTTGAAGGCACTCATCACCGCATCTTTTTCTTTCGCCTTCATGCGGCCATGAACCAGAGCGACGGCGATGCCGTCCAGTGCATCGGCTAGCTCGGCGTAGCTGGATTCGGCAGCCTGCGCCTGAAGCGTATCGCTGTCTTCTATCAAGGTGCACACCCAGTACACCTGGCGACCATCGCGACAGGCGTGGGCCACGCGCTCGATAACCTCATCGCGACGTTGATTGTCGATGAGCACTGTACCGACCGGCTGCCGTCCCGGCGGCAGCTCATCAATGATTGAGCAGTCCAGGTCGGCATAGGCGACCATTGATAGAGTCCGGGGGATTGGCGTTGCGGTCATGATCAGCTGATGTGCCCGCGACTCCCCGGTGGTCTTTTCACTCAGCGCCAGGCGTTGATGGACCCCAAAGCGATGCTGCTCGTCTACGATCACTAAGCCTAGGCGTGCAAATTGGACTCCCTCCTGAAACAGCGCGTGGGTACCGATCACAAGGGAGGCTTCACCGTTTGCGATGGCCGCCAGTGCCTGCTCACGTTTTTGTCCTTTCACGCTGCCAGCGAGCCACATTTGCGTGATGTTTAAATCAGAAAACCAGTTGGCAAAATTACGACGGTGCTGTTCTGCCAGCAGCTCTGTGGGCGCCATAACGGCAACCTGATAACCGCTGGCAATGGCAAGCAGTGCTGCTGCAGCTGCAACAATGGTCTTGCCGGAACCTACATCGCCTTGCACAAGACGCAGCATTGGCTTGGCTGTTGCCAGGTCTGTGGTGATTTCTTTGATCACGCGATGCTGCGCGTCCGTCGGGGTAAAGGGTAGTGCTTCAATAAACCGTTTGGTGAGCCCCTGCCTATCTTCGAGGATGGGGGCCGCGCGCTCCCGGCTTTTGGCGCGGAGCTCCCGCATAGACAGTTGATGTGCCGTGAGCTCTTCCAGAGCGAGACGCAGCTGAGCCGGGTGCGAGCCGTCGCGAAGCGCCTGCAGATCAGCACCCGGCGGAGGGCGATGTAAAAACCGTAAAGCAGAGCTCAGGCCATAGTCATTTTTGCGTTTGGGCAATAGCTCCGTAGGGGGATTCTTCGCCAGGATCAGCAAAGCCTGGTCGGTTAGTTTACGCCACTGTCCCTGGCTAATCCCCTCGGTGCTAGGGTAGATGGGCGTCAAAGAGTCTTCGTTTTCGCTGTTGCCAAAACTGCGGCTGTACTCGGGATGGATCATCTCGGCTTGCTGTGCTCCGCGCCGTACCGAGCCAAAGCAGCGCAGGCGATCGCCTTTTTGCAGTGCGTTTTTCTGCGCCATGGAGAAATGGAAAAAACGCAAAGTAGCGATACCCGTTCCGTCCTGAAGTTTTATCAGCAGTGAACGCCTTCGACCGCCACCGCTCACACTTACCAGAGCGATTTCTCCCTCGATCACCACCTCAGTGCCGTCTTGCAGCGCCCCGATGGGCGTCAGTTTTGTTCGGTCCTGGTAGCGCAGCGGAAGGTGGAACAGCAGGTCTTCTACACTGCTGATGCCGTAGTTTCGAAGGCGTTCTGCCAGCTTGGGTCCTACACCGCGCAAGGACTCCAGGCTTTGTGTAACAATTTCATTCATAGCACTGACGGCACCTGGCCGCAGAACGATAACGTCAAAACCCCGGGGGAGACAGAATTGTGCAGCGTAAAACGATAGCCATAGTCGGCTTTGGTGATCTCGGTGAGCGTTTGACCGGCTTGCTGCCACCGACGAGCTGGCACTGTGTTGGACTGCGCCGTAGCGCTAACGCTGTGCCGGCGGGTGTCGAGAGTATTGCGGTGGATCTTCGTGATGCCCGCAGCCTTTGCGTGCTCGAGCGATTGCAGCCGGACGCAGTGGTCGTTGCGCTGAGTCCTGCTGATCGCAGTGCCGCTGGATATCAAGAGGGCTTTGCGGGCGCTATGGAGGGCATTATTGCGGGACTTGGGGAACACCGCCCGAGCCGCGCATTTTTTGTCTCCAGCACCCGCGTATACAGTGAAACTGCCGGTGCCTGGGTCGATGAGAGTAGCGCTACCGCCGATGACGACCCGCATGCCAAGGCAATTCTTCTTGCCGAACAACGGTTTCTTGCAGCCATTGACACAGGCATCGTGCTGCGTGCCGCTGGGCTGTATGGCAGCGGTCCGGGTCCCTTGCTCAAGCGAGTGGCTGCGGGGACCTTGTCTCCGGCCCAGCCCCTGCGCTATGGCAATCGCATTCATCGCGATGACGTGGCGGGTTTCATGGCCGCCGCGCTGGCGGGAGAGCTGACGCTGAGCGATCGAATCATCAACCTGGTGGATGACGCTCCGGCCCCGCTGCAGGAACTGGAAGCCTGGCTGTGTACTGAGCTTGGCATCCCGTACGTACCCCCGAGTCCTGCAACGCTTACACAGGCACCGGCGCACAAGCGTATTGGCAATGCCCGGCTGCATGCCAGTGGATATACGCTGCAGTATCCCGACTATCGAACCGGCTATGGGGCGGTGCTCCATCGCTGGATGGCGCACTCAGAGCGCGAGGATGGCCTCGATCTCCACTGATACACCTTTGGGCAAAGCGGCCACCTGAACACAGGCTCTGGCGGGGTAAGGTTCATTGCAGAAGGTTTCCATTACTGCATTTACCGCAGCAAAGTCCTGCATGTCAGTAAGAGAAATATTGATCTTCACCGCATCGTCCAGGCTACCGCCCGCAGCTTCAGCCACCGCTGCCAGATTGCTAAATGCCTGGGTAGCCTGAGCGGTAACATCGCCCTCAACGACCTCCATAGTCGCCGGGACCAGGGGAATCTGCCCCGACAGCCAGACGGTATTACCTACTTTGACTGCCTGAGAATAAGGACCCAGAGCTTCGGGGGCCTGGGGAGTAGCGATAATGGCGCGATTACTCACGGTTTGCTCCTGTTGTTTGTAAGTACAGCCGCAGCTGTTAGTTGCGCACGCGGCTGACTCGCCGCACGCTGTCAATGCTTCGAAGACGTCGCATGATGCGGGCAAGGTGTACCCTGCTCTCTACGTGTAGATCCAGATCGACATAGGTGAACTGATAGTCTTTGTCTGTGGAGCTTATTTTGTCGATATTCACGTTCATGCTGTTAATACGTGTCGCTATGGTGGCAATGGCTCCTCGACGATTTTCGGTCTCGATCCGAAGCTCTGCGAGGAACTCTCCTTCAACCTGATCATCCCAACGTAGAGGAATCCATTGTTCAGGCTTCTCGCGCATATCCGCAAGATTGCGACAATTCGCGCGATGCACGATAACTCCGCGCTCGGAGCTGATATAGCCGGCTATAGAGTCACCCGGTAAGGGCCTGCAGCAGCGGGCGTAGCTGACCATAAATCCTTCGGTGCCGCGAATTGCCAGGGGTGTATCGCTGCCGGGTTGAGGTGTAGGACCCTCGGTGTTTGTTTCTCCGGCAAGTTGCGATGCCACGACACCGGGTAAACGTTTCCCCTGGGCCAGTTCTGCCAGTAGCTCATCCAGAGTGCCAAGTCCTGCACTTTCCAGGTAGTTGTTCAGGCGTGCCTCGGATAATTCCGTGATGTTCAGTTCAAAGCCAGCCAGGGACTTGTCCAATAGCCTGCGACCCAGAGCGACGGCGTCTTCCTGGGTCTGGTGTTTGAGGTAATGGCGAATGTTACTGCGCGCCTTGGCGGTAATCGCATAGTTAAACCATGATGGATTAGGGCGGGCGCCGGTGGCTGTGATCACTTCTACGGTCTGGCCACTTTGCAGGGGCTCAGACAGGGGTGCCAGGCGTCTATTAATTCGACAGGCAACGCAGGTGTTACCCAGTTCGGTGTGCACGGCGTAGGCAAAGTCCACCGCTGTCGCACCCCGGGGCAATTCCATGATGCTGCCTTTGGGCGTGAAGATGTAAATCTCATCGGGGAAGAGATCAATCTTGACGTTCTCGATGAACTCCAGGCTGTTCCCTGCGCGCTGCTGCATCTCCAGAAGGCCCTGTACCCACTGTCGGGCCCGCGCGTGAGATCCGTTAACGGTGTCCGAATCGGTCTTATATAGCCAGTGCGCCGCAATGCCGTTGTTGGCCATGTCTTCCATCTCACGGGTGCGAATCTGAATTTCGATAGGCACGCCATGCATACCCATGGTCACGGTGTGCAGTGACTGATAGCCGTTGGCCTTGGGTATCGCAATGTAATCCTTGAACTCTCCGGGCACGGGTTTGTACAGCGAGTGAATACATCCAAGCACGCGGTAACAGCTGTCTACAGAATCCACGACCACTCTAAATGCATAGATGTCCATAATTTCTGAAAAGGACTTCTTTTTGGCGCGCATCTTTTTATAAATGCTGTAAAGGTGTTTTTCTCGTCCGATGACGGTGGCTTCGTAGCCATCCTGCGCCAGAGCGTTCTCGATCTGGCTGCGCATCTTGTCCACCAGCTCCATGCGGTTGCCGCGAGCGGCACGGCGAGCCGCTTCGATTCTGCGTGCGCGCATGGGATAGAGCGCGCTGAAGCCCAGATCTTCAAACTCCATACGTACGGAATTCATCCCCAGGCGCATGGCAATAGGTGCGTATATATCCAGAGTTTCTTTGGCTATGCGTCGGGCTTTGGCGGTGGGCAACACGCCAAGGGTGCGCATGTTGTGCAGTCGATCTGCGAGTTTCACCAGAATCACGCGGATGTCCCGGGCCATGGCCAGGGCCATCTTCTGGAAGTTCTCGGCCTGTTTTTCTTCGAGGGTGTCGAATTCAATCTGGGTGAGCTTGCTTACACCGTCAACCAGTTCGGCAACCGATTCACCAAACTGTGACTCGATGGCACCCTTGTCTATGCCGGTATCTTCAATGACGTCGTGCAGCATGGCGGCCATCAGGCTCTGATGATCCATGTGCATTTCGGCGAGAATGCCGGCGACGGCCAGGGGGTGCGTTACGTAGGGTTCACCGCTGCGTCGTTGCTGACCAAAATGAGCTTGTTCTGCATAATAGTAGGCGCGTCGTACGAGCGTGCTTTGCTGTTCGTCCAAATAGGACCGCAGGTCGGCATCGAGAGAATCAATGGTCTGCATGATATGTCGCGGCTCTTACCGCGAGGGCCGCCAGAGTTCGAGGTGACTCTTGGGCGAGTCTGAAAGCAGCGTGCTACAGGTCGTGTAGCCGCTGCAGTCATTCAGGAGCTTAGAAGCTTTCGCTTGCACCCATCACTTCGGCGAGTTCTTCCTCGGCGTCCAGCTCGTCTTCACGATTGAGCATGTCCGGTGTCACCAGGCCTTCGGCGATTTCGCGCAAGGCGATCACAGTGGGCTTGTCGGACTCTTCCTGTACCAGAGGCTCTTTGCCGCCGGTCGCCAGTTGACGAGCTCGCTTGCTCGCAACCATGACCAACTCAAAACGGTTGTCTACGGACTCGAGGCAGTCCTCTACAGTTACACGTGCCATATTTCTTCCCAACAATAAGTTTCAGTAAGCTCTCAAATCAGCCCACTGGACTGGTATTGAGTCGGGACGCACGAACGTGAGCACCGAAAAGCCGGCCATTATAGCCCAAAGCCTTTGCTATATGCGCGCTCAAAATCGGTAATCTTGCGTGTCCCGGGCAGCTTTGTCGCTGCAGTGCAGACCTTTATTCGAGCAGCGCTTTAAGCTGTGCGCTGTGGCGGTGAGCCTGTTTCTCGGTCTGCAGGCGCTGGGACCGAACTATCGCCTGCAGCTCGAGCAGGGCTTCGTCAAACACGTCGTTGATCACCAGGTAATCGGCCTCGACGTAATGTGACATCTCGGACACTGCGGCGGCCATGCGCCTCTCGATGGTATCCATGTCGTCCTGACCGCGCTGGCTTAGGCGATCGCGGAGGGCTTTTTCTGAGGGCGGCAATACAAATATAGAGCAGGTCGCGGGCAGTAAGCGCTTTACCTGGCGTGCTCCTTGCCAGTCAATTTCCAACATGACATCAGCGTCTGATGCAAGCTGATCTTCTACAAATTTCTGGGAAGTTCCATAAAGATTCCCAAAAACCTCCGCATATTCCAAAAACGCGCCTTCATTGAGCATGCTCTCAAACGCGGAGCGATCACAAAAATTGTAATTCACGCCATCGGTTTCACCGGGCCGAATTGGCCGAGTGGTGTGTGATACGGATACCTGCAGGCAGGGTTCGGCGTCTACCAAGGCCCGCACCAGGCTGGTTTTGCCAGCGCCGGAGGGAGCGGAAATAGTAAACAGTGTGCCGGATTGTTGTTGCATGTCGATGTCGGTCCCCAGTTTGGGTCTGGCTGCGGCAAAACGCAGATTACGGTAGCACGAGCTTTTTTGCGACTGTATTTGGCTGCGATTTACTCGATGTTCTGAACTTGCTCACGCATCTGCTCGATGAGTACTTTTAATTCGACGGCACTTTGCGTAGTGCTGCTTGTGGTCGCTTTTGATGACAGAGTATTGGCTTCGCGATTGAGTTCCTGCATCAAAAAATCAAGGCGTCGCCCGCAGGGACCACCTTTGTCCAAAATTCGCGTGGTCTCGTCGATGTGTGCTTCCAGGCGATCAAGTTCTTCTTCCACATCAGCTTTTTGCAGGAGCATAACCAGTTCCTGCTCTATGCGACCCTCGTCCAGCGGTTGTTCAAGCTCATCCAGGCGCTTACGCAGTCGTTCTTCCTGTCGGTTGCGCAGTGCCGGGAGAGCCAGGCGAAGTGCTTCTACCTCTTTGCCAATCCCTGCCAAGCGGCGGCGTAGAAATTCTTCCAGATGCAATCCTTCCCGCGCCCGGCTCTCCTGCAGGTTCTGCAGCGCGGATTCAAAAACCCGAAAGGCGGCTTGTTGTACTGTCGACTCCTCCAACTCCTGTGCCTGACAGACGCCGGGAAATTGCAGTAGCTCCAGAGTGTTCGGCGCGCTGGCATCGGCCGTTTGCGCACGTATCTGGTCAAGTGCCTTGAGCAGTGATGCCAGACGCTCAGGGTTGACCTCCAGGGAGTCTTTATTCGCAGCGTCGACCACGCGGATATGGCAATCCAGCTTGCCGCGTTTCAAGGTCTTGGCAAGCCCATCGCGAAGCTTGGGTTCCAGAGCCCGAAGACTATCCGGGAGCTTGAAGTGACAGTCCAGATAACGATGATTGACGCTGCGCAGCTCTACTACCAGTGTGGTAGGCGCTGAGGCGGTCTCCCGGGCGAAAGCGGTCATACTGTGCAGCGTCATTTAGCGGGTCCTTAGTACTAATTGGAGCGTATTGGCGGTCGGCTTTGCCTCAGCCGATGTCTTGGCAGCGTATACTGCGCGCTTTCATGTAAACAAGGAATTTCCCAGATGCCAAGACCCAGTGGGCGGGCTACCGACCAACTGCGCGACATTTCCATTCAGCGCCAATTTACCTGCCACGCCGAGGGCTCAGTTTTAGTGAGCTTCGGTGATACTCGTGTGATTTGTACTGCGAGCGTTGAAGACAGCGTTCCGCGCTTCTTGCGTGGTAAGAACTCGGGTTGGATCACCGCGGAATATGGAATGCTGCCCCGCTCTACGGGCTCGCGTATGGGCCGGGAGGCCGCCCGAGGGAAACAGGGTGGTCGTACACAGGAGATTCAGCGGCTGATCGGTCGTTCTCTTCGCGCTGCGGTAGATTTGTCAAAGCTGGGTGAACACACCATCACCCTGGATTGCGATGTGATTCAGGCAGACGGTGGCACCCGCACCGCATCGATTACCGGTGCTTTTGTTGCGCTTGTCGATGCCATCAATGGACTTCAGCGTGACAAAAAAATCAGTACAGACCCCCTGCGGCATTTCGTCGCATCTGTTTCGGTGGGCGTGTATCGAGGAGAAGCGGTACTTGATCTCGATTACATAGAAGACTCTAAAGCGGATACCGACCTGAACGTTGTCATGGCCGAACATGGCGAGTTTATTGAGGTGCAGGGAACCGCTGAGGCGGCGCCTTTCTCACGTACGGAGCTTGATCAGATGCTGAATCTGGCCAGCGGCGGTATTTCTACACTCATCGAGCGTCAACGCGAGGCCCTGGCAGCAGGCTGAGCCTTAGTCTGGCTTTACAGGTCGATATCGTAATCTATGATCACCGGCGCATGGCGGGAGAAGCTATCGCCGGTGTAGATTGCAGCGTGTTCTACGCTGTATTGAAGTTCTTCAGAGATGATTTGCAGGTCAATTCGCCAACCGTCCTCGCCACGTTCTTGCGGCCAATAGGTGTAAGCATCGCTGTCAGTACTCACCTGTCGGAACGCATCTCGATAACCATTGTCGAGCAATTCGTCTATCCACTGACGTTCTTCTGGAAGAAAGCCTGAGCGATTGCTGTTTTCGGCACTGTTTTGCATGTCGGCTGCGGTGTGGGCGATACGCCAGTTTCCACAGATCACGAATTTGCGGCGTTTGTTGCGCACCTTCTCAAGATGAGCGCCCAGCAAAGAGAAAAACTCGTTTTTGGTCGTTTGCTCTTCAGTGGCGCAATCACTGGCCACCGGTGCCAAAAGACAGCCGATAGAAAGCTCGCCGTAGTCCGCCTGGATGTACCGACCCTGCATATCAAAATCCGCAAAACCCAGGCCAGTCATAATGGCCTTGGGCAGCGTGCGGCAATAGATAGCGACCCCGTTATCTTTACCGTTTACGTCGTCAAAAAAGTAGGCGTTGTAGTCGCTGGGGAAGAAGACATCATCTTGCAAGTCGTATTCAGAACAGCGGATATCCTGAATGCAGATGAAATCGGCGTCCTGACGGGATAGCCAGTCGTAAAAACCCCGTTTGGCGGCTTCACGCAACCCATCTGCGCTGAAGCTGATGATTCTCATTGCGAACCTCTAATGTTTCGAGGCGCTATGATACAGAAACGGCAGATGACAGAATACACTCACAGCGTAACTTTCCATTCATTGTCTGGACCCCTCATGAAAGCCTATCAACGCGACTTTATTGACCTGGCGAGACGCTGCGACGTTTTGCGATTTGGTGATTTCACATTGAAATCAGGGCGCCAGAGTCCTTATTTCTTCAATGCAGGCGCTTTTGACAGTGGAGCGGCGCTTGCCGCTCTGGGCCGCCATTACGCGCAGTGCATCGTAGATTCCGGCGTAAAGTTTGATGTTCTGTTGGGGCCGGCTTACAAGGGTATTCCCTTGGCGACCACCACTGCTGTGGCCCTGGCGAATAATCATGGCCTTGATGTTCCCTTTGCCTACAACCGAAAAGAAGCCAAAAGCCACGGCGAAGGTGGAGTTTTAGTGGGTGCGCCCCTGCGTGGACGGGTTCTGGTGATTGACGACGTGATTACCGCCGGCACGGCGGTTGCCGAGGTTATCGACATGATCAGCGCCGCCGGCGCGGAACTTGCCGGGGTGGTGATCGGTCTTAATCGTCAGGAGCGGGGACAGGGAGAGCTCTCTGCCATTCAGGAAATAGAGGAGCGCTGGAAGGTGCCGGTATACAACATCATCGCTATGCAGGATCTCATTACCTATCTGGAAGACGAGACTGTAAGCCATGGCGAGGTGCCCGAGGGGGCGCTATCAGCGCTGAGAGCTTATCGGGAGCAGTATGGTGTGTGACTTGTGGTGCATCACCGGCGAGCCTATATTACGCAAATGATGGTTTTTCGTAGCAAATTTTTTCTTGTCGGACTGATATTTTTTATCGGCCTGATGGCACTGCAGGCGTCTGCCCAGAGTCGGCAGATGTACCGTTATATCAACGCTGAAGGTAATAAAGTCGTCGGTTATCAGGTACCACCGGAGTTCGTGGCCAACGGCTACGATATACTCAGTGCTACCGGTGCTTTGGTAGCGGTTGTGCCCAGGACCTTGGCCGATGGCGAGCGCGAGGGTCTCGACAGCGAAGCCAGACGAGAGCGCGAAGCGACCGAAGAACGTGAACGACTGCGCCGTTGGGACGAGTCCTTGCTTCTGCGCTATAGCACTATTGAAGATATCGAAGCTGCCCGGGACCGGGAGCTTCGAGACCTGCGTATCCGCGTGAGTATTCTCAAAGGCAAGTTGCGTTCTCTCAAGCAGCAGGTAGAAAATTACCAGGCGCTTGCGGCAGACCAGGAGCGTCTGGGCAACGCGGTGAATGTTGAGCATCTATCAGCAATTGATGATCTACAGACCGAGATTGCAGCCACTGAGCGCGCTGTGAGCGACCGTCAATTGGAGATTGCGACAGTAGAGGCTAATTACCAGAAAGATATGGAGCGGTTTGCTACGCTTTTGGATGTTGTAGAAATGCGCAACTCGATGTCCGCGGCAGAGAATTAGACCGGTTTTAGCAATGCTGATTCCACAGCAGGTGTAATCCCCCGCCTATTGCGAACTCGCTTCTGGCTGCCTTGGAGTCACACTCTGGGTTGTAGAAGGTACTTCCTTAAAAAAGTCTTTCATTAAATACGAGAACTGTTGCTCCCAGCCGGCGCTCGGGCTGCGTTTGAACTCACTCCGTACGAATTGGGAAATCCGACCTTCTGCGCAGGCAAGCAACAGGTTAGCCGCTTCGGGCAAGGCCAGCATTGGCCGCAAACTTTCGCGTAATTCCGCTTCTCTGAGAACCTGGCGAATTTGTGTTTCGACCCGCTCCAGTACTTGATTAACCCTGTGGCGTAGGCGTTCGGTTTCTCCGGTTAATGCTTCGCCGGTGAGTACACGGCTGATGCCCGGGTTGCGCTCAGCAAAGGTAATGAGCAGGTATAGGATGTGATTACAGCGCGCCGTAACGCCCTCCTCTTCCTGCATTATCAGTGTTATGCGCTGAAACAGCGTGTCTTCTATGAACTCAATGAGTTCCTCGAACATCTTGGCTTTACTGGGAAAGTGTCGATACAGCGCTGCTTCAGAGACTCCAACCTTGGCAGCCAGACGGGCCGTGGTTATTCGGTCGCCGGGGTTGTCTTCCAGCATTTGCGCCAGGGCCTCTAGTATCTGCTGACGGCGCTGGACATTTCTCGGCATAGGAGGCTCATAAATTGGCTAGAACAAGCATCCTAGCGATTGCCCTGCATCGGGGCAATACGCCACCGCAAAAGTGTTGCCCCTAAATGCCTAATCTTCGCCGCGAGGGGTAATTTTGGTTCCCATGCCCTCGTCTGTGAAGATTTCCAACAGCACGGCGTGGGGGACGCGACCGTCAACAATGTGTGCCGAGGCGACCCCGGACTTCACCGCTTCCAGTGCACAGCCAATCTTGGGAAGCATCCCGCCGTGAACGGTGCCATCGGCAATCAACTCGTCCACCCTTGCCGTGGATAGTCCGGTAAGTACGGCGCCGGTGGCATCGAGTAGACCCTCGACATTTGTCAGGAGCATCAGCTTTTCTGCCTGCATGACCTGGGCTATTTTGCCTGCGACAAGATCTGCATTGATGTTGTAGGTGTTGCCCTCGTCATCGGCGCCTATGGGTGCGATCACGGGGATGAAGTCACTGTCGAGGATGACATCGAGAATCTCCCGGTCGATCTGCTGCACTTCACCAACCTGCCCAATATCAATAATCTCCGCTGCGTCTAACCCGGGCGTGTGTCGGGTGACTTGCATGCGCTGGGCGCGGATCAGTCGGCCATCTTTTCCTGATACCCCAATGGCTTTGCCGCCATTTCGGCTGATCGATGAAACGATCTCTTTATTGACGCTACCTCCCAGAACCATTTCAACAACGTCCATGGTTTGAGAGTCAGTCACACGCATACCGTCGATAAACTCACTTTCGATACTGAGTTTTTTAAGCAAGTCACCAATCTGGGGTCCCCCGCCGTGGACGACTACCGGGTTCATACCCACCAGCTTCATGAGCACGATGTCCCGGGCAAAGCTTTCGTGCAGCGCCGGGTCGACCATGGCATTCCCGCCGAACTTCACCACAATGGTGCGGCCGGTAAAGCGCTGAATGTAGGGTAGGGCTTCGGTGAGAACGCGCGCAGCGTTCATGGCGGAGTCCGGTGTGAGCGACATGTTGGGTCCTTGGGTTGAGGCCTGGGGCGAGGCCTCTTAAAATGGCATCGTAAGATCCGGTGCTACGGCCGCGAGCTGTTCTCGAAACAGCGTCCGGATTCTTTCGAGTCCCGCTTCATCACCGGCCTCAAATCGTGCGGTGAGTGCTGGCCCTGTATTGGAGGCTCTCAGTAATCCCCAGCCGTCCTGAAAATCGACTCGAAGGCCGTCGAGGTTGTTGGGTTTTCCATCAGCGAAGCGGGCAGAATCAATGAACTTCTGCATCATCGCGAACTTTTCATCGTCGGGTACGGGAATCAAAATCTCAGGGGTGCTCACCGCAATAGGTAGATCGGCAATAAAGTCGTCGAGGTTCTGATCCTGAGACGACAGTATCTCTGCCAGGCGGCCGGTGGCGTACATACCATCGTCGAAACCGTACCAACGTTCGCCAAAGAAAATGTGCCCGGAAAACTCGCCACCCAGCAACGCTCCGGTCTCCACCATCTTTTCTTTCATCAATGCATGACCGGTCTTCCACAGCACCGGGCGCCCACCAAGACCGGTGATGAGCTGGGCCAGATTGCGGCTGCACTTCACGTCGTAAACCACGTCCGCACCGGGGTTTCGGGTCACCACATCTCTGGCAAAAATCATCATGAGTGTGTCGCTGCGAATGATCTTGCCCGCGCCCGTCACCACCACTAGCCGATCGCCATCACCGTCATAGGCGACGCCAAAGTCGGCGTCATTAGAGACGACTTCTCTTACCAGTGCACTGAGGTTGTCCTCGTTGCTGGTATCGGGGGAGCGATTCGGAAAGCGTCCGTCGACTTCACAAAACAGTGGAATGACCTCACAGCCAAGCTCCTCAAGAAGCGCCGGGGCAATGTGTCCCGTGGCACCGTTGCCCGCATCGACCACAATTTTCAGGGGCACTGCGATGGCGATATCACTGACTACCTCGTCCAGATACTCGCTCACTACGTCACGCTGAATCAGGTGCCCCGTGCCCTTACTGAAGCGGCCGGTCTGGGCGATGTTGCGAATTTTTTCGATGGTGCCCTCAGCAATAGTCTGCCCTTTCAGCACGATCTTCATTCCGTTGTATTCAGCCGGATTGTGGCTGCCGGTGATCATGACGCCGGACTTTGCTTCCAGTAAAGAGGTCGCAAAATACAGTAAGGGTGTGGGCACCAGACCGATGTCTATCACGTCCCTACCTGCCTGCAATATCGCCTTCTCCAAAACGCCTTTGATGCGGCTGCTACTGGCTCGTCCGTCGTAGCCAATGCACAGTGTCTGCTCACCCAGTTCCCCGGCGATAGTGGCAATGGCGCTCCCAATACGGAATACCGTTTCATCATCCAGGTCGCTGTCTGCGATGCCGCGGATGTCATAGGCGCGGAAAATATTGGGCGGTAGGCCACGGGTAGCTGGCCCTTCCACCGATGTCATGGCGGTATTGCTCGATCCTGCTGTGCGCGTATCTACTGCAGGAACGATATTACTGGTGTTGCCCATGCGGGCCCGACGCAAGGTTAGTTTTCTCAGGTCTTTGGCCAGAGGCACCAGTTGTGGAATATGCACGTCCAGAGCTGTGCGGTGCTCTGCGCCATCAACGATGCGTGAAATTTCGCTTTCAAGTGCTTTGCTACTTCGTTGCAGCGCCAGGAAAAATCCGGCCAGACAACAGGCCAGGACCAAAGCCAGAATTTCGTAAGGTGGGCGTACGTGGCTGCTGACTTCATCGATGAGCGTCGCTGATGGAGTAAACAGAATGCGCCAGGGGGTTTCGTCGATATCGGCTCTGCTGGCATTAAATGTCGCGCCTGAGCCCTGGCTGGCGATCCGAATATCGCGGTCTACACCTTCGCTGTAGACCCGCTGCTCCAGAACAAATTCGCCGATCATGCCCTGAGGGTAGCTAAGCATGGCTTCGAGCGTGCTCGCATCAACCGTTAGCAGTACAACGGCCCGTCGGGAGGGCAGGCGCGGATGGGTAGTCACCTGTGCGAGAGATGCCAGCCACTGACCTTCAAATTGATAGGCCTCGGGTTCCGCAGGCTCGTTGTTGCTGACACGTCTGACCAGGTCAACTTCGATGTGGTTGCGAAGGCCCTCAAAACCGCCCGCGAGGTCAGCCGTCCCCATGTCGCTCAGGGGCAGCAGCCGAAGGCTTACTGCCTCAGGGAAATAGTCCAGCATTGCCTGTTCGACCAGACGTATATCTGCCGGGTTTTGTTCGGCAATAGCTTGGAGTGCCAAGGGAGAGCGGACCGCTGAATCTACCCGGGATCTGAGCGTTGCAATTGAGTCCCCGATATAGCGTGCCTGTTGCGCTGCATAGCCGTCGGAAGCCTGTTCGATAAGTGCGGATTTCTGAGCCGGAGCCTGGAGTAATGCCAGGTACGCGATCGCCAGCAGAAGAGGCACCAAAACGACGGCAAAGCCTGTAAGGAGCGATGCGCGTAGCATGTTGCCCTGCGCATTAACTCCATGGCTACTGCGCTGTTCATCGGTGGAGACTTTGCCCGGTAGTGATTTGCTGTTTCCGGGGAGTTTAAGCTTCATCTGTGAGGTCCCTAGCGTCTGCCGAGCAGGGCGCGTTTATTGTGTGAGCTCATAATAGACGCTCGAGCGCCGAACTGGAATCGGTGGCTGTTATCAGTAATTCTGCGTTAGACCTGCCGAAGTTTGGCGATCTGCGCAATAACGATACCTGCAAGAACATCTTTCGAGCACTGCTCTACATCAAGTTCACCGTTGCCATTTGCATCTCGCCATAGCAATAACGCCGCGTTGTTTTCACTGTTGAATCCAATACTGCTGTCGCTGACATCGTTAGCAACGATCATACTCAGCCCTTTACGCTCAAGCTTGCCCAAGGCGTGCTCCCGCAGGTTCTCCGTTTCTGCCGCAAACCCCACGCTAAAGGGTTTGGCTGCATGACCGGCTACAGTCGCCAGAACATCCGGGTTCCTGGTGAGCTTTAGAGACATCTCTTCACTGGATTTTTTGATTTTTTGTTCCGACTCGATCAGGGGGCGATAATCGGCCACAGCGGCACAGCCGATAAAAATATCGCAGTGCTCCACCAGCTCCATACAAACATCCAGCATTTCCTGTGCGGTGGTCACCGAACGACAGTCCGCGCGCTCCGGTACGGGGATCGCCACGGGCCCCGAAACGAGTTGCACACTGGCACCGGCATCGATTGCAGCGCGGGCAAGGGCGTAGCCCATTTTGCCGGAGGAGTGATTGGAGATGTATCGAACGGGGTCCAGCGGCTCCCGTGTGGGTCCGGCGGTAATCACCACCCGCTGACCCGCCAAAGCACCACTTTCAAATAACGATGCGGCATGTTCCACAATGGCCATCGGATCCAACATCCGCCCGGGTCCAATATCACCGCAGGCCTGTTCGCCACTGTCCGGTCCGGCAAAATGAATGCCCCGGGTAGCCAGCGTCGCCAGATTGTCCTGCGTAGCAAGGTCCTTCCACATTTGCTGGTTCATCGCCGGAGCCAGCAACATCGGTGCAGCTGTGGCAAGGGCCACCGTGGTCAGCAAGTCGTCCGCGCGCCCTGCTGCAAGGCGAGCGATGCAGTCCGCGGTCGCCGGGGCAACCAGCATAAGGTCTGCCCAGCGAGCCAGTTCAATATGCCCCATTCCCCGCTCAGCTTCTTCGTCCAAGAGACTGTGGTGCACGGTGTGCCCCGACAGCGCCTGGAGTGTCAGGGGTGTGATGAACTCCTGCGCGCCGCGCGTCATGATTACGCGCACTTCTGCCCCCGAATCCTGGAGCTTGCGCACCAGCTCAGCTGATTTGTAAGCGGCTATTCCGCCGCAAACGGCCAGAAGTATCCGACGATTGTTTAGATGTCCCATTAGCTCACATACCTTGGGAAAATAAGGCTCGGCGGACGATAACATTTGCGCCTGTGGATGACACGGGCTGCACTGCGATCAAACACTCAGGGAGGAGTGGGCTATGTCATTTTGCGGAGCATTGCTAAGCGAGTCTGTGCGCGACAAGTTACTGGGCCGTGGCGCAGCGGCGCTCTCTGATGCTGAGTTACTGGGGCTGCTTTTGCCTCGGGGCAGCGCCACAAAGTGCCTTACTCAGCGTGCTGCTTTGCTACTGAGGCGTCCCGAGGGGCTCGCGGGTTTATTCGCTGCAGACCAGCGGGAGCTACTTGAAGAGCCGGGCCTGGGGCCGGCCACGGTATCGCGTTTGTTGGCGGCTCGGGAGCTTGCAAGACGTTGTGCACAGCAGCCGCTAACGCAGCGCGATGTGATGAGCAGCCCTCAGCGCACGCGTCTGTTCCTGCAACATCATTTGGGTACGCGGTCCCGAGAGGTGTTTTGTTGTCTGTTTCTAGACTCTCAGCATCGGTTATTGCGCTGTGATGACATATTTTTGGGTACGCTTGATGGTGCAGCTGTATACCCAAGAGAGGTGGTAGTTCGCGCTCTGCAATACCGGGCAGCCGCACTGATTCTTGCGCATAATCACCCCTCCGGAATCACTCAGCCATCGGCTGCAGATCGCAGGATTACCGAGCGTTTGCGTGATGCGCTTGCCCTGGTGGACGTGCCGGTGCTGGACCACGTGATTGTCGGGAGGGGTAAGTGTTACTCCTTTGCAGAAGCCGGTTTGATTTAGGCGCAGATCGATTGCCTTTCTTGACTCTCCGAGCGCTTCGACCCCGCTCTACTCGAGCTGCTCGCGCATCTCCATCGGCCCCCGGGTTTTAAACAGCGCGCTCGACGGACGCTCGAGCAAAGCGGCGTCGAACCGCCACCCTTAGTCATGACATGTCACTGCTGGCACAACCATCTCAATCTAGACCTGACTAGGCGAGGCGGGCGGAAGTCCTTTGAGCGTCCGTCGAGCGCGCCTAACAGTGCTGAGGCTCTGCTGGAGATGCGCGAGCAGCTCAAGGGGCTGCCGTCTGTCTCGCCGACTCAAAGGCTCGGCGGGGTCGAAGCGCCGAAAACGTCTACCAGGTTCAGGAACGACGACCCGGGAAGTCAGCGATGAACTTAACTTTATCCCCCGTCTTTGCTTGCCCGGCGGGGGTGCTTCTGGTATAAAGTCGCGCTCCGCGAATTGGGGAGCTTCCCTTAATACACCCCAAAACGCGTAACTTATTGAAAATTAGTGCTTTTGCCTGAGTAAGCAACCATCACATGGTGCTTAGCAGCTCGGGTCCAGCGAGGAAATCATGGCCAGAGTCTGTCAGGTCACCGGTAAGCGACCGGTAACCGGTAACAACGTATCCCACGCAAAGAACCGCACGCGTCGCCGGTTCCTGCCTAATTTGCACCAGCATCGTTTCTGGGTTGAGTCCGAAAAGCGCTTTGTGCGCTTGCGTGTCTCAAGCAAGGGCATGCGCATCATCGACAAGAAAGGCATCGAAACCGTTCTTGGCGAATTGCGAGCACGTGGCGAAAAAGTCTGAGTACGCAGCGCGACTCACTTTCAAAGATTTGAAGAGGTAGCATCATGAGAGAAAAAGTTCGCATGAACTCCAGCGCGGGTACCGGGCATTTTTACACCACGGACAAGAACAAGCGCACCACTCCCGACAAGCTGGAAATGAAGAAGTACGATCCCGTGGCTCGTAAGCACGTGATGTATAAGGAAGGCAAAATTAAGTAAGTTTTGTTGTCCCGCTGTCGTCTGAGAGTCAGACACGGCATCTATAAAAACCCTGGCAATTGCCGGGGTTTTTTGTACCTAAAGCTTTTTGTTCCCAAAGATAAGCCAGGGAGTCGCGCCCATGCCTGAACTACCTGAAGTCGAGACGACTCGTCGAGGCCTGCGTGCCCACAGCGAGGGTCGTCGTGTCGTCGCCGTCACACTTAGAGACACCCGCTTGCGTTGGCCCGTGCTTTCGTCTCTGCCAGAGATTCTCCACGGGCAGGCCATTCTTGCGTTGGAGCGTCGTGCAAAATACCTGCTGTTTCGCATGGATCGTGGAACCCTAATCGTGCATCTGGGTATGTCTGGTTCACTGCGCGTACTCCTGGAGCCTCAGACTGTCGCTAAACATGACCACATCGATATAAAGCTCGATAGCGGGGCCGTGCTGCGTTACAACGATCCGCGACGCTTTGGAAGTTTTCAGTGGTTTGCCACCGGCGAGCCGCTCGCGCCTCTGGCTAAGTTGGGTCCAGAGCCCTTATCGCAGGACTTCGATGGCGGGCGCCTCTTTGAGCTCTCCCGGGGACGTAAACTTGCGATTAAGCCATTCATAATGGATGGCGCTACGGTTGTTGGCGTCGGTAATATTTACGCTAGTGAGGCGCTGTACCTTGCAGGAATACGTCCGGACCGCGCGGCAAAACGCGTATCCCTGGCGCGCTACGAGACCCTTGCCGGGCACATAAAGCAAGTACTTACTAACGCTATAGATCAGGGTGGTACTACGCTTCGTGACTTTGTAGGGGGTGATGGCAAGCCGGGGTACTTCGCCCAGCAGCTGTATGTCTACGGGCGCGCAGGAGAGCCTTGTAAGGCCTGCGGGAAGGCGTTGAGAGACAAAGTTATCGGTCAGCGGGCGAGTGTTTATTGCATAGCCTGTCAGCGCTGATCTGGGTACACTTGGGGAGAGCTCAAACAGCCCCTATTGCGGAGGAAACAACGTGTTAGCTCAGATACTGCAAGTAAAACGTCAGATTGGCCTGGTCCTTGTCGCGCTATTGTTGGCGCCGTCGGTGTTTGCCCAGAGTTCTATTGATGAAAAGCCAAATGCTTTCGCCATGGCCGGTGATCTCGTTGTGGCGCGTCCCATTGGCCTTGTCATGACTGCTGTAGGCGGTGCTGCCTTTATCATCTCTTTGCCGTTTACCGCTTTGGCGGGTTCGGTATCCGAGTCAGCTGAAAACCTTGTGCTTGGCCCGGGAAAAGAAACTTTTGTGCGCTGTCTTGGTTGCAGGGTTTCTGGATACAGCTACAAGGACGCGGAACGCCGACGCGCCCGTAAAGCAGAGGAAGCCGAAGCAGCTGCTGCCCAGCCAGAGCAGTAAGCTCCGGCACAGGTTCTGCCCGGCTGATTAAAGCCTCTTAGATTAGTTCGGGAACTTCCGTGCTAGTGCCGCGCTAACGTTGCCCGGCACAAAGGGAGTGATATCTCCCTGCAATGCCGCGATTTCGCGAACCAGCGATGACGATATGTATGACAGGTGTTCGCTGGGGGTGAGAAAGATGCTCTCGAACTCGGGATACAGTGCCCGGTTCATATTCGCCAGCTGGAACTCATATTCAAAGTCAGCCACCGCGCGCAGCCCCCGCAAGACGCAGCGCGCATTCTCGCTGATGGCAAAGTCGGTGAGTAGGTTGCTAAACCCTTTTACCTCCACGTTTTTGAACCCCGAAAGAGCGTCGGAACACAGAGCGACGCGCTCATCCAGATCAAATAGCGGTGTTTTTTTCTCGCTAAACGCGATGGCGACAACGACGCGATCAAACAACTTGGCGGCGCGCTCAACAAGATCTATATGCCCGTTGGTAATGGGATCAAAGGTCCCGGGATAAATAACAGTTTGATTGTCCACACGGTGCATCCGACTGAGAGGGAGCAGGGATACTAAACAATCGCCACCCCCCTCTCAATCAGGGGGACTCTCTGCGATAGAGTTCGTAGATCACCCCCGCGCTCTTTTTGCTTCGATATTGTTCCCAGTTCGCTGGGATATCGGGGTTTTGGGACGGCGCATATTCCAGATAAATCAGCGCGTCCTTGCTCAGTAAGGGGCTGTTTGTGAGCTGATTCAAAGCGGTCTCCAGGAGGTTGCTGGCGAAAGGGGGGTCGAGAAACACCAGATCAAAGGGCTCTTCTCCGGCTCGGGCCAGAAACCTTGTCGCGTCCTCCTGAAGAACCTCGCCACGAGAGCCGGCTTGCAGAGTTACCAATGCGTCCCGCAGTAGATGAGCGGCAGGTGCCTGGTTCTCAACAAACTGGCAGTACGCTGCACCTCGCGACAGAGCTTCGAGTCCCAATGCCCCGGTGCCGGCAAACAGGTCCAGACAGCGCGCTTCGACTATGTCCGGGCTGAGCCAGTTAAACAGTGTTTCGCGAATTCGATCTGTAGACGGGCGCAGACCGGCAAGATTTGCCACAGGCAGCTTTCGGCCCCGCCACTGGCCGGCGATAATCCGTAGCTGCCCTGTCCCTTTTGTTGCTCCCAAGAAGATACTCCCATCGCAGCTTGAATCCCCGCGATGATACGATAGACACCCGATGACAACACACGCCGGAGTCGAAGCTTTTTAGTGATGAAGTTTTTCCGATCCAAGCCAGAAGAAGCCAAAGAAGATGTCCCGCCGGATGTGTCGCAGGTGCCCGCGCCCGTCGATTCTGAGCCGAGTGAGGATGACAAGGACCCTACCGGCCCCGGCTTTTTTGGTCGTTTGAAGCGGGGCCTGGGCCGTACCAGCGACAGTTTGGCTGCCGGTTTTGGCAATTTGTTTTTGGGTCGAAAAACCATCGATGCTGATCTACTCGAGGAACTTGAATCACAGCTTCTTATGGCAGACGTGGGTATCGAAGCCACCAGTGAAATCATTGCCCACCTCACAGACCGGGTGTCGCGCAAGGAGCTGTCTGATCCAGAGGCGCTGATGCAGGGCCTGCGGGAAGAGCTCCAGAGCATTTTGCAGCCCTGCGAGAAAAACCTTGATGTGAGTACGGGTGCGCCGTTTGTGATTCTCATGGTCGGTGTTAACGGGGTAGGTAAAACCACGACCATCGGCAAGTTGGCGCGACGCTTTCAGGAAGAGGGTCGCTCGGTCATGTTGGCTGCGGGCGATACATTTCGCGCCGCCGCGGTGGAGCAGTTACAGCACTGGGGGGAGCGGCACGATATACCGGTGATCGCGCAGCACACCGGCGCTGATAGCGCCTCAGTGATTTATGACGCCTTACAGGCGGCCACCGCCCGGGGCGTCGACGTTCTTATTGCGGATACTGCGGGGCGGCTCTCCAATAAAAGCCACCTGATGGACGAACTGAGTAAGGTGGTGCGGGTGATGGGCAAGCTCAACCCCCAGGCGCCTCACGAGGTGATGCTCGTGCTTGATGCCGGTACGGGACAAAATGCGCTCTCGCAGGCCTCGCAGTTTCGCGATGCCGTGGGGGTCACGGGGCTGACGCTGACCAAGCTCGATGGAACAGCAAAAGGCGGCGTTATCTTTGCTATCGCCAGACGCCTGGGGCTGCCCATTCGTTTTATTGGCGTTGGAGAATCTGCTCTGGACCTTCGTCCCTTTGTGGCCGAAGAGTTTATACAGGCGCTGTTTGATCGCGATTGACCTATGCCATGATCAGCTTCGAGCGTGTCAGCAAACGCTACGACAACAGCCACGATGCGCTGCGCGAGGTCAGCTTTTCTATAGATCAGGAGGAGCTGGTATTTCTCACCGGTCATTCTGGTGCCGGTAAGAGCACTCTCCTTCGACTGATTATGCTTATGGAGCGGCCCAGTCGCGGTCGTGTGGTTGTTGCCGGCGCTGACCTTGGTAAGTTCCGCCGGGGGAGCATTCCCCGCCATCGGCAGTCTATTGGGGTAGTGTTTCAGAACCACAAATTGCTTATGGACCGTCCGGTTTTTGACAACGTGGCGCTACCTTTGCAGATCGCGGGTTTTGAGTATCGCGATATTAATCGTCGGGTAAACGCTGCGCTGGATAAAGTGGGTTTGCTGGACCGGGTTCAGGCCATGCCTCTGGCCCTGTCCGGCGGAGAGCAGCAGCGTGTGGGTATTGCCCGCGCCGTGGTTGGTCGGCCTTCTATTCTTCTGGCAGACGAGCCCACCGGCAACCTTGATCCGGAGCTGTCTGCAGAGATCATGCAACTGTTTGTGGACTTCAGTCGCGTGGGTGTGACGGTGCTCATCGCCAGCCACGATCTGGCCCTGATCTCGCGCTTGCGACATCGTATTCTGACCTTGAAGGATGGCCGCCTGGTGTCTCCTGAGATCACTATTGATGGCGCGTAAGTCCGCTAAATCAGCAGGGGGCAATGCGCGGCCCCGACGCATTCGCTGGGTGCAGCGCTGGCGCGGCTGGCGTCGGCACCATAGCCAATCCGCTGCGGAAAGTCTGGCCAAGGTGCTGCAGCAACCCGTTTCAAGCGCTATGACCTGGTTGGTGATTGGTATTGCCATCGCCCTACCCAGTGGGTTGTGGGTGGTGCTGGATAACGTGGCGCAGCTTTCGGCGCACTTGGACCGGCCGGCGCAGCTGTCGGTATTCCTGCAAATGGATGCACAGCCCGAGGACGCCCGGAGCCTGGCCCTGACTCTGGCGCAGCGTGATGATGTGAAAAGCGCGAAGTTTATTGACCGTGATCAGGCGCTGGCAGAGTTTGTGGAGCGCTCGGGCATGGGTGAGCTTGCTCAGGGCCTCCCAGAGAATCCGCTGCCGCATTTGCTCCTCATTGACCCGGTAGCTGCAGCGCCGGAAGCGCTGGGAGCTCTTCGTGCTGAGCTCGAAGAATTGCCTGCTGTACAGGAGGCGCTCCTCGATACCTTGTGGTTGCAACGTTTGCAGTCCCTGATGACACTCGGGCGTCGCTCCGTTCAGTTGCTTGCTGCCTTGCTGCTGGCCGCTGTAGTACTGGTGTTGGGAAACACCATACGCCTGGCGATCGAGAGTCGCCGCGACGAGATTGTGATCGTCAAGCTAGTGGGTGGCTCGGACGCCTTTGTGCGCCGTCCGCTGCTGTACACCGGGCTATGGTTTGGTTTGGGTGGTGGTGTAGTAGCCGCTATCCTTGTCAGCTTGGGCACGCTGTTACTTGAATCGCCGGTGAATGCCCTGTCCGCTGCTTATCAGAGCACTTTTGCTCTTCAGGGCCTGGGACTCGTCAACAGCCTGCAACTGGTTCTGCTGGGCGCACTGCTGGGCCTTACTGGCGCCTGGCTCGCGGTGGCAAGACACCTCAAGGCGATAGAGCCGCGCTGAGTTAGACAGGCATTCGATATAACAAAATAGAATAAGCGATAGGGTGGAGGGAACTTTCCTTGATTTAGCACTCTAATACTGAGAGTGCTAGAATCCGTTCCCCGTTTTGGAGTAGGCCGTGACAGGACTAATGACTACACCGATGACAGCTACAACTTTTGATAATGCCTTTGGCGCTGACGATCTTGAAGTGGCGTCTGTACCGGGCACACAAATGTTGGCCGTTGACCAAATGGTTCCCGGCGCCAACCTTGCTGCTTATGTACAGGCTGTTGGCCGTGTGCCCGTGCTCAGCGCAGAGCGAGAGCACATGCTGGCAGAGAAACTGTTTTACGACGGTGACGTGCAGGCTGCTCGGGAGCTGGTCATGTCGCATTTGCGTTTTGTTGCGCATATTGCACGCAGTTATCGTGGCTATGGTCTCGCAGAAGCCGATCTTATCCAGGAAGGTAATGTGGGCTTGATGAAGGCGGTCAAGCGCTTTGATCCCACCAAGGGCGTGCGTCTGGTGTCTTTTGCCGTGCATTGGATCAAGGCTGAAATCCACGAATATATTTTGCGCAATTGGCGCATCGTGAAGGTCGCGACCACTAAAGCCCAGCGTAAGTTGTTCTTTAATCTGCGCGGCGCAAAGAAATCTCTGGCGTGGCTTAGCGCTGACGAAGCAAAGGCGGTGGCTAATGACCTGGGTGTCGATGTTCAGGAGGTCCACCGCATGGAGGGTCGTCTGAGTAGCCACGACGTGGCCTTTGACGCGCCCGCAGGTAGCGACGATGACGAAGGTTGGCAGGCCCCGCAGTACTATTTAGAAGATCGTTCCGCAGATCCCGCCATCGACGTTGAGGACAGCGAATGGCAGGCGGACAGCCAGGCACAGTTACACGCTGCGATCGCAGATCTTGATGAACGCAGTCGTAATATTCTTGCCCAGCGATGGCTCACCGACGATAAAGCGACACTGCATGAACTGGCTGCAGAGTACGGTGTGTCGGCAGAACGTATCCGTCAGCTTGAGCAGGCCGCCATGAAAAAGATTCGGCAGGTTCTGATCGCCTAATTGTTTTAGGTGATGCGAAGGTGCTGTGGTACCGGGACTCTTTCATTACTCGATTGGCGCTATAGATGGCACAGCTAGCATTTTTCTTGGGGGCACTTGGCGGTCTACTGGGGGTTGCCTTCGGTGCCTTTGGTGCCCACGCACTCCGCGATCGTTTTGATGCCTACTCTCTCAGCGTTTACGAGACCGCCGTGCAGTATCAGTTTTTTCACAGTCTTGCGCTTCTTGCGGCAGGCCTTTTGCTTGCCCAGTTCCCTTCTTCGATGCTCCTCAAGTCCAGTGTGTTCTTGTTCCTGCTGGGCATCGTGCTGTTTTCCGGCAGCCTCTATATTTTGAGCTTTTCGGGCCTGCGCTGGTTGGGCGCAGTTACGCCCCTTGGCGGTTTGGCATTCATTGCAGGATGGGCCTGTCTTGCTGCCGCTGGATGGCAGCTGCTGGGCCAATGATTCGGTGACAGATAGTTCGCTAAAACAGCGGCGCATCAAGAGCTTTGTACTCCGTGCCGGGCGCATGACGGAGGCTCAGCAACGAGGCTTTGATGAGGGCTGGCCGCTCTGGGGTATTGATTACACGCCCGAACTCCTTGATTTCGACGCATTGTTTGGTGCTGCCGGTGAGCGCGTGCTCGAGATCGGCTTTGGCATGGGGCAGTCCCTGGTGGATATGGCCGCTGAACGACCCGCTACACAGTATTTGGGTGTGGAAGTCCATCGTCCAGGTGTGGGGCGCCTGCTTCACGGTGCTTTGGAGCGAGACCTGAATAACATCCGGGTAATGTGTCACGACGCGGTAGAAGTTCTTGAGAACTGCATCGCGCCGGGATCTTTACAGCGCGTGCAAATTTTTTTCCCCGACCCTTGGCACAAGAAACGCCACAACAAGCGGCGCTTGATCCAGCCGGAGTTTACCGAGCTATTGGTGTCGCGCCTGAGCCCCGGTGGCGTGTTGCATCTGGCAACTGATTGGGAGCCCTACGCTGAGCATATGCTAGAGGTGCTCAATGCCGCCTCGTCTCTTGAAAACTGCGCGAGTGACGGTACTTATGTGCCGCGGCCGCAAGAGCGCCCCCTTACAAAATTTGAGCTTCGAGGTCAGCGTCTGGGGCATGGCGTTTGGGATTTACTCTATCGCCGCTCAAGCGAAGCTTAGGACTCGACGAAAAACGCGCCCACAACATCGTCTAAAAAGCGCCGTCCAAGTTCAGTGGTACTGATCTGGCTTTGATTATGATTTAGCAAACCCCGATCTACCAACCGTGTCACCGTGGTCTCAATGCGCTGGGCGTCCAGTCCCGTGCGAGCCTCGAATAGTTCCAGACTAAAGCCTGCGGAGAGTCGCAGCGCATTGAGCATGAACTCCCCCTGCCTGTCGCTTTCACCGAGCCAGCGTATAGCTCGCCGCTCAGTGCCTCCGGTCGCCAGATAGTCATCAGGCTGCCGGGTTTTGTTGTAGCGAAAAACTTGACCGTGTTCTGTGCTGAGCTTGCCATGGGCTCCAGCACCGATGGCCAGATAGTCGCCAAAGCGCCAGTAGTTGAGATTGTGCTGACACTCCTGCCCCGGCTGCGCCCAGGCTGATACTTCGTACCGCTGGTACCCCGCTGCACTGAGTAAGCGCGCGCCTTCATCTTCGAGGTTGCCAAGGATAGACTCCGAGGGAAGCCGCGGTGGATTTGAATAAAAGCGGGTGTTGGGCTCAATAGTGAGCTGGTACCAGGAAATATGCGGTGGCTTCAGGGCCAGGGCGCTGCGTATGTCTTCAAGTCCCCACTCCAGACCTTGCATTGGAAGCCCGTGCATGAGATCAATGTTGTAGCTGCGTGCTCCCGATGTGCTGGCTGCGGCTGCCGCACGGCGGGCCATATCACTATCGTGAATACGCCCCAGAGACTGCAGGCAGGTGTCGTTGAAGCTTTGTATACCTAAGGAAAATCGTGTGACTCCGGCCTGGGTGTATCCCTGCAGGCGAGCGGTCTCGACGCTGCCGGGGTTGGCTTCCATGGTGACTTCTGCACGCTCGGCCAAGCCAGCGCTGCGTACCGCGTCCAGAAGCCGGGAAATGGCGTCTACGCTAAACAGACTTGGCGTACCTCCACCAATAAACACGGTGTCTATCTCGCGACGCTGATCCTGCGTTTCCTTCAGTAAATCTTCAATGAGCGCGTCAGTATAGGCAGTCTCGGGAATCTCCGGGGCCTCGTGAGAATTGAAATCGCAGTAGGGGCACTTGCGTTCGCACCAGGGGATATGGATGTACAGTCCGAGCTGGGGCGCTTCCATTGAGTGTAAGGTTTTCAGTGCTGACCAAGCAGCGCGAGCATATCTGCGGCGGCGCGCCCGCGATGACTGATGGCGTTCTTCACTGCCGGGTCCAGCTCCGCTGCGCTTACGCCGTGGCTGGGTACAAAGAAGAGCGGGTCATAGCCAAAGCCGGCATCGCCCTGAGGCTCCCGAAGAATCACGCCTTCCCAGTGCCCCTGTGCTATGAGTGGCACTGGGTCCTTGGGATGTCTTAGAAGTACCAAAACGCAATGAAAGCGCGCCTGACGTAAGCCGTCAGGGACCTCGGCCATCGCTTTTATGAGTTTGCTTTTGTTTGCTTCGTCATCGCCGTCACTGCCTTCGGCATAGCGCGCAGAATGCACTCCGGGAGCCCCAAGCAAGGCATCGACTTCCAGGCCGGAGTCATCGGCGAGTGCCGGCAGGCCGGTCTGCTCCGCCACGGCCCGCGCCTTTAGAATCGCATTTTCGACAAAGGTCAATCCAGTCTCTTCTGCGGCGATGACCTTAAATTGAGATTGGGGGCGGAGATTGACCGGCAGCTGAGCAAACAGGCGTGCCAGTTCTACGACCTTTCCCTGGTTGCCCGTTGCGACAACGATGTCTCCCGAAACGGTAAGCCCAGGAGGCATAGCGATAGCGTCAGTCATTGATGTACATCTGCTGCTTGAACTCAACGCTAAAAGTTTCCTCGGTGCCTTCAGGTGAAAAGTTAATCTCAAAGAAGCGCCATTCCCGATTGATAAACTTGAACTCACCGATGTAGTACAAGGCGGGACCTTCGCGCACCTCAATAAAGTCAAAGTTCACTTGTGATTGAGTGAGGTCCCAGCTTCGACCTTCCAAAGACATCTCCCGGGCCGCTGTGCTGCCGTCGGCCAAATGCTCTCGCAACGACAGGTTAATGATGGCTCTTCGACTACCCCTGGCAAGTCCGTATTGCGCTGCTACTGCTGGTTCTATAAACGTTGTGTTTACAACACTGTAGTGCAATTCATAATCGCCAAAGCGCTCTGACAATTGCGCCTGCGCTGATCCACAGAACATAAAGCAAAGCAGTGGCAGTGCTCTCAGCCATCTGTGTAAGCTAAGCAGACTCTGTGTTCGGGTATAGGTTGTTCCTGAAGGGGTCATCATATTCACCGGCTGATGTGGTAGATCGCTGTTGTTGCAAAAAGGTTGGGCCAGCGGCGCGCCAGGCTGGTACCGCGCTCATTACCGCCGATCATGTCTCTCCCCAGAATTTGTATCCCCCGTTGACGGCAAAGTGTCTCGAAGTCCCGCACAGTGCAGAAGTGGATATTTGGCGTGTTGTACCAGTCGTAGGGCATAAATTTGGAGACCGGCATGCGTCCTCGGGTTGCCAGATGCACACGGCTCCGCCACTGACCAAAATTAGGAAAAGTCACCACGCACTCCCGACCAACCCTGAGCATCTCTTCCAACACCTGATCCGGGAATTGCACTGCCTGCAGGGCATGGGCCATGACGACCATGTCAAAACTGTGGTCGGGGAAGTTGGCGAGCCCATCGTCGAGGTTTTGCTCGATGATATTCAGGCCACGACCCAGTGCCGAGGTGATCGCGTCGGGATCGATCTCGATACCCATAACGCGGGCATGGCGCTCCTTTTGTATCAACGCCAGAAACTCACCGTTGCCACAGCCCAGGTCCAGAACACTGGCTCCGGATTTTATCCAGCGCAGGATGTGGGTAAGGTCCTGGCGCATCAGACCTCGATCCTTTTCAGGTAGGCATCAAGCACGGCGAGATAGCGCGGGATGGGCAACAAAAAGGCATCGTGGCCTTCATCAGCCTCAATCTCCGCATAGCTTACCGGGCGCTCCGCAGCCAGTAGAGCATCGACGATTTCTCGGGATCGCGCCGGTGAAAACCGCCAGTCGGTAGAGAAAGACAGTACGAGATAGTCACAGCTTGACCGGGAAAATGCGGTAATAGCGTCACCGCCGTAGGCTGCCGTTAAATCGAAGTGGTCCAGCGCGCGGGTCATCAGTACATAGGTGTTAGCGTCGAACACCGATGAAAACTGCTCGCCCTGATAGCGCAGATAACTTTCGATCTGAAACTGCGGTGCGTCAGAGTTTTCGTCGTCCGGATGACTTGGCTGGAGTTCCCGGCCAAAGCGCGAGGCCATGGCATCGTCCGAAAGATAAGTGATGTGCCCCACCATTCGCGCCAGGGCAAGACCCTGGGTCGGCTGGGTTCCATTTTTCAGGTAGTGGCCGTCCGCAAATCCCGGATCAGACATAATGGCGCGGCGAGCGATCTCGTTAAAGGCAATGTTTTGGGCACTGAGTTTCATCGCCGCTGCGATCACTACACAATGACGCAAGCGCTTGGGATAACGCAGGGACCAGGACATGGCCTGCATTCCACCCAGGCTGCCTCCGACTACCGCCGCCCAGCAGTGAATACCCAGACGATCCGCCAGCCGCGCCTGTGCATCGACCCAGTCATCAACTTGAGGCTGGGGGAAGTCCGGCCCAAAAACCTCTCCGGTCTGTGGGTTTATTGTGGTTGGTCCTGTGGAGCCATGACAGCCACCCAGATTGTTTAGGGATACGACAAAGAAGCGCCGCGTATCAATGGGTTTTCCCGGTCCAATACAGGCGTCCCACCAGCCCGGCTTACGCTCGTCTTCACTGTGATAGCCGGCGGCATGGTGGTGCCCCGACAACGCGTGACAAATCAGGATGGCATTGCTGGCATCGGCGTTGAGTTCGCCGTAGGTTTCAAAAATCAGCTCATAGGCCGGCAAATTGCGCCCGCACACAAGACTGAGCGGCTCGTCAAAGCGCTCAATGCGGGGGCTAACTATGCCGACGGAGTGTTCCTGCACGGGGCATCCCTGGCCTTATATGCCCATTACCAGAGCCGGGTGAAGGCCCAGGCCCGCGGCAAAATTCCGCAGGGCGATTTGCACAATATTAATAATGATGAAAACCAGAATCGGCGAAAAATCCATGCCGCCCATGGAGGGAAGCATTTTTCGAAACGGTGCCATGACTGGCTCGGTAATCTGAAACATCAGGTAAGCGGCGGGATTTGAGGTTCCCGGCGCAATCCAGCTGAGGATGATCATGCCCAGAAGGGCGAAAAAGTAAATCTTCACCAGAAGACCAATGACGCCGATGACAGACCAGGCCAGCAGCAGGCTTACCGGCGGTAAGCCAGCGCCGTTTAGCAAGAGCATAGCGGCAATGCCCAATAACTGTATGACCACCGCAAGCAGCAGCGAAGCAAAATCAAGCCGGCCCCGCGCAGGAATCAGGCGTCGCATAGGCACAACTATGGGATTTGTAGCGCGGACCAGAAACTGGCAAATCGGATTGTAAAAGTCTGCGAGCGACAGCTGAAGGATAAAGCGCATAAGCATGATCAACAGATAGATCCCAAGCACGGTCTGGATCAGGTATACGAGAATTTCGTTAATTGTGTTCATGGGCTTCCATTGTTGAACTACGCTTGCTTAGGGGTTTCTGGACCTAGGATAGTTCCCGGCCCATTTCTTCGGAGCGTGCATAGCATTCCTGCATCGCCTTACTCACTATATGTTCCAGACCGGCTGCACTAAAAGCAGCTACCGCTCGTTCTGTTGCGCCATTAGGGCTGCAAACGCGTCGGCGAAGTTCTCCGGCGTCAACATCGCCCTCTGCCAGCATACGACCCGCCCCGATGCAGGTTTGAGCACATAATGTACGCGCCGTTTCCTCGTCCAGACCCATACGTTGGGCCTCGGCAATCATCGCCTCCATAAACTGGAAGAAATAGGCGGGGGCTGACCCAGCTACAGCCGTGACAGCGTGCAATAAGGTTTCGTCCTCGACCCAGCGCACTAATCCGACGGCGCGCATAACCTCCTCGGCGCGCTGACGGTTTGCTGCGCTCACCGATGCCCGGGCGAAAAGGCCGCTCGCCCCTGCGGCTAGCTGCGAGGGTGTGTTGGGCATGCAGCGAACAATGTCGGCCCGACCACCGCTCCAGCGATGCAGGCTGTCTGCCGCGACTCCGGCGGCTACGGAAATCACTAATTGCTCTGTGCGAATAACTGCTGCAAGTTCTTCGCAGACGCTCTGCATGATTTGAGGCTTTACCGCCAGAACGATTACGTCAGCGGTTTCGACAACGCTCAGGTTGTTTTTCGACAAGGTTACCAGGCCCAGTTGTCGGAGCTCCTCGAGAGGGCCCTCACTGGGATTGCTGGCACTGATGGCGTCGGCGTCCACGCCGCTTGCGATCAAGCCGCTGATAATGCTGCGTGACATATTGCCGGCGCCGACAAATGCCGTAGTAAATGCGCTCACGGGATCGTCCTGACTCGCTGTGAATTAAGGCGCGCCAGTATACATCCTGGCTACCTGACGCTTCACCTGTGTCGAGCACCGAAGATGGCGGTGCCAATGCGCAGCATATTACTGCCCGCCGCTACGGCTGCCTCCAGGTCGGCGGACATACCCATAGATAAAGTATCCATCGATGGATACCGTGATTGAGCGTCTCTAAAGAGCTCCGCCATGCGGTCGCAGGCCTGCTTTTGAGTATCAAAGTCGTCTGAGGCTGCAGGAATCGCCATTAAGCCGCGCAACTTCAGATTGGGTAGTTCCGTAGCCAGGGCTAACAGTGGGGCGAGGTTCTCGGGTGCTACTCCTGATTTACTGGCTTCTTTGGAGACGTTCACCTGAATACAGATATTGAGCGGAGCCTGCTCGGGATCGCGATGCTCACTGAGCCTGCGCAGGATTTTCTCCCTGTCTACGCTATGGACCCACTGGAAACTCGCAGCAATGGGGCGGGTTTTGTTGGATTGGATAGGCCCGATAAAGTGCCAGGTGAGTCCCAGATCTGCGCAGCTGTGGATTTTATCCAGTGCTTCCTGAAGATAATTCTCTCCAAAGTCCACCAGCCCTGCATTTGCCGCCGCTCGCACAGCTTCTGCCTGCTGGGTCTTGCTGACGGCCATGACACGAACGCTCTCAGGGCGGCGATGGTATTTTTCCACCGCATTACTTACCTGTTGGAGCACCTTTGCTATATTGGCGGCAATAGAATCGTTGTTCATGATGCTATGTTAGCTGAGCTGGCCTGAAGCGACACTATCGTAACGGCCAGTTAGTCGGCTGGTTGCTCATGGTTTTTGAACAACGTGCCTTACAGATCAACAAAGGAGTGTATGGGCGGCTTATGGATATTACCGAACTGCTGGCGTTTAGCGCCAAACAGGGTGCGTCGGATTTGCACCTCTCCGCAGGCCTGCCGCCGATGATTCGTGTCGATGGCGATGTACGTCGTATCAACCTGCCTCCACTTGAGCACAAGCAGGTGCACGACCTGATCTACGACATCATGAACGACAAGCAGCGCAAGGACTTCGAAGAATTTCTGGAGACTGATTTCTCCTTTGAAGTACCGGGTGTCGCGCGCTTTCGTGTAAACGCCTTCAATCAGAACCGCGGTGCCGGCGGCGTGTTTCGAACCATTCCCTCCAAGGTGCTCAGCATGGAAGACCTGGGCATGGGGCAGGTGTTTCGCGACATCAGCATGATGCCCCGGGGTTTGGTGCTAGTGACTGGTCCGACGGGTTCAGGAAAGTCTACGACGCTTGCCGCGATGATCGACTTCATCAACGATCACAAATACGAGCACATTCTTACCATTGAGGACCCGATCGAATTTGTTCACGAGAGCCGAAAGTGCCTGGTAAACCAGCGCGAGGTCCATCGGGACACGCTGGGCTTTGCTGAAGCACTGCGTAGCGCACTTAGAGAAGACCCGGATATCATTCTAGTGGGCGAAATGCGTGATCTGGAGACCATTCGCCTGGCGCTTACCGCCGCCGAGACGGGGCACCTGGTGTTTGGCACCCTACACACCACATCAGCGGCCAAGACCATTGACCGTGTGATTGACGTGTTCCCCGCCGCAGAAAAATCCATGGTTCGCTCTATGCTCTCCGAGTCATTGCAGGCCGTAATTTCGCAAACCTTGTTGAAGCGTACTGCCGGAGGCCGGGTAGCGGCGCACGAGATCATGCGAGCGACGTCCGCAATTAGAAACCTTATTCGAGAGGACAAGGTGGCACAGATGTATTCCGCTATCCAAACGGGTCAGGCTGTAGGAATGCAGACCATGGACCAATGCCTCAAGGAGATGGTCGACAAGCGAGTTATCTCTAGGGATATTGCGCGCGAAAAAGCCCGTATGCCGGAAAACTTCTAGAACGGGAAGAGCCCCGATGGTCTCTCTCAAAACCAAGCTTTGGAGCATTGCTCATGAAAATTGACGAACTGTTCGCGAAGATCGTAGAGGCCGGTGCTTCTGATGGTTTTGTAACGGCTCGGGCCGCGCCATCTATCAAGGTCGATGGAGAAATCCGCGCGCTGAGCAAGGAGAGCCTCAGCGAGGAGCAGGCCCGGGAACTGGTCTTGGCAACAATGTCCCCTTCGCAGCAAGAGGACTTTATGCGTGATCAGGAATGCAACTATGCCGTGTATTCCGAGGATCATGGGCGTTTTCGGGCCAGTGCTTTTGTGCAGCGCGGGCAGTACGGTATTGTTTTACGCCGCATCAAAGATGAAATTCCGAAGTTTGGTGAGCTGGGCCTACCACCGATTGTTGCGGAGCTTGCCATGGCCAAGCGCGGCCTGGTGATTTTTGTGGGTGGCACAGGAACGGGCAAATCCACCTCGCTGGCGGCAATGGTTGGGCACCGCAATCGCCACAGCCGAGGGCATATTCTGTCTATCGAAGACCCTATCGAGTTTGTCCATGACCACGCCGGCTGCCTGATCACCCAGCGTGAGGTGGGTATTGATACGGACTCTTTTGAAACAGGTCTGCAAAATGCGCTTCGGCAAGCCCCCGACGTCATTCTTATCGGCGAGGTGCGTTCTGCAGAGACCATGGCTCACGCCATGAGCTTCGCGGAGACAGGCCATCTGTGTCTGTGCACATTGCACGCTAACAACGCCAACCAGGCTATTGACAGAATTTTGAGTTTTTTCCCCGTGGAGAGACATGATCAGGTACTTATGGACCTGTCTTTGAACCTCAATGCCATGATCGCACAGCAGTTGCTGCCCAAAGCCACGGGTGAGGGTCGCGTGCCGGTAATGGAGGTGTTGCTCAATTCGCCGCTTATCTCCGACCACATTCGTAACGGACAGGTGCATTTAGTCAAAGAAGTGATGGCTAAATCGACAGAACAGGGCATGCAAACTCTCGATCAATCGCTGTTGGCCAAATACTGTGATGGTGAGATTACCGCTGAGGAGGCGATCCGTTGTGCTGATTCTGCTAACGAAGTGCGCCTGGGTATTAAAATGTTCGACAAGCGCAAGAGCAATTACTCAGCTGGTGTAAGCCTGCAGGTCGATCGCTAGCCCACCTGGCAAGCTTACTGCTGGCCCAACCAGTCGCGCAAAATCAGCTCTGCAGCCAGATCATCCACAGGATGTTCCCGGTAATCACCGCGATGCCCCGCCTCTTTTTGCTGCTGTTTCACCTCGAAACTGCTCAGGCGTTCATCTACCATTTCTACGCTCAGGCCCATCCGGCCTTCGAGGCGACGGGCGAACTTTCGCGCTCGCTGGGCGAACTCGCTGACCGTGCCATCCATGTTGAGCGGGTCGCCTACGAGTAAAAGGTCAGGCTGCCATTCCTTACACAGTGCGCTTACTTCGTCCCAGTTTGGCTGGCCATCGCGAGCTCGAAGGATGGATAGCGGCTGAGCAGTGCCAAGGCCTGAATTACCCACGGCCACACCAATTTGGCTCAGGCCATAGTCGAAGGCGAGTACCCGCAGTGACGATGTTTTGTTGGTCACTTCAGGCGTGACCCGCCTGAGTGCTCATGAGATTCATGTCGATACCCAGAACCGAAGCGGCTGCCGCTACCCGATCCTCGATGGCCGTATGAAAAATGATGTGTTTATCTGCAGGCAGGGTGAGCCAACTATTATTGGCGATTTCTTCTTCCAGCTGTCCGGCGGACCATCCCGCATACCCCAGAGTAACGACAAAATCCTCGGGTCCTTCTCCGCAGGCGATGGCCTTGAGCACATCCCTGGACGTCGTCAGCTGGATTTCCGATGTGACTCGCAAAGAAGAATCCCAGCGTTTACCGCCGCCGGGGTGGAGCACGAATCCGTGATCAATCTGTACGGGGCCTCCGGCAAGCACAGCCTGGTCGTTGAACTTTGGGTCTGCAGAAATATCCAGATGATCAAAAATCTCGCCTAGTGACAGATCCAGCGGCTGATTAATAACAATGCCCATGGCACCGGCTTCACCGTGTTCACAGATGTAGGTGATGCTGCCGCTGAAAAGCCCTGAATCCAGACCGGGCATTGCCAGTAAAAAATGGTCTCTAAGACTGTCGCTGCTAGATACCTTCAAGGTGTTTTCTCCCGCGATATCTGTAGTGCCAAATTGAACTCGTCTGTGGGGTAATGATCGCGACATACGTTTAATTTGAGCTTAGCGGGTTTTGTTCGAATTGCCATGTGCGCACAATTTCCAGCTTGTCTGTTGTAGCACGCAGTTCTTCGGGAAACGGTGAATATGGCGCCGCCATGCGAACGATACGCATGGCTGCTTCGTCCAGTACGGCGTAACCTGACGATTGAAGAATCTGAATGTCCTCCAGGCTTCCATCGCTGCGCACCGTGACCAGCATTTCGAGACTGCCGTAGATACCGTAGCGTAAGGAAGCTTCGGGATAATACTGGTTGCCCACGTTTTCTACCCGGGATCGCCAGTCTGCGAGATAGGCGGCGTCTACCGCGGCTCTTGCGGACACGGCGGTGAGACGTCGAACACGAGGCTGATTGGAATACTGTTGGCGCTGCGCATTGAGATCCGCCTGTAGCTGCGCCAGCTTCTGGCTGAGTCTCGCCAGCTCTCGCTCGGCCTCTGGCAGGTCTTCGAGGTTTTGCTGTTCCCCAGTACGATCGACGACCTTGCGTTGGGCACTCGTTGCGGTCACCGCCGGCGCTGCCAGACGTTCACGTCCTGAATTAGCTGTGGTTTGACGCTGGGCGCTCTGTGCAATGGGCTGCGGTAATGCACTTTGTGCTCCGGATGCTCGATCCCTTAGTGCCTCACTGCCGCTACCCATCTGATCCGCCTGAGCGATGTGGTCCGCGCTAACAGGCCGCTTGCCGGGCGTTTGTACCAAGGTTACTTCAACCTGATGGCGTGCTTTCTGGCCACGCCAAACGTCAAAGCTGACTCCGAAAATCAGCAATACATGCAGGGTGCTGGCAATCAATACAGCCAGCATTAGTCGGTCGTTGCTGTCGCTTACGGCAGCGGTCATTCCCTAGACGCGACGGTTAAGACGTTTTTCGATGGCGGTCATCAGTTGACCGGCGATGTCGGTGTCGTATGCAGCGTCAATTTCTCTGATGCAGGTCGGACTGGTGACGTTGATTTCCGTAAGGTAGTCGCCAATAACATCCAGGCCTACAAAGATAAGACCTCGCTCCACAAGCGATGGGCCTACCTGCGCAGCGATCCAGAGGTCGCGCTCTGATAGCGGCTGCGCCCGTCCCGTGCCACCTGCGGCGAGGTTTCCCCGGGTTTCTCCCTGGGAGGGAAGTCTGGCCAGACCATAGGGGATGGGCTTGCCCTCGATCATCAGGATACGTTTGTCGCCGTCTTTGATCTCGGGCAGGTAGCGCTGCGCCATGATGGTTTGCTTGCCAAACTCTGTGAGTGTTTCGAGAATCACGTTGAGATTGGGGTCGTCCGCCTTCACACGAAAGATCGAAGTACCCCCCATGCCATCCAGAGGCTTAAAGATCACGTCACCATGAGTTTTGTGGAAAGCTTTTAGTTGCGCGGTATTACCGCTGACCAAAACCGGTGGGCAACATTCTGGAAACTGCGTGGCAAAGACCTTTTCGTTGCAGTCCCGTAAGGAGTGACATCGATTGACAATCAATGTGCCCAGCCGCTCGGCGGCCTCCAGAATGTAGGTGGCGTACACGTACTCGTTGTCAAAAGGCGGGTCCTTGCGCATGAGGATGACATCTAGATCTGCAAGGGATTGATGGCTTGCCTCGCCGAGGCTGTACCAGTGCTGAGGATCTCGAAACACTTGCAACTCGGCCATACGACCCAGTGGCGCGCCCTGATCAAGAGAAAGATCACCGGGCTCCATATAAAACAGAGACCATCCGCGGTCGGCGGCTGCCCATAGCATAGCCATGGTGCTATCTTTTTTGTAGCTGATCGCAGAGATGGGATCCATCACCACGCCTAGTTTTAAGCTCATGCGCTTATCTCAATGTTTAAAGAGCCACCCTACGAAAAGCCTTGCATGGCCGCAAGCATCACGTGCTCAAATCGCCCCAACGGGACTGCGCCACGGCGAGTCCCACAAGGGGAGCGGTCTCGGTGCGAAGGATGCGTGGCCCGAGCTGAAACGCCGTAAATCCGGCATCGCTGGCGCTGGATACTTCCGAATCACTGAATCCACCTTCCGGCCCTACCAGCATTATCAGTGACAGGCATTGCGTCGGGAGTGCTGCGTTATTTGCCAGAGGGTGCAGAATCAAGCGCAATGTGGCGTCGTGCTGCGCGGCCTTGCTCAGGGTTTCTGCATAAGAGGTCGGCGCTGCTATGACGGGGAGTCGGTTTCGTCCGCATTGCTCGCAAGCGCTGATGGCAACTCTTTCCCAGTGGTCACGTTTTTTTGCCAGCCTTTCGCCGTCAAGACGAACGCCAGTGCGTTCGCTGATCATCGGCCAAACTTCATCGACGCCAAGCTCGGTGGCTTTTTGAACGATGGTGTCCATGCGGTCGCCTCGGGACAGGGCGATGATTAGGACGGTATCCAGAGGAGATTCCCGGGGAGGTTCAGAAAGATCGCGAACGCTCACCGACACGCGGTCTTTATCGACGGCGGTGATCTGCGCCTGAGCTTCTGCCCCGCTCCCATCAAACAGGTAAAGAGAGTCCTCGACCCGCATTCGCAGGGCTTTAGCGATATGCCGTGAGGGCTCTTTCTCGAGCACAATGCTTGCACCCTCGCTCAGCGCTTGCGCGGTAAAAAAGCGTGGGCGTAGCATCGCCAGACCAGGTTTACAGGCCGAGATTTCTGCAGATCTGCAGAGTCGGCTGAGTTTGGTTCATGGTGTAAAAATGAATGCCCGGTGCGCCACTTTCCAGAAGTGTCTGACACAACTGGGTCACTACATCGATGCCGAACGCCCGAATGCTTTCCTGATCGTCGGCAAAGCCTTCCAGACGCTTGCTAATCCAGCGGGGAATCTCTGCACCGCAGTTGCGCGAAAATCTCGCCAGATTGGCATAGTTGGTTATAGGCATGATCCCGGCATAAATAGGCTTATCAATGCCCAGCGCAGCGCAGCGATCCAGAAAGTAAAAGTAAGCCTCTACGTTGTAGAAGTATTGGGTAATAGCACTATCTGCACCAGCATCGAACTTGCCCTTGAGGTATCGAACATCGCTTTCATAGCTTTCTGCCTGGGGATGAATCTCCGGATAGGCAGCGACTTCGATATGGAAGTGATCTCCGGTGCGCTCGCGGATAAACGCGACCAGTTCATTGGCGTAAACCAGTCGAGCACCGCCTCCGGCGCCCGAAGGTAAGTCGCCCCGCAGTGCCACCAGACGATTAATCCCGGCGGCTTTGTAATCCTCAAGCAAGGCCCCGATTGTGGCCTCGTCATCAAGGCCAAAACTCAGGTGTGGCGCCACAGACAAGCCCTGTGCGTTCAGGCCTTCCACGATGCCCCGGGTGTTATCCCGGGTTGATCCCCCGGCGCCGTAGGTCACCGAGAAAAACTCGGGACCTATGGCCTGTAACTCCGGGGTGGTTACGTTCAACAGCTTCTCGCGTCCCGCATCTGTCTTGGCCGGGAAGTACTCGAAGCTGATTGCTGCGGACTTGCTCATGCTGACCTCAGTACTTGTAGTCCTGACCTTTGAAAGGTCCCTCTACCGATACGTGGATGTAGTCGGCCTGCTCTTTAGTGAGCTTGGTTACCACGCCGCCGAAGCCTGCCACCATGTGTGCGGCAACTTCTTCGTCGAGTTTCTTGGGCAGCACTTCAACCTTCACTGCGGAGGGCTTCATGTTGTCTTCAAGGTCGGCAAAACGACGCTCAAAGAGATAGACCTGAGCCAGTACCTGGTTGGCAAACGAACCGTCCATGATGCGTGAGGGGTGACCTGTCGCATTACCCAGGTTAACCAGCCGACCTTCGGAAAGAAGGATGAGGTGGTCGTTGCTGGCCTGATCACGGTACACCTTGTGTACCTGTGGCTTGATTTCTTCCCAGTGCCACTCGCGACGCATAAAAGCCGTGTCGATTTCGTTGTCGAAGTGGCCGATGTTGCAAACCAGCGCGGCGCTTTTGAGCGCAGCCAACATACGAGCGTTACATACGTTGTAGTTACCAGTGGTAGTTACCAGCAGATCAGTTTTTTGCAGCAAGTCACGGTTGATGCAGGCATCCGTGCCATCATCAACACCATCGATATACGGTGAGACGACTTCGTAACCATCCATGCAAGCCTGCATCGCGCAGATAGGATCGACTTCGGTAACGCGGACAATCATGCCTTCCTGGCGCAGAGACTGCGCAGAGCCTTTGCCTACATCGCCATAACCGATAACCAGTGCACGTTTACCGGACAGCAGGTGGTCTGTGGCGCGCTTGATGGCGTCGTTCAGGCTGTGACGGCAGCCGTACTTGTTGTCGTTCTTGGATTTGGTGACCGAATCGTTAACGTTTACGCAAGGTACTTTGAGTGTGCCAGCTTCGAGCATCTCATAAAGACGGTGCACGCCTGTGGTGGTTTCTTCGGTAATGCCGTGGATGTTCTCAAGCATCTGAGGGTATTTATCGTGCAAGATTGCAGTAAGGTCACCGCCATCGTCCAGCACCATGTTAGCGTCCCAGGGCTGACCGTCTTTCAGAATGGTCTGCTCGATACACCACTCGTACTCTTCTTCTGTCTCACCTTTCCAGGCAAAAACCGGTACGCCGGATGCCGCAATCGCCGCCGCCGCATGATCCTGTGTAGAGAAGATGTTGCACGAAGACCAGCGCACCTCAGCACCGAGGTGGTTCAACGTTTCGATCAATACGCCCGTCTGAATAGTCATGTGGATACAGCCAAGAATCTTGGCGCCTGCCAGAGGCTTGCTGTCGCCATACTGCTCGCGCAAAGCCATCAGCGCCGGCATTTCGCCTTCGGCGATTTCCAGCTCGCGGCGGCCCCAGTCGGCAAGGCTGATGTCGGCGACGCGGTAGTCGGGGGTGTTGTCTAACTTGGTTACGGTGCTCATGTGGTGCTCCCAGTTGTTACTTTAAAAATGTGTGTGCGTGATATGGGTCTGGACGTATTGGCTGCTCAAAGCGCTGCTTTAAGTGCGTCTGCTCTATCAGTACGTTCCCAGGTAAAGTTCGGCTCTTCGCGACCAAAGTGTCCGTAGGCCGCTGTGGCGCGGTAAATGGGACGCTTCAGGTCCAGCATCTCGATGAGGCCCTTGGGTCGCAGATCAAAATGCTCGCGCACCAGGTCAACAATCTTTGCGTCATCAATGCGACCGGTACCGAAGGTGTTGATGGAGATCGAGGTAGGCTCGGCAACGCCGATGGCGTAAGAGACCTGGATTTCGCAGCGGTCTGCCAGACCCGCGGCAACGATATTCTTGGCAACGTAGCGCCCGGCGTAGGCCGCAGAGCGATCGACTTTGGATGGGTCTTTGCCCGAGAAAGCGCCGCCACCGTGACGGGCCATGCCGCCGTAGGTATCAACAATGATTTTGCGTCCCGTAAGTCCGCAATCGCCGACAGGTCCGCCAATGATGAACTGGCCCGTGGGGTTAATGTGGTAACGGGTGTCTGCGTGCAGCCATTCGCCGGGCAGAACTTCCTGGATGATCATTTCCATCACCGCTTCACGAATGTCTGGCTGTGAGATCTCTGCGTCGTGCTGGGTTGATAAGACAACGGCATCAATGGCAACAGGCTTGCCGTTGTCGTAGCGCAGAGTGACCTGGCTTTTGGCGTCGGGACGCAGCCAGGGCAGCGTGCCGTTTTTGCGCAGTTCAGCCTGACGTTGAACCAACAGATGCGAGTAGTAGATCGGTGCAGGCATCAGAACGTCGGTTTCGTTGCTCGCATAGCCAAACATCAGACCCTGGTCGCCGGCGCCCTGCTCTTTACTCTCGTCTTCATCGACGCCCATGGCGATGTCGTGGGACTGCTTGCCGATGGCATTGAGTACTGCGCAGGAGGCGCCATCAAAACCAACGTCTGAGCTGTTGTAGCCAATGTCCAGAACAACGTCGCGAACGATTTCTTCAAGATCAACATAAGTGCTGGTGGTGACTTCGCCCGCTACGACGACCATGCCGGTCTTGACCAGTGTTTCCACGGCTACGCGTGCATCGGGGTCATCAGTAAGAATGTGGTCCAGAACCGCGTCGGAGATTTGGTCCGCCATTTTGTCCGGGTGCCCCTCGGAGACTGACTCCGAGGTAAAGATGCCGTATTCGCTCATGTTTTGTCCTTATACCGATCTAAGATGTAATTTTCGCCGCGCCAAAGAGGCGCAGTTGAAGTTTGAATCCATTGCGCTGACCCAGATAGCTGCCGGTCAGTTCTTGCAGGCCAGCAGATATTGCCCAGTCCTGAATCATTTCTGGTGCGAAGCCCAGCCATAGGTCGCCGCAGTTTTCCCGAGTCCAGCCCTGTCGATGCTCGCAAAGCTCTGTGACTAGAAGGGCACCGCCGGGTGCCAGGGCGCTGGCGGCTTCGCGCAAGGTGGCGGCGGGGTCCGGGGTGTGATGCAGCACCATGTTTATGACGATTAAGTCAGCCTTCAGGGATTTCAGCGCGCTATGGCTGGTATCGCCCAGAAGGAATTCAACATTGCTCAACTTTTGAGCTGCCGATCGTGCGGTCTCCAGCATGGCCGGGGCGTTGTCTAACGCAATAACACGTTCAAATTGTGCACTCAGCCGCGGAAGCAGCCAGCCCTCACCGGGTCCGACCTCCAGCGCCGTGGACTGCGTAGCTACGGGAAGTGCATCGAGCAGGCCGTTCACTGCTGCCGCATAACGCTCGGGAGCTGCAATGAGGTCCTGCTGTTCGCGGAATCGTGCGGCATTGTTAGTAAAGAAATCTCGGGAGTTTTGTTCCCGCTGACGCTGCAGATCCCGCCGCCGCGCTTCTTCGGCATCATCAAGGTCCAGCGTGTCCGCTGCGGCCAGTAGCGATTGCTGCAGTGCCGCGAAGGGCTCATCCCCGGCGAATTCGCGACGGCGGTAAAAAATGTGATTGCCGTCCCTTTGACTGCTGAGCAGCCCGGCGGCGCTCATGAGCTTAAGGTGGTGACTCAGCGCAGGCTGACGAACGTCGAGCACGGTGCACAGCTCCGACACATCCATGGCATCGTGTCGCAAAATTCGCAGTACGCGCAAACGCAAGCTGTCTGCAGCAGCCTTACACAGACCCGCAAGCACAGCTTGGGCGTCAGGCGCTGCGTCCAGGGGCAGATTTGTAGACACGACAGAATTCATAGCGCGCGCAGTGTAGCAGCAAAAAAATCTATATCAAGGAATTTTGATATAGATTCAGGGTGTGCATTTTGCCGCAGCCGGCCGTGATTGTTTACCCTCGGCGCCGCTTGCCCGATAATGCGCGCCCCGCGATTACTCCTCAGGAACCATCATGCCCAGCAAAACAGATCTCGCGAATGCCATTCGCGCCCTTTCCATGGATGCTGTACAGCAGGCCAACAGCGGCCATCCCGGCGCCCCCATGGGCATGGCGGACATCGCCGAAGTACTTTGGAACGGGTTTATGCGTCATAACCCGCAAAACCCCGATTGGCCCAACCGTGACCGCTTTGTGCTGTCCAACGGGCACGGCTCCATGCTCATTTATTCACTGCTGCATCTCACCGGTTACGATCTGCCCATGGCGGAGTTGAAGAACTTCCGCCAACTCCACAGCAAAACGCCGGGTCATCCTGAGTACGGCTATGCGCCAGGCATAGAAACCACTACGGGTCCCCTGGGTCAGGGCATCAGTAATGCGGTTGGTATGGCGATCGCCGAGAAGGCCCTCGCCGCACAGTTCAACCGAGGCGATCATGAGGTGATCGACCACTTTACCTACGCATTCGTAGGAGATGGCTGCCTGATGGAAGGTATTTCCCACGAGGTATGCTCGCTTGCCGGCACTTTGGGCCTTGGAAAACTCATCGCCTATTACGATGATAACGGCATCTCTATCGACGGAGATGTAGCGGGCTGGTTCTCTGATGACACTCCCAAGCGCTTCGAGGCCTATGGCTGGCAGGTAATCGCGGGGGTCGATGGTCATGATTCGGCGGCGATCAAAGCCGCGACCGAGGCGGCGCGGGCTGACAGTTCTCGTCCGACACTGATTTGCTGTCGAACGGTGATCGGTAAAGGCTCGCCAAACAAGCAGGGCACGGCAGCGACGCACGGAGCACCTTTGGGTGCGGACGAAATCGCGGCAACCCGCGCCGCCATTGGGTGGGAGCATCCGGCCTTCGTCATCCCCGACGACATTTACGCAGGATGGGATGCCAAGACGACAGGTGCTGAGCATGAAGCCAGCTGGAACGCGATGATGGATGCATATCGAGCCGAATACCCGGACTTGGCCGCAGAATTGACTCGTAGACTATCCGGCCAGTTGCCCCAAGACTTTGCAGCTAATGCTCAGGCTTATGTGGAGCAGTGTCAGGCCAAAGGCGAAACCATCGCGTCTCGAAAAGCTTCTCAAAACGCCATCAATGCCCTCGGTCCTATGCTTCCGGAGTTCATGGGTGGCTCTGCAGACCTGGCGGGTTCCAATTTGACTCTTTGGTCTGGATCCCAAGGTCTGAGTGCGGACGATGCCGCGGGTAACTACATTTATTATGGCGTTCGCGAATTTGGTATGTCCGCGATTATGAACGGCATCGCCCTGCACGGTGGTTTTATCCCCTACGGTGCGACGTTCCTTATATTTATGGAGTATGCCCGCAACGCCGTTCGTATGGCGGCGCTTATGCGCCAGCGCTGCATATTTGTGTACACCCACGACTCTATTGGCCTCGGTGAAGATGGCCCTACGCACCAGCCGGTGGAGCAGCTCACCGCCCTTCGCGCCACCCCTGGCCTTAACACCTGGCGGCCCTGCGATGCGGTTGAGTCGGCGGTTTGCTGGAAGTCAGCCGTAGAGCGCCAGGACGGACCGTCAGCCCTTGTATTCTCCAGGCAGGGCTTGCCGCATCAGGAGCGAAGCGCAGAGCAGTTGGTGAACGTGGCACGCGGCGCTTATGTACTGCGTGACTGCGCCGGTACTCCAGAGGCGATCATTATTGCCACAGGTTCTGAGGTTGGGCTGGCGATGCAGGCCGCCGAGGCGTTGGCAGATCGCGCGATCCGCGTGGTCTCCATGCCCTGCCCCGAGGTTTTCGAGCAGCAGGATGCAGGCTACCGAGAGTCAGTGCTTCCCAGTGATTGCCTGGCGCGGGTTGCCGTAGAAGCTGCGCACGTCGATTACTGGCACAAATATGTGGGCCTTGATGGGCGTATCGTCGGTATGAGTACCTTTGGCGAATCCGCGCCGGCCAATGAGCTGTTTGAGCAGTTCGGATTTACTGTGGATAACGTCGCCGCCGTAGTTTCCGAGGTGCTGGAAGCCATATAAGCCCATGCTCAGAGTTGCCATCAATGGTTATGGACGCATCGGTCGAACCCTGCTGCGTGCGCTGCAGGAGAGTCCGCATCGTGATGCCGTGCAGGTGGTGGCAATCAATGAACTGGCGGACGCGACAACCGTTGCCCACCTGACCCGTTACGACTCTACCCATGGACGGTTTCCGGGAACGGTAGAGCTGCGCGGCGATCAGTTGCTTATCAACGGGCAGCAAAAGGTTCTTCTGCGGGAGCCGGATGTCGCTTGTCTTGATTGGAGAGGTATTGGCGTTGATATGCTCCTTGAGTGTTCCGGTGCCTTCTCTGACCGCCTCACCGCCGAGCAACATCTGGGCGTCGGAGCGCGGCGGGTACTGTTTTCTCAGCCAGCAGAACCGGATGTGGATGCGACTGTTGTCTATGGCGTGAACCATGAAAGCCTGCAGGCCCGGCATCGCATTGTGTCCGCGGCCTCTTGCACGACCAATGGGATCGTCCCGGTGATTGCGGCCCTGAACGCGGCGTTTGGCATTGATTACGGCACAATTACGACGATTCACTCAGCCATGAATGATCAGCCGGTTCTGGATGCATACCACAACACAGATTTGAGAAAGACCCGTGCTGCGGGGCAGTCCATCATCCCGGTAGATACCGGTCTTGCGCTGGGTGTTGAGCGAATCCTGCCCGATTTGTCTGGACGCTTTACGGCTCAGGCACTGCGGGTGCCCACGCTCAATGTATCCGCCATGGATCTGACCATAGTTACCCGACAGGACGTGAGTGTGAGCGATGTAAATCGAGCGTTGTCTGATGCTGCGGCCAGCAGTTTTAAAGGCGTGCTGGGCTATACCGAAGAGCCGCTTGCGTCCTGCGATTTCAACCGTGACAGTCGCTCCAGTATTATTGATGCCTGCCAGACCCGCGTTAGCGGTAAACGTTTAGTTAAAGTACTTACCTGGTTTGACAACGAATGGGGCTACGCTAATCGAATGTTGGATGTAGCGCGTTACTGGTCAGAGCTATCTGCCGAGGAGGCAAACACATGAGTCTTGCAGTGCAGCGAATGAGTGAGCTTGAGCTCACCGGGCAGCGGGTGCTTATTCGCGAAGACCTTAACGTTCCAATAAAGAACGAACGTGTTGGCTCAGATGCGCGTATTCGCGCTGCCCTGCCTACTATTCGACAGGCTCTGGCAGCCGGTGCTCGCGTGATCCTGATGTCGCACCTGGGCCGACCTGTAGAGGGTGAGTTTGATCAACAGTTCTCTTTGGAGCCGGTGGCAAAACATATGAGTAGCCTGCTTGAGTTGCCCGTGCGCCTGGTGGCTGACTGGCAAGATGGCGTTACCGTCGCTGACGGAGAGGTGGTGCTGTTAGAGAACGTACGCTTTAACGTCGGCGAAAAGAAAAACGAAGATACCCTTGCCAGGGCCTACGCAGCCTTGTGTGATGTGTTTGTGATGGATGCCTTCGGTACCGCACATCGCGCCCAGGCGTCGACCCACGGTGTGGCCCGCTTTGCACCGCAAGCCTGCGCCGGACCGCTGTTGGCGGGCGAACTTGAAGCTCTGGAAAAGGCTCTGGCGAACCCTGCACGGCCTATGGTCGCTATTGTCGGAGGGTCCAAAGTCTCAACCAAGCTTCAGGTCCTCGATTCTCTGTCAGATAAGGTTGATCAGCTCATTGTCGGGGGTGGAATTGCCAACACCTTTCTTGCTGCCGCGGGTCATCCGGTCGGTAAATCGCTGTGTGAGCATGAGCTTTTAGAGGAAGCTCGCCGTATTGGGGCCAAGACACATATTCCTCTACCGATCGATGTGGTCACTGCGGCTGAGTTTGCCGAAGATGCGGTCCCGCGGACCTGCTCTGTGGATGCGGTAGGTGATGAGGATATGATTCTTGATATCGGGCCACAGTCTGCTGCAGCCATGGCCGCTTTGTTAAAAGAAGCCGGCACTATTCTCTGGAATGGTCCCGTGGGTGTATTTGAATTCGACAACTTTGCCGGTGGCACCGAGGCTTTGGCGAAGGCAATTGCGGACAGCGTCGCATTTTCTCTTGCTGGGGGTGGCGACACCCTCGCCGCGATTGATAAGTTTGGGATAGCCGACAAAGTGTCCTATATATCTACCGGAGGTGGTGCCTTTCTGGAGTATGTTGAGGGGAAGGAGCTTCCTGCGGTGGCAGTGCTGGAAGAGCGCGCTCGTCAAGAATGAACAGCGATGGGGCTATTTATTTAGCCACCGTCGATCCAGCCACCTAGTGTGACTAAAGTTTTGAATAATCAGGGAGAACACGCATGGCTTTGATCAGTCTGCGCCAACTGCTGGATCACGCCGCAGAGCACGATTACGGCGTTCCGGCCTTTAACGTCAATAACCTCGAGCAGACCCGAGCCATCATGGAGGCCGCCGATGCGACGGATTCTCCGGTAATCATGCAAGCGAGTGCCGGAGCCCGTAAATACGCCGGCGCACCTTTCCTGCGAGCACTCATGGAGGCCGCGATGCGCGAGTTTCCGCATATTCCGGTGGTGGTGCATCAGGATCACGGCATGTCACCGGCAATCTGTCAGCGCTCCATTGCCCTGGGCTTTAGTTCGGTGATGATGGACGGCTCTTTGGGTGAAGACGGAAAGACGCCCATGGATTACGACTACAACGTTGATGTAACGCGCACCGCCGTTGCGATGGCTCACGCCTGCGGCGTATCCGTAGAGGGCGAGCTCGGCTGTCTGGGGTCCCTCGAAACCGGCGAGGCAGGCGAAGAAGACGGCTCTGGGGCGGCAGGCAAGCTTACCCACGAGCAGATGCTCACCGACCCGGAAGAGGCCGCGGCCTTTGTGAAGGCCACAGAAGTGGATGCTTTAGCCATTGCCTGTGGCACCAGCCACGGGGCCTACAAGTTTAGTCGCCCGCCTACCGGCGATATTCTGGCCATTGATCGAATTAAAGAGATCAATGCCCGTATTCCGGGCACTCACCTGGTGATGCATGGCTCTTCATCGGTGCCGCAGGATTGGCTTGCGATTATTAATGAATACGGTGGCGAGATTCCTGAGACCTACGGTGTGCCGGTAGAGCAGATTCAGGAAGGGATCCGTCACGGGGTGCGTAAAGTGAACATTGATACGGACCTTCGATTGGCCTCTACCGGTGCGATTCGGCGATTCCTCGCTCACAATCCAGCCGAATTTGATCCACGTAAGTACCTTAAAGAAACTCAGGTCGCTATGCGTGACATATGTATTGCGCGCTATGAGGCTTTTGGCACCGCGGGCAATGCCAGTAAGATCAAGGTGCTGTCACTGGATACTATGCAGCAGCGCTATGACGCCAGAGAGCTTGTGCCTCAGGTCAACTAGGGTCTCGGTTTGACGGTCGGTCGGTGCACAAGTGTACCGGCCGTTGCTTCAAGCCCTGAGTCTGCGGGCTTAGCTCAGTCCCTGCAGGTGTAAGGAGGTGGATACGCCCTCAAAAAACATCTGCACGGCGATAATTACCAAAATCATCCCCATCAAACGCTCCATGGCCATCAATCCGCGGTTGCCCAGGGCTTTGAGCAGTAGCGGCGAGGTCATCAGAATACCGGCAGACACTGCCCAGGCGCCTATAAGTGCGACGGTCCAGTCCAGCATGCGCGTCGGGTCTGTGTTGACCATAAGCATGGCGATAGCCAGCGATGAGGGGCCCGCAACCGCGGGTATGGCCAGTGGCACTATGAATGGCTCTCCATCAGGCGTATCTCCCAGCAGGCCATAGGGCGAGGGAAATATCATACGAATGGCGATCAAAAAGAGAATGATCGCACCACCAATGCTGATGGACTCCTGGCGCAGACCCATGGCTTCCAATGCCGCGCTCCCGCCGTAAAGAAATAACAGGAGCACTCCCAAAGCAATGAGGAGCTCCCTAAAAATCACCCAGTATCGGCGCCGCCCCTCTACATCTTTAAGTACCGAGAGGAATATGGGCACATTGCCCAGAGGGTCCATCACTAATACGAGAGTAATAAAGGCGCTTAAAACGGTGTCCACGGCAATGTTTCCAGGTTCACGAGTAAAGTGATGATGAATTCGCCTTTTCTGGCTGAAGACGGCGGGCGCGGGAGTATAAAGAGAGGTGGCCGCAGTCTCTACAGCTGAGCCTACCGTCGAGGCAAGCTTTTGCTAGACTCTCGGCTCCCAAGCGTACACAACCAGCAGGATCGCTATGTCTTTCACCTACCCTACCACCGCTCGCGCCCTGGTCGGCGTCTTCCTTCTTCTGGCGGGATCGCTCGTCGGGGCCGCCGAAGACGATTTTCCTGGATTTGAAAAGCTCATGAGTGAGCAGGAGTTTCAGGACACAGGGCTGAAGAAACTGTCCAGCAAGGAGCTTAAGTCGCTCAATGAATGGCTGATTCGATATACCGCCGGTGATGCACAGATTCTTCAGGTCAGTAGTGAAGCCGTGCGTGAGGCCGAAAAGGACTTTGAGATCGAAACCACGATCAGCGGAGAATTCTCCGGTTGGACCGGTAAAACCATTTTCCGTCTGGAGAACGGGCAGGTCTGGAAGCAGCGTCTGTCCGGCCGCTATGCCTACAGGGGCCCTGCTAACCCCAAAGTGCGCATCACCAAGAATTGGGTAGGCTTTTATATGCTGACGCTCATCGATGAGGACCGCAGCATTGGCGTCAGTCAGGTTCGTTAAGGCCGGGTAATGGCTGCTCAACTTGGGAAAAGGGTTGAATTGGTGGCGCTAAGTTACTGAATGTCGACCGCTCCTGTGCTACTACCTACCCAAATCATGTGAATTTTTCACAGTTCACCGCGAGGCAGAGTGTGTAATATCTGCCGCAGTTGGTAAAAACGAGTCGTCAGCTTTACGGCCATGGCCAACATCTCACTTCACAGGGGAAATATTATGCTACATAAAAAACCGCTAACGATGGCGGTCAGCGCCGCCGTCGGCGCAGCGTTCGCGATGGGAATGGCTCCGGTCAACGCCCAGGAAGAGCAGCTGGTTGAAGAAGTTGTCGTAACCGGTTCGCGTATTCAGCGTGCCAACCTCGTCTCTTCTAGCCCAGTTACACAGCTTGATAGCGAGCAGCTCCGTCTTACTGGTTTGACACGTGTCGAGGATGCCCTCGCCGCTATTCCGGCCATTTCTTTGGATCAATCATCAGGTCAGGCGATTGAAGCTGTTGGTACTGCCACGCTTCAGCTGCGTAACTTAGGTGCTCAGCGTACGCTGGTATTGATGAACGGTCGGCGCCTTCCTGCTAACTCACCAAACGGTGGCGATCAGTCATCTGCTGCGGACATTAACTTCATTCCTGGCCAGCTCATTGAGCGTGTCGAAGTTCTGACCGGTGGTGCATCCTCGACTTACGGCGCTGACGCTGTAGCGGGTGTTGTCAACTTCGTGATGATGGACGACTTCGAAGGCATTAAGCTTGACTTCCAAGCCGGTCAGTTCCGCGCTGACAACGACGGTGGTCTTGTTGCCGGTGCAGCCGATCGTGCAGGCCAGCCCTTCGCTACTGGTACCGCAACAGACGGTGACCAGTACGACATGACTTTGATCATGGGTGGCAATTTCGACAACGGACGTGGTAACGCAACAGCGTTTATGACTTACCGTGACATCGAAGGCGTTACACAGGCTAATCGTGACACTTCAGCATGTCCTGTACGTGCTAGTGGCGAGTGTCTGGGTTCTGGTACTAACCAATCCGGTTCCTGGATCGTTGGCGGCGAAAACTACCGCACCGAAGGCACCGAGTGGTTAGAAGGTCGTGGTCCAGGCTTTAACTTTGCCGCTCCATCGTTCTTCCAGCGTCCGGATCGTCGTACGACTTTCGGCACGTTTGCTCACTATGATGTGAACGAGAATGTAGAAGCGTACACAGAGCTGATGTTCATGGACACCAAGTCCGATACTCAGTTTGGTCCTTCTGGTGTGTTCTTCCGCACCTTTGACGATCTTAACTGTAACAACCCACTGCTTTCTGCACAGCAGCTGGGTATTACTGGTTGTACATCGCCTGACGATCGTTACACAGCGACACTGGGTCGTCGTAACGTAGAGGGTGGCCCACGTAAGGGTGCTCTGCGACACACCACTTACCGTGGTGTATTCGGTCTGCGTGGCGACATCAACGATAGCTGGCGTTATGACGTGTCCTATCAGTACGCTGAAGTGAACATGACTAACCGCAACACCAACTATGTTGACCTTATCCGTGTTGAAGAAGCGCTCAATGCCGTTCTGCTTGATGACGGAACTATCGGCTGTGAGTCTGGCAATGCGGCATGTGTGCCTTACAACGTTTATCAGACTGGCGGTGTAACAGACGAAGCAACCGGTTACTTCGGTCAGGTGGTTTACGAGAACGGTCGTACCACCCAGGAAGTCATGATGGGTTACGTTCAGGGTAGCCTGGGCGACTACGGCATCGCGTCACCGTTTGCTGAGAATGGCATCGAGGTCGTTGCTGGTGCTGAGTACCGTGAAGAGAGCTTGACTTACGACCTGTCTGACAACGCAGCGCGTGGCGATGCCGGCGGTTTCGGTGTTCCTGTTCCCGTTAACGGTCGCTATGACGTCAGCGAGATATACTTCGAGGCGAGCGTACCCTTAGTAGAAGATGCTCCGTTTATGCAGGCTCTGGTTCTTGATCTGGGCTATCGCTATTCGGATTACAGCACTGGTACCACGACAAACACCTACAAAGCGGCTGCAAGCTGGGATATCAATGCAGACGTCAAGATCCGCGGTAGCTTCCAGCGAGCTGTTCGTGCGCCAAACATTGTTGACCTGTTTGAGCCACAAAGTGCTGGCTTGTTCGCGATGGACCGTGACCCCTGTCTGAAGGCTAATCCAGGCGATAACGTGAGCTTGAGCGGTTACAGCTTTGAGCAGTGTGCACGGTCTGGTGTATCTCAGGCGATCTGGGATCGTGGTGGTCCTGAGAACAGCCCTGCGGCGCAGTACAACTCAACTGGCGGCGGCTCTACCGAGCTGGATCCAGAAGAGGCTGATACTCTGACCTTTGGTGCGATCTGGCAGCCGAGCTTCATTGAAGGCTTGTCTGTGAGCGTGGATTACTACGAGATCGAAATCACTGAGGCGATTCAGGGAATTCAGGAAGAGACTACGCTGCTTCAGTGTATCGAAACCGGTGACGCTGTATTCTGTGATCAGGTTAATCGTGGCCAGCTAGATACGCTATGGCTGGGTCAGGCAGCACCTGATAACGGCATCAACGCTGCGAAAACCAACATCGGTTTCTTGCTGGTGGAAGGTGTAGACGTTGAAGTTAACTACAACTTCGACGTTGGCGATATGGGTACAGTAAACATCGCTAACATCGCTGGTTTCGTGATGACTTACGATCAGGAAGAGTATCCTGGTGCGGGCGTGGTTGGCTGTGAAGGCACCTACGGTGGCGCATGTCAGATTCCTACACCTGACCTGAAGAACCGTTTCCAGGCTACCTGGGCGACGCCTTGGAACATCAATGCGAACCTGATCTGGCGTTATGTGGCCGGATCCACGCAGGAGTTCACCGATCAGCCTAACGACATCGATGATTACAACTACTTCGATATCGCGGCAACCTGGAACGTGACTGATACTGCAACACTGCGCTTCGGTATCAACAACGTGTTGGATGAAGATCCTCCCTTTGTGTACCAGGGTGTAACCGCTCGTGAGAACGGAAACACTTATCCAGGAATCTATGATCCCCTGGGCCAGTACTGGTTCCTTGGTGGAACACTGCAGTTCTGATCCCCTGGGCGGGGGTAACCCCGCCCGACAGAATGCAAGGGCCGACATTGTCGGCCCTTTTTTTTGCTCCATCATTAAGGTCTAATCACGCCGAGCCTTGGACGCATCAGGAGTTGTGTTAACCACTGTGAATCAGAATTATCGCCAGTCATTACAAGCGGCGAATCAGCTATTGCGTGCCCAAAGGGGCGCAGAAAGCCTGCGTTTGTGTCAACAGCTATTGCAGCAGAACCCCAATGAACCTAATGCCCTGCAATTACTTGGCCTGAGTCAGCAGCAAATAGGTGACGTTGCGGCAGCGGAGCTCAGCTTTAAAGCAGCGCTTAAGGCGGCGCCGAAGCTGCCTCAGCCATTGCTTGCCTATGCAGCATTCTTGCGACAGCGTGGCCGCTTTGCCCAAGCCAAAGAGACACTGGAGAGTGCTCTTGCCCTGGCACCCGAGCTGGTGGACGTGTGGAACGCCTTGGCGCGACTGCACTATCAGCAGGAACTCTGGTCCGAGGCCATGTCTTACACGCTCAAGGCGGTGGAGTTGGCGCCGGGGGCGGCGCCTTTGTGGGAGCTGGCCACTGCCATTGCGCAAAAACAGCACGATGTGCCGCGCGCTCTGGAGCTCTGTCGTGCCGGCCTCAAGCACAGCCCCAAGGCGCCCCGCCTGCACTATTCTCTGGCGCAGCTATTACGTCAGGACTGTGAGTTTGCAGAGGCTGCCAAGGCCTATGAACAGGCCAGGCTGCTGGGCTTCGAGCAGCCCGACCTGTATCGCAACCGTGCGGAAGCCCTGCTGGATTCTGGGGACATTGGTGCGGCGGTGACTTGTGCCAATGCAGGGGTAGAGCGTTTTCCTGCGCATGCTTTGCTTCAGCAAACTGCGGCCCAGCTGAGCTTTAGCTCCGGCGCAAAGCGCGACCACCTGGAGAAGTTGCGTTCCACGGCGCGGCAGCAGCCCGAAAACCCCGCGCTTTGGCAAACCTTGATTGAGCTTATGAAGCGCCTCGGTGAGGAAGACGATGTGGCTGAGACGCTGCAGGATGCCCAGCGTTTAGGCTGTCCTGCTACGCTGAATCTGCAAGTCCTGGGCGCACTGGATCTGGCTGAGCGAGGACAAGATGTCGAGGCGCTTGGGCGTCTGCAGCGGCTTTGCGATGAAAGTCCTGATAGTAGTTATGCAAGCCATAACTTTGCGATGCAGTTACTGTGCTGCAATGAAGCTGAGCGTGCCGAAAGCGTGTCTGCAAACTGGTTATCCAAAAACCCTTACGATCAAATCATGTTGGCCTATCGCGGTACCGCCTTACAGCTGCTGGGTGACGATCGTGAGAGCTGGCTTATGGATTATGATCGTATGGTGCTTCCCATTGAGGTTCCGGCTCCACCGGAGTTTGCCAGCCGCGAGGAATACTTTGCGGAGTTGGCGCGCATCCTTGAGGGGCTTCATCACAGTAACGCCCAGCCTATTGAGCAAAGTGTCCGAGGCGGTACTCAGACCAATGGTTTTTTGTTTCGCCTCAAAGAGCCCTTATTGCTGGGTTTGGAGCATCAGCTTCAGCTTGCCATCGCCGGGGCTTTGCAAAACATGCCCACGGATGCCGATCACCCCTTCTGGGGGCGAAACACACGGCCGTCAAAGGCGACGGATCTGCGCATGGCCGGGGCCTGGTCCGTGCGCCTGAGTGATCAGGGCTTTCATGCCAATCACATCCACCCCGAAGGTTGGGTAAGCTCGGCGCTCTATATCTCGCTTCCTGATGAAGTCCAGCAGGGGCAGGGCACCGAGGGGCACATTCAGTTTGGCCGGCCCATGAAAGAACTGGGTCTGGATCTGGAGCCTCGTCGAATCGTGAAACCCGTCGTTGGCACCCTGGTGTTGTTCCCATCGTACATGTGGCACGGCACACTACCTTTTCATTCTGATCAGCCGCGAATCACTGTGGCCTTTGATCTACTTCCCGGGGCTCGTTGAGCCCCATAGTTGAGGATTTTCATGAGCGATACTCCCGGCAGCATGCCCGGCAACACCCCGATCGATCCAACGAAACCAACTTTGCAGGACCTGCTAAACGAGGGCTCTCAGCTGGTACAGGCTCGACGTCTGCAGGATGCCGAGACTTTGGCCAAAGCGTTACTCAGCGAGTTTGGTGATAACGCTGAGGTGCGATTTTTTGCCTCGGACGTTGAAAGTCTAAGGGGTGACGCGCCGGCGGCCTTAGAACACCTGGATGCCCTGGAGGAGTCTCTGGGCAGCAAGCCCCGGGTTCTTCTTCGCAAAGCGCAGCTCTGCCTTTTTGATGGCCAGTGGCAGCGCGCACTGAGTTGCGCGCGAGAGGTCGATTTACTGGAGGCCAGGGAGCGGGAGCTGGCCGCTTTATCACAGGTATTCATTGAGCTTGGCCAGCACAAAGAGGCGCGCAACTGTTTGCTTATTGCGCGAGACAAGAATCCCGAGAGCGTGCAGCTGCTGTATCTTCTAGCTGTGTCCGAGGTGCAACTGGATATGCTCGAAGAAGCACAGAAGCATCTGACGCAGGTTCTGGAGCTGTCCCCAGCCGATCCCGGTGCCTTGCACCTGCGAGCGCAGTTGCGCAGCTGGTCAGTCGAGGAGAATCATGTAGCGGAGCTGCGCGATGTCCTGACAAACAGTAGTGAGCCCCAACTTACAGCGATCGCTAGTTATTCTCTCGCTAAAGAGCTTGAGGATCTCGGCTCTTATGTGGAATCCTATGCTGCCTACAGCGCCGGGGCCGAAGCTTACAGAGGCCTTATTAACTACGATCCGGCCACCGAGCTGGGTGCTCAGCAGGATATTCGCGATACCTTTACACCTGCGCGGGTCGCCAAGCTTGTGCGCGGCGACGACCTGCCCGGACCCATATTTATCGTCGGTATGCCGCGCTCTGGAATTCGCCTGGCGGAGCGAGTCCTTGCGAGTCACAGCGCCGTGACCGGAGCTGGTGAGTTGGGTGAACTCCGGCGGATCCTGGGGCTTTTAGCAAGAGACGCAGCTCCGGCTGAAGTGTCTGACGCTGAGGCTACCATCGCCGTGGACTTTGCAGAGCTTGGCCGACGCTACATGTCAGCTGCGCGAGAGCGCGTTGGTGACGTCGCCCGCTTCGTGGATTGCACGTCTAACAACTTTTTGTACTGTGGCCACATCCTGGCTGCCATGCCGGGCGCGCGCATCATTCACATGCAGCGTGATGCGTTGGATACCTGTTACTCAGTTTTTAAATCACTGATTTTTGGTGCCCACAGCTACTCCTACAATCTTGAGGAGCTGGCGGACTACTACCAGAGCTATCGTGCACACATGCAGCATTGGCGAGAGGCTTTTCCAGGGCAAATTTTGGATGTGAGTTACGAGGGCCTCGTCCAGAACACTGACGCCGAGACTCGCCGGATGCTGGACTTTTGCAGTCTGGAGTTTGAACAGGGAATGCTCGAACCCGGCATTACGACGCCCATCAATACGATAATCAGCGCCTCCAAGTTGCTGCCGGCATTGCATAGCAACGCTATTGGATCGGCTGAGCGGGCTGGCCCTGGTTTTGATGTGTTGCGTTCGCGCTTGGGGGACGCCGGGGTGCTTGGCTAAAAGCTCTCGGTTTTAAAGTCTTTGCCTCGGCGGATCTTTTCGAAGCTGCTGGGGCCCTGCTGCCGCCTTTGCGAAAAATGAGACACAGTTCCGTATTTGTCTGTGCCTTTTACACGCTCCTTCGCCTACTTCTAAAGTATTGCCCGGGGAGTCTGCATCCCATTGTTTTATAAGCATATTATTTCCCTTTCTTTTTGTGGCATGTGCCTTGCGGTGTTTTAAGCATCCAAGGCCTGCGTGCGTCAAAAGTCCCGCCATAGGTCAAACGGAACCGATTGTTCAATGAAAGGATTATGATCAAATGCGTAAATCGACCAGCGACTCCACGATACTCCGCCATGTTTGCGGGACACTTTTAACCATTGGCTTGGGGCTGGGGTTTTCCAGTGTTGCATCTGCCGGACTCATTCATTTGTGGGAAGCCAATGGCGACGCGACGGATTCTGTGGGCGGTGTAGACGGCACGCTTGCCGCAGGTGTCACTTACGCTGCGGGATTCGATGGCCAAGCTTTCTCCTTTGATGGTCAAGGAGGCTTATTCAGCGCGAATGTGGATATCAGCCCTAGCAATTTCGGGGCAATCACCTTTGGCGCGTGGGTGAATATTGCCAGCGTTCCTAACAATCGTGGCTGGGTGATCGGACACGACAACGGTGGTTACGATCGATCTATATCACTGCATGACAGCCGATTCTCGGGCAGCAACATAAAGCCTGCAGCAGGGGTTGGAAAAACGTATACCTCTACTTTGGCTGACCTGACCTTGAACGAGTGGAAGTTCGTTGCTGCCTCTTACCAGGGGAACGGGCAAACTACGACTGTGTATTTTGATGGACAATCTCAAGAAGTGTTGGGAACGAACAACAGCAACGGTAACAGCTTCTTCACGGTTGGTGGTTTAAGCACCTATGCTGGTCATCAAATCAACGGCTTGGTCGATAACATCTTTATTTATGACCGCGCTCTTTCCGTCGCCGAGCTGCGCAACATCGAAGCGAATGGGCTTCCGGTACCTGCGCCCGCAACGCTTGCGCTCATCGGTCTGGGTCTTGCAGGTCTTGGCTGGCAGCGTCGTAGGTCTTAATGAGTACTTCTGGTATTCGAGCCCACTTCGGTGGGCTTTTTATTGCGCGCTATTTGCCCGCCCCCGCCAGCCAATCCCGGTGCGTGCCCAGCAGCGCCGAGACCATGCTGCGCTCGGCCTCCGTCAGCAGCGGGTTCCAGATATCAAAAATCATAATCACGCGAGTCTGGTCTGCGTCATTCCAGGCTTCGTGCTCAATGGTGTCATCAAAGGCCCAGGCCTCTCCGATGCGCCACTCCCGCACCTCATTGCCCACACGAAACCCCGCCGGTCCGGGTAAAATTAGCGGTAAATGCACGAGCAGTCGGGTATTGGTGGAGCCTGTGTGCGGGGGTATCTTCGTGTGTGGCGCCAGTGCCGAAAACAGTGCGGTGGGTGCAAAGTCGGGCTGATCTGCCAGCGGAAGCTGCTCTAGCACAGCAGTGGTTTTTGGGCAGCGGGCCATGGCTTCTTTTTGTGGCTGGCCATCTTTCCAAAGCCACAATGAACTCCAGTTATCCGAGTGATTCAGGGGTTTGAACTGATTTTCTGGCGTGCCCGGCGCGTACTGTACGTAGGGCTTAAAGCCCGGCAGCCCTTCGTTCATTAGCGACTGGAGTTCGCCCTGAATGGTTTCAGTGGCGGCTTCGAGGGTTTCGAACCACGGAAAATAGCTGCGATCAAAAAATGGAATCGCCGGCAGACGCGGATAGTGCACTTGTACTGGCTCGGCGTTGTAAACGCGTTTTACGCCGGCTACGACGTCCATACACTCTTCAAATCGCCCCAGGGATTCACCGCCATGCTCCTGCATCAGCGGGCTTAGGGTGTCGCGAAAGTAGCTCGCCATTGCCGCTGCTTGCTCGTCTACGACTTCCTGGGCGCGTTGCAGTGGTGGGCGAAGGGACGCGGGGGTGTCTGAATCCGGGGGCGCTATACGCAGCACATCTTTATACACCTGGGCAGCCGTACGCATATCGCCCATTTGCTCGAGTATGGCGCCTTTGGACAGCATGGGCATAAAGGCATAGGGGTCGATGGCCAACGCGTTATTGAGCGCCTTGATGGCGGCTGGCAGGTCTCCCAGAGCACGCTGGGCAATAGCCACGTTCATATGAAAGTCCACGTAGCCGGCTAGTTGCGGTGCTGCGCTTTGCAAATAGCTCAGAGCGCCTCGGGGGTCGCCCTGTCGGACCATCGCCTGCGAGTCGACAATGATTTTTTTTAGCTCAGGCCCAGCGACCATGATTCAGTACCTTATTTTGTAGGTGCGACGCATGTTTGCTGCGGCGACGACCTGTCCATTCTCGAGTTTTGGGCGGAAGCGCACGCTCCGCAGGTAGCGGTAGGCGCGGTTGATTGTGGACTTTGCATGTTCGCCTGTAGCATCGGTAGTTACATTGATATCGATGGCTTCGCCATGACGTGACACAGCGAAATCAATGTCCACTTCCGCCAGATTGAGCGTTCCCACCGGCACGGCACCGGGGTTGAAGACCGTCTCCAGGGGCAGCTCAAGCGGATTATTAAAGGTGCTTGCCAGCCATGCCTCAGCGCCCTCTTCGGCGGCCCTGATATTCCAGGTTTCTTTATACATACGTACCGCAGGTGCGTAGCGCCGATGCCACTGATACCAGTCGGCGATAGCCAGTCGAGCGTTGGCGCGTTCATCAGCACTGCTCCCCGGATTTGCAGCTATGACTCGTTCTTTATGCTCAAGGGCCTGCAGACCATAACGGAAATTGTGTTCCTGCAATCTCCAGAACCTCAACTGTGCTTCGCTTGCAACATCAAAGCCGGCCATCTGTCCCGTGCTCGCACTGAAGCCGGTTTCGCGCTCGCCGGGATACACGGATATCAAATAGGACAGCTCGACTTTACCTTGCAGGTAGTCCAGTAATTCAGGGCTGGTATCGCCTTGGGCTGCTACAACCTCCTCTATGGCTCGGTCATAAAGGTCACTGATTCCCACAAGTCGAGGAAAGCGCTGATAGTCGATGTCACCCAGGTAGACGCCGCGCATCCAATCGGCATAGCGCAGGGTGGCTTCACGGAGCTCGTCATTCCCCGCATGCTGCTGACCATTGCTTTTGATCCGGTAGAGGTAGGCCTGCTGTTTGTCCGCGGCGGCGTAGTCCCCGCGGCGGATATGCGTGGCGATGAGTTGTTCGAGCATGGAAAGCTGCGCGGGGGTGTTCAGGCCATCATTTACACGGGCCAGGTGAATCCCTCGACTGAAGGCTCGCAGTGCCTGATTGACGCGGTTCTCCGCGAGATAGGCCGAGCCTAGATATTCAAGCGTGGTCGCCAGACCCGGCGACATAGGGCCTTCTTCCAGCTCCTGGCGTTCCAGGGTTTCCAGCAGCACCTTGGAGGACGCCGGAGGATCAAGTGGTTCAGCGACGAGAAATTGTGCGGCGGCCCGCGGGTCGTCTTCTCGAAACATGCTAGCGCCATAGTAGGTCGGCGCTGAGGGCTGGGGCATCATCGATGAGCAGCACTGCGTACCATCACCGTCAACAAACTGCGCGAGACAAAGAGGCGCGAACGCAAGCGCCAGCAGCGCTGCGAGCGCCGTGCTGGATTTTTGGATCTTGTGCCTGTTTAAAACAATACTCGACACCGCAATGTAGTTTCCAGCGCCGTCAATTTCTCGAGGGCGAGCTCTGAGTATTCAGCATCAATATCGATTACTACGTAGCCTACGTGCTCGTTGGTTTGTAGGTATTGCGCGACAATATTGACCCCAATTTCTGAAAAAATGTTGTTAATTGCGCCCATCACGCCCGGAACGTTCCTGTGTATATGTAACAAGCGATGGCTGCCTTCGTGCTCCGGCAGTGCTACTTCAGGCATATTAACCGAACTTGTGGTCGTACCGTTGTCAGAATAGCGCGACAGTTTTTCGGCAACCTCTGCTCCGATGTTGGCCTGAGCCTCCATGGTGCTGCCGCCTACATGCGGCGTCAGGAAAGCATTGTCGAAGGCCCTCAGCGGCGATATGAACTCGTCGTCATTGGAGCGAGGCTCTACCGGGAATACATCAATTGCCGTACCCCGAATATGCTCACTCTCCAGTGCCGCGGCCAGAGCGTCAATGTCCACCACCGTACCTCGGGACGCATTGATGAGGATGCTGCCTTTGGGCATCAAGGCGAGTTCTCGCTCTCCAATCATGTTTTCGGTTGCCGCAGTTTCGGGTACATGCAGGCTCACTACATCGGAGTTGGCCAGTAGCGCATCCAAACTAATGACTTGCTGGGCATTGCCCAAGGGCAGCCGATTGATCACATCGTGAAACTGTACACGCATACCCAGGCCTTCAGCGATAATGCCCAACTGCATGCCGATGTTGCCGTAGCCTATGATTCCCAGACGTTTGCCGCGAATCTCGTAAGAGTGAGCCGCGGATTTTTGCCACTGGCCGCGATGTGCTGCAGCGTTCTTGGCCGCTAAGCCCCGCAGTAGAATAATCGCTTCGGCGATGACCAGTTCGGCCACGCTGCGGGTGTTTGAAAATGGTGCATTAAAAACCACGATTCCGCGGCGCGTGGCAGCATCCAGATCCACCTGATTCGTGCCGATACAAAAACAGCCAATAGCAATAAGTTTTGGGGCTGCAGCGAGAATCTCTTCACTGAGCTGGGTCCGTGAACGGATGCCGACAAAGTGCGCGGAGGCGATCGCTGTTTTAAGCTCCTCTGGCGGTAGGGACTTACTGTGATGCTCAATATTGAAATACCCGGCGCGATTCAGGATTTCGATGGCAGAAGGGTGAACCCCCTCGAGCAAGAGGATACGAATCTTGGTTTTTTCGAGGGACTGCTGCGCCATTTTGGGTAACTCTGTAGGGTACTTCGGGATGATGTTCACGCAGCCTGAGTGCCGCGGCGGCGCATGGTAGCATACGCCGCCGCGGTGTTTAGAGCCCGCGATTTGACCTCGGTATTTTCCCGGAGAGCCCTGTGCTAAGTCCTCAACAACTCGAAACTCTGGCGTCCCTGGTGGATCAAAAAGGCCTGCGTACTGATGAGGAGTCCTGCCTCCAATACGGCAGGGATTGGACGCGGGTGCATAGTCCTAATCCGGCCGCCGTCGTTTTGCCATCATCCATAGAACAGGTTCAGGCCGTGGTGCGCTGGGCCTGCGCGGAAAACGTCGCCTTGGTGCCCTCGGGTGGTCGAAGTGGTTTATCAGCAGGAGCGGTGGCCGCCAATGGAGAAGTCGTTGTAGCGCTGGATCGCATGAATGAGTTGAGCGACTTTGATGCCACGGATCGGACGGTTCGCTGTGGAGGAGGAGTTGTGACTGCGCAGCTTCAGGAGTTCGCCGAAAGCCAGGGATTATTTTATCCGGTGGATTTCGCTTCCAGTGGCTCCAGCCAAATCGGTGGCAACGTCGCAACAAATGCCGGGGGTATCAAGGTTATTCGCTATGGCATGACCCGCGATTGGGTGGCAGGGTTAAAAGTGGTGACTGGCACCGGCGAGCTTCTAGATCTGAATCGCGGCCTGGTAAAAAACAACGCCGGCTACGATTTCAGGCATCTTATGATTGGCTCTGAAGGAACCTTGGGCATTATTGTTGAGGCCACTATGCGCCTGGAGGCGCAGCCGGCCGAGCGCGCTGTTATGGTGCTGGGCACCCCGGACATGGCGTCCATCATGCAGGTACTGCGTAGCTTTCGGGATCGGGTCCGTTTAGAGGCTTTTGAGTTCTTCTCGGAAGAAGCACTGGCTAAAGTTATTGAGCACCAAGGTCTGGCGCGACCCTTTGCGACTGCGAGTCATTACTACGCGCTGTTGGAGTTTGAGAAGATAGATGAGCGTGCCGAAGCCGCAGCCATGGAGTGCTTTGAGCACTGCGTGGAAGAGGGCTGGGTGGAAGATGGCGTCATGAGCCAGAGTCTTGCCCAGGCCAGCGCGCTGTGGCGCTTGCGCGAGGACATTTCTGAAACCATCTCGCGATGGACGCCCTATAAAAACGATATTTCGACCATAGTTTCGCGCGTACCTTCGTTACTTAAAGAGGTCGAGGAGCTGGTAGGCGCTAACTACCCAGATTTTGAAATCATTTGGTTTGGGCATATCGGTGACGGCAACGTACATCTTAATATTCTCAAGCCCGATGCTATGCCCATGGAAGAGTTTCAAGCGCGCTGCGGGTCTGTAAGCCAGGGCGTGTTCGAGTCTGTGGCTCGCCATGGCGGGAGCATTTCGGCGGAGCACGGCGTGGGCTTACTGAAAAAGCCCTATTTAGCCTACAGCCGGTCTGAGGCAGAGATTGCGCTCATGGCGCAACTCAAACGCGTGTTTGACCCGGCGGGAATTATGAATCCAGGAAAGATTTTGGACGCTTGATATCGCGCACCCCATCGGCAGTGCCCAGAAGCAGTCGATCGGCCGGGCGCAAAGCAAACAGACCGTTACAGACAACCCCGACAATCCCGTTTATCTTGGCTTCAGTGGCAAGCGGCTGGGGAATGGGGAAGTTATAGACGTCGAGAATCACGTTGCCGTTGTCAGTGACCACATCCTCTCGAAGGACCGGGTCGCCGCCGAGTTTTACGATTTCTCGGGCAACGTGGCTTCTCGCCATGGGAATGACCTCTACCGGTAAGGGGAACTCTCCCAGAACCTTCACCCATTTGCTGCCATCGGCGATGCAGATAAATTCCTTGGCTACTGCCGCGACAATCTTCTCTCGAGTGAGCGCCGCACCACCGCCTTTGATCAGCTCCAGCGCCTCGTTACATTCGTCGGCGCCATCGATATACACAGCCACCTGGTTCACAGTGTTGAGGTCATACACCGGGATGTTGTGACTTTTGAGTCGCTCGGCGCTAGCTTGCGAGCTGGCTACCGCGCCATCAAAAAGGTGGGCCACATCGGCCAGCAGATCGATGAACATATTGGCGGTAGAGCCGGTTCCAATGCCCAATATGGTGTTGGATTCGAGCTGCGGCGCAATGATGTCGAGCGCTGCCTGCGCAACGCTCAGTTTGAGGCTGTCCTGATCCATTAGTTTCTCGCGGTGAGCCTGAGTTCGCTCAAGTGTACCCGTGCAGACGCAGAGCTGGGAGTCTGTGCGGGGAAACTTTTGCCGACTTGTTGCAAGAGTTCCAAAAACGCTGGCTGCAAGCTGCCTGCCGCTGCTTTACTATGGGTGTTTTACCAGTTGACCCTGCCATGCCTGAGTCCTACATCAAGCGGATTCTCGACGCGCGCGTCTATGACGTGGCGCGGGAGACTCCTGTGGATCAAGCCATGCTGTTGTCCAAGCGATTTGGCAACAGTATCTGGTTGAAGCGTGAAGATCTGCAGCCCGTCTTTTCTTTTAAGCTTCGTGGTGCCTACAACAAAATGTCGCGCCTGAGCGAGGCGCAGCGAGCGCGGGGTGTCATTGCCGCCTCTGCGGGTAATCATGCCCAGGGCCTGGCCATGGCGGCTCAGCGCATGGGGGTTTCGGCCACTATTGTGATGCCCAGAACGACACCGAGCATCAAAGTTGATGCGGTGCGAAGTCGGGGTGCCCACGTGGTTTTGCACGGCGACAATTTTGACGAGGCGTCAATCCATGCTCAGACGCTAGTGAAAGAAAAAGATCTTACCTACGTACATCCCTTTGATGATCCCGATGTCATCGCTGGGCAGGGCACCGTAGGGATGGAGATTGTTCGACAGCATCAGGAGCCTCTGGATGCGGTGTTTGTTCCCGTGGGCGGTGGTGGTCTGCTGGCGGGCATGGCGGCCTACATTCGTTACGTGTGGCCAAACACCAAAATCATCGGCGTAGAGCCCGAAGATGCGGCCTGCCTGAAAGCGGCCCTTGAGAAGGGGCGCCGGGTGACTTTGCCAGAGGTCGGTCTGTTCGCGGATGGCTGTGCGGTCGCTCAGGTTGGTAAAGAAACTTTTCGAATCATTCGCGAGACGGTTGATGAAGTAATTACCGCCAGTACCGATGAGATGTGTGCGGCGATTAAGGATATTTTTGAGGATACCCGCGGTATTGCTGAGCCTGCCGGGGCGCTGGCTTTGGCGGGACTCAAGAAGTATGTGGAGCGAGAAGGTGTTCAAGGGCAGCAGCTATTGGCTGTGCTCAGCGGCGCGAATACCAATTTTGATCGACTTCGATACATCTCTGAACAGACCGAGATTGGGGAGAAGCGCGAGGCGGTGATCAGTGTCACGATCCCGGAACAGGCCGGGGCTTTTCGCAAGTTTTGCAGCAGTCTGGGGCGCCGCAATATCACCGAGTTCAACTACCGTTACAGCAGTGATCGGGACGCACGGATATTTGTCGGTCTGTCCGTGGAGCCCGGCGGCGATGATTTGCGCACGCTATTGGCCCAACTTGCTGACAAGGGTTACGAGAGCGAGGATCTAACAGACAACGAAATGGCCAAGCTCCACGTGCGTTACATGGTAGGTGGAGTTGCGCCCGACAGTGTTGCCTCCGAGCGCGTGTATCGCGTGGAGTTTCCCGAGCGACCGGGTGCGTTGTTAAAGTTTTTGTCGGGGCTGGGACAGCGCTGGAACATTTCGCTTTTTCACTATCGTAACCACGGCGCTGCTTACGGAAGAATTTTGGTGGGAATGCAGGTGGGCCCAAAAGAGCGCTCAGAGGCGCGCGCCTGTTTGGATGCCATTGGCTATCGCTATTGGGATGAAACAGACAATGCAGCCTATCGCTTGTACCTTGGTCGCCCCGAAGCCGGGCGCTAATAAGCTCGGCTCGTCTAAGCAGACGGCTTGCCCCTGCACGTATTCCATGCCATATTTGTGACTTAGTAACAAAAAAGAGATCGTGGCTCAAAGTTTGCTGCATGCGAATCGCAGTTTATCGCCCGGTCGGCATAGAATTTATTGACAGGATATTGTGTGAAACAGCGCCCCGACATGTTGTTCGTCTTAACCGCCCTCTTTGGCTTGGGCGTGGTGGTTACTCTACTGCTGCCTATGTCGGCCAACTCCACGGTGGCAGCTCCCGCATCACCGTTGCAGGCGGGGCTCGTCGGAAGTCGCTAGCTAGCGCCACCGCCAAATCGTTTAATTCCGCTTTCCGTAAGTACGCCGTGTAACGGCTGATCCCAGGATTCTTGTAGCAGGTCCAGAGAGTCGTCTTGCTGGCAATCGTAAGCCAGGCCAAAACGTAGCGCGGTTTCGCAGTTGTTGCTCGCTAAAAACCGATCGTAATAACCGCCGCCCATTCCCAGGCGAAATCCACTGGCTGACCATCCCACGGTCGGCAGCAGCAATAACTCCAGCGTGCCCGGTGCAACCGGTTTCCCCTGAGGCTCGCCGATGCCATAGCGATTCGGTTGGAGGGCGTCGCTCACATGCCAGGGACAAAATTGTATGCCCGACGAACTGATCACCGGAAGATAGAGGTGTTTGCCCGCCTCCCATGCAGCCTTGGCGATTGCCGATGGGTCGAGCTCACCGTCATTGCTCAGATAGAGCGCGATGTGTTGTGCCTGCCAGAGCGGATCACGGACTAAATGTTGTGCAGCTTTCAGTGAGGCTGCTTGAGCGTAATCGTTATCGAGACATCGACGTTGCTCTCTTAGACGCTGACGCCGGACATTGCGTGACAGGTCCTCAGTACTCACGGCGCGAGACCATTGTCAGTGGGGCTGAATGGGGAGTGGGGCTATGGATGCGAGAAGACATTGATGTTGTGAGAAGACATTGATTATGTAGCTAAATCGCGGACATACGCGGACATAAAAGTCGGTACCCGGAGCACCGCTGACGGTACGGCCCTTGAACCCGATGGTTCAAGGTGGTGGCTTCCGTGACGTATTAGGCTTCCCGGTCATGCCGGACTTGCACACCAACGCCAACGGTCACCCCCGGTTAACGCTTATCGGCTCGAGGACAGAGTGTCTGGCAAATGCACCAGGGACCGAGAACAAGTATAACGTATCTGAACGAGGCTTAACGGCGAGCCTCAGGCTTTGTTCAGCCTATTTCGAGCTGGCGTAGTTGGTGCAGGGCCTCATCCAGCTTTGCATTCAGGCTGGATAAGCCTGCCGGATCAGCTACTTCACCGCTTTTTTCTGCAGTTGCATTGGCTTTGCCGCTGTCTTTTGCATTGCCGGTCGAGACTCCGTTGCGGGTTTGCAGCAGTTCATGGCTGATGTTTAAAGCTGCCATGACCGCAATACGCTCGAGCCCGATAACCTTGCCCGTGGAGCGGATTGCACGCATTTGCTCATCGAGATGGCGTGCAGATAGCAAAAGCTCTGCTTGCTGGTCCGGGGGGCAGGCGACCTGATATTCCTTTTCCAGGATGGTGACGGAAAAAGTGCTGGCATTGGCGCTCATGATGCTGCCTCCATACTGCGCAGGCGTTGCAAGGTGGCTTCCACGCGCGCTCGGGCCAGATCATTCTTGGCAATGAGGTCCCGGCGTTCCTGCTGGAACCCCAGGTTCTCCCGTTTCAGGGCCTGATTTTCGAGGTTAAGCTGGGCGCACAGATCTATTAATTGGTCGATCTTGCCTTCCAGAACTTTTAAAACATCATCGGACATGCAGACATAACTTGCGTGACGCGGAGGGTTGTCGGCACTATAGGGTTCGTATTCAGGCAGGTCAACGGCGCGAACGCGCTCTGGAAATCACATTGTCTATCTTAGACCCACATCCCGCTGACTCGATCTCGGCGTTTTTTGACGAACTTGCTAACGGACTCCTCGAGCAAGGCGAAATGTTGTCGCCCGCTGAATTGCATGGCTGCCTCTGTGGACTTCTCGGCGGAGGTTTCCGCGGCGGTGAAGCGGCATTGTTGGCAGAGCTGGAGCAAACCCTTGATATTTCTCTACACGGTTCTTTGGCAGACGGTGTTGCCAGCTTGCGTCACACAGCCATCGAAAGCCTCGGCGAGGGCTCTTTTGACTTTCAGCCCTTGCTTCCCGAAGACGAGTTGGAGTTGTCCCAGAGAATTGAGGCAATGGCGCAATGGTGTCGGGGATTTCTCAGCGGTTATGCCCAGGCTCGAGTTAAGTCCGAAGGCCAGGGCGAGGCAGTCTTACCCGATAGCGCCGAGGCTTTGCGCGACTTCGCGGCCATCGCACAAGCTGCCGTGGATGATGAAGACGAGGAGGACAGCAACGCCGCCGAGGATGCTTACTACGAACTGCTGGAATATCTGCGTGTGGCCGCTATGAACGTGATGTTGGACGCCGGTGTTGGCGGTGATGAGCCCGCCCCTTTGAGCAATGACTGAAGCCCAGTCGCTGTCCGAGCTCGAGCTTCCAGGTCGCGTCGCTAATATTCCTCGCGGCGATTTTCGCCGCCGTCGACATAAGCTGCTGGGGATGCTCGAGCAAAACAGTATCGCTATCGTCACGGCGGGCGCACTGGCTACACGCAGCCGGGATACGGAATTTCCCTTTCGTCAGGACAGCGACTTTCACTATCTCACCGGATTTCCCGAGCCTGATGCTGTCGCGGTGTTTCTCCCGGGGAGGGAGTACGGCGAGTATGTTCTTTTTTGCCATGAGAAAGACGCGCAAGAAGAGCTTTGGAATGGTGAACGAGTAGGCGCGGACGCGGCCTGTGAGCGCTATGGCGCCGACGACGCGTTTCCACTGAGTGATATTGACGACATTCTTGTGGGACTGATCGAGGGTCGCGACCGGGTGTACTACTCCATGGGTCGCAGCCGAGAGTTTGATACCCGGGTTATGGCCTGGGTTAACAGTATTCGCAGTAAAGTTGCTGCGGGGGCTGCTCCGCCGGGTGAATTTACGGATCTGGATCATCTGTTGCACGAGCAGCGGCTGTTCAAGTCAGCGGCCGAAGTGCGTCAGATGCGCCAGGCGGCAGCGATAACCGTGCAGGCGCATCGTCGTGCCATGCGTCAGTGCCGTCCAGGTATGTATGAGTACCAGCTGGAAGCGGAACTATTGCATGAGTTTGCGCGTCACGGCGCTCGCCACGCGGCCTATCCCAGTATCGTGGCTGGCGGCGCCAACGCTTGCACGATGCACTACATCGGCAATCACCAGCGCTTGAAGCGAGGTGATCTTGTGCTCATCGATGCGGGCTGTGAGTACCGTGGTTACGCAGCGGATATCACCCGTACCTTTCCCGTGAGCGGGCATTTCAGCAAAAGGCAGCGAGCGCTATATGAGCTGACCCTGGCGGCGCAGCAAGCGGCCTTTGATGCTTTGGCGCCTGGGCGAGACTGGAACGCCGCGCATTGCGCTACTGTTGATGTGATTACCAGCGGACTTGTGGATCTTGGTTTGCTGCGAGGCAACGTAAGCCGGCTTATTAAAGAAGGCGCGTATCAGGATTTTTATATGCATCGAGTGGGTCACTGGTTGGGTCTGGATGTACACGACGTAGGTGACTATCGTCCCGGGGGGCAGTGGCGACAGTTGGAGCCGGGTATGGCCCTCACTGTGGAGCCGGGAATCTATGTATCGCCGGATAATCTCAATGTTCCTGCCGCCTGGCGGGGTATTGGTGTTCGCATTGAGGACGACGTGATCATTACCGAGCATGGCTACGAGCTGCTCAGTGACGGCTTGCCACGAACCAGCGAAGAAGTAGAGGAGTGGATGCAGTGAGTGTCCAGGCCCCGCATATTCTTATTGCCGGAGGCGGTATGGTGGGCCTGAGCCTGGCATTGCTGCTGCATGAGCAACTACCCGATTCTGCACGTATTACTCTGGTCGAAGGTCGTGCCTTGCCCGCGCCAGGAGACGTTCAGGCGGGCTACCATCCGTCTTTTGATGCGCGCTCCACTGCGCTGAGTTACAGCACGGCAACCTTGTATCGGGAACTCGGGCTATGGAGCTCTCTGCTGCCCGGGCTGGCTCCCATTGATCAGATTCACGTGTCGCGACGCGGGCGCTTTGGAAGCAGCCTGCTTTCAAGCGCTGAGCAGGGCTGGGATGCATTGGGTTGGGTAGTCGAGAACCCTTGTTTGGGACGAACACTGCTTGCGGCTGCACATGACTGTTCGCGCCTGACCCTGCGTTGCCCCGACCGGGTCACCGATGCCAAGCCACAGGGGCTTGGTATGCGAGTCATTCTGGATCAAGAAGAGATCGACGCAGACGTGCTGGTGATCGCCGATGGCGCAGAGTCGACCCTCCGCGAGAAGCTGGGGTTCCTCACCCAGCGTAAAACCTACGGTCAAAGCGCGCTCATCGCTAATTTGGCCTTTGAGAAAGATCATGGCGGCGTTGCCTACGAGCGTTTTACCGCCACCGGCCCTTTAGCTCTACTTCCACTGCCACCTTCGCAGCAGGCTCCTCATCGCATGGCTCTGGTTTGGACGCTGGCGCCGGCAGAGGCTGCCGCTTTGGAGATTGCCGAGCTGGAGGTTTTTTCTCGGACGCTGATTGATGCTTTTGGTTATCGATTGGGTCGCGTTTTGCGAGTGGGGGAGCGTCATAGCTACCCTCTGACTCTCACCGAAGCCGTAGAACAGGTAAGACGCGGCTGTGTGGTTCTTGGTAACGCAGCACATGCACTGCATCCGGTTGCGGGCCAGGGTTTTAATCTGGCTTTGCGTGACGCGGCGGCGCTCAGTCGCACGTTTGCAGAAGCTGTGCACAAGGACACCGGGGTTGGCGATACCGCAGTGCTGGCAGCTTATGCGCAGGACCGCCAGCGTGATCAGGCCCAAACCATCGCAGCCAGTGACGGCTTGCCTGCGCTGTTTATGGTGACAGACCCCGTGCTGTCTCTGGGTAGAGATCTTGCACTGTCTGGAATGGATATGTTCCCGCTGCTGCGCCGGGAGTTTGTACAGCAAGCCGCGGGCATGGCAGCGCTGGAGTCAGGACATGGGTGAGGCAAATTACGACAAGGTGGATATTGCGATTGTTGGTGGGGGTATTGCCGGGCTCGCCGCGGCCGCTGCCCTGGCAGGTTCCGGGTGCTCCGTCGTGGTGCTTGAGGCCCGAGAGTTACCCCAGTCAACGGTGCTACCGGGTGATTCGCCCGAGGATTACGATGCCCGGGTCAGTGCGCTGACGCCTCGATCGATAGACTTTTTGGAGCAGTTGGATGTATGGCCGGTTATCGAAGCCACCCGCTGCTGTGCTTATCAGCATATGACCGTTTGGGATGCCGAAGGTACGGGACGCATCGAGTTTGACGCACAGGAAGTGTCTGCGGAATCTTTGGGGACTATTGTTGAGAACCGTCTGGTCACTGCCGCGCTGGCGCAAAAGGTCCAGGCTCTTGGCGATGTTCGTGTTTTAGCGCCTGCGCGTTTGTCTGATCTGAGTCTGGATGAGCACGGAGCGTTGTTAAAGCTTGAGGACGGAGGGCGTATTCACGCTCAGCTACTCATCGCTGCCGACGGAGCACTGTCACCCACCCGTGAATTGTTGGGCATGCGCACTCGCGAATGGGAATACGGGCATCGGGCCATCGTAACAACCGTGGCATTTGAGAATCCCCATCAGCACACAGCGTGGCAGCGTTTTTTGCAGACCGGACCTCTTGCCTTGCTGCCTCTGGATAGTGCCGATGATCGCTTGTGCTCGATTGTCTGGTCCATCGAAGAGCATTTGGCCGACGAGCTTTTAGCCATGGATGACCCGGACTTTGCCAAAGCGCTTGGTGAGGCGAGTGAATATACCCTTGGAAAAGTAACAGCCTGTGCGCCGCGCAAGGCTTTTCCCTTGCGTCAGCGTCATGCGGTGGACTATGTGCTTCCCGGGGTTGCCCTAGTCGGGGACGCGGCGCACACGATCCACCCCCTTGCGGGGCAGGGTATTAATCTGGGTCTTGCGGATGTACAGGTGTTGGCAGAGGAGCTCAATACGGCATTTGCCCGCGGCCTGGGGCCCGGTCGTATGGATGTGTTGAGTCGGTATCAGCGCCGCCGCAAAGGAGACAACCTTGCCATGATGGCTGCTATGGACGGTTTCAAGCGGTTGTTTGAGCAAGACGCGCCGCCGCTTCGTTGGTTGCGTAACACCGGTATGCGAACTGTGGCAGGACTGCCGATGGTGAAGCGGCGTATTATTCGTCAGGCTATGGGTGTAGGTTAAGTATCGTTGGCGTATTCGCGTTGAGTTTTCATGGTCTGCAGCTAGAATAGTCGGCTAAACGCAGGGTTTTTTCTTTTCAGGGGTAAATCAATGAGTCAGGTTCTTCCAGAGTTGCGGTTTGCCCGCAGTCACGAGTGGGCGCGGGTGGAAGATGATGGCACCGTTACGGTAGGCATCAGTGATCATGCTCAGGAAGCATTGGGCGACGTGGTATTTGTTGAGCTGCCTGATGAAGGCGCTGATCTTGCTGCCGGGGATGAAGCCGGTGTGGTGGAGTCTGTAAAAGCCGCTTCCGATATCTACGCTCCCATCAGCGGTACCGTGGTTGCGGTCAACAGCGCCCTGGAAGACGCGCCGGAAACCGTCAATGGCGATCCTTACCATGATGGCTGGTTTTTCCGATTACAGCCCAAAGACAGTGACGAGGTGGAAAGCCTGCTCATGGACGCAGAGGCCTATCAGGCACATTGCGCCGAAGACGAGTAGCCGGACACTTTACAGCTGTTCTAGGCGATTCGGCCCCGCTATACTCGAGCTGCTCGCGCATCTCCATCGGCACTGGAGCATCAAACAGCCCGCTCGACGGACGCTCGAGCAAAACGGCGCCGAACCGCCACGCGTCGTCAGGCTATGTGCGGTCTGCCTCGCTGACTTAAACGCTCAGTATCAAGCTCTCAGACTGATTTGCGGCCAGCCACGTTCGCGACCGTGCCGTGCCAGCGTGGGGTCCGGATCTACCAAAATTGGGTTGTCGACGATTTCCAGCAATGGCAGGTCGTTGTGGGAGTCGCTGTAGAACCAGGCGCCCTCAAGGCTTTCCTTTTCACAGGCAAGCCATTCCCTCAGACGTCGAACCTTACCCTCGCGGTAGGTGAGGGTGCCCGTGGGACTGCCGGTAATCATGCCGTCCTTTATTTCGACAATGCAGCCGAGCAGTTCGTGGATGCCCAGCAGCGTTGCGATGGGTTTTGTCACGAACTCATTGGTGGCGGTGATAATCAGTAATCGATCGCCTTGATCCCGATGTTTCTGGATAAGTTCTGTCGCCGCAGGCAGCAAAATAGGCCTGATACAGTCGCGGATGAACTTGTCCTGGAGCGTCGAAAGGTCCCGGGGAGTGCGTCCCGCCAGTGGCGCGAGGGCAAAGCTCAGGTAGGCCTGGATGTCGAGCTCGCCACGCTGGTAGTCAGCGTAAAAGCTTTCGTTAGCCGCCCGAAAACTCCTTTGATCTACTAATCCTTCGGTGCAGAGAAATTCCCCCCAAAGATGGTCGCTATCACCGGCGATTAATGTGTTGTCGAGGTCAAAAATAGCCAGCGTCATGGATAGTCCCAAGTGAGATTAGAGGGGCAGGAATAGAGGTGCCTGGAGCAAGGGTAACGAGCCGTCAAATGTGTGGCAATTCTCAGTACCGCTTATTTGTGGAACAATCGACAACCAGTTGTCACGTTGGACACAGTATTCATGATCGATGCGCAGGGCTTTCGGCCCAATGTTGGTATCGTCATCACCAATGATGACGGACGCCTTCTGTGGGCGCGTCGCGTGGGTGGCCGCAACGCTTGGCAGTTTCCCCAAGGCGGCATCAACGATGGTGAAAAACCCGAAGAAGCCCTGTATCGCGAACTTGAAGAAGAGGTCGGCCTGGCCCCGGATGCAGTCGAGGTTTTAGGGAGCACCAGAGGCTGGTTGCGCTATCGCCTGCCAAAACAGTATCAGCGTAAAGGCCAGCAGCCGCTGTGCATCGGGCAGAAGCAAAAGTGGTATTTGCTGCGAATGCTGGCTCCCGATGACGCGGTAAGCCTGTCTCATAACGTAAAGCCCGAGTTCGATCATTGGGAGTGGGTCTCCTACTGGTATCCCCTCAATGAGGTGGTGTACTTCAAGCGGGAGGTCTATCGCCGCGCCCTTAAAGAGCTGGCGGTTCCGCTCCACGGTGGCTTGCCGGCTTGTAAGCGGGGCAGCTGAATATGCTTTCGGTCCTTCGCAATATCGTACTTGAGGTCAATGCGGCTGAGTCTCTTGATGAAGTACTCGGCATTATTGTGTCTCGCGTGCGCATGGCCATGGGTACAGAGGTCTGCAGTGTCTACATTCGCGACAGAAACGAGACCCGCTATGTATTTCGTGCTACCGAGGGGCTGAACGCAGATCAGGTGGGTCATTTATCGCTAGCCCCGGGCGAAGGTCTGGTGGGTCTTGTGGCCGAGCGCGAGGAGCCGGTGAACCTGGAGGACGCCGAGCTACACCCAAACTTCCAATTGCTACCGAATATCGGCGAAGAGTCTTTCCACGCGTTTCTGGGCGTGCCCATCATTCACCAGCGCGATGTACTGGGCGTTTTGGTTGTACAGCAGGCCCGTCGTCGGCGTTTTGATGAATCAGAAGAAGCGTTTCTGGTGACCATGTCCGCCCAGCTTGCCGGCGTTATTGCCCATGCTCGGGTTACTGGCGAGGTGCCCGACGAGAGCAGTCCTGAGCGTGCCAGCGCCTATGCCCGCATCAGCGGAGTGCCCGGCGCTCCGGGTATCGCTATCGGAACAGCGGTGGTGGTGTCGCCAGTGGCAGACTTGTACGCCGTCCCCCGGCAGTTGAGTGACGATCGCCGGGGGGAGTTGCGGGCTTTCAAGCGTGCGCTCTCGCAGGTGCGTATCGACATTGAATCTGTCGCCGAGAACTTGCGGGACAAGTTGAGTCCCGAAGACCTCGCTTTGTTTGATGTGTACATCGGCATTCTTGATGACTCAAGAATCGGTGGTGAAGTTGCATCTTTGATTAAGTCAGGCCTGTGGGCTCAAGGTGCATTGGCACAGGTGATGATTGAGCACATCCGTCACTTCGAAGCTATGGAGCATAGCTATCTGCGCGAGCGTGCCGTGGATGTGAAGGACCTTGGGGAGCGAGTGCTGGGCTACCTTCAGGCCGATCAACGGGATAATCAGGTATTCCCCGAAAAAACGATCCTTGTCAGTGAAGAGCTAACCGCTTCCTTGCTGGGAGAGATACCCAGAGATCGTCTGGTGGGACTTATCTCGGTACGTGGATCCAGCAACTCGCATGTGGCTATTTTGGCTCGTGCTATGGGCATCCCTACGGTGATGGGTGCCGTAGACCTGCCCTATAAGCGTCTTCGGGATATGTCCGTGGTCATTGATGGCTACAACGGCAATGTTCACCTCAACCCTACCAAGGCTGTCATTCGCCGTTTTCAGGAAATCGCGGATCAGGACGCCGAGCTCAACAAAGGCCTGGAGAGTCTTCGGGACTTACCCTGCATTACCCTTGATGATCAGAGGCTTACGCTCTGGGTGAATACCGGATTGATGGCGGATGTCGCGCGATCCCTGGATCGCGGCGCTGAGGGTGTAGGTCTGTATCGCACCGAAGTGCCCTTTTTGATGCGCGAGCGCTTCCCCTCGGAAGAGGAGCAGCGACAGATTTATCGCGAGCAGCTCGAGGCGTTTGCGCCGCGCCCGGTCACCATGCGGACCTTGGATGTGGGTGGTGACAAGGCGCTGCCTTACTTCCCCATCGAAGAAGCCAATCCGTTTCTTGGTTGGAGGGGCATTCGCGTAACACTGGATCATCCGGAGATTTTGCTAGCCCAGGTGCGAGCGATGCTCAAGGCCAACGAGGGCCTGGGTAATTTGCGCATCATGCTGCCTATGATCAGCAACATACCCGAGTTGGAAGAAGCGCTGGAGCTGATTTATCGCTGTCAAAGGGAGCTCGAAGAAGAGGGCCTGGAGATGCCACTGCCACCCATTGGTGTCATGGTCGAAGTACCCTCAGCTATTTATCAGGCCCGAGCACTGGCGCGTCGAGTGGACTTTCTGTCTGTGGGAAGTAACGACTTAACGCAGTATTTGTTGGCGGTGGATCGTAACAATGCCCGAGTATCGGATTTGTATCACGCCTTTCATCCGGCTTTGCTGGACGCCTTAATCCAGGTGGCCGATGGCGCTCATGCCGAAGGAAAGCAGGTGAGTATCTGCGGCGAGTTGGCGGGCAATCCCATGGCAGCAGTGCTGTTGTTGGCTATGGGTTACAACATGCTGTCTATGAACGTCACCAGCTTGCCCAGAGTTAAGCACGCTATTCGTTCTATTACGGCGAGCGAGGCGAAGATTCTCCTTGGCGAGGTTCGACAAATGGAAAGCGGGCAGGCGGTAGAAGAGCGCCTCAGCACATTTTTCCATGAGCGAGACCTTCAGCAGATGATGCCTGCGCCCATAGACTAGCCCCGGTTTAACGTGCGCAGCTCAAACGCGTCGTTACCCATGAGTTCACCCCGCGGATTAAACCGCTGCTCCTGAAATTCCAGGAGGCCATTGGCGAGCTGCCGTAGTGTTGTGCAGCAACGCGTGCCGTAGCGCTCGGTGACGATAAATTGCGCGGAGAGCTGTCGCGCCATTTCGCCGGACAGCTTGTGCTCACCCAGTGCTCGGGTGTCGGCAAGACTGCGGTCGCTCAGGCAGTCACGCAACTCATCATGGCTAGGTGTTTCGCCCGTCTGAAGTTTGCGCTGCAGTTGTCCCCTGGCCCGCTTCACTTTTGGCCAAGGTACGTCTAATGCGGCGTTGCTCAGGCCGTAGATCCCCGGTGGCAAGGCTTGAGGGGCGACTTTTTCTGCGGAGCTGCCGTGCAGATACCACAGACTATCCCTGTCACCGACCAGAAGATTGAAACCTTGATAGTCCTGAATGCGGCCTGCGATTTTTGCCAGATAGTCCTTGGGAGATTCCTTGCCAGCAAGGAAATTATGCGTGAGTTCGCCACGAGAACGGGGTGCGCTGCTGTCACCGACGGCCGGGTCGCGAATATTGGTTATGGCGGCCACGCGACCACTGCGGCTGACTCCCAGCCAGGTTCCCCCGGCTTGAAGGTCTCGTCCGGCGAGGATTTGCGGACTGTCACGCCAGTATGCGGCGGCGGATGCAGGACGCTCATGGAATTCATCGCGGTTGGCCGCCATTAGCAGCGGTGCTGCCGGGTGCTGTTGCCAGGCAAAAACTATCAGACACATGGATCAATCACTCAGTTGGTTTGTACATAACCGGGCGCTGCCCGATAATGCTGGCCTTGCGCGGCGCTGCTGGCAGCGCTGCAAATGTAAGTACACAATGCCCTGGGTACCTGACATGGTACCTCGCCCTGACTTCCCAAAAGCGCGCACAACATGCTGACCTACCCTGAAATCGATCCCGTTGCCATTGCCCTGGGCCCAGTGCAGATCCATTGGTATGGGTTGACCTACCTTGCGGGCCTCGCGTTTGCCTGGGGCCTGGCTGCCCGGCGCAGCACACGGGCTGATTCGCCCCTGGGACGACAACAGGTGGATGATCTGCTGTTTTATGCAGCGCTGGGCGTGGTGCTTGGTGGGCGCATGGGCTACGCCATTTTCTATGGTGGTGAGCGTTTGGCCGAGGATCCGACCTGGTTGCTCCGGGTTTGGGAGGGCGGCATGTCCTTTCATGGCGGCATGCTTGGAGTCATTGCCGCGACTTACTGGTACGCGCGGAGCCAAAAAATTCCCTTCGCCCCTTTGTTGGATTTTGTAGCGCCGCTGGCTCCGCTGGGGCTAGCCCTGGGGCGATTGGGCAACTTTATCGGGCAGGAACTCTGGGGCCGCGCAGCGGATGTGCCGTGGGCGATGGTGTTCCCAAGAGATCCCCTGCAGATTGCCCGCCACCCCTCACAGCTGTATCAGTTTGCCCTTGAAGGGTTGCTCCTGTTTGCCATCCTGTTTTGGTTCAGCAGCCGGACGCGGCCTACTTGGGCGGTTTCTGGTGCATTTGCCGTTGGCTACGGCGTGTTGCGCTTTGCGGCGGAGTTTTTTCGCGAGCCCGACGCACATCTTGGGATTCAGGCCTTCGGCTGGATGACCAGAGGTCAGATACTTTGCGTGCCCATGATTCTTTTGGGACTTTATATGCTCTGGTATGCCTATGGGCGCACCGGCGAGCATTCATCGAAACACTGAGGGAGCAGACATGCGGCAATATCAGGATTTGCTGAGAGATATTCTTGATAACGGCGTGCGTAAGGAGGATCGAACCGGGACCGGCACTTTGTCGGTCTTCGGCCGGCAGTTCCGACACGACCTCGCTGACGGGTTTCCCTTACTGACTACCAAAAAGCTACATTTACGCAGCATTGTTAATGAACTGATCTGGTTTCTTAACGGCGATACCAACGTCGCCTGGCTGCAGGAGCACGGGGTCAGCATCTGGAACGAGTGGGCTACCGACACGGGTGACCTGGGACCGGTCTACGGCAAGCAATGGCGGGCCTGGCCGACTAAGGACGGTGGAGAAATCAACCAGATAGAGTATGTTCTCGATTGTTTGAAGCATCGACCCGATAGCCGGCGGATTCTCTTCCATGCCTGGAACGTCGAGTACCTCCCGGATGAGTCACTCAGTCCTCAGGAGAATGCTGCGGCCGGGCGAATGGCCCTGCCGCCTTGCCACCTGCTCTATCAGTTTTATGTCGCGAACGGGCGTCTTTCAGCGCAGCTGTACATACGTTCCAGTGACACCTTTCTGGGTTTGCCTTTTAACACCGCTAGTCTTGCTGTGCTGGTAATGATGCTGGCCCAGCAGACCGGGCTGGAGCCGGGCGAAATCATCATCAGTACCGGCGACTCGCATTTGTATCTAAACCACATGGAACAAGTGCAGGAGCAATTGTCCCGAGAGCCACGGTCACTCCCAAAACTCGCGCTGCTGCGCAAGCCCGAGAGTATTTACGACTATCGTTTTGAAGACTTTGAGCTCAGCGGCTATGACCCGCACCCGCATATTCCTGCTCCGGTGGCCGTGTGAGTGAGTTTCCCATTGCCCTGATTGTTGCGGTGGCAGATAACGATGTCATTGGCCGCGATAACGCTCTCCCCTGGAAACTCCCCGCGGATCTTGCCCATTTCAAGCGCACAACCATGGGAAAACCAATCCTCATGGGTAGGCTTACCTACGAATCTATTGGCAGGCCGCTTCCCGGGCGCACAAATATTTTGATCAGTCGTGATCCGGCTTACTCCGCTGAAGGTGTGCGTTGTGTGCAAAGTCTTGAAGAGGCGGTAGAGCTGGCAAAAGACATTGCGCACATCGATGGCAGCAGTGAACTCATGATTATTGGTGGGGCGCAGATTTACGCACTGGCGCTACCTATGGCGAGTCGAATTTATTTAACGCGGGTGCACATTGAGCCCCCGGGCGACGCGTTTCTCCACGGTATTGATTGGAAGGACTGGCAGGAGGTGGCGCGTCAGGAAAATCCTGCTCAGGACGCGGCTCCTGCTCACACGTTTCTTGAATACACGCGACGGACCCACTAGCATCGGTAAATCACCCAGAAAGCGTTACCTAGAGGGCGACCAGTGTTACCTAACTACTCATAATGCCTCGCAGCTGAAAATCGCAACATCAGTTGTTTGAAATGAGGCATTTTATCTGCTTATATCTGTCGCCCGGTCTACGACTAATATCAGTTGGTCCAAGTCCGACATTTGGTCTCAACTGCAATCAAAAAGAACAGTTCACATTTCTCTCGACACAGGAAGCACAATTCCCATGACTAGCTATCGACTGAAGAATGTGCTGCTTGTCGCTGTAGCGTCACTGTCCGCCCTCGTGGGTCTGGCAGCGTCGGCTCAGACAAGCACACTCGACAACATACTCGAGGTCAGTGCCCAGAAAACACAGGCAGCCCGCGAGTCCCAGGCGAAGGTAGATCGTCTTGCAGACGAAACCCGCAATCTGCTCGACGACTACAAAACAGTCATGAAGCAAATTGACGGTCTGCGCGTCTACAACGCACGTCTGCAACGTCAGATTGATAACCAGGTGCGTCGCATCGCGGACATCGACGAATCCATTGACCAGGTAACGATCATTCAGCGTCAAATGACGCCGCTGGTGATCCGCATGATCGACGGATTGGAGCAGTTCGTTGAGATGGATGTGCCCTTCAACCTTGAAGAGCGCCGTCAGCGTATCGAGTTCCTCAAAACCAACGTCGATCGCTCTGATCTGACCGTTGCCGAGAAATTCCGACAGGTGTTGGAGGCTTACAACATCGAGCTTCAGTACGGTCGAGGCTTTGAAACTTACAGTGACACCATCGACCTGGGCACCGGCCCGCGTGATGTGGACTTCCTGCGAATCGGTCGAATCGCTCTGGTTTACCAGACATCTGATGGTTTGGAAGCTGGCGCCTGGAACAACGCTACCCGCAGCTGGGAGCCCCTGGCATCGGGTGATTACTCTGCGGCCATCCGCAAGGGCGTTCGTATCGCTAAGAAGACAGCCACTATCGAACTCCTCAACATGCCCATCGCTGCACCGGAGGCGCAATAATGAAATCGCTTAACAATATGGTTTCCGCTCTGGTACTGGGCGGTTTGGTTGCGATGAGCTCTTCAGCCTTCGCACAGGACGATGCAGCGCCTGCCGCTCCCGAGCCTGATCTGCGCGCCGAAGCTGCCGCAAACATGGGCCAGCTGCTTGAATTCGTAAAGCAAGGTCAGGTGACGGACGCGAAAGAGAATCGCGCCCGGGAGCAACGCTTTGCCAACGCCAAAGCTGATCAGGCCAAGATGCTGTCTGACGCTGAAGCTGAGCGTACTCGCGAAGAGCGTCGCTCTGCGCAGCTGGAAGATACTTTCGAAGCCAACGAGTTGCTGGTCGCTGACAAGCAAGAGCAGCTGCGTGAGCGTCTTGGTGCCCTGACCGAGTTGTTCGGCCACCTGACTGCTGCTTCTGGTGACCTCAAGTCCAACCTCGACGTGTCACTGGTGTCTTCACAGTATCCCGATCGCGGCCTGTTTTTGCAGGACCTCATCGACAAGATGAGCACTTCTGATCGCCTGCCGAGCATCGAAGAGATCGAGCGTGTGTGGTACGAAATGCTGCGTGAAATCACCGAGACCGGCAAGGTCGTATCGTTTACTACCGAAGTGGCAACAGCGTCGGGCGAACGTGCTCAGCGTGATGTTGTTCGTGTCGGTGCCTTCAACGTGATCGATACCGAGGGTAACTACCTCGCCTATGACAACAACAGCCTGGCTGTTCTGCCTCGTCAGCCTTCTGGTAACTACACTGGTTGGGCCAACGAATTGGCAAATGCTTCCGGTGGCTTGCATCAGTTTGGTATCGACCCCACTGGTCCTACAGGCGGTTCCTTCCTCGCGGCAATCATTGATAGCCCGAACCTGGAAGAGCGCTGGCATCAGGGTGGCTATGTTGGCTACGCGATCACCGCAGTTGGTGCGTTCGCCTTTATCCTCGCGATCTTCCGAGTACTGGTTCTGACTGGCGTCAGCGCCAAGGTCAGCAAGCAGCTTAAGTCTGACAAGGCCATGGACAACAACCCACTGGGTCGCGTCCTGAAGGTCCACGAGGACAACCCAAGCATGGATCTGGAGACTCTCGAGTTGAAGATGTCCGAGGCTGTGATGCGCGAGACACCGAAGCTCGAGTCGGGCTTAACGCTCCTCAAGATTATCGCTGCGGTAGCGCCTCTGATGGGTCTGCTGGGTACGGTGACGGGTATGATCGTGACCTTCCAGGCCATCACCATCTTTGGTGCCGGCGATCCGAAGGCAATGGCCGGTGGTATCTCTGGCGCATTGATCACCACGGTTCTCGGTCTGCTGGTAGCTATCCCGACAGTTCTGCTTCACACACTGGTTAATGGTCGCGCTCAGCGCATCATCCACGTGCTGAACGAGCAGGCGACAGGCATCGTTGCTACGCACTCCGAAGCCAGCTCCAAGTAAGCGGGAGGCTGCTAAGCATGGGAGGCTTCCTGGAAACCATTCTCGCCTTTATGGACAAAGGCGGGAATGTGCTCTGGCTAATCGCGATCCTGGTCTTTGTAATGTGGACCCTGATCTTCGAACGGCTCTGGTTCTTCACCTTTGTGTGGCGTAAAGAGGTATTTGAGACCATTAATGCCTGGGAGTCGCGCCCTGAGCGCAAGTCCTGGAATGCAAAGCAAATCCGGTCTCAACTCCTCTCTATCAGTCGCGAGGACATTCAAGCGAATCTGCCGGTCATTACTACCTTGGTAGCACTGTGCCCACTGCTGGGTCTGTTAGGCACGGTTACAGGCATGATCGAGGTGTTTAACGTGATGGCGGTTACCGGCGGTGGAGATGCAAAGTCCATGGCCGGAGGTGTCGAGCGAGCGACAATTCCCACGATGGCGGGCATGGTTGCCGCGCTTTCTGGATTGTTTGCCAACACCTATATACAGCGTGTCGCAGATCGCGAGCAGGAATTGCTCGAAGACCAGCTGACTTCCGACCACTGATTTTCGGATCACTGAGCCGGACCAACAGGTACTTATTAAATGCGCAAACTAGTCAAGAAGCAGGAAGATGAGGGTGCTGAGATCGATCTCACGCCCATGCTGGACGTGGTATTTATCATGCTCATCTTCTTTATTGTTGTCGCTTCGTTTATCAAAGAAGCGGGTATTGAAATTAACCGCCCAGATAACACCAACTCAGATCCATCGGATGCCAGCAGCATTCTGGTGCGCATCCAGTCTGACGATCAGATCTGGATGGAGAACCGCCGGGTAGACGCGCGCGCTGTGCGAGCGAATATCCAGCGACTCCTTGCAGCCGATCCTGAGCAGGCGGTGAGTATCAAAGTGGATAAAGGCGCAAAAGCTAACACCGTTGTTGATGTCGCTGACGCGGCTCGAGAAGCGGGGGCCGGAGCGGTCAACTGGGCTAGCGGGGAGCGTAAGTAATATGAGCTTGCAAGAAAGCGCTGCCAAACGAAAAGCCGCGGATGCAGAAGCGGGACAGATTGACCTGACGCCCATGCTGGACGTCGTGTTCATTATGTTGATCTTCTTCATCGTGACTTCTTCCTTTGTGAAGGAGCCCGGTATTGAAATTTTCAAGCCCCAGGCAGCGACAACGCTGGCTTGTGAGCGGGGTACGATTATTTTTGCTGTTGATAGTAAGGGCGATATCTACTACAACAAGAACAAGGTGCCTATGGAGCGCGCCTCCCAGATGGTAGAAATTGCCAAAAAGGAAGCGCCTCAGGCGAATATGGTGATCCAGGTTGATCAGGATACGCCGGCCTATGTGGTTGAGGATTTGTATGACGCAGTCCGCGATCAGCTGACGTCTCCACCCTGTATTTCCACGGATGACGAGGCGTAATCGTTATGGGTAATTCATTTGCACGGTCGTTTATCGGAGCAGTGGTTGCGATACCCGTAGTCTTCGGGCTGTTCTTCTTAATGCAGAGCCTTATCGACAAGGACTACGAGCAAACCGATACCAAGGGTCGCAAGATCGCAGATATTGTGGTGCCTGAACGTGAGATCGAGGTGAACACCAAAGAGGTGAAGCCCGAGAAAGTTGAGGATCCAGAGGAGCCGCCACCAGAGCTGCAGCCATTGGAACTCGATTTCGATACTGATATGGACGTTGCTAATATTGCCCCTAATGCGGGTGTGCAGATTCAAATTAGCAGTAGCGGTATGTCTTCCGGCGACGGCGAATATCTTCCCATCGTAAAGGTTGCACCCATTTATCCGCGTCGTGCTCAGACTCGTGGCATTACAGGCTACTGCATTGTTGAATACACAGTGACCAAGAGCGGTTCTATTAGAGACCCGCTTCCGGTTGATTGTTCACCTTCAGGAGTATTTGAGCGTGCGTCTGTAAAAGCCGCAGAGAAGTTCAAGTACAAGCCCCGTGTTGTAGACGGCGATGCAATTGAAGTGGCAGGCGTACAAAACAAGTTCACCTACGAACTCGAGCAGTAAGCGGGAGATCATCGAAGGCATGTCTATGAATTTCACAAAACGCGCGATGCATGTGGGCGTAAGAAGTTTTCTTCTGGCGCTTCCCGTAGTGGCGGCACAGCTGGTTATTTCGCAGACCGCACTAGGCCCCGCTCTGAGCGGTATCGCCTCTGCCCAGGCGCAGGATGCTCAGCCAAAGCAGGAGCAAGAGACTCGTCGTACGCCTGCTTTGCGTAATAAGGTTTACGAGAAACTGGCTGAGGCCCAGGAAGCAGCGGAAGCCAAAGACTTGGCAACGGCAGCCAGAGTTCTGGATGACATGCTTGCTGGACGCCGTGACAATGAACTCAACAGCTACGAGTTGGCGAACGTGTACAACCTGTATGCGTTTATCCACTACTCTAATGAAGACTATGCCTCCGCACTTCAGGCTTATGAGAATGTCATCAAGCAGCCAGACATTCCTCTGGCGATGGAAATCAATACCCGTTTCACTGTAGCGCAGCTTTATTTTGTACAGGAGCGCTGGGCTGATGGTATTGGCGCCATGGAAAAGTGGTTTGCCATGACTGATACGCCCAATGCCAGCGCATACGTGTTGATGGCGCAGGGCTACTATCAGCTCAAGGACTACGACAAGGCGCTGACCAACATCAATATCGCCATTGATGACTACGATGAAAAAGGCAAGATTCCCAAGGAGCAGTGGTACAACCTTGCTCGCTTCCTTTATGCCGAAAAGAACATGATCGATGAGGCCACGGCGACGTTGCAGAATCTGATTACCTTCTATCCGAAGAAGCAATACTGGGTTCAGCTCAGCTTCATGTACTCGGAGCAAAATAAAGAAGCAATGCAGCTCGGTGCCATGGAAACTGCCTACGTTCAGGACATGCTCGAAAAGGATGGCGAGTACCGCAACATGGCTTCGCTACTGCTGAATGCCGAGGTGCCCTATAAAGCCGCCCAGGTATTACAACGTGGGCTGAAGGAAGAGATCGTTCAGGATAACTCCAAAAACTGGGAGCTTTTAGCCGGCGCACTGCGTCAGGCACAGGAAGTAGATGATGCGATTCCTGCCATGGAGAAAGCTGCGTCACTGTCTGATGACGGAGACCTCTACGCGCGGTTGGGGAACATCTATCTGGATGCGGATCAGAACGAAAAGGCGATAGAGTCTATTAACAAGGGCTTGAGTCGTGGGGGCGTCAAGCGGGCAGACAATGCGCGTTTGGTGCTGGGAATGGCTTACTTTAATACCAAGCAGTACGAGAAAGCGAAGGAAGCGTTTCGTGCAGCGGGTCGTGATGAGCGTTCCAAGAAGTATGCGGATCAGTGGATGAAGTACATGAATTCTGAACTTGAGCGTCAGAGAAGTCTGGCTGCAGAAGGGTAGTACTAGACAGCAGGCCCTGCAAAGGCCTGCTTGGCGGGTACTTAGCTTGTACCCAACTTGTACTCAACTGCGCGCTAAACCCACCTTCGAGGTGGGTTTTTTATGCCAGCTTGATGGACACTGCAAAGGGCGCTAGCCGCTCATTGCACCGACTGCATACAGCTTCTCCCGACAGTGCCTTGGCGCAGGCTTGATGTGTCAGATGGATCGGCGGACCCAGGCCCTTGGGATCGCACCAGCGGTCGCCCCACTGCAGAAGCGTCAAAAAATAGGGAAACAGATCCCAACCCTTCTCGGTAAGGTGATATTCGAAGCGGCGTGGCCGCTCCTGATAGGCCTGCGCGACGAAGATACCTTCTTTCTCCAGCAGCTTGAGTCGGTCACTGAGGATGTTGGTTGCCACCGGTAACTCCTTAAGGAACGTATCAAAACGGGAGTTGCCATGGAATGCCAGAGCAATGATGTTAGCTGTCCAGCGGTCCCCTACCAGATCAATAAGGTTGCGATATACGCTGTGCTGGCTTGGTACGCTGGACGACGACAGGGATGAGCGTCGACGGACTTTCTTTTGCCGTTGATCCCGCGTCGCCCCCGGTCCGGCGCTGTAGCTCACTTCCCGGCCGTTGACCCGCTGGGCACAGGAGGAGCAGCGCATTGTAGGCGTAAACGCCTCACTGCACGCCGTATGGATAAGCTGTATGGCGTCCAGCTGCGGTGTTCGATAGTACTTTCGCTCCCACTCAATGGCCATCATTGCGGAAGCATGCAGTTGCAGTGATTTTTTCGTCAGGTGGTAACTGCTGAAACGTCTTCCGGGCTGAGGTTCTCGTTTGCGCAAACAGCCAATAGATTGCAGCCATTTTAGCCGGTCTGATAGTACACCTCTTGATACCCCGGTGGCCTCGAGCATCTCGCTGAAATGGTTAATACCCCAGAAAACTTCCTGGATGATCAGTAAAGACCATTTATCGCCAATTTGATCAAGCGCGCGATTGATGGAGCTTGCGCGGGTGTACAGTACCGATGCATCAGCCGACTTTTGAGCGTTGCGCGGCTGGGCGTTAGCGGTCGGCAAACAGGTCCTCACCGCGCACCCAGGTGGCATGAAATCCTGACGGTACCCGCTGAGGCATCCGGACCCGGGCCAATGGGCCGACCTCGATATTCTGTGCATCAAAGACAAGGCACCAGGACGACCAATCCTTGCTATCGGTTACCAGAGTGATGACATAGCCATCATCCTCACCGCTAGCGCGGGTGGCACCGATTTTGGGCGCATAGACGGCTTCACTGCCAAACACGCCCGGACCGTAGCTCCACTCCCAGCGACGTCCGCTTTCATTGTCGTATTTAACGAGGCCTGTAAATCGCAGTGTATGCCCGCCCTCGTGTAGCAGCGGAATACGCTGGTGGTAGGCGTAGCGTGAATACACGCCATGAAAGAGTGGATTGGTCTTGTTGAACTCGGTATTGAGGTCGTCGAGTGAACCTTCACGAACCTCGCCGGTCTTGAGATTGAAGCGCCAGCGATAGTTATTCGCCTCAAGACGCATATAGGCCAACATGTGGGAAAGCTCGCCTTCATCGTTACTCGCATTTGGCATGGGATTGGTAGATCGACAGCCATCCATAATCACCCAATCCCCGTCTTCCCAGCAGTTGCTGGTGTGCAAAATGTAGCAAGGCTCACACTCAAACCAACGCACCGCATCGCCATTGGCATAGCGCGGTGCGATGCCAAAGCGCGTAGGAATATCCTTGTGGAAGGTTAGAACTCTCAGATGGTGCTGGCGGAGAACGTCCATGTTATGAAAAAACGGTAAATCATGAAGAATGGCGTAGTTCTCGGTAAAACCCATGTCATGGGGAAGACGCGCGCCAGGCAAATCCACCGCTGTTTCGTGGACGAGCTTGCCACTGGCGTCGGCCACGCCATAAGTCATGTACGGTGGCTCATCCCCATAGTCAAAGAACATCAGTTCTCCGGTGTTCCAATCGAGCTTGGAGTGCGCAGACATGCGGCGGTGTTGGCGCTCGGGGACCGCAAAGTCACCCAGGGTGTCCAGGGACTGAGTATCCAGCGCATAGGGGTTGCCTGCGTTGTACCACAGGCTTACCAACTCTTTTCGGTAATACAGGATGTCGGTGTTAGACGTGTCTTTGATACCAAAAGGCGAGACGCTGTAGTCGAAGGGCCCCATCACCCCCGGAGACACGGATTTGCCGCTTTTTCGTTCGTCAAGAAGCGCTTCGGTTTGTACCCAGCGATTACGGTAAGCCACCTGCCCATGGTCAAAGTACACGCCGTGAACCATGCCGTCGCCATCAAAGGGGTGATAGCGGTTTTTTGGGGGCAGCATTGGATTAGGTCCGTTTCTAAAGTACGCCCCGCGTAGGTCCTGGGGTAGCGTCCCCTCAACTTCCAGCCCCTCTTTTGAGAGCTCATGCACCGTGGGTGCGTAAGGTCCGTGAAGATAGGGATTGTCCAGTTCATAAATCCAGGCTGGGGCGTCGCTAAACTGTGTAACGCCGTCGACGCACTTGTCTACAGTCGGGAATTCCATCATCAACTTTGCAATATGACCCACGGCGCAATCCTTTGTTTTTACGCGATATTGCGGCAGTATAGCCGCGAGGTATGTTTATGCAAGTAACGGAATTAGAGATCTTGCGAGGGCTATTTGGCTCACCTAGACTGCGTTATCCAATAACAACGATGATCGTGGATTTCACCTGAATGACTGATGTATTTTCGCGCCTGCGCCTGCCTGTTTTCCAGGCTCCGATGTTTCTCCAGTCCGGGCCCGATATGGTAGTCGCCAGCTGTCGAGCAGGCATCGTGGGTAGTTTTCCTTCGGTGAACGCGCGATCCCGAGAGGATCTTCAACAGTGGCTTACACAGATCACCAAAAGCGTCACTGATACTGACGCGCCTTGGGCAATGAATGTCATGATGCATCGCTCAAACACCCGACGCATGGATGACCTGGCCCTTGCGCGGGAGTTTCGGGCACCCATCGTGATTACTGCATTGGGCAGCCCCCGGGATGCCATTGAGCAGGTGCACAGCTATGGTGGTCTGGTATTTGCCGATGTCATTGACATGGCTCTCGCTGCAAAAGCCATAAACGCCGGTGTCGATGGCCTGGTGTTGGTTGCTGCCGGCGCCGGAGGGCATACGGGGCAGCAGTCGGGCTTTGCCTTTGTAGAGGAGGTTCGCCGGCATTTCGATGGCTATGTGGTGCTTGGTGGCGGAATTAGCTCGGGCAGGGGTATTCGGGCCGCAGAGGTTCTCGGAGCAGACTTTGCATACATGGGAACGCGCTTTATCGCCAGTGATGAAAGTATGGCGCAGCCGGACTATAAGCAAATGGTAGTCGATAGCGTGGGTGCAGATATCGTTTGCTCCGATGCGCTCACCGGCGTTAAGGCCAATTGGCTTCGCGACAGCCTCATCAACGCTGGTTATGATCCGGATAAGATGCCCTCTGGCACAGACATCAACGTTATCGAGGCCGCAGGCGACGCACGACGTTGGCGCGATGTCTGGTCCGCCGGGCAGGGGGTTGGCGCTGTTGATAAGGTTCTGCCCATTGCCGCGATCGTGGACCAACTGGATAGTGAATATCACAAGGCCTGCGGGAGCTAGACCATGCGAGGGAATGCTCAGGATCGTGTGCAGACTTATACCGATGCCGGGTTGTGGGGTAGTGAAACACTCCACGACCTGCTGGCGCTAAATGCACGCAGGCAGCCTGATCGAGAAGCCGTGGTGGATCAGCCGGATAAGGAGGCGCTCATGGGAGTTGCCCCACGTCGGCTTAGCTTGCGCCAGCTTGAACAGGCGAGTAGCGCTTGTGCTCTGGAGCTTGCCGGGCGCGGAATTTCTCGTGGTGATGCGGTGCTGTTGCAGCTGCCCAACACGGCAGAGCTGATTGTTTTGTACTACGCGCTGAGCAAACTCGGTGCGGTAATTTCACCCATCGCCGTGCAATATGCTGCCCATGAAATTAGTCATTTCGCCGCTGAGTTAAAGCCCGCTGCTTTTATCACCCTCAGTGACTTGCGCGGGGCAGACTTGGTGAGTCAGGCTCAGGATGTGCTGCCTGATGTGCCTGTGTGGGACATACTTGGTGACATCGATGTCTTTGCCGGTGCAAACGCAAGCTCGCCGGTTCCCGCTGATGGCTGGGCCAGCGACGCCAACGCCATACTGACTGTTGCGTGGACATCTGGAACCACGGGCACCCCCAAGGGTGTTCCGCGGACCCACAACATGTGGATGGTCCAGGGGCGCATCACTTCCCATGCCGCGCAATATGCGGATGGTGAGCGCTTACTGTCGCCGTTCCCCATGATTAATATGGCTGCTTTGGGCGGTTTTTTGTTTCCGTCGGCACTATGCAATTGCACGTTGGTGTTGCACCACCCTCTGGATATCCCTCTGTATCTTCGTCAGTTGCAGGAAGAAGCCGTCAACTTCACGCTGGCACCACCACCGCTGCTCAACCGACTGGCCCAGCAAGCAGACCTGTGGAAGCAGTTTGATTTTTCGGCGCTGCGGGTCATCGGCTCGGGCTCCGTACCCTTATCTCCGGCGATGATCGAAGTGTTTGAGAGGGACTTTCACAAGCCCATTATTAATTTCTATGGCTCCAACGAGGGGATTGGCTTGATTAGCACTCCCGAAAATTCCCCATCGCCAAAAGACCGGGCACAGCTGTTCCCCCGTATGGGCACAGCCGATAGCAAGTTCGCCAGCTATGCCCCCAACGCGATGATTACTCGTATTGATGATCTGGAAACGGGGCGCGTTATTGATGAGCCAGGCGTGCCAGGCGAGCTCTGCGTTGATGGGCCCGGTGTTTTTGACGGCTACCTCAATCATAGTGGTGACGGTGTGTTTACCGATGACGGCTTCTTTCGCAGTGGAGATCTGGTAGAAATTTGTCCCGACATGCCTAGCCATTATCGTATCGTGGGCCGTTGCAAGGACATCATCAATCGCGGCGGTACCAAGCTGTCGCCCAGCGAAGTCGACAGCTTGCTGGAAGGGATACCTGGATTGGCAGAAGCGGCGGTCTGCGCCTATGCCGATCCGGATTTGGGTGAACGTGTCTGCGCCTGCGTGGTACCTCTTGCCGATACTAACGCTCCAACGCTTGAGACATTGCGCGGTCATCTTGCAGAGAAAGGACTCGCACGGTTTAAGTTGCCGGAGCGACTGGAAATTTTTGCCGCTTTGCCACGTAACCCACTGGGCAAGGTAGTGCGAGGTGAGTTACGCAAGCAGCTTGAAGCGCGATGATTGGTATTGCCAATAATTTGAATGTTGCAGGAGTACAAGAATGACCGCAGTTTATATGTTGGGCGGCGCCCAGACAGACTTTGCCCGCAATTGGCACCGCGAGGGTCTGGACATATACGCCATGTTTCGTGAAGTGCTGGAAGCAGCGGTGGTAGATGCGAATATCGATCCTGCGCGCATAGAAGTCGGGCACGTGGGGAATTTTGTCGCTGATCTGTTCTGCGGACAGGGACTCATGGGCGGTTTTTTTGCACATGTTTTTCCTGAACTCTCCGCAATTCCCACTTCCCGTCACGAGGCCGCGTGCGCATCGGGTTCTATTGCGATGTTATCGGCCATGCGTGACATCGAGGCGGGGCACTACGACGTAGCTTGTGTGCTCGGCATCGAGCTCATGCGAAATGTGGATGGCAAGACCGGTGCGGAGTATTTAGGTGCGGCGGTATGGCAGGGTCAGGAAGCAACTGATTGCGATTACCCCTGGCCCTTCCTGTTTGATCGTATCAGCGCGGAATACGAGAAGCGTCATGGTTTACAGCATGAGCATCTGGCACGCATCGCCGAAATCAATTTCGCCAATGCCAAGCGAAACCCTAATTCGCAGTCCCGAGACTGGCAGTTTCCCGAGGGCTGCTTCGGCGAAGATGACAAACTCAACCCGGTGATTGAGGGCCGGGTGCGCAAACTCGATTGCGGTCAAATCACCGACGGCGCTGCCTGCGTCCTTCTGGTGAGCGAGCGAGTGGCCAAAGAGCATGCTCACAAGCACGGCATGCGTCTTGCTGATATCCCCAGAATCAAGGGCTGGGGACATCGCTCCGCTCCTTTGTTGTTAGAGCAAAAGCTTGCGCTTAGTGAGGGCCAGCCTCTGCTGTTCCCTCATGCCGCTGCGGTGATTAACGATACTCTACGCAGGGCGGATGTCGCTCATATCAGTGACTTGGATGGCCTGGAGACACACGACTGTTTCACCATCACTGAATATATGGCGCTGGATCATTGTGGACTCACTGCTCCGGGCGAATCCTGGAAGGCTGTAGAGGAGGGTGTGATTGATGCCGATGGCGCCTTTCCGGTAAATGCCAGTGGTGGACTCATTGGTCTGGGACACCCGGTGGGGGCTACGGGCGTGCGGATGGCTCTGGACTGCGCCCGGCAGGTGACTGGTAAAGCGGGCGCCACACAAATATCGGGCGCCGAAAATATGATTACCTTTAATCTCGGCGGCAGCACCACCACCTGCGTAAGTTTATTGGTCGGCGTCGGCGAATGAATGATGCGCTGATCTATACCGGGCTGAGGAGTCCGCGAGGTCGGGCGCGGGATGATGGCGTATTACATGAGCTGACGCCCCATGCATTGCTAAAGCAGCTCTATGCGGGACTGTGCGAGCGCAGTGGTCTTAAGCCGGAAGATGTCGAAGACGTGATTCTTGGTTGCGTCACCCAGCATGGCGAACAGGCTGGCAATATTGCCAAGGCCTCTACCCTGTATGCCGGCTGGCCGGACAGCGTGCCGGGAATTACCGTGAGCCGTTACTGCTCATCTGGCGTTGATGCCATTGCCCTGGGCGCCCTGAAGATCAATGGCGGTGCAGCAGACTGCGTAATCGCCGGCGGGGTTGAAATGATGTCCCGGGTACCTATGCTCGGGGATGCTGCACGAATTTTTACGGATCCTGAGTTCGCGTTTCGCTGCAAAGTGCTCATGATGGGCAGTGGCGCCGATCTCATTGCCAGTCGTCTTGGGCTGACCCGCGCAGAAGTTGATGCAGTGGCTTTACAGAGTCAGCAGCGCGCCGCCGCCGCGCGCGACGCCGGCTATTTTGCCCAATCGATCTTGCCTATTCATACAGCCGGCGGTGTTGCAGATCGCGATGAGTGTATCCGCGATGACACGACGCCAGAGAGTCTTGCTGCGCTTTCTCCTGCCTTTGCGCGTCTGGGGGAGGCGGGGGTCGATGATTATCAATTGGCTGCAAATCCTCAGCTCTCAAACATTGAACACGTGCACACCGCCGGTAACTCCCCTGCTATGGCCGATGCTGCAAGTGTGCTGCTTTTGGGAAGCCGACAGCAGGGACGCCGTTTATCCATAAAACCAAGAGCTAGAATCGCCGGAAGCGTCACCGTGGGTGCCGATCCACTGCAGGTACTTACCGGTTGTGTAGAAGCCACCAAGGCCTTGCTGCAGCGTCAGGGCCTGACAAGCCAGGATGTCGACTTATTCGAAATTCATGAGGCGTTTGCGGCCACCAGTGTGATGGCCGAGCGAGAGCTGAAACTGGATCCCGAGCGCCTGAATGTCAACGGCGGTGTTATCGCGCTGGGACATCCTATGGGCGCTACGGGTCCCATTATGGCGCTCACACTGTTGGATGAGCTGGAGCGCCGGGGTCTTCGTCGGGGGGTGGTTGCGGCCGCAGGTGCGGCCGGTTCAGGAAGTGCTTTGTTAATCGATAGGGACTGCTGATATGTTCAGGGCGTTTTAAAGCGCAGCTCTGTATCCGCCGCCAACCAGGCAAACACAGCAAAAGCCGCGACGTTCTGATCAAGGTCATGGGGATTGATCTTGTCCAGAGTATCATCTGCCGTGTGGTGAAGATCAAAGTAGTCGTTGCCATTTTGATGCAGTCGCAAAGACGGCATTCCCGCCTTTACCAAGGGCGTTAAATCAGGGCCTGCGCCGGGCGCATCGTTACTGCCGGGTGCTATACCGATAGGGACTAGCAGTTCGGCGATTTTGTTCACCAAGGGCTGAGCCTCTGGGCTGACCTGTGATGTGAGCTGCCAAACACGTCCAGCGCCAAAGTCACTCTCGCTACCGATGATTTGTTTGTCTAAGTCTTTCTTGTGCCGCTCGAGGTAGGCATAGCCACCCAGCAGGCCTGCCTCTTCGGCACCCCAAAGGATCAGTCGAATACTGCGTTTTGGGCGCTTACCACTATCGAGGATCAGTTTGGCCGCGGCAGTGGCAATGGCAACGCCTGCGCCATCATCAATGGCACCGGTGCCAAGATCCCAGCTGTCCAAATGGCCGCCGATAATCACGACCTCGTCGGGAGATTCGGTGCCGCGAATATCGACTATGACATTGCCACTTTCGACTTCGCCCAAAGGCCTGGGTTGCACGTTGAGGTTCACGCGCATGGTTTCGCCCCGGGCATGAATGCGTTCTATCTGATCTGCATCAGGGTTAGAAAGTGCCGCTGCAGGAATTTTGTTGATAGCCGGGTCGTAGCGCATAGAACCTGTATGTGGCATGCGATGGGAGTCAGTACCGATGGACCTGATAAGGATCGCGATGGCGCCTTTGCTGGCGGCGATGCTTGCGCCGCTGCGACGCAAACGGCCATGGAAGCCGTAGGACGAGCCATTCTGGGTTTTTTGCATAGCGTGGGACACAAAGGCAATTTTGCCTGCGAGGCTGCCGGGTTCTGCGGCCTCAAGATCGGTGAGCGTCGGGAACACTACGATGTCTGCTTCTAATCCGCCCTCAGGTGTGGCGACGGAACCTCCCAGAGTCGTTAGAGACAGAGGCTGGGGATAGGGGCTTAACAGTTCGGCGCTCTCGGACCCGCGCGCCCAGGCCTGCATGGTGAAGGGCTCTACCCGGACGTTCTTAAAACCCAGGTCCTGGAGTTTGGCAACGGCCCAGTCTCGTCCCCGAGCCTCGGCATCGGTTCCGGCGAGCCGCGGGCCCACCTCGGTGGTGAGTGACTCAACGATGTTATAGGCCATGGAGCCTTTCATCGCGGCATCGCGCAATGCTGTCGCGTGTTCTACGCTGCCTTTGCTAAGTCCCAGGTCTGTGTCTTGCGAAAATGCAGGATTTGTTACAAAAGCTATAGGCGTGAGGCAAAGAAAAGCCTTGAGCAAGAGTGTGGCTAATTTGTTCATCGGTGATTCCCCAAAAAGTACTGACGGATAGTGTGCCATGCCTTGATTCATCAAGGCGATTGCCCATGGCTGTTCTTATCCTTTGCGAATGCCCAGACGAACCAAGCCAGTTGCATGAACCCGCGGTTCGCCATCGGGATTAAAAACTGTGGCCTCTGCAAAGAGATTTTTACCGATTCGGCTGGTCGCTCGGGAGGTCACATAAAAACCGTCTTTTTCTACCGGCAGGGTCAGGTCTATCTGCAGGTTGCGAGTTGCGAAATAGCCCATTTCGGCAAAGCGTAATCCGGTCAGACCCAGAATAATATCGATAACGCCGGAGGTGACCGCACCGTTAACAAAGTCCTGACCAATGCCGCCTAGATGATAGGACTCAATCTTGGACACATTGCCGCGGGGTCGATCGGGATCGGACAGATCGACGACCAGGCCCAGGCGCTGTACAAACTCCATTTCATTGAAGCGAGATTCTACCGCCGGCCAGTCACCCTGGCTGACGAGTTGTCCCATAGCTGTTGACATAATTAGCCCTTGCTCTATGCGTGATTTACCATCAAAAAAGCCCCGTTTCCGGGGCTTCTGGCTGAGTCTTTAGGAACTCAGTGGGGTGTTCGTAGTACTGTCAGACAGCAACCACGTCCTCTGCTTGGGGGCCTTTTTGACCGTCCGTGACTGTGAATTCCACTTTCTGACCATCAGTCAGTGTTTTAAATCCATCACCTTTGATAGCACTGAAGTGAACGAAAACGTCTGGGCCGCCTTCACGCTCGATGAAGCCAAAGCCTTTGGATTCGTTAAACCACTTTACGGTACCGGTTACTGTCGACATACTTTTTTACCTTTAATTTACTCCGCTGCCTTCATTGCTTGCTATGCGTATTTCAGCTTAATCACAACGTTGGCTATAGCGGTTTTATATAGTGCTTACACCAGAAAAGGGACTCTTATTACTCTCTTTATTCCACACAAGTGCATTAGCTGCAGACGCTATTTCCAGGCAGCCGAAGGACGACAGAGGAAAACATCCCTTGCCGTGTAAGGCGTTGGAAATAAGCGGTCGCAGGATCTGCGCGGGCGTGGCGTAAGATTTCTTGTTCAACAACGTATGTACTTTTCGTTCTTGTGTCTCTATCTGGATGAACCTGCTGCTCAAGACAGCAACCAAAGTGTAGCACTCCTTGTGAGAATGCGCTGCCTGAATCAAACCAGTGATTTACGATAGCCAATTCGAGTGTGGCCTTTTGGGAAGTTCTCGAATCGTGTGAATTCGCTGTACCCCAGCTTTGGATAAAAGTCTTCCGCTTCCCAGCTCTGTGTCCAAAGCCAGATGCCTTGCAGTGCCTGCTCTTTTGCGAATTCTTCTGCGCTAGTTAAAAGCTTGCTGCCCAGGCCGAGACCACGGTGGTCAGGTGCGACCCACAGTTCGTCCACAAAAACCCAGTCCCACACAATTTCTCCGGCGAGCGCTGCTGCGATCTCGTTGTGTTCGTCGCTTGCTACCCAACTTAAATTCTGCGCCTGATAAGGCGGTGCTTGCCGATGCACTGCGTGAGTACGAAACCCCTCGGTAATAACGGCCTGCTGTGAGCTCGTGAGGCCACCTTGCTGAAATCTTATATCCATAGTTGATCACTTAAATCGAGCGTGTTTTGGCTTCCAAGAAGAAACTCGAAACAGCAGGTTCACATAGGCCGCCGCCTACTTTGAGACACCGTTCTCTATGATCCTTACAAGCTCTGCTCTAAATCCGGTGGTTAAAGGCATGTTAAATCTTAGGATTAATGGGCCATGGATTAAGTAGAGCTGCTTGGAAACCTCATCGTAAAATTCTTTCGAAATGTATCCTGACTGAAACTGTCGATACGTATTCTCAAAATTCGCTCTAATTGGAGACACAATTATCCTGAGATGTACATTCTCCTCCTCGGATAAATCGGCAGATGTGAGACTGCTGTCCATCACCACTTGTGTGTACAGAGCGCGGTTCTCCGTGGCACTAAGTACGCCGACAAGCTGAATGACGGAATCGGCTCGTTGCTGCTCAATTTGTGCTTTGGTAACTGTATTCTGTTGCCTCAGCTGCACTGCCAGATAAATCAGTGTCACAATAACCGCTAGTGCCCCAAGCACCTCCGCGGTAGCACTTATGGCGTCCCAGTTCATTGCGACTCTCCGATCATTATTGACGGACTTAGGGTAACTCAGAAGACTGAGAGCGTCTCAAAATAGGCGAAAGTGGTCTTCGGAGCGAAGTCCCTTTCCCAACCGATCGAGCTGGTTGAAGCACGACAAGCTTGATGGTCTAGTCAGATATCCATGCGCAGAGAAAGCGAGAATGCCCGCGGCGCGACGTAGCGAAGGTCGTTGGTAGAGCTGGCGTCCCAGCCAAACTCGTCAAACACATTTGTCAGTCGACCTCGGATTACCACATCGTTAGAGGCCAAGGAAAACTGGCGGCGTAAGCCAAGATCAAGGAGCGTGCGCGGCTCGATCTTGACCAGGCCCTGCGCGTCGCCGTTCTGTTCGCCGCGGCTGGTAAGGCCAAGGTCGAAGGACCAGCCCGGCGCCCAGGCGGGCCGGTAGTCCAGGTTGACGGTTGTTGATCGGGTGATCGCGCCCACGGGACTGTCCGCTAAGCGGCCCGCGTCCACAGCATCACCGCTGAGGCCAATGTCATAGAGCACGGTTCCCACAACCAGCTGTAGGGCATCGGTTACCGGGCCTGCCAGCGAGAGTTCTACGCCGCGATTAACCTGCATGCCCTGTTCGCCGAAGAAGCGGTTTTCGTCGAGGCCGAAAAAAGGTTTTTCAATCTCAAAAACGCCCGCGACAGCCGTCAGTTTGCCTGCCGCCAGGCGCAGACCGGCGTCGATTTGCTGGGTCTGTGCCGCTGGTGGAGCTTCGTTTTGGTTAGTGGCGCTGGAGGGGGCCACGGGACTTTCCTCGAAGCCCCTCACGATGCCTCCATAGGCAACGAGACGCTCGCCTAAACGCGCGTTGGCCGTGACGTTATACAGGAGCGGGTTCTCTTCAACGGAGACTGTTTGGCCGTCAGGGGACTGCACGTTGCGCGTATAGTCGGCTTGTTGCACTCCAAGGTTCAGTTGTCCAATGTTCTCCCATTGGAGGTCATAGCTCAGCCCCAGCGTAAACTGCTCCACGGACTCGCGGGTGAGTTCTCCAAATTCGACCTCGGGCTTATCGTAGAACACCGGTTCGTCTATGTTGCCGGGGCCAAGGTCTATACCGACAGTGCCCCCGTAGTCGCGATATCGCTGAAGGGCGCGCAGGTTTACGGTGAGGCTATGCTGGCGATTACCCTCCAATATGTATCGAGTCGCGCGTGCCTCGAGAGAGTCCGACTCCAGCGTGGTGGGCGGCCCTAGTGCTGATTGGCGACGCGCTGATCCGTCTGGTTGAACCTCCAAATAGAGCTGCGCGGATTGGATGTCACGTTCGCGGCTGGAGCGGAATACGCCCAGGCGATAATCCCAGTTGCCCGGACGATAGTTGGCAAGCAGCCCGGCGTTGTAGCGTGGCCCTTTAAACTCCACCCATGGTTGGCCGACAAACTTTCGGGTCGTCACGCGCGGCGGTAGCCATGGGCCATCGGTGAAGTAGCGCTGGGAAAACTGATTGCCAAGCTCCTCGATGTAGTCTGCAAAGACCGTAAGCTCGGCGATGTCGCTGGGCGCATAGCGTATATTGCCGCCCGCGCTTACGGACTTGTCGTTGGTGCCATCGCCGACCTCACGCGCCTCATAGCCGACGCCAAAAGCTGCCTCCAGGCCATCGCGTATACGCACCTGAAGATCGGTGGCCACCAGCGCACCGCCGTAGGCACTGCGCTCAACAATCACGCTGTGGGTGGGTTCATCCGCGACACGGCGCAACGAGAAGTCGACGATGCCTGTTGGCGCCGGCAGCGGGTATCCCTGCGCGGCCAGACCGGCTCGAATCGTGGAGCCGTCGATCAGGCGATTACTGAAGTCGCGGGTAGCGCGATCAATGAAAAGGCCCTCGACGCGAACGTTGCCCGCCGCCGTGGGGCTAAAGCCTCGAACATTGGAAATACTATAAAGTCCGATCTGTTCGTTGCCCACGCTCGCACCAAAGGCATCCGACACTGAGCGCACCACGTTTTCGGCGGCACGCTGGGCGCAGGCATCGCCGGCCATTGCGAGGCACAATGTGAGCGTCAGCGCGCTGCACAGGGGCGGGTTCACGGCCTGTGCGCAAACCAGAGAAGAGCGGTGATTTCTACGCTGATCCAAGGGCATGGGTATCGGGATGTCCGTGTCGCCAAAGTAGGTGGAAGATAACTGTCACTGGCTTCAATCTCTTTGTTTGACAACTTACGTCGACAACTTGCGTCGACAACAAATGGCGGGATCAACTCACCGGCAGAATCTTCATAATATTGGTGTCGCCCGGCGTACCCATAACTTCGCCGCGGGTCAGCAACAGTGAATCGCCTTGAGACAGAAGGTCGCTGTCGCGCAGATACTCGATGGCGCTGACTTCAATGTCCTCATGCTCGAAGGAGCTGGCGTCGAAGTACAGTGGAATTACTCCCCGGCACAAGCTCAGTCGCGACAGTGTACGGGGTTTGTTGGACAGCGCAAAAATTGGTAGACCTGAGCTTAGGCGCGACATCAATAAGGGCGTTGTCCCCGATTCTGTGAGAGAGGCAATGCCGCGCACATTGCCGTAATGGTTGGCGGCGTAGATCGCGGACATGGCGATGGTTTCCTGAGGGCTCGCAAACTGTCTTTCCAGACGATAGCGTGATGTGCGCGCTACCGGATGACGCTCTGCGCCCAGCGCGGCATCGGCCATCGCTTTAACCACTTCTACCGGGTATTCCCCCACGGCGGTTTCTGCGGACAGCATGACCGCGTCGGTGCCATCAAGCACCGCATTGGCAACATCAAAGACTTCGGCACGCGTAGGCATGGAGCTGCTGATCATGGACTCCATCATCTGGGTAGCCGTGATGACCAGACGATCCATGCGCCGGGCTCGCGAGATAAGGTCTTTCTGGATGCCGATGAGCTCTGCATCGCCCACCTCTACACCCAGATCTCCCCGGGCAACCATGACCCCGTCCGAGGCTTTGATAATCCCATTGAGAATATCGTCGTCTGCAACCACCTCGGCGCGCTCGATTTTGGCAATCACCGCGACGGATAAATCCTGCGCATCCAGGAGTGACTTGGCGTGTTCGATGTCCTCTAAGCTGGAAACAAAAGAGATCGCTACGTAGTCCGGTGCGATGCGACCCAGGCCTGCGATGTCTTCGATGTCCTTTTCCGTGAGTGCGGGTGCTGCGATACCGCCGCCCAGACGGTTGATGCCTTTACGAGAGCCCAGCTTGCCACCCACGGTCACCGTGCAGTCCACAGCGGACTTCTCGATATCGTCCACGCGCAGGCGAATTCGACCGTCGTCCAGCAGCAGAATGTCTCCGCTGTGGAGGCTGTCTAGCATGGGGAGGTACGTAAAACTGACACCATGCTGGTCTCCACCGTCCTCGGTAATCCCGCTATCGAGCCGGAAGCGATCCCCCACAGCGAGCTTGATGCTGCCATTGCTAAAACTACTGATGCGAATCTTGGGCCCCTGAAGATCGGCCAAAATGCCAACGTAGCGGCCGTGGACAGCAGATTGTTTGCGAATGCGTTCAGCAACCGCCGCGTGCTGCTCAATGCTGCCGTGGCTGAAGTTCAGTCTAAATACATCTACTCCGGCCTCCAGCAACTGTCCGATAGACTCTGCGCTTTCGCTGGCCGGACCAATGGTCGCGACTATTTTGGTACGTCGATTTACTTTGGTACTCACGTGATGTCTTGCCCTGTTCTTAGTTGTAAGGCCTTACGCTGCCGACTTGGTAGTCCCTGCACCACCAGTGCGTAGGAGTTGTCGATCATGCGCTCGATTTCGCTCTTGGGGGTACTGTCGTCAAGGAGCACTGTATTCCAGTGCCGTTTGTTCATGTGGTAGCCCGGCAGTACCGCCTCAAAGATATCGCGAAGCATGAGTGCTTCGTTAGGGTCGCATTTGAGATTCATGCGCGCTACGCCATCCTCGGTCCCCAGCGTTGCGAACATTTTGTTCTGCACCTTTAGTACCGCCACACCGGGGCCAAATGGGTAGTCTTCCCAGGCCTCCGGGCATCCTAAAAGATAATTGCGTGCGCCATCGTAGTTCAAGGCAGGGACTTTAAAAACATCAAGACATTCATTGTTTGACGTTCAAGGAGAGGCCTTCGCTGTGTTAGCGAATTTTTCGCTGAGAGCCCGACTGCGATCCGGAAAGTCACTAAAGACACCGTCTACCTGTAACTCCTCAAAAAACAGCCGATGTAGTTCTTCGAAACTATCAATTCCTGGCGGCAGTTGATCGGCGCGAAAGGTGTAGGGGTGAACAATCAAGCCTCTCGCATGAGCACGCTCCGCCAGATCGGTGACTTGGTGCTTGCCCTGATCATCGACGCCCTGATAGAGCTGCATAAGCCAGGGCCCAATACCATCGGCGTATTCGGCAACGGCGTCCAGACCCGCATCTGTGCGCATGGCATCAAAGTCTACGCTGCCGCTTTCGTCCCAGGCGTTCTCTGCAATCAACTGGACCAGAGGCAGTACTGTCTTGAGTTCGTATTTGAGTTGGCGCAAGGCATCGGGCTCAAAACTTTGCAGAAACACCCTGTCTTTGCGCTGATCCCAGTCGGCGTCGGTGAGCACCTGCATCACGGCCGCCGGAAGGTTTTGCCCCTCGGTCCGATGAAAGGCACTGGCCTTCATCTCTACGTAGAGTCCCGCCTGGTGATCGCGACTGCGATTGAGTCCATCGATCAATGCAATCTCTTCTGCCAGTGTGGGTATGCCTGATATCCCATCAATGGCCGGAAAGCGCCGGGGGAACACGGCTTCTCCATTGGGGCTTCGGCGCTCATGAGCCTTCAGGCGACGAATCTCCGCCAGAGTAAAATCAATCGCATAAAAACGGCCATCTGCCCGTGCCCGACCCGGAAAGACCTTTGCGACATCGGTGGTGGAATCCAGATGAATATCGTGCAGGACAATAGGCACGCCGTCATGAGTCAGTACGACATCCTGCTCGATAAAATCGGCGCCCATGGCGTGAGCCATAGCTTTGGCAGGTAGCGTGTGCTCGGGAAGATAGGCGCTGGCGCCCCGATGGGCGATGACGATGGGTTGTTCTGTGGTCACCGCGCAACCTCCCTGGGCCAGCACGCAGAGCAGGCTAATACGCCTAAGGGCAGTAATACACCATGCGCGGGTCTTTGCCGGCCGTTGCACGGTGTGACTGCAGCTTAAGTCGAAGGCTACTTTTTGACCTGCATCTTGATGGTCTTTTCGGTAGCAGGTCCATAGGGGGGCAGCATGCCGCCGAGCTTGCCAATGTTAAAGCGGGACTGGCGGAATACAGCTTTGGCATGGCTAAAGGTCTTGAATCCGTCATGACCATGATAAGCGCCCATGCCGCTGGGGCCCACGCCACCAAAGGGCAGTTCTTCTTGCATGATGTGCATGATCACGTCGTTGATAGTGACACCGCCAGAAGTGGTGCGCTTGAGCACAGCTTCTTCTTCGTCCTTGTTCTTGCCAAAGTAGTAAGCGCCCAAGGGACGTGGGTGCGCATTGATGTAATCGATGGTCTCCGAGAAGTCCTTGTATGTCTTGATCGGAAGGATGGGTCCGAAGATCTCTTCTTCCATCACCTTGCTGTCCTCGGGAGGATTGACCACCAACGTGGGCGGGATCTTGAAGGTGCCTTGCTGTGACGAAAAGTCTTCGTTCGCCGGATTGATGCTGGTGGTGGTCACACCGCGCTCTGCCGCATCTGCAAGATAGCTATTGAGGCGCTGGAAGTGGCGCTCGTTGACTACCGAGGTGTATTCAGGGTTGTCCAATAGTTTGGGGTACATTTCTTCGGTGGTTGCTTTAAGGGCCGCAACGATTTCGCTAAGACGCTCTTCGGGCACCATGAGGTAGTCGGGTGCCAGACAGATTTGTCCTGCATTCAGGGTTTTGCCGAGCATGATCCGCTGCACTGCCATTGTCAGATCGACGTCTCGAGAAATAATCACTGGCGACTTGCCGCCGAGTTCCAAAGTGACCGGAACAAGATTGCGCGAGGCAGCGGCCATAATGTGGCGCGCGATGCTGGTTGCACCGGTAAAAACCAGGTGATCAAAAGGCAGTCCGGAAAAGGCCTGTCCTACTTCGGGGCCGCCCGTGAAAATCGCGACTTCTTTTTCGTCCCAGGCGTCGGCGACCATTTCGGCCATAACTTCTGATGTAGCCGGAGTGAACTCAGAAGGCTTGATCATGGCGCGATTACCCGCGGCGAGAATGCCTGCAAGCGGCGCAAAGGTCAGGTTTACCGGGAAGTTCCAGGGTGAAATGATGCCCACAACACCCTTTGGCTGGTATTCGATAGAAGAACGACCACCGAGGAGGTTTACCGGGAACATGGTGGGGCGCTTTTCGCTGCGCATCCACTTTTCCAGATGCTTATGGCAGTGCTTTAATGGCGTGATAGAGGCGGCTACGTCGGTCAGGAGCGACACTTCTCGGGGGCGGCAGCTAAAATCTGTATTCAGCGCATCAACCATTTTGTCCTGGTACTTGATGCAGACATCGATGCCGCGACTCAGGCGATCGCGACGGATAGCGGCGCTGACGCCGCCTTCTGCGATGTAGTCACTGCGCTGTGCTTCGAGAACACTCTGCATGAGCATTTCGGCATCGGCGACATTTGCGGCGGTCTGAGGTGCATTCATTATTCTTCTCCAATCGAGGTGGTGTTGCTTAGCCGCCTAGTATAGCTGTGATTGGGTGTTTTTTGACCACTTTGTTCTTGCGAAGTCTAAGCCTGGATTCGACAAAAGCATGACTGACTTGATTGCAGCCTTGTCACAGGCGTATTGCGATGCTAGAAAGCGCCGATGCCAAACAGTACTGACAGCGATACCCGAACACCGTCCCCGCCTTTCGGATACTCCAGGATCTGCACGCTGGATCCTGATGAGCAAATTGCCGCGGTGGCGAAATTTCACGCCCATCAGATTCGTCCCAACCGAATTGCTTATCGCCTGGGTATCGATATCGCTTACGTCGAGGCTCTTATTGCCGGAGAGACGGAGGTCGAGCGCTTTACGGCAGCAGTAGCGGCGAACCGAAAACAGCGGTACCACGAGCGAATCAAGGATAGCTCCAAGCGCCGGGGCGCCGGTCGCTATGAGCTTCAGCAGCAAATAGAAAAAGACTTCCAGCACGAACTGGCGATTAATGGTGCGCCCAGGCCGTAAAAGCAAAGCTTGGTCCCGCGCAGCTGTGGGCTTTTTGCAGCCCTTTTCCTAGCTGCCGCAGATTTTACGAAACCCCGCCGCTGTGAAGGGGATCATGTGGTCATAAGCGGCTTGAAAGTCTGCGCTGTGGCAATGACCCCGGGATAACTTGTCGATACGCCCTGTATTGGCCAGGGTTAGCGTCAGTGCCCCGGAAAGATTGTGATAGCACCAGTAGATGTCTGCTTCGCTTGCCTTGGGCAGCGCCTTCTTAAGCGCTTCTATAAACTCCTGTACCAGCTCGTCAAATAGCGACGACATCATGCGCGGCCCCCAGTAGGGCGAGTTGTTGATGTAGGCAATGAGCGCTAGATAATGCCGCCAGCCCTCGTCGCCGGTTTCCTGCGCGATTTCCAGCGGCCTTAAAAATGCTTCAATGATTTGTTCAACGCTGGGGCCTTTTGCTCCTGCAGCCTGCTGGCAGGCGTGCAATGCTTCCCGTCGAGCGCCGTTGAGCAGCTCGGCCCGGCGGTTAAATACCGCCTGAAACAGGTCCAGCTTTTTACCAAAGTGATAGTTTGCCAAGGCAACATCCACGCCGGCGCTAGTCGCGATCTGCCGCAGCGTGACACCGTCATAACCGTGTTCTGCAAACAGCTCTTCTGCTGCATCCAGAATCCGGTCACGTTTGGGAATGCTATCTTTTTTATTCATTGCGGCTCCTGCCACCCGGCGCGATCTTGCGAGATTTGTTTCAGGCCTTTCGCTTGCGCATTCAACGCTTGTTGAATAGTCTGTCAGAAATCGCAGGGAAATAACAACAATGTCTGCTGAGTTCTTCAAGTATGCCTTGACTCTCGGTTACGTCGCTCTCGTGTACTGGCTGTCCTATGTGGGTATGCGTCGTACCAGCAGCGTGGAAGGCTTTGCCATCGGTAACAAGGACATGAGTCCCTATCTGGTGGGTATCACGCTTGCCGCTTCTATTTCCTCCACCGCAACCTTTGTGATTAACCCGGGCTTTGTATACCAGCATGGGCTTGCTGCCTACCTGCACTTTGGCGTTGCGGGGTCTCTGGGGATTCTCAGCGCGTTTTTGGTGTTAACCCGCGGCTTTCTCCGTTTGGGAGAGGCCAGTCACGCGCTGACCATACCTCAATGGATTTATTACCGTTACAACCACCGCGGCTTCAGTTTGTTCTTTGCTTTTATCAACCTGCTGTCTATTACCTTTGTAGTCTTGATCCTGGTGGGCTGCAGTTTGCTCATGACCGGGCTGTTTCCCATAGAACAAAAAACCGCCTTGATTGCGGTGCTGTTGTTCGTTTTTTCCTATGTGCTCATGGGTGGCACCTACGCTCATGCGTACACGAATACGCTGCAGGGGATCATGATGCTGGTGGTCACCTTGGTGCTGTTTGTTCAGGGCTTCAAGTATTTTTCGGGAGATCCCATGGGCGCGCTCCGGGCCGTAGGAGATAACTACGCTCAGGCCTTTAACGAGAGCAGTAATCTGTATTTCGACTTCTTTTCGGTGTTTGTCAGTGGTTTTGTGGTGACCTTTGCGCTGATGTTACAGCCTCATATTCTCACCAAAGTCCTGTATCTGCGCAGTGACAAGGACATCGGTAAATTCATTTGCACCACGGCAGTCGTGGGTACTTTGTTTACCCTGATGCTGATGATTGGCTTTTATGCCCGCCTGGCGGGTCTTGAGATCGATGCGCAGGACACGGTCGTTCGAGAGTACCTGCTGCATGAGTTTGGTAGTTCAGCCTGGGGCGAGTATGTGCTGGTGTTTATATTCCTTACGCTGCTGGCTGCCGGAATGAGTACGCTTGATGGAATCCTCGTGGCGCTCTCGGCCATGGTGGTCAATGACATCGTTAAGCCTCTTGCCGGTGAGGGCAGCAACGGCTTGGTGCTGTCGCGCTGGGTCCTGGTGGCGGTGGGAATTGTGGGTGTGCTGCTTGCCTGGAACCCGCCGCCGCTCATTGGCTTGTTCGCGCAAAAAGGCGTGTATGGGCTTGCCGCAGCTTCTTTGGTGCCCGTGCTCTTTGGTGTCCTTCTGCGCCGCCATATCCCTCTGTGGATAGTGACCGGCTCAGCCGCGCTGGGTCTGGGACTACATTTGTTTTTCAATCTGGTCATGGGGATCGCCAATCCGGCCATTTCTGCAAGCTACGGCATTTTTGCGTCGCTGGTCTTCGGGCTGGTCGGTCTGGCGGTGACACGCGGCGAGGCGAGTCGTCACGGCGGCGATCTGTAATATTCAAAGCTTGACAGTTCAACAACTGTTGAATACGCTAATCGACATTCAACGGTTGTTGAATATTTGAGAAGATACTCAAAATCAAAGTGCCGCGACACACGGCGCTCATATAACTTATAACGTTACAGGTGTCCGCCATGTCGTATAGAACTCCCGTTCGTAAACCCCTGATTGCCGCAACGACTTTTGCATCACTGTTGTTGTCCGCAGCCGCATCACCGCTTGTTTCTGCACAGACTCAAGAGCCAACTCTGGCTTTAGAAGAAGTGTTGGTTACCGCCCGTCGCCGGGCAGAAAACTTACAGGATGTGCCTATCGCGGTGACGGCATTGAGTGGCGATGCGCTGCGACTTGCTGGCGCTCAGGATATTACCGAGCTCGCGCAGTCGATTCCCAGCGTGACCCTTGAGCCCTCCCGGGCAACCAACACCACACTGACGGCGTTTATTCGCGGCGTTGGCCAGCAGGATCCACTAGCGGGTTTTGAGCAGGGTGTTGCCCTGTATCTGGATGACGTATATCTGGCGCGGCCTCAGGGCGCTTTGCTGGATGTGTATGACGTTGAGCGCATCGAGGTATTGCGGGGACCGCAGGGCACGCTTTACGGACGTAACGCCGTGGGTGGTGCCATCAAGTATGTCACCCGACGCCTTTCTGACGAGGTAGAGGCTAGCGTTCGCGCATCCTACGGTACTTACAATCAGGCGGACCTTGTGGGCACCGTGTCTGTTCCCGTGAGCGACAACTTTCGTGTAGGTGCAACGGTCGCTTCGTTTAATCGCGACGGTTTCGGTGACAACCTGTTCACCGGTGGTGAGCAGTACGACAAAGACATTTTTGGTTACCGCTTGTCCGCTGAGTGGGAGCCTACAGAAGACATTCTTGTTCGCGTTGCCTATGACAACACTGACGACCAATCCTCGGCGGTAGCGGGTTGGCGGCCTTATCCCGGTGCTTTTAGTGGCACTCCCTCACCCAGCAGTGTGTTCGACACCAATGCTGGCGCGAGTGTTTTGCCATCCACCGCAGGTATTAATGGCAACAACCAGGTTGAGTCAGAAGGCTGGATGGCCTCAGTAGATTGGAATGTTAGTGACACCATGACGCTGCGCTCCATCACAGCCGGACGTGAGGATTTGACGGAATCCGTCATCGACTTCGACAGCCTTGCGACGCCTGACTTCGATGCTCCGGTGATCTATGACAACGAGCAGTTCAGCCAGGAGTTTCAGCTGCTGTGGAACACCGATCGCTTTAACCTCGTACTGGGTTACTACTACCTTGATGCTGAAGCTGCCAACGACTTTGACGTTGTGCTGGGTCTTTTGGCTCCCGGTGGTCTTACTGCCTACACCGGTGGTGTTGTGGAGACCAAGTCCTGGTCCGTGTTTGGTGATTTAACCTATGAGCTTACCGATCGCTGGTCTTTGTCCGTTGGTGGTCGTTACACCGAAGACGAGCGTTCCGCAGATATTTTCAGAGGTACTTACCTTGGAACTGGCTCGCCGTTCTTTGGCAACGACAGCGCTTTTTTGTTGGCGGCAACCAGCGACTACGAAGCCCAGCGAACCTACTACGATTTCTCACCTCGGGCGAACTTAAGCTACTCATTAACCGAAGACGTCACGGTCTACGGTGGCTATAGCCAGGGTTGGAAAGCCGGAAGCTTTGATCCCCGGGGTGCGAACTTTGCAACGCCAGCAGTAGAAGAGGGCTTTGATCCAGAGGAACTGGATTCCTGGGAGTTGGGCATTAAGTCCACCTGGTGGGATGGACGGGCGATCACCAACGTCGCGCTGTTTTACAGTGACTATCAGGACATGCAGATTCCAGGATCCGTCGGTGTAGATAGCGATGGCGATGGGGTGAATGACAGTTTTGTCGGCACTGTGACCAACGCCGGGCAATCCGAGATTTCGGGTCTGGAGATTGAGGGCAACCTGCTGTTTACCGAGCATTTCAGCATGCAGTTTTCTGCAAGCTTGCTTGATGCTTCCTTCAAGGAGTATCTCGTCGGCGGTGTAGATGTCTCCAATGATCGAGATATTCAGAACACGCCAGAAGAGATGGCCTTTGTGGGTCTGAGCTACAACACCGACCTGGCCGGCGGAACGCTGCTGATTAATACCAACTACTCTTACAAGGGCGATGTGCAGCAATTCGAAATTGCCGCAGCGGATATTGATCAGGAGGCTTACGGCTTGTTGAATGCAAGCATCGTCTGGACCAGTGGAGACGAGCGCTGGCTGGTGGGCCTGCACGGTAAGAACCTGACGGACGAAGAGTACCGTACGGCCGGTTACTGCTTTGGCACCAGTGGCTGCCCATCTGCACTCGGTTTGGAAAACAACACAACGGTCTTCTTCGGTCCGCCCACCACGGGCTTTGTCACCGTCGAGTACCGCTTCCAGTAAACAGTTGCCTGCATCGCCTCCCTTAGGGGCGGTGCAGGATTTTTTCTGGAGAATCTTGTGATGCGCGAATTTCCTGCGCTGTCTCCTCTGTTGCCTGAAATCCTCGCTTTACATGGACGCTGGCGGTCCGAAAAGCTTGCGGTGGTGACTGACGAGACGCATAAAACCTGGTCAGAATTTGTTGCCGATAACCATCACTTTGCCCACGGCTTGCTTGCGGCGGGTATAAAGCCTGCAGATCGTGTGGGCGTCTTTATGGGGAATGGCTACCCCATGCTCACCGCGCTGTTTGGCACGCTTGCCAGCGGAGCGGTATCGGTTCCCCTCAATACCTCGGTCTCCGATGCGGCGATTGTTGCCATGTTGGGTGATGCCGGCATTAGTGCGCTGATTGTTAGCGACGAGTATCGCGGGCGGTTTGACGCTCTGTTGCCCCAATTGCCTGAGGGCCTGTTGTGTATCAGTGATACCGAAACCAGCGGATGGCAGTCCATGGCGTGCCTGGCGTCGGGGCAGCCTGATACGCTGCCAAAAGTGTCGCTCAGTCACGATGCGCCGCTGAATATTATTTATAGCTCCGGTACCACGGGATTACCCAAAGGCATCTTGCATACCCATGGCGGCCGGCGAGACTGGGCCTATGACCTGACCATCGCACTGCGCTATCACGGTGGTGCACGAACGCTGCTCACTATCGGTTTGTACTCAAATATTTCCTGGGTAGCGATGCTTTGTACTTTGCTCTGTGGGGGGGCGTTAATAGTGCATCCGCGCTTTGATGCACTGGCTTTTTTGGAGACCGTAGAGGCACAGTCCATTACCCACACGGCGATGGTGCCCATCCAGTTTCAGCGGGTTTTGGAGGCGCAGGCACAGTCACCACACGATCTTTCGAGTATGCAGGCCATGATGAGCTGCGGATCACCGCTTCACGAGGGACTCAAGCGAGCGCTGTTTGAGGAATTTCCCTGCGGGGTTATCGAGCTCTATGGTCTTACTGAAGGCATTATCACGACTCTGGATCCCGAGGATGCCGATGGACGTTGGTCATCCGTAGGTAAACCGCTCGTGGGAACAGACCTATTGATTATCGGGGACGACGATAAGCCCTGCGCCCAGGGCGAATCCGGAGAAATCGTATCGCGTGGCCGCATCACTATGCCCGGGTATTGGCAGCGAGAAGATGCCAATGCCGCGGCACGCTATGTAGATGCAGATGGGCAGCTGTGGCTGCGCTCCGGAGATATTGGGTATCTGGACGCTCAAGGCTACCTTTACATCGTGGATCGAAAAAAGGACATGATTCTGTCCGGCGGCCAAAATATCTATCCCCAGGATATTGAAGCGGTGCTGGTAACCCACCCGGCAATTGAGGACGTTGCAGTCATTGGTGCAAGCAGTGAGCGCTGGGGAGAGACGCCTATCGCCCTGGTGGTGATGCGTGACGAAGATACAGCCATGGCCTCGTTACTGGAGTGGGCCAATGAGCGTCTGGGTAAGCAGCAGCGATTGGCTGACTGTATTCCCATAGGAGAGTTGCCGCGCAATCCTAATGGCAAGATACTCAAGCGCGAATTGCGCAAACAGTATGGAGAAAAAGCCTATGCCTGAGATCAGCGAAACTTCTGATTTGCAGTACACCGACCTATGGTACGAGAGCGCCGATGGTCTGCGGCTGTACGCAAGAGATTATCCGGGTCCTGAGTCCTCCCAACTGTTGCCGGTGCTGTGCATGCATGGCCTTACGCGCAATTCAGCTGACTTTGCATGGATCGCTGCGCATCTTGCCAAGACGCGCCGGGTAGTGAGCGTTGATCAACGAGGCCGCGGCTTGTCTGCTTACGACAGCAACCCAGCGAACTACACACCGGCGACCTATGTGGAAGATATGTTCACCTTGTTGGATAAGCTGGCCATCGACAGGATGCTCATCATTGGCACGTCCATGGGTGGGCTGATGAGCATGCTCATGGCCAATATGCAGCCCGAGCGTTTTGCAGCAGTGGTACTCAATGATATTGGTCCCGAGCTTGATCCCGTGGGTCTTGAGCGCATCAAGAATTACGTAGGCAAGCACCGGGAGATTCGCAATTGGGATGATGCTGTAGCGCAGACCCGGGAAATCAACGAGGTGGCATTTCCAAGCTATACGGATGAGGAGTGGCTACGTTTTACCAAAGGACTCTACCGTGAAGTAGATGGCGTTCCACAACTGGCACATGATGCGGCCATTGCTCAGGCAATCCTGGAAGCAGACGGCAATGCGGTACCTCCGGATTTATGGCCACTGTTTGCCAACATGGCAGCTATACCAATGCTCCTGGTGCGAGGCGCGGTGACTGATCTTGTGGCTATGGATTGCGTTGAGAAAATGCAGAAGCTCTCTCCAGGCCTGCAGGTGGTCAATATTCCGGAGCGTGGTCACGCGCCCATGCTCGACGAGCCGCTTGCGGTTGAGGCTATTGACGAGTTTTTCTCGTCAGTAGACCCAGGCTGACTTACGTTCCTGGGCGCTGAGCGCACTGGGACCGCAGCGGCGGTCCTGCTAGAGTGCAGCCCCATACAGTAGGAGCTCACATGCGCAAGATAATCGTCGGAATCAGTGGTGCCTCGGGCATTGTATTGGGCTTGCGGGCTCTGCAGATGCTTAAGCAGGCAGGGGTTGAATCACATCTGGTGATGAGTAAGTCTGCTGAGCTGACGCTTCATCATGAGCTGTCCATCAGCGCCGAAGAGCTCAAATCTCATGCGGATGTGGTTTATCCGGTTAAAAATGTTGGCGCGGCCATCGCCAGTGGCTCGTTTATCACCGACGGTATGCTCATCGCTCCGTGCTCGGTGAAAACCATGTCGGAGATCGCTACGGGTGTAACTTCGACGCTGCTTACCCGTGCGGCGGATGTGGTGCTGAAAGAGCGCCGTCGTTTGGTTCTCATGGTCCGCGAAACCCCGTTACATACCGGACATCTGCGCACAATGACCTCTCTGTCGGAGATGGGTGCTGTGATAGCGCCACCTGTTCCTGCCTTTTACACCGGCGTAGACACCCTCGATGAATTTGTCACCCAGAGCGTCGGTCGCAGTCTGGACCTGTTTGGAATAAGCGATACCTCTATCAGCCGCTGGCAGGGCTGAGGCATTAACGCAGACCCTACAGCTCCAATAAAACCCGATTTTCGTCGTCACGGGCTATTGCTATTCGCGGTAGTGCTTCTGGATATGATTGGCTTTGGGATCGTTATCCCGATTCTGCCCTTCCTATCCCCAAAGTTGGGTGCGAGTGACTTTGACATTGCCATGATTATCGCCAGTTATGCGCTTTGCGCCGGGGTGGCTGGGCCCTGGTGGGGAAAACTTTCGGACCATATTGGGCGTAAGCCGGTGCTGATGATCTGTACCAGCGGCGCGGCTCTGGCATATCTGCTTTTAGCCTCTGCCGAGAGTCTGGCCATGATTTACGTCGCTCGTGCTTTTGCCGGTCTTATGGCGGGCAACTTTGGTGTTGCTTCGGCAATGATGGCCGATATCACGCCACCAGCGGAACGCGCCAAGGGCATGGGAATGATTGGTGCGTCCTTTGGTCTTGGTTTGGTGCTCGGACCCGTTTTGGGAGGCTTACTGTCCGGGCCTGATGGAAGTTTTTTCATTCCCTGTCTGTTGGCAGCGGTGATGTCGGTGCTTGCGGTTATTGCGGCATGGTTTTTTCTTCCGGAATCACATCATCGCGACAAAACCCAGGCGCACGATAGCGCTGTAAAAAAACAGTCTTTGTGGAGCGTATTGCGTCAGACCCAGAGTCGCCTGCTCATGCTGCAATACATTTGGCATACCAGCAGCGTGAGTGCCGCGACGTACTTGTTTCCCTTGTGGGTTTACGCCTTGCTGGATTGGAATGCCCGGGAGGTGGGTATTGTGTTTGGCGTTCAGGGCGCGATCATGGCTCTGACCCAGGGCTTACTGATGGGGCCGTTAGTTAAACTACTCGGCGAGCTGCGCTTGTTGCGTATCTGTGTCAGCAGCTTTTTCCTGGGCATGTTGATGACAGTTTTTGCTCAGGGCGCAGTGGCGATGGTCGGTTCGGTACTGGTGGCGCTCACGGGAGCAACACTGTGTATGCCGGTGCTTAACTCCTTTACGAGTCAGCGCACTGCGCCGCAACTGCGCGGAAGGATGATGGGTGCCGCCGGTGCGGCTGCAGCCTGGGGACGCGTATTGGGTCCATTGCTCGCCGGATTGCTATTGACGGTGGGCGGTTTTCGACTGGCCTGGTCTTTACCTCTGGCGATGGTGGCGATGTACTGGCTTTGGGCCTTTAGTCGCTGGCCAAAACGTCCGGTGCCTGATTTCGACTAAGCACCCGGATCACGTAAGATCCTTCCCCGAAATTCCGACTTAAAAATCGTAGAGGCGAAAGGTATGACAGATTCATTGTTTGATTTGAGCGGCAAGATTGCCCTGGTTTCCGGTGCGAGTCGCGGAATCGGTGAGGCCATAGCCCGACTACTCGCCAAGCATGGAGCGATGGTGATTGTCTCGAGTCGCAAACAGGAAGACTGTCAGGCCATTGCAGATTCCATCGTTGAGGCCGGCGGCAAGGCAGAGGCTTTTTCTTGTCATGTCGGTCGCATGGAAGACATCAGCGCAATTTTTGAGCACATTCGCGGTACCCACGGGCGCCTGGATATCTGCGTTAACAATGCGGCGACCAATCCCTACTTCGGACATATCCTTGATACGGATCTTGGCGCTTTTAACAAGACCGTAGAAGTGAATATCAGGGGCTACTTCTTTATGTCTGTAGAAGCCGGGAAGCTGATGCGTGAGCACGGCGGCGGTGCCATCGTGAACACTGCCTCAATCAATGCTTTGCAGCCGGGTCCCATGCAGGGCATTTATTCCATCACCAAGGCAGCGGTGGTGAGCATGACAAAGTCCTTTGCAAAGGAATGCGCTCCTTTGGGAATTCGTTGCAATGCGCTGCTTCCCGGGCTGACCAAAACCAAGTTTGCCGGTGCGCTCTTTGAACACGAAGATATTTATAAAGAAGCGATGACTAAAATCCCCATGGGGCGTCACGCAGAGCCCGAGGAAATGGCCGGTACGGTTCTTTACCTCGTGTCTGATGCAAGCAGCTATACCAACGGAGAATGCATCGTCGTGGACGGTGGGCTTACCCTTTAGGCTTCTTGCAGATAAGGGAAACCGCCTTCTTTGATGTACAGCTCGCAGGGGCTATTACCCTGCGGGCTCAGAGAGCTTCCCGGGGGCAGTCGCAACCAGCAATGCTGGGGATAGTCACCATGTTCGTCAGAAAACTCTCCGTCAAGCACGAACAACTCGGCCCCTTGGGGGAAATTGAGTTCTCCGACACTTCCCGGGGTACTCCAGCGTTCCAGACGCATGTGGTCGCTAAAAGGCTCCTGAGCATAGAGCTTCTTCCAGCTTACGCCCGGGCGCACACTTGAGCGCCATTCGCTTTCGTTAGTATTGAGCGCGATATGGTTACGGCTATCTCCGGGAAATTGTCGAAGCTTGACGAACAAGAGACAGCCATTTTCTGAAAAAGGCCCGTGACTGAAGCCTTCGGGATTCAGTAGGTAGGTTCCTGCGGGCCAGTCGCCATGCTCGTCAGAAAACACGCCGTCAAGGACAAGTATCTCTTCGCCATCGGGGTGCGCATGAGCCGGAAATCTACTGCCCGGTTGATAGCGCACTATGGACGTGACTTGCCCACTTTCGGCAGGGCCCACGCGATGCAGACGCTTGCGCAACACTTCGCCGCCGGGACTTGCTTCCCACTCCTGAGTACTACTGTTGACTACGATGCGACTACTGAGACCACCGGGTTGCGCGCTTGCTGTCATGTTCATACCTTTAATAATTCACCTAACTTGGACGTTATACGTGTCAAAGCGTTCCCCTGATTAACAGGAAGCTTTTTGTTCCCGCGCGGCTGCGATAAAGTGACCCCATGCCAAAAATACTCGTAACACACCAACTCCCCGGCGAGCGGATTCACCAGCTGCCCGATCATTGCGATATGAATGTTTGGATGGGCCCGGGCCTGTTACCCGCCTCGGGCTTGCGCGATGAACTCGTCGGCTGCGATGGCTTGCTCTGTCTGCTCACTGATCGAATCGACGAGGCCCTGCTCGATGCTAATCCGAGCCTGCGCTTTATCGCCTCCATGTCTGTGGGGGTTGATCATATTGATCTGGCCGCTGCCACAGCAAGAGGCATTCCTGTGGGTAATACGCCGGGGGTCCTGGTAGAGACTACCGCTGATGCCAGTTTTGCACTGCTGCTAGCTGCGGCAAGGCGTCTCGTGGAGGCAGATCGATTTGTGCGCGGCGGACATTGGCGCAGCGAGAATGCCTGGTCGCCGGAGTTTTTCACCGGTAAGGATGTTGCTGGCGCCACACTTGGTATTGTGGGATTGGGCGAGGTGGGCCAGGCAGTTGCCCGACGCGCGGCAGGTTTTGGGATGAAGGTGATTGCCTGGAATCGCAGCCCTCGCGAGGTCCCGGGGGTCGAAGCTGTCGAGCTGGATGAGCTTATGGCGCAGAGCGACTTTGTCAGCATTAACGTCGCCCTTGGTGAAGAGACCCGAAACCTTATTGATGCCCGACGACTGGGCCTGATGAAACGCGACGCCGTTTTGGTAAATACGGCTCGAGGCGGCATTGTTGATGAGGTGGCACTGGCGGATGCGCTGAGTCATGACAGGCTTGCCGCGGCAGGTTTAGATGTTTTTGAGCGAGAGCCCGTTCCTGAGGATCATCCCTTACTGAGCTTGCCCAACGTTGTAGCCACGCCCCATATTGGCAGTGCCACGCTGTCTACACGGGCGAAAATGGCCGATATGGCGGCACAGAACATGCTCGCGGCCCTAAGCGGAAAGCAAATGCCTAATTGCGCTAATCCCGAGGTTTACTCCTGATCCTGAAGTCCTGCGTCGCTGGCCGGTGAGTACATGATCAGCTTTAGCGACCTGCTGTCGCTCAGCACAGCAGACTTTGAATTGCCCAGCGATGTATCTGGCTGCCGTTTGTTTGAGGCTCAGGGTTATCGCTGGTTATGCAGTTCCAGCGGTGCCATCCAAAGCGCACTATGTATCAGTGACCCCTCTGCCCTGGTGCTCGCCAATCATCGTGCCATGATGTTGGCAGCGTTACTCCCACAGCGGGTGTCCTCTGTGCTTGATCTTGGCAGCGGCGGGGGAGGGTTTCTTCGCCACCTTCGGGCGTGGAAGCCTGCACCGCGTCTGTCGGGCGTGGAGATGAGTGGTGAGATGCTCAACGCGGCGCGCGAGTACTTTTCGCTGCCCGAGCAGCAGTTGATTTACGTGGGTGATGCGATCGATTTTATCGGGCGTGATCGCGCTCATTACGATCTGGTGTTGTGTGACTTGTTTTGTGATCGGGCTGCGCCCGAGGCGTTGCAGGACGAGTTATTTTTCGCAACGCTTGCCAGGCGTCTTAATGAGGGCGGAGCTATTGCGCTCAACACCTTGCCCGATTCGGCGGGCGCGCTTGTTGACATTGTGAATGCGGCGCAACAGCACTTTGCTGGCGTGGGTATTGTGCAGATGAGCGAACTGGGTAACGTCCTGTTGTTTTTACAAGCAGATGCTCTTGCCGATAGCGAGACCCTGGGTGCGCGCCTGGCGCAGTCTGTCTACAAAGATGATGCTGACGTGGCGCAGGCCTTGGCCGCACTGCGCCGCCTTGAGAGATGAGAGTGCAGCAGCCTAAGGCCTGACTTGGCCCAGGGTTAACGCGCGGGTGGCAGTGTCGACAGGCCCTGGCGAATAGCCTGACGCACGGCTCTGGTATCGACCTTGTTGGCATCCTGAATAAGCGATGTCACGCGAACCTGCCACAGCAAATCAGTGGTCTTGTTGTCCAAAAATACCAGCATGAGGTTGCCGGTTTGTTTGTCAGCGCTTAGCGCATAGGCGTTATCGACAGACGCACCATCTACCTGACGTCCGATCATTGCGCTGGGGTAGGGGGTTACGTTTGAGGAGGTACTTTCGAGTAATCCCTCGTTAACACCCGCTGCCGCCACATAGTCGACTAAAAACTCTGCTTCGCTTTTAGGCACCAGCCGGTAACCCAGTTCTGCCATGCGTTCTTCAATGGCTTTGCGGATAGCAGGATCAGCCTGATACAGCTTGTCTTTGGAGTAAGCCGTTTGCGTAAGCGCTTCGCTTCTCCAGCCGAAGTTGGTGTAGCCCGTCGATACAAACGCAGCCGTATCTCCCGGAATGCTTTCTACGCCACTGCAGGCGCCCAGAATGCCCAGTGAAAAAAGAATTAAAACGCTCTGGAGGATTTTGTTCATGACATTCCTTGTGCGTGCGGTGCAAAGCATTGCGATGTTAACAACAGTGCTGCGGTATTGCGATGTGACAGCCCTAGCCGCGCTGGGACTTTCGGTATTGGGAAGGAGAGAGCCCCACGGTTTGGCGAAACATGCGGGAGAAGTACAAAGGATCCAGATAACCAAGATTTGCGGCAATAAACTTTACGCTGTGTTGTGTGCTGTCCAGAAGTCGGCAGGCAGCTTCCATCTTCATATGCAGAAAATGGCGCATGGGCGAGTAGCCTGTTTCGGCCTTGTAGCGTGTAGCAAAGTGCTGGGGCGTGAGTCCGGTAAAGGCGGCAAGTTCTTTTAGGGACAGCGAACTGCTCACTCTTTCACGCATAAAGGATTGCAGCTCAAGCAGGCGCATGGTTCCCATGTTCTGCCCCCGCTGGCGGTCACGGCAGAGCGCAAACTCCGCCAACAGGTGCCGCAGACGATTGGCGGCGCCTATAAACGCATCGAGACTGTAGCCAGTGCTGCCCACCGTTAACATTTGCTCAAAGCCAGTGAGCAGGGACGGTTCCACGCCGCTGTGAATGCGGTAGTCGCCTTCTATGAGAAGGTGTTCGACGAAGGCCTGCGCGTCAGTGCCCTGAAAGTGAACCCAATATAACGTCCATGGAGATAGCTCATCTGCGGCGTAGCTGTGTTCCAGCGCCCGGGGAAGGATCACCGTATCACCGCTGTTTACAGAAAATCTGCCAGCGCGCGTCTGTACCCAGCCCCGGCCCTCAGTGCAAAACAACAGTAGATTGTCATCGTGTTGTTCTCGCCGCATGAAGTGCCCGTAGGCATTGGGGTAATGGCCCATGGCGGTGGGATAGCACCCCGAGGTCAGGGGATGTTTTTGCAGCGCTTCCAGCAGGAACTTTGGGGTTAGAACGCGCGCCGCAGTGGCGGATAAGGGCCAGTTCGAAGGGCGACTCACTGTATAGTCTCCAAAAGCAAATAATCTTAATATTATCCATGTATTTGCAGATTTCGTCGCTACTTCTTAACGCCCGGGCCTGCTACATTGCAGATTGTCAGTTTTTAAATTTTTTGGGAGTTCCCACCATGACCCGCAAGATTCCTCTCTATATTAACGGCGAGTTTATGATCGGCAGCAGTGATCAGACTTTGCCGGTAACCAGCCCCGCCACTCAGGAGCTCCTCGCCGAAGTGACTTTTGCCACCTCCAAAGAGGTGGATTTTGCGATGGCCAGCGCCAAAGAAGCGTTTGCGACCTGGCGCGAGGTACCAATTTCCGACCGGGCGCGCTTGATGCTGCGCTATCAGGCCCTGCTTAAAGAGCATCACGATGAGCTCGGCGAAATTCTTGCCAAAGACACGGGCAAGACTTTTGAAGATGCCAAAGGTGACGTCTGGCGTGGCATCGAAGTGGTAGAACAGGCTGCGAATATCGCCTCATCGATGATGGGTGAAACCGCCGAGAATGTTGCCGGGGGTATCGACACCTACAGTTATATGCAGCCGCTGGGTGTGTGCGTGGGTATCACGCCGTTTAACTTCCCCGCTATGTTGCCTCTTTGGATGTTCCCCCTGGCGATCGCCTGCGGAAACACCTTTGTGCTGAAGCCCTCCGAGCAGGTGCCGATGACGCCAGTGCGTCTTATCGAACTGTTTATCGAAGCCGGAGCTCCCAAAGGTATTCTTAACATGGTGCATGGCGGTGCAGAGCAGGTCGATCAGCTGTTGAATCATCCGGATACCCAGGCGGTTTCTTTTGTCGGTTCGTCTCGCGTAGGCGAGCATGTGTATAGCACTGCCACTGCTGCGGGCAAGCGTGTGCAGTGCATGATGGGTGCCAAGAATCACATGGTGATCATGCCCGACGCCGACAAGAACGCGGTGCTCAATGCATTGGTAGGTGCGTCTGTGGGCGCGGCTGGTCAGCGTTGCATGGCGATCTCCGTAGCGGTGTTTGTGGGCGAGGCTGCCAACTGGGTTCCCGAACTCAAAGAGCGCCTGGAGAAAGTACGCCCCGGTGCCTGGGATGATGCCGGCGCGGCTTATGGTCCCATTATTTCCAAAGCGGCTCACGCGCGCGTCCTGGACCTCATTTCCAAGGGCAAGGCCGAGGCGAACTGTGTGCTGGATGGATCCGAGTGCAGCATTGAGGGCTTACCGGATGGTAACTGGGTAGGGCCCACGATGTTCACAGGTGTCACGCCTGATATGACCATCTATAAGGAAGAGATTTTTGGACCGGTACTGTGTTGTATGGAGCTTGAGACCCTGGACGACGCTTTGGCGGTTATCAATGCCAACCCTATGGGCAATGGCACCTCTATTTTTACCAGCTCCGGGGGCGTGGCGCGCAAGTACCAGCATGAAGTCGCCGTAGGACAGGTGGGTATCAACATTCCTATTCCAGTGCCTCTGCCGTTCTTCTCTTTTACCGGTTGGCGTGGTTCTTTCCGCGGAGACCTGCACCCTTATGGTAAGCACGCAGTGCGTTTTTACACCGAGACCAAGACCGTTACCGCGCGCTGGAGTTACGCGGAGCCGGAGTCAGGGAAGCAGCCCAATATGAGTATTAATTTACGCTAGGGCGACGCTATGGATTTCTCTCTGAGCGATGAGCAGCAAGCATTTGTAGACAGCGCCCGGGCCTTTTCTGACGGCGTTCTGGCGCCGAATGCGGCGCTCTGGGATGCCGAATCGATCTTTCCTAAAGAGGCGTTGGCGGCGGCGGGAGAACTTGGATTCATGGGCATGTACACGCCCGAGGACGCCGGGGGGCTGGCACTGTCACGCCTGGATGCCAGCCTGATCGTTGAAGAGCTGTCGCGTGGTTGTACGACCACCGCTGCTTTTTTGACCATTCACAATATGGCCACCAGCATGATCGGACGCTACTGCAGCCCAGGGGTGATTGAGCAGTGGTGCCCCGACTTGGTGATGGGGCAAACCCTGGCTTCTTACTGTCTTACGGAGCCCGGTGCAGGCTCCGATGCAGCATCGCTGCGCACCCGCGCCGACAAAGACGGCGACGATTACCTGGTTAACGGTAGCAAGGTATTCATTTCGGGCGCGGGAGAGACTGATGTACTCGTGGTAATGCTGCGTACCGGCGATGCGGGGCCAAAAGGCATTACCGCCTTGCTCATCCCTGCCGACGCGCCGGGTATCACCTATGGCAAGAAAGAAGAAAAGATGGGTTGGAACGCACAGCCCACGCGCATGATTAGGTTCGACAATGTGCGAGTACCCCAGGCCAATCGTCTGGGCGCAGAAGGTCAGGGCTTTGCCATTGCCATGGAAGGACTCGACGGTGGGCGCATTAATATAGCGACCTGCAGCGTAGGGACGGCACAGCAGGCGTTGCAAGAAGCTACTGCCTACGTGGCTGAGCGCGAGCAGTTCGGACAGGCCATTGGCGAGTTTCAGGCCACGCAGTTCAAGCTTGCCGATATGCTCACCGAAGTCGTTGCTGCGCGACAAATGGTGCGTCTGGCGGCCAGCAAACTCGATTGTAAAGATGCCCAGGCCAGTACCTACTGCGCTATGGCAAAACGATTCGCCACGGATCTTGGTTTTCGGGTGTGTAACGACGCGCTGCAACTGTTCGGGGGTTACGGCTATATCCGTGAGTACCCCATGGAGCGACACGTTCGTGACACCCGCGTGCACCAGATACTGGAAGGCACTAACGAAATCATGCGCGTCATCATCGCCAGGCGGCTGATGATGGATGGCGCATTGGAGGTTATTCGATGATCAGCAGCAACTCCCCCAAACTGCGGGTAGAGCAGCAGGGCCATACCGCACTTGTGACTATCGACAATCCGGCGGCAAACACCTGGGATACAGAGAGTCTCCCGGCGCTACGTGATCTGGTTGCAGATCTTAATGCCCAATCAGACATCTATGCTTTGGTTCTCACCGGTGCTGGAGAGAAGTTCTTTTCTGCCGGCGCCGACCTTAAGCTTTTTGCCGATGGTGATCCCGAGACCGCGGGTGCCATGGCCCGTTTGTTTGGCGAAGCATTTGAGGCACTTGCGGATTTTCGTGGAGTGTCTGTCGCTGCCATTAATGGTTTTGCCATGGGCGGTGGTCTGGAAGTCGCTTTGGCCTGTGATATCCGCATCGTCGAGTCCCAGGCAAAACTGGCACTACCCGAAGCGCGGGTGGGCTTACTGCCCTGCGCCGGCGGTACACAGCGTCTGGCTCAGCTGGTGGGTGAGGGTTGGGCCAAGCGCATGATTTTATGTAATGAACGTATTAACGCAGCTACCGCTGAGCGCATCGGCCTCGCTGAAGAGGTGGTAGAGACGGGTTCGGCGCTCGAGCGTGCATTGGCATTGGCTGCCCAGGCCGCGCAGCAAAGCCCCAGTGCCGTGGCGCGTTGTAAGCGCTTAATCCACAGCGCGCGAGATAAGGCTATTGGTGATGGCCTTGCCGCGGAGCGTGATTTGTTCGTGGAGCTATTCAGTACTGAAGATCAGCGCGAGGGAGTCAATGCCTTCCTGGAGAAGCGCGAGCCGGAGTGGAAGAATGCCTGATGCCGTATGGGTTCGCCTTGAGTCTGCCGCAAACGGCAAGTTGGGCCGACTGACACTTAATAGTCCCCAAACGCTTAACTCGCTCACGCTTGAGATGGTCGATCTGATTCAGAGCGCACTTGATGAGTGGCGTGACGATCCCAGCATCGCCGCAATCGTTATCGACGGCAGTGGCGAGAAAGCATTCTGCGCCGGTGGCGATGTGCATGCGCTACATGCCTCGTCAGCGGGTACCCCCGGTGGTCCCTGTGAGTACGCGGAGACGTTTTTTGCGCGGGAATACCGTATGAACTACGCGCTGCATACCTACGCCAAGCCTATCCTTTGCTGGGGACATGGCATTGTCATGGGGGGCGGACTGGGTGTGATGGCCGGCTGCTCCCATCGGGTAGTCACCGAGGCCACTCGAATAGCGATGCCCGAAGTGAGTATTGCGCTGTTTCCCGATGTAGGCGGCAGCTGGTTTTTGAATCACATGCCCGGCGCCAGCGGGCGTTTTTTGGCGCTAACTGCAGCGTCAGTGAATGCCACTGACGCCTTGTTCTGTGGTTTGGCCGATCGATTTATTGGTGCTGATCAAAAAGAAGCGGTGATGTCTGCACTGCAAGAAGTGCATTGGGAGGCTGATGCAAAGACTAATCATGGGCATATGCGACATGTGCTGCGCGGCTTTAGCGATAGCACAGCGCTTGAGCTGCCTGCGGCTCAGGTAGAAGCGCATCTACCGGCTATCAACGCCTTGTGTGATGGCGATGATATTCACGATGTCATTGATCGCATCACAGCTCTGGACACCGAAGATCGCTGGTTGGCCAAGGCGCGCGATGGCTTGATTTACGGATCAAAGTTGGCGGCGCTGTGGATCGACCGTCAATTGTTTGAGACCCGGCACAGTTCTCTCAAAGAGGTGTTTCAGAGTGAGGTGCAGTTGGGCACTAACATCATGCGACATCCGGAATTTGCTGAAGGGGTGCGCGCGCTACTCATCGACAAAGATCGAAGCCCCGCCTGGCTCTACTCAGACTCTCGCGCCGTGCCGGCGGACCTGCTGGCGCAGTTCTTTGCCGCGCCATGGCCGCAAAATCCCCTCGCCGATCTTTAAGCGTTTTTAAGGAATACAACGATGCAACAACGCGTAGCTTTTATTGGTCTTGGCAACATGGGCGGCCCCATGGCGGCAAACCTGCTGGCCGCTGATTTTGCGGTCACAGTGTTTGATCTGGCCCAAGAGGCCTGTGCCATGTTGGCAGAGCAGGGCGCGACAGTGGCAACCTCTGCTTTGGATGCAGCACAGTCTGTGGATTTTTTAATCTCCATGTTGCCCGCCGGTAAGCACGTAGCGGGACTTTATCTGGGTGACGATGGTTTGTTGGCTACTCTGGATACCAACACCACGGTACTAGATTGCTCGACCATCGACGCCGAGACTGCCCGAGAAGTCGGCGAGGCAGCAGCCGCACGCGGCATTGGTTTTTTGGATGCGCCGGTGTCCGGCGGTGTCGCAGCGGCGCAGGCGGGAACTCTGGCGTTTATGTGTGGCGGCGATGCGGGCGTGTTCCACAAGGCTCAAGCGGTGCTGGATGTTATGGGGCGCGCAAGCTTTCATGCCGGTCCTGCCGGTGCAGGCCAAGTCGCAAAGGCCTGCAATAACATGTTGCTCGCAGTCCATATGCTGGGCACCTGCGAGGCTTTGGCCATGGGGGAGCGCCACGGGCTGGATCCTGCACGCCTGTCCGAGATCATGCTCGCAAGCTCCGGTCGTAACTGGTCTTTGGAAGTCTATAACCCCTGGCCTGATGTCATGGAGGGCAGTCCGGCAAGCAAGGGCTATCAGCCTGGCTTTATGGTGGATCTTATGGCCAAGGACCTGGGTCTTGCGATGGATGTCGCGCAAACTGCCGGCATCGATAATCGCATGGGGCAGCTTGCGCAGACGCTATATAGCGAGCACCAGAGCGCGGGCAACGGCAGCCGGGATTTCTCCAGTGTGCTTGAGCGCTACCGCAGCGACAGCTAGGCCTGCACTAAGCTACGGCTTGTCCAGTAACACGCGGGGCCTTGTCGTCTGCAAGATCTTGAGAAGTAAGAAACCAGCGTAAATCATCACTCCTTTGCGGCTGGCACTCCAAGGAGGCATCGGCGAGTTGCTGGGCGTTCGCCCCCGCTTGCAGCACTTCTTGTGCTTCGCGCAGCAGCGCAGCAAAGTCCGGCGCAGATGGCCGTATCACTGTGGCATCGTCGTCGGTGTTGGCAGGATCTAAACTAACCGGGAGCACGCGGGGTTCATTGCGGTGACGCCACAGTCCTGACTGTGCATCCAGACAATAGCTCGCCAGAAGCTTGTGCCCATGTTGTGCAATCAGTTCCAGGGCGCTCAACATATAGTCAAACTCCTCGTCGCCGATAAAGTAATTGAAGCTGAGTCGCACCCAGCCCGGGCGGAGGGCAACATGACCGTCGATAATCTGCTGATCCAATGCCTCGGATTGATCGTCACTTAAGTTAAGCAATCGATGCCCATAGGGGCCAGCACAGGAGCAACCGCCCCGGGCCTGGATACCAAATAAATCATTGAGTAGGGCGACGACAAAGCCGTAGTGAAGCTCTAGATTTTGATGGGTAATACGCAGCGAAAAAATCGCCAAACGTTCGGCGTCCTTGGGTCCCAATACATCGATATTGGGATGTGCCGATAGCCTCTCCATGGCTCGCCGCACATAGCTTTGCTCTAGCGCTTCTATGTTCGATACGCCTATCGCCTGCTGAAGTCCTATGACTAGACCAGCGCGGACAGATTCCACAATGGCTGGTGTTCCGGCTTCTTCGCGTCGCTCTATATCTGCGAGATAACGATGGCTTTGTGGAGAAACGAAACCGACGGTGCCGCCACCTACGACGGCGGGCACGGCATTGTCGGCAAGCGCTGCTTTAATCACCAGAATCCCTGGTGTTCCTGGGCCACCAATGAATTTATGAGGGGACAAAAACACGGCGTCGATCTCGGCGCCGGGAGTGTTCATAGCAATGCTGACGTAAGGGCCTGCCGCGGCATAATCCCAAAACGCCAATGCGCCTGCGTGCTTAAGTAAGCGGGTGATACCAATAACGTCGCTGCGAATGCCGGTCACGTTCGATGCCGCCGAGAAGCTGCCGATACGTAAGGGCCGATCTGCGTATTGCTCAAGCGCGCTGCCCAAAGCCGTTTGATCTATGCCCCCCTGTTCATTGAGCGGGATCGGGACTACGTCAGCAATGGTTTCCCGCCAGGGCAGCTCGTTGGAGTGGTGCTCATAGGGGCCGATGAAGATAACGGGTCTTTCGGCTGCAGGTACATGACTACTTAGACCATAGCGCTCATCGAGTTCCCGAGGCAGGCGCAGATTAAGTATCTGGATTAGTCGGTCTATCGCCGCGGTGGCGCCGGAACCGCAAAAAATCACGCGATCGTTCTCTTCACAGCCTAAAGCATCTGCAACGATCTGCCGTGCCTGCTCCCTAAGTGCGGTGGACTGCGCGCCGGTGAGCGAGCTCTCGCTATGGGTGTTGGCATAGAACGGTAGCACCGTTCGTTGCAGTTGCGCTTCTACAAAACTTAAGGAGCGCCCCGATGCGGTGTAGTCTGCGTAGACCAACGGCTTTTGACCAAAGGGCGTTTGCAGCGGCAAGTAACGGCCGATCACTGATTCGCGGATGCGTTGGATAAGCTGATCGTGCGCCATGGCTGTGTGTGTCGCTGTGAATAGAACTACAATGTAGTCGCTATAGGGCGCGACATTGTCGAATTTTTGATCTATATTTTGTCAATCAACGCGACAAATGTCCTGTAAAAAACCAGAACTGATATCATTTTGTCGTTTTTGCAAATTTCTAGTGAAGTAACTGCTTATGAGCGTGGCCTTGGACAGTATTGATCGGCGCATCCTGCGTGCCCTCCAAGATGATGCGTCCCTGTCTCTTGCGGATCTTGCTGAGCGGGTTGCGCTATCGCGCTCCGCCTGTGGTCGACGCCTGCAGAAGCTTGAACAGGCCGGTGTGATGCGCGGTCGTGTCACATTACTCAACGGCCCCGCCGTGGGGTTACCACTTACGGTGTTTATCACTGTGCGCACGAGTCAGCACAATGCCGCGTGGGCAACAAAGTTTTCTGAGGTGGTGGAATCGATTCCCGGAGTGCTGGAGGTGTATCGCATGGCCGGGGACGTGGATTATTTGATCAAGGCCGTGGTTGCCGACATGGGAGACTACGATCGTCTGTATCAGGAACTGATCAAGGCTGACCTACTCGACGTCAGTGCAAGCTTTGTGATGGAAGAGATTCGCTACAGCACGGCGCTGCCTATTTGACTTGTGAATCGCTAGCTCTCCTTTTAGCTAGCCTGACACGTAGGCTCATGATTCTGCTGAACCATAGGCTGGATGATGCTGTGCTGCCTGCATATTTAATGCCTGAAGCGAAACCTTTTTGCTGTGCTTCGACACCCAGTGCGAGCCCACCTCAGCAAAGCCAAAACGGCTGTGAAAAGCGCGCGAGGCAGGGTTAGGTGGGTCTATGCTGTACTCACAGGTAATGACTTCTATACCCTGTGACTGTGCTAAATCAAACATGTCAGCATAGAGTCTGCCTCCGACTCCCCGGCCAGAAAAATCGGCACGGACAACAACGCGATCCACATATAGGAAATTTGAAAATCGTTCGCTAAACCATCGGTAGTTATCGTTTTGGTATGGCGCATCAGAGGCAATTGCAATGAGAAATGCCACTACCACCTCGTCCACCGTTGCAACTCTATGGACGCTCGAAAGAGTGACCAGCGAGCGAAGATGATCTTCATCCATGGGACTTGTCTGCAGCACTTCCGATTCATTGAGTGCTATGACCTGTTTGAAATCATGCGCAGCAATGTCGCGGATGGCGATCATGAGTGACCTCACAAATGCGTTGTGGCTAGCGCCGGAGAGTGAGTGCGTGCCATATTGTGACAGGGTTGATGTTTCATCTCATCAGTAAATCTCTCGTCGTGTATGGAGTATTCACAGCTACCAATTTGCTTGAGTAGCGGACCCCACCGTTACTCACTTTTCTCACTCAATAAGGAATTTGGAGTGATAGACTTTTGGATGCAGTTCGTCCGATAGCAGCGCCCACATCCTATGAAGGCAATTACTTTTACAAAGTACGGTCCCGCCGAAGTTCTGCAACTAAGCGAAAGACCAAAACCTATAGCGAAAGATCACGAGGTTCTGATTCGAGTGCACGCAGCAGAGGCGACAAAAGCCGATGTGGAGATGCGTCGCTTTAAGTTCGCTGTAAAGTGGTTTTGGCTGCCACTACGTATGGCTTTCGGCATTACAAAGCCCAGACAACAGATCCTCGGCGGTTATTTCTCGGGGACTGTTGTGGAAACCGGAAAGCATGTTTCGCAGTTCCGCCAGGGCGAAGAAGTCTTTGGTGCCACAGGACTCAAGTTCGGCGCATATGGCGAGTATGTTGCATTGCCAGAAGACGCCACCATCGTTCCTAAACCCAGCAACATGAGCTTTGTGGATTCAGCGGCGGTACCCCTGGGCGGGCTCAATGCCTTGCATTTTTTGCGCCTTGCTGAGCTTAAAGCAGGTGAGCAGGTGCTGATTAATGGCGCCGGCGGCAGTATTGGTGCGCATGCGGTTCAGATCGCCAAGTCAATGGGTGCAAGGGTCACTGCAGTGGACAGCGCTATAAAGGAGAGCTTTGTTCGGCGTATGGGTGCGGATTGTTTTATCGACTATGCCGCCGAAGATTTTGCAGTAAAGGGCCAAAGCTTCGACGTGATCTTCGACATGGTCCCCGGCAGTTCCTATGGTGCTTGCATCGCTGCACTGAAATCCGGCGGTCGTTACCTGGTGGGTAATCCTCGCCTTTCGGTCATGCTTCGATCGGTTTTCACCACGCGGTTGAGCGATAAAAACGTTCGCTTCGCCTTTGCGCGAGAGTCCAAGGAAGAATTGTTGGCGCTCAAAGAACTCATCGAAGCAGGAAAAGTGACGTCAATCGTCGATCGGGTATATGCAGCCGAAGAGGCGGTTGATGCACATCGTCGGGTGGAGACAGAGCAACGTTTGGGGGCAGTTGTTATTGAGATTGCCGATCTGGATGCTTGCCCCTGAAGTTATGATCGATGGGCGCCCGCTAAAGCTCTCTTAGCGTGCGCCCTCTCTGAAATTCTTGATGACGTTGGCCACGTAAGCCTGTAATGCCGGCGAAAAGCTATCGGCTTCGTTCTCCCAGTATCGTTTGGCGAAAGTTGTTTGGTGGGTGGTGACGTACAGCTCCTGGTCATATATCTGGAGAACCTCTAAGTCGATCACCCCAAGCTCGTACTGCAGCACAGCTCCGTCCATTAATGTTAGAAAGGAATGCCAGTAAAACGCTGCGAGGAGATATTCCTTGGGCGTCAGTTCCTCTTCGTAGTAGATTTTGTAAACGACGTCGAATAGCGCAGGATTACTTTGCACCCGGGAAATACTCTCGGATATTGCGGTTTGAATCGCCAGGGATGCATCGCTCTTTGTCGCAAGCGTGTTTTGCGACACTTCAATAGTCAGGAATATGATGCCAATCAGAACCCCTACGTTGGCCAGGGCCTCTGTCCATGCGGCAAAGGTTTTCATTGTGAGTATCCTCGGTTAACTATTCAGAGCATTGACGCTGAGTATTGTCTGGATGCCGCCGATATGGATAGTACTCATGTGTGAAACGCTGAATCGTGATCGCTTGGTTGCGCATTCATAGCAGGATAAACCTCGTCAAAGGTGTTAAAGATCGCCTCCAGCGGCAGGTCGTCGAAACTGCCGCGCTCGCGCACATACTCCATATGCCTGCGACCGCTGGTGTCGTAGGGGTGCATAAGAGCGCCCTGCACCGCATCAAACTCCAGCGGTGCCACACCAAAGCGTTCGCAAAGCTCAATGTTAAAAGCGGTAGAGAGTTTTACCCAATTACCATTTAGCCAAAGTTCCGCATAGCCGTGCCAGGCAAATAGATCGGTACCCATGCTTTCGCTGAGCTTGTCACTGGTCAGGTGATTGAGGACATCCGCGAAACCCAGGCGCGCAGGAATGCCCCGGACGCGAGCGCAGGCGGCCAACAGCACAGATTTAGGCACGCACCAGTTGCTGCTGCCTTCGGCAATAGTGCTGGCGCGGTAGGCTGCGGGGTCCCTCGAGACCTGATAGGGGTCATAGCGAATACCATCACGCACCGCATAAAACAGTTTTTCGGCGACGGCGACCGCATCCTCGGTGTCTCCACCGGCCAGCGATGCGTAGCGCTGTACAGCATCACTATTGCTATCGAGGAACCAGGTGGGCGACAGTGTTTCCGAGCCGGGGGTCATCGGCATCTCCATTGTGTTGGCAGCGTCAGGGTAGCGCGTTGCAGCGGCCGCTGCGATATACGCTATGGCTAGATTGACCGAGCGCGGTCTGAGCGCTACCAAGCTGCAGGCAGTAGCGGATTGTTTGCCAGCGGTTGCCGGGAGTAGGATGTCGTGATTCATACACTATCGGATTTCGAGACAGGCCCAGAAACATGCTTCTTCGTCGGGTGATTGATCACGTTCAGACACAAAACTGGTTGGCTGTCGGCATCGACTTTGTCATTGTGGTCGCAGGCGTACTATTCGCGCTCACGGCAGAACAATGGTTGCGAGACGGGCAGCAGCGTTCTGATCTTGAGCAAGCGGAAATCGCTATAAACGCAGACCTTCTGACCAACCTTTTTGCTGCGAGAGAGGTCATGGCCTTAGTGCCATGCAGGCGAGAGCGTACGAGAATTCTCTCCCGGCTGTTGGAAGAAGGTGGCGACGATTGGATTGGCCTTCCATGGCCATCCCACCAGGGTGCATTTGGCGCGCAGCTCCCGGAGGTTTTGCCGACGCCTTACCGACTGTGGGGATCTCGAATATGGGATGCAGAACAGCTAATAGGGACGTTTGCGACTATGGAAACCTCTCGCCGGCGAGCCCTGGACAATATATTTACCGGTGCGAATTTGATCATCGCCAAGCAAGAAGACGTTTTTGACGCACAATCGCGACTGAAAACCCTGGCAATGAAACGCCAGATCAGCTTAAACGACCGAACCAGGTATCTGGAATATCTGCATTACCATGACCAGCAAAGCGGATTACTTGAACGCATGGCCAGGCAAACTCAGGCACAAATCGAGGCTTTCACCCTCTCGCCAGATCAATCGTACATTGAAGAGTTCAGCGATTTTATGCCTGAATATTTTGCTCAGCGCGCTGAGCGTTACGGTGATTGCTTTGTTCCATTCGACATGCCGTTTTTGAGCAAAGCCGATGCAGCCTCAATAAGGCGTTCTGCGTCATAGGCACTAGTGCTGAATATCTTGCCAAAGCGTTCACTTTGCAGATAGTAGCGATCTGATTCAGGGTTGTGCAGCACTGCTAGTTGGCTACGTTGCTCATCGTTGCCCATAGTGATTCGCAGCGCTTCACCTGCGCTTGCCGCATCGTCATCAGCAGGGTCAACAAGGCCGCTGATTTGCAAATTCGCGAGAACCTGAGCCACCGCTGTTACTTTGTCTTCGTCGGAATTTTGATCGTCACTGCGCGACCAGCGACCTTCTCTAAGCACATACTGCGTACCGTACAGCGTGAACGTCGATAATGCCGGTTGAGACAGAAGCCGTGTATCTAACCAGCTGTCGATATCCACGGGAGCATCGAAGCTACTAAAGGGAAGCACAAATACCGCGTTCTCACCTTCCCGCCGTGCATGGACTTTACGCAGCGCCGGCGCGCTTCCCAGATAAGCGGTGGCTTGGCCCCCGGAGCTGTTAAGAATGATTTTGCGCTGGAATTCGGTTTCGGACACCTCAAAGCGCTTGGCCGCGATGTCGCTATCGGCGATGGGAAACCCCGGGTCCTTCGCCAGCAGTACTTGAAGCAGGGCGTCCACTTTGTTGCTGTCTGCGGGCAAGCCTATATCCAGGCGCCAGCCATCGGTGTCGCGAACCAATACCAATGTGGCGCCATCGCCGTTCGATAGCGTTATGCCATTCACGCTGTCTGGGGCAATCGTTGTGAGCAATGACTCTCGATTTACCGGCGCTGACTGCTGTGGCCAATAGAGCGTTGCCACCAAGGCAACTTGAAGAAGAAAGAGTACAGTGAGGACACGCAGAATCATGCGAGCACCACTCTGAGCTGCGCTTCTCGTCGCCTGCGCAGGAGCCGCCACAGCCCGTAGACCACCAACAGGAATACCAGCGCTGCAGCGTAGTTGCCGTACTCAATAGATGCCTGGGTTTGTTGCGGCAAGGCCGGCAGCGTGCGATTGAAATGTGCCCGGGAGCGGATGTTCATGAGGCTGCTGTCCTCCAGCGACCAGTCAACCGCATTCATCAAAAACTCCAGGGGACCAAAGTACTGGGTCCCCGATGCCGCGATAATGCCGCTGAGCACCTGATCGCTGGCAAAGTCATTGGAGCTTACGACGATCAGCCGTGTGGAGGCCGGCGACTTGCTCAGCAGCGTTGAGCTTGGGGCCTCGACTTCTGCATCCGGAGCCTGATCACTTGCGCTTGGGGCTTGTGGTACCTGATCAAAGTAGCTGGTGAATTCACCCTGCAGCGCGACACCGATGTTGGCACGTAATCGGTTTTTACCGATGCCACTAAAGCTGCTTTGGCCTGCGTCATCCAGGCTTGGCATCACATTATTTGCCTCCGAGAGCCAGGCATCATCAGAACTGCTAAGAAGCGTTTGGCTGGTGATGCCCGGTTGCAGATCTACTGTCAGTGGCGATGCCCAGCCCACGGTCAGATTCGGCAGACCTTGGGTGATGGGATGTTCTGGGTTGAGCCCATCGTCACGAATATCCAGCAGATAGGGATAGTCTACAAACTGCATGTCGCGAAATTCGTAGGCACCCACTTTACGCACTACCGGCAACGGAAATGTGGAATGTCGGTCATCCAGGATCACTGTTTTTTGGATACTGATGCCTTGGTGCAAAAGCCATTCCGCCAGGCCACTATCGACGTCGCGCAATCTAAGCTCAGTGCCCATGGTCTCGATGGAGTGAGGCGAACTGACAATGATGACGGTGCCCCCGCGCATGAAGTATTGATCCATAGCAAAAAGCGATTGCTCGTCGAGGGCTTCGGGAGCCATCACTATGAGCAAATCTGCGCTGGCATCGACGCTGCCATCCGCAAGATCCTCCATCACAATACTGTGATCCTGACTGATGACCTGTTGCAGCGTGCCAAAGCTATGCCCCTGGGGAGGTCTGCCGTATTGGCCCTCACTGCTGGCGGGAAGTGCCAGCGCCACGGTGCGCGTAAAGCCACTGGCGAAACGCCGCAAGCCAGCCTCCAACGCGTCCTCAAAGTCGGCGGGATCAAAGCCTCCCGTCGGAAGCTGGATCACCTGGTGGTCATCTTCCAGCGTTAGATAAAAGTAAAACTGATTCTCGTCACCCAGTGCTGTGACCATGGGCTGAAAGCCCCACTCATCGAGGATGCGATCTGCTTCAGTACCGCCGTTCGCCTCTGGCTCAATGAAATCAATAGCAAATTTATTCTGAGACTTGGGTATCAGTGCTTCGGCCTCAGCACGGATGGTATCGCGATAGTCCACCAGTAATTCGGGCAATCGACTGTCGCTCGATATATAGGCGCGCAGGGTCACGGGCTTAGTGATTTGATCAAACAACTCGCCACCGCTGCGGTAGCGATACAAGACGTCTCGAACCGCCCGCGTAATATCAAACTCGGGATTGCGTAGCAGTACTTCTGGGTCACCCCCAAGTCCTGTTTTGACTTCTATAAAGTCCGAGAAGCCCAGCACTTCGTTTTCGTCACCGTACTGCACAAGTACATTGAAGTAGGCGCTTACTAAAGCGGATTGGTAACGGTCAGCGACCTGAAAGGGGGTGGCCTGAATGTTGTACTCTTCATTGGCCTCTTTCTCTGCGGCGCCATCCTTTGCAGGGTCAACAAACTCCACCCGGACATTGCCTTTGCCAACCACCGCGTACTCTCTTAGCAGGTCTCGCAGCTGAGGTACCAAAGGTGCCAATAGCGGATGCGAGCGCTCACTAAAGTAGCCACGGATAAGCAGCGGTTCTTCCAGCTGGGATAGCAGCGTTTCACTGGGTTGCGACAGTGAGTAGAGCTTGCCTTGGGTGACATCCGCGCGCAGGTCCGGAAATTTCTGCAGCCACAGTCCGCCCAAAATCAGGTTCATTACCGTCAGGGATATGCCCAGGCGCCAGGCACGATGTCTGGCGCTTGACTGAACGGACCAGCGTCCTCGCTCTAATGCATAGATGTTCAGGGCCACAAAGGCTGCAGTTACAGCAAGGTAGTAATACAGATCGCGAAGATCAATAACGCCGCGGGTGATGCTTTCAAAACGCGAGCCGGATCCGAGCAGTCGCAAGACTTCGGCGGTATTGCCGCCAAAGAACCCTAACAACAGATCGCTGCCTAAGAGATACAGAATGCCGCAAACAGCAACGCTGCCCATCAGGCTGACGATCGCGTTATCCGTCCTTGAAGAGACAAACAGGCCCACAGCTAAATAGCTGCAGCCCAACAGAAACGCCGCCAAATAGCCCGCAAACACCGGACCCCAATCCAGCGTGGCAATACTGTTGACGGTAAGCGGGAGCAATAGTGTGGCTGCAAGTGCCAGGGCCAATATGATTGCGCAGGCAATGAATTTCCCGATCACAAATTGCCACAGGGGTACGGGTAGCGTTAAGACGTGCTCCAGCGTTCCGCTTCTGCGCTCCTCACTCCAACTGCGCATGGTGAGCGCAGCGCTAAGAAAGATAAGCAGCAATGGCATCCACTCAAACAGCGGGCGTACATCAGCGATGTTCCTTGCAAAGAAGGCCTCAACCCAAAAGAACACAAACAGGCAGGTGGCCATAAAGCTGGCCAAAAACAGCCAGGCTACGGGAGAGGCAAAGAACAGCTGAAGCTCTTTGCGAGCGACTCGAGTTAATACGCGATCAGGCTGCATGACTGGCTCCCGTCTCTTGTACGGCCTCGCGGAAAATCTGTTCCAAATCTCGTTGCTGCGGTGTGAGGGAGTAAAGCTTGGCGCCACTTTCTACCACCGCGCGGCTGATGTTTCCGGCGGCGGTGTCCATGGCTGTGCCTTCATGCAAGGCCAGGCTTAGGGTTAGTTTGTTGTCTGTGGTATCGAGAGACTCTACCGCGGCGATCTGTGGCAAGCGCGCCAGCAGGGCTGGAAGATTTATGCCCTCGTCACTGGCAGTGAGCAGTAGCTCACGACTCTCACGCAGTGCAGCAAGGGGGGAGTCCAACGCCAACTTGCCATTGGAGAGTACGAGGACACGCTCACAGAGAGCATCCACCTCTTGCATGATGTGCGTGGACAAAATGACGGTGGCACGACTAGATAGCTCTCTTACCAATTGCCGCATGTGTTCGTTTTGCTCGGGATCCAGACCATTGCCCGGCTCGTCCAGAATCAAAAGCTCTGGCTCTCCTAGAATAGCCTGGGCGACACCGACCCGTTGTTTAAAACCCCGGGACAGCTGCCCGATAGTGTCGAAGTAACGGCCACCCAATTCTGTGGCATCAACGCTGTAGCGAATAGCGCGACGTTTCTCGTCTGTGCGAAGGCCTTTTAAATGCGCCGCGTAATCCAGGTAGTCAGCGATGGACATCTCCGGATAGATGGGCAGGTTCTCTGGCAAATAGCCGAGTTTTCGCTGAATCTCTCTGGCATCACTGCTGAGATCTTTGCCACCGATATGCACGCTGCCAGAAGAGGGTTCCAGATAGCCGCTGAGCATTTTCATGACCGTGGTCTTTCCCGCGCCGTTGTGACCGAGAAGTCCGACGATTTGTCGCTCGTCGATAGAGAATGAAACTTGTTGAACCGCGGGGGTCTTGCCGTAATACCGAGTAAGTAAATCTACGTCGATCATGGCCTTCCAATGTATTGCTAATGGTTAATAAAAGCTGGTCTGCGCTTAGCTCTAAGGGAGCAGGAGTTTAGCAATAAAGATCAGCAGCACAATAGTTACGATACGCCGAATCCAGGCTTCGCCACCGTGAACAGAAAAACGCGCCCCGAAGTAGCCACCCAGCGCATTGCCAGCAGCTAGCGCCAGACCAAACTGCCAGTGAATCGACACGGCGGCTGCGAAGACCACAATGGCGAACAGGTTATAGGTCAGTGCAATAAACACCTTATGCATATTGGTGCGCACCAGATCCAGGCCCATTACCCGATGTAGTATCGGCATGAGAATAAAACCCACTCCGACCTGGATAAAACCACCCCAGCAGCCGGCACCGAACATCAGAACATGTCCAAGGATGAGCCGTTTGCGGGTCAGTGGCAGGCCCCCGGTGTCGTGTTGTTTGCTGGGCAGTTGCATTAACACCAGCACGCCGATCATGACTACAGCGAGCACACGGTCGAACCATTCACCGTCGAGCTGAACACCCACCATGGCACCCAAAATTGCACCGGGTATTGCCGCCGCGGAGAGCGTCAGGCTAAGGCGAAACTCCGAGAAACCCCGGCGAAAGAATGTCCGCACAGCCACGATGTTCTGCGCGATGATAGAGATGCGATTGGTGCCATTGGCCTCCGGGCCGGACAGACCCAAAAATAGCATGATGGGCACGGTCATGAGGGAGCCACCGCCGGCGATTACATTGAGCGCGCCTGCAATGGTGCCTGCTCCCATTAACAGTGCCAGCTGCCATAGTTCTACATCCACGATTTATGCTGTCCGATAATCGGCACCTTGCTTCGACGCTTTAGTCTTCGCCCCAGGGTTCACGCATAGTCACAAACTCTTCGGCTGCGGTGGGGTGGATGCCGATGGTAGCGTCAAAAGTTGCCTTGGTAGCGCCTGCCTTGAGGGCAATGCCAATGCCCTGGATGATCTCGCCGGCATCGGGGCCCATCATATGTACACCCACCACGCGGTCGGTAGCGTCATCGACGATGAGCTTCATGAAGGTTTTTTCATCGCGTCCGCTGATGGTGTGCTTCATGGGTTTGAAGGTCGATTTGTACAGTGTGATCTCACCAAACTCGATTTCTGCGGCGCTCTCGGTAAAGCCGACGGTGCCAATATTGGGCTGACAGAACACCGCCGTGGGAATGAAGTCGTAGTCCACGTCTTTTTCGATGTTGCCGTAGTGGCGCCTGGCGAAAGACATGCCCTCGGCCAGTGCTACCGGCGTCAACTCCATGCCGCCGATGACATCGCCCAGCGCGTAAACGCTCGATTCTGCCGTTTGGAAGTACTCATCCACTTCAATGAATCCGTGGCTTGTGAGCTTTACATCGGTGTTTTCCAGGCCGAGGCCCTCAAGATGCGGTCGTCGCCCTGCGGCGCACAGGATGGCATCCACCTCCATGGTGCTACCGTCTGTGAGCTCTACCTCCAGACCATTGGACGTGCGCTTTGCACTCACAATATTGGTTTCAAAACGCAGGTCGACGCCGGTTTTGCGAATCTCCTGAGCCGCATGGGCGCGGATATCGCTATCAAAGCCCCGTAAGAACAAGGGTCCACGATAAAGCTGGGTCACCCGGGAGCCCAGGCCGTTAAAAATGCCGGCAAACTCCACGGCGATGTATCCACCACCGATAATCAGCAGACGCTCTGGAAAGCTATCGAGGTCAAAAATCTCATTGCTGGTGACTGCCAGATCGTTGCCCGGAAACTCAGGTTTGTAGGGCCAGCCACCGGTGGCGATGAGGATCTTCTTGGCGGTGTAGTGTTTTTCACCCACGGCAACGGTGTTGGCATCGACTATACGAGCGCGTCCATCAATGAGCGTGGCATTGGCACCATCGAGCATGTTGCGATAGATGGCATTGAGGCGGGCGATCTCGGTCTTCTTGTTGTCCCGCAGGGTGCTCCACTCAAAGTGGCGCTCGCCACTATTCCAGCCGAACTCCCGGGCGTCATCAAACGCCTTGCCAAACTCCGAGGCATAGACGTAGAGCTTTTTGGGTACACAGCCAACGTTTACGCAGGTGCCTCCCATATAACGGTCTTCGGCAATTGCCACCTTTGCACCAAAGCCTGCCGCCATGCGCGCTGCGCGGACGCCACCGGAGCCTGCACCGATGACAAACAAATCGAAATCTAGATCACTCATTGCTGTTCCTCCTGAGGGCGGGCATTCTAACAGGCCTCTACCGATAAATTTCCTAAAGCTGGAACAATCACCATACGGAGTAGTTGCATGAAGAGATTAGGTCAGTTGTTAGCACTGGGCCTGATATTGGCTTTGGTCTCGGGGATTTGGGTGGCTCGGGGGGCAATGCAGGTAGCGGTGGGCTACAGCGCCAAGCAACTGTGTTCGGCGGTATTTGTTTCAGGCTTGCCAGAGGCGTTTGCAAAGGACCGGGACATCATGCCTCGTATGGCCATTCTCGGGCCTTTGCTGGGATCTCTGGAGATGGACACGAACCTTGCTGATGGTCTGGTGTCGGCATCGCTATTGGGCATCCATGCAACGGCCGTACATAGCGCTGGCCGCGGCTGCGCTCTGCACGCACCGGGCACTGGCGTAGCGCCCCTGGCGGCACCTGCGTTGGCAGAGGCCGGCCCTGCTGTGCCCGACGAATGGGTTGCGGCGGTAGACGCTGCCTTTGGTGAGCCAGAATCAGCAGAGGGCGCCAGAAACACTTTGGCGCTTTTGGTTGCTACAAACGGCGATCTTCTTCTGGAGCACTACGCTGCTCCGGTGACCGATCAGACCCGTCTGCAGGGGTGGTCCATGAACAAAAGCCTTATGGCCACCTGGGTCGGCATGCAGACCCAGCGCGGCAACATCGATCCGTCCCAGTCATTGGTGAGTTTGCTCGCGGGCGAGACCGATCTGCCTGAACTAGATCCACGACTGACGCTTTTACACCTGTTGCAAATGGAGAGTGGCCTGGACTTTGAGGAGGTGTATGGTCCCGGAAGCGATGTGACTCGCATGTTGTATACAGCGCCTGCAATGTGGAAGGTCCCTGCAAGTAGTGGCCAGGCCTATGTGCCGGGCGAACACTTTGCGTACTCCAGTGGCGACACGGTCTTTGCCAGCTACCTGTGGCAACGTTCCGTCGAAGAACCCTACGAGGACTGGATTGCCCGGGAATTTAGTGGGCCGTTGGGCATTGAGTCCCTGGTGGCAGAAGCGGATGCCAGTGGTGTGCAGGTGGGGTCGAGCTATGCCTATCTCACAGCCCGGGATTGGTTGCAGGCAGGCCAGCTCTGGTTAGATGCCTGGCATGGGCGATCAGCGCTTTTATCACAAAGCTGGTTGCGCGCATCGGTGGCGCCTCGAAGCTCTGACCCGCAGGGACAGTATGGTCGCGGATTCTGGCTTAACACCACAGGCGTAGCCTTTGAAGGTCTCCCCGATGATCTCTTTTATGCCGGTGGTAATGCCGGACAGTACGTTGTGGTTATTCCACAATGGGAGATGGTGGTTGTAAGGCTGGGGCTGAGCGACCCTGGCGTCGATACAGGAATGCACGAGTTTCTGCGAACTCTTGCCCTGCGCCGGGGGCAGGGCGGATGACGGCAATGGATCTTTCGGCTATTTATCGTTATCCCATCAAGTCAGCCCGAGGTCATAGTTTAGAGGCAGCGGTGATCGACAGATTTGGTGTGTCTGGCGATCGCCGTTGGATGCTCATCGATAGCGCCGGACTGTTTTACAGTCAGCGGCGATTACCTCAGATGGCATTGCTTGAAGTTGCCAGCATCGTAGGTGGTCTGCGCCTGAGTTTTGGCGGAGAAAGCATTCAACTTGAGATTCCCGGCGCGCAGCAAAATGAAGTCTCTGCGACCGTCTGGGAACACACTATGCTGGCGCGCTGTGCCGATGACAGGGTCAATACCTGGCTTAGTGAATGTTTGGGCGAGGATCTACGTCTGGTGTTTTTTCCCCAGGATGCCAACCGCCCGGTGGATGCTGACTACCTGCCCGATGCCCAACAAGAACAGCACGTCGGCTTTGCGGACGGGTTTCCATTGTTGATTATTACTCAGGCATCACTGGACGACCTGAACACTCGTTTGCCCGCGCCGGTACCTATGGATCGTTTTCGTCCAAATCTGGTGATTCGTGGCGCTCAGCCTTATGCCGAGGACAGTTGGCGACAGTTGCGGGTTGGATCAACAACCCTGGCTATTGTTAAGCCCTGCTCACGCTGCGCGATTCCCGCTATCAATCAGCAGACAGCTGAGCAAGACCCGGACATAAATCGCGTGCTTGCGGGCTATCGCCGTCAAGATGGCGTTATCTACTTCGGGATGAATGCGGTGGTGACTGCCGGCGAGGATTTTGCGGTGGGCGATGTCGTCGAAGTACTCGAGTAAGCCCTGAAACTTCTGCAATTGTACCAACCTGATTTTTACCTTCAGGCTGGTACACTGCGCGCGAAATTTTTAAGACCCATTTAAGAACACGCGACATCTTGCGAGGCATCAACATGTACACACTCATAAGCCGATCTTTACCGGTATTGGTTACCTTTGTTTCCACACTACTGCTAGCTGGCACCGCTTCAGCGGTTGATCGCATTGAATTGCGGGACGGCTCCATTGTTATGGGGACCTTTAAGGACGCCGATGGCGGCAAAGTAAAGATAGAAACAGCCTATGCAGGCACACTTGAGATTGACCAGTCGGCGATTGTAGCGATGACGGTTGAGTCTGATTTGGTACTGCAGATGGAGGACGGCAATGTTCTTGAGATACCGGGCCTTGAGGTTGCCGATGAGCAGCTGACTCTGGAGCAGCAGGCCAGCAAGAGTTACGCCATAGCTGATTTGACGCGCATCAACCCGGAGCCTTGGGAGCTGGGTAATGGTTACAACTTTGGTGGCTTGGCAAGCTTTGGTTACGACAGCCAGCGCGGTAACACCGAGACGGACGAACTCAACTACCGTTTTGAGACTCGCTGGGAAAGCCTGGTTGATCGTTATCGGGTAGAGGCCTTCGGTGAGGTCAATGAGGCGAACAACACTAAAAACGCCGAGAACTGGACCGCTCGCGCCCGCTATGACCGCATCCAGACCGGCAACTGGTATTGGGGTGGTGGTGCATCAGCCGAACAGGACCTGTTCGCTGATCTGGACCTGAGAACATCTATCGGACCTTATATTGGTCGAAAGTTCTTTACCGACCCCGTGTTCGCGCTTGAGGCCGAAACAGGTCTTGCGTACATCACGGAAGATTTTGTCAGCGCAGAGGATCGGGAATACCTTGGTAGTACCTGGGACGTCCACATGCAGAGTAACTACCTCGGTGGTGATTCTCGTCTATATATCGACCACAAAGGTATTTGGAACCTGGACGAGGCGTCCAATATTGTTCTGAACACCACCTTTGGATTGGCCTTTCCATTGCTTTACGGCGTAGAGGCTTCGGCCGAGTTGGTGCTTGATCTGAACACTGGTGCGGTAGAAGGCACCGAAGAGCTGGATCAAACCTACCGCGTTCGCATCGGATATACCTGGTAGCTAAGACCCTAAAGCCTTGCCCGGCGCACCGCTGCGGCAAGGCTGTCCAATACGGGTAAAGTATCGTCCAGGGACAAGCAGGCATCGGTTATGCTTTGTCCGTAGCGCAGCGAATCTCGTGGCCCAATCGCTTGGTTGCCCGCAACAAGATGACTCTCCAGCATGACACCGCGTAGCGCGGTCTGCCCCTGTTCGATTTGATCGCTCACATCGGCCGCCACAATTGCCTGGCGCTGCGGATCTTTGTCACTATTGCCATGACTGCAGTCGACAATAACTCCCGGTTCGAGCTCTGCTGCAGCCATGGCAGTCGCAGCCGCAGTAACCGAGGCCGCATCGTAATTGGGCCCACTGGCCTTGCCACCCCGCAAAATGAGATAGCTGTGAGGATTGCCGGTGGATTGCAAAATTGCGGGAGTGCCTTCTCGCGTGAGTGACGGAAACCAGTGGCTGTGATTGGCACTGCGGATCGCGTCGATGGCCACGCCGACATCACCATTTGTAGCGTTTTTAAAACCCACCGGCATAGACAGACCCGAAGCGAGTTCCCGGTGAATCTGGCTTTCGACGGTTCGTGCGCCAATAGCCGCAAAACTCACGAGATCTGCATAGTACTGGCCAAAGGTGGTGTCCAGGAACTCACTTGCCGCCGGTAAACCCAGATCGGCTACGTCCTGAAGAACATCTCTGGCGACGCGCAGTCCCTTGTTGATATGAAAGCTGCCGTCAAGATCCGGGTCATTGATAAGGCCTTTCCAGCCCACAACCGTCCGTGGTTTTTCGAAGTACACCCGCAGTACAGGCAGGAGCGCGTCATTGAGATCCAGACAATGCGACTTGAGGGCTGCTGCAAACTCCAACAGCGCCGCCGGATCATGCACAGAGCAGGGTCCCACAATGACTAACAGACGAGGGTCTTTACCCGACAGCACGTCTTCAGTTTGTCTCCGAGCGGTAGCTACCGTCGCAGCCTGGGTATCCGAAAGTGGCTGCTCATCGGCGAGAACCCAGGGTGTAATTAAGGGCTGTGCCTGCCGTATGCGCGTATCGTAAATATCTTGACTCATGATTTGGGCCGTGGCGTTGTGAGGCGCGCATTTTGCGCCGCACAAGTCTCAGTCACAAGTCCGACTGGCAGGGGTCTATGCAGATGTGGATGCGGCCGCTCGTTCGCGAAGCATCCGTTGCAGGTCGGCTACCCGTGCCCTGCTGATGGTGATCCTTGTGGAAAAGAGCAGGGCTAGAACCATTCCCGGGAGAGCTCCCAGACCAAACGCGATAACGAGTCCATCAAGTATTGAGTCATCCAGCGAGCCGGGCAACATACCGGCTTCAAGCCCAATAAGGTCCAATGCAAGGCCGCCGTATAAAGGGCCAAACACCGTGGCGAACTTCTGGGCAAAATTACTTGCCGCAAAGAAGCCCGCCTCCTGACGCATACCGTGATCCCACTCATGCTCATCGGTAAGGTCTGCGATGATGGACTGGGTTTGAACACCCCGCATGAGAAAGAAGTACATAAAAAACAACATAAAAATCAGGTTCAACACAAACAACAGTTGCCCGTCGTCAGGAAGTAATCCCAAAATATGCAGCGGGTATAGCCACAGGCAGTTGAGAATCAGGCCAATGGTTGAAAGTTGCAGCAATTGATATTTCTCAAGATGGCGACCCAGAGGACGCAGGCTGAGCATCACCAGACCCACGGCAAGGAGACTAGGCACAGATAAAATGATCGAAACTTGCTGCGCATCAAATTGCCAGTAGTAAGTCCACACCAGCATATTTAGCGCCGATACCGCACCAAAACTCGCCATTACTGACAGTTCAAAGCCAATCAAATAGCGAAAACTGCGATTTCCCAAGGTCCGCAGCAGGTCTTTGGTAAGTGTATTGCCCGCGCTTCGTGGTGGGGGCATGGGCTGGGAATCGGAAGCTTGCGCATAGCGGCGTGTTCCAAAGGTAGTGATGCTGGCGAGCAACCAACATACCGCGCAGGAAAAGGCCCCATAAATAGGGTAGTTGGACTGCACGAAGCGACCGTCTTCACCGCCGCTTGACTGAAAAATCAGGGTAAGCGCCACGGCAGGTACCAAAACCGCAAACAAAAACATGTACGCCAGGCGAGCACCGAGAATCTGGCTGCGACCTTGATAGTCGTTGGTGATCTCTGCCGAAAGCGCCAGGTGCGGGATCGAAAATGTGGTGACGAAGGTGCGTATCCAGATAGACCAGAACAATAGCCAGGTAGCGAGAAGGGCATCGGAGCCCAGCAGTGCGCTGGGCGGCGAGAACAGACCGATAAAACCCAGTCCTAGAGGGACAATGCTCAATGCCATATAAGGATGGCGGCGGCCATGTTTGCTGCGCAATCGGTCCGACAGGGTGCCTACCAGAGGGTCCGAGACTGCATCCCAGATCAAGCTAAGAGCCACAATTAGGCCGGTGAGACCGCCGTTGAGTCCCAGCACCTGCGTGTAGAACAGCAGGATGAACATTGTGTAGGCCGCTTCTTTCACAGCGTACACTGCGCCGCCGGCGCCATAGATCAGCCGGGTGCTTAGTGGGGGCATGAGCTTACTGCAGACATTTGTGGAGTCTGTGTTGCTGTGAGTAATAAGTAAAGTTATACCCATCCTCAACGCGTGCCTGTGCGTATGGATGACACAGCCGACAATAAAAGAGGACAAGCAATTCAATGCCTGAGGGCCCCGAAATACGCCGAGCCGCGGATCGTATCGCCGACGTACTGGTTGATGAGACCATCGAAGAAGTGGCATTCGCTTTTCCAGAACTCCAACGATTCGGCCACTTACTATCTGGGCAGCGGGTCGTGGATATTGAAACCCGTGGCAAAGCGCTGCTGACACACTTTGACAACGACTATGCGATTTATTCCCACAATCAGCTTTATGGTGTTTGGAAAATCGCCAAGCGAGGAAAGACACCGGCTACTAATCGATCCCTGCGTCTTGCGCTGCATACAGCCACGCATAGTGCGTTGCTATACAGCGCTTCGGACATCAGCGTGTGGGCTCGCGACGATTTGGGTATGCACCCTTTTCTAGCCGCGCTTGGTCCAGATTTACTCTCTGCCAAGTTAATTTGGCAAGACATTAGTGAGCGTCTTAAGTTACAGCGATTTGCGGGTCGCTCCCTAAATGCACTGTATCTGGATCAACACTTTCTGGCGGGAAGCGGCAATTATCTGCGATCGGAGATTCTGTTTTGTGCAGGCGCGCATCCCAAACGCCGACCGCGGGATCTAGGCAGGGCGGAGCTTGGTGCTCTGGCCAGGGAAACCCTGAAGCTGCCTCGGCGCAGTTATGAGACCGGCGGTATCACTTTGCCCCCGCGTTTAGCGGCGTCCCTGAAAAAAACCGTCAAGGGCCGGGAGCGCAGGCGCTTTTTTGTTTTTGGTCGTGACGGGCGAGCTTGCTACCAATGTGGTGACACGATCCTTAGAGACAGTATGGGCAGTCGACGTATTTACTGGTGTCCTACTTGCCAGCGTCAGCCATGATTCCCGGTGCCAGGGATCTGTGGTTCCTGCCGCTGGGAGGCTGTGGCGAGATTGGTATGAACCTGAATCTCTATGGTCACGATGGTGCCTGGTTAATGGTCGACTGTGGCATCACCTTTGAGCGGGATTCCACAAGAATCCGTCCCCGGGTGCAGACGCCAGATCCCCAGTTTATTGTGGAGCGTAAAGACGCTCTGGCCGGGATCGTGCTGACCCACGCCCATGAAGATCACATCGGCGCGCTGCCCCTGCTTTGGGAGCGTTTTCCGGTACCTGTATACACCACGCCGTTCACGGCGGAGGTATTGCGACGCAAAGCCGCGGGGCGCGGGGGCAAAGTGCCCAGCCCCCTTATCGAATGCCTTCCCGGTGAGGAGCAGACCATAGGTCCGTTTGATGTGCGTTGGCTGCCTATTACCCACTCCACCCCCGATACCTGTGCGTTGCATATTCGCTGCGCGGCCGGCAGCCTGCTGCATACGGCGGACTGGAAAATCGACAGGGCTCCGCAGGTGGGTCCCGCCTTCTCTTCTGAACTATTTTCTGCCGCCGGCGAAAGCACTCTTGACGCCGTCATCTGTGATTCCACCAATGCGGTGGTACCCGGCCATTCTGTTAGCGAATCTGTCGTGCGAGATGGCCTCCTAAAAGCGGTAACTGGCTGCGAGGGGCGAGTGGTCGTTGCTTGCTTTGCCAGCAACATAGCCCGCTTGCACAGTCTCTTTTATGTGGCCGAAAAGACCCAGCGTTATCTCGGCCTGCTGGGTAGATCATTGCAGACGATGCATTCGGCCGCATTGAGTGTGGGACTCCTGAACCGCTCCAAACGTCTCATCGAAACAGGACATCTGGGCTACCTGCCAAAAGATGAGGTATTGATCGTTGCTACTGGCAGTCAGGGAGAGCACGGTGCCGCACTGCAGCGCTTAGCGGCGGGTTCACATCCTCAATTGGAGTTGGAAGCGGGTGACACAGTGATACTCAGTTCCCGGATTATTCCTGGTAACGAGGAGTCGGTGGAAAGGCTCTTGCAGCGTTTTCGTTCCCAGGGTGTCAATATCATTGATGCAGACAGTGCCGTGGAGCCGGTGCACGCTTCGGGACATCCCTGCGCGGAGGAACTTGCATCCATGTATCAATGGTCGCGACCTCGCCTGGCGGTGCCGGTGCATGGAGAGCAGCGACACATGCAGGCTAATGCCAAAATCGCCAGAGCCAATGGAGCAGCCATGGCTTTGACGGGATCAAATGGTGACTTGTTTTATCTGGCTCCAGAGCCAGGTATGCGGCGCAAGGTGGCGGCCGTGGGTCGGCTGGAGCAGGACGAAGAGGGACGATTGTCCGCCTTGTCTAATTCGTCTTCTTAATCCGCGGGTAGGGCGGATCGAGTTCAACAAGGAACTCGTTTGCTATTACTGGGATTCCCTGGGGGACGTTTTGCCCGCTGGATCGACGGAGCGCTCTCCGCTGAGTATGCGGTCGTAGCGGGAGCGCAAGCGCTCGTGATGCTCCACATCTGCCAGGGCATCGAGACGGTCTCTTGGCGTGGACTGCGATGCTGCCGCCTTGTCACTTCTGTGCGGCAGATCCGCAGCGCGGGCTTCGCCCTCCTTACTCACTTTTGCACTGCTTCGAAACTGCAGCAATACAAAAACGAGTGAACCGTAGACGATCACGATCTTTGCAATAAGCGCGTAGATCAGGGTTCCCGGATGCTGTTGGGCAAGATACACCCGCACATCGTCGTAAATCAGCGAGCTCACAAATGCGAATAGCAGCACCGCCACTGAGCGGACTAGCTTGTCACGATGCTTGCCGAAAAAGTAAAGCAGCGAGGAGTATTTAATAATCCGAAAAATGGACATCTGCGTCAGATACCGATGTTGATGCCCAGGAGTAAAGCCACCACCCCGAAGCCCTTCCAGCCGAGCCCCGACCAAATCTCTTTTTCTTTTTCGGCTACCAGATATTCAAGATCTTCCTGCGCATATTCTGCTTCGGTGCGGCCAGCGTGAATAATGTCCTGGCGAACTTTAGCCACGGCAGCTTCGCGCAATCGTTTACGCACGGCTTTGGGCATGCGGGATTTTGATCCGCTGTCTGCCTCAGTCATTGTATGAGCCCCGTCTTTAAGATGTACAACAGCATACTTCACAGCATAGTACCGCCTTCATAGCTGATACAACTGATGTATTGAAGTGCCTGCTTTGTCTGCGTTTGTCTGAGCGCTTCTTGCGACAAATGGATATCTAGTGAACCTTGTATTGAGCCTGATCAAAAAATGACCGTTACAAACTCGGTTTTTCTCCCTACACTGGCAGTGGGGTAAACCAATAACACTAAAGGTACCGCGTATGTTGGAAAAAGAATTAGCTCAAGCTACCAAGATGGCAGAACAGGCGAGTAAGCGTGTAGAGCAGCTCCGCCAGCGTTTGCTAAAAGAAACAGAGCGGGCCCATGGCTCCGCCAAACGAGAACTGGCATCCGTTAAAAAGAAACACAAGGCCGCAAATGAGCGCTTGAAGAAAGCGCGTGCTTCGATGCGCAAAAAAGGCAGCAGCGCAGATAAAGAACGCGTAGACGCTTTGATGAAGCAGGTGCAGGAACTGGGTGATACGGTAAGCCAGATTGCCAAAGCCGCCTATGAGTATGCTGAAAAGCTCGTGCCCATGCGTGCAGATCTCGCCTTGGAAGCTCGCAAGGCGCAAGCTGCAAATCAGGCGGCCGCCATGGTAGAGAAGGCTGCGGCGCGGCGCGCCAAGGCCAAGGCCAAGCCTAAGGCTAAGGCTAAGGCTAAGGCCAAAGCGAAGGCGCCGCGTAAAGCAGCAGCCAAGAAGGTCGTGGCTCGCAAAGCACCGGCGAAGAAAAAAGCGCCCGCAAAGAAAAAGGCCGTGGCTAAGAAAAAAGTAGCAGCCAAGAAACCCGTGGCCAAAAAGAAGGCTCCTGCAAAAAAGAAAGCCCCCGCTAAGAAGAAAGCAGCAGCCCGCAAAAAGGCAGCTTAGAGGTACTAGATCCCGTCGGCGCTTTGCCGGCGGGATTTCTTATAAATTTGCTTATTGATTCAGAACTTGAATAAGAGCCCCGTGTTCAGAATCCGTGAGTAAATAGATTTCGTCGCCAAAAACTCTAATGTCGCGGATACGACTATCGAGTTCTTTAAACAGTGACTCTTCTTTAATCACTTTTCCGTTACGAATCTCCAGGCGTCTAACTTCCTGATCGACCAGTGCACCAATAAACAAACTGTCTCGCCAGGCCGGGAATCGGCTCCCGTCATACCAGGCCATTCCTGAGGGCGCAATACTCGGCACCCAGGTCCATAGTGGGTCTTTGAAGCCGGGTGCGCTTTTGAAAGGCGAAACGTACGCACCGCTGTAGTCCACGCCATGGGTTACTGCAGGCCAGCCGTAGTTTTTTCCGCCCTCGATGAGGTTGAGTTCATCGCCACCCCGGGGTCCGTGCTCGTGAAGGTAAATACTTCCGGTATTCGGATCTACAGTCAGGCCCTGGGGATTTCGGTGACCCAGAGTCCAGATGCGCCCGGGTTCCCCCTCGGCATTCAAAAGGCCTGCGGGGCTTCCGTCATCTTCGATGCGCAGCACCTTGCCAAGTTCACTGAGCCGGGATTGTGCTTGCTCTCGATGTTCGAATCCATCGCCCGTGGTTATCAGCAGGGTCTCGTCTTCCAGAAACAGCATTCTTGCACCGTAGTGCTGGGGTGTCGTTTTGTCAGGCTCCACGCGAAGAATGCGTTGTCCGTCACTGAGTTTTCCACCCTCAAACCGGGCTCTGAATATCGCTGTGCCATTGGCGTTTTCGTAGCCATCGGCATAGCTAAGGTAGATGAGGTGGTTATTTTCAAACCTGGGATGAAGCACGATATCAAAGTAGCCGCCTTGCCCTGCAAAAACGGTTTCTGGAGTACCCTCAACAACCTGACGATTACCGTTGTGGTCTAAATGGATCAGACGGCCTTCGCGCTCGGTGATCAAAAACGTATTGTCCGGGAGCCTGGCGACACTCCAGGGCCAATGCAAATCGTCAGCCACGGTAAAAAGGCGGTAGCCCTGAGCGTTGCTGAGCTGAGCGCCAAGGCTCAACATCATGACAGTCAGCAACAGCCAGCACTTCTGTAGTGGTTTCCCTCGCGTTGACACGGCATCATGCGCGCTGGACAAAGAGAAGAGAGTTCGAATGTTACGTGCGGTCATGATGTTTTTTCCTGCGGTGCTGGGTGCTTACGTCGTTGGTAGTATTTTTGCCACGCAGACGATTTTAGGTGAGTTACAGGCGATGGCCATGCCAATTACTTTACGAGATCGCTTGAATGCGAGTTGGCACGATCTCCTTGGGCTCACCACCAGTTATCTGCCACTGATGTTCATAGCCTTTCTTGTCGCGATGCCTGTTGCTGTTGGCTTAAGCCGATATCTGCCTCGTGCTCGCGTGGTTTTGTATGGTCTCGCCGGCGCAGTGGCTATTCTCGCCCTGCATCTGATTATGAAAGCCGTGCTGGGGCTCAACGGCATTGCCGCGGTGCGAGAGCCCGAGGGCTTAGCTCTGCAATGCCTTGCCGGGTGGTTCGGCGGTTACCTTTTCTACGTATTTACTGGTCGAGCGCATCGCTGATGCCAATGGCGCGTCGCGCTTCGGCACGTTTGAGTTCCTGTTTGGCAACCATGCGATAGGTCAGGTAGTAGCGATAAATATTCGATACGTACTGGACTGTTTCACGGCCGATGTCTTCCGCCGCGATCAGCTCAACATTATCAAACCAGACATTGGGATCGTAGCCTCGTTCTTTGGCTTTGGCACGCAGACGAATCATGCGCGACGGGCCGGCATTGTAGGCGCCCAATGCCAACAGGGCCTGATTTAATTCTGTAACGTCTGGATCATTAAAGTAGCGGTCGCGGAGATAGTCCATGTACTTGATGCCGGCATGGATATTCGGTTCCACCTCATGAATATCGGGAATGCCAACACTCTTGTCCGAGGCCGTTGTAGGCAGTAGCTGCATAACACCCACCGCACCGGCATGACTGCGCACGCTCTGATCCAAACGTGACTCCTGATACCCCTGCGCTGCTGCAAACAGGTATTCCATTTCATACAGCTCGCCATATTTTTGAAACAGATGCTGCAGATCATTGAAGCGTTGGTAGTCTTCGTCGCCCAGGGCATTTGCCGCCCAATCAAAATCACGTACGTAGCGATTGATCAGAATATTGCCATAGAGGGTGCCCGCGCGGTTCTTCTTAAGGAACGCATCTACTGATGCCTTCAGTAATGGGCTGTCTTTTCGCATAGCCCAAGCGGTGCGGCCGCCTTTTCGAAAAACCAGATCGTCGCGAACACGCAAATCCGTGAATACGCCTTCCCACATCTGCGGCTTGTAGTCATCCACGACGGCCCAGGGAATCAGTCCGGCATTGACCATCTCTATCAGATCGTCATCCTCTAAGGAGCCAGGCATAGCTTCTATCTCGACCAGAGGGAGTCCCTGTGCCTCGAGACGGGTATTGAGTGCCTCGACACTCTCGCGGTAACTACTGCTTTCGCGCAGGTAAACGGTTTGCCCGGAGAGGTCCTCGAGTCGATCGATTTTTGGCGCGCTGGGACCGGTGACAAGTATCTCATTGAGAGGCTTGCTCGCCGGGATACTGAAGTCAACAAGCTCTTCTCGCTCTGGCGTGATAGTGAGTCCGGCAGAAATAATGTCGCCTCGACCATCGAGCAATGCGGGAATCAGCTGGTCCCGCGCCATGGGGATCACCAGGGTGAAAACCTTAATATGCTTGCGATCCTGGTTTGCGTTGAGATGCTCTTCAAGACGAGTTGCCATCTCGGCCACAATACCGACACCTCGACCCTCTTCAAGATGGAAACGCCCCGGGCCGTAGACAGTGAGAATTCGCACCACTCGGTGCTCTTCCATGACATCCAGATCACCGGTCCAACGTCGTTGTCCCGGTGCCTCAGGATTGGCAGCGGGGTTTAGATCACCTGCGGGTGGGGTTTCGGCTTGAGTGTTCGCTGAAGCCTCTGATGTTTTGCTGCTTGCCACTGTCGACGATACAGGCGATGTCGCGGTTTCACTTTCTAGCGATTGGCTGTCTCCGCAGGCACCAAGGAGGCCCAGCGCCAGCAGAACAATACTAAGCTTTTTGGTAGGAAACAGGTTCATGGTGCTGTCGCTTCTCGTCGTAGGGTGTTTAAGGCGCGTATTTTGCCATCAGTTTGGGTGTCTGTGCTCGCCACACCAGGAAAGGCCAAAAGGTATTCGATGGAGAAGTTCAGGTCGTCCCGGTTGCGATCAAAATTAATAGTCAGTGGTTGATCTATGGTGAGATACGCACCGCAGGCCTCCCCCTCATCACAAATCACCAGATCATTGTCCAGATCTGTACCGGCAAAAATTTGATAGCTTCCTGCTGGAACATCAGGAAACGCAAAATCGAGGCTGTCGGTGGTTGTTTGGATGGCCGTCTGGGCAACCACGGTATCTGTCGCGGGATCGAACAATAGTAGATACACAATGCCCAGTTCTGCGTCAGTGGCATCAGTCACAGAAAGAAGCACCCGGACAGCAAGCTCGTTAGCACTGGAACTTGCTCTTAGGCTTCCTTCATAAACGCCTGATGCCAGACCATCTCTGTCGACTTCGATGGCATAGCGTCCCAGACCCTGGGCATCTACGCTCACGGCACTGGCGGTGATCCAACTATCATTCGATTGCAGCTGGACGTCCTGTAAGTCGCCACCGCCGCTGTTGCGTAGAACGATTTCCAGGCGTGTTCGAGCAGAACTGAAGTTCAGAGCACTGCTGGATGCGCCGAGCCGCGGTTCGCTGCCGGAGCTGCTTCCAGCCTCTGCCAGGGCAGCTTCGATCGCTTTTCGGGCATTGATGATTCCATAGCCGTAGAGATTGTCTCTGCCGACACTCCCAATATCGTCGCTAAGATCACCCTGCTCGAGCAGCCGGTTTACATCCTTAGCACTCAGATTTGGGTTGACGCTTTTCATCAACGCCATAACGCCGGCAACATGCGGCGCTGCCATAGAGGTCCCGCTGAGGAAGGTGTAAGCAAATGCGCCATCAGCACCACCGGTGCTCAGCACCCCATCTGGATAGCCGTCACCGTTAAAGTCCTGACTTCCGTCGCCCCCCGGGGCTGCAAGATCAATCGCGCTGCCGGTGTTGGAATAGTTAGTGATTTGCTGTTGAGTGTTAACGGCACTGACCGAGATCACATTGTCGTAACTTGCCGGATAGCTCGGGGAAGTGCTGCTTTCGTTACCCGCCGCCGCAACGACGATGATGCCCCGCTCGCTGATCTCATCGTACAGTCGTTGAGTACTGGCGCTAAATCCGCCTCCCCCTAAACTGAGATTAATCACCTGCGCCGGCGCTTCGGGAAAGGTCCCCGAATCATTCTCTAACCCTGCGGCATAGCGTACGGCCTGATTGACGTCATACCCTGTGCCACCACTCGCTGCCAGAGCCCTCAAGGGCATCACTCGTGATCCATAAGCAACGCCGGTCACGCCAATGCCGTTGTTGCCTCGGGCGGCAATGGTGCCGGTTACGTGGGTACCGTGAAAATTCACTGCGGCAGGGTCACCGCCGCCGATGATTTCTTCGGGATTAGGGTCGATCCCGTCGCCGTCGGCGGCTTCTCCTGCGTCGCGGATAAAGTCATAACCAGGAACCAGCTGCCCCGCCAGGTCGGGATGGCCCGACAGTACGCCAGTGTCTACCACCGCAACGATAACGCCGGGATCTCCAATGGTGGTTTCCCAGGCGCCTGGCACGCTGATCAACGGGTAATGCCACTGCAAGGAGTAGGCCTCATCATTAACTGATGCGGTGGGTCGCACACGATAGTTCGGCTCTGCACTGACTACGTCGGGGGAGCGTGCCAGGCGCTTGATACTGATTAAGGTGCGCCAGCGCTTTGCCAGCTCTGGCTTTGTGAACTGCGCGAAGCGAAACTGCTGCCAGCCCAAACGACGCTTAATGAGCTGATTGTCCTGGCCGGCGTCTTCCAAAGCCATCAAGCGAGATCGACGAGGTCCTCCGCCAAGTTGACGCATGCGCAGGCGCCGAGCGAAAGCCTCTGGCAAATTAGTGCTGATGCTTGACTCGGCATAGGACACGATCATCTGCCCGGGAATAACATCTGCGTAAGCACTGCGACCGACAGGTACCAGACTCGAGCCGATGGCCAGCGTGTAATTGGTTGCTCCAGAGAAGATAGATACGTTAACCAGGTAGCTACCGCTTTGCTCAATAACAAGACTCTCGCTGGGGCCGGTCTCAATGGAAAAATCAACAAGATCTCCAGCTGTTGTGTACAAATACAGGTCGGCGTCTGCATCCTGAAATTCAGCGACCAGCAAATTGATGCTTTGTCCCTGAAGAAGATCAACCAGAAAATAATCTTCGCGATCACCTGCGACCTGCGATCGACCTTCGGCGCCGGCCCCGGGTTCGTTAACATAGCCGCCCAGGGTCGTGGGGTTGGCAATTGATTGGGGCTGCGCGGGATTATCGTTGTTCAGGAATGGATTGAAGGGGTCATTGGTATCGCCGTCCAAACTTTGGCTTGCAGATGGTTCAATGCGACCACTGAGAGACACCTGCTCTGAGAGCATAGCCGCCGCGACGTTAACCGTGACGGAGTCGCTGGCCGTCGCGCCATCATCGTCGGTCACTATCAGGGTAAAAACGAGTGCGCGATCTTCGCCGAGACTCGGGGCGACAAAACTTACCTGGGATTGATCGGCGCCATCGAGTTCTACCGAGGGTCCTTCACTTTGCGACCAGGCGAAGGCGACGATGTTGCCATCGCTATCCCGACTGTCCGTGGCGTTGAGTGTTACCGGGTCGCCGGCGTTTGCGCTTTGCGTGACGCCGGCTTCGGCCACAGGAGGCACATTGGCCGGTGCTGGAGAAGGACTACCGCCACCCCCACCACAGGCACAAAGCATCCAGGTCAGTGTCGTGACCGCGAGCGTTTTGTAGCCGCAAGAAAGTCGCTGCATAGCTTGGGTTTGTCAGGGACGCAGCAGGATTTTGCCCATGTGCACGCCGGACTCCATGTAGTCCTGAGCGTCCTGGGTCTGTTCCAGAGGGAACTCTTTGTCGATAACGACCTTTATAGAGCCATCGTTCAGGTGCGGAAATAGATGCTCGCGGATTTCGACCACCATTTGCGCTTTTTGTGCCTCAGACTGTGCGCGGAGTGTTGATCCCGTGAGTGTGAGTCGCTTCATCAACATTGGGAGAAAATTCACCTCGGCGTTAAATCCACGGAGGAAGGCAATATTGACGATGCGCCCTTCTGGAGCGGCAACTTCAAAGTTGCGGCCAATGTAGTCGCCGCCCACCATGTCCAGAATGACCGAAATGCCACCTTTGAGCCCGAGCGCATCCAGCTCTGCGACAAAATCTTCTTCTTTATAGTTAAACGCTTTCGTAGCACCCAGCGCCTCAATTCGACGACACTTCTCGGCGCTGCCCGCGGTGCTATAGACCGTGGCGCCCATTGCTTTACATATGCCGACCCCCAGAGTGCCAATGCCGCTGGCACCGCCATGAATAAGCACGTTTTCGCCAGCCTTGAGTCCTGCGCGCTGAAACACATTGTGCCAAACGGTGAGCAGGGCCTCGGGGAGCGCCGCGGCTTCGCTCATGCTGTATCCCGAAGGCACAGGGAGAGTCTGACTTTGTGGTGCTATGGCATGACTCGCATAACCTCCCCCGTGCGTGAGGGCGCAGACTTTATCTCCGGGTTTAAAATCAGATACCGCTTCACCGCAGGCCAGTACTGTGCCAGACACTTCGAGTCCCATTATTGGCGATGCATCCACAGGCGGAGGATAGAGGCCCTTACGTTGCAGCACGTCGGCACGATTCAGTCCGGCCGCAGCAACCTCGATGAGAATCTCGTCTGCACCGGGGACTGGCGCGCGATCTTCTCTTATGGCGAGACTGCGGTCGGTCTCGTCAATGTGCACATACCGGCGCGTGATAGATGTCATGCAGCGTGTTCTCCTAGTGTTGGATTTGCATAGGCGTAACCAAGAGCCAACATGGCATTCGATGGACCGAAGGGCAAGCTATCTTCGCTCGCTGCAGGCGATGCGAATTGTTACTCTTCGCTCCTTTTGCGACCACAGCCTGAGCACAATTATGAATAAAATTAAAAATACGTTTCTCTTTATTCTAGCTAAGATTCTCACAGCTTCATCGCCGGGGGCGACATATCTGGCTTTCGCCGGCTCGGGCAGCTCTGCACAACTCTGTGCGCACATTCGCCGTTCGGGCTTTAAACGCGTGCTGGTGGTTACCGACAAAATGCTTCGAGAGCTGGGTGTTGTGGATCGAGCACTCGAGGGGTTTGCCGGTTCCGATATTGACATCGCCTTTTATGACGGTGTCGAGCCTGACCCTACTTTTGATCAGGTGGCCGCGGGCCTGAGTGAGTTAAAAAAGCATAACAGTGATGTGGTCCTGGCGATTGGCGGCGGATCATCGATCGATTGCGCCAAGCTTGTGGCGGCAAGAGCTACCAGTGACGAAGACCCGCGCAACTGGATTGGTTTTGGCAAGGTCAAGCACGAGGTGCTGCCTCTTTTTGCGATTCCAACCACTGCGGGAACGGGATCAGAGGCGACTATGGGAGCGGTGATCTCTGACCCGGTTACCCACGAAAAAGGCGTGATCTCTGGCGCGGGCCTAGGCATGGGTGCCACCGCACTGGATCCGGATTTACAGTTGGGTATGCCTCCGGCGATTACCGCCGCGACGGGTATGGATGCCTTGACCCACGCGGTGGAGACCGTTATCTGTCGCTGGGATCGCGGCACCAGTAAAGAGCATGCTAAACGTGCAATTCGCATTATTTTTGACAACCTCAAGCGTGCCTACCATCAGGGTGATGATGCCGAAGCACGCGAATCCATGGCGCTGGCATCCTATTACGCAGGTATTGCTATCAATCAGGTAAACGTTGGCTCGGTTCATGCCATTGCGCACCAACTCGGTGGCAAATATCAGATTCCTCATGGACTCGCCAATGCGATGGTCTTGCCGCATGTGCTTGAGTATTGCGCGGTCGAGGCCCAGGCTCCTTTGGCGGAGCTTGCCGGGCTTATTGGCGTCACGGCGCCAGGGCAGAGTGCTTCTGAACAGGCTAGAGCATTCATCGGCGCCGTTATTGAACTGCGGGACGAGGTGGGTATACCTGCGACTTCAGAGAAGATTAAGGCCGTAGACTTTGACTACATTGTGGATTTGGCGGTGGCCGAAGCGACAGGGTATTTTCCACCCAAGATGCTTGATAAGGCGGGCGCACGGCATATCCTCTCCATGATCGCCGACTAGTCCGGCAGCGACTCAGCGCTGCGCGATCCACTGTGCGCAGCGCGCAAGCCAGGCCTTGTAATCGTCTGTGGGCCCCATTGAGCAGGCAAAGCCATGCTCTGAGTCAGCATAGTGCTCCTGTTCTACATCAACACCGGCGTCTCGCAGAGCGTCAGCCATGGCCATACCTTCGTCCCGTAGCGGGTCTCGTCCGGCGGTACATAAAATCGCCGGCGGGAGGGTATCCAGCGCCGTGCTGCGTATAGGGAAAGCACGTTGTGTAGTCTCTGCCGCCGGGTCTGCATCTCCCAGATAACAATCCCAGAACCAGCGCATCAGGTCGCTGCTCAGGGCCTGTCCCTTGGCGCAATCGATATATGAAGGTGACGGCTGGCTGTAGTGGTTAACTACAGGGTAGGTGAGCAACATGCCTTTAAGTCTGGGCTTGAGTTCTTCGCCTGCCTCAAGTGCCGTGCACAGAGATAAGTGACCCCCGGCACTGTCGCCTGCAAGAACAACACCACCGTTGCTCGGACCAAAGTCCGAGAGTCCCTGGGCAATAGCGTTCGCGGCGGCCAGACAATCATCCTGAGCGATAGGGAATCTGTGTTCCGGGGCCAGACGATAATCTATAGCAATTACCGAAGCACCTGATGCATCGCACAGCGCCTGACAATAAGCATGATGGGTTTGAAGGTCGCCAATCACCCAGCCGCCGCCATGGAAGTAAACCACCAGAGGCCGTTCGGCGGCTTGAGCGCCACGGTACAGGTGTCCTCGCAAGGGTCCCTCAGTCGTTGGTAACTCCAGGGCCCCCGGGGATGCATGCACGTTGGGAGCATGCCAGGCCTGGCGGGCACTGAGGCGATAAAAGGTTCGATAAAAGCTGACTTTAAGCTTTTGCAGCATGATGCTCACCTCTGAAATTTAGTCGTCATCAACATCGATGGCGTCGGGATCCTGCACATACCAATGGACACCGTGCTCGTCGCTGTGGCGGCGGATTCTGCGGCGTCCCAAAAGACAGTTGAGGTGTGCGAGGGTCTCGCCAGTGGCCAAACCCAGAGAGCCTTTACCGATCTCGCGTTTGAATAACGCTGGAAAGCAGTCCACGGCGCGCTTGGGTTCGGCAAGTAGTTGGAAAAGAGCGCTGAGGTCTTCTTTGTGAGATTCCAGTATCTGGGTCAGTCGCACGTGCAGACCCATAAAAGGCGCTTCGTGGGATGGCAGAACCAATAAATCTTCGGGCAGGCGTTCTCGCAAGCGCGCTGAGGAACGTAGCCAATACTTGAGTGGATCGCCTTCCGGCTCGGTAGGAAACACCGAGACATTCGGCGTTATACGCGGTAGCACCTGATCCCCGGATATAAACAATTTGAGCGCCGGGCAATACAGGCAAAGATGCTCCGGGGAATGTCCGCTGCCTTCCATAATTTGCCAGTAACGCCCACCGATATTCAGAGTCTCAAGATCCACCATACGCCGGTAACGATCCGGCAAAGGTGATACGGCTTTACCAAAAAAACCAAAGCGTTTTTTGTACTGCTCCAGCTGCTCTTCGTCGTAGCCCGCCCGATGATAAAAATCCACCGCGACCTGTGGCGCCGGACGCCCGGTGTCGGCGACTAAGGAGCGGCACATGAGGTATTCGGCCCGGGACATCCAAAGATCACAGCCAAAGCGCTCGCATATCCAACCCGCAAGACCCACGTGATCGGGGTGCATATGGGTGCAGATAACGCGAGTGACGGGCTTTCCGCCCATAAACCCTTCAAAAAGAGATTCCCAGATATCCCGGGCGTCTGGCAGATTCAGGCAGGTATCAACAATGGTCCAGCCATCTCCATCTTCCAGCAACCAAAGATTGATATGGTCCAGGGACATGGGCATGGGAAAACGCACCCAGTACACACCTTCGGCAATGAGCCGGGGTTCACCGGGTTCAGGATTCACTCCTCGGCCCCAGGGGTATTGCAGGCCGCGATAGCTTTCTTGGGTTTCTTGATGCATAGATGACTGGAAGGACCGCTCAGAGAGTGCGTTATAGTGGTGTCTGTCGGGGTCACTGTCCAGTTGACTGTGATCGATGATTAACGTTTGAGCTGGCTTTCCAGGAGGAACTGCGGTGTCCACCGCACTGCGCGATAAGAATCTCAGTAGCCTTGATGGGCAGGAATATGACGTTCTCATTGTTGGGGGCGGCATTAACGGCGCGGTATCTGCAGCGGCGCTGGCAGGCAAGGGCGTACGCGTTGCACTTATCGATCGCGGTGACTTTGCCAGCGGCGTCAGCTCCAATTCCAGCAATCTCGCCTGGGGCGGCATCAAGTATCTGGAGACTCTCGAATTCCTTCTGGTCAACAAGCTATGTCGATCCCGAAACGAGCTGATGCGCGCCTATCCCGCAACAGTCAAAGAGATCCGTTTTTTTACCACTATCCAGCGCGGCTTCCGCTTTTGGTCTTTCTTTGTATTCTTAGGTAGCGTGCTGTACTGGCTCATGGGCCGCTGTAAGACTCGCGCCCCTCGGTATTTGTCACCTAAGGCAATCAAAAAGCTCGAGCCAGAAATAAACACCAGCCGCGCAGCGGGCGGTTTGGAGTACTCAGACTGTTATCTCTATGACAATGATGCGCGCTTTGTCTTTAGCTTCATCCGTCGGGCGCTGGACATGGGCTGCGTTGCTGCCAACTATGTGAATTTGGAGCAAGCCACCCGTCGTGACGGCAGCTGGGACTGTCGTCTTCGTGATTGCGAGAGCGATGAGATCTACTCCCTGCGCGCTCGGGTTGTGGTCAACGCCTGCGGCCCTTGGGTCGATTCGCTGAATACGATGTTGGGCGTCGAGACTCAGTATCGACACTTGTTCTCCAAGGGTATTCATCTGATTGTTGACCGGGTAACTGACAGCCGCCGGGTGCTGACCTTCTTCGCCAGCGATGGGCGACTGTTCTTTTTGATTCCTATGGGCCCTAAAACCTGTATTGGCACCACCGATACACCGGTGAGTGATCCCTCTGTGGGTGTTACTGCACAGGACCGTCAGTTCGTACTCGACAATGTGAATCAGCTGATTGATCTGCGCGAGCCCATTCGCGAGGAGGATGTCATTGCCGAGCGAGTAGGCGTGCGACCCCTTGCCGTGACCGGTTCGCAAGGGGCGACAGATTGGGTGCAACTCTCCCGAAAACACGAGATCGAATCGAACAGCGAGCTGGCGCATATCAGTATTTTTGGCGGCAAACTCACGGACTGTCTTAATGTAGGCGAAGAGATCGTTGATGCAGTAGCTGCACTGGGCATCACAGTGCCCAAACCCAAGGCGGACTGGTATGGCGAGCCTCGGGGCTCGGTGAAGTCATTGTTTATGCAGCAGGCCAGCCAATTGGGCCTCGATGAAATGACCGACCCTGGATCTTCTGAACCGTTGAGTGAGCGCTTCTGGCGACGCTACGGCGAGGCGGCTTTTCAGCTGCTGGATCGTATTCGCGAAGCGCCGCACAGTGTTGAGTTGCTGATTGAGCATGCGGAATACACACGCTGCGAGATCGAACTTACCGCCCGACGAGAGATGGTGGTGCGTCTGGAAGACTTTATGCGTCGGCGTTCAAAGATTGAGCAGGTCGTGCGAGCCGAGGATATTCGCAGCGCCCCGGGACTGGTCGAAGCCAGCCAAATTCTGTTTGGCGATGCCGCGCCGGAGCGTTTACAAGAGTATCTGGCCGCCGTGGATGGCGGCGCCAAAACATCTGAGGAAGAAGTCGCGCCTCTTTAGCTCGCGTTTCTTCCCAGCAGAGACTCACGAATTTCTGGCCGGGTGCAATCATCCGATAGCCAGATATCCACAAATTCCTGACCAAACTCTGGATCTTCTATGTGTCCCAGGAGTTCTCCGTTGCGGCGAAAAGTGCTGCGATTGCTGCTATCAAGTTCCAAGCTAAGCACGTCGCCAGACTGAATGTCTGTCCAGATATTGGCCAACTCATTGCGCCATTGCTGCTGCCGTGGATGACTGCGGCCCATGTCGCTCCATTCCATTAGCGTTCGTTCAAGCAGGGCGTTAGCTTTAACATCCAGCAGGTATTGAATCTCGAGCTTGAGTGGCCGTTCGCCGTCGCGGTACACACCGCTTGAGGTGTAGAGCCTGGAGTCATAGACAGACCAGAACAAAAACTTCAGGCGCGCCTCTCCGACCTTTTGCAACGTAGCCTGCTCGACATCCATCGCAGCAGTGTTTCCGGCGGATTGATTCGTCCACATCTCATTTGACTGCACTGCAGAGGCCAGCAGCATTAGCAGTGAAAAAAGCCCGGCACGGGTCCGGCGGGCATTGTCAGATTTTGGTGTAGCCATTTTTGATACGAAACTTCTGTGATGCCTGATGACTTACTTTTACGGTGTATCTTGCCTTTCAGATGCATTTGCTTTTGAGGCTTCGGCGACGCGGATTATGAGCTCACCGAGGGCCAACGCCAGAACAACACCAATAATGACCTCCCACTGGGGGCCGTCCTGTGGTGTAACCATGAATAAGGTGATGGCGGTGAGCAAAATCAGCGCGCATAGTGAGGCGCATATTAAAGCACCCGGCGCACCTCCCGGGACCTGAAAAGGCCGAGTCCGATCGCGGTCCACAGAGCGCATACGCAGAAACGCCAAGACCATTCCCACGTAGGGCAGCATGAACAGCACTGAGCTAAAGGCAAACAGGGACCAAAAAAGGTCTTCGTTGTCGCCGGACATGAAGCCATAGCCCAGCAGGGCGAGGGTGCTTACCAGACCGGTTAGCAAAGCAGCACCAAAGGGCGAGCCGTTGCTTGGTAACTCCAGCCCAAACCAGGAAGGCAGCTCTCCTTCCAAAGCGGCTTCTGCTGCTGCGCGGTTTGCTCCCATGGACCAGGCAGCACAACTGGAATAGATCCCAAAGAGAAAGCAAACACCCAGTAAAAGGACCAGGATGTTTGCGCCGCTCATTCCGGCAAAGGATACTCGCAGGGTATCGATGACGCCCTCCACAAGATTAATCTCTTCGGTGGGAATCGCCGCCAGAACCGCCAGTGTGCCAAGCACCGACAGAGCGAGAATAATCACTCCAGACCAGAGGATGGCGCGAGGCACATCCTGCTCGGGGTTACGCATCTCCTCCGATCCCGCGCTCACCAGCTCGAAGCCAAGCATTCCGTAGATGATCGCGGGGATAAACTGCAGTCCCTCGCCCCAATTAGGCGTCATGCTCTGTAGAGTCAGTGGGTTGGCCATCTCGTTCATGGCGACGTAACGCCCCGCGCCGACGATCACACCGAAAAACAATACAAACTTCATGATGGCACCCAGGTTCGGAATCCACTTACCAAAGCGGAGCGCCACGACGTTGACGGCTACTGTGAGCCATGTAATCCCGATAGCCAGCGCTATTTGTGATGTCAGGGATGCTTCCATAGCAAAGAGACTGTTAAACACCCCGGCAAACAGGATGAACATTGCCGGTAGCCAAAGCGCCATGTTCACCCAGTAGCAAAAGGTGATGCGTGACGCCCATCGTCCGCCAAAGGCATTGCGCACCCAGGTATAGATACCGCCCTGCTCTGGATAGGTGCAGCCTAATTCCGCGCTGATCAAGCCCATGGGTAAGAAGAAAACCACTCCCAGGATGAGCCACCAGGAAATACTCGAGGCGCCGGCAGACGCTGACGAGGTAAGTATGTCGGGAAGGAGGATCGCCGATACGGTAAACAGCAGCAGGTCGCGCTGGCGAAGTGTTTTGGGGTGTTCGATGTGCTCGGTCACGCGGCCTTCACTGTGCTGTGGCGATGCCGCGAGATTAGCACTCGGGATGACACTCTCGCTAGAAAGAAAGGGACACTTTTGTATGTCGTGCCGTGGAGAGTTGGGACGACTCGCTCGCCAGAAAGAAAGGGCCACTGGCTCGTGAATCACCCCTGGTCTAGGGAGCTCGCTCATCACCAAGGGCCTTGATTTCATCCATAGAGTCAGGTCAGCCATAGCGCTGTCAGGAGAGCGAGTGGCCGTTTCTTTCTCGCGAGCTGGCAGTGCTATGGCTGACCGGGTTAGCTAGGAAGGGATGATCAACCGACCTTGTAATGCTGCGCAGTGGCATCCAAAGCTGCGGTGAGCTTCTCCATGAGGTAGTCGATGTGCGAATGCTCGCATATCAGTGGCGGCGCCATGATCATGGCATTGCCGGTCTGACGGACCATGAGGCCCAGGTTGTTTGCCGTATCACGGCAGAAGACCGCGCCGCCAGAGTCCTGTGCGAGGCGTTCGCGACTCTCTTTATCGCGAACCAGTTCGATTGCCGCAAAGCACCCACGTCCACGCACCTGACCGACGATGGGGTGATCCTTCAGTGTCGCCAACTGGTCTTGAAAATACGGAGCTAGATGTTCGGCCGCGTTCTCGACAATATTCTGTTCCTTGAGAATGGCCAGTGTGGCCAGACCCGCCGCGCAGGATGCGGGGTGTCCCGAATAGGTTAGACCGTGGGCAAATTCGCCGCCACTGGCCATGAGCACGTCCGTCATTTTGTTGGATACCAGCACGCCACCCAAAGGCATGTACCCGTTGGTCACGGCCTTCGCAAAGGTAATCAGGTCCGGTTGCATGCCGTAGGTCTGGCTGCCCCACCATTGGCCGGTGCGACCAAAACCACAGATCACTTCGTCGGCGATGAGCAGGATATCGCGCTCATTACAGATTCGCTGCAGCTCTGGCCAATAGGTATCCGGCGGAATGATTACGCCACCGGCACCCTGCACGGGCTCGGCGATAAATGCGGCCACCCGGGCTTCGCCCAGCTCGTCAATCTTTGCTTCCAGCTCCCGGGCAATACGCAGGCCAAAGCTGTCCTCGTCTTCGCCAGGCTCAGCATTTTCGAACCAGTGAGGTTGGTTGATGTGATGAACATAGTTGAGGCCGATGGCCTGTTCATGCATCGCCTGCATGCCGCCCAGAGAGGCGGCCGCCACGGTACTTCCGTGATAGGCATTTTTGCGGCTGATAATCAGCTTTTTTTCGGGCTTGCCCAGCAAATCGTAGTAGCGGTGTACCAGTCGAATATTGGTGTCATTTGCTTCGGATCCGGAGTTCGTAAAGAACACATGGTCAAAGCCTTCCGGGGCCACGCTTGTCAGCTCCGCCGCCAACTCTACCGCAGGCTGGTTCGAGCAGTTAAAAAAGTTGTTGTAGTAGGGCAGTTGCTGCATTTGATCAAACACAGCTTGCTTGATGCGATCCTGACTGTAGCCCAGATTGCAGCACCACAGTCCCGACATGCCATCGAGCATTCCGTTGCCATCACTGTCATAGATGAAAACACCCTCAGCGCGACTGAAAATACGGCCATCGCCGTGGGCATAATCGTGAAAGTCTGTGAACGGGTGTAGATGGTGGGCCCGGTCAAGGGCTTTTAGGCTGGCAGTGTCTACGGTGCTATTCATAGTAAGTATCCCGTTCTTATCGCGGCCTTTAGTGCAACGATTGTTGGAACTAAAGTGGCAGTTTGGCTTGCTGCCGGCATGGCGGCTGAAGCAGCACGCGATGCTATAGTTTGCGATTGTTTATTCTACAAAGTGTGTCACAACGGCAGCTTTCTGCCATTAACCCAAAGGTGTTGCCAAATGTCATCGTCTTCTGCCTCGATTCTGGATAAATCAAGCCATGAGTAAGTCAGAGCCCCTCGAAACCTTTCTTGAAAATCACCCGGATATAGATTTGTTCGAAGTGGTGCTTACGGACCTGGCCGGCGGGCTGCGCGGTAAGTGGGTGACGCGGGACAAAATTGCCAGCGTCTTCAGCGGAAAATTGAAACTGCCCATGAGCTCGGTAGTTTTTGACAGTTGGGGCAGAGACGTCGAGGAATGGGTATTTCTTAGCGGTGATGGCGACGGTTGCTGTGTCCCGGAGCCCTCATCGCTGGCTGTCGTCCCCTGGGGGAAACGCCCCATGGCGCAGTTGCTGGTCAGTCTTGATCACGAAGACGGGACAAGCAACCTTCTGGATCCCCGGCGAATTCTGGGCACTGTGGAGGCGCGATTTAAAGAGCAGGGCTTACAGCCAGTGGTCGCCAGTGAGATGGAGTTCTTTTTGCTCGATCCACAGCGAGATGCCCAGGGCCGGCCACGGCATACCCAGCGCGATAGCGTGGGGGGAGCATTAGGGCGAGGCCAAACCTATGGTCTTGAGGCTATGGCTGAGGTGGATGACTTTATGCACGCGGTGCAGGATTGCTGCCTTCTTCAGGATCTTCCCGTGGATACCTTGATCAAGGAAAGTGCTCCGTCGCAATATGAAATTAATCTATTACACCGCCCGGACGCATTGCTAGCCGCCGATCAGGCGCTACTGCTGAAGCGAGCAATTCGCGGCATTGCTCGAAGCTTTGGCCAGGTCGCTACCTTTATGGCCAAGCCTTTTGGTGATCTGGCGGGCAACGGCATGCACTTGCATTGCAGTTTGCAGGATGTTGATGGCAACAATGTGTTTAATGACGGTAGTCCCACGGGTAGCAAACTGCTGCGTCACGCGATTGCCGGATGTATGCAAACACTGCCCGATGTGATGCTGTTGCTGGCCCCTACGATGAACTCCTATCGCCGCTTTCAAAAGGGTATGCATGCACCCCTGGCACCCTGTTGGGGATATGAGAATCGTACGGTGGCCTTGCGCGTACCTGCTGGTCCCTTAAGCGCTATGCGTCTGGAGCATCGCGTGGCCGGGGCTGATGCTCAGCCGCATCTGGCTATCGCGGCGCTGCTTGCCGGCATGCTTTATGGCATTGAAAATGAGCTGGAGCCGCCACCGCCCATGGAGGGCAATGCCTGGGAGCAGCTGGAGCCGAGCTTGCCACAGCACTGGAACGCAGCGCTTGATGCATTTAGACGGTCGCGCTTTGTGGCCGATTATCTGGGATCTTCGTTTCAGGAGGTTTACAGCTTGCTCAAGCAGCAAGAGATCGATGAGTTCGGACTCCATGTCACACCGCTGGAGTACGACACGGGTTTGTAAGCCCCAGTCTGAAACAGGCGTCTTGTTCGCTACTGCAGTGGAGCGCTAAGGTTCTGCGATGAGTGATCTTCGGGAGGAGTTATGAGCTATTTCAGTTGTGAAGAAGCGGAGTGTCAGGCTCAGGACAGTCATATTCGCCTTCGGATCAAGCCTCGGGAGAAAGATTTGGGCGAGTTCACTGTGCGCCGAGTCTTGCCTGCCGCAAAGCAGCGGATGATTGGGCCCTTTGTGTTTTTCGATCATATGGGTCCGGCAGAGTTTCCTCCCGGTAAAGGAATCGACGTCAGGCCACATCCACATATTGGTATCGCAACGATTACCTATTTGTTTGACGGTGAGATTTTGCATCGAGATAGTTTGGGCGTGGTTCAGCCAATTCAGCCCGGCGCGATCAATCTCATGACGGCCGGAAGCGGCATAGTGCACTCCGAGCGACCCGGTGCCGACTTTGATCGGCTATCAAAGCTTCACGGTATTCAATCCTGGATTGCGCTGCCAGCTGACAAACAAGAAATACCGGCCGACTTTGCGCATTATCCTGCCGCCGAATTGCCGCAGTGGGAGTCCGGTGGCGTGACTTTTCGGCTGATCATGGGTGAGCTTGCGGGTTATCAATCCCCAGTAAAGACCTACTCGCGAACGCTGTATGCAGACCTTGCAGTCACTGCTCGGGCCGAGACGCGCATCAAGCTCAACGAAAAGCAGCATGCGCTTTACGTAGCAGAGGGTGTTGTGTCTGTGGACGGTGAGGAGGTTACCTCGGGCGTGATGGCGGTTCTTGATGGAGGTGATGAATTACTTCTGAGCGCTTCGCAAAACGCGCGGGTTTTGCTGATTGGCGGCGATCCCCTGGGTGAACGACACATGTACTGGAACTTTGTTAGTGATAGTTCTGAGCGTATTGAGCGAGCTAAAGATGATTGGCGCGCGGGCAACTTTCCTGCGGTGCCAAACGACGATGAGTTCATACCACTTCCGGGAGAGTAGTAGCTCCGTGGTCTCTCGCGTCAGCGATTCACTGATAACTTTTGCGCTCTGGCTTAGCCAGATAGCTCACCAGCGTGTCGCCACCGCGATAGTCCCGGGCACTCATCAGCGAATCTAAAAACAGGTAAAAAAGTTCTGCTTGAGAGCTGACTTCCAGTTTCGCGTAGGCATGTTTTCGATGCAGCTTTACGGTCTCTACCGATATGCTCAGGCGCTGCGCTACGGATTTAGTGCTGTGACCGTGAAGTACGAGATTAATGACCTGTGTCTCGCGCTCGGTGAGCAAACTGGAGCCGAAGTCGTCCAAAGCCAGGTGCAAGTGCTTGCGTATGCCTTCTCCTGATCCGCTTTCGGCGGCCCAATGCTGGCGGCAGAGCTCTTCTACGGCAGTTTGCAGGCTGCGCAGTGTGCGCAGCTGCACCTGACTAAATCGCCGTTGCTGTAGGCGTCCCAAAGCCACGTTTACAAAAGCGTCTTTGCCGACTTCTACAAGGAATCCGCACTCGTCCGAGAAACCGCAGTTTCGATACCAGCTGTGGTAATACTCACTGTCTCGAAAGCGCTCGGGCGACAGTTCTTTGAGGAGAAAAACGCCAAAACGACGATCTTCGGCCGCTGCCTTGTAAAAAGGATCGAGTAGGAATGCACCGGCCAGGAAACGCTCCATGTTGCTTGCGCTGCGAGACTTTGGTGTCTCGTGGTAGACCAGGGTGGGGAGGTCGCCCCGCGCATAGTAAAGTACCGAGGCATCGTCTATGGGCACCAGCTGACGCAGCCCCATGATCAACTCCTTGGCGAAGTTGTCGCTGCGCAGCGCTGGCAGGCATCGGGCTATCAGATCAGATAGCGCCGAGAGTTTCTTGTCCAGCATCGGGGCAGAAGAAGAGTCGAGCTTGGAGTCAAGCGTTGCGGCCAAAGTTCGCGCCCAGTCTGTGAGTTAGTAAGCAATAGTCCCATCATAGCCTTGGCTCGGCCTGTGAGGAATATGTTGGCTGGGCGATTTGGCTTACCACTTGCGCGGTATGGCGATTGGGGCCGATGTCGCGCATCATTACCATTCTTAACTATCTGCCGGGTAAGTACAGCATGACGGTAAAAAAGATTCGCTGGGAAAAGCTGGATTGGAAGGATCCATTTTCATTAGATTCACAGCTCACTGACGAGCAACGGATGGTGCGAGACACCGCTGCGCAGTACGCGCAGGCGAAGCTGCAGCCCAGGGTTAAAGAGGCCTTTCGCAACGAAGACACCGATCTCGCGATTTTTAAGGAGATGGGGGAACTGGGGCTACTGGGCTCGACCATCGACGGCTATGGTTGCCCCGGCGTGGACTACACCAGTTATGGACTGGTTGCCCGAGAGGTTGAACGCGTCGATTCGGGCTACCGCTCTATGCTGAGCGTTCAGTCATCCCTGGTGATGTATCCCATTTATGCGTACGGCACAGAAGCACAGCGCGAGAAGTATCTCCCGAAGTTAGCCACGGGGGAGTGGATTGGCTGTTTCGGTCTTACGGAGCCTGATTACGGCTCTGACCCCGGTGGCATGGTCACGCGGGCGCGCAGCGTCGACGGTGGTTATCGAATTAGCGGTGCCAAGATGTGGATCAGCAACAGTCCCGTGGCTGATGTTTTTGTGGTTTGGGCAAAGACCGATGATGGCGTTATCCGCGGCTTCGTGCTCGAAAAGGGCATGGAGGGGCTCAGCGCGCCAAAGATTGAGGGCAAGCTCGCCCTGCGCGCGTCCATCACCGGTGAGATCGTAATGGATGAAGTTTTTGTGGGAGAAGAGCAGTTGCTTCCCAATGTGCAGGGACTCAAGGGGCCTTTTGGCTGCCTGAACAATGCGCGCTACGGCATTGCCTGGGGTGCTCTGGGTGCGGCTGAGGCCTGCTGGCATGCAGCCCTGAATTACACCCTGGAGCGCAAGCAGTTTGATCGACCGCTGGCTGCCAATCAATTGGTTCAGCTCAAGCTTGCAGACATGCAGACCGAAATCGCCCTGGGTCTTGCCGGTTGTGCCCGGGCCGGACAGCTCATGGACGCCGGGGCAATTGCGCCTGATCTGATTTCGCTGATCAAGCGCAACTCCTGCGGGAAGGCCTTACATGTCGCCCGTCAGGCTAGAGACATGCTGGGGGGCAATGGGATTTCCGATGAGTATCCGGTGATGCGTCATATGATGAACCTGGAGGTTGTAAACACCTATGAGGGTACACATGACATTCATGCCTTGATTCTGGGTCGCTCGCAAACGGATATTCCTGCTTTCTGATGTCCGCGCTGGCGGGGCTCCGCGTTCTGGATTTATCTCGAGTACTTGCCGGCCCCTGGGCTAGCCAGACTCTGGCGGATCTGGGCGCGAACGTTCTAAAAATTGAACGACCGCATAGCGGCGATGACACGCGAGGCTGGGGGCCGCCGTGGTTAGCGGATGGCAAGGGCGAGCAAGGCGCTGAGTCAGCGTACTTTCTTTGCACTAATCGCGGTAAGCGCTCCGCCTGTATCGACATTCAGTCAGTGGAGGGTCAGCAACGCCTGCAAGAGATCGCGGCAACCGCCGATGTGCTCATAGAGAATTTTAAGGTTGGCGATGCGGCCCGTTACGGTCTGGATTATCCAAGTTTACGCGGTGATAACCCCAAGCTTATTTATTGCTCTATCACGGGCTTTGGTCAGACCGGACCTCTCGCCGCACGTCCGGGTTACGACTTTCTTGTGCAAGCCATGGGTGGTCTCATGAGCGTCACCGGCGAAGCCGATGGCCGGCCCGGTGCGGGTCCCCAAAAAGTCGGGGTGGCGCTGACCGATATCATGACCGGGCTCTACGCAAACATCGGTATCCTCGCCGCGCTTGCGGAGCGGGAGCGCTCTGGATTGGGGCAACAGGTCGACCTTGCTTTACTCGACGTAACAGCCGCTACCCTCGCCAATCAGGCCAGCAATTTTCTGGTGGGAGGGTTGACGCCCAAGCGGCTGGGTAATGCCCATCCCAACATAGTGCCTTATCAGAGTTTTGCAGCCAGAGATCGCGAGTTTATTCTGGCTGTGGGCAATGACACACAGTTCGAAAAGCTTGCAACCCTTCTTGATAGACCTGAACTTGCCAGCGATGCACGGTTTGCAAAGAATGCCTCGCGAGTGGCGCACCGAGATACCCTGGTTCCCTTGCTGGCCGACTGCTTTGCCGCACGTGATGCCGCCGACTGGCTGGCGCTGCTGGAAGCAGCCGGCATTCCCGCAGGGCCGATCAACAACATTGACGAGGCCTTGAGCGAACCACAGCTTGCCGCCCGAGGGATGATTGTGGATCTGCCACACCCCGATAATGCGAACCTTAAAGTGGTCGGTAGTCCCATAAAGCTGTCCCGTACGCCGGTTTCTTACCAGCGTCCTCCACCTCGCCTTGGAGAACATGACGCAGATCTCATTGATGATCCTTGGGACGACGCCTGAGACCGGTTTTGTGGTAAAAGTTCGAGATCTATATTTGAGGTGTTATTGGTGAAACTGCTGCTAAAAATTCTTGCAACTTTTGGCGTTTTACTGGGCGTCCTGGCGGTCTACGTGGCGTTCTCACATCAGCCAGAGCCTTTTCCTGCAGGGAGCGAAAGTGAGGCGCGTCTTGCTCCCGGGCCGTGGTCCGTGGCAACTATCGATGAGGTTTTTGTCGACCGTGACCGTCCTACTCAGTCCAATGGCGATTACGCCGGCGATGACCATCGTACGCTGGATGGCAACGTCTGGTACCCCTTTGAGGCCGAAGCAGGGCCGAGACCATTGCTGGTGTTTAGCCATGGTTTTACCTCCGGGCGACGCAATGGAGCCTATCTCGCCGAGCATCTTGCGAGCCACGGCTTTGTGGTTGTGGCGGTGGATTACCCGTTAACCCACATGCGCGCTCCTGGGGGAGCTTTGGTTGAAGATGTGATCAATCAGCCGGGAGACGTCAGTTTTCTTATTGATACGCTCTTGGGCTACAGCTCCATATCGGGTCATGCGCTGTCCGGCAAAATTGACTCGGAGCGCATCGGTGTCCTGGGCATTTCTCTGGGTGGTTTGACGTCTACGCTTGTAGGTTTTCATCCGCAGTGGCGTGATCCCCGGATCGGCGCGGTACTGTCTATCGCGGGCCCGAGTAACTTCTTTACCAGCGATTTCTTTGCGACTGCGAATATTCCCTTCATGATGCTTGCCGGTGATCTGGACGTATTGGTTCCCTTTAAAAGTAATGCCGCGCCCATACCGAACAAAATACCGGGTGGCCAGTTGGCTACGGTAACTGGTGGGTCGCACACGGGGTTTTCTGGCGGCACGGCGCTGCTGCGCGCCATGGACAATACCGACGCCATCGGCTGTTGGTCCGTGGGCCGGTATATTGATCCCAATGAGCAGAGTCAGTGGGAAGGCCTGTTTGGCCCGGTGGAGTTCGGCATTGATTACAGCGCGCCAAACGAGCTGTGCACCATTGATCCCTTGCCCAAAACTATGAACGTCCTGCGCCAGCAAATGATTGCGCGGGTAGTGATTACCGCATTCTTTGAAGCGCATCTGGGTTCGGATACTAGCGAGCAGGCATCGGCGGTCAGGTTTTTGAGTGCCACGGGTGCCTCGGAGATTCCCGAGCTTGGCTATACTCGCAGTGCGATGAAGACCACTCGGGGTATGCCTGCCGGCGGCTAGCGCACGATGGTGATCGGGGTTACCTTGGCCATGCGTGCCTCGGGGTTCAGTGCGCGCATTTCGGGTACCAACGCCGTTAAAGCAGACTGACGGTTTTCCGGATTCGGGTGTGTGCTCAAAAATTCCGCGGGACGACTCTCCGACAGACTGCCCATCTTTTGCCATAGCGTGACGGCCGCCGCCGGGTCGTAGCCCGCGCGGGTGGCTAGCTCGATACCGATCTGATCAGCTTCGGACTCTGCTACGCGGCTGTTGGGCAGTTCCAGCGCCAGTTTGGCGGCCAAGGATGCGCCGGCAAGCGTGGCTACGTGATTGTCAGAGGCAATGCCCGCAGCCAGTACGCCCACGTTAATGGCCATGGCTCGAGACATGCGCTCGGCCGTGTGATTGGCGAGCGCGTGAGATATTTCATGACCCATGATCTGGGCAAACTCATCATCCGTGAGTTTTAGCTGCTCAAAGAGTCCGGTGTAAGCGGCCATGCGACCTCCGGCCATGCACCAGGCATTGACCGTCTCATCATCATCGATAATTGCAACACTCCACTCCCAGTCAGCGGAGTTGGGGTACAGCGCGATCGCTTCGGTGACAATGCGCCCCGTGATGGTGGCGACGCGATCAGCCATGCGTGGGTCATCGACCAGCTTATTCTCCTGATCCAGCTGACCCACAGTGCTAAGGTAAGCCTGTTTGGACTCGACGATCGCTGATTCCGGAGATATGAGCATTAACTGGCTGCGCCCGGTAGGACTGGTGGTGCAGGCCATCAGCAGACTTGTCGCAGTGACAGTCAATAGCGCGTTACGCAAGTGTTTGCGAATGTGTAAATCTTGCTTTAAGCGCATGGGTCTGTCTCCAGCCTAAACGGAAATAGTTTCGTCACTGAGTTTGATCGCTCCGGGGCTAAAAAATTCCACCCGCAGTGCTCATAAATGCCGCTACTTGGGCTCCTCGCCAAGGCCTTCGACTCGCGCTGCCGCCTCGGCCTCCCAGGAGGTTGCCTGGAGCATGACGTGGAACAGCTGATTCTGTTCAATAGCACCCATGGCTGTTCCAGCGCCGGGGCCTTGTGCGTAGACCGCTACATCTTCACCGCCATGCGTCTCGGCGTTGAGTGGCACCAGTGCTTCCTGGTGATAGCCAGGCGCCGTAGTGTCAATTTCGCTGATGTCTTTGCGACCAGCATTTGGCGCCTCTGCGTAGGTGCTATCGGCATTCAGTTGCTCGCCGTGGTCACGAAAGCCTCGACCGTTCATGTATCCAAGCGTTGTATAGGGAAGTCCGTTTTCATCCAGCGAAGGCTCATCACTCCAGGCAGAAATCACCTTGCCGAGAATGGGGTTGCCGCGGCGGGGATATCCGGCCATGGTGAATACATGGCTATGGTCCGCTGTGACCATAACCAAGGTGTCCTTTGCGTCTGTGTTTTGCATGACCGCTGCGACGGCTTCCGAGAGCTCGATGGTGTCGTTAAGCGCATTGGCGGCATTGCCTGCGTGGTGAGCGTGATCAATGCGCCCCGCCTCCACAACAAGAAGAAAACCCTCGTCTTTTTCTTGCAGTAACTTTAGAGCCTTAAGCGTCATTGCGGTGAGCGATGGCTGCTCTGCTCCCTTCACGGCACGCTCGGATGCGTACGCCATGTGCGAGCTACTAAAAAGCCCAAGTACCGGCATCTGACGCGCTGCGTTCAGACTTGCCTTATCGCTGACGTAGCTGCCCGCAGGATTCGCAGACTGCCATTCATCGATGAGGTTGCGTTCGTCTTTGCGACGACCACCTTCCACAGATGAGGGTAGAAAGTGGCGTCGTCCGCCGCCTAAGGCAACATCGACACCGTTGCTGGCGCCTTCACCGAACTGCTTATTCAGGCGGTTTTGTGCGTCCAAAAACTGCATAGCAATATCGGTACAGCCCTGTGCTTTTGCCTCCTCGGGCATTTCACCGTCATCTTCCCAGTCGCGATTGACCGTTTTGGCATAGGTGGCGGCGGGCGTGGCGTGGGTAATACGGGCAGTGCTAACAACCCCCGTCGACTTGCCTGCCAGTTCGGCGATATCCAACAAGGATAATAGTTCGGTGCCTTGGCCACTTTGGCAGTCTTCTTGCGTTATGCGCTCATCCACACCGAACACGCCAATTTTGGTTTTTACGCCAGTCATGATTGCACTCATGGTTCCGGCCGAATCAGGTGTCTGGGAATCCACGTTGTAGGTCTTCACCAAGCCGGTGACCGGGAACTCTTCGAAGCTCAGGCGATTTTCTTCTCCGGGGTTGCCTTGTTGTTGCCCCGCAAGGATTCGCGCCGCAGTGATCGTGGAGATCCCCATACCATCACCCAGAAAGAGCACAACATTCTTGGCGGTGCCACTGGTTTGCGCCTGGCTGACGCGCGTCTGAGCGTCCGTGTACCAGGCGCTGTTGCGTTGATAATCGGGAATGGGCGATGTCCCTACCTGCTTTGACGCCGTAGTGGGCTCGGCACCACTTTGTGAGCTGGACTCCACCACAGTGATGTTCATACAGCCCGAAAGCAAGATAGCCAAAGCGGCGGGGTAGGTGGCGCGAATCATGTGCAAGATCTCTTAAAAGGTGAAAGTTTGATGGAGATGCCCGTCATTTAACCGGGTTCTGACTCGGCGCCAGCTGCCGTTCGCAGCAGCCCTCGGTAGGCGCCTCGGGCATTTGTTTCGCCGCTGACTACGCGATAGACATCCCTTGCGATGGGCATATCAATGCCATATTGCTCTGCCAGGGCCATAACGGCGGGGGCACTCTTGGCGCCCTCGGCAACCATGAACATCTCGTTGGCGATCTGTTCCATGGTCTTGCCTCTCCCCAATTCAATGCCCACGTGCCGGTTGCGACTCTGAGGGCTGGTGCATGTGGCAATCATGTCGCCCATGCCCGCAAGGCCAGAAAATGTCTCGGCGCGGCCACCCATGGCGACACCCAGGCGGGTAACTTCAGCCAAACCGCGGGTAATCAGTGCGGCGCGGGTGTTGTCTCCCGCACCCTGACCATCGCCCATGCCCACGGCGATGGCGATGATGTTTTTGAGCACGCCACCTAACTCACAGCCCACGACGTCAGTGTTGGTGTACACGCGAAACAAGCCGCTCTTGAATACTTTTTGTAGCGAGCGAACGATGATGTCATCGTCCATAGCAATCACACTGGCTGCGGCCTGTCCCGCCATGATTTCTCGGGCAAGGTTAGGGCCGGTCAATACACCCACGGGATGTCCCGGGAGTATTTCGGTAATGATCTCGGTCATGCGCATGCGCGTGTCCAGCTCCAGGCCTTTGGTAAGGCTGATCACGGGCACCCAGGCGCGCAGATGCTTTTTGACTTCCAAAAGCACGCTGCGAAAGTTCTGTGAGGGTATTCCCATAACCACAACGTCGGCATTCGCCACGGCTTCACCGATGTCATTGGTAGCTCGAAGGCTTTCCGGTAGTGGGGCATCGGGTAAGTAGGTCTGATTGCGATGTGCAGTGTTAATTTCGTCCACGGTAGCCGGGTTACGCGCCCAGATTGTGACCGGCGCGTTGCGGGTTGTGAGGGCTGCGACGGTGGTACCCCAGGATCCACCTCCCAGTACGGCGATTTTCAGATCGCTCATTTTATTCTCCTTATTATGACGAAATGACTGTTCGGCCTAACTGCTAGCTTCCCGCTGACTTGGGACGTGCTTTGGGGCGAGCCTTGGCAGCGGTCTTAGGTCGGGCTTTGGCCGCTGTTTTACTTTTGGCTTTGGCGGGTGCCTTTGCTTTGGCGGGTGCTTTTCTTTTTGCCTTAGCTTTGGTTGTCGCTTTGGACGCCGGCTTCTTTTTAGCCTTGGTCGCTTTAGGCTTGGTTTTCCTGGAGGCAGGTGCTTTTTCTTCTGGTTGGCCCAGAGCTTTCAGAAACATGTTCCGAACTTCCCGGACGTGGTCGTCGATGGTGTCTGTTGTCCAGTCACTGGTGTCGACCGGCGGAAGCACATCGACCTCTACCGTTGCAGGACGGAACACAAAGTCACCCTTGGGAGCCACGTCTCCGGCGTTACGAATTACCACCGGCACCATGGGAACACCGGCCTGTATGGCAAGATGGAATGCACCTTTCTTGAACGGGCCGAGATTAGGTGAGATCGTGCGAGTGCCTTCTGGGGCGAGGGCGACGGACTTGCCTTCCTTGCGCATTGCATCAACCAAGGGCTTCATTGCCTCGATGGCGGAGGCCGCATTTTTGCGGTCAATCATGACCACGCCGCCCATCTCCAGCACTTTGCCGATGACGGGCATTTTTTTGATTTCCTGTTTTCCTACTCCCGCCATATCGCGTCGGAAGAGTTTGGCGCCGATGACTACGTCGGCTTTACTTTGATGATTGAAGACGAAGACCGCGGGACGCGCTTTCCAAAGGTTCTCTTCGCCGTTAACGCGCAAATCCAGGTTGATCAGCGCGCTGGCGGTCTCCGCAAATAAATTGATAGAAAAGTTCGTCGCCTCGCGACGAGATCCTGTGAGGGCGTAGATGGGTAGACCGGCGGCAAATGTGGGAACAAGGCTCACAGTAGCGGCGACAGAACGAACAAACTGACCCAGTGTGGGGCGGCCGCGACTGCCGAAGCTGGCTGTGGGCCAGTTGTTGTCCCGGGCTACCGCACGGAGCTTGTCGCTGGGGTTTAGAGCTATGGGATTACCTACGCGCTCAAGCAGTAATTGGTCATCGGTACTGTCGGAGTAGAAAAAGCCCTCGTCCAGGTCAGCCCCGACGCTATCGGCGAGCACCTCGGCTGCATCGACTTTACCCTGGCCAAAGCATGTAGGTTTTACGACATTGCCCGTAAAGGTGCCATCTTCTACTTCGAGTTGGGTGCATAGAACGTTTTCTATACCCAGGTCTCGCGCTGCAGGTTCAACCTGATAGGGCGTGGCAGATGAAATGATGCCTACAGTGTGTCCCTTTGCAAGGTGCGCGTTGATGAGCGCGCGGGACTCAGGATAAATCAGCCTGGCGATTTGCCTGGTAAAGAGGTCCTCGCCCAGATCCACATAGGCTTGCTCCTCAATACCGCGCATAAACTGCGTGGTCACGGCCATCATTCCAGAAAAGCCAAGGTTGCCCAGACCAAAGTTGGTCATGGCGCTGGCTAGCTCCAGAAAGTCACGAACGGAAAGGTCTCCGCGTCGCAGCTGTTCACGAATAAAGGCGATCGCCGAGTAGCCGGAAATAATCGTCCCATCAAAATCAAAGATGGCGCAGATTTCGGGTCCATCGGGACTGGCATTGATTGCATCGAGTAAAGGATTCACGTTACTGCTCATCAGCTAAAGGTCCTGTGCTGTGATTAATCGCGGAACCTTCAAGTCTAGCATGTGAATATGTGTGCCACAGGCTCAGTTTTACGCTCTGTTAGACTGCGGGCCACGCTGGATTTTTCACGAGCTGAGCTTGCCTGCACCTGCCCACGCCAAATCTCGAATCAGATCATACGGCCTGCTTCTGGCGATTCTGCTGCTGGCATTTGTCACCCGAATGGTTGCGGCACTGGATTACGGCCAGGATTGGTATGCGCCGAACAGCTTTACCCTGATTAACTTTGACGAAGCAGGTTCCTGTCGAGCAGCGTTGAAGGGCTTTAACTATTCCCCCTGGGTCGGATGGCAGACCCTGACTCTGGCGGAAGCTGCGGGTGTTTCTGTGCCCGTGGGAATTGCCGGTGACACTGGTGCAGTAAAGACGTTTTGCCATAGCGAAGCGCATATAGGTATCGCGCGACTCTACTCGGTGACTACCGGTACTTTGACGGTCGCTGCGCTGTGGCTGCTTGCGGTACTTTTGTTTCCAGATAAGCCTGGCCTGGCACCCATAGCCAGTATGTTACTGGCGCTGTCGGGCTGGCATATCAGCGAATCTCTAATGGGCACGGTGGACGCAGCTTCTACGTTTTTTATCTATCTGTTTATGAGCGCCATGGTTTGGAGTGTGCGTAACGGCGGCTGGCGATGGTTGGTGGCAGCGTTGCTATTGGTGCCCGCTATTTGGACAAAGTACTGGGTGTTCGCTCTGGCGACGTTGGCAGTGTTCGTGCCGTCGGCTTTCTACTGCGCTGTATTTGCTGGAATCAGTCGACTTCGCGGCGCACTGCTGCTGCTAGCCTACGCAGCACTCTTTGGATTGCTCAGTAATCCCCGGCTTCCAGACATTGCGCCCATGGTTCTTCCGTTTTTGTTTTACTTCTTTGTCCCCTGGTCGAAAATTAGTCCCAACGGCAAAGCCCTGCTATTGCTATCCCCCTGGCTGGCACCACTTTTGATGCAGCTTGAGCTTTTTGTTGCCTTTACTGCAGGTGGGCTGGAGGGACGCTTTGGCACAGACTACGGGGCTATTGGCTGGCACAAGTGGCTGCGTAATCCTTTGAATATTCCCATTGTTTTATTGATGGGCCTGGGACTTCCGGCGTTTGTACTGGCGCTAATGGGTCTGCGGCGACTCTGGAAGACTCCCTGCTTTGACCGGGTCTGGCTTTGTCTGCTGCCTCTATTAGCGTTCGCCCTGTATATGCTTTTTCTGGCGCCCGTGACCTATTACCGACACTACCTGCCCTTATTGCCCGCTGCCTGCCTGCTCGCAGCTTTGGGCCTTGGCTCAATTCGTGTGTCCCGGCGTCGCTTTGTGCTACCCCTGATGTTGTGCTGGCAGGCTGCTCTTGCGGCAGACCTGGTGAGTGACTACCACTTTGATCCGCGACGGCAATTGCCTACGTGGTACGCCGAGCAGCGACCATCCATGGTTCTTGCCAGCTACTACGTAAGCCCACCGAGAGCGTCGGGTGTGCGTCACGGGCTGTTTCGGCCCACTTATGCGCTGAGCAACAGTCCGCAGCTGCAGCAAGCGGATGCGGTGATCCTGAGTGAGAATTGGTACGACACCGCATTTGCGAATGAGTTGAATGGGCCTTTGGCAAATGACCCGGCGCATCTTATAAAGACCACAGCACAAGAGGCGCGGTTTTATCGTCAGGCGACATCCGATGAGCATCCTTTACTTCGATTGCAAGCACACTATCGTGCGCCGAGTTTTATGCCAGAGTTGCTTCTTCATTACGTCGCCTATGGCAGTTTTACGCAGTTCGTCGGCGATATCATGATTTTTGAGATTCGCAAGTGACGGTGCCGCCGGCGACTGCCTCACAACGCCTCATTGTGCTGCAGAAAACTCTGTATGCCTCGCGCAATCCGACTCGGCGTTATTTGCATTGTGCGCGTCGCGACTGGGTCCGGGCGCAGATTGGGCGATTGGGCCATCAGAGCGACATTGCCACGGCCTTAGAGGTGGGCCCAGGCTCCGGGGTGTACCTGCCAGATCTTACGAACGCGGCTCAGCGGGTGATTGCCATCGATATCGAGCCGACTTATCTGCAGGCCGCAAAAAATCTCTTGGACGCGAAGGCGCTGGAAGCGCGCATTGACTGCGTGCAGGGGGACCTTCGGGACGGGCCTTTGGTCGATGCATCTATAGACCTATTACTGTGCTCCGAAGTCATCGAGCACGTTGCAGATTCGGCATCCTTACTGGATGCCATGGCAGCGGTTCTCGCCCCCGGCGGAAAGTTGATTCTTACGACGCCACAGCCTTATAGCCCGGTGGAGATTCTGGGCAAAATTGCTTTTTTTCCGGGTGTTGTTCACCTGCTGCGCTGGATCTACGGCGAGCCGATTGAGCCCACGGGGCATATCAATTTGCTGACGCGCAAAGAATTGGAAGCCCAGTGCGCGGGTGCTGGACTGCGGGTACTGGAGCGGGAGGTGCTGGGCTTTTACCTGCCAGTGATTGGTGAGTTTGCCGGACAGACAGGGCAAAAACTTTTGGCGACAATGGAACAAGTTCTACGAGGCACATGGATGGAGGGTCTGCTATGGACCCAATGTTACGTTCTGGAGAGGGCTAATCAGCTGGACGCAGCACAAGACCAGTTGGCTGATCTCTAGAGGTGATTTGCTCTATGCTTGCTTACCTCGATAACTAATAAGAATTAGCGGGCTTTGTCGTGTTGCGACGTGACGCCCTTTGGAGATTGCTATGAATTATTTTGTGACAGGCGGCACAGGTTTTATCGGACGCTTTTTAGTCCCTAAACTTTTGGATCGCGGCGGCAAGGTGTTTTTACTGGTACGCCCCGGGTCCTTGCCCAAACTTGAGGCGCTGCGAACACTCTGGGGAGCCTCGGCAGAACAGATTGTCGCGGTGCCGGGCGATCTGAGCAAAAAGCGTCTTGGCGTTAAGCCAGCCTGGATAAAACAGCATGCAGGAAAAATAGATCACTTTTTTCATTTGGCGGCCATTTACGACATGGAGGCTGACGCCGAGAGTCAGCGCGTCAGCAATGTTAACGGTACGGCGCAGGCAATTGCGCTGGCCAAGGCTTTGCGTGCCGGCTGTTTTCATCAGGTCTCTTCTATTGCTGCCGCGGGTTTGTACGAAGGTACGTTTACCGAGGACATGTTCGAGGAAGCAGGGGCTCTGGATCATCCCTACTTTTTGACCAAGCACGAATCCGAAGGCTTGGTTCGCAAAGAAACCGAAATGAAGTGGCGTATCTACCGTCCGGGCATGGTGGTGGGACATTCCCAGACCGGCGAGATGGACAAGATCGATGGCCCGTATTACTTCTTTGGGCTTTTGGACAATCTCAGCAAGGTTACCCCCGAGGGCCTTCCGCTGGTAATGAACAAAGCGGGGCTGCTGAACATTGTCCCCGTGGACTTTGTGGTAAACGCCATGGATTATCTTGCGCATCTTGATGGGCAGGATTATCAGTGCTTCTTTCTCACCGATCCCGATGGTATCCGGGTGGGTGATTTGCTCAAAGCTACCATGGCCGTCGCCCATGGTCCCAAGCTGCGCTCACTCAATATTGGTCTGCTTGATAAAGCGACCAAGCTGGCAGGGGCCGGAATCAGCAAGCTTCCTAGTGTTAAGTCACTGGGCGAAAAAGCGGTAGCGCGCCTGGGTATTCCGCCGCAGGTTGTCGCTTACATAAACTATCCCACGCGCTTTGATTCGACAAAAACTCAGGCCTTGCTTAAGCCGGCGGGCATTAGTTGCCCTCCTTATGAGTCTTACGCACAGGTGCTGTGGGATTACTGGCGACACTTTTTACGTGGAGACAAGGACACGGTCATTCGCGAGGTGGATGGATTATTTAACGAGTTCATCGGACGACCCACCCTGGCGGTGCTGCGACGCAAGGTGAAAGGCCAGGTAGTCATGGTTACGGGCGCCACCAGCGGCATTGGTAAAGAGTGTGCGCTGCGCTTGGCCCGAGCGGGTGCAACAGTGCTACTGGTTGCCCGCACCGTGGAGAAGCTCGATGAAACCCTCAAAGAGATCGCCGCGAAAGGTGGCGATGCTCAAGCTTACTCCTGCGATGTGTCCAGCGAGAAGAACTGCCAAAAGCTGGTCAATGATGTTCTTAGTGATCATGGCCATGTCGACATTCTGGTGAACAACGCCGGGCGGTCTATCCGACGCTCTGTGCGCCACAGCTACGATCGTTTCCATGATTTTGAGCGCACCATGGAGCTCAACTACTTTGGAGCTCTGCGTTTGATCCTCGGGTTTTTGCCGAGCATGGAAGAGCGGGAGCACGGACACATCATCAACATTTCGTCTATTGGCGTACTGACCAGTCCGCCGCGCTTCTCTGCTTATGTGGCTTCTAAAGCGGCTCTTGATGCATTTAGTCTCTGTGCGGCTCCCGAGTATGCGGCGCAAAACGTGTCATTCACCACGATCCATATGCCTCTGGTGCGCACGCCCATGATTGCGCCGACGAGTTTGTACAAGGCCTTTCCAACGCTATCGCCGGAGCAGGCGCGGGATCTGGTGATCAAGGCAATCATTTCCAAGCCCAAGCGGCTCTCTACAGGTCTCGGCGTAACCGGGGCTGTAGCTCAGGCCACCATTCCCAGTGTCACCGAGAAGTTCTTGAGCCAGGCCTATGCGCTGTTTCCGGACTCCGCAGCGGCGCGAGGATTGAGTGAAGAGGAGGCCGCGGCCGAGCGAGCGAATATTCCCTCTAACAAGTTGGAGCTTGCTCAGAAGATGTTTGCGCAGGTGATGCGCGGGGTGCACTGGTAAAGAATGGCAACGTCCAAGGCAAAGCAAGGATAGTGAAGTGACCGCGCAGTTGTCGGTAATCGTGCCCGTTTACAATGAAAGCGAAACGCTCCCGCAGTTTCATTCGCGCGTGATGGCGGTGCTTGATGCTCTGAATATGCCTGCTGACCTGTTGTACGTCGATGATGGCAGCGATGACGGATCCAGTGATTGGTTGGATGCACAACAAGTTGCGGACGCCCGCGTGGCTGTTTTACGTTTGTCGCGTAATTTTGGTAAAGAAGCGGCGATGTCCGCTGGTTTTGACTATGCCAGCGGCGACGCGGTTGTTGTGATCGATGCGGATTTGCAGGATCCCCCGGAGCTGATTCCCACGCTGATTGAGCATTGGCGAGCTGGCTTTGACGTGGTGTACGCAACGCGGGAATCGCGGCAAGGCGAAAGCTGGTTTAAGCGCCAAAGCGCTGCGCTGTTTTATCGACTGATGGACCGACTCTCGGATGTGCCTATTCCCCGAGATACCGGTGACTTTCGATTGCTGAGTCGGCGGGCTGTGGATGCGCTTGCCAAACTCCGGGAGCAGCATCGATACATGAAGGGCCTGTATGCCTGGATTGGCTATCCGCAAAAAGCCGTACCGTATGCTCGAGAGGCCCGAGCCAGCGGGCGAAGCAAATGGAGTTACTGGCGGCTGTGGAACCTGGCTCTGGAGGGCATTACGTCTTTTTCGGCGGCGCCCCTGAAGCTGGCCACCTGGTTGGGCCTTTTTACGTCAGTTATTGCTTTTGCCTATGGATTGTTCTTTTTACTGCGCACACTGTTTTTTGGTAACCCGGTTCCCGGTTACCCATCACTCATGGTGGTGATACTGTTTCTGGGCGGCGTTCAGTTGGTGTGCCTTGGGATCATTGGCGAGTATCTTGCGCGCACCTACAACGAGAGCAAGGCTCGGCAGTTGTACTTTGTGATGGACTATCGTCCCGGTGGCAAAATGCGTCCGCGCCAGGCCGTGCCAGAGCAGGGGAGTGCAGACGGTGGCTCTCTCCACAACGTAAGCGGGCAGTGAGATTGCTCCTTTGCCGCTGATGTTCCAGGCGTTCAAAGCGCCTGCCTTGCTGTCCTGGCCCGCGCAACGCAGCTGGCCCTGGCTTCTTGTGGGGGCCTTGGCGTATCTGTCCTTTGGTTTTACCGAGATGATGGGTTCGGACCTGTGGTGGCATATCGCTGCGGGTCGAGAAATCGTAGAAAACGGTAGTCCCTGGCTTACAGACGACTGGTCCTATACTGAATCTGGTAGCCCCTGGCGCAACCATGAATGGTTGGCGGACCTGTTGTTTTATGCCTGGGTTCAACTGTTTGGGGTCCCAAGCCTGGTTATCTGGAAGTGGGCGCTCATCGTCGCAAGCTTCTGTTTGCTACAGCAGGTACTCACGCGAGTGAGTGCAAGCCCTCTGGCAGCGCTGCTGGCAAGTGTTGCCGGCATCGCAATCGCAGCGCCGTTTTTGGATATCAGACCCCAGCTCTACACCTTGTTGGGTATCGCGCTGTTGCTGCACTTTGCCCTGCTGCGTCCCGCACGATTGCGGGATCTGCTGCTGTTGTTTTTGATCTGGGTCAATCTTCACGGCGGCTTTGTATTTGGTTTGATGCTACTGGGCATATTGCTGTGTCCCTGGCGAGATATGTCGATTTTAGCGGTGCGCAATGCGCTGCTTAAGTGGACGGCCTGCGCGGCCATCTGCTTGGTAAATCCCGACGGACTAAAGATCTTCTGGTTGCCTCTGGTCTATGCGCTGAACGCTGATTCGCCTTATCGCAGTTTGGGGGAGTGGCGTTCGCCCTTCGAAGCCGGTGGCATAGTGTCTCCGCTTTACGCCTATTCACTGGTCGTTGCCGCCGCACTGTGTCTAAGCTGGTTGTTGCCGGTGGTTCGTCGTCGGGTTGCATTTAGCCCGGAGATTTTTGCCATGGTTTTGCTGAGCGCGGCTATGTCCGCCACCAGTCGTCGGTTTGTCATTCTCTGGGCCATGGCTTTTGCTATTTTACTCGCGCCCTTTGTCGCGCCCTTTGTCGCGCCATTTTTGCGGCAACGTCTGGTGCAGCCGTTGATGCTACCCGCGCTGCTTGCGATCATGATCTGGGCTGCCATGCGCGTCGCGCCGTACTCTTTGTATCCGCCCATCGCCTATCACTACTTAAGCGCCGAATATGTCTACCCCCATGGACTCATGGACTTTGTAGACGTCAACGGGCTTAAGGGAAACACCTTTGCGTTCTACAACTGGGGTGGATATGTGCATTGGCGCAGTGACGGCCAGCTGAAAGTATTCATCGATGGCCGCGCTAATACGGTCTTTGATGATGCGACCTATATGCAATATGTCTCTGTTCTTGGGGCCAAAGGCAAGTGGATCGAAATCATCGAGAACTCTGGCGCGCAACTGTTTATGTGGCCCCGTGGACGTGGGGGGCAGCGCTTGATCCGCGGCCTGCTGCAAACAGGACGCTGGCGTTTGCTGTATCAGGACGTGCGGGGAGTGCTGCTTGTGCATCAGGGCTTTGCGCTGCCTTCGCCTCTGCGATTACCACCCGATGGCGTGGACAGTGATCTGACTGCGGCGTTTATGGCCTCACAAAAAGGCGACAACGTTGCAGCGTTGGCCGCTGCTAGTCGAGCCCATGATCGCAGGCCCTGGGGCCAGGCCACATGTACTTGGCTAAAGCGAACTCTGCAGGCCAATGGTCAGGGGAGGGAGGCAGAGTCAGTGATGGCAAATTGTCGCGCCCGGTTCCCCAGTAAGTATTTACGTTAGTCTTGCGTCAGAAAAAAACAGGCCCAAAGTTGATGATGATTAGCACCACAAGGAGATATTCATGAACAAGCACGCGCGATTTGCCGCAGCTCTACTGGTGCTGCCCCTGCAGCTATCCGCCGCGACCCTGATTCACAACGTGCAGGGTTACACCATGCATCACGGTGATCGTCTGATGTTTTCGGCTCTGGAGTACGAAGACGGCGTGGTTACAGTGCTGTACGAAGATGAGGAAGCAGCATCGGCAAGTAGCGCTGAAGACCGAATCGATGCCGGTGGACTCACAATGCTACCCGGGCTTATCGATGCTCACGGTCATGTTGCGGGGCTCGGTCAAACCCTGGCTAGCGTGGATCTCATGGGCAGTGCCAGCGAAGCCGAGGCGGTGGCGCGTGTAGCGGCTGTCGCGGGGCAGGGCTCGTCGGGTACCTGGCTGTTTGGCGCGGGTTGGAATCAGGTTCTGTGGGCCGGCGGCGAGTTTCCCGGTCGTGCTTCGCTCGATGCCTTGATTCCTGATCGCCCGGTTGTACTTAATCGGGTAGATCGCCATGCGCTTTGGGTAAATAGCCGGGCGCTGGAGCTGGCGGGTATTACCGCGAACACCCCTGATCCTGCAGGGGGCCAGATTGTGCGCGATGCTAAAGGAGAGCCCACGGGAATTCTCATTGATAACGCCATGCGCCTGATTGCTGATGCTCTGCCCGAAGCAACCATAGCGAGCAAGAAGCAAGACCTGTCTCGAGCCATGGAGTATCTCGTCAGTTTGGGAATGACCGGTGCGCATGATGCCGGCTCTACGGCGCTAGAGATTGACGCCTATGACAGTCTTTTGGCGGATGGGGATTTTCCTATGCGTATCTACTCCATGCTGAGGATGGCTGACCCACTCATTAAAGAGAAATGGGCGGCGGGGCCCAGAGCTTTGTCCAATGATCTGTTTGTACTTCGTAGCGTCAAAATCTCTGCTGACGGGGCACTGGGTTCCCGGGGTGCGGCGTTATTCGAAGATTATTCAGATGATCCGGGCAACAAGGGCTTGCTGCTATTGTCGGACGAGGCTTTGTCGTCGCAGATTCGCGATTCCGCCGAGTTGGGCTTTCAGGTCAACGTGCATGCCATCGGAGATTTGGCGAATGCGAAGGTGCTTGATGAGTTCGAGGCCTTAAGTACCGCGCCACAGCAACGGACGCTTCGTCATAGAGTCGAGCATGCGCAAATTCTGCGGACCCAGGATATTGAGCGCTTTGCCGAGTTGGGTGTCATTGCATCTGTGCAACCCACACACGCTACCAGCGACAAGAACATGGCCGGTGATCGTGTGGGGGAAGCGCGTCTTGAGGGAGCCTATGCCTGGCAGACGCTGTTTGAAAGCGGCGCAAAACTCGCCGGAGGATCTGATTTTCCGGTGGAGCCACCAAATCCATTTTTTGGCTTACATGCAGCAGTGACCAGGCAGGATCGTGATGGCGAGCCTCCGGGTGGTTGGCGAGTAGGTGAGGCGCTCAGTCGTGACAAAGCGTTGTCACTTTTTACTGAAGACGCGGCCTACGCAGGACACGCTGAAGAAAAGCTTGGCAGACTTTTACCGGGGTATGCGGCGGACTTCATTCTTGTACGAGATGACTTCTTTACCGTGCCCCGGGAGCAGCTTTGGAGCAACAAGGTGTTGCTCACAGTGGTGGCCGGTGAGATTGTTTATCGTGATTCTCAGGCGTCTAGCCCGACAGGACTTGATTGAGGAGCTCATCCGCCTGCAGGGACTTAACGCAGCTTTTACCTGCTCGTTTGGCCTCATAGACACTCTGGTCGGCTTTTTTGACCAGTGCAATGTGATCGCGCAATGCAGGTTCTCGTACTGCAACACCGATGCTGACGCTGCCGCTCCATACGCCTTCGCCGGCGATGACGCTGAGTCCCGCAATAGCACTTTTGAGACGCTCTGCACGAGCCAATGCGTCTTCAAGTGTGGTGTTTGGGCAAATGATCAGAAATTCATCGCCGCCCAAACGGGCCAGCAAGTCATCCTTGGCGCTGCCGTTTTTTAGCTGCGCTGCAAGAATTTTTAACACTTGATCGCCGGCCTCGTGCCCGTAGCGATCGTTGATCTCTTTAAAGTGATCTGCGTCGATCATCATGCAGGCAAGAGGGCTGTCTGCAAGCAGGGACTCCTGCCAGGCATCCGTGAGGAACTCCATCACGTGGCGGCGATTGGGAAGTTGGGTGAGGGTGTCTGTATTCGCCAGCTCGTCCAGTTGGGTATTGAGTTCGGTGAGTGCGCGAGTGCGCTCTGCTACCTTGGCTTCAAGCGACTGGTTAAGCCGCATGAGTTCGCGGTTACGGGTTGAGACCTGCTGGAATAAACCATTAAGTGCAGCCAGCAAGGGACCTGTGGCATCGCTCGCCCGTTGTTCCTCGTCTTCAAAAGCCTGCTTGGCAGAAACACCACTTTCTATAGCCTTAACCTGACGTGCCAGATTCTGGTCTGAGCCAAGGATGTGGTAGGCCAGCCAATGTGTAAGAAATTCGAGCAGGTGACTGGCCGCATTGGCGTCGGTTGTCATGTTTGCATGAATGTACTGAACTTCTTCGAGGAAGTTCTTGTGTCGGCTTAAATGTGCCACCTGATGTCGTTGGTCAACATTGGCAGCGCGCATCATGCGTTCTTCTTCGGCAAAGTGGTATTGGGAGTAGCTGAACAGCTGCTGAATGATTGAGGAGACCTCTGCATCATCAGCGCTATCTGCAGAAATAGCGTCACCCAGTTCATTGATCAGGTCCACCAACTTGTGATGTTGCTCATCAACTTCGTTCAGGCCCGTGACAAAGGCCGCGTCCCAATGAAATGATTCCATGTCGCCCGTACCGTTCTTTTAACCACGCTTTGTTAGTCTAATACGATTGTGCTGCTTGGTGAGCCGCAAATAGCATTCCTGTGACCTAAATCAAGCACTTAGGACGAATCTGGCGATTTGTTGGCTTTGGCTGTGATTCGGTAGCTGCTACGGGGCGCTTGAGCCGCAGCTGGCCCAGCCGTATAATCCGCGTCCCTTTTAGGACCATAGCTCAGTTGGTTAGAGCGCTACCTTGACATGGTAGAGGTCGGCGGTTCGAATCCGCCTGGTCCTACCAAATGACAAACCCTCGCCATCGGCGGGGGTTTTTCGTTTGGGGTAGTAGGTTTCGGTGAGAACCGCTGTTCGACAAATTGCGCAGCAATTTAGACGCGGGAGCGCAGCGACCGCGCCCCGCAGGGGTCACAGCAGGCCAAAGCCTGTTGTGATCAATCCGCCTGGCCCTACCAGATAACAAACCCTCGCCATCGGCGAGAGTTTTTAATCAATAACGATGGTACTGACAAGTTAACTCTTGAAGACCGGCGGAATACACACGCGGTCCTCAAGCCACGGCTCTACTCCACTGATTGAAAGGGCCAGCCCCGCTTTATGCGCACGGCCTAGCTGATGATTTCAGGCGGGAGTCCCTGGTGCTCGTAAGTATTCATGGCCTGATTCTAGCTATCTGAGCCAGTTAAGTTGTCAGTATGGGAGAAGGTCCACGTGGTGCCTAAAGCAAACGTTTTCCTAATCTAGCAAATCAGCGCGTTCATCTTTCAGTATTTGAATGTCTGTAATGAGATGACTGACTGACGTGTTATTCAAACCGTTATATATGCCACGAATTTGCCGATTTTGATCGATAAGCAGCAGGTTTTCCGTATGCAGAAAGTCATTTTCGGCTTCCTCGAGTCCTAAGTCTTCACTGGCAAAATATGCGCTCTTAGCAATGCTATAGATATCTCTCTTATCTCCCGTCAGCAGGTGCCAATTATCACTTCGGATGTCGTTCCGCTCAGCATAATCTTTAAGAATCTCGACAGTATCGATTGTTGGCTGGATGGAATGAGACAGGATCCTAACTTCGTCATCATCCCGATACTCGTCCTGCACACGGGATAACTTCGAACGGATAGTCGGGCAAATTCCCGGGCAAGTAGTAAAGAAAAAGCTCGCGACATAAATTTTTTTCTGAATCGTTCTATCCGTTACGTTGCGACCTTCCTGATCCGTAAAGCTAAATGAAGGGATTCTGTGGAACCCCAACAGTTCTTCGCTCATCGGATCGAACCAATGAGGAGTAAAATCCGGACTGTTGTAATAGGGTAATTGACTATCGGCAGCCGTGGTGAGTGAGCAAAAAAACGCGGACATACATCCCAGCGCCAATGTGATAATGCATCGTCGAAATTGTGGATAGCTATCAGTAGTTAGCTGCAATTTTTTCATCTTTAAGTCCAGTGCACATATTCGAATTATTGAGGCCGAAAACGCGTCCATTTCGGAATTCGTGATTAGCAAATAGCGCTCCATTCTCACGCCATGCCTTTTGTAAGCCATCGGTATTGCCATCGCGGTAGTTCAGCTTCTTGAAAATCTCACCGCTTTCATACCATTTGAGTAGGGCGCCATTGAGCTTGCCGTTGACATACTGAGACCGACTTTTGAGTTTTCCATTAGGCCACCAACTTCTATGAGTGCCGGTAGGTGTTTCTCTGTTATAGAAAGACTCTTGGCTTAGTGTTCCACCCTCAAACCACCGGGAGCTTCGCCCATGCCAACGTCCATCCTTGAATTGTTCCAAAGTAGCCATCTGACCAGATGGATGATATGTCACGGCATCACCGCTGAAGATTGATCCTTCATACATGCGATTACCCGTTGACGGCTCGATAGAAATCAGTGACTTATGCACCGTCAATCCACTGGTCGGCTGCTTCCCAACGAAAGCGGATAATGCTGTTGCACCGACCACTAGCAAAAAGAGAGTCAGCCCATGCCTCCACGCGGTTTTAGCGTTCATTTACTAGCTTCCTTCTACTGGCGTACCTTGATAATCGCCAGGGAAGAGGTAGTGCATACCTACAAGGCCAGCTGCTTCCTCAAAAATATGATAGTGGTATTCTTCAATGCCGTTAGAGTATTGCGTCTGCGTAACGTGGCCTCCCGATGCATCTAACTGATCTGCAGTCGCAGCCGTCTCACCGCCCAGCGCCCAACATCTTCTTCCAAAGAGAAAGAAACCATCGGCTATCACGCCAATCAAGTTATCGTCATCGTTTGATATGCTTGCTTTTGGCTCCAGATGATAGTGATAAACGGATGGCCCTATATGCGCGCCATCGTTGTCGAGGCCCTGAGCAACGCCTCCCCCCACAACCGTGTTTCCTCCTTCGTACTGGTTGAAGACATAACTTCCGCTGATAGCGTAGCCGACAATGCCAAGGCTTGTCCCTGTAGAGCTTGGTGCTTTCTCTGGCTTTACAGGCAAGGAAACTGTCACATCGTTAGCATCGGATTCCTCCAGTCGATTGCCCGTCATACGTGCTGCCTGCGCTTCTGTCGGCGCTTCATACAATGGGTAACCTTCAGTCCAATAGGTACTCACGTGATTAGGTAGCCCGTCAGTTTTGAGAATGACATTGCACCCGTCACTAGAAAGCGCGATCTCGACATTGGAACCAAAATATAAGTAGGCATCGGGAAGGCCAGCGTCGCAGCTTGCGACCGCTGGTGTATCTGGCGCATCTGCCGTGATATCTGCCGCGGTTTCTGCTCCTGATGATCCCCCACCTCCGCCGCACGCTGTGACAGTCGAAAAACCAAGCACCAAAAGGATGTGAACATTAGACTTTGACATATATACAATCACTACGATGGTTACTGGACAGGGTTATGCTATGTCATGACTCTGCGCAAAATGTGCAGTAAAAAAGGATATTTGGTGGAGACGTACCCATGAAGCAATTTGATAGAGCCCTAGGTATGGATGCGTCTATTAGTCAGAGGGATTTTCTGGGTTCTACGCTTATCGGCGCCGGTGGCGCTCTGCTAGCGGGAGCTTCCGGCCCATTGGCTTTCTCCGCGTATGAGTTCCAGCGACCGCGCCCCGCAGGGGTCACAGCAGGCCAAAGCCTGTTGTGATCAATCCGCCTGGTCCTACCAAATGACAAACCCTCGCCATCGGCGGGGGTTTTCGTTTGGAGGATTAGGTTTCGGTGAGAACTGCTGTTCGACAAATTGCGCAGCAATTTGGACGTCGGCCCAAGCTATATCGGTCCAAAGCGTAACGGAAACTATCGATCTCGGAGCTCTAGAGCGTCGCGTAAGGCGTCGATTGGTATCGGTTCGACCGAGCCCAAATGTCCGTCGACCTTTGTCGCCGCAAGCAATGAGTTGTAGATGGCTTCTTCGGTCGCCTCGGCGGCCGCTTGAAACAGGGGCGACAATTCCTGATTCAGAAGCTGCATGCTACTGCCAACGCGAATGGTGCTAAATGCTATCGCATAGTCGCCTGAGCCATTTGAGAACGATGAACCCGTCCGAGCAACGCCAGCCATGCTTCGGCGTGCAAGTCGTTTTAGCTGCCTGCTATCCAGTGGCGCATCCGTTGCAACGACAACCATGATGCTTCCATCGGCGCTAGATCCGTCGTCGATCAGATTCTTGAATGCGTACTGACCGAGCATTCGTCCGAGTGGCACGCCACTCACACTAAGGATCCCGCCGTAGTTTGTTTGAACGAGTATGCCAACCGTGTACCCACCTGCACGACTTGGCAACACCCGAGACGCCGTTCCAATTCCACCTTTCCAAGCGAACGCGATAGTTCCAGCACCCGCACCAACGCTGCCTTCGACAACAGGACCACCCGAGGCTCCGCTCAGGGCATCCTGCACCATCTGCGCGGTAATCGGTCGCGCGCGAATGTCGTTGAGATACCCGTCATTGGTTTCACCTACGACTGGATTTAGTGACCGTACGTTCTCCATCGTCGAGTCGGCCAGCAAGTACGCTACCATCGCATCAGCCGCCTTCCAGACGCACAGTGTGCACGTCAGCAATATCGGTGTTTCAATCTCGCCGAGCTCATCGACTTGTGTCTTACCGATGAGCTTTCCGTATCCATTTTCGACGTGAATTGCTGCTGGAACACGGTTGTGGTACACAACATCGCCGTGTGGAAGAATAGCCGTCACGCCAGTGTGGACTGAGTCGCCGTCGTGCCGTGTACTGTGCCCGACACGAACACCTTTGACATCGGTGATGGCGTTGAGCGTGCCAGGGCTAAACACACCGGGCGTAATCCCCAAGTCACGCGCCCTCGTGCCATTCTGGGCCGCCGCTTCGTCCGAAACTCCATGAAGCAAAACGGCCAATAAAATGGAGCTGAAGAATCGAGGCATCTGAGGAATCCGTTAGTTTTGATGGACCGACAATCTAACATTGCCTCCGACTGTACTCATCTCAGTAAAGTGATTCACATTTTGATCGCAGATGCTTCGTTCAACGGACGGAGAATGTGTACCACCCTCGGATGCTAACTGTGGTTCTGAACAATGCAAACGCCGGTTCTGCTACCCTCGTTATCTTTAGAATTACTATCTGAGAAGCAAACTGTTGAAAGCGATTAGCGCAGCCTCCTGATGAGACTCTTAGCTGAAATTCGCCGGCGAAAGGTACTGCGCACCCTGGCGTTGTACATTCTCGCTGCTTGGGGGTTGATGCAGGTGGCCGACGTGCTCCTGCCCGGGCTCGGCCTGCCCGAAGAAAGCATCCGCTACCTGCTCTTTGCCACGATTGCAGGCTTCCCCGTCGCCCTGGTTTTTGCCTGGTTCTTTGATATTACCGCCAACGGTATTCAGCGAACCCGGGCCCTCGTGGGCGGCGAAGCCGCCGAACCTGAACCCCTTCGCGCCGCCGACTATGGACTCCTCGCCGCACTGCTGCTGGTGCTGGGGCTGGTGCTCTACGGCGTGATCGGCGGCGTGGTTGAGATTCCGCTCCCGCAGACCACATCGATCGAGCAGCCCGAACGCGCCGAGGGACCGCCGATGGTCGGCGTGCTGCCCTTTGAGCATATGGGTACGGGCGATGACGGCGAATTTTTTGCCAGCGGCATTCACGATGATCTGCTGACGCGCCTGGCCAAGATCCAGAGCCTGCGGGTGATCTCGCGCACCTCGGTGCTGCAGTACGCCGGCACCACCAAGAGCATCCCCCAGATCGGTCGGGAGCTGCGGGCCGACGCGGTGCTAGAGGGCGGCGTGCGCATTGCCGGCAGCCAGATACGGATCAATGCACAGCTGATCGATGCGCGCAGCGATGAACATCTCTGGGCCGAGACCTTCGATGGGGAGCTGACCGCCAGCAACATCTTTGAGGTGCAGGCCGATATTGCCCGGGCCATCTCGCGGGCGCTGCAGGCCACGCTCAGCGAGGCAGACAGCGCCGAGCTGGCGCTGATTCCCACCCGCAACATGGCTGCCTATCGCGCATTTCATGAAACCATGCAGTGGCGGGACAAGGTGCATCTGGACAACAGCAATTGGGAGCGCTTTGTCAGCGGTCTCGAGGAGGCCTACGAGCTTGATCCCGACTTCACACGCCCCATGGTCGAGGCGGTTGGTGCCCTGGCCCTCAGGGTCTACGGCGGCGATGCGGATCTGCTTCCACGCATCGAGGCATTGATCGAGCGCATCGGTAACATCGCACCGAATTCTGCGGATTTTTACACCGCGCAGAGCTTTTACTTTTACTACGTGCTGCGGGATTTTGAGCGGGCCGATGCGCTGATTGCCGAGGCCCAGAAAAAGGCGCCGAGCGATCCGCGGCTACTGGAGATACAGGCTTACATCAAACGCCGCCAGGGAGACTGGGAGGGGTACCTGAATACCGCCTATCGGGCCCGCGCCCTGGAGCCACAGAATTCAAAACACCATTACATGGTGGTAACACGATTAATGACCTTGCATCGCTACGCCGATGCACTGGAAGAAGTGCAGGCAAGAGACTTCGCTACGGCCGAACTGAATTTTCTGCGCGCACAGCTGCAGCTCTGGCAACACCAGAGCCTCGCTCGCTACGAGCAGGATTTACAAAAACTGATCGGCAGCGCCAGGGGCGGTAGCCCGGAGTTTTATCTGTTCTCGCTCTGGGAGGCGCAACTGGCCCAGCGAAAATTCGCCGACGCAGCGCTGCTTCTAGAACAAATGCGCAGCGTGCCACCGGATGCGCCGCTGCCACTGGAATATTTACCCAACGACCTGCTGGCAAAAATCATGCACAGCCTGATCACCGACGATGGGGAAGCGCTGACCCGGCATCTGCCCCGTGTTCAGCAGTTGCTGGGAATGCCGGACAGCAATCCGGCGCACTACCCTCCTGCCATCCGTGCCTCGGAGCAAGCGCTGCTAGCGCTCGCAAGCGGGAACAAACAGTTTGTCATTGATCGCCTGGGCCAGGCCTGGAATGACCCGGAGATGGACCGCGCGGAGTGGCTGCTCGAGCGGGTTTACTACTGCCGGATGCTGAGCCTGGCGCAGGCCCTCGAGCAGGCCAATGCCTGCCTGCGCAACGCCCTTGAGGAACCCAGCAGAGCGCTCTCCTACCTTGAACCCTTTTCTCCAGCCTACGACGCTATTCGCAACACCCCGGCGTTTCAACGACTGCTCGGCGATCTTGGCGAAGCGGGAGGAATCGGGCCGGCAGGCGGGGCCGGGCGTGATTAGGTCGAAGCGCACCCGGAGAAAGCTGTGCTCGGGGCGCATTACCCAATCAACGGGGGACAGACCGTTTCTCACTAAACCCGATTGATGTTGCCATCCCCTCCGCAATGGGTAATGACTCCCAATCGGCGGCATTCAATGTCGCGTTACAAGGACTTCAGATACTCCGACATCTCCTCATCCTTGGCGTTCGCGTAAAAGAGTTCCGCAAAACGCTCTCCGGCAATCGTGGCCCGCAGTAGGTCCTGATCGACCGTCTTAAGCACACTCAGCATGTCATGGCAGCTGGCTGCCTTCATGTCTGCAAGGATTCCTCGGTTCTTGGCCATGATGGCCGCGCGCTCTTTCGGGTAACCGACGCCGCGTTCGTGTTCAAAGAGCTTGCGATAGCAGTCTTCGAGGTTGAGCTCTGCTGCCCAGCCAAAGCCCTTTGCGTAGGGCATGGACATGGCGTTGCCGTCATTGATCTGTCCAAATAGAAATGCATCGGTTGGGTCGATGACTAGACCACAGAAGACGCCGGGCATGGCGTTGCATGCAAGCATGGAGCCCATGCCTGTGCCACAACCAGTGATCACAAAATCTGCTGCGCCGGAGTTCAACAGAATGCCTGTGAGCAGGCCATTCATTACGTACGTCAGGCTCGCCTCATCATCTGCGCTGTACATTCCGTAGTGGTGTACTTCGTGACCAAGGGGCTCTGCGACGTTTTTAAGCGCTGTATGGACGATGTCGCTTTTAGCGGCCTGGCTGTTTTCGATAATCAGTGCAATCTTCATGTTTGTAGCCTCAAATGTTGTTTGTTCTGTTTTGTCCGCGCATTTTTTGATCGCGCTAATACTCGGGCAGACCCTTTTGCCGAAGGCGGAGCTGATAGTCGTAAAGAGACGGTATGGACCCGATCTTCTCGTTCAGTCTGGTGACGTAAGCCTGCGGCCGGTAATCGAGTTCGAAGTGGCGATTACCGTGGAGGCCGATGATCCGGGCATCGGGTCCTTCGTCAACGCCCTGGATCGTCACAGTTTCGTCGGAGCTGGCACCGCCGGTGATCAGTATCCGTAGGTTCCAGCTGGTGTTGTAGGCGCCGTGTCCCGGTTGCCAGTAAGGCGCACCGCTGCCATCAAATACCGGGGCTGCCGGCCCATTGTCCGTGGAGCGTGCGGGCATGTGAAGTGTCACTTGATCGTAGAGATTCTGGTGATTGGCCCCCGCGTGCTGATCGAGTGTTGGCGTAACGAACACCTCCGCATTTTTGTACACACACTTTGTCGACTGGGTGTTGAACGTTAGGGAGTGCCGAACGGGATTCATCACTCGAAGATCTTCGATCAGCACGTTGTGCACATTTCCAAGATGTACGCCGTAGTGCGCGGGCCGAGATCCATCAGTCACGATGTTGGAGTAAGTCAAATTGGCGCTACTGTAGCTAAGGATGCCGCTGTCTGCGTTGGTGATGCGCACGTCTCTAACCCAGGAATCAAACGAGCTTGTGAAGTAGATGCCGTTGTAGCCTTGCTCCAGGTGATGGCCGAAGTGAGGAGCGACGGGGAACTCGAGGTGTAGATCCTCAACGCCCACATTCACAAGGCCATCCCAGGGTGAGAGCTGTGCGGGTATGGTCTCGTTGATGTCATGAAGCAGAGCGTCGGCGAGCGTAAGTGTTCGCCCATCTACGCTCAGCACTCGCAATGTCTGGCGCACGAGCGGCCGCTCGGGAAACGACCAGTGATGAGAGCCGGCCAGCTCTGAGTGGCTTCCGTAAAGCGATTTAATGATCCCCGCTTCGGGGCCGTCGCGGTTGATCCACTGAATCTGGAGGATGTCGCCTTTCTTGATCGAGCCCGTGTTCGCGACTTCTACTGTGCTCTGACCGCGCACACCGCTAGTGATGTCCGTGATTTTCGTGGGTTGTGGGTCCCTGTCGGCGAGATAGGCAGCGGGTCGTGAGCCTGGCTTTTGTATCCAGATGAAACCGCCGCTCCACGAGTACTCGGAGAAATACTCGTTAATGTTCCGTTGTGGCTCAACCTGCCGCTTATCCAGGTTCCTGATGTACTGCCGTAGTTCGTTCAGCGATGGGGACTTGTCTACCTGGTTAAGGGGACGCGGGAAAAAAAGGCTTGTGCCGTTTTGACCGGAGCCCATGCCTCGCAGTGTGATATCCGAGCGCTCGATTTTCAGCACACCTGAGATGCGGTAGCGGCCCTTTTCGAAACGAACGACAACAGGGCCTTTCGTATCTTGTGCAGCTTTGAGCGCGGCTCTGACGGCCTGTGTATCATCCAGGCTGTCGTCGGCCTGGGCACCGAATTCGCCCACGCTGATGACGCCCCCGGCAGCGTGGGGGAGGGGCTCTACACCGTTTTTGTATCCCGCATAAGAAAAGTCCGGAAGAAAATTTCCGTCTAAAAATGTCTCTAAGGACATTTTTGAGGGTGGGCTACTTAGGCTATCGTTCCGCTGGCCCCCGGGGGCTTCCTGGGATGCCTTAGCTCCAGCGAATATGCTAAAAAAAACTATAATTATTAGTAAGTTATGTTTCACGGCGTTATTCTTTCTATTGTGCTGCAATTCCTAGGGAAGATATCGCGCTTGGCTCGTTCAGGCAATAGCTAATTTTTCGAGCGATTTATGAGAGGCCTAAAGAAAGTATTGACACCGGTGACATTTTTCGTATTCTGCATCAAGGAACACATAACGAACCTCAATACAAAACAATAATTCTTTTGAAGGGGATAAAGCAGTGAAACCTAATCTAGAGCTATCTAAGTTAGCGATTGCCGTTGCGGCCATCGTATCCACGTCTGCAGCACTCGCTCAGCAAAGCACCGACCCAGCCTCAGCGACCGCCGAAAACCTGATAACCGAGGAGGTTGTTGTCAGGGGTATTCGCGGCTCTCTCGCTGGTGCCATCGACCAGAAGAGGAACGCCGATAGCCTGGTCGAAGTGATCATCGCCGAAGATATCGGCAAGCTGCCTGACCAGAACCTTGCAGAGGTGCTGGAGAACATCACGGGCGTACAGATCACCCGAACCGCCGGTGTGGGCACCGGCGTCCAGATTCGCGGCACCAATGCCAACCAGGTTTTGTTCAATGGTGTTGCCACAGCGGGCTCTGGATCAGGACGTAGCGGCATCGATTTCGAAGATGTGAACCCGGCCATCATTTCCGCGGTGGAGGTCATCAAATCCCCTGAAGCCAAAACCATCGAGGGCTCCGTCGGTGGCACGGTGAACCTGAAGACGATTCGCCCCCTTGATCTATCTGAGCAGCTCGCTTCGATCCAGCTTCAGGCAGAGGACAGCAGTCTGAGCGAAGAGGGCTTTCAGCCAAGATTTTCCGGCGCCTACGGCAATAGCTGGGATACCGGTATCGGCGAAATCGGTTTCGTAATCACCGGTAGCTACACGGAACAGGAATCAGTTTCTTTCCGTCCCAGAACGGACCGCGATAACCGCTCATCGCCCCCAGGTGCTGATCCTGCGGAGTTCCTGGGTATTCAGTTCCTTGTGCAGGAACAGGAAAACTTTGACTACGAGACCACCAACCTGGCTACCACCTTTGAGTGGAAGCCCAGCGACCGTCTCAAACTTAGCTTCGACGCCATCATCAACGAGCAGGAACGGAGTCAGGACAGCTACCGTTTGCAGGCTTCCGGGGTGAGCGCGTTTCGGAATGTGAGCATCCCAACGGCGTTTGAAACCGTCGACTTTGGCGTCGGCCCTGGCGTGTTCCCCGCAGCTCTGCAGGGAACAATCGAGCCCGATCTCGCTCTCGACGATGACGACCCGAATCTTCGCTACTCTACTGACACCGGCTCTCGCGTTACGGACAGCCAAGTCTTCTCTTTAGCTGGGGAATACACGGGTGATCGCTGGGTGGCTCGGGCCGAAATCGCCCGTACCAGCAGCGATACCACCAACCCCAATCTCAGCACCACGCTGAACTTCATTAACCCCAATTGTCCGTTGGATGGCACGAGCAACGATAACTGCGTGCCTTTCCAATATGACTTATCGGGTGGCACGCTGGCGTGGGGTATCAACCCGAATTCGCCCTTTGCGCCGTCGGCGGCTGATCTTGTGAATCCCGCGAATGTCGTCCTGGATCAGGTGATCGTCGGTAACAACAGCACAGAGAATGAAGACAACGCGGTTCGTTTTGACTTCACATACAACTTCGACTGGAAAGCGCTAAGTTCTGTCGATCTCGGTGTTCGCTACAACGAGTCTTCCAGCGTGTTTAACAACATCCAGGATCGTATTGGTGGCTTTAGCCGCATGGTCGATAGCCCCAACGGGCTGCTGTTCGAGGAACTGCTGGTTCGTGGCCCCGACAACTACGGTGATGCCGACAGCCGTACACTGTTCATTAGCGACTTCCTGCTTGTCGACCCAGACCGCTCCTTCTCGGATCCCGAGGGCGTCATCGAAATTCTGCAAAACGCAGTGATCGAGCACGATCCTGAGAGCCCAGATATTCTTGATCTGCAGTCGGACCAGAACCAGTTCTACGACGTGTCTGAAGAGACGACCGCTCTGTATGCCCAGGCAAACTTTGAGTTCGGTATCTTCCGAGGCAACCTGGGCTTCCGCTATATCGAGACGGACATCGACTCGGTCGCTTTTGGGCCGGAAGATGCAAACGGTATGCGTCAGCTCCAATCCACAAAGGGCAGCTACGACTTCATCCTGCCGAGACTGAACATCGCGGCGGAAGTTGCTGATGGTGTGATTGTCCGATTGGGTTACGGTTCTGACATCCGTCGTCCCGACTTTAATGACCTCAACACGGCATTCACTTTCGACAATCAGGAGAACACGGCGGTAGCACTGGGTAACCCGGGCCTCGAGCCTGAGGAAGTCGATTCCTTCGACATTTCTGCGGAGTGGTACTTCGCGGAAGCCGCTCTGGCGAGCGTTGGTTACTTCCGCAAGGAGCGCACCAATATCTTCGGTCAGGACTTCGAAGGTGCGGCGCTCCTACCAAGTGACACCACGCCCGGCGGCCTGGCGCGGGAGACCGATCCTACTTGTCCTGGCGGCGGTATCTACAACCCGACGGTAATACCGAACGTGCTGGGCGACCCCGACACCACGGGCCTCTGTGTTGACTTCACGCGTCCTGGCAACGACGCCGAGACCACGAAAGTCGACGGCATCGAGTTGCAGCTCCAGTACAGCCTCGCAGACTTTGAAGATCGTATTGGCTGGGCTTCTGGATTCGGTGTGATTGCCAACTACACGAAGCAGGAGTTCAGCGGCGGTTCGGCGGAAGACTGCACCTCTGGGCGCGGCGAGCAGGTGCTCGGTGAGGTCTGTCTGCCTCGCGGCTTACTCGACTTTTCTGAGGACGCGTATAACTTCACGCTGTTTTACGAGAAGTACGGCATCTCTGCCCGGATGCGTTATACCTGGCGCGAAGGGTTCCGAACACAGGACTTTGGTGGCGGCGCGAACACCAGTGGCAGCAGTACCTTTAGCTTTCCGGTTAACACGCTTGATCGTGGTCAGCTGAATGCCAATGTCTCTTACGCCGTCAACGACAACCTCAGCTTCGTCCTTCAGGGCGTAAACCTCACGGAGGAGCGTATCGATCAGCGCTGTGTGAGTGAGACTGGTCCTCTTTGCTTCGTCGGTCTTCCAGACCGTCGCATCGTGATCGGCGCGAGCTACCGCTTCAACTAATCGGGCGCTTGTCCCGACACCCCTCGGGGTGTCGGGGCTCTATTCATCTTATTTGTTCCTTCCGTTTCACCCGAGCGTGAATGAGGGTCAGCAGCTTATGTTGTGTAATGAAGGCGTCTTTGTTGATGCCAATGAAGAGGCCACGACGTTGAACGCGATTTCCGAGCGTTTGGTCAGTGCACGTCTGAATGCTCGGCCTCTCACGGGCTATCCAGGGGATCTGCCGGAGAATCTGGAATCTGCCTACAGCATTCAATCTCTGTCCATCAGTGTATGGCCAGATGAGATTAGTGGCTGGAAAGTTGGCGGCGTGCCGGAGGCCTTTCAAGCCAAGTTCGGCGCTGAGCGTTTGTCCGGTCCCATCTTCAGGGAGGCGACACATTCGGTGGGAGAAGGAGGGACAGTTTCCATGTCCGTCTTTCGCGGTGGCTTTGCAGCTATTGAGGCTGAGTTCATTGCCGAGTTTGCAGTGTCGATTGGACCTGGTGAGATTGATCAGTCAGAAATCGATATCACCGATCTTCTGTCTACGGTCTACATCGGAGCCGAGACCGCGAGTAGTCCCATGGCGGATATCAATCGTCTGGGCCCCGTAGCGATCATTTCTGACTTTGGAAATAACGCGGGACTCGTGATCGGGCCCAAGGTCGAGGACTGGCGAAATCGGCTGGCAGAGCAAATCACCATTGCTGTTACCGTTGATGGAGAGCGGGTGGGCACCACAGTCGCGGCGATGAAAGAAGGCGTATTTGCGGCGGTCAGCTTCCTCATCGAATTATGCGCGGGGCGAGGCATCCATATCCCCGCGGGCACAATGGTTTCTTGCGGGGCATTGAGCGGTATCCATGATGTGGAAGTCGGCGCTCTAGCGCAGGTGCATTTCGATGGGCTTGGGACCTTCGGAGTTCAATTCACAGAAAGACGGCCGGCAGTGTAGGCTGCGCTCTGTTATTTGACTATGCGGAGAACAGTGTGGGACGCAGCAATAAAAAGCCGGAAGTGGATTATGCCGCGGCGGCAAAGCGATGGGCCGAGAGTAACTCTAGTGGACGCAAACCTACGATGCAGGACGTTGCTGATCTTGCAGGCGTCTCCAAGAAGACCATCTCGCGGATCATCAATAATTCGCCGTCGGTCAACGAAGTCACGCGCAGAGGGATTCAGGAGCTTATTCGGGAGGTTGGCTATCGCCCAGATCCGCAGGCGAGGGGGCTTGCCTCAAATCGGTCGTTTCTGGTGGGCCTGATAACGGATAACCCGACACCTCAGTACGTGGTGAATATCCAGCACGGGATCCTCGATGTTTTGCGCCAGACAGGTTACGAGTTGGTGGTTCATCCCTGTGACCGCAAGAGTGATTCGTTTTTGGAAGATGCCAAGCGATTCATTGAGGTACAGAAGCTCTACGGCGTGATCTTGACGCCGTCGGTATCGGAAGACGAGCGGCTGGCTGAAGTATTGAGGGGGCTAGGTTGCGCTTACATTCGCATTGCATCTATCGCGCTGGATATGGAAAGCCGGATGATCGTCACTAACGACCGTGAAGGCGGTAAGGATGCTGCTCGGCACCTTGCCAAGCTGGGCCATACCCGCATTGCCTGCGTGACCGGTCGACGAAGCTTCCGATCTTCCACGGAACGTATTGCCGGTTTCGAAGAGGGGCTGGCCGAGTACGGTTTGAGCGTGCCTCCCATGTACATGCTCGGTGGTGATTACACCTTCGAATCCGGGCTTGCCTTGGGTGCGGACCTGCTCGACCTGGACCCACCGCCCACGGCGGTTTTTGCGGCAAACGATGAAATGGCGGCAGGCATTCTGCAGGCGCTACATGTGGCCGGGCATACGCCGCCAGAATCACTGTCTGTGGTTGGCTTTGATGACTTCGAGACGGCGACCCGAGTGTGGCCGAGGCTGACTACCGCCAGAACACCGGCACGAAAGATTGGTCGGCTCGCCGCAGAGCGGCTCTTTGAGTTTTATGACGGCGATCGGGAGACCGTCGCTGAAAACGAAACAATGCCAGAACTAGTCGAGCGAGATTCGACGCGACGCCCCAGTCACTGAATTCCACTGTTGTGGAGCGGGATCAGTCTGGGCCTGAAATAGCGAGTTGTTCGCGGAGCATGTTTTCGCGAGACGAAACCCAGGAGTGGATTGATGGATCAGCCGTTTGATCTGAGCGGTAAAACCGCTGTTGTAACTGGTGCCAATACGGGGTTGGGCCAGGCGATTGCGATCGCGTTAGCAAAGGCCGGAGCACGTATCGCACTGGTAGGGCGTTCGGCGCCTGACGAAACGGTCGCCAAGATCGAACACTTAGGTGGCGAGACGGCTGTTGTCATGGCCGACCTAAGCCGCAGCGAAGTGGCCTCGGAGGTCATTGCAAAGTCGGAGTCGGCACTGGGCCCCGTCGACATCCTGGTAAACAATGCAGGGATAATCCGGCGTGAAGATGCCCTCGAGTTCTCGGAATCCGACTGGGATGACGTGATGGGCACCAATCTCAAGGTACCGTTCTTTCTGGCGCAGGCTGCGGCCCGATCAATGACTGCGGGCAAGCGTTCCGGAAAAATCATCAACATCGCGTCTTTGCTGTCACTGCAGGGCGGTATTCGCGTCGCGTCGTACACGGCGAGCAAAAGTGGGTTGGCGGGTCTGACTCGATTGCTTGCTAACGAGTGGGCGTCCATGGGCATAAATGTGAACGCCATCGTGCCAGGTTACTTCGCCACCAATAACACGGCGGCTCTTCGGGCTGATGAGCAACGTAATCGCCAGATTCTGGAGCGAATTCCTGCGGGCCGTTGGGGAGATCCTGAGGATCTGGGTGGGGCGGCGGTTTTCCTTGCCTCGCGCGCTTCGGATTATGTGCACGGCACTCTGATCCCCGTTGACGGGGGATGGATGGGGCGATGATCCGCCGACGGAGTCTGCTGCTGGCGCCGCTTTTGCTCTCGGCATGTGCCGAGCGCAAGGGAGCGCGGCCGCTATTTGCGGCGGATTCGCAGCCCGAGAACTACCCGACGACGCAGGGGCTGTTTGCCATTGATCGCCTGCTCAATGAGCGCACTAATGGTGAGATGCGCGTGCGCGTGTATCCCGGTGGCCAGTTGGGCGCTGAGAAAGACACACTCGAAATCGCCGTCTTCGGCGGTCTCGATCTGACGCGGGTCAATCTCGGGCCGCTGACATCGGTGGTGCCGGTCACCTCGGTGCTCGCTCTACCGTTCCTTTTTGCATCCATTGAACACGCGCGGGCGACCTTCGATGGTCAGACGGGGCGACGCATTCTCGATGCCATGATGCCGTATGGCCTCAGGGGTATGTGCTTCTACGACTCGGGGGCCAGATCCTTCTACAACACCCAGCGCCAGATTCGTTCTCCCGACGACATGGCCGGGATGAAGATTCGCGTGACCAACTCGGATATCTATGTGGCGATGGTCGAAGCCCTGGGTGCGAATCCCACACCCATTCCCTTCGGTGAGGTTTACCAGGCACTCATTCAGGGCGTGGTCGATGGGGCTGAGAACAACTACCCCTCCTATGAAGGTACCCGTCACTTTGAGGCGGCCGGTCACTACAGTCTGACACGTCACGTAATGGCGCCCGAAGTGCTTGTGGCATCACGTCGCAGCTGGGACAAGATGACCGCAGAAGAGCAGGGCTACCTGCAGGCAGCGGCTACCGAGTCAGTGCCCATTATGCGGGAGCTGTGGGATGCACGAGTGGCGAAATCCCGGCAGCGTGTTCTCGATCATGGCGTAAGTGTTGTAGAGAACGTAGATCAAGCGGCGTTCGCCGAGCGCATGTCTCCGGTCTGGGATCGCTTCGTGACCACGCCAGAGATGCGGGCGATCGTTAACGATGTTTCGTCGACGCGAGCAGCGTTTGGAGGTGCGAGTGACTAACGCGGTGGAAGAATTCAGCGGGAAGATAAGTCTGCTCTCCAAGTGGGTGGCTAGTATCGGTCTTCTTCTGATGACGGCAGTTATCGTGGTTCAGGTGTTTTCCCGGTACGTCCTCAATGACAGCCCGGTGTGGGCTGAGCAGGCGGCACTGCTCTTGATGATCTGGTACGTGTTTATTGCGGCTGCAGCTGGGGTTAGAGAGGGCTTCCACATCCGAATCGCGGTTATAGCTGAGTCCCTGCCAGAGGGGCCACGGCGATGGGTGCGCTTGCTGACTCATTTACTCGTTCTTCTGTTTGGGATTGCCATGGCAGTGTTTGGTGCTCAACTGGCGGCGGCGACGTGGGAGCACGTCATTCCGACGCTGGGTCTGTCCCGGGGACTGGCTTACGTGCCCATCTCTATTTCAGGCGTCCTCATCGTCGGGTTTTCGGCGGAGCAGTTGTTCGCCGACCTGCGCTCAAAAGAAGTGGTACCTCTATGGAACTAGCGTTACTCATTGGAGTTCTGCTGCTGCTTCTGGTCATGGGGTTGCCAGTGGCGTTCGCGTTGGGGATCGCTTCTCTCCTGACGTTCTATGTTCTCGATATTCCCTTGATCGTTGCATTTCAGCGTATGGCCGCAAGCATGAATATCTTTGCGCTCATGGCGATTCCGTTCTTTGTCTTTGCAGGCGATCTAATGCACCGAGCGGGAATTGCGGAGCGCTTGATTCGCGTTGCCGATGCGGCCCTTGGGCAGCGCCGCGGTGGATTAGGCCAGGTGGGTGTCGGTGCTTCCATGATGTTTGGTGCGGTGTCGGGATCCGCCATTGCCAGTGTGTCTGCCATCGGCTCAACGCTGGGCCCGATGATGCGTGACAAGGGCTATGACCCGGACTACGTGGTGAATGTTTCTGCGACCTCGGCGGTGACGGGGCTGCTTATTCCACCTTCCCACAACATGATCATTTACGCCGCCGCAGCGGGCGTGAGTATCTCCTTGGCCGATCTGTTCCTCGCGGGAATTGTGCCCGGTGTGCTTACAGGCCTGCTCCTGATGTTTTCGGCCTATCTGGTGGCACGCAAAAGAAATTATCCAAAAGGCGAGTTCCCCGGCTGGCGGGCCTTTGCCATTTCCTTTGCTGGCGCTATCCCGGGATTGCTCTCCGCTGGCATCGTTGTCGTTGGTGTTTTGTCAGGCGTGTTCACGCCCACAGAGTCCGCGGGGATCGCGGTGGTGTATACCATCGTTGTCGCGCTGTTCGTATACCGCTCTCTCACCTGGGAGCGATTTTTCGCAGCGACGACCGCGTCCGTGCGCACCACAGCGATGGTGATGATCATTATCGGCGCCGCCGGCGCTTTTGGCTGGCTGCTTGCACTCCTGCAGGCGCCTGCGCAGCTGGCTGATCTCCTACGTGGCATTACGGAAGATCCGTTGCTGCTCTTGCTGCTAATTAATCTGGTGTTGCTGCTTCTTGGGACCTTCATGGATATGGCGCCCCTGATCATCATTACGACGCCCATCTTTTTGCCCATGGCGACCGATCTGGGTATGGATCCGGTACATTTCGGGACCATGCTGCTGCTTAATCTCGGTATTGGTCTGGTGACTCCGCCCGTTGGAGCGGTGCTGTTTGTGGGCTGCGCGATCGGGAAGATTCCTATTGAACAAACGGTAAAGACCATCTGGCCTTTTTACGGCGCGTTGTTGTTTGCGCTAATCGCGGTGATCTACATACCGGGTCTTTCCCTTTGGCTTCCGGGGCTACTCAATTGAGCAACTTCAATCAGTCGTTGTGCGTGATCCGACAGAACTCGAAACCTCTCCAGTCTGGCATTACCTCGCGCGCTGTATTCGCAAGGAGAGTTAACCGTGGCTAGGGTCAGTGTGTTCGGCGAGCCGCTTTTGGAGATCGCCTCCCAAACGGCAGGACAGGTCCTCGGGCCGTCGGTGCTCGGGGTTGCGGGAGACACGCTCAATACCGCGGTTTACCTCTCTCGTCTCGGTCATGACGTGAGTTTTATCACCGCCCTTGGCACAGATGCTTACTCGGACGCGCTGCTCGGTCGACTCACGGACGAAGGCATCTCCGTGGCGTGTGTAGGGCGTCACCCCTCGCGAATACCGGGGCTTTATGCCATTCGGACTGATGAATCCGGTGAACGGTACTTCGTCTACTGGCGCGATACTTCCGCGGCGCGTGCATTCTTCGATCTCGATGATGCCGACGCGCTTATCGAGTCCGCCGTATCGTCAGACCTCTTTTACTTCTCCGGCATTTCCATGGCCATTTTGTCCGGGGCTGATCGCGACCGCCTGTTAGGTGTCGCTCGTCGCTGCCAGGGCGCTGTGGCGTTCGATGGTAATTACCGTCCTTATGGGTGGAGTTCTATCGATGAGGCGCGTCGCTATCTGGAGCAGGTGGGGGAGGTCGCATCGATCGTTATGCCCACTAGTGAAGATGATGATGCGCTATTTGGAGGCGCTGAGCCGCTGGATCACGGCAAGCGCTGGCGTTCCTATGGTGTCGATACTGTTGTTGTCAAGAACGGACCTGACGGCGCCTGGCTCATCGATGGGACGGATGAGGTGACTCACGCGCAGGTAGACGAAGTCATTCAGCCCCTCGACACCACAGGAGCGGGCGACAGTTTCAATGCGGCTTTTCTCGCCGCGCACCTGCATGGCGAGTCTCTGGCCGATGCCGCTCGCGCGGGAAACCGTTTGGCCGCTCGCGTCATTCAGGAAAGAGGGGCTTTGATACCTCTTGCGAGCATGCCCTGATACTCCCATGAAAATAAATGGCATTGTTTTGAATTATTTTAAAAACCATCGGTTCCCCAAAAGTCAGCTCGTCGGCGTATCGGGGACAGGGCTGCCTTATCGCCAAGCTGCCGCACTGGTTGGGCTTCGTTCGGTACTCTGCGGGCTCTGTCTGCTCTTGTGCACAGTGAGTGCATCCGCCGGCGAAACCCTTGTGCGTACGCAGAGTGAGTACCACAGCGCGGTGTCTGGTGCACAGCCGGGTGACGTCATCATCCTCGCAAGCGGCGTGTGGCACGATTTCGAAATAGTCTTCTCAGGAAATGGTGAGCCCCAGAGCCCCATCACCCTCCGGGCAGAAACGCCTGGGGAAGTGGTTCTTAGCGGCGAATCCAATCTGCAGCTCGCAGGACAGCATCTTCTCGTCACGGGTCTGGTTTTCCGCGATGGATACTCGCCGTCGGGATCGGTTATATCGTTCAGGATTGGCAAGGAGAACCTCGCCAATCACAGTCGCGTGTCCGAAGTCGTCATTGATCGGTTCAATAAGCGGGATCGTCAGGATCCCGACTATTGGGTCGCTATGTACGGCCGCCACAACCGCTTTGATCACAACCACTTGCAAGGAAAGACCAACAAGGGCGTCACCATGGCGGTCCGGCTGGATTCTGCCAAGAGCCTGCAAAACCAGCACCGAATAGACCATAACTACTTTGGGCCTCGCCCAGTATTTGGTTCCAACGGTGGAGAGACGCTTCGTATAGGAACGAGCCACTATTCCCGAGAAATGTCTCAGACCATTGTCGAAGATAACTACTTTGAGCGCTGCGATGGTGAAGTGGAGATTGTCTCCAATAAGTCGGGTGGCAACGTGTTTCGAAGAAACGTGTTCTACGAATCCCGGGGCACGCTGACGCTGCGTCACGGAAATGACAATCTGGTAGAAGACAATATCTTTATCGGCAATGGCGTTGATCACACCGGTGGTATCCGAGTCATTAACCGCCGTCAGACCGTCAGAAACAATTACATGGAAGGGCTCAAGGGCTACCGCTTTGGCGGGGCATTGGTGGTGATGAACGGCGTCCCCAACGGTCCTATCAATCGCTATGACCCCGTTGAAGACTCGATCATCGAGCACAATTCCCTGATCGACAGCGACCATATCCAGCTTGCGGCCGGCAGCGATGCGGAGCGTTCAGCAACGCCCCAGCGCACCACCTTCACCCGCAACCTGATATACCACCGCGACCACCGTGATACTTTCACGGTGTACGACGATGTTCGGGGAATCACCTTTGAAGGCAACCGTATCAACGGGGTCGAAGATCCTGTGCTGACAGACGGTTTTGCCAACGAGGCGTTTGAGGTGCGCCGTGCCGCCAATGGTTTGTACTACGCCACAGACCCGACGCTGGCAGAGGTTGGCGTCGCCAAAACGCTGCAAGCTCTGAACCGTGATGCCACCGGTGTTGACTGGTATCCCAAGCCCCAGTTTGGTGAACGCTTTGGCTCCGGTGAAACCATCAAGGTGAGCCCCGGAAACAACGCGCTATCGAGCGCCATCGCGCATGCCGCAGAGGGCGATACATTGGAGCTCAGTGCCGGTGAGTACTTTGAAAGCAAAGTGCTTGCCGTGGACAGGGCGATTACGATCCGTGCTCCCCAGGGCGCATGGATTGAATACGAGCGTCCCACCTTGTTTGAGATTCAGGACGGCGGCTCTCTTTGGCTCGACGGCGTCACCGTCTCGGGCCGCAGTGCTCCTGACTATGCCGGTAATAGTGTCATCCGGACGAGTCGTTACGGCTTGCTGACTAACTATGAAATCCGCGTCGACGGTTCAGAGTTTCGGGATCTGAATGTTAATCGGTCGTTCCATTTCCTCAATGCAAACAAGTCCTCCCTGGCGGATCACATACAGATTAACGACTCGGAGTTTCAGGCGATCAGCGGATCGGTACTGAAACTCGACCGGGAAAACGACGGTTTGGGTATCTACAGTGCTGAATACGTGACGATCCGGGATTCCAAATTCGAAGATATTCAAGGGCCGTTGGTCAGTCTCGCCAGATATGGTCGTGACGAAAGTACCTTTGGTCCTCATCTGACGCTGACGGGCTCAGAGCTGCGTCGAGTAGGTACCGGTCAGCGTTCTGAGGTCAAAGCATCGGTTTATATCCACGGGGTGCAGGTCAGCACGATTGCTGACTCCCGTTTTGAAGACAGTGCGCCGATTGCCGTGGAGCATACGGTGGGTGAGCCGGTCACCCTTATTCAGAACAACACTTTCCAGCGCACCCCCGAACCGACAGCGGTCGAGCTCGTGACCGGAGGTCCCCCAACGGTTTCGCTGCGGGGCAACAGCTATGTTGCCGGCGAACAATGAGCGATCGAAGCAGGAGCTAGAAGAATGAAAATAAGGAACTTGCGCTGGTGGGTTGTCGGCTTGATCGCACTCGCCACGGTCATCAACTATATCGACCGGCAGTCATTGAATGTTCTCTGGCCGCAGATCTCCGCTGAGCTTTATCCGGACAAGACCGAAGACGAACGCAAGGAGATCTATGCCTTGATCTCGGTTATCTTCGTGTTCGCCTACGCGTTCGGTCAGGCAATTTTCGGCCGGGTGTTCGACCGCGCGGGTACGCGCATGGGATTCGTATTCGCCATCGGCATTTGGTCCGTTGCGACCGCCATGCATGCCTTCGCGAAAGGCCTGGTTACCTTCAGCCTGTTCCGCGCAATACTGGGTGTTGCGGAGGCGGGTAACTGGCCCGGTGCTGCAAAAGGCAACGCGGAGTGGTTCCCATCCGTTGAACGCGCATTAGCGCAGGGTCTCTTTAACTCAGGCGCGGCGATTGGGGGGATTATTTCGATTCCACTCATTGCCTATCTTTCAATTCACCTTAGCTGGCAGTCGATCTTTCTTCTCGTGGGTGCTGTTGGATTACTGTGGCTGGTGCCGTGGCTCCTCATTGTTAAGGCGCCGCCGGGATCTCACCCCTTTATCACTGAGGAGGAGCGAACATTCATTCTCGAGGGGCAGGTGGACCAGACGGGCGACGAGGGTGAAGCAGAGGCCTACACACCTAACACCGTCGAACTGCTAAAGCGCAAGGAAAGCTGGGGAGTGATCATTGCGTCAGCGGCGATCGATCCTATCTGGTGGCTCTTCGTTTTCTGGATCCCCATCTACCTCGCGGAGGTCTATGGAATGGACGTGAAGACCATCGGGATCTATGGGTGGGTGCCGTACGTGGGAGCCATGTTTGGCGCCTGGTTCGGTGGTCTACTGGCGCGGAATCGAATCAGCAGCGGATGGAGCGTCGATCGCTCTCGCAAACTTACGATTTCCCTGGGCTGTCTGATCATGCTGCCGTCGCTGCTTGCTATGGCGAATCCTGGTAGTCCTGTGGGCGCGGTGTTGCTCATGGCGGTGATCCTCTTCGGTTTCCAGACGGCGATTGGCAACGTGCAGACGCTGCCGAGCGATCTGCTCGGGAAAGGCTCCGTGGGATCCCTCGCGGGACTGGCCGGCATGGCCGCCAAGCTCGCCGCCGCGGGGCTCACTGCCCTGGTGCCCTGGCTCACTGCCGGCGGCAACTACACGCCTGCCTTCGTTATCGGCGCGGTCCTGGCGGTAGTCGCTATGGCCAGCGTGTGGGTGCTTTGTCCGAAGATTGAGCTTCTTGAGCCAGTAAACGGCCCGGCGCACTAAATTGAATCCATAACCGACGGGATGCCTGGCACTGGTGTCGCATCCCTCGCATACCAATGAGGAAGTACAGATGAAGTTAGAAAACAAAGTGATTGTGGTCTCTGGTGGGGCACGGGATATCGGCCGCGAGGTCGTGCTCAAGTTATCGCGTGAGGGTGCAAAAGTGGTGGTTAACTACTACGGCTCCACTGAGCAGGCGAAAAAGACAGAGGGAGATGTTCGGGCCGCGGGCGGTGAATGTGTTTTTCTTCAGGGTGATATGACAAGCGCCGGAGACGTCGCCAGCCTCGTTGCCGCGGGCGTAGATGCCTTCGGCGATCGCATCGATGGTCTGGTTAACGTGACCGGCGGACTTGTTGCGCGCAAAACCTTGTCGGAGATGGACGATGATTTCTTCTCCCAGGTACTGCGGCTCAACGTGAATTCAACGTTCATGCTAACCAAGGCTTGCGTACCGCACATGGGTGATGGTTCGGCGATCGTCAATCTGGCGTCGCAGGCGGGCAGAGATGGTGGAGGTCCTGGTGCTTCGGCTTATGCGGCATCGAAGGGCGCGATCATGACATTTACCCGATCTATGGCGAAGGAGCTCGGCCCCCAGAACATTCGCGTTAATGCGCTTTGTCCCGGAGTGATCAGCACCACGTTCCACGACACCTTCAGCAAAGATGAGGTTCGGAAAAACATCGCAGCCTCTACGCCGCTGCGTCGTGAGGGTCATCCTTCAGAGATCGCCGACATCACAGCGTACCTGCTGTCTGCGGAATCCTCGTTCCTGACGGGCGTTAACCTCGATACCAACGGTGGGCTACTGTTCTCCTGAGTATTGAATCATCGAGAGGGTCAACGGGTGATACGAGCATTCACTTGCCAGGAGTATTGATTTGAGAGTTTTCTTCAAACGTTTTGCTTCCTGGCTTTTTGTGGCTGCCTCGTTAAGCCCTCTCTCGGGATTTGCCATCGAGCACCCGGGTCTTCTGCTCACGCGTGACGGGGTCGAATCGATCCGGGCCAACCTCGGTAAGGCGCCGCTCTTCGACCACAGCCTTCGTAGTGCAAGGGAGGATGTGGATCGGGAGATCGCGCTGGGCATTGACGTACCCATCCCGCGGGATTTCTCCGGCGGTTACACCCATGAGCGGCACAAGCGTAATTTCTTTGTCGCCCAGAAGGCGGGGCTTCTCTACCAGATTCTTGATGAGCCTCGCTATGGCAAGTACGTGCGGGACATGCTCCTGGAGTACGCCGCGCTGTATCCAACGCTGCCGCTCCATCCGAAGGAACGCTCCTACGCGCGAGGTCGCTTATTCTGGCAGTGCCTGAATGATGCTAACTGGCTGCTTTACATGGCTCAGGCGTATGACGCTGTCTACGAATTCCTGAGTGTCGAGGATCGTGAGCTGTTGGAGCGGGATCTTTTTCGGCCCTTCGCGGACTTCATCTCTCTCGAAAACCCGCAGTTCTATAACCGAGTCCACAACCATAGCGCATGGGGTAGTGCAGCGGTTGGCATGATTGGTGTCGCCATGGGCGATGAAGTGCTGATTGATCGTGCACTTTTTGGCTTTGAGGCCAGCGTCGACAGTGACGCGCGTGACAACGATGGTGGGCTCATTAGCTCGGATGGGCAGGGCCGTGGGTTTCTGGCCAATCTGGATGCGCCGTTTTCGCCGGACGGTTATTACACGGAAGGTCCGTACTATCAGCGTTACGCCATGTATCCGTTCCTTGCGTTCTCAATCGCCATGGAGAACGCCTATCCGGACAAACTGGTGCTGCAGCAAAAAGATACCGTGCTGGTGAAGGCCACCTACGCGCTGCTGAATCTCGCAGATTCCCAGGGTGAATTCTTCCCCATCAATGATGCCCAAAAGGGAATGTCTACAAGCAATAGCAGTCTCGTTACCGCTGTAGACGCAGCCTACCTCTATGGCGATCAGGATCCTGCCCTTCTTTCGGTGGCGAGGGAGCAAGGGCAAGTTGCCCTCGACCAAAGCGGCATGGCCGTGGCGTTGGCTGTTGAGGAGGGGCGTGCGCAACCGTTCTTGAAGCGATCCGTGATTTTGCGCGATGGCCCTCGCGGGGAGCGCGGTGGAATTGCTGTGCTTCGCGATCCCGACGCCGGGTTGGAGACCGTGTTCAAGTTTAGTGCTCACGGTTTGAGTCACGGGCATTTTGATAAGCTGGCCATCGCGGTTCACGACGACGGTCGCGAAGTACTGCAGGACTACGGTCTAGTCCGGTTCGTCAATATTGAACAAAAGGGTGGGGGCAACTACCTGCCCGAAAACAGATCCTGGGCAAAGCAAACGGTGGCCGCTAACACGCTGGTTGTTGATCGTCAGACTCAGTTTGATGGTGAGTACGACGCGTCGAGTCGTAATCATTCGGACCTGCTGTTCAGCGATATTAGAGACGACGGCTTTCAGATTGTCAGCGCAGGCGAAGAGAATGCTTATGCAGGCAGTGTCATCCAGCGAACGGTGGCCATGCTTCGCTCCCCCAAAAACAACCCTGTTGTCATCGATGTCCTTCGCGTGATCAGTGATAGCCATCGCACTTACGACCTACCGTTTCACTACCTCGGGCAAGTTATTCACAGCAACTTTAGCTTGACCCAGGATAAAGAACTCCGCGTCCTGGGCGATGGTCACGGTTATGAGCACCTATGGCGGGAAGCCGTGGGTGAGGGCATTGGAACCTCTGCTACATTTACCTGGCTTGATGGGGGGCGCTTCAACACCATTACAACCGCGATCGAGAAAGATGACGAACTGTTTCTGGCACGATTGGGTGCGAACGACCCTGATTTTAACTTGCGGCGCGATCCCACTCTGATTATTCGCAGAGAGTCGGGTGGTGCAACTGTTTTTGCCTCAACTATTCAGTCTCATGGGGGCTACGACCCCGTATCCGAGTCAGCCGTGGACGTTCCCGGCGATGTGGATCGCGTTGAGGTTCTTCTCAGAACGCAAGCCTACGACGCTGTGGGCATCCACTGGCATGGTGGAGAGAGGTCTTTGCTCATCGTTGCCCACCGCGATGTGTCGGCCGGCCGGAACCACAAGCTTGAAATTGCTGGGCGTGAGTATAAGTGGAGGGGTCCTTTTCACTGGGTTCCCGTTCTGTAGTTATCGTTTAGAGCTGACCTCTGAATTTGCCCAGGACCGCTGCCCAGGCTTGGTGCAGACTGGGATCAACGCAATGCGGCCCCTAGGAGAACCCTCCAAGGGCTTACTCCTGCACTGCGAAGCAGTAAAACAAACCATCCCCGCCGGAGCTGATCAGCGCAGCCTGACTGCAACCCCTGGAATCATGAGCGGAGTTCCATGCTGCGTAGTCATGATGGCCGACGCGGGCTTTGTCACTGTCGGAATTGCTAGTCCAATTCTTGCAGCTCATATCGTTGTCGTCGGGATAGGCGGTCCCATCAGTTTGGGAGCCCGTGAGGATGTCATGGCGGTTGGGGGCATTGCCACTGCCGGGAATACTCCGACCACGTTCGTCGATTGCTGTGTAAGCACTGATCCGGTTAAGCACGCTATGCAGCTGCTCTATGTCAGTCGCGATGCGATTGCCTCTGGCGTTGTACCAGGGGCCCGATCCGACTCGGTCACGAGCGTTGACGGCATTTTCACCCTGAGTACTGAGATACGCGTGCCAGGTGTGGTTGCCCGCGCCGACGGATTCGGCCAACTTCTGACAAATGGCATCGGCGCCTTTGAGTCCCCCTAAGTTGCCGCCGCCCCCGGAGCCCGCGCTTGTGAGGAAAAAGGACATCGGCTGGACTGGCGCTTGGGCCAGGGCAGCGTTCGTGATGAGTAAGCTGTAAAGCGCCAGACCTGTCGCGAGGACTGTGTTTTTCTTGAGCATCTTCGTATTCCTCAAATAAGCGTGGAACTCAAACGTTATCGCTGATGATATCAAGCAGCTCTCGCGGGCGTTGATAAATGTTTAGTCACCGAATTTGCTTTAAATCCGCGACCTCTGGGGCCAAGTTCGAAATTACCCAAGATTTTGACGACCCGATTATCGACGATTATCGACGCATGCTCATTGCAAACGATATTCACGTCGTTGGTACTAAGAACATCATCGCTGCCTGATATTGGCCGACGATAGTAGTACCCAGTCTCCGCTTGCGCTATCTTCGATGTCTAGATAGTTCTTGGGCAAGTATCGTGAGTCTGCTGGGCGAGTTAAAAAGGCGAAATGTATTCCGCGTAGCCGGCGTATACGCCGTAGTCGGCTGGCTGCTAGTACAAGTCAGCGCCTCGCTGGAAGAAGCCGTCGGCCTGCCCGAATGGTTTGACGGTTTAGTGGTCTCTCTTCTGGCGATAGGATTTCCCATCGCTTTGATCTTTGCCTGGGCCTTTGAGCTCACGAGCGATGGCATCAAACGCACCTCCACCGTAGATGCCGACGACAGTATTACTACAAAGACCGGCAGCAAGCTGGATATTGTGTTGGTGCTTGCGCTAATTCTGTTCGCAGGCGCCATGCTGGCCCCGGGGCTGCTAAACCCAGATCGTCTGCCAGGGCTTGCCAGCGACGCGGTCGCCGAAGCGTCCATCGCGGTGTTGCCTTTTGCGGACCTGTCTCCCGCCGGTGACCAGGAATACTTCGCCGATGGCATCTCGGAAGAGCTTCTAAACGTGCTGGCCAAGGTCAGCGGCATGAAGGTCGCGGGACGAACTTCTTCCTTTGCATTTAAAGGCCGCAATGAGGACCTACGGGAAATCGGCCGTGTGTTGGATGTCGCACACATTCTTGAAGGCTCCGTGCGCTCTCAGGGTGACAAGGTCCGGGTAACCGCGCAGCTGATCCAGGTCAGCGATGGCTTTCACCTTTGGTCCGAAACCTACGATGGCGACCTCAACGATATTTTTGCCGTCCAGGATGATATTGCGGCAGAGATTCTGATCGCCATGAAGGCCCAGCTCAATGTCGAGGAGGCGCAGCAGCTAGCTCCGGTGCAGCGCACGGACGTAACCGCCTACGGCTTGTTCCTGGAAGCGCGAGACCTGATTTTTACCCGCGATCCCAAGAATATGGAAAGAGCACTTGAGCTACTTAATAAGGCCATTGAGATTGATCCCGCCTACGCGCCGGCCTATGCGTCGCGCGCCAAAGTACTCACGCTGCTGTCCGACAGGCCTGGCTCCTATGGAACCCTTCCTAGTGGTGAGACGCTCCTGCGGGCGCGAAGCGATGTCGAAAAGGCGCTGGAGCTCGATGCAGAGCTTTCGGACGCCTACGCCGTACAGGGACTGATTAACTCAGACACCGGTCGTAGCGATTTTGCGATTACCAGCCTCCGTCGCGCTATCGAGTTGAACCCCAACTCCCTGGATGCCCGCAATTGGCTGGCCCTGGCCCTGGCCAACGATGGTCGTTTGCGGGACGTAGCTGCGCAGCTCAAAGCATTGACAGATATCGACCCCCTGTATCGACCCGGCGTCAACAATGCGATTCTTTACAGTTTGGATATCGGCGATCGCGACACCGCACGCAGTATCGGTGAACGCTATATTGCGAACACCCAAGATGTCACAGAAAAAACCCTTACTGAGGCTGAGCTATTGGCACGGCTTGACGGAAAAATCGGTGAGTCCATCGCGCTGCGGGAGACGGTCCCGGAGCTCTCTATTAACAGCCTCGACAACGCAAACCTCCGCGGCTCTTATGGAGACCTTGGCATTCTCGACGAGTACAAGGGAAGCGCCAAGACCCTACCGGTATTTGAACCCTGGATGCGCCTGCAACGCAGAGATGTGCAGGGTGCCATCGACCTTGCTGAGGCCGCCATCGAGAAGGCGCCGGATTTCATGGTCGGTCACTCGGTGTACATCGGCGTACTCTTTGAGACCGCTGAAGACCAACGTCTGGTCGATTACTTTGAGGCCGAGTACCGAGGCAGCCTGGAGGAATATGCCACCCGGCTCCGTCCCGGCGTCAACGCCGATCCCCCACCCTACCTCGAGTTGGCCGTTGCCCTGCGCAACACAGGCAACCAGGCAATGCACGAAGAGGCCATGCGGCGCATGCGCTTTGCTATCGATATTTTCAGGGCCGGGGGCGATGTCTCGTCGGCTCGGGATCTCAGCGAAGCGCGCTATTGGGCTATCTGGGGTGATCGCGAAAAAGCCCTGCAGCTATTGGAGCAGGCTTTTAACAAAAGGACGATACTTGATGTCTTTGAGTTTACCTCTCGCGCCTATGAGTCACTTCGCGATGAGGCACGCTTTTGGCAGTTACGGGAGGCAAATCTCAAGCGCGTTAATGAAGAGCGTGAAATTCTGGGATACGCACCGCTGACCTTGGCCTTTTACAGCGGTTTTGACTTAACGCTTAAGGTTTTACCTCCCGCAGCATAGCCGGTCTAGCAATGAGCTACCCGCGAACCAGAGACATTCCGGCTTAACCATCGTCCGAACTGGCTAGCGCGTCCAAACGTTCAGCCAAGCTCAGATCGAGTTCACTCAGACCGCCTATATCATGGGTCGTCAGCGTCACATCAACCGTACGGTAAACGTTGAACCACTCCGGGTGGTGGTTAAGTTTTTCTGCAACGAGTGCAACGGATGTCATCCAGCCAAAAGCCTCGACGAAATCTCGGAACTTATAGGTTTTTTTGGCATGCGTAGCGGCCACCTTCCAGCCAGCAGATGCCAATGCGCTGCGTCCTGCGTCAGTTAACTCGGTACTCATTGTTGCTCCTGTGAACTAACAGCTGGGTTACTGCTCCGTTATCGACCACGGGCTTGCTGCCAAGAAAGAATGCAGACCAAGGCAGCAAAGCAACTGGTGAGGGCAACGGTACCCCACCAGCCGCCGAGATCGTAGGCGATAGTGCCCGTCCAACTGCCCATGCCTCCACCGAGAAACATCAGTGTTATGTATACAGTCATGAGCCGGGTGCGTACCGGCGGCGGTGTATTGAGGCTGGTCATGCGACCCGTGACGTCGACCATGGGACCAACGGTGCTCATTACCAGGATCGGCAAAATTAAAAACAGCCAGTGATAGCTTGCAAGCCCCAGAGTTAGAATCCCTAAAAGGTTGATGGTGGCCATACGGAAACGCGCTTTCTCAGCACCAAAGCGATCCGCCCAGTGACCCAGGCGCGGGGTCACTAGCAGGCCCACTGCAGAAAATGCCGCCAAGTAGCCCACTGTGTCGGTGCCTAGATTAAGTTCAGAGCTGGTCAGGTGTAGTCCGATACCTAGCCAGCAGCTTAAGAATGCTGAAAAGCCCAGGCCCTGGATGATGCCCGACACCATGATACGTGGATGTTTTGAGGCGAGCGTGAATAGCGAGTTTAGAAGCCGGCCATAGCTTTGTCTGTCTGCTTCGCCCGGCGGTTCGTCCGTATCCATGAGCATTGGCAACACAATCATGGAAAGAGCCATAGCCCCTGCCGCCATCCAGTAAACGCTCCGCCAACCAAGTATTTCACCCATGGCACCGGAGGTGACTCGCGAAAGCTGCACACCGGCAATCACCCCAGTTGTAAGGACCGCGGTAACAAAGCCAAGGCGTTCCTTTGGGACTCGTTTTGAGGTGTAGGCGGGGAGTAGGTACGGCGTAATTGTGAAAAACCCCAGCGCGCTAGAGGCTGCAACAAATATACGAAAGTCCTGCACTGTAGCCATGCAGACAAGTGACGCAACCTGAGCCGCGATACACATAATTGCGAGGCGGCGATTACTCATTCGATCGCCCAGTGGCAGTAGAAACAACACGCCCAGGGCCAGGGCAATCTGATTGAGCGCGGGCACCAGCCCCACAAGTCCGTAGCTCACGTCAAAGCTGTCTGCCACAGATCCGATAATCGGGTGAATGTAGTAGGCATTGGCCGTCACGATTGCGCCTGCCGCAGCAAGAAGCACCACTTCGCGGGTGCCAAGCTGCCTAGGGGGGGGGTTGTTCAGGGGCACTGCCTCCCGTTAATGATGAGGAGCCTGGATTTTCTCTTTGGTGTTTTCGTCAGTCGCCTCAAGACCTAGCGCGAGAAAAAACGAAAAGTGAATAAGACAGAGGATGATACCCACCAGGATCGTGCTGACGTACACCGGCTCGGAGCGGGGGATTAGAAAATCAAATGCGGCGAACCATACTGCCGATGTACATAAAATTGCCCAGTACGGAGCACCGTGCAGAATCATACGGCCGCTGAGGTAGCGGGTGATGCGGGCTTTCTCGTCCCGCTCCGCGATGAGCCTTCGCGTCAACACGACACCCCCAAACGTCATGGGTAACACGCCTATCGCGATCACAGCAAAGCCAACTATGAGAGATGCATCCGCGCTTAAACCCGCCATTATCATTACCGGCGGAATGATCGACGCAAGAAAGGCCACGACAGCAAAGCCAAAAACACACCAGGCGTTGGCCTTTTCAAAGACGCCCCAGTTCTTCTTGGTCTGCGTGGCAAAACTGATCGCAATAGCAGAAAAGCCCACGAGGGCGATGGTGACCTGAGACAGGGTGTAGAGCAAAGCCTCATTCAACTCATTCATTTTCGCGGTGCTTATTGCTGACATTTACATGGCAAACCAGTGTAGCTGACAGTCAGAGTACACGCCATAAGAGTGCCAAGGGAGCCATAAAGGTGGCAGGGAATCCTTCCGACGATAAGCCTGCAAACGTCGCATCGGTGATGGTAGAGGTTATTTGGTCGCTGCGCTTGATTTCTGCTCAGCTACAGCCAAGATGAGTAGTAAGGTCTAGAAGGAGAGGCTGTCCATGAGCATTGATCAGAGCACATCATTGGAAATTATTTGCCCCGATTGCACCGCCGTGAACCGGGTACCTCGGGCCAAGCTTGGTGACAGACCCATTTGTGGCAAGTGTCGAAAGCGCCTCGTTGACGGTGAACCGATTATTGGCAGTGATAGCAACTTCAGTCGATTTATTCAGCGCAGTGATTTACCCGTCGTGGTCGATTTCTGGGCACGCTGGTGTGGTCCCTGCGTTCAGTTCGCACCGGTATTCAGCGCGGCTGCTGCTGATATGGCCACCCGGGCGCTGTTTCTCAAGCTCGATACGGAGGCCAATCCAGCGACCGCCGCGCGCTTTCAGATCCGCTCGATCCCGACGCTGATGGTATTTCACCGCGGTGCGGAGCTCGCTCGGCTATCCGGGGCATTACCGCCGGCGCAGTTTCGCCAGTGGCTGGATCAGCAGCTGCCTGCTGCTACCTGATTTCGCTAAAAAACTACCACTCAGTCTGTTTGCTGGCAATTGAGCTTGGAGTAAAAGCGTAATAAATACAGGGCCTAAGCTAAACCTAAGAAAAAACTAAGGTATTCCTGCAGTATTTTTCGCTGTGCGCAGCCATCTTTGCAAATGTGCAAATTCGCAACGGTAATCAGTTTACGGCTGTGTTTGATGCAAAGTGACACGATTCCTATCCAATGACTCGGAGCAGGTAATAGCTATGACCAAGACAAACCCACGCAAGGGCATTCGACGGCTTTTTGTCATACCGGTTGTTTCCATTGCCCTGCTTGCAGCCTGTGAGGCCAAGCAGGGGGTGAGTCCGGTGGTGTTGGATGAAAGCGCTACGCCGCCACCGGCGCGTATTGCCGATGTAGGTGCTGATCGTGTTCGCAACGCAGACGCCGAGCCCGGGAACTGGCTGGCACATGGGCGAACCTACAGTGAGCAGCGATATTCTCCGCTGGACAGTATCAATGCAGAGACCGTTGGCGAGTTGGGTTTCGCTTGGAGCTACGACACCGGCACGCTTCGTGGTATGGAGGCGACGCCTATCGTTGTGGATGGTGTGATGTTCGCCACGGGCTCGTGGAGCAAAGTGTATGCGCTGGATGCGCGTACCGGCAAAGAGCTCTGGACCTATGATCCGCAAGTGCCGGGGAAGTACGGTGTTGTCGCTTGCTGTGACGTCGTCAATCGAGGAGTCGCCATCTGGGAAGGTAGTGTGTTCAGCGCGAGTCTGGACGGTCGGCTGTTTGCGCTGGACGCTAAAACCGGGGTAGAGCAGTGGATGGTAAAAACTACGCCCGAGGATACGGCATATACGATCACCGGAGCACCCAGGGTCATTAATGGACTCGTGATAATCGGGAACGGCGGTGCGGAGTATGGTGTGCGTGGTTACATTTCTGCCTACGATGCCGAGTCGGGTGAACTGATCTGGCGGTTTTACACCGTGCCCGGTGACCCCGATCTCCCCGTTGAGAATCCGGCACTGGAGCGCGCGATGGAAACATGGTCGGCGGGTGGTACCGAGCACAAATGGTGGGAGATTGGTGGAGGTGGTACGGCCTGGGATGCGATGGCCTATGACCCGGAGCTTGATCTTCTTTATGTAGGCACCGGCAACGGCTCGCCATGGAATCGTTGGGTCCGCAGCCCCGGCGGTGGCGACAATCTGTATGTCTCGTCCATATTGGCGATCAAGCCTAAAACCGCCGAGCTCGTGTGGTATTACCAGACGACTCCCGGTGATAACTGGGATTACACGGCGACGCAGCACCTGATTCTGGCAGATCTCGAGCTCGAGAGCGGAACGCGTAAGGTCATCATGCAGGCGCCAAAGAATGGGTTTTTCTACGTATTGGATCGAGTCACCGGGGAGTTTCTCTCGGCGGATCCTTACGCGAAGGTTAACTGGGCAACCGGGGTCGATCCGCTAACAGGGCGCCCTATCGAGAACCCGGCAGTGAGTTACAAGGATAGTGCCCAAGTAGTGCTACCCGGTCCTGGTGGGGCACACAATTGGCATCCCATGGCTTTTAACCCGGGCACGGGACTGGTTTATATCCCGGTGCATGACGCAGAGTTCGTGTATACCAACGAAGAATCGTATGAATACAAGAATATTGGATGGAACACTGGCAACGACTTTGATCTGGTTGCAAACCTTCTGATTGAAGAGGAGGTAGACCTTGAGAAGCCGAGTAGCGTCGGTTATCTCAAAGCCTTCGATCCGGTAACGCGCAAGATTGTCTGGCAGCGCAAGCTCAACACGGCCGTCAACGGCGGCGTGCTGACAACCGCAGGTGACCTGGTTTTTCAGGGTACTGGCGATGGCTATCTTCGCGCCTATGATGCACGCACAGGCGAGACTCGATGGTCGACCGAGGTTCGAACCGGGATTATCGCGCCGCCGGTCAGCTACGAGTTAGATGGAGAGCAGTACATCGCGGTATTGGCGGGTTACGGCGGTGGCGGTGTGGCCACTAACTATGACCCACGCGCAGTACATCACGAGTACGGTAACGACGGGCGCGTGCTGACGTTCAAACTCAACACCGGCAGAGATACACCGCGACCTCAGGAAAAGCGCGGTCCGTTGCCAGAACCGCCGACAATCGAGGCTAATGCCGAAACGCTGCTGGCCGGGGCTAAGACCTACAATCGTTACTGTGCGGTCTGTCATGGTTTCTCGGTAGTCGGCCCCTACAGCTCGCCGCCCGATTTGCGCTATTCGGACGCAGCTGTGTACGAGCTCTACGAGAAGATTTTGCTCGACGGTCTGCTTGCAGAGAACGGCATGGTTAGCTTTGCCGAGGTGCTGGATAAAGACGACGTGCAAAACCTCCGCGCCTATGTGGCGTCAGAAGCTCGCAAAGGCTTCGAACGGCAGCAAAATGCTGAATAACCACTACTGAGCAAAGCGCGTGGGTTTTGGGGCTTGTTAACAACGATCTCTTTAACCCGAGCCTGCGGGGCGCGCAACAGTATTTCGGCTATACCAAAGAACGCACAAAGCGCTCGAGAATGGCATTGGTCGCCTCGGGGGCTTCTTGTTGCAGCCAGTGGCCAACCGCAGGAACAAGCTCGTTAACGCGCAGATCCACATAGCCCGGCTCCAGATCGGCGTACATATCCATACCGGTGATCATCGCGCGCACCGGATCGACTTCGCCGCCAATAAAGCAGGCCGGCTGCGCAAGTGGGACACCTACCGCGGCTTTGGATGCTTCGAAGTCCAGACTCTGAGCTCGATAGCGATTAATGGGTCCGCGAAAACCACCTTCATTAAATGCATCTATGTAGACCTGTAGATCGGCATCGCTCATCCAATCTGGCATAAGCTTGGGGTAAGCCATGCCATCCAAAAACGTGGAGTCCCTGGGTTTGTCGGGCGTAAAAGAGCCTGGCGGCGCATCGGCCGAGGCCGAGTAGTAAGTAGTGCGCAGTGCTTTTGGAATGTCCGCTTCAAATTCAGCTTCGGGCACATTGGCTTGCTGGAAATAGAGCATGTAAAAAAACCGCTCGGCAAACACCTGACGGGCTACCTCAAGCAGCGACACCTCGCTGGCAGGGCGGAAGGGCACGCTCAAGCCTGCGACTGCAGCGACTTTATCGGCGTGCAACATCGCTGTCGCATAGACAATGGGCGCGCCCCAGTCATGGCCAAACAGGATTGCTGGCGCATCGGACAGCGCGCCTATGACCGCCGCAGCGTCACCAGCAAGCTCTGCCAGGGTGTAGGCGGCGACCGGGCTGGGTTTGTCACTACCGCCATAACCGCGAACATCCATAGCGGCTACGGTGTAACCCATGGCCGCAAAATGCCGCATCTGATGGCGCCAGGAGTACCAAAGCTCCGGCCAGCCGTGTACGCAGAGGATGAGTGGGCCCGAACCCTGAATCGCAACACGCAGATTGATGTCCCCGTTCTGGATTGTGCGGAATTCGACGTCACTCATACTGTTCACTCCAGTGCCACTTATAAGGTTCAGGTCAGCGCTCAGCCTGCCTCATGAACGGCTTTCGCCTGCGTGCCCAATTTGATCAGTGCAGGCATGCAGCGCTGTGCGGTCTCACGAAACTGCGCCAGTTTTGCCAGCTTGGGACTTTCCTTGGCCATAAGCCCAACGACCGTGCCCGTGGTCAGGTCAAGGCGGGATTTAGCGAGAAAGCCCATGATGCTGGGGTTCTGTGACCAAAGGCCGCGATTCATCGTGTTGATCATCTGCGCATAGGCAAAGGTCGAGGGTTTGTCGGTGAGCGGGCCGGGCGCAGACAAAGCGTTGCGCGCCTCGTCATCCTCGAAGTTGGCTTCCATGAAGGCGGCCAAGGCTGCGCTGAGAACTACCAGCGGTATCTGCATGGGTTGCAGTACGATCGTATCGCCGCGAAAGATTGGGCCCGCATTATCATTAACTGAAAATGGCACCGCAGACGCAGTGCAATCGATAAACAGACTGTCTTCGGGTACGGACACTTCATCGCCATCAAAGTGGAGTGCTCCCGGCGAAAGGGCTGTCACTCGACCGTGGCGGATAATGTTTTTCACCTGACGCAGTATCTCTATCTCGCCCCGAGAGATTATTGCGTAGTGGAACATCTCGGGCTCGACTTGTGGGTCGATACGCAGGAAGTAGTCCTTAGCACCAAGAATACGCATCATCTCGGCACTATCTGCGCCGCGCTCCGCAGCCTCATGCGCGGCTTCCAAAGTGGCGATCTGCATTTCCATGACCGCCTCAAAAAAATCCTCACCCGGCTGTACATGCTCACGATTCCAAAGCCAGCTCTCGCGTGGTCGCACCCAGCTGATGCTGTCCGCGCTCACACCGGCCTGAATCAACCAGATGACGGTATCCATGGCGGTCTTTCCAGCGCCGAGTACGACATAGTGCTGAGGGAGGGATGCGGGGTTTCGCCAAAGATTAGGCAGCTCCCCAGGAGGGACAATATTTATATCGTCCGTAGCACTGAAACTTCGCGTGTGAGTTGAGGGCACTGAGGTCTGATAAAACGTTGCGTCCACGGTTTTACGGCGTACGCGAATTCGTGTTTCTTCACCGGAGAAGATTCCCACGACGCGCGACTCACCACTTTCGGTTTTGCCTCGATATTCGCTCAGGCGGTGGTAGACCACACGACCCGAAGGCAGCAGACGCATGTTCATGACTTTTTCAAAGTAGGCCAGTACTTCGGCACCGCTGGCCAGGGAGTGCAAGCCCTTGTTGGGTCCGTGATCGTCAACCTGTTCGCTGGCAAACTCCTGTGAGTTCACACCATAGGTTGCGCTGGGTTGATGCAGAGCGACGAAGCCATAGGCATCATTCCAGTGCCCACCAGGCTTGGCATGTTTGTCTACAAGGGTGATATGGCAGTCGGGGTCTTCTTCAATAAGGGTATCTGCAAAGGCCAGAGCAACTGCTCCTGCACCAATGATGAGATAGTCCGTTTCCATTTCGGTCATGCAGCTGCTCTCCGTGTGTGACGTTGCTCGGTGCGATTTTCATGATCGAAGCAACATAGCACAAAAGATCTTTTGTGCTGTTCCCCACGGCGCGACTGTGAGAAAGCTCCGCCGCAGCAGAGCTTTCTCGATCCGCAGTGTCCTCAGTGAGCACTCAGTCGAGGGTCACTCCTTCGACGTAAGGAGCACCGGCAGCGACCAGCGCCTTGGCGAGATCCCTCATGCTGGATTCTGCGCGATCCAATCGGCCGCCGATTGACTCCATGGCCTTGTTGGCAAGCGCAAGCCCCTCTCGGCTGGTTTGCGTGGGCCCATACAAGGAACGATAGATTGTGCGCTCGACAGCAGACAGTCGCTGCGAGACTGTGGGTTTGGTTTTCTCACCCACTTCCACTTTGGCCGGGTTGCCGTTGAGCTCTGCATTGAGCGCATGCAGGGTCTCGCGCAGCTCATGCAGTTTTGCATCAAGCTGACCAGTATCTGCCCGCGAGCGCGTTAAGGCCTTATCCATAGCATCGCTGCTCGCAACAGCGCGCTTGAGCTGCAGAGCCAGCTGTGAAGCTTCTCGTATGGAGTTCTCCCAGGCTCGCCAGAATGTCGCCACGTCAGCGTCGGAGGCGCCCGGCAGCGTGCCTTGATACAGGCGCTCTACCTCGAATCCAATGGGCTCATCGAGCTGACTCACCTGGCCGTCGACGCGCTTGTACAGCGTGGCGGTGTACTTGCCCGGCGCCGCCATCAGACCCTGCGGCGGCTGATGGTCGTCGTCACCCTGATTGAGTGCGATAACGTTTGGAGCCGGGTAGCGCAGATCCCAGGCGATGCGGTGAAAGCCTTTGTCTGCCGGCCCCTCAACGCGCCGCACGACGTTCCCCTGCGCGTCTCTGACGACTACGAGCACGGCGGGAGCTGCCTGGGTCGCCTCTTTGCCGACGGCATCCCAGCCCGGGAACTTGATGTCCTTGCCCGCTGCTTCAAGAGGTTCTTCGGCTTTCTGGCGCGCTTCAGCCAGAGTCTGAAGTCCATCGCTCAAGTGGTAGGTGAATACGGCACCGAAGGACGGATTTGGCGCCACATAATGCGAAGCCCCCTGGGAGCCCTTGAAGTCATCAAAATCAAGGTCGGATCGCGGGATGTACAGCCAGGCCTTGCGTGTGGAGTAGAGCGAGCCCTCCTGCTTAAGTGATGCCTCACTGACTTCACGCAGCACGCTGTAGTCATCCAGTACAAAGAACCCTCGCCCGAAGGACGCGCCTACCAGGTCATTTTCTCGACGCTGTATCGCCAGGTCCCGAAAAGCAATCGTTGGAACGCCGCCCTCGAGTTCTATCCAGCTGTCTCCGGCATCGATGGAGAAAAATACACCGAACTCGGTCGCTGTGAACAGCAGTTCGGGCTTCTCGTGGTCCTGCACCATGCGCCATACGAGATGCCGATCGGGTAAGTCGTCCCCGATGGACTCCCAGCTGCGCCCGCGGTTGGTGCTGCGCACGAGATACGGCGAGTAATCACCGTACTTGTGGTTGTCCAGCGACACATACACAGTATCGGGGTCGTGAAGGTCGGCCTTGATGTCATTGATAAACGCCCGATCCGGAACGCCCATGCGGCTGACTTCTATACGACGCCAGCTCTTGCCGCCGTCGTCCGTGATCTGCAGCAGGCCATCATCGGTGCCTGCATAGATCAGACCGTCCACCAAGGGAGACTCCGATAGCGAAGTGATGCTGTTGTAGTTCGACATAG